>NZ_JAYLVU010000001.1:0-1160605 GCF_048059115.1 Idiomarina sp. HB
TTACCCCGCTGAACAGGTTGAGCTCTGCGAAACCTTGTCCAGACTACAAATAGGAAGACCCCGGTGCTAACGCGCCGGGGTTTTTTTATGTCCGTCACAAAATACCTCACTTCAGCAGCATCAGGTACTAAAAGGTCAGGTAAACTGTCTGATTATAATATGGAAGTAGCCTCGAAGAGGGGGATGCTCATTTAACTTACTTCTGAGTGCAAGGCTTAACTTTAGTTTTCTATGGTATATATCAAGTCACCACCTTGACCTTCTGTACTTGAGGTCGATTCGAACAGTAGCCTTTCAGATAGTGTGTAGCGCAATATGAAAGTGGAAGTGGGCTCGAGTAAACCTATTCCGTATTTGATATATAATTGAGGCGATAAGTATTTACCAATATAAAGAGATGTATCATTTACATCGTTGGTTTCTGAGTCCAACGACACTTCATCTAAATCAAAAGTACTTTTTATCCCTTCAGTCAGAAACTCCGTGCTCCGCCCCCCGACTAATAGTGCAGCTTGTAACTCAAGGTTATTGACATCTCCCTGGTTTCCTGGTGGTTTACCAAATAATAGGTAAGAAAGAATTGTGCTGTCAGGAAGCGGTGGTGTCGAAAATAAGCTGAGTTCAGGCTGTTCTATTGTCCCTGTTACTCGTGCTCCGATAATTTCAGGAGGACGTTGTGAAGCACCGTTACCTTTTATATTTCGCGTTACTCGTAGATTTAAAGACGGTGTATCTAAAGGCCCGCCGTTAAATAAGAGATCGCCGCGCTCTATAGCCAGTTTCTGCCCGTAGATTTCGTAATCTCCTGAAACAACGCCAATACTTCCATTTCCTGTAGCGGCAGAGTTTGGTTGTTGGCTAATTCGTAACTGTCCTTGCAGGTTCCCGGAGAACCCCATAGCTTCAACGCGTACACTTTTTCCTAAACTCACCGTAATATCTGCTTTTGTTCTGAACAAAGATTCTTCTTTCTTCTCGTTCTTTATATTGACGTCAGCAGACTCTGTAACAGCCTGGTTTAACTCTACCGGGGTAATGCGTGCTTTGGGAACGTCTAAGTCCCCAGTAAGAGTTATGAGGTTCTCTTGCAGCTCAATTTTGACATCAGGCGAAGCCGATAGTAAGAGATCCGGCGTATCTAAAATTAATAAGTCTTTGCCTTTTATCGTTAGCAGGCCAACTCGCTTAAGGACATTGAATCGACCCTTAATATCGACATCTCCTTGACCTACCGTACCATTAGCACTAACGGTAAACTGCCCAACATTTGCGTCGGCTGTTAGCTCGGCCTCTAAATTCGTTATCAAAGTACCGCTAGAAAGCAAAACAATTCTGTCTGCAGATAAGTTCATGCTTCCTGATGCGGTTGGATCGTTAAGCTTACCCGCTATAGTCAGTTCGGCTTTAGTGTTTCCGTCACCTATATTAATCTGTGGTGCAAATAGATTTAACAACTCCAGGCTTTTTGAGCTCAGTAGCACTTTTCCCGATATTGGGCTATTGGTATTTAACTGCTCAATATTCAGCTCTCCAGACAGATCAAAGTCCAGTTCATTGGCTTTAGCAGTCAGTGAAATATCAAGATCTTGCTCTGCGCCGTTTTTTGCTTTTAGCACTAGCTGATTTAAGGTTATGACTTCTTCACCCGCTTGTATTTTAGAGTTATCTGCGTTGACGACTCCCTCGAATTTTTCCAATCTCATTGTCTGATTATTAAATTCACCATCAATTTCTAAAGAGAGCTCTCCACTTAAGGTGTAAGGACTGTCAGGTAAGACAATTGCCTGAAGCAAATTCAAAGGCACTTGGCTGGCGTCTGCAGTAAAGTTTACTGAATCTTTTTGTTGCTCTAATTGAGCACATAACGGTTTACGTAGTCCTTTATAGTTTAGGCAAACCGGAGTTACGTCAAATGTGCTTTCTTGATAATTAAAAGAGCCGGCTACTGACTGGTTCAGAGTAATCGCATTATAGTCAGGTAATTTCAGGTGAAACTCTGCAATATCAAAATCAAACCTTGATTGGTTGAGTTGACCGTTGATACTTCCTTCCGCTGCCAGTTCACCTTTGATATCTGATAGCGTGCTTAAGTCTGCGGAGCTTAGCTTCCAGTTTAATTTGCTGCCAGGACTGAGCGCCCCATTGGCTAATAACGAGTGTGGGCCCCAGCGTGCTTCTAGTTGGTCGACAAATAAATAGGGATCTAACAGACGCAATCTAACTTTTGCGTCTACTGTCTGCTGTTGAAAACTACCTGTGAGGTTAGCGGCCAGCGAAAGGTTATCTTTCCACTCAATGATCGCGTTGCCATTTACTTGCTCGTCGTTTTGAGACAGTCGCCACTGAGTTAGCTTTAAACTTTTCTCCGTTAGTTCGGCTTCTGTTGTAAGGTTTAAATCATTCCCTAGTAATCCGGTAAGCGTATTGTCCAAATAGATAGCCAAATCACCTATCGTGCCCTGCGCTGTCAGTTTGCCATTTCGGCTAGTCAGTTGATTGGGTTCATAGATAATCTCATCCCAGGTTGCCGATACATTTATTTCCGGATTAGCTTTCAGTGATGAGATTTCTCCCTGAAGAGTTAACACACCGTCAATGTCTCCCTGGGGCTGAATATTAAGAGCGTTCAGGGCCAGTACGTTGTTCCTGTAGTTCAGGTTGCCATCAATATCTGCTTGTTGCTTATTAACCATGACGGAAATCGAAGGCTCCAGCTCGATATGATCCATACCGCCTTGTCCGTTAAGGGTTCCGTTGAAACTCAGGTTGAGGGTATCTGCGCCGAAACTCGCCAACCATGGAGTTATATTATTGTCTTGCCATTGACTCGTAAGCTGCCATTTAAGGTCACTAATTGGGTCCTGTAATTCAGCCGAGATCGTGCCGATAAGGCCTTCTGATAATTCACTAGTCGTCGATAGCTTATGCAGGTTACCGACTATACGACTTTTGACTTTTAGCTCGGGGTAGTCCGGCGAGTGCAGGTGTGTGTTGTTATTAAGGTTGCTATCAAACGGGTAAGAAAGCTTGGTTCTGCCGCTAATTGTCGTTGTCATGTATTGATGCTCGAGCTGCAGCTCCCGAATGTTTAGGCTCCCACTTGTATCAAGCCTCACTGACGCATTAATATTTAGGTTCTGCGCAGGAGTTTCTAGAATAAAAAATTGCGTTTTTTCAATGGATAACTTGAGCACATTGAAGTCTATAGGGAGTTCAATTGAAATGTCTTGAATAGAAGTTTCTGAGGCGTCACTTTGCTCTTGTTCTGCCGCTCGCAGCCTTATTTCACCGCCGTTACTTTTAACGCTGTTTATTCTAAGCACACCCGATAATAGAGCAAAAGGTTTCCAGCTTACTTTGAGCTGTTCCGGGGCATAAGAAAAAGTACCGGCCTCTAAGCTAAAGTCTCTGAACTCAAACTCATTTAAAAGGCTTCCATTAAACTGACTATAACTGAATTCAACAGGGGCATACTTCTGCGCCTGGGTTAATACCCATCGACTGCCGCTTTCGCTGGCAACCAGACTAAAAGCTATAATAGGAACCAAGAGAACCAGACTCAGGATAGTCCCTGCTAACCAGCGATATACCCTCATAGATCGGGGCCTAATGTAAAGTGCAGGCGCCACGGTTTACCTGGCTCGTCTATCGCCTGTGCCAAGTCAAGACGGATTGAGCCAATGGGCGATATCCAGCGAACACCAAAACCGACACTTTGTTTGAGTTTTTCATTAGGTTCAATCATGGCATTACCAATATCGGTGAAGAGGGCGACACGCCAGTTATCCTTAAATCGATAGTCGATTTCCGCGCTGGCGACCGCTAGGTAACGGCCACCGATAACAGTTCCTGTATCATCTTCCGGCCCCAGTTGTTCATAGGCATAGCCACGTACACTATTGTCACCACCAGCAAAGAAACGTAGTGACGGTGGTAGTTGATCAAAGTCTTTAATATAAGTCGCCCCGGCTTCTGCCCGGGCAAGAAAGCGTATTCTGTCAGTTAAAGGGACAACAGCTTTAAAGCCAAGTTCCAGGCTCGCCAGGTCTGCATCGGATAACAGAGCCTCATTGGCAGCCTTTAAGGTAATATCAAACCGGAAGCCTTTATCAATGTTTAAGCGACCATCAGCGGTCATATAGTTCCAGCTTGCCTGAGGAATAAGGAACTGGCTGGTTCCGGAACTTTCACCGATTTCGAAGTCGTCGCGTTGCCAGTGCAGTCCATATTCACGCCGCCACTTATTCATTGCCACGATACTAGAAGCTCCCAGACGATAGAGTCGGTTGTTCTGTCCTTCGTTGTTTTTATCCGAGGCTTCTGCTCGTATTTGGTAATAATCGGATTGTGGCTTCTTACCGGGAATGATGTAATTAGCGCCGACAGTGCTTTCGACTTCAGAGATTTGCGTCGTTCCACGCAACTGGTGGCCTTCTGTATTCACCCAGCGGCGGTTAATACTGGCTCTCACGCGGGCTCCGGTATCGGTACCGTAGCCGATGCCGTATTGGTATTGGTTTCTGAAGTTTGGCTCAGAATTGACAGTAATAGGCACTCTGTGTTGCTTAGACTCATTCCACTGCGGACTGACCTGAACCGATGAAAAGTATCCGCTATCGCCCAGAGCTATTTGTAATTGACTGAGCTCTTGAGTGTTGTAGCCTTCACCTTGTTCAAAGGGAACGTAGCGCTGCAGTAACTCGTCATCCAGAATGTCTTGTTCAAAGGTAATTTGCCCATATTTGTAGCGTTGTCCGGAATCAAATACGACATTAATTGCGGCTGAATTCTTTTCAACATCTATTTCAACGTTGTGTTCTATGAAACGGGCATCGTGATAGCCGCGTTGACTGGCTAAGGATAAAAGACGCGATTTGACGCTTTCATAGTGGCTGTGAATAAAGCGCTCCTGCTCCTTCAGGTTACTGCTTTCAATAACTTTCTTAAAAGCTTTATCGTCCGTCGCATCGCCTTTTATTTTCCATGAATTTTGCGAAATTCGAACCGGTTCGTTTAAGCTCACCTGGTACGATGCTGACCAGCCGTAATCGACAGTTTCTAGTTGAGCATTCACTTCAACCTGATAATATCCGTACGGACGTAGTGCCTTTTTGATGTCTTTAGGCGCTTGTCGGTGTAAATACCGAACTCGATAAGCGGCATAACTTTTATTTTCGTCCAGACGGGCTATTTGCAACAATGCCATAACGTTGTTGTACTCATCGCCTTCAACACCTGAAACCTCAACTTCTACCGAAGCATGAGCAAAGGTGCTGAAAATTAACGCACAAACAAAGAGAATACATCGAAAGTAAGACATTGAAGTGTTATACCTGATAAAACGTTTCAACATAATGACATGCTTTAAGATTTCATGTAAATCATTGGGTTCAATCTGGAGATACTATGGCGATAGAAATTACGACAGCAGAGAAACGATTGCTACAAAGAGTCAGTATTCCTCCGCGCCCTCAAACTCTGTTAACTGTCAGTAGTGAAGCCAAAAAAGATGAACCTGATGTTGGTGTTATTGCGGAATCGATCTCTGCCGATATGAGTATAGCTGCAGCTGTTTTGCAGGTAGTTAATTCCGCTGCTTACCGTCGGGCTAAAGAGGTCGACTCTATCCAACAGGCTGTTATGACGCTTGGATTCCGTCGGGTGTTTCCTATTGTTCGGGCCGTTGCGCTAAAGTCAGCGTTAACTTCCGACTACGATCTTAACGAGTTCTGGCGGTATAACGAGTGGGTTGCCAGCGCCTGTGTTTTGGTCGCAGAATCTATAGGACGCCCCGAATTAAGAGACCATGCGTATATGCTCGGGTTATTTCAAAGCTCCGGCATACCGGTCATGCTGGCTGAATTTGATGATTATGCCGACTTGCTTAACGCATCAGCAAGCACTCCCTGGCCCAAGGTGCAGATAAAAGAACAAGAGTTATTTCAGACAACACATACTACGATAGGCGCCTTATTGGCTCAGCATTGGAAGTTGCCCAAAATCGTTGTCGAAGTGATTTACTACTTGTTTGAAGACAGCTCTATTTTCACTCACTCTAGTGAGTTGGATAGCCTGACGTTGGATCTTCTGGGAATACTTAAAATTGCGCGTTACGCGGTGGATATGAGAACTCGGAGCCTGGCGGGAGAAGAAGAATGGGAGCAAGTTCAGGATGGGGTGCTGGAACATTTTCAAATTGATGAGTTTAAGGTAGAAGAAATACTACAAATTGTTCATGAAGAGCTCTTTGACGCAGAAGCTTAGTCAGAATTGTTTAATTAATCTGCAAACGATAAGTAGACTTGCAAATATCGCTTGTTTGAATGCTCGGTGTCGGTATAATTCTCCGCTCAAGTGTTAGGGGCGTAGTTCCAATTGGTAGAACAGCGGTCTCCAAAACCGACGGTTGGGGGTTCGAATCCCTCCGCCCCTGCCAGTTTCTGACTGGCTATCCTTCCAAAGCTTGAGTAAACTGCACTTATCTGTTTTCAACGGTAATCGTTATGCTTCCTGAATGGACCAGTCAACAACGCACTGCTTTGCAATTGATGGGTATTCCCGTATGGCAAACCAAAAGTGCGACAGCACCTGTATTTTACTACCGACTGGGCCCGCTCTACTTGCAGGGAGCTGTTGAATTGCCGGTTTCCCTTCCTGGCTGGATTAACGATCTTAGTTTGTATTTTGAGCAACGTCCGGTTGCCGTAAAAGCGCCAGTTCAAACGCCAGGCTTGTGTTTTAATTACACCGACTGGCTGGCTAAGCCCCTTTCTACTGAGCAGAAAAAGACGCTTTGGCTGCAGCTGCAAAATGAAGACCGTGAGTACTGAAGACACTAAAATTGAAAGTTTTGAACCCGGTAAACCCGAGTTTGAGGTCGAAAACAAAGCACACAGCCACCCCTGGTCATGGACGGTATTCAGTCAAAGTGTTGGCGAGCATTACCGTTGCAGGCGATTAATGCAAGGTTCACAAGTTATAGGCTTTACTATCTGTCAGCGAGTGGCAGATGAATTGACCTTGCACAACATTGCGGTCGATCCCGCTTTTCAGGGGCGGGGCTATGGTAACAAACTCATGCAGGACTTATTAGACTACGCCTATGACCATCAGTATGTTGTTTTTCTGGAGGTACGCGCATCGAATTCAGCGGCTATTCGCTTATATGAACACAATGGATTTGATACCGTAGGTCGCAGGTTAAACTATTATCCATTGGATGGCGGCAGAGAAGATGCTTTAGTTATGCGCTGGAGCCGTCAACAAGACTAACGGAGTAATTATGCCATCAACGCAACAAGTGCGGGCGTTACAAGCCTTGTCCTTCATGGACTTAACGACATTGAATAATGACGATAACCGCAAGGTCATTGAAGATTTATGCTCACGTGCATCTATCAATGAAAAAAGCGTCGCTGCAGTTTGTGTTTTTCCGGAGTGGGTTGCTTTAGCTAAACAGTTTTTAGAAGAGCAGGGACTTAGCACTAAGGTTGCTACCGTAACAAATTTTCCTGATGGCAACAGTGACGTTGAGCGGGCAGCCGCTGAGACAGAGCGTGCGATTGCTGCCGGTGCCGATGAAGTGGACGTTGTCCTGCCCTACAGAGCTTTATTAAATGGTGATGAAAGTACGCCAGCCGAGCTGGTAAGAGAATGCAAGGATATTTGCGGTGACTCAGTACAATTAAAAGTCATTATCGAATCCGGAGAACTGGAGCAGCACGATAAAATCGTTCTTGCTAGTGAACTTGCAATTGCAAATGGCGCGGACTTTATTAAAACCTCAACGGGCAAAGTTTCAGTGAATGCGACCTTAAAAGCAGCTGAAGCTATGTTAGGAGTAATAAAAGCCAGTCAAACCGACTGCGGGTTTAAAGCTGCCGGAGGTATTCGTACAGTCGACGATGCCGTTCAGTATATTGAATTAGCTGAACAGCTGATGGGTGAAGACTGGGTCACCGCGAGTCATTTCCGCATTGGTGCCAGTAGCTTGTTACAGGACATTCAGAAGATTTTGGTTAAGGCTTAACCGATGTTTTTGCCACAAGAGGTCATTCGTAAAAAGCGAGACGGTATCTTCTTGTCTGCAGCCGATATTCAGGAATTTATTAACGGCATTTGTGACGAGTCGGTCAGTGAAGGCCAAATAGCTGCTCTTGCTATGGCGGTTTACTTTCAGGGAATGTCAGCAGAGGAAAAGAAAGCCCTGACGGTTGCGATGCGTGACTCAGGGGACGTTCTTGACTGGCGACAGCAGGATCTGAATGGCCCTTTACTGGATAAACACTCTACGGGTGGTGTGGGCGATGTGGTCAGCTTAATGTTGGGCCCTATTGTTGCTGCCTGCGGTGGTTACGTCCCGATGATCTCCGGCCGGGGGTTAGGGCATACAGGCGGCACACTCGATAAGTTTGATTCTATCCCCGGATATCAGACGGCTCCCGATAATCAGTTGTTTCGCGATACCGTTAAAAATGCCGGGGTCGCAATTATTGGTCAGACGGGGCGTTTAGCTCCTGCAGACAGTCGTTTTTATGCAACGCGGGATATCAGTGCGACGGTAGAATCAATTCCTCTGATAACGGCCTCGATTCTGGCAAAAAAGCTTGCTGAAGGGTTAGACGGTCTAGTTATGGACGTTAAAGCGGGTAACGGCGCTTTTATGCCCAGCTTTGAGAAGTCAAAAGAACTGGCGCAGAGTCTGGTTACTGTTGGTTGTGAGTTAGGGGTTGAGACCTCGGCGCTAATAACGGATATGAATGAAGCTTTAGGCTCAGCTGCCGGTAATGCCGTTGAAGTTCAGTTAGCTGTAGATTACTTAAGTGGGAAGCGCCGTGACTTACGTTTGCACGAGGTAACCAAAGCCTTGTCTGCTGAGCTTTTAGTTTCAGGAAAGTTGGCGGGCAATACTGAACAAGCGGAAGCCATGGTAGAGAAAGTACTGAGTGACGGAAGTGCGGCAGAGCGTTTTGCTAAAATGGTTAAGTCATTGGGTGGCCCCGGTGACTTTCTGGATAAAAGTCATGAATACCTGCCGCAGGCAAAAATCGTTAAGCCTCTTATCGCTCCCGCTGAATACAACGGGCATTATATTGTTGGAGTTGATACCCGAGAGCTGGGAATGGCAGTAGTGTGTTTGGGAGGAGGGCGCCGCAAAGCAGATGATATATTAGACTTAAGTGTTGGTGTTAGCGGTATCCTTGGTATTGGTTCAAAAGTTGATTCATATACAGAGCTGGCAACATTACATGCAAGTTGTGAGTCTGACTGGAATGAGGCTGCTGAACGTATCTTAAAAGCGATAAGTTTTAGTACGCAAAAGCCATCCACCACTGGTGTTATCTATCAAAGAATAGCGGGAAATTAAGCATGAGCAGAGCCATTGTCGTGGTATTAGATTCTTTTGGTATTGGCTGCGCTCCGGATGCTGAAAAGTTTGGCGACGCCGGAGCTGATACCTTTGGTCATATCGCGGAGTATCGGCACAAACAGGGTAAACCTCTGCACTTGCCGAACCTAACCCGTCTGGGACTATTTGAAGCTCATAAAGAGGCTACGGGATTTTATGCCAGAGGTCACAAACCTTCCGCTCTAAGCGGTGCCTATGCCTGTGCGGCAGAGATTTCATCGGGAAAAGACACACCCTCAGGTCACTGGGAGTTGATGGGCGTTCCTGTGCACTTTGAGTGGGGCTACTTTGAAGATAAGGAAAACAGCTTTCCGGCGGAACTATTAGCTCAGATAACCGAAGCTTGTGAACTTCAAGGCATACTTGGCAACTGTCATGCATCGGGTACAGAAATTATTAAACAGTTAGGTGAGCAACACATTCGTACCGGCTGGCCAATTTTTTATACCTCTGCCGATTCCGTTTTTCAAATTGCGGCTCACGAAGAGCACTTCGGCCTTAAACGTTTATATCAGGTTTGTGAAAAAGTACGGGAGCTTCTGGAGCCCTATAATATTGGCCGGGTTATAGCCCGGCCCTTTGTTGGTGAAAATGCCGACACTTTTGAGCGGACCGCAAATCGCAAAGACTATTCGGTTTTACCGCCTAAACCGACGGTACTGGATAAGTTGCAGGAGAAGGGTGGAGAGGTTATCGCTATTGGAAAAATAGCCGATATTTTTGCAGGGCAGGGTGTTACTCAGTCAATAAAAGCATCCGGTCTGGAAGGGCTGTTAACCGCAACATTAAATGCGATGGAAACAGGTCCGGACAACTCACTCATTTTTACGAACCTTGTTGATTTTGACACCTTGTACGGGCATCGCCGTAACATTGAAGGGTATGCAAGTGAGCTTGAAGCCTTTGATAAATGGCTGCCAGTAATTGAGTCTGCAATGAAGCCGGAGGATATCCTGGTGTTAACAGCTGATCATGGATGTGACCCTACATGGGAAGGTACCGATCATACTCGCGAATACATTCCCCTGTTGCTGTCTGGTCACCATGTAGCTGCAGGCAACCGGGGTAAAAGACAAAGCTTTGCCGATTTAGGTCAGACCCTGTGTCATCTATTTGATTTACCGCCCATGGAAGAAGGGCAGGCTATAAAGTTGTAGAGAGCTATCCTTCTGGTATAAATACGGTAGCTACCATTTGATAACCATCCTTGGTTTGTGTATCGGTATAAGATCAGCGAAAATAAGCCGCATAAACCATTTTAACCACAAAGAGTGTCATTGATGTCGGAATCCAGCTTGCAGAATGAAGTCGCGAAACGTCGTACCTTTGCCATTATCTCTCACCCGGATGCTGGTAAAACAACGATTACCGAGAAGGTATTGCTGCACGGTCATCAGATTCAGAAGGCCGGTACAATTAAAGGGAAGAAATCGGGGCAGCATGCAAAATCAGACTGGATGCAGATGGAGCAGGAGCGTGGCATATCGGTAACGACCTCAGTCATGCAGTTTCCATATAACGATGCCTTGGTAAACTTACTCGATACACCGGGACACGAGGACTTTTCTGAAGATACTTACCGCACACTAACAGCGGTTGACTCCTGCCTGATGGTTATTGATGGTGCCAAAGGTGTCGAGGATCGGACGATTAAGTTGATGGAAGTGACTCGCTTACGCGACACACCAATTATTACTTTCATGAACAAGCTTGACCGTGACATTCGTGACCCTCTTGAGTTGCTGGATGAAGTGGAAGACGTACTGAAAATTATGTGTGCACCAATTACCTGGCCAATAGGTTCCGGTAAGAACTTTAAAGGTGTTTATCATTTACTTAAAGATGAAACCATATTGTACAAAACAGGCCAGGGACACAGAATACAGGAAGAGACCATTATAAAAGGTCTGGATAACCCTGAGCTGGATGAAAAAATAGGTGCATGGGCGGACGAGCTGCGTGAGCAAATAGAGCTGGTCAACGGTGCTTCTAATCCTTTTGATAAAGAACTGTTTCTTGCCGGTGAGTTGACCCCGGTCTTCTTTGGTACCGCATTAGGTAATTTTGGTGTTGATCATATGCTGGATGGCCTGGTTGATTGGGCTCCAAGACCTCAGCCCCGGGAGACTGATCAACAAGAAAGCGTCAGTGCAGATAACAAAGATTTCTCCGGATTTATTTTTAAAATTCAGGCGAATATGGATCCGCGCCATCGCGACCGTGTCGCTTTCTTAAGAATTGTTTCAGGCAAATATGAGAAGGGCATGAAGATGAGGCAGGTGCGTACGGGTAAAGACGTGCGTATTAGCGATGCTTTAACCTTCTTAGCCGGTGACCGTTCGCATGTGGAAGAGGCTTATCCTGGTGACATTATCGGCTTGCACAACCATGGCACTATACAAATTGGTGATACATTTACTGCAGGTGAGGATTTTAAATTTAGCGGCATTCCTAACTTTGCGCCTGAACTTTTCCGTCGCATTCGCTTAAAAGACCCCCTAAAGCAGAAGCAACTGCTGAAAGGTTTGGTGCAGTTATCCGAAGAGGGCGCGGTGCAGGTATTCCGCCCACTTATCAGTAATGACTTGATAGTTGGAGCTGTTGGAGTTCTGCAGTTTGATGTTGTTGTGCATCGTTTGAGAACAGAATATAAAGTAGATGCCATGTATGAAAACATCAATGTTGCGACAGCGCGCTGGGTCAGTAGTAAAGACGAGAAGAAGCTGGACGAATTTCGTCGTAAAGCGGAATCTAATCTGGCATTAGACGGTGGTGATAATCTGACCTACATTGCACCCACTATGGTGAACTTAAGCCTGGCGGAAGAGCGTTACCCCGATATTGAATTTACTCACACACGCGAACATTAAGGCTTATGAGTAGGCTTTACGATACGCATTGCCATCTCGACTTTCAGGCATTTGATGACGATCGGGAGCAGGTTCTGGAGAACGCTAAAGAGGTAGGCTTAGGGCGTTTTATGGTGCCGGGTGTCAGTGCTGAGCAATGGCCCCGGTTGCAGCAACTGGTTGAACAGTTTTCGAGCTGGCGTTTTGCGTTAGGTTTGCACCCTTGGTTTATAGAGAAGCACAGCCTGAATCAAATTGATGAGTTGGAACAGGCGCTGGATAAACCAAAGGAACGTTTACTGGCGGTAGGCGAAATAGGGCTGGATGCCACCTGTGAAAACTCAGAGCTCCAGCGTAAACTTTTCATTGAACAGTTGAAGCTGGCGCGGCAATACGGTCTCCCGGCTATTATTCATCACCGCAAAACTCTGGAGACAACGCATCCGCTGGTGAAGCAGCACGGCCCTGATTCCGGTGTTATACACGCCTTTAGTGGCAGTTACGAGCAGGCTATGAAATTTGTCGATTGCGGCTATAAACTGGGTGTTGGCGGAGTAATCACTTACACTCGGGCAAAAAAAACGCGTGAAGCAATAGCAAAAGTTCCTGTATCTGCATTAGTGCTGGAAACAGACTCACCGGATATGCCGGTTTGCGGTTATCAGGGCCAGCGTAACGAGCCGGCCAGAATTGCAAAGGTTTTGGATGTTTTAGCAGAGCTTAGAGACATGAGTAAAGAGTCACTGAGTGATACTTTGTGGCAAAACAGTTGCGAACTTTTTAGTGATGTTCCGTCTGCCAGTAGCGGTCACGTATCCGGTTAAAACCAAGCATAATAAATACGCCTGCCAACATAGCCAGCAGCAGAAGTAACTTTCCTTGCTGCATTAGCCCATTGTGGGCGGTCTGGCTTTTTTTAAGCAAAAGATTCTTATCAAAGACTACTTGTAAGTAACCACTTACGTTATCTTCAAGGCTTATTTCCTCTATGAGAACCCAGGGCTCTGATGCATCATCGGTTGCCGGCCAATCAATCATCGATGCGCTGACCCCACTATGAACCAATAACTCACCAAAACGGTTACGGATTGTGGCTGCCATTACCTGCGGGTTGCTGGCAATATGATCGGTTAAGGCAGTCAAACGTTCGGTGTTTTGGTGCTCAAGCCAGTAATGCGCCTCATGCTCAGCCTGCTCAATCATTAATTGAGTAACTGACTGAGTTTGAGAGAACAGTTGCTGTTGAGACTGGACACTGGCAATATTCCAAACATTAATAATGATCAGCAACAAGCCGCCAGCAGTAGCCAGACGAAGCGCTCGTTTAAACATAATACGAGCAATCGCTTTGGTTTTGTTGTTAAGCAAGGTGTTTTTTAATCGATGCCATTGCTTAAATTCTGTTAGTTGCATGGGCCCAGCTCAGGAGTTTTCCGTTCAATGAAACACAGTTCCGGTTTAATCGTCTTCGACATGGATTCTACCTTAATTGGTATTGAGTGTATCGATGAAATTGCACGATTAAATGACCGTTATACTAAAGTCTCAGCAATAACGGAAGCCGCTATGCGAGGTGAAATTGATTTTAGTGAGAGCCTTAAGCTGCGTGTCGCTTGTTTATCGGGAGTTAAAGAAAGTGACTTAGAAAGCCTTTTTAATCCAATTCCATTTAACCCCGGCGCATCAGAATTACTGCTTTCGTTGCAAAATAGAGGCTGGAAAACTGCCTTAGTTTCCGGTGGCTTCACATGGTTTGCTGATAAAGTGCAAAAGGCACTCAAACTGGATGCTGTATTGGCGAACCGACTTGAAGTCGTTAATGGTTGTTTATCGGGGAAAGTTCTGGGAAGTATTGTTGATGCAAAAATGAAAGCACAACAGCTGGAAATACTTGCTGACAAGTGGAACATTCCACGGGAAAGAACGGTAGCTGTCGGTGACGGCGCTAACGATGCCCTTATGCTTGAAACTGCAGCAATTGGTATTGCTTACAATGCAAAGCCTGCTTTGCAGGCTGTTGCGGATTACTCGATAAATTCGAACAGTCTACTTGAGATCATTCCGTGTCTGCAGCATTCAAAACTTATTGAGCCAGGTGTTTAGCCGTTCTTGTTGCTCTTCAATTGTATTGGTATCAGGCAGGGCAAACTCGAGTAAGCTTTCAGTAACATCAACGGTATCGGCAATGGCATAGACTTGCCACAAGTCTTCTTCTATTTCCTGTGCCCGGTAAGCCGCGTACCGGCTAATGTAGTTAAGTTCGGCCTGAATAAATTGAGTATCAGGTTTCCCGGTTCTTGATAAAGTAACCCTTACTGCGCGGAAGATAGAATTAGGCAAGCATTGCTCAATAAAAGATTCAATGGCGTGGTTGTCGTTACTTTCCAGCCATTGAGTTTGAACAATATCTTCACCACTTTGGCGATAAAGACGTAATAACAGCAGCAATGTAACCGGTTCCGATGTGCGATCCATATCCTCAAGCTTTGGCAGTAGCTTTTCCGTTACTGAAGAGCCGCGCATTAACGGTTGCAAGTTTAGAGCACTCTGTTGGCTTCCCGGAAGTTTAGACAAGAGCCTGACCCAGTCAGACGGCCAGTTAGACAAACCAGCACGACGTACTGATGTTTTTCGTTTTTTATTTCTATAGAAGAAAATGGGGAGTGAGCCGGGTGCATCACAATACAAATTGCGAAGACAAAGCTCCAGGCCGTTTATCGAGGTGTTCTCAACCTGCAGTTTTAATAGGTCTCTTTGTTCCCGAATTAAAAAACGGATGAACTCAGAACCCATATGCTGTTCATGATCGCCGTCTATCTTTAATCGTAATGTTGTGCGAGCGTCATCAACTGAAGCAATGGTATAAGGCAAGTGTTCAAGCTTTGCTTTTTTATACAGCTTCTTAAAGCCAGTCATCGATATTTCGACGTTATCACCTTTCTCAGCGGCAACCGGGGTATCAATCTGAACCTGCAAACCACTAACGGAAAGGTCAATGATCATGCCGTCCCGGACATACTTTCCAACCCGAACGCGACAGCGGCTACGGTAGCTAAAACGTTTCTCACTGCGTAAATTGATAAACTCCAGCCGCGCCTCTTTTGTTCGAATTGGTACCGCAGGGGGATGGGCAAACGCCTTCAGTGATGAAAGGTTGTTTTTGTCCAGTTCGGTATCGAAAAAGCCATTTAAACTGTCGGTAATATCGTTAACGACCCCCATGTACCGCAATGGAGAAATTGCTCTTTTGACCTGCGCGGTAGGCGGATTTAACCGGAACGGGACATTGATATTTTTTGGCACACTCTGCGGCTGCCAGGCCTGATTCAGGTCAACTGGGCGCAAATCAATTTGGTAGACTCGCCACGAGGCTTTCTGACTTCCAAACGCAACATAGGTTTCCCATAACCCGGTTTTCTGTAGCTCTTCAACCGTTGCTGAGTAGTTATATATTTTACCTCGTGCCGTTATTGAAAAGGTCAGAATCAGTAACCGTGCACTTTTTTTGTTGAGTAAGTCCTGCAGTAACCAGCGGCTACGACGGACATTAAAGACTGAGCCGAAACTGATTTGGTTCAGTTCGTTTATCCAGTTATTTAAGATGAACCGGTTGTTATCCGTGGTTAAGACATAATCGGCAACAAGTTGACGGTTAGATTCAGAAAAGAACACCGGAAGTTGCTGCATTCTGGGCAACAGAAGCTGTTCATGACCTTTAGTGATGATGGTGTTGTAGGTGTTATCGACATTGACTCGGTAGCGCTTTTTGTAGCCGTTGATAAAGCGGTGAAAAAACTTATCCAGTTCGGCAGAGTGGTAGTCGGGGTCACGGTTTAATTTGAGGTAGTGCTTGTTGTCAACCTCCTGTACACCAACAACGCGGTATGGGATGCGAGTATCGGGATCTACCGTGAACTCTTTTGCCAGCCCGGTAAAGTAAAGCGATATCAGTTCGTCGTACTGAAAGCTATGCTCGTCATCTACACGCACGCGCATGCCGGTAATTGAAATATCCGTTGTTACCGCGTTATAAGTTTGTCCTTTACTGTCTTCAAGACCAACTTCGATGGTAAAATTCATCCGTTCTTCGGCACGATACGGGTATTGACCAAAGTGAAAGGTTTCCAACAAGTAGGATTCGGCTTCATTATCAGCATTAGGAAAGGGCGATTGACCATTTAAAGGCTCGGCGTTATGGTCGGCTAAACTTTGGGCAAAAGCTCTTTCTTCTTCACGAGCCTGGCGCAGATGGTTATCAGCATCCAGAATTTGCTCGAAAGTATCTTGTGTGAAAACGCCTTTATAGGTTTCCAGGCCGCGCTCAAAAATTTCAATGGCGACATCGTCAAGTTGATGCCTGCGGCCGTTGTACTCGTAAGGGTGACATTCACCGTCGACTTGATTACGTAAATCAACGGTACGGTGACAAGGAGCCGCCAAACGTCTAAGCTCCATTTTTAGTTTGAAGCGGGTCGGACCATCTTCGTTTTCAGTTAAAGACTGAAACAGCGTATCAAAGTCGGTATCGTAAACGAGCGGCTTTAACTGATCGATAAGTTGGTCAAAATACTGATTAGGCATCGAAGTCTACTATTTTTTATAATTATTCTTGAGTAATACCTCATCATAAAACGAGAAGCAGACGAATGGCAAAAGCAAAAAGTGCATATGTGTGTAATGACTGTGGTGCAGACTTCCCTCGTTGGCTGGGACAATGCACGGAATGTAAGGCCTGGAATACGCTTACTGAAATTCGTTTAACGTCTAAAACAACCTCTAATTCGTCAGACCGTCGGGGCTTTAGCGGTATTACCGATGCCAGGGTTCAGACTCTTAACGAGGTCGACTTGCAGGAAGTCCCGCGTTTCAGCTCGGGTTTTCAGGAATTTGACCGGGTTTTAGGTGGTGGTGTAGTCCCCGGTTCGGCAATACTGATAGGTGGTTCACCCGGTGCCGGTAAGAGTACTTTATTATTGCAAACCCTATGTAAGTTGGCGGAGCGTATGCCAGCGCTTTACGTGACCGGTGAGGAATCTTTGCAGCAGGTAGCAATGCGGGCACAGCGGCTTAATCTGCCAACCGACAAATTGCGCATGCTCTCTGAAACCTCGGTAGAAAGTATTTGTCAGCTGGCCGACAAAGAAAAACCTGCCATTATGGTCATTGATTCGATTCAGGTAATGCATATGGCTGACATTCAGTCAGCGCCGGGCAGTGTTTCGCAGGTTCGTGAGGCGGCAGCTTTTTTAACGCGCTACGCAAAGCAAAAGAACGTTGCCATTATTATGGTAGGACACGTGACCAAAGAAGGGCATTTGGCGGGGCCTAAAGTTCTGGAGCATTGCATTGACTGCTCTGTACTTCTGGATGGCTCATCAGACTCGCGCTATCGCACTCTGCGCGGTACTAAAAATCGCTTTGGTGCAGTGAACGAGCTTGGCGTATTTGCGATGACAGGCGGTGGTTTGAAAGAGGTTTCAAATCCATCGGCTATATTCCTGCAACGAGCGGAGGACCAGGGAAATGGCTCGGTTGTTATGGTGGTTTGGGAAGGTACGCGACCGCTATTGGTTGAAATTCAGGCGCTGGTTGATTACTCGGCTCTGGCAAACCCACGCCGGGTTGCTGTGGGGCTGGAACAAACGCGATTAGCATTATTACTGGCTGTTTTGCATCGGCACGGTGGCTTGCAGGTGTCTGATCAAGACGTTTTTGTGAACGTTGTTGGTGGCGTTAAAGTCTCCGAAACGTCAGCAGACTTAGCGTTGTTGCTTGCCATTGTCTCCAGCTTTAAAGGAGAACCATTGCCGCGCGAATTAATTGTGTTTGGTGAGGTTGGTCTGGCCGGTGAGATACGCCCGGTACCTAATGGCCTGGAGCGATTAAACGAAGCGGCTAAACACGGTTTTAAAAAAGCCATTGTGCCTGTCGGTAATGCGCCAAAAACGTCACCAAAAGGCATGGAAGTGATTGGCGTGAAAAACCTTCAACAAGCACTGGATGTGATGTAGTTTGCAGAAAAAAGGGAGCTTTATGCTCCCTTTTGATACCCGGTCTATTAACCAATAGGTTTGTATTTAATGCGGTGTGGCTCCATTGCCTGCTCACCGAATTTTTCTTTCATGTAAGCTTCGTAGTCGCTGTAGTTACCTTCGTAGAAGACCACTTCGCCTTCATCACGGTAATCCAGAATATGGGTAGCGATGCGGTCAAGGAACCAACGGTCGTGCGAGATAACCATGACAGAGCCCGGGAATTCCAGAATGGCTTCCTCAAGTGCCCGTAAGGTTTCAACGTCCAAGTCGTTGGTTGGCTCATCGAGTAACAGTACGTTGCCGCCGGCTTTTAACAGCTTCGCTAAATGCACCCGGTTACGCTCACCACCAGACAATTCGCCAATACGTTTTTGCTGGTCGGTACCACGGAAGTTAAAGCGGCCGACATAAGCGCGACCATTCACTTCAAAGTTACCAATTTTCAGGATGTCGTTACCGTCAGTAATTTCTTCAAAAACAGTCTTGCTGTCGTCCATGCTGTCACGGAACTGATCAACACTGGCTAGCTGCACTGTTTCACCGAG
This sequence comes from Idiomarina sp. HB, assembly GCF_048059115.1. NCBI lineage: Bacteria > Pseudomonadati > Pseudomonadota > Gammaproteobacteria > Alteromonadales > Idiomarinaceae > Idiomarina > Idiomarina sp. HB. The sequence continues at coordinate 18,839 of NZ_JAYLVU010000001.1, forward strand.
CTCAATAGAGCCGCTGTCTGGCTGCTCCTGGCCGCTGATCATGCGGAATAAGGTGGATTTACCCGCACCGTTAGGGCCAATAATACCGACAATGGCACCTTTAGGAACATTGAAGCTTAGGTTATCGATAAGCTGGCGCTTCTCGTAAGCTTTGCTAATACCATTAACTTCAATGACTTTGTCACCCAGACGAGGACCTGGCGGAATAAACAACTCGTTGGTCTCGTTGCGTTTTTGGTAGTCGCCACTTTGCAGCTCTTCAAAGCGATTAAGACGTGCTTTGCTTTTCGCCTGGCGGCCTTTGGGGTTAGTTCGTACCCACTCCAGCTCTTGTTTAATGGTGCGCTGGCGGGCTTTTTCTGAACGCTCTTCCTGCTCCAGACGTTTCTCTTTCTGTTCCAGCCAGGAAGAATAGTTACCTTCCCATGGAATACCATAGCCCCGGTCAAGTTCAAGGATCCAACCAGCAACATTATCGAGGAAATAACGATCGTGGGTAATGGCAACGACGGTGCCGGTGTAATCGTGCAGGAAGCGCTCTAACCAAGCAACGGACTCTGCGTCTAAGTGGTTAGTCGGCTCGTCGAGTAGCAGCATATCGGGCTTAGATAACAGCAAGCGGCAGATAGCCACACGACGGCGTTCACCACCTGACAAGTTGCCTATTTTGGCATCCCACTCGGGAAGACGAAGCGCATCGGCTGCGCGCTCCAGAATATTATCAATATTGTGACCGTCTTTAGCCTGTAGTAAAGCTTCTAGTTCGCCTTGCTCTTTTGAGAGAGCATCAAAGTCAGCATTTTCGTCAGCGTAAGCCGCGTAAATTTCATCGAGCTTAGCGAAAGCCTCTTTAACGTCCGCCACCGCTTCTTCAACGGTTTCTTTCACCGTTTTGTTTTCATCTAGCTGGGGTTCCTGAGGCAGATAACCAATTTGAGTTCCCGATAAAGCGCGGGCTTCACCTTCGTACTCTTTATCAACACCCGCCATAATGCGTAGTAAGGTTGACTTACCGGCACCGTTGACACCCAGAACACCAATTTTGGCCCCCGGAAAAAACGACAGAGAAATATCTTTTAAGATGGTTTTCTTAGGTGGAACAACTTTGCTCACCTGAGACATTGAATAGATATATTGCGCCATAGCGACGTAAAATCCTTCCTATCAACAAAAAAGTTACTGCATAGTTTACTGTTATTTACGAACATCCCCAAACTTTGTTGCGCTGAACTAGGCACTCATTTGTGTTTTAAGGTAAAATACCGGACAAATTAAGACCATTTAATGATTTGGAGAGCTGTAATGCTGAAATCTGAGATGAACATTGCCGACTTTGATGCGGACTTATGGCAGGCGATGCAAGGTGAAGTTGAACGTCAGGAACAACACATTGAACTGATTGCATCAGAAAACTATACCAGTCCGCGGGTTATGCAGGCTCAGGGCTCGCAGCTAACCAATAAATACGCAGAAGGCTATCCGCATAAGCGCTATTACGGCGGCTGCGAGTTTGTCGATAAAGTCGAAGACTTAGCTATTGAGCGCGCAAAGCAACTGTTTGGTGCTAAGTACGCAAACGTTCAGCCGCACTCAGGTTCTCAGGCAAATACCGCTGCTTTCATGGCTCTTATGGAAGCCGGTGATACTTTCCTTGGTATGAGTCTGGCTCACGGCGGTCACTTAACTCACGGTTCCGGAGTTAATTTTTCAGGCAAACTCTACAACGCGGTTTCATATGGTTTGGATGAGTCCACTGGCGAAATCGATTACGCCGAAGTTGAAAAGCTGGCGCAGGAACATAAGCCGAAAGTGATTGTTGCAGGCTTTTCAGCCTACTCTGGTATTGTTGACTGGAAAAAGTTCCGTGAAATTGCTGACAAAGTCGATGCCTATCTAATGGTCGACATGGCTCATGTTGCAGGCTTAATTGCCGCCGGTGAATATCCTAACCCGGTACCTTATGCTCACGTTGTTACGACGACCACACACAAAACTCTTGCGGGTCCACGTGGCGGTTTGATCATTTCAGGTAGTGACGATGAGAAATTACACAAGAAGTTAAACAGCGCGGTATTCCCGGGTAACCAGGGTGGCCCACTTTGCCATGTTATTGCTGGTAAAGCGGTTGCTTTCCAGGAAGCCTTGCAGCCGGAATTTAAAGAATATCAAAAGCAGGTATTAGTGAACGCCAACGCTATGGTTAAAACCATGCAGGCGCGCGGCTATAAAATCGTCTCCAATGGCACTCAGAACCACTTGTTCCTGGTTGACTTAATTGACAAAGACATTACCGGTAAAGATGCGGATGCAGCTTTAGGTAATGCTTTTATTACCGTGAACAAAAATGCCGTGCCTAATGATCCGCGCTCACCGTTTGTCACTTCAGGTTTGCGTTTAGGCACACCGGCTATTACCCGTCGTGGTTTTCAAGAAGCCGAAGCCGAGCAGGTTGCGAACTGGATTTGCGATGTTCTGGATGATATTTCTGATGAAAGCAAAATCAGCGAAGTTCGCGAGCAAGTAAAAGCGTTATGCGCCAGGTTTCCTGTTTACGGTTAATGAATAGCAGTTGTAAAGCGCACTTAAAGGAGTCAGGCAATGCATTGTCCATTTTGCGGCACACAAGATACTAAGGTTATCGATTCGCGACTTGTTGCGGATGGGGCCTCGGTTCGTCGCAGGCGTGAATGCAACCATTGCAAAGAGCGCTTTACGACCTTTGAAACGGCAGAGCTGATTATGCCGCGAGTCATCAAAACCGATGGTTCGCGTGAACCATTTAACGAAGATAAGCTGCGCAACGGTTTATTAAGAGCGTTGGAAAAGCGTCCTGTGAGTCTTGAGCTGATGGAGCAGGCAATCAACAAAATAAAGTCGAGCATACGCGCCACCGGTGAGCGCGAAATTAGCAGCAACTTTATCGGTAGTTTGGTTATGGAAAACCTGAAACAGATTGATAAAGTTGCTTATGTTCGTTTTGCGTCGGTGTACCGTTCTTTCGAGGATATCCGTGAGTTTGGTGAAGAAATCGCACGCCTGAATGACTAATTTATTAGAACAACAGTTTGACCATATAATGATGCACCGCGCGTTAAAACTCGCGCGGCGTGGGTTAATGACAACCCGGCCTAACCCGGCTGTGGGCTGTGTCATTACTGTCGGCGAAGAAGTTATCGCAGAAGGTTGGCATCATCAGGCAGGTGAAGCTCATGCCGAAGCTCATGCTTTGCGGTTTGCAGGTACAAAGGCAAAAGGGGCAACCGCTTATGTCACTCTTGAACCCTGCAGCCATATTGGACGAACTCCGCCTTGTGCCGACGCTCTGATTGAAGCTGGCGTTGCCCGCGTTGTTGTGGCTATGCGGGATCCTAATCCTCGCGTCAGTGGTAACGGGATTAAGCGTTTAGAAGAGGCAGGCATACGTGTTGACGTTGGTACGTTGCAGTCCGCAGCCGAGAGTTTGAACCCCGGGTTTATTTCCCGCATGACACGACAACGCCCGTGGCTCACCTTAAAAATGGCGACTTCACTCGATGGGAAAACCGCTTTGGCGGACGGTCGCAGCCAGTGGATTACCTCTGCGGAATCTCGCAGTGACGTGCAGACTTATCGCGCTCAGGCAGATGCTATTTTGACCGGCGCAGCAACGGTTTTAGCGGATAACCCGAAGCTTACCGTACGAGTTAATCAATGGCCGGCATCACGACCACTGCCTGAACCATTAAAACAGCCAGTACGTATTATTATCGACAGCCAACATCGGGTGAATGATGATGCCCGGGTGTTTGAGTCACCGGCGCCTGTTTGGCTGGTACGCACAACGCCGGGCAAGGACACTCGGCACCCACATTGCCATGAGCTTATTATTGAAGCGGACAGAGACGGCAAAGTGTGTTTAAAAGCACTGATGATTGAATTAGCTAAACGTGAAATCAATCAGGTGTGGACAGAGTGCGGCGCTAGTCTGGCAGGTGCGATTATTGAACAGCAACTCTGTGACCGAATGATGATATACAGCTCTGGTCAAATACTGGGTCACCATGGTCGTTCGGTTATCGACATGAGTGAACCATTAGAATTAGCTTCAGCGCCAAGATTTAAAGTTATTGATCGCCGGCAGGTTGGCCCGGATCAACGCTTGGTAGCAGTACCTCAAACACAAGATTAAGGGTAAAGCGGTATGTCACTGCATAGCACAGAAGAGATTATTGAAGACATTCGTCAGGGAAAAATGGTTATCCTGATGGATGATGAAGATCGCGAAAACGAAGGCGACATTATTATTGCCGCTGAGTGCGTAACGCCTGAATCCATTAACTTTATGGCGCGTTATGGTCGTGGACTTATCTGCTTGACGCTAACCGAGGAACGCTGTAAACAACTTAATCTTCCGTTAATGGTCGATAAAAACAACGCGCCTTATGCAACAAACTTTACGGTTTCCATTGAAGCCGCAGAGGGAGTAACAACGGGGATCTCTGCTGCCGACAGAGCGAAAACAGTGCTGGACGCCGTTAAAAAAGATGCGAAGCCCGAAGATTTAGTTATGCCGGGTCATATTTTTCCGTTAAAAGCTAAATCGGGTGGGGTGCTTAACCGCGCCGGGCATACCGAAGCCGGTTGCGACTTAGCGCGTTTAGCTGGTTTTGAGCCCGCCTCGGTTATTGTCGAAGTGTTAAACGAAGACGGTACCATGGCGCGTCGCCCTGACCTTGAAGCTTTTGCTAAAGCGCATGACATTAAAGTAGGCACCATTGCTGACCTTATTGAGTATCGCTCAATCCAGGAAAAAACCATTGAACGTGTCGCAGAATGCAGCCTGCCTACAGCCTTTGGTAAGTTTCATTTGGTGACTTATCAGGACACGATAGACAAGCAGGTGCATTATGCACTGGTTCATGGCGATTTATCGCAGGATAAGGTAACGAATGTGCGTGTTCACTTACAGGACACTTTCCATGACACCTTTTTAACCGAGCGAGCTGCCAAGCGCAGCTGGCCAATTCAAAAGGCGATGTCTTATATTGCTGAACATGACGGTGTACTGGTTATTATTGGTCGTCAACAAACACCGGATAATATCATTGCACAGGTTCAGGAGTTTGAGGCACAGGACAAAGGTGAGCACAAACCTACTGCGTCAGCTTCAAATGCTTCTCGTAATGTCGGTTTAGGTTCACAGATTTTGGCTGACCTTGATATTCATAAGATGCATTTAATGAGTTCACCAAAACGTTATTCGGCTTTATCGGGTTTTGGGCTTGAAGTGGTCGACTTTATTGAAGATAAAGACTAATTAACCGTAACGCTTTTGAAATTCATTCAGCAGCTGTTGGTGAGTTGGCGTGGCGACGTCTGCCGACTCACCTGTTTTAATCAAGTAACCGGTTAATTGCTCTATTTCAGTGTGCCTTTGCTGCTTGATATCCTGCAACATCGATGAGCTATTTAGCGCAGTCTCTTGTGCAACTCTCAATACTTCCCGGTGGCACATCTTAGCGTCTAAGACTACGTTCTGAGTTTCAGCCACAGCAACGGCTTCGTTAACCAAGCTTACGATTTGCGATTGCCACTTATCCTCAAGTAACTTTCCGTTTTCGCACTTATAAATGGCTGTTAGTGGATTTATTACACAGTTAATTATTAACTTTAACCAGCGCCGCTGGCTAGTATTCTGCTCAAGTACAAGTGGCGGGAAGGCTTGCTGAAGGGTTGACCAGGGCTCTGGCTCTTCTTGCCTGACTTCGAGCCAACTGCGACCCGTGCCTCTGTGCTCAATACGAATAATACCGTTTTCGTTTTTGCTCTTAACTGCTCCATGAGTCGTCACCATAGGATGCAGATTAAGCTGCCTTAATGTCTTAGGTAGCTCAACCATGCCGTTATGACTCAAAACAATAGGCATACTTTTATCAAAACCTTCAAGCGCTGTTATGTGCTGCAAGGCACTAATAACATCAAAAGCTTTAACGGCAACAATGAAGACACTATTTTTCGGTATTGGTAATTGAGTTGCAGGAACTTTATAGTTTCTTTTCTCATGTGCGCGAACAAGTTGCCACTCAATAGTTGCCGCCCGGTTATGACGTGATAAAACAGAAACCGATTCGCCGTTATCGCATAGCCCGCTGGCAATAAGCCCACTTACGGCTCCGGGGCCTAGCGTAATCCAGTGGTATTTAATTGGCATCACGCTGTTTCTCCAATGCCGTTAGCGGCTTGCGAATAAGCCAAAGGAAAGCCAGACTGGGTATGACCATAACCGCGGTTAGGACAAAAAACAGTGCCCAGTTACCCTGCATAGAGTCGACAATAACACCGCTGTAGGACGCTAGCATGGTTTTACCCAGGGTTCCCAGTGAGGCCATCAATGCATATTGGGTTGCGGTGAAAGTTCGGTTACAGAGCAGACTGATAAAAGCAACAAAGGCAACGGTAGACCAGGCGCTGGTAAAGCCATCAATCAATACTGCGCTTAAAAAGAGGTTAGTATCGGGGCCGACTAACGCTATCCAGGAAAACATCAGGTTAGACGACGCCATAGCAATACCGCCAATCATTAAGCCTTTAACAATGCCCAGACGCAGGTTGACTGCACTGCCAAGTAACGCAAATACAATAGTCACCCACCAGGTAACGAGTTTGGAGTAGGTACCAATTTCTGCGTTTGTGAACCCAATCTCTTTATAAAAGACTATCGACATACGACCAAGAAAGGCTTCACCAATTTTAAACAAAAAGATAAAAGCAAGAATGGATAAGGCCAGCTTTACACCGTTTCGGGAAAAGAACTCGGCTATTGGCTGAACAACAGTAATAGAAATGCGTTCTTTCATTGCTGGCCAAAAGTTAGTCAGCTTTGTCTTTATCGTGGGATCGCTATGATAAGTCGTACGACGCACAAAGAGTACAACAACGGCCAGAGCAAGCATAACGCAGCCCAGACCGAAATAAGCATGCTGCCACTGCCAGTCAACGCCATCGACAATGAAAAAGGGTAAAGCACCTAAGCCGCTGTAACCTGTCCACCAGCCAGCTGTCGTCATTGCAGCCCCGGCATTTTGTAGACGTCCCTCGGTTTCAGCAAAAGACTCAATCCTATAGGCATCAATGGCTATATCCTGAGTCGCGGAACTAACCGCTATGCCCAGAGCAATAAAGCCGGCTAAGTGCAAATTGCTTGTAATATCCAGGCTCGCCAGCGCAAAGCATCCTGCTGCAATGAGTGCCTGACACAGAAATATCCAGCTCCGTCTTTGTCCTAACCAACGAGTCAGGAGGGGAAGCTTGAGGTTATCAATAAGAGGGGACCACAAGAAGTTAATGGAATAGGCACCAAAAACCGCTCCAAAATAGCCGATGACCGAGCGCGTGAGTCCTACTTCCTGTAACCAGGCAGATAAAGCCGAGCCAATCATCACCCATGGAAATCCGCTGGCAATACCCAGCACGAATATTACCCATACACGCGATTGACGATAAACTTGTAGATCCTGCCAGAACGTCGGTTTAGTGACTGCCATCAGTTTTGCGGTACAACCTCAATGCGTTTCAGAGTCGGCGGGTCAACCGGTACGTCGGCCCAGCCTATGTCATCACTGTAAGCCTGTGACTCTAGCTCAGCCATGGCCTCCAGCACTTCAACTCCCTCAACAATGCGGCCAAAGACAGCGTATCCCCAGTCACCATCATCAGGATTGAGAGAGGTGTTGTCGTTTAAATTAAAGAAAAACTGACGGGTGCCGCTGTGAGGCTCTCGTTCCCGCGCCATAGCAATAGTCCCGTATTCATTTTTCAAGCCATTACCTGACTCATTGACGATTTTCTCGTAAGAGGGTTTGTCCTGAAAGTTTTTGTCATAACCACCGCCCTGAATGACAAAACCGGGTACTAAGCGGTGGAATATGGTGCCGTTATATTGTGCTTTTTTAACGTAACGGAAAAAGTTTTTAACCGTTAAGGGAGCAGCGTCTCGGTTTAACTCAACCACAATATCACCCATAGAGGTCACCATCTTTACTCGTGGAAAAGGATTATCTGGTTGAATTTCAGCGTGACTGAAACTGAGAAAGAAAGTAGCGGCAACGCCCAGTAAATACTTCGACCACTTCATGATTAAAAGTCCTCTTGTTCTGGCAGACGCAGTTTAGGATCATTGGCAATGTCAGACAGCACAGAGTTCAACAGTTGTTTAAATTGTCGTTCAATTGTGGCCTGAGCAGGTTTCAGACCGCCTGTTGAGCTGTAGGTTCCGGAGTAAAAGTTACTGTATCTACGATTAGCGCGCATTGCTTCGACTCGTATGGTCACACTGTGCTCAAGCTCGTATTTAATCGTGTGCAGGGTGGCGTCAACCAGCGCTTTTTCAATAGTGACATACCAGGTTAAGCCGTTGTTGCTGCTCGAGCCTGTTACCGGCTGCAGTGCTTCTTCAACGATAGCTGTTAAAGGTCTTTGAGCGGGCGCGAACTCTGCTTTGTCCTCTTCTTTCTTATGACGATACAGGTAGGAGTAGGAGCGTTTATCCTCAACTTTCAACTGGTTTACTTTAGTATTAAGGCTATTTGTAACAGCATCAGCACTGATGATTAATGGATCAGGTTGGCTTTGACAGGCACTAATAAAAAGCGCAAAAGTAGCTGTAAGTATTATTCGAAACATATGATTTATCCTTTTTCCTGGCGGTCATTCACCTGACGTCGATTCGTGCTATGATACGATGAAACGGTATCGTCATAAAACACTCTATCATTATGAGGATACTAGCCGACAGAAGTAAAAGGTTTTGCCGTGACTAAATTTGCTGAAATTACCGGTTGGGGAAAATGTCTGCCACCGGCTGTAATGACCAATGATGACCTTGCGACCTTTCTTGAAACATCTGATGAATGGATTGTTTCACGAACAGGAATTTCTGAACGTAGAGTGAGCCATGTCGGGACATCTGAGCTGGCAACTGTAGCGGCGCGAAACGCGCTGGCAGCAGCTGACTTAGACCCCAGCGAACTTGATCTCATTATTGTCGGTACTTGCACTGCGGACGAAATCATCCCAAACGTTGCCTCGGCTGTACAGCGGAACATTGGTGCTAAAGACGCTGCGGCGTTTGACTTAAATGCTGCTTGCAGCAGCTTTTTATACGCTATGCATGTGGCGACTCAGTCGATAAAGACTGGTGCTCATAAAAAGGTTTTGCTCATTGGAGCAGAGCGTCTTACCCGGATTCTTGACTGGACTAAACGCGAAAGTGCCGTGCTATTTGGTGACGGGGCCGGTGCTATGGTGCTTGAAGCATCAGACGAAGAAGTCGGCTTACTGGCCAGTCATATTAGCTGTGATGCGGATGCCCGTGATGTCCTCAGCCTTGATTTTGGCTTAAGCTTTGACCGTTTCGGTTTTGACGGAATTATGCAGTTTGATTTTGTTGGCCAGGAAATCTTTAAACGTGCCGTAAAAGGTATGAGTGCTGCAGTAGAGAATGTCTTCCAGCAAACGGGAATGACAACCGACGATATCGACGCGCTTATCCCGCATCAGGCGAACAAGCGACTCATCGATTTTCTCGGTAAAATGTGCAAAGTACCGAGTGAAAAAACGGTTATTAATATTCAGAAGTACGGAAATACTTCTTCAGCAACCCTACCTATTGCCTTTGCTGAGGCAGCTGATAACGGCATTATTAAGCCGGGTGATAGTATTATGTCGGCGGTATTTGGTGGTGGACTCACTTGCGGAGCCGGTTTAATTAAGTGGGGGCAGAGAGTCACGCCGAAACGACCTAACCAGATGGAGTTACCAGCCGGCGATAAAACCGCGCTGGAACTTATTGTCCCAATGCATGAAGCGACAAAAAAAGCGTGGAAAAACCGCGGTCAGTAGACGGTGACAGGAGACGGATTTTGAGTACTGAAGAGCTCGTACAGGTTTCACAAGATAACGGCGTTGTTCGTATACGGCTAAATCGACCTGAAAAGAAAAATGCTTTCACCCAGGATATGTACACAGCGTGTAACGAAGCATTGAAAGCTGCGGACGCTGACAACTCAATTCATGCGGTACTTTTTGAATCCAGTGGTGACAGCTTTTCTGCGGGGAACGATTTAAATGACTTCTTAGCGATTGAGAACTTAGACGAGTCGGCGCCACCATTTAAATTCTTGCATACGCTGGCGCGTGTCGAGGTTCCTGTTGTTGCGGCTGTTAACGGGTTAGCGATAGGTATTGGGACTACTTTGCTGTTGCATTGCGATATTGTTTACAGTAGCGATGAAGCCGTATTTGCCTTGCCTTTTGTACAGCTGGGGCTGTTACCTGAGGCCGCCTCTAGTCTCTTACTACCGCAAATTTGTGGTTATCAAAAAGCGGCGGAGTTGTTGCTACTTGGTGAAAGCTTTGATGCGCAGGCGGCGCAGCAAGCTGGCTTTGTTAACCATATTGTTTCGCTTGAACGTCTGCCCGTTGTGGTTGATGAAACGCTCGATAAGCTGCGTAAACAATCCAGTAAGTCGCTACGAATTTCTAAGCGGTTACTTAAGCAGCCGGCTGAATCTGTCGCTGATCGCATCAGTCGGGAAGCGACGTTTTTTGCTAAAGCATTAAGTTCAGATGAAGCTCGTCAGGCTATTGCGGAAAAGCTGCAGAAAAAGTAAGCAAAAGGTTAGCTGCGGGTTGTTTCGGTCGAATAACTGGTTCATAATGCAGCCCGCTTTGAATAAAGCGTTTATGGTGACTCTGCGGGTCCCCTCGCAACGCTAACTGGCGAACCCGGTCAGGCCCGGAAGGGAGCAGCCGTAGTCAGGGATGTGTGTGCCGAGGTGTGGCTGGTAGAGTCGCCACCCAATTTTTATTAATCGCCGTCGGGGCGTTTCCTTCCTTTAAGAAATTCCAATGCTTCCGTTATTGCTTTATGTACTTGCATCTCCATATCCAGTCGCTTTGAAGGGGGCAAGAAGAATGCCATATCCACCTCGTGTCGAATGTAGCGGGGCGGTAACTGATTAAGTACCAGACAACACAGGTCAGAAAGAAACTCCTGACTGTATTGTTTTTCTAATTCCAACTCTTCTATTCGGTCGGCAACTAAGCGTTCATAGTAATTGTGGATGTCATCGTCAAACTTCATACGTCTTTCCTTCTGTTAGTAGCTGACTCTCAGTATAAACATGATAGCTGGCTCTTAGTAGTTGAGCATGAGCGCGGACTAAACGATCTAAGTTACGTTGATAACCGCCTCCGATAACGGCAGCCAGGGGAATATCTTCACGCTTTGCAAAGCCTAGTACAGAAAGGTCACGTTGAAAAATTCCGGCAAGGCTAATATTCAGGTGGCCTAGCTCATCACGTTGATAAATATCAACACCGGCGTCGTATAAAATAAGGTCGGGTTTAACGTCCCGCTTAATAAACTGCAGGGTCTCCTTCAAAGTATCCAGGTATTGCTCATCGGACGTATGTTTGGCTAAGGGTTTGTCTAAGTCAGACTCAACTTTAGAGAACGGAAAGTTGCGCTCGCCATGGAGTGAGCAAGTAAAAACTCTGTCGTCATTAGCAAACAGAGTAGCCGTTCCGTCTCCCTGGTGAACATCGGTATCCAATATCGCGATTTTTAAGCTTGGGTACTTAAGCAACAGTTCATTACAGGCAATTGCCAAATCATTGATTAAGCAAAAACCACTTCCCCAGTCTTTATGAGCATGATGGTAACCTCCGGAGAAGTGAATGGCGATACCACGAGTTAATGCCAACTCAGTGGTTAACAGAGTTCCTCCGGCTGAGGTTAATGTGCGCTGCAATAAGCTTTCCGACCAGGGGAAGCCAATGCGGCGCCAGAGTGTCTTTTCCATACTGTTTTGGCGAAGCTGCTCAATGTAACCTGAACAATGCGTACGGGCGACTTGCTGCCAATTAAGAGCGCTTGGTCTATGCCATTGGTGTTCTTTGGCCCCGTGCTTAATTGCCCAATTTTTTAATAAACGGTATTTCTCTATTGGGTACCGATGCCGGGGAGGTAAGTTTAATTCACTATATATAGGTGAATAAATAAAAGGGACGTCAACCTTCTTCATAACGACTGATCTTTTTCTCCAGAGTATCAATAGCCATTTGGCATCGGTTAAGTCGTTGCTGGGCTCGTTGTATTAACACCGGATTGTTTTGAGAAACGGCGTTATCCAGGTTTTCGGTCAACCGTCTTTCATAGTCTCTGTAAGTAACAAGCTGTTGATGCAATTGCTGAATCTTATTTTGTGCCGTAATGCGGCTGTCTTGTTCTTGCTTAGGAAGCTTATTAATACGCAATGCCGTGGTTAAAGCTTCCAATTGCAGGCTCAGACGCTCCGCAAGATAATACTGAGCTTGCTGACCTTCTGTTCTTTGAAGTTGTACAAAGGTGTCCCGAGTTTCGGTTACGTAATCAATTGCCAGGTTAGAGCGTTTGCTGAAAAGTGATGGACTGAACCATTTTTCGCTCAGTTCGTTCTGTTTTTGTCGATTTTTTGCATCGATCTGCTCAGCACGCTCACTTAAATTAGTGAGCAGCTGTTCAATATGTTGTATTGACGTTGCATTTAATATCTCTCTCATGCCTTTATCTTAAAGGAATTTGGAACTTAGGTCACTAAATTGGGTCTGTCATTGAATATAGGTCGACGAATTAGTTGTTTAAAAAACGTTGAAATTCAAAAGTCAGTGTTGTTCGCCGATCAAAAAGTGATACTATTCTAGAAGGAGTAATATCCAGAGTTAGGTAGATAAGCACCTAAATTCAGGGTATGAAAAGAGTTGACGACAGGATGTTGTCCGAGAAAAAATCTGGAAATTACGCGACTCCAGATCCGTGTTCTACACTGGATATATAGCGACAGCTATAGCGCGGTTGACTCAGTTTACTTGGTTGACAGCGTATAGTCATCGTGGGAGTATTCATTGGTATTGCTGCATTTTAGGCAATAAAAATAAAGTGTAGAACTAGATCTTTTCGTCATTCAAACAACTGGTGTTTCGCGCCTTAGGCGTTGAAGCGGAAGTTAAGTCAAATTGGTTGGGAACTATGACCAAAGTAATCAAAAGAACCAAACTCGCTGCAACCCTGATGGGTGTGATGGCGTTTGCTGGCACCGGCGTTGCCGCTGCACAGCAAGTAGATGTAGCTAAGCTACAAAACGAAGAGAAGAAGATTTTGAACGCTGACGAACAGTCGCAAGAGAAAATCAACTCTTTGTTCGAGCAGAGCCAAGATCTTCTTATCGAGTATCGCTCAGTTGTTTCTGAGTACGAGAACTTGAAAGTCTATAACGATCACGTTCAGCGTTTGGTCAATGACCAAAACGCGACGCTTGAGTCTCTTCAGAAACAAATTGATGGAATCGAACGCACTAAGCAGGGCGTTGTTCCTTTGATGTATGAAATGATTGATTCGCTTGAACAGTTCGTGAAATTGGACATTCCAATTCACCGTGAAAAGCGTATGGATCGTGTTGAGCGTCTGCGTGACATCATGGACAGCTCAAGTGTTTCTACATCAGAGCAGTTCCGCCAAATCATCGAAGCTTATCAGACAGAAATGGACTACGGTTCAGGTTTGATTTCTTACCAGGGCAACCTGGAAATTGATGGTAAGGAAATTGCTGTTGATTATTTCCACATGGGTCGTGTTGCTTTCTTAGCACAGTCTTTAGACTTGAAAAATGCTTGGATCTACAACAACGAAACCGATGAGTGGACTGCTTTGGAAGACGAATTTATCCGTCCTCTAACCCAAGCGATTCGTATGTCTCGTAAGCAACTTGCTTACGATCTGGTGAAACTTCCAGTATTCGCAGCGGAGAGTGCAGAATGAATAAATTAGTTAAATCGTTAATGATTGCAGCAGCAGTCACCCTTTCTGCCGGTACGACTCTCGCTGCACAGGCTCAGGATGAAACTGAAGCTAAGAACCTTAATGAGCTGCTACAGCTTGTTGAGAAAAATCGTGTTTCTTCTCGTGAACTTAACGCTGAACGTGAGCGTGAGTTTACAGCTGCCCGTGCCGATAAGCAGGCTTTGCTTAACCAGGCTAAGCAGGAGCTAGAGGAAGAGAAAGCTCGGGGCAAACGTTTACAGGAAGAGTTTTCTGAAAACGAAGTCCAGCTGGCTAATAAAGAACAGGAACTTGAGAACGCCAAAGGCACCTTAGGTGAAATGTTCGGTGTTGTTCGTGGTGCAGCGACAGAAACTATCGGTCGTGTTGCAACGTCAATTGTTAGTGCGCAGTACCCAGGCCGTGAAGACGTCTTGGAGAGTTTATCTGAAGCAAAAGAACTTCCTACTCTGGAAGAACTTGAAGAGCTTTGGAAAGCGCTTCTGACTGAAATGGTCGAATCGGGTAAAGTGGTTAAATTTAATACTGATGTTACCCTTCTAGACGGTGGAACTGAAAACCGTGAAGTGGTTCGCGTTGGTACCTTTAACTTGATTTCAGGCGATCAGTACCTGGTTTATAACGACACAACTGAACAAGTTCAGCCGTTAGGTCGTCAACCGGAGGGTGCTGCAACTTCACAAGCTGAAGAGTTTACTAGTACAGAAGAAGGTTACGAAGGTGTATACCTTGATCCTTCAAAAGGTCAGATTCTTAGTCTGTTGACGGGAAAGAAGACTCTAGAAGAGCATTATCACTCGGGTGATACTGTTGGTTATGTTATTACTGCGGTATTAATTCTGGGTCTGTTAATTTCTGTATTCAAGTTGGTTACCTTGACAGCAGCTGCCGGAAAAATCCGTTCTCAGTTGAAGAATCCTGAACAGCCTAAAGACAATAACGCATTAGGTCGTATTCTTAAGGTTTACCAAGAGAATAAGAACGCTGATGTTGAAAACTTAGAGCTTAAACTGGACGAAGCTATTCTGCGCGAAACACCGAAAGTTGAAAGTGGCATTAATGTCATCAAGATTCTTGCGGCTATCGCACCGCTGCTTGGTCTGTTAGGTACAGTTGTTGGTATGATTGGTACTTTCCAGTCGATTACACTGTTTGGTACCGGTGATCCGAAGATCATGGCAGGTGACATCTCTATGGCGTTGGTAACAACCGCTATGGGTCTGATCGCTGCTATACCATTGATTTTGGCTCACAGTATTGTGGCTGCTCGCGGCAAGTCTATTGTTCATATTTTGGATGAGCAAGCAGCGGGTATCGTAGCCTCGCACTCGGAGAAGGAGTAACCCATGCTTTACCTGATGGAACTTTGGGAATCTATCAGGGATTTTCTGGCTACCGGTGGCGATGTCTTGTACATCGTCATGGGGGTGCTCTTTCTAATGTGGGTACTGATGATTGAGCGTTATTGGTACCTTACAGGTGCGTTCCCTAAATTTCGTAAAGAAATTATTGCGAAATGGGATGCCCGTAAGGACACCACCTCATGGTACGCCCATAGAATCCGTGAAGCATGGATTTCCGAAGCGAACGAAAAACTGAATGCACGTATTCTGTTGATAAAAACTTGTGTTGCCTTATGTCCGCTGGTCGGACTGTTGGGTACCGTGACAGGTATGATTACGGTGTTTGAAATCATGGCAGTACAAGGGACGGGTAACCCTCGTCTGATGGCATCGGGTATTTCGATGGCGACTATCCCGACAATGGCGGGAATGGTTGCAGCGTTATCCGGTATGTTTTTCGCGACACGTCTTGAGAGTAAAGTGCGTAGAGCGAAAGAAGGCCTTGTTGACAGTTTGCCACATCACTAAGAGAGTAAAACTATGGCACGTAATCGTAATCGAGAAGAGGAAGATGCGTCGATCGACATGACGCCGATGCTCGACATCGTCTTCATTATGTTGATCTTCTTTATCGTAACGACCTCATTCGTCAAAGAAGCAGGTATTCAGGTTAACAAACCTGAAGCCAGTAACACGACCAAGGAGCCTTCAGCTAACATCTTTATCGCAATTCGCGAAACCGGTGAAGTCTGGATGGACAAGCGTCAGGTCGATGTAGAGCGTGTAGGCGCTAACATTGAACGTATGTTGGCTGAACAGCCGACTGACGTTGTTGTAATCCAGGCCGATAAGAAAGCTGAGCATGGTGTCGTTGTAGAAGTCATGGACCAGGTTAAGGAAGCGGGTATCGATAAGATATCCATAGCTGCGGAGAATAACTAATATGGTGCGCTTTTTAGTATCTTTACTACTAGGTGCCGCCGTTACGTTTGCTCTGTTTGCTTTCATGGCTTACTTAATCGGCGGAGGAGCGCAGCGCAACGAAGCGCCGCCTCCAACCCCGGTTATTGACATCGTAACGTCGCCACCTGAGTCTGACGTTCAGGAGCGTCGGCGTACTCCGCCGCCGCCACCGCCGCCGCCGGAGCAACCACCAGAAACACCACAGTCTGAGCCAGATACAACAGACAGTGGAATGAACATGAACATGGGTTTTGATGTTGATGTTGGTGGAGCTGATACAGGACTTTCTGGTCCAGGCGGAGGTTTAAGTTCTGACGGTGACGCAACACCAATTGTTCGAATTGAACCGCGTTACCCGCCATCAGCTGCTCGAAATGGCACCGAAGGTTGGGTTCAATTGCGCTTCACTATCGATCAACAAGGTGGTGTAACTGACGTTGAAGTCATCGATTCTGAACCTCGTCGAGTGTTTGACCGAGAGGCGCGCCGCGCTTTGTTGCGCTGGAAGTATAAGCCGAAGGTTGTTGATGGTAAGCCTGTCCGTCAGGAAGGCATGACCGTTCAGCTCGACTTCACAATGGATGGGAACTAAGAAATGAAATATATATTAAAAACATTTGTTAGTGTCCTGGCTTTTGCTTCGGTTATGTCGATGACAACGGTTCAGGCTTCGGCTCAGGATTTTGGCTTCAGCATACCGGATCAAGAGACCGTTGAGGCGCAGAAAAAAGCTCGCGACAATAAAGCTGCTTCGCAGAGTATTGGACGAGCTATCATGGACGCCTTTGAGCTGTATGAAGAAGAAAAAATTAAGGAAGCAATAGCTGTTCTTGAAGAACAGGATCCTGACCCAGGTTACGACTCTGCTTACCTGGGCCGCTTTCTTGGAAATCTTTATGCAGCTGATGAGCGCATGGCCGACGCTTTAGAAGTTTTGAAAGACGCTGTTGATCAAGACGTGCTTGGTTGGAACGACCAGGCAGCAGCGATGAAACTGGTAGGGCAGATTAGTCTTCAGGAAGAAAAGTACGAGCAGAGTCTTGAATACCTTAAAAATTGGATTCAATTTACAGGTAAACGTGACTCTCAAGTTTTCTTATATATGGCTAATGCCCACTATCAGTTAAAGAACTTTGCTAAGGTCATTCCGTTTGCAGAGGCATCTTTAGAAGCTGCAGATAAGCCAGAAAAGAACGTTTACAATTTGATGATGGCCTCTTACTACGAGCGTAAGATGTATCCTGAAGCAATTGGTGTTCTTGAAGAAGGTTTGAATAAGCTTCCAGAGGTTACTACTTGGTGGCCACAGTTAGCTCAATTCTACATGTTAGAAGAAAACTTATCTAAGTCTCTTCAAACTTTGGAAGTGGCGTATTTAGCCGGATACCTGAGTACAGAGAGCCAGTTTAAAATGTTGGTTCAGTTGTACGACAATGAGGGTATTCCGTATAAAGCAGCTACTACCATGGAAAAGCATGTAGAAGCCGGTGATATTGAGGAATCTGCTCGAAACTTTGCAACTATTGCAAACAGTTACCACAGAGCGAAAGAGCTTGATGAAGCCGTTTCTTGGTATGAGCGCGCAGCAGAAGCAACTAACGACTCTGGCGACAAAGGTGAATATTACCGTAAGCAAGGTAACTTGATGCTGTTGAATGAACAGTATATTGCGGCAACTGAACCTTTGAAGAGAGCCCTGGACTACCTTGAGCGTGAAGACGAAGGTCGTGTCTATATGTCATTAGCAGAAGCGTATTTCTATGGTGGTGACTATCGCCAGGCAATGCGGTATGTTGATGAAGCGGCAACCTTTGACGGTCAACGTCGCAGTGCTCGCAGCTGGAGAGGCTACATTAGGTCGACAGCAGAGCGAAAAGGTATCGATCTCGATTAATCACTTTTCGTTTGAACTGCACTGTAAAACCCGGCCACTGTGTCGGGTTTTTGTTTTTCAGAGGGTAATATGAAACCGAATTCAATAGGTCTCGGCTTAAGAAATGAGTTACTGGATGCTGCTTTAGCAGGTGATATTGATGCCGACTTCCTGGAGCTCGCGCCGGAAAATTGGATCCCTTTTAAAGGGCGTCGTTTAGAAACTCTGGCGAAAGTTGCCGAGAATTATCGCTTAACCAGCCACGGGTTGTCATTGTCTATTGGTAGCCAGGACCCTCTGGATTATACTTTTCTGAAAGACGTTAAACAGTTCGTGTCGCAATTTAATGTTGAAATCTACAGTGAGCATTTAAGTTACTGCTCACATAAAGGGCAGCTATACGACCTATTGCCTATACCTTTCACGGCCGATGCGGTTTCTCATGTTATAGACAGAATTAAAGATGTTCAGCACTATTTAGAAAGACCTCTAATATTGGAAAATGTATCTTATTACGCGAGTCCGGCACCTGAGTTAAGTGAGTTAGACTTTATCTGTCAGGTGTTGAAGCGAAGCAATTGTAAGCTGCTACTTGATGTGAATAATGTCTTTGTAAACAGCGTGAATCACGATTATAACCCTCGCGATTTTATAGCTGGCTTACCTTCAGAAAAAATCGCCTACGGGCATATAGCGGGGCATCATGAGGAGTTCGACGATCTTTATGTTGATACGCATGGTGCTAAAGTAAAAGATGAAGTGTATGAGTTGTTGGATTACGCTTATAAGTGCCATGGCGTTTATCCGACTCTTTTGGAAAGGGATTTTAACTTCCCGGCTTTGTCTGAGTTAAATGGCGAGTTGAACCAAATAAGAGTGATACAAAAGCGCCATGAGTAATGACACATTCAAACAAATTCAGGATCGCTTTGTTCAGCAACTGAAAGATCCACAAAAGTCCGTAGAAGAACCGTGGTTAGCTGATATTGAAGAGCGGCGGCTGGCAATTTATCAGCGGTTACTCCGTAATAATATTTTTCGCTTTGTAGACAGCGCTTTTCCGGTCCTCAAAAAGCTATGCGATGAAGAACAATGGCAAGCAACTAAAGAGCAGTTCTTTCGCTCTTTTTCGTCAAACTCTCCATACTTTACTGGTATTGCTAAAAGCTTTGTTGAGTATTTGCAGTCTGATAATGCACTTTTTGTCTTTGCTCCGGAACTCGCGCATTACGAATGGCTTGAACTCGAAGTGGAGCAAAAGCCGTGGCCGGAAAGCCATATTTGTGTGACAGATGAGCTTCATGAAGAGCAAATCATAGGCCTAAACCCAACGGCGGTTATTTCTGCATATCAGTATCCGGTTGACGAAATCGGCATTGAATTTAAACCGGAGAGACCGCTCTCACAACCGCGTTTTTTAGTTGTGTTTCGCGACGCGGAAGGAAAGGTTCGTTTTGTTCGTATAAATGCAATGACTTACCTGCTTTTAACAGAGTTACAAAGCCGCAATTATATTAGGCTGCAAGATTTTTTTGATTTGTTGCCGGAGCTGCTTCCTCAATGGCCGGCTGAACAAATTCAGGAGGGGGCTGAGCAGACGTTGCAACAGTTCGCTTCGCAGCAATTGTTATTGAGAGTAAAGAGCTGAATTCAACTTTTATCGTTGCTGAGGATCGAGTATGATCAGCACCGATTTCATCGAGAGGTAAAAGTTATGTCATCAGAAACATTTAAAGAACCGGCAGGCAAAGGCTTTTTGCTTATAGCCGTGGTTTTATTTCTAATTGCTGGCTGCTTGCCATTAATTTTACGTTTAGCACAGGTTTTTTCCGCTTAATCAGCTCCTCATTAACTATCAGGTAAGCGACATTTATGTCAGTCTCTTTGCTCGTTGTCGAGGATAAAGACAAAACCCTTCAGTCCATTTGTACGATGATAGAACCGCTTGGCTTCGAGGTAACGATAGCCCGCGACGGACTGGACGGTTTAAGTAAGGCGAAACAGCAGTATTTTGATATTATTTTGCTGGATCATAAAATGCCGGTGATGGATGGTTTGTCATTACTGAAAAACTTACGTGAATTAGAGGCTTATCAGCACAGCCCATTATTATTTATGTCTACTCAGGACATGGTAGAAATAGAACCTAAAGCGTTAAAAGCTGGTGCAACTCAATGCCTTGCAAAGCCTTTGCATGAGGACTTCCTGCTCGATACTTTGAAAACCTGGGCGGTGCGCTTTGTTGCCTAGTAAAGAGAGCAAAAACATGGAGTTAACTGTACAAGGTATTCGGGATTCAATAGGTGCTATTCCTGATTACCCTAAGCCGGGTATTATCTTTCGTGATATCACGCCATTGTTGCAAAACCCTGCGGCTTTTGAACTGGCAATTAACACCTTAAAACAAAGATATAAGCAGAGCGGAATAACTCAAATAGCGGCAATTGAAGCGCGAGGCTTCATATTTGGCTCAGCGTTAGCTTATGCAATGGGCTGTGGCGTCACTCTCTTGCGTAAGCCCGGAAAGTTGCCCGGCAAGGTTGTAAGCCAGAGTTACGATTTAGAGTATGGTTCTGATGAACTGCAAATGCACGAGAACGCATTGACTGCAAACGACAGGGTCTTAATTGTTGACGACTTGCTGGCCACTGGCGGGACCGTAGTTGCGGCTCATAAGCTGGTTAAAGCAACCGGCGCCGAAGTAGAGGAAGCCGCTTTTGTGGTCTCATTACCTGAGTTAGGTGGTGAAGATAAATTGCAGCAGGCAGGCGTTGCGTGCTATACCTTATGTCAGTTTTAACGAGACAGAGTTAAGAATCTCCCCTATGAGCTATCAGGTACTGGCAAGAAAATGGCGACCTTCCCAGTTTGCGGAAGTTGTTGGTCAACAACATGTTTTGAAACCGCTTGAACATGCGCTGGATAAGCAAAGGTTGCACCATGCCTACTTGTTTACCGGAACACGAGGCGTCGGTAAAACGACCATTGCGCGCATATTAGCTAAAGCTCTTAACTGCGAGAAAGGCATTACTTCGACCCCGTGCGGGCAATGCAGTGCTTGTCTTGAGATAGAGCAGGGGCGCTTTGTCGACTTGCTCGAAATAGACGCCGCGTCAAGAACGAAAGTTGAAGATACCCGGGAGTTACTGGATAACGTTCAATATCGTCCGACCCGCGGACGCTATAAAGTTTACCTGATTGATGAAGTCCATATGTTGTCGCGGCACAGTTTTAATGCGTTGCTTAAAACGCTGGAAGAGCCACCGGAACACGTAAAGTTCTTACTGGCGACAACAGACCCTCAAAAACTTCCAGTGACCATTTTGTCACGCTGTCTGCAATTTAACTTAAAGGCGTTGTCGAACGACGATATTTCACAGCAGCTTAATTACGTTCTGGGACAGGAGCAGGTTCAGGCGGACGCTGACGCGTTACCATTATTAGCTCGTTCTGCTCGTGGCAGCATGCGTGATGCCTTGAGTTTAACCGATCAAGCAATTGCTCAGGGCAACGGCGCTGTGAGTATTGACAGTGTCAGACGCATGCTGGGTAATGTACCGGTCGCTGACATTGCGGCCTTACTGGATTGTGTTCTTGATGGTGAAGCCGAAAGTGTCATGCAGCGTGTTGATGCTATGGTTTCTATGGTGCCGGACTTAAGCTCCGTGCTGGTTGAGCTGCAAAGTTTACTGCATCAACTGGCGTTGGTACAGCAAGTGCCAGGTGCAGCAAACGCCTTTGAGAATAGCGATGTATTAAAGCCGCTTTTACGGCGCATGCCGGCCGAGTTAATTCAGGTATTTTATCGTATTGTTCTGGAAGGGCGTCGTGAGCAAGCCTATGCTATTGACGCGCGCAGCGGTCTGGAAATGACTCTGTTGAGAATGCTCTGCTTTCGCCCTGCAGAAAACGATAGCTATAACGATACCAGTGAACTGAGTGCCACCGCGCATACCGATGTTCCTCATTCAAATTTGGCCAGCGCCGAAGTGAATGAGCCCGCTGTCGAAGCTATGCCTGAGTCAGTGCCTGAATCAGAGTTAGAACCGGAACCGGCAGAGCCGATGCCGTCGGAGCTCGAGTCCCAGTACCAATCGGAGCCCGAGCACCAAACAGAATCCAAGCATCAACCGGAACCTGACTTCAGTTATTCGGAACCAACGGAAACACAGCAACAAGACTCCGGTGTTTCCGATCTATTGCGTGTTCGTGAGCAGTTGGCGGAAAAAAAAAAGCCAGACAACAGTAATGAATCGGTAGTCACTCCGGTCGTTAGTGAAGAGAGGCCAACCGTTCCAGACCCTGAGCCCGAAACACGACAAGAGCCCCTGGCTGAAGCTACACCAGTCAGAGACTACCAATTTCCCGAGTTAAATGACGATATCCGAGAAGCCGCAGAAATCGATAAATGGAGTGCGATGATCGCCGGCATGGACATTTCAGGTTTAGCGCGTCAGGTACTACTTAATTCAGAGTTAAAAAAGGTTGGGGACGATGACTGGCTCATTCTGGTTGCAGAAGAGCAGAAGAGTTTATTGAACGATTCAACCAGTGAAGCCGTCAGAGAGTCACTAACCGGATTGTTAGGGCCAGCTGCACGGGTGCAGTTTGATATTGGCGTTCCGAGTCAGCCGACGCCTCTTATGGTGCAGCAGCATATTGATCAGTACCGGCATCGGCGTGCTTGCGAAATACTGCAGGCCGACACCGGTGTACAGGAATTACAGCAAAGGTTTCAAGCGCAGGTTGATGAATCATCAATTCAAGCGCGTTAATTTTATAAAGCTTAAACGAGGAAATAATTATGTTTAAAGGTGGAATGGGTAACATGATGAAGCAGGCGCAACAAATGCAGGAGCGCATGCAAAAAGCCCAGGAAGAAGTGGCTAACATGGAAGTCACTGGTGAAGCCGGCGCCGGGTTAGTAAAAGTGACGATGCTTGGCAACCACAATGTTAAACGTGTGAGTATTGACCCAAGCCTAATGGAAGACGACCAGGAAATGTTGGAAGATTTGATTGCAGCGGCAACTAACGATGCCGTGCGTCGTGTTGAAGAGACCAGCAAAGAGCGTATGTCCGAAATTACAGGCGGCATGGGCTTACCTCCTGGCTTTAAAATGCCGTTCTAAGTCGTAAGGTCAGTTCATGAGTATTAGTCCGGCAATTGATCAGCTTGTTGATAATTTAAAACGTCTGCCAGGTGTTGGTCAGAAATCAGCACAGCGTATGGCATTTCATTTGCTTGAACGCGATCGCGGCGGCGCCTCCCGGCTTGCCGAATCTTTGCAGTCCGCAGTTGAAAAAGTGGGGCACTGCGAGTGTTGCCGGACCTTAACTGAAGAGCCGCTGTGTCGAATTTGCAGCAATCCGATGCGGCGTGAGAACGGTGTGCTCTGTGTGGTTGAAACACCCGCCGACGTGCTTGCGATTGAACAAACTTCGCAGTTCCAGGGCCGCTATTTTGTGTTAATGGGGCATTTGTCGCCGCTGGACGGTATTGGGCCGTCAGACATTGGTCTGGATGAGCTTGAGCGACAGTTGCAGAATGAACCCGTTGAAGAGATTGTTCTGGCAACGAATCCGACGGTAGAAGGTGATGCCACCGCCCATTATATTGCCGATATTGCCGCCCAACAGAATATCAATACTACTCGAATAGCTCATGGCGTGCCGGTTGGTGGTGAGTTGGGCTATGTCGACCAAACGACTTTAGGTCACGCTTTCAGCGGTCGAAAACAATTTTCCCGATGACTTGAAAATATCTCCTGCGCCCCCATTGTTATTGGCATAGGTAATAACAGCAGGAGAAATATACTATGGCGGAAGCCGGTCAAATGGAAAAACATGGATTTCAGACAGAAGTAAAACAACTGCTTCACCTGATGATCCATTCTCTGTATTCCAATAAAGAAATTTTCTTACGCGAACTGGTCTCAAATGCGTCCGACGCAGCGGATAAATTGCGTTTTAAAGCCTTAAGCGACAACTCCCTGTATGGCGACGACAGCGACCTGCACGTTCGGGTTTCTGTTGATAAAGACAGCCGCACCATCACTATCAGTGACAATGGCGTTGGCATGACTCGTGACGATGTCATGAACAACCTGGGAACCATTGCCAAGTCAGGTACCGCTGAATTCTTTGGTCAACTGTCCGGCGACGAAGCAAAAGACAGCAAGCTTATTGGTCAGTTTGGTGTTGGCTTCTATTCAGCCTTTATCGTTGCTGATGAAGTTACCGTAAGAACTCGTTCAGCATTAGATAAAGACGCTCGCGGAGTTGAATGGCGCTCGCAAGGTGAGGGTGATTTCGAAATTGCTGACATTGATAAAGCTCGTCGCGGCACTGACATTATTCTGCACCTGAAAGACGATGCCGATGAATTCTTAGATGAAAACCGTCTGCGTGGCATTATCAATAAATATTCAGAACACTTGAGTATCCCGGTTCAAATGTGGAAAGAACCCGTACCTGAGTCAGAAGACGACGAAGGCAACAAAGTAGAAGGGCAACCCGGCGAATGGGAAACTGTAAACTCAGGTCAGGCACTCTGGACTCGTGAGAAGTCAGAAATTACTGACGAAGAATACAAAGAGTTTTACAAGACTGTCGCACATGACTTTGATGAGCCACTTTTATGGAGCCACAACAAAGTCGAAGGCACGACCGAGTATACTAATTTACTGTATATTCCTAAACGCGCTCCGTGGGACTTGTGGAACCGTGAGCAGCAGCACGGTGTTAAGCTTTATGTGAAGCGCGTATTCATTATGGATGACGCTGAGCAGTTAATGCCCACTTATCTGCGTTTTGTGCGTGGCCTGGTCGATTCAAACGACTTACCACTGAACGTTTCACGTGAAATTCTGCAGGACAATAAAATTACCCGTGCTATGCGGAACGGCAGTACCAAAAAAGTGCTGCAGATGCTGAAAAAGCTGGCAAAAGACGATAAAGAACAGTATCAACAGTTCTGGGATACTTTCGGTAACGTTCTGAAAGAAGGTCCGGCAGAAGATCATACCAACCGTGAACGTATCGCTGAACTCCTGCGTTTTGCTTCGACCCACAATGAAGGCGCGGTTCAGTCAGTCAGCCTGGATGACTACATTGAGCGTATGAAAGAAGGTCAGGATAAGATTTTCTACATTGTGGCCGACAGCTACGAAGCCGCCAGAAACAACCCTGCGCTGGAAATCTTCAATAAGAAAGGCATTGAAGTTTTACTGCTTTCTGAGCGTATCGATGAGTGGTTAATGAGCCACCTGACAGAGTTTAAAGAGAAGCAATTGCAGTCGGTTACTCGTGGTGATCTGGACTTAGGTGAACTGGACGACGAGGAAGATAAGGTTGAACAGGAAAAAGCCGAAGAGGCCTTCAAAGCGAACCTTGAGCGTTTTGAAAAAGCATTAGGCGATAAAGTGAAGAAGGTTCGCGTAACTCACCGGTTAACCGACTCGCCAGCTTGTATCATTACGGATGACAATGATATGAGCACGCAGATGGCCAAGTTGATGGAAGCTGCTGGACAGGCGGTTCCTGAAACTAAGTACATCTTTGAAGTGAACCCCGAGCATCCACTGATAGAACGGATGCTGACTAAGGACGAGGACACATTTAAAGAGTGGGCTGAAGTTTTATTGGACCAGGCTACTTTGGCAGAACGGGGTAATCTGAAAGACCCGGCCTCTTTTGTCACCCGCCTTAATAAATTAATGCTAAACGCTTAATTTTGCACCTGCTGCTGCGGGTAAGTCATTGCCCGCAGCGTCTTTCTGAGCTTGTAATAGCCCGCCCGTCAGGGTAAAGTTCGGGGCAGACTTTTGAATCATACAAAGAGGTTTTCTATGCGCATTATTTTGTTAGGCGCCCCAGGAGCTGGAAAAGGAACTCAGGCACAGTTTCTGATGAACACTTTTGGGATCCCTCAAATTTCCACTGGTGATATGCTGCGTTCAGCAATAAAATCGGGTTCGGAATTGGGTAAAAAAGCCAAACAAGTGATGGACGCCGGGCAACTAGTGTCTGACGATATCATCATTGAGTTGGTTAAAGAACGTATTGCCGAGCCGGACTGCCAGAACGGCTTTTTGCTCGATGGTTTTCCAAGAACCATTCCACAAGCCGATGCAATGCGCGATAACGGTATTGAAATTGATTATGTACTGGAATTTGATGTTCCGGACGAAATTATCGTTGATCGTATGAGTGGGCGTCGTGTCCACCCTGGATCAGGTCGTGTTTATCATATTGAGCACAACCCTCCGAAGGTAGATGGTAAAGATGATGAAACTGGTGAAGAGCTGGTGATTCGTCCGGACGATCAGGAGCAGACGGTTCGCAAACGCTTGTCGGTTTACCATGAGCAGACAGAGCCTTTGGTTGAGTACTACCAGAAGCTGTCTGAGGAAGGGAAAACAGAGTACCACAAAATTGATGGTACGCAGCCTGTCGACAAAGTCAGTGAGCAGCTTGGTGACTTGCTTAGAAAATAACAGGTTTAGCAAAAGGCTCACATGGTGAGCCTTTTTTGATGACGCCGACTAACAAAGAAAAAGAAGGGGCAGCAAGTGACATCACAACTTACAATTACCGGTTTTTATGCCGGAGTCTTAACGTTAATCTATCTTGCCCTGGCGGCGCGTATTATACGCTTACGCTGGAAGCACCGAGTCGGTATTGGTACCGGCGAAGCTCAGGATCTAAAAGCAGCCGTTCGCATTCATGGCAACTTTATTGAATATGTGCCGTTGGCTCTTATTCTATTTGCTATGATGGAAGTTCAGAATGCGCCTTTAGGCTTACTGCATGGCTTAGGTATTGCGCTGGTTATTGCTCGTTTATGCCATGCCATTGGGTTAACTCGCAGTGTAGGTGTTAGCCTGCCAAGAACCATTGGTGTATTAACAACTTTTGCCGTTTTGCTATTAGCTGCTGGCTACGGTATCGGTCAGTTTGTTGGTGTCAGTTTATCTTAAAGTGAAGTTATGTCTGAAATAGAACCCGGAATTCATTTATATGGCGAGCAGCAAAATCCCCCGGTCATTTTGTTGCACAGCTCGCAGAGTGCCAGTACACAGTGGCGAGCTCTGTTAAAGGACCTAGTGAGCAGCCACTTTGTTATTGCGGTTGATCTCCTTGGTTATGGGCAGGCGCCTAAAGTTGAATATACGGCGAACTTTCGGCTGGAGCAGGAGCTGCCACGTATCCTTTCTGCTGTCGAAAGTTTACAGCTGAAGCAGCCCGTTCAGCTGGTCGGGCACTCATACGGAGGTGCCGTTGCGCTAAAACTGGCATTAGAGAAGCCATTTGAGATTGCCGACGTGGTGGTTTATGAGCCTGTGGCCTTTCATGTGCTACCGGATGACTCGCCGGGCATGCTGGAAATTCAGGAAATTAGTCAGGCAATGCATGGCAGAGACGCGAAAGAATGCACTCGCACTTTTGTCGACTACTGGAACGATGCCGGTTATTTCGATGCTCTGCCGGAGCGAATCCAACAGTTAATGGTTGCCCAGGCCGATAAAGTAGCGCTGGACTTTGATGCATTGCTTAACGAACCAAGGCGCCTGGCTGACTACAGTGGTGTTGATCAAAACCTGCTGCTGTTGCAGGGCGATCACACTCGGCGTAGTGCTAAGGCGGTTGCTGAGGCACTGTCCACGGTTTTGCCTAATATTACAAGAGAATCGGTTACTGCCGGGCATATGGGACCACTAACTCACCCGGCGGATGTTAACCAACGTATTCTGCGCTTTTTGCGCAACCAACCTCATTAACCCAGAGAATAAGAACGAGTGAACTGGTGGAGCAATAACAAAGACGAATGTTATAAACTGGCCAAACTGACCGGTCCCATTCTGGTTGCCCAGCTCACTCAAATGCTAATGAGTGTGGTCGACACGGTCATGGCAGGACGCAAGGGCGCGCTTGACCTGGCGGCTGTGTCCGTTGGCGGAAGTATTTTCGTGCCCGCCACGTTATTGGTGTTCGGTCTGGCGTTGGCATTAGCGCCAATTATCTCTCATCTCGATGGTTCTAACTCGCACAAGCGCGTTGCCAATATATTGCAGCAGGGCTTGTATGCGTGTGCCATTGTCGGTGTCATTACCTTAATTGGAATGTCCTCCGCTCCATGGTTACTGGATATTATGGAAGTGGAAGATGACTTCCGTGCTATTACGCTGGACTACCTATTTTATATAGCCTGGGGTATACCTGGCTTTGTTATATACGCGGTACTAAGAAATTTCTGCGAAGGTATGTCGAATACCATGCCATCGCTAATCATTGGCTTCATTGGCTTACTGATCAACATACCGGCAAACTATGTCTTTGTGTACGGTGAATTTGGCATGCCGGAGCTTGGTGGTGCGGGTTGTGGTCTTGCTACCGCTATCGTGCTGTGGGGTATGGCTCTCTCTATGGCCATTTATACCTTTACCGCCAAACGTTACAAACGGTTAAGGTTACTGCGCCGCTGGTATCGTCCGAACTGGGACGATGTCACCTACGTTATTCGTATCGGTTTTCCTATTTCAATGTCACTTTTTTTTGAAGTGAGTTTGTTTGCGGCCGTAGCCTTACTCATAGCTCCTTTGGGGCCAACGGTGGTTTCTGCTCATCAAATTGCGTTGAACATCAGTTCGCTGGTGTATATGGTGCCGTTGAGTATCTCTATGGCGGTAACGTTACGGGTTGGCTTTGCGTTGGGAGCAGGAGACCCGAAAAATGCCATGTTGAGCTTTAAAATCGCTATGCTGTTTGGTGGCGCATTCGCAACGGTTAATGGGCTTATCATGTATTTGGGGGGAGGCTGGTTGGCAAGCCTCTATACACCTGACCAGGACATCATTAACTTAGCAGCCACTCTTATGGGGCTGGCGGCTATATTCACCGTGTCAGATACTTTCCAGGCTATTTCTATAGGTACACTTCGTGGCTATAAAGACACCAAGTACCCGATGATCCTCGCTTTTATTTCCTACTGGCCATTTGGTCTAAGTGTGGGTTTTATTTTGGGGCGTACCGACTGGGTAGTGCCGGCAATGGGGGCCGCAGGTTTCTGGATAGGTTTTATCAGCGGTCTAAGTGTTGCAGCTGTCCTGTTGTCATTGCGCTTACGCCGCGTATCCCGTCGATACGAGCGTAAGCACTTTCGTGAGCAGTTAAACAGTGCCGCTTAACCGCGGCGCTTAGCTAACACCTCCAGCACGTCGTCCAGGCTAAGCTCATTGGCTCGCAACGCGACCAGCAAGTGATAAAGTAAATCCGCACTTTCATTAACCAGCTCGTCTTTATCGGCGGTTGCTGCGGCCAGAGCAACTTCAACGCCTTCTTCTCCGACTTTTTGTGCAACTCGTTTTAACCCTTTGGTAAACAAGCTGGCGGTGTAGCTTTTACTGGTATCCGCGCCTTTGCGACTGGCAATAAGCGCATCCAGCTCGTGCAGTAAAGGTTTAGGTGCTTCGGCAAAGCAGCTGCGGTTACCTAAGTGGCAGGTAGGGCCATCGGGCAGAGCCTGAACCAGTAATGCGTCGTTATCACAGTCTGAATAAATACCTTCAAGCTGAAGGTAGTTTTTTGAGCTCTCGCCCTTAGTCCATAAACGCTCTTTACTGCGGCTGTAAAACGTTGTTTTGCCAGTTGCTAAACTCTCTTTAACAGCGTCAGCGTTCATATAGGCCTGCATCAGGATTTCACCGGTTAATGCGTGTTGCACCGTGCAGGGTAGCAGCCCCGACATTTTATCCCAGGCTAGCTGGTCTATCGTATCTAACTTAATTCTCATTGTGTCTCCTGAACCGCTTCTATAGGGCGAACAGCAACATTATTCGCTGCCATAGCGGCTTTTACGTCGCTAATACTGAATATATTCTTATGAAAAACCGACGCTGCCAGTGCGCCATCAACTTTCGCTTGCTGAAAGGCATCGACAAAATGCTGAATTTCGCCGGCGCCGCCAGAGGCGATTAAAGGTACAGAACAGTATTCACGTAAAGCTGACAATTGAGCGATATCGTAACCCCGGCGAACACCGTCCTGATTCATACAATTCAGAACAATTTCACCGGCACCGCGAGAGATAACCTCCTGCAGCCAGTCCTTCGTTTGCCAGGCCGATTTACGAGACTTACTCTCGTCACCGGTAAACTGGTGGACTTCATATTGATCAGACTGTTCGTTATAAAAGCTGTCGATGCCAATAACAATGCACTGCTGACCAAACTCTTCGACCAGGGTATTGATCAAGTCCGGGTTAAGCAGAGCAGGCGAGTTAATGGAAATTTTATCCGCACCCATAGACAGCATGGTCTGTGCTTGCTCAACCGAACGGATGCCACCGGCCACAGTGAATGGAATATTAATTTCGCGGGCTACTCGTTCCACCCAGGACTTGTCTACCGTACGTCCGTCAGCCGATGCTGTAATGTCATAGAACACTAACTCATCGGCGCCGCTTTCTGCATAACGTTTAGCCAGAGGCTGAATGTCACCAATAACCTCATGATTACGGAACTTAACCCCTTTTACCACTTGTCCGTCACGAACATCCAGACAAGGAATTACGCGTTTTGCCAGCATGCCAGTGCCTCCTGCATCGTGAAAGCGCCGGTAAGTAAAGACTTACCAAGAATAACTGAGTCACAGTTAACGGCTTTCAAATCTTTAAGATCATCTAAGCAACTGACACCACCGGATGCCTGCCAGACCACTTGTGGGTAAAGTGCTTTATAGCGCTTGTAGAGCTCGACATTGGTGCCTGTCATGGTGCCGTCTTTACTGATATCGGTACAAAGCACATGGCGACAACCTAAATCCAGATAGCGTTTCAGAATATCATCCAGTGTATGCGTGCTGGCCTCTTGCCAGCCGTGCGTAGCCACCATTGCATTGCCATCTGCGTCAATATTGACATCCAGAGCAAGGACTATCTTTTCAGGTCCGTAGGTCTGGAACCAGCGAGTGACTTTATCCGGATTATTCACCGCAGTTGAACCAATTACAGCACGTTCAATGCCGGCTTCAAATAAGGCTTCCAAATCTGCTGTTGTGCGTATTCCGCCTCCTGCCTGACACCGCATTCCTGACTCTGAGGCAAGCTTAGCTAGTAAGGTTTGTTGTCGTTTGTCAGGATCTTTGGCACCGTCTAAATCCACCAGGTGCAGCCATTTTGCACCTGCCTCAGCATAAAGCTGAGCCTGGCCTAAAGGTGTTAAATCAAATTCAGTTTTTTGTGCAAAGTCGCCCTGATACAGACGTACAACTTTTCCATCGATAAGATCCAGAGCAGGGATCAGCATAATTTTAACTCCAAAAAACGTTTCAACAGAGCTTCGCCGGTTTTACCTGAGCGTTCGGGGTGAAACTGCGCACCAAAATAGTTGTTGTGCCGTATCATAGAGGCAAACCGTTCACCGTATTCGCTGCTGGCAATGGTGTACTCATCAACGGCTACAGCAAAACTGTGTACGAAATAGCAGTAGCTGTCGTTTGTGTCGACTAACGGGTTGTCCTCGGTTGGCTGCAGTGTATTCCAGCCCATGTGCGGCAACGGGAGACCATGCTCGCGAAGGCGTTTGGTTTTCGCCGGAATCAGGTTAAGACAATCAACGTCACCTTCTTCTGAGTGCGAGGTCAATAATTGCATGCCCAGACAAATACCCAGCACGGGCTGGGTTAATTCCCGCAGCGGCTCTACGAGTTGCTTTCGCTGCAAGTTACGCATAGCCGCCGCAGCAGTGCCTACACCGGGCAAAATGACACGGTCTGCGGCTCTTATTTTTTCTGCGCTATCGGTAATAAGAACCGAGTAGCCCAGCCGTTCAACCGCAAAGCGGACCGATGTCAGGTTGGCACACTCGGTATCGACAATCACCACATTCATGCCAGCATCCCCTTACTCGACGGCAACTGTTGGTCTCCGGTTTTTGTTATAGCCTGACGCAGAGCCCGGCCAAACACCTTAAACAGGCTTTCAACCTGATGGTGAGTATTACCTTCAGTCGTCGACAAGTGCAGACTCATTGCCATGGCGTCGGTTAACGAGCGGAAGAAGTGTTCAACCATTTCGGTGGATAACTCGCCGACTTTGTCGCGGGTGAAATCGGCTTCCCATTTCAAATAGGGACGTCCGGATAAATCGATCAGACACTCCGCGCGACATTCATCCATAGGCAGAGCAAAGCCAAAGCGACCAATGCCACGTTTGTCACCTAGTGCAGAGCGCAATGCCTGTCCCAGTGCCAGAGCGGTGTCTTCAATGGTGTGGTGATCGTCAATGTGCAAGTCACCCTTAACCTTAACCGAAAGCGAGAAACCTGCGTGTGTGGCTATTTGCTCAAGCATGTGATCAAAGAAGCCAATACCGGTATCAAATTCGCGCGGTGCCTGGCTGTCTAAATCCACCTTAATGTTAATATCCGTTTCCCGGGTGGTACGTGTAACTGACGCTGTACGCGGGTTGTCCAGTAGCTGGTGAACAATGGCATCCCAGTTAAGCTCGCCACGGCTGTAGCGCAGGCCTTCAACACCCATATTCTCAGCCAGTTGCAGGTCGGTTTCACGGTCACCAATAACGTAGGAATTGGTAAAATCCACACGGCCTTCTTTCAGATACGACTTTACCAGCCCAAGCGCAGGCTTACGGCAGCTGCAGTTATCACTGTCAAAGTGAGGGCAAATCAGAACGTCATTAAACCGAATACCTTGTGATTCAAACACCGCCATCATCAAATTATGTGGTGCGTCAAAGTCAGCCTGCGGGAAGCTGTCCGTCCCCAGACCATCCTGATTCGATACCATCACCAACTGATAACCGGCCTGTTGTAGTTTCAGCAAAGCCGGTACCACGTTGGGCTCAAATACCAGCTTCTCAAAGCTGTCCAGCTGTTTGTCTATAGCGGGCTCTTCTACCAGAGTCCCGTCACGGTCGATAAATAAAATAGGCTTCTGGCTCATGAAAAATAATCCTTTAACTGTTGAATCAGTTCGTCATTTTCGGCGGCGCTACCAATGGTTATGCGAACAACGTTGTTTAGGCCCCGCTGCGCCGACTGATTACGTATTAATAGGCCGTTATCGGCAAGTGCCTTCACTAAACCAGTGGCATCTTCACACTGATACAGTAAAAAGTTTGTGTCACTTTCCGATACCAGAGTCAGTGGTGTTTGCTCTAAAGCTGTTTGCACACGGTCGCGCTCGGCTAATAAGCTTGCTACCTGCTGCTGAAGTCGTTCCAGCGAACTTGTCTGCAAAGCCTGAACCGCAATTTGCACTGTCGGGTCTGGCAAAGGGTACGGCGCCAGAACTTTTTGCAGTAACTCAATGATGTCGTCATTCGCCAGCAAAAAACCGCAGCGAATTCCGGCCAGAGCAAAAGCTTTAGACAAGGTGCGTAGCACTACCAGGTTCGGGTATCGTTCCAGCCAACCGGCAACGCTGTTACCAGAGCTAAACTCAATATAGGCTTCGTCGACAACCACAATAGAGCTTGGAGAGTGTTGTAAAACTTGTTCAATGTCATCCGGATTCAACCTGTTGCCCAGAGGGTTTGAAGGTGAACATAAGAAGATAACCTTAGAATCAGCTGCTGCGTCTATCACTGACTCGGTGTCCAGTTGCCAGCTCTTCAGTAACGGAACTTCGGTAACACCAACGGCAAAGGTTTTAGCCGAAATAGCGTACATACCGTAAGTTGGTGGGCAAATCAGTACCTTGTCCTGACCGGGTTCACAAAAGGCTCGTATCAGTAACTCGATACCTTCGTCTGAGCCGCGGCTGCTTAATACCTGTGAGGATTCAACTCCAGCGTATTCAGCGTAAGCCTGATTTAAAGGCTGAGACTGAAACTCCGGGTAACGGTTAAGCTTGCTGTCATCGACCGTGTACGAGTTACTGTACGGAGACTCGTTTGCGTTCAGCCAGATATTGCCGCCGCTCATACTGCGACGCGCTGACGCATAAGGCGTTAACTGCTTCAGGTGCTGGCGCTGTAACTGGTCAACAATGCTCATGGCTTAGCCTCCGTGCGAATAGTTACGGCACGCTTGTGTGCGTCTAAGCCTTCAACGTCGGCCAGAGTGGTAATGGCTTCTGCTAACTGGCGTAGCCCATCCTGACTGGCTTCCTGTACCGTATAGCGACGGTAAAAGTCGACCAGTCCAAGGCTGCTGTAATTGCGGGCATAGCCATAGGTTGGCAGTACGTGGTTGGTGCCGGTGGCGTAATCACCGCCGGATTCCGGCGTATAGTGTCCGACAAAGACAGAGCCTGCGCGGGTTAACTGTGGCAGCAGCTCACGCGCGTTATCCGTCTGAATAGAGAGGTGTTCGGGCGCGTAGGTTTCGCTAATGGCTATGGCTTCATTCATGTCTGAAACCACCAGTAGACGACTGGCCTGTAATGCCTGCTCGGCAATATCGGCACGGCTTAACTGAACGCACTGTGCAATCAGCTCCTGTCGTACATTTTCGGCTACAGCCATTGATGGCGTAAGCAAAATAACCTGAGAGTCAGGGCCGTGCTCAGCCTGCGAGAGTAAATCCGCCGCCACATAAGCGGGGTTTGCACTGTCATCAGCAATAACCAAAAGCTCGGAGGGGCCTGCCGGTAAGTCCATGGCACAGCCGCTGTCATTTTGACTAACCTGTTGCTTGGCTTCGGTCACAAAACTGTTTCCCGGACCAAAGACTTTACCCACCGCGGGCGATGACTCTATGCCGTAGGCCAGCGCGCCAATTGCCTGAGCGCCGCCACACAGCAGAATATCAGTCACTCCGCAACACTTAGCCGCGTAGAGCAGGGCGGCTGGTAATTCACCCTGCTTATTAGGCGGGCTAACCATAACCACACGCTGACACCCGGCAATTTGCGCCGGCACACCCAGCATTAATGCAGTGGATGGCAAGGTTGCGCTGCCACCGGGAATGTATAAACCGACCGCATCTAACGGCGCATAACGTAGCTCACATTGCACGCCTGGCGCGGTTTCAATACTTAAGTTCTGCGGACGTTGTGCTTCGTGAAAGCGGTAAATGGTTTGGTACGCAGTATCTATGGCGCGTTTTATCTTGTCACCTAAACCCGCTATAGCCGCATCGACTTGTCCACTGCTCATGCGCAGTGATGTCGCCTCCGAATTGTCGAACTGACGGGTATAATTCAGTACCGCGCGCTCACCGTTATCACGCACGTCGCTTAGAATAACAGAGACTTTCTCACGTAAAGATTCCGCCTGAGCCCGTCCGGGGCGCGCTAAACGTTGAGCTTGCTCCGCTTCCGACAGGCTCATCCATTTTTCAATGGGTATCTGTAATCCACTCATGATCACCCCATCATTTTTTCAATAGGCAATACAAGTATTGAACTGCAGCCCATAGACTTAAGATCTTCCATGGTTTCCCAGAATAACTTCTCGGTGCTGACCATGTGTACGGCAACTTGTTCGTCGGTGTGGCTAAGCGGCAAAATGGTGGGTGTTTCTGCACCGGGTAATAACTCGACCACTTGCTCTAATTTGTTCTTTGGAGCGTGCAGCATAATGTATTTGCTTTCCCGCGCCATTTGCACACCGTCTATGCGTGGCAGCAACTGATCTATCATGGCTTGTTTTTCTTCCGACAGGCTGTCAGCGCGTTGTATTAGCTGAGCCTGGGAACGGAATATCACATCTTTCTCTACGAGTCCGTTCGCTTCCAGCGTAGCACCGGTGGATACTAAGTCACAGATAGCTTCAGCCAGACCGGCACGGGGAGCAACTTCCACAGAACCAGTCAGCATTACCGTACGCGCATTCACGCCGTTGTCTTTCAGGTAACGCTTAAGCAACTGAGGGTAGGTGGTTGCGACTCTTAAGCCGTCTAAATCTTTCAATGACTGATACTGGCTTTCTCGTGGAACCGCCAGTGACAATCGGCACTGACCGAACTCAAGTCCACGTAATGGCTGATAGGCCGCGACAGAGTCGGTTGCAATGCGCTCTAACCGGGCTTCTTCCAGCACGTTTTCGCCAACCAGACCTAAATCTACCACACCGTCCATAACCAGACCGGGAATGTCATCATCACGAACGCGCAGTAAATCGATAGGATGACTGGTGCTGTGCGCAATTAAACGCGCTTCGTTAACACTGAATTTCACGCCACAGGCGTTCAGCAGTGCCATAGATTCTTTACTCAGTCGTCCAGATTTCTGTATCGCGATGGTTAAACGGTCAGTCATAACAGCTCCTAAAATAAAAAACCCCCGAAGGTGGATGCCTTTCGGGGGTTGTATAGTCAATCGAAAGGCTAGCGTTTATACGGCTAGCCCAAACATTAAGTTCACGGCTAAGCCATACAATTCCAATGATGATGGTGGTGGCTGTGAACAAAATGCATGATTAACGCTCCAAAGAAATAAATGTACTTCGTTAAGTTGTATAGCACTATAACACTTGAGAAATGTAATGCAAGAGTAAACTTATTGGTTATTCAGTCGATATCAGGTTATTATTTAACCAGTGGTTGTATAGTCAAATAAATAACAAACCTTCTGAAGAGGCGTAAGACAAAAGCAATGGCTAACTTTGATGCAATGGTTCCGCTGATCCCCAAAGACACTCGTGTGCCTGTGGACCACGCCCGTGAGCAGATGAAAATCAACCAGGTTGAAAAAATACAAGAGCTTCGCGCCGTCAATGAAGAAGAAGGTTCGACTGTTAACAGCGACAAGCAAAGACAGGAAAATGAGCAACACCAGCAGCAAGGCCAGCCATCTGCTCAAACGGAAGTTGAAGAGCTTGCAGATGACGATGAAACCTCATCTTCAGGACATATAGACACCTACGCCTGAGCAAACATCTATGTCATAATACGCGTCTATTTTTTTTAGCGGTTAGGGTTATGGCAACAGTTCTATCAGTATTTAAGCCGACAGGCGAACTGGCGCAGGCAATTACAAACTTCCAGCCGCGGGCTGCTCAGCAGCAAATGGCAGAAGCCATAGCTGCCACCGTTAAGAAAAAAGGCCAACTTGTTGTTGAGGCCGAAACTGGTACCGGGAAAACTTTTGCGTACCTTGCTCCAGTTCTGCTGGGTAAAGGTAAGGCCATTATTTCCACCGGAACTAAAAACCTCCAGGAACAATTGTTCCACCGTGACTTACCCACGCTAAGAAAAGTGCTGGCGCCTGAAAAAGTTGTCGCCTTACTTAAAGGTCGTTCAAATTATTTGTGCCTGCACCGCATGGAACAGGCGGTTCAGCAAGCAGGCCAATTCAATAAAGACATTCAGAGTCAGTTGATTACCGTTAAGCGTTGGTCGACATCGACACGCAGCGGCGACATGGGGGAGTTGAACGCTCTGCCGGAAGACGCCTCGGTTTTGCCTCAGGTTACCAGTACTCAGGACAACTGCCTGGGCCGAGACTGCCCGGTGTATGAAGACTGCCACTTAGTCAAAGCCCGCAAAGAAGCCATGGAAGCCGACATTGTGGTGGTGAATCATCACCTTTTCTTTGCCGATATGGCGCTAAAGGACACGGGCTTTGGCGAGCTGATTCCCAGTGTTGATACTGTGGTGTTTGATGAGGCGCATCAAATTCCGGATATCGCCAGCCAGTACTTTGGCGAAACAGTTTCCAGTCGACAATTATCCGAATTGTGTGAAGAGCTTCAACGTTTGTGTATGACTGAGCTTAAGGACTTGTCTCAGGGCAGCGCTATGGCTCGTACGTTATTGCAGACTCTGAAAGACTGGCGATTACTGTTTCCACGAGACCCTATGCGCGGCAATTGGCGTGACTGGCGTAAAAAGCCGGAGGTGGCGGAAGTTGCAGAGCGTGTGCAGGAACGTCTGACTTTGCTGACCGAGGTTATGAAAACCGCCATAGGCCGTAATAAAGACCTGGATAACTTGCATGAACGTGCCGAGCAGCACCTCTACATCTGGCGTCAGTTAATGGATGTGGATCGCACGGGTTACAGCTTCTGGTTCGAAACCACGCCGAGGCATGTCAGTTTGCACCAGACACCGTTAAGCGTTGCTAAAACCTTTGGTGGTTATATCAAACGCAACAAAATGAGCTGGGTGTTTACCTCCGCAACGCTGGCTGTTAACGGCCAGTTTGACTACTTTACCAAGCGTCTGGGTATAGAAGAGGCCGATACGCTGTTGCTGGAAAGCCCATTTGACTTCGCCAGCCAGGCTAAATTGTGTCTGCCACGTTATTTGCCCGAGGCCAATGATCCAAACCGGCATCAAATGCTGACAGAAATTGCTGAGCAGTGCGTTCAGGTAAACCGAGGCGGCACATTTTTGTTGTTTACCAGCCACCGAATGCTGCAACAAATGGCAGCAATATTAAGGGACCGGCTGGACCGGGATATTCTGGTTCAGGGCGAGTCGGGCAAAACAGAATTATTGGAAACCTTCACGAAAAAGGGCAATGCCGTTCTGCTGGGGACCTCTTCTTTTTGGGAAGGGGTCGATGTACGTGGTGAGGCGCTACGCTGCGTTATTATTGATAAACTCCCGTTTGCATCACCCGATGATCCATTGTTGAATGCCCGTGTTGAAGACGCACGGCTACGTGGCGTTGATGCTTTTAGCACGATACAATTACCACAGGCCATCATTGCTTTAAAGCAGGGGGCAGGGCGCTTAATTCGCGACAAAGACGACTCCGGCGTATTAATTGTTTGCGACAGTCGTCTGGTAACGCGTCAATACGGCAAGCAGTTTTTATCCAGCCTTCCGGCTATGTCACGAACCCGCGACTTAAATCAGGCGCTGGAATTTTTAGCGCAGGTTGCAGAGAAAGATGAAATCAAAAATGAAGAACTTACTAGCAGTTGATACCTCGACTGAAAATTGCTCCGTGGCTTTGCAGTGGCAAAACACCTTTTTCAGTGAAGCCATTGAAAGCCCAAGAGAGCATTCTCAGCGGTTACTGCCTTTTGTTGAAAAAGTACTGCAGCAGGCAGAAACAAACTTGAATCAGTTGGACGGGCTGGTTGTCGGTGTCGGCCCGGGAAGTTTTACCGGAGTACGTATTGGCGTGTCGATGGCGCAGGGGCTGGCTTTTAGCTCCGAACTGCCGGTGTTTCCAGTCAGTAGCTTGCAGGCGTTAGCGCAGCAGGCTATACGCAAGCATGGTGCAGAAGCCGTTGTTGCCTGCATTGATGCACGCATGGGCGAAATTTATTACGGCCTTTATCGCAGCAAGAATGGTGTTGCGGAAGCTATAACAGAACCGGCTGTTGCGGTGCCATCTGCGGACTTGTTTTCAGAGCATGATCTGCAAGGATTCTATACGGCGGGTACTGGTTGGGATAACTATTCTGACGTACTGGACCCTGATAAAAAATTAAAATACAGCAACGATTGTCGGCTGCCACTGGCAGAGGATATGCTTACAGTCGCTGTGAAAGGTGAGGTTTCAGCCGTAAGTGCGGAGCATCTGGAACCGCTTTATGTACGTAATGAAGTAACCTGGAAAAAATTGCCGGGTCGGTAACTTGCCGAATGGCACTGAACTCGCCATAATAAAACTAGTCTTAGTAACAGATGAGTCATCGTTGACGTGCGAATTAATCCGCAAGCGGTTCAGCCGCTAAACAATCAGCAGCAGGCACCGCAAAGGCCTGCGCCAGAGGATCAGCAACGCCAGGGGAACAACCGGGCGGAAGTTGCTGAGTCCCGGCAAGTTGTCCCTGATGTGCGGCAAAGTCAGCGGCGTGCGGAACGGTGGGAGTCATTGAATACGTTTTACGATGAACCACCACAGCGTTCTCAGAAAGCACTCAATGCGTATCAAAATATCGCGTTAAGTGAGAAAAGAGAACAAATCACGTCAATGTTTGGTGTTGATGTTTACGCCTGAGTGAGGTCTGTTATGAAAATTATTTATGCATCATTAATGGCATTGGTGTTGGTGGGCTGCTCCTCAGTCCCTGATGAAATTGCCAGTGAAAACGAAGAGGCTTTAGTTGGCTATAAAGTCGCTAAACACCAGGGCGAGAAAGTTGCCGGTGAACCTGCCCGTTGGGGGGGAGTTATTGCCGATGTTCGCAACGCCGAAGACCATACTGTTCTGGAAATTGTCAGTTTTCCACTGCAGCGTTGGGGTCGTCCTGAGGTCAGCGATAATAGCCAGGGTCGTTTTTTAGCCGTGGTAAATGACTTCATTGATCCCGATGTTTATAAGCAAGGGCGTTCAATGAGCTTTGTTGGTACCATTGGCCAAACGCAACAAGGCAAAATTGGCGAGTACGTTTATACCTATCCGGTTATTGAAGCAACAGGCTATTACCTTTGGCAGCCTGAGCGCAAGAAAAGCCACGTAGAAGTTGATTACTCACCGCTTTGGTTCCGTCACAACTTCTATTCACCTTATTACCCATACCGTTACCCTGTTCCGGTGCGTGTTCGCGTTCAGGACAACTCTGGTACACCTGCTAAAGACCGCAATTAATCCACCAAATAATGGATTACCGCATTGCATTAGACCAAGCCACCCCAGTCAGTTATGAACTCGACTGGGGCACGGTAAGAGGCCTTTGCTGGGGTGACCCAAACGATATTCGTGTGGTCGCAACTCACGGTTGGTTAGACAATAGCCACAGCTTTTTACCTTTGGCCGCAAATTGGTCAGCTGATCGCGGTGGCCTGTTAGCACTTGACTGGCCCGGGCATGGTCACAGTGACCACAGACCTACAGGTAACTACTATCATTTTATCGACTATGCTTATGACTTATGGCAGTTGATTGAGCAGCAAGGCTGGCAGCAGTTAATCTTGTTAGGTCATTCCATGGGTGGCTTTGTCAGTAATGTTGTGGCGGCTTTGTGCCCCGAACGGATAAAGAGTTTAATTTTAGTCGAAGCTTTTGGCTTGCTGGTCTCTGACGGAACCAATGCCAGAGAACAGTTACAGCAGGGCTTTGTAAGCCGGAAAAAATTAAAGACGCCACGTTGGCGCAGCCACAGTAATTTTGACTCTGCAGTGGATGCTCGTGCTGCACAGGCAGACTTCTCGTCCGACTTGGTTAAGCTAATTGTAGAGCGCGGTTCTGAACTTCGTTCAGATGGCCGCTGGCATTGGCGGGCAGATGCCAGAGTGAAAGCAACGTCGCCCTATAGATTGCCCAGTGCAGCTGTCGATGACCTTCTGCAAGAGTTGACTATGCCGGTTGTCGTAGTGCGTGGCAGTAAAGGCTATGACAAGTTAGAAAGCGCGTTAGACAAGTGGCAGCATAAAGTCTCAAAGCTCAGTTGTGTAACGCTGGAAGGTGGGCATCACGTGCATATGGAACAACCTGAAAAAATAGCTGAATTGCTCAAATCACACGTTTAGCGGTTGTTAACGACTAGGATTAACTGGTCGGATATGCGATGATTGCGCCACTGAAAATAATGATAAATAGTGAGAGGCGGAGCCTTTTATGGATAAAATTTGGCTGAAAAATTACCCAGCAGGCGTACCGGAAACCATTGATCCGGATCATTTTGCGTCATTAGTTGATATACTGGAACAGTCCATAGAAAAGTACGGCGAGAAAACGGCGTTCGTCAATATGGACTCAGAAATGAGCTTTAAAGAGCTGGGTTTGAAGTCTCGCGAATTTGCGGCCTACCTGCAAAGTAAAGGACTGAAAAAAGGCGATGCAGTTGCAGTCATGATGCCAAACCTGCTTCAGTATCCGGTGGCCTTGTTCGGCATTTTACGTGCCGGAATGACTGTTGTTAACGTCAACCCACTGTACACTCCGCGCGAGCTAAAGCATCAGCTGGTCGACTCTCAGGCGAAAGCCCTGGTTATTTTAGAAAACTTTGCTCACACCTACGACAAAATAAAAGACGAAGCTCCGCTTGATTTAGTTATCACCACACAAATTGGTGATCAGTTACCTGTGCATAAGCGCTTCTTGGTCAACTTTGTTGTTAAGTACATAAAGCGCATGGTGCCTTCTCATAACGTCAAAGATACCGTTAGCTTGAATCAGGCTATGGCCAAAGGCGCAATAGCCGAGTACCAGCGCCCTGAGGTTACCGGTGATGACATTGCGTTTCTTCAGTACACTGGCGGAACAACCGGTGTAGCAAAAGGTGCCATGTTATCTCACCGAAATATGGTGGCTAACTTGGAGCAAGTGTCTGCGTGTATCACTCCTATTATGAGTGACGGCGAAGAAACGATTATTACTGCGCTACCGCTTTATCATATCTTTGCGTTAACAGCGAACTGCCTGACCTTTATTAAACATGGCGGTAAAAATGTACTTATTACTAATCCGCGTGATATGCCGAACTTTGTGAAAGAGTTGAACAAGTATCCTTTCTCAATGATCTCCGGTGTTAACACTTTGTTCAATGGTCTGTTGAATACCAAAGGCTTTAAAGACGTTAACTTTTCTAACCTGAAAGTTGCGTTGGGTGGCGGCATGGCAGTTCAGAAAGCGGTTGCCGAAGAATGGGAACGTGTCACAAAGTCTCGTTTGCTTGAAGGCTATGGCTTAA
Source organism: Idiomarina sp. HB (assembly GCF_048059115.1). NCBI lineage: Bacteria > Pseudomonadati > Pseudomonadota > Gammaproteobacteria > Alteromonadales > Idiomarinaceae > Idiomarina > Idiomarina sp. HB. Next base: position 61,377 of record NZ_JAYLVU010000001.1, read on the forward strand.
CCGAGTGTGCGCCTGTTGTTACCGTTAACCCGTATGACATTGAACATTATACTGGCAGCATTGGTTTACCGGTACCCAGCACCGATGTGCGTATTGTTGATCCTGAAACCCGCGAAGAAGTGCCTTTAGGTGAACCCGGCGAACTGGAAGTAAAAGGTCCGCAAGTTATGGTCGGGTACCTTAACCGTCCTGATGCTACTGCTGAGTCGATTAAAGACGGCTGGTTTGCAACGGGTGACATGGCAACCGCTGACGAGCGTGGTTACTTCAAAATTGTAGACCGTAAAAAAGACATGATTTTAGTTTCGGGCTTTAACGTTTATCCAAATGAAATCGAAGATGTTTTAGCCGATCACCCTAAAATTCTTGAGTCGGCTGCTATTGGCGTACCGCATGAGTCTTCGGGTGAAGTGGTTAAAGTCTTTATTGTGGCAAAAGACAAGTCATTAACAGAACGTGAAGTGATTGATTTTTCTCGCGAGAACATGACCGGATACAAAGTACCTAAGCTGGTTGAGTTCCGTGATGAACTGCCGAAGTCTAACGTAGGCAAGATACTTCGCCGCGAGCTACGCGACGAGGAAGACGCTTGACTCTGCCGTTGAACCTACCCGAGTCGGTACGTCAGTACCGGCTCGTTACTGAAACTCAGGAATTAGAACGTCTTTGTCAGCAAGCTAAAGAAGCTGGCTGGTTTGCTATTGACTCTGAATTTGTCCGCGAGCGCACTTACTATGCTCAGTTGGGGCTTTTACAAATTTATGCCAACGGCACAACTGCTGTTGTGGATCCTCTCGCCGATATCGACTTAGAGCCACTGTGGGAGCTAATTGCAGATGACTCCGTTGAAACAGTCCTGCATGCCGGCGGTGAAGATATTGAGCTGTTTTTCCAGCAAAGTAATGGCCGTCAGCCTAACCGTATTTTTGACAGTCAAATAGCCGCAGGTTTTTGTGGGCTCGGTGATTCTATGGGCTACGCCCGTTTGGTCGATGCCTTATTTGATGGCGTTGAGTTAGATAAAAGCTTGTCACGCACCAACTGGCTGAAGCGCCCGTTAAGCGAAGAGCAGCTGGATTATGCCGCGGCTGACGCCAGCTACCTGGCGGTAATGTACCCTTATTTGAAGGCTTTGTGTGAGGAAAAGGGCTGTCTGGATATTGTGTACGAGGAGTCGCAAATTCAGGTTCGAAAACGCACACAAAGCTGGCCGGATGATTTGTTGTATTTAGCTGTAGGTAATGCCTGGCAGTTAAATGCACGCCAGCTGGGCGCACTTAAAATTCTGACGCCATGGCGTTTGCATAAAGCGCGCGAGCGGGACATTCCACTGGGTTTTATAGCCAAAGACGGCGTGCTACTTGAACTGGCTCGCAGAATGCCCAAAAGCGACGAGGAGCTAAGCCGAATTCCGGACTTAGCGCCTATGTCCCGGAAGTATTCTGGGCGGGATATTATTCGCTGCATTCAGCAAGCTGAGCAGGTGCCTGAGTCCGAACTGCCAAAAACGCTTGAACGCTTAGACGACATGGAAGGCTATAAGCCAACCTTTAAAGCCATAAAAAAAGTGGTGTCTGAACTTGCCGAAAAACTGCAGGTACCTGCATCCCTGGTCGCGTCACGTAAACAAATTAATGACGTTATTAACTTTCACTGGCAGTATTCAACGCAGCAACAACAGCGTTTGCCGCAACCCGACTTAATGATGGGTTGGCGCAAGCAAGCAATTGGGGCAGAATTACAGGCTATAATTGGTTAACATAGTATTTGTTAACCATTAGTGCGCTTAGCCCTTATTCAGGAGAACTGCCATGCTGTGTGATGTTTATCGCAGCTTAAAGAAAGCCGATACCTACCTTTACTTGCCTCACGGTAATGAATTCACAGAAGTACCTGACGTTTTGTGTGAACAGTTTGGTCGCGCCGAAAAGGTTATGACAATAAACCTTGCCGGGCGTGAACAGTTGGCCCGTTTAACGGTCGAAAAGCTACAGGAACATTTGCAAAACGATGGTTTCTATTTGCAGTTGCCACCGAAACGAGAGGAACTTCAATGTTAACAAATACAATAAAATTCACAGGGCTGGCGTTATGTCTGGCTTCTGCAGTTACGCTGAGTGCGCCGGCTTTTGCTTACCAGGATACCGATAAGAAAGCGAAAGAAGAGAGCAGTGAACAGGTTGACCAACAGTTTGCTACTTACGTTGAAGCCCTGAAAGCTGAAGCCATTGAAAGCGGCTATAAGCAAGACACCTTAGACAAAGCCTTTGCTAAGGTGAAGTACTACGAGCGTGCAGTCGAACTGGATAAAAATCAGCCTGAATTTAAGCTCACACTCGACACCTACCTGCCGCGTGCGGTTCCGGAGTGGAAGGCTGACAAGGCACTGGAAAAATACAACGAGCATAAAGAACTGCTGGAAAAAGTCGGTAAAGAGTACGGTGTGCAGCCACGCTTTATTGTGGCGCTGTGGGGAATTGAAACCAACTTTGGTTCGTTCACCGGCGGTTTTGATGTGGTTTCGGCTTTAACTACCCTGGCTTTTGATGGTCGTCGCGAAGCGTTTTTCAAGAAACAGCTTTGGGAAGCTTTAACCATTATTGAAGAAGGCCATATTGCGCCCGAACAGATGAAGGGTTCATGGGCTGGTGCTATGGGGCAAACTCAGTTTATGCCCAGTTCTTTTATGAGTTACGCAGTGGACTACGACGGTGACGGCAAAAAAGACATTTGGGGCAGCTTTCCGGACGTTTTTGCTTCAGCGGCTAATTACTTAAGCTCTGTTGGCTGGAAAGACGACGTAACCTGGGGACGTCAGGTGCAACTACCTGAAGGCTTCGATGAGTCACTGGCAGGCCTGGATACCAAGAAAAAACTGGCCGAATGGGCCGATCTGGGTATTACCCGTTTCGATGGTTCGGAATTACCGTCGCGTGATGATATTGTCGCCTCAGTTGTTATTCCTGATGATAACGAAGGCCGCGTTTATCTGGCTTACGCTAACTACGATGCGTTAATGCGCTGGAATCGTTCGCATTACTTCGTAGCGGCAGTGGGCTATTTGTCCGACCGCATTCGTTTCCCAAGGTAATGACTTGTCGGTATTGATGAAATGGTACGAGCAGCCACTGCATACGCTGAGTCACGCACAATGGGAAGCCTTGTGCGATGGCTGTGGGCAGTGCTGCTTAAATCAGCTGCAAGACGAAGAAGATAATCTGTATTCCACTGACGTTGCTTGTCGGTTATTAGATACCGACACCGCACGTTGTACTGACTATGCACACCGAAGCGAACGCGTGCCTGCCTGCGTTACTTTAACGCCGAATAACCTCGAAGATGTTTATTTTATGCCTGCCAGCTGCGCTTACCGGCTGCGGGCAGAAGGACAACCCTTGCCTGAGTGGCATCCATTAAGGCATGAGGGTAGCAAAGAGCCAATGAAAAAAGCCGGCTATCATGTCGCCGGCCATTGTGTCAGTGAAGCGAAGTTTAAAGGCGATCTTGAAGACAGAATAGTGACCTGGCCCTTAACTTAAAAGCGCTTTGAACTATTTGTGGTAAAGCACCAGCCCGTCTTTTTTCTTAAACGACGCAATAATGTGACAGACAGCCACAATAATACCTATCAGTAAAAAGCCTGCGAAAATCACTGTCATCCAGCCCGGCATACCTAAGCCAAGCCATTGCCAGTCAATGTCACCGCATAAGCCGGGGGCGGCAAAAAGCCCGGGCATCCATTCATGCAGCGGTGCCCAGCCAGGGAAGTTTGGCGCGCTTTCACACACGGCAAAAAATGCGTTTTTTGAAGTCTGTAAGTCCCAGTGATCGTAAGCAATGAGCAAACCCTGGTAACTGCTGTAAAGCCAGCCAATTAAAGCCGCCCAGCGAGTTAACCAAAAGCCCGAACCAAACAGGCCAACAATGGCAGCCAGGCCAATGCCGACCACTGCCATACGCTGATACACGCATTTGACGCAGGGCTCTAAACCCAGAACCATCTGGAAATACAACGCTGCCGCTAACAGTCCCGAACATCCCAAAAACAATAATAACCAGGCAAAAGGTTTGTTAGGCCACTGACCCACAGATAGCATGGTGATTTTCCTTAAGAAACTGTAAAAACGTAGAAACCATACCCAAATAGCTTGGTGTTGTCGATATAAAGCCAGAAGTTATCTTGTCCGACCTCACAGAAGACTGCTAGAATCCTTCTATTAGTCAGTACACAGGCGGGAATATGATAATAAAAGCTAAAAGTCCGGCGGGTTTTGCCGAGGAGTACATCGTAAAATCTATCTGGAACGGGCATTTTGCACCGGGCACTATCTTACCCGCAGAGCGTGAGCTGTCTGAACTTATTGGTGTTACACGAACCACTCTGCGTGAAGTGCTACAGCGTCTGGCACGTGACGGTTGGCTGACCATTCAGCACGGCAAACCCACCAAAGTGAACAACTTTTGGGAAACCTCCGGCCTGAATATTTTAGAAACCCTGGCACGTTTGGACGAAGACGGTATGCCGGAGCTTGTGGATCAGCTGTTATCTGCGCGCACCAATATTAGTGCTATTTATATTCGTGCCGCTATTCGTCATAACCCACAGCGGGTTATTGAGCTACTGGAGCCCACCAGTGAGCTGGAAGACAACGAAAAGACCTTTGCCGAGTTCGATTACCAGTTAAACCACGACTTAGCTATGGCCTCCGGCAACCCTATTTACGTGTTGGTACTAAACGGCTTTAAAGGTCTGTACGCACGTATTGGCCAGTACTACTTTTCATCGTCAGAAGCTCGCCAGTTAGCACGCGACTACTACGCCGACCTAATTGCCGTAGCGCGCGAAGGCGACTACAACGAGTCGGTAAATCTGGTTCGCCGGTACGGTTATGAGTCCGCTGAAATTTGGCATGGCCTGCGTGGTGATATGCCGAATGACTTGGTGGATTGATTAGGGGAGCTTTTTCAGTTTTGTTGATAAAGCCTAATTTCTTATTATTTAGTGCCTGATGACTCTTACTGAGTTGTCAGGCATTTTTTATGCTCGCTTTATTTCCTTTCGGTTAAAAATCCATAGGTTCACAGCACCATTTTAATAAAAGCCTAAATTTTAACCACTACCTGCCGATAACCAGTTACGGGCTATACTAAAATCAAGTTATAGTCGACTTATCAGGAACAACATCATGTCAATTATCTCAGGCAATGGCACTTCTGTAGCGGGCGTTGGTAAGCAAAACGCTAATAGCGTAAAAGCGGATGATAATCGCAATACGAAAGAGGTCGCTCCAAATTCCAGGCAGGCACAAAACGAAGCCATTTTACGTGCCCATGAGAGAGTATCGCTTAGCAGCAATAATGATGCCCTAAGCTTGCTGTATAAAACGGCACTGGAAGGCATTAATACTGAGCTAGAGCCGGTAATGGGCAAAAATGCGGTGAAGAAAACCTATGAGTCCGGCACGGATACTTCTCCCAAAGCAACGGCGGATCGTATTGTTTCTTTTGCGACCAACTTTTACAGTCGCTATAAAGAAATCAATGCAGGCGAGTCTGAAGAAGAAACCCTGAACAAGTTTATGGAAATTATTCGTGGTGGTATCGAAACGGGCTTTAAAGGCGCTAAGGATATTCTTACCAGCTTTCAGGTGTATGAAGGTGATGTTGAAAGCGATGTCGATAAAACCTATGAGCTGGTTATGAAAGGTCTGGATAACTTTCGTGAAAAAATGCTGGAACTGGCTGCCGAATCTGAAGAGTCTGATAGCGGCGTTGAGGATTAACCTCAGTGCTTTTATAGTGCGTACATGGAAAGAAGTATGGCCGTAACAACAGATGTTTAAAAGACTGCGTACGTGGTTTGAAAACCGGCGCATTAAAAAAATGGGCTTCACAGAAAGCGAGTGGGAATCCGCAGTTGCTGACTGGCCCGTTGTGGCGCGATACAAAGGTGCTGAGCGTGATGCACTGCGGGATATGACTCTTCGCTTTTTGGTTCGTAAAAACTTTGCTTCAGGCAGCGGCTTCCAATTCAACGACGCTATGTGCCTTAAAATAGCAACTATGGCCTGCGTACCTGTTTTGCACCTTGGGTTAGATTGGTACGATCACATCTATAGCATTATTCTTTATGAAGGCGACTTTGTACCTAATCGTCCTTACCGTAGTGACGACGGTGTTGTTCACGCTCATAGCCCGGGGCTAAGCGGCGAGGCCTGGTTGCAAGGCCCGCTGATTCTTTCATGGCAGTCGGTGTGTCATACAGGCCCTCATTCCCGTCACGGAAAGGCCGCGAACGTTGTCATACACGAATTTGCGCACAAGCTTGATATGTTGCGCGATGGTGCCAATGGCGCGCCACCCATGCATCCCGATATGAAGCCCGGAGAATGGCACGATATTTTTTCAGCGGCCTGGGAAAGGCTGCAGAGTGACTCAGTTCATCACAGACCGTTACCACTAGACGGTTACTCGTTAACCAGCCCGGCTGAATTTTTTGCCGTCTGCAGCGAGACTTTTTTTGAAGACCCAGAAACGATGAAAGAGCATATGCCGAAGGTCTACCGGTTATTGTGTCAATTCTACCGCCAGACTCCTTGTTAATTACTCTGCGCTAACGCTCACTTCCATAGCAATATGCTCACTGTCACTCTGCACGCTAAAGACTAAAGTTATAGTTTTAGTGTTTATTGTGTTAATTGAATAATAGGTCTATAACTAATCTCAATATGGCAACATTGGAGCTCGATAGAGCAACAATATAGAGGGCAATATGAAACTGACCGTATTGGCTGTTTTATCAACAGTTGTTGCTGGATGTACGAGTGCACCAACTGATATTAGTGTCGATGCAAGTGCAGCGAAGACATTTTCTGTGAAGAAAATTACTGACAGTAGTAAGTCGACGAAACAACTCGATCAAGAAAATCAGGAATTGATCGAGGCAAAGCTTGCCGAAGTACTGAATTTTTGTCTTCCCCGTTTATCAGGCTACGAACAAAAATCTGCGAATCAGGCAAGAATGGCGTACTGGCTTTCAATGAGTGGATTATTAGCTGGTTCAGTAGCAGTGCCTGCATTAGCGGCGGCGAGTCCTAGCGCAAATGCGGCCTGGGTTGCTGGTTTAGGCGGTTGGGCTGGCGCTACAAACTTTGCAGGTCAGGCTTTGAAGGAGTCAGGATTAAGCGGTTCTGCAATCGCACAAACCAGAAACGAGATTATCCGCGGTGTGACTGATCAGATTGAGGTTGCAAGTGACGGAGCAAAGACGTTTGAAGAGAGAAGAAATGCTCTCATGAAGGCACGAGCTTCTTGTGTAATGTACGAAATTGCCGTTCCGACTATTCCTTCGAACGCGTAGAGCCTGCAAAGAACCTATTACTCTGTTGGGGCCGCAATACCTTGGGTAATAGGCGTGCAGCTGTAATAATGATGTCGAACTAGCTTTCAAGGAGTCCCTATGCGTAGCTGGATGTGTACGTTGTTTACCGCTTTTCTACTCGGGCTGACAGCACCTGTTTTTGCAGACGACAAAGCCCCCGAATACGATGCTCGCTTAAGTGGTTATTCGTACCCATTTGACGTTCAGACCTTTGAGTTTGATAGCCAACGACAGAGCCTGGAAATGGCCTACATGCATTTGCCCGCCGAAAAGGGGCAGTCAACCGTGTTGCTGTTACATGGCAAAAACTTTGCCGCCGACTATTGGGAAGAAACCGCTAATTACCTTCATGAAAAAGGTTACGGGGTGCTTATGTCTGACCAAATTGGTTTTGGTAAGTCGTCCAAACCGGCACATTATCAGTTTTCTTTCGAAGCCCTGGCTAATAACACTAAGGCGTTATTAAAGTCTGAGGGTATTGAACAAGTGATTGTTATGGGTCATTCCATGGGCGGAATGCTGGCTACTCGCTATGCGCTGAACCATTCCAGTAGTGTTGAGAAACTGGTGTTAGTTAACCCGGTTGGCTTGGAAGATTATCTGCGCTATGTGGAATACAAAGACCCAGCGTTCTTTTACGAGAATGAGAAGGGTAAAACCATTGACCAGATCCGCGCCTACCAGCGCAAAAACTACTATGACGGTAAATGGTCAGAAGATTATGAAGAGCTTATTGAAATTCACGTAGGTTGGATAAATGGAGATGACTGGAATCAGGTTGCCTGGAATAATGCGCTAACCTACGACATGATTTTTACCGGCAATGTGTCTAATGAGTTTGACCAGTTGGTGGTGCCGACACATTTGATTCTGGGAACGCGTGATACTACAGGCCCCGGTCGAGGCTGGAAGAAAGAGGGCGTTAATTACGAACTGGGTCGCTACGATAAACTCGGTGAAATTGTGGTAGAGCAAATTCCGGACGGCTACCTTTATGAACTGGAAGGTATTGGTCATATGCCGCAGTTTGAGGCTTTTGATCGCTATCGCGAGCAGTTGGATAAAATCTTTTAGGTGACCTTAAAATAATAACGAAGAGGGTTATCAAGATCATGTCATATAGGATAAAAAAATGAATTTCCACCGGTTTTGAGCCGGCAAATCAGGTAAACTAATGTAGTAATCTTAATGGGGTTATTACAACAAAAATAGGTGACTGATGTTTAATAAGTGGGGGCTAATGACTTTAGCCATTGTGGGGGTGTCAGGCTGTGCCTCTATCTTTCAAAATCCAGAAGCTGAGTTCGAATCTTTAGTTAAAACCAATGGCTTTTACTACTCTGACGGCAATTCAAAAGCAAAAAAAGCAATTGAAGAGCAATTGGCTAAGTTCAACCTAAACTCAGAATCTCTCGAATCGACTTCAACCAATAACAGATTCGCTATCCTTACTTTCGATGATTTATCCGAAAATAAGCTTACTTATATTATAGGGTCGGGAAAAATAGTAGAAGGCAAAATAGATAAGCAGCTCATTGAGAAAAAAGTAAGTAGCAAGTATAGAGTTTCCAGTGATCGGAACGGTGGTTACAGAATTCGGTTTTATGAAAATACCGGCAGTTTGCATTCTGACTATTTGTTACGAGCCAATAGTAAAGGTGATATTAGAGATTTTACATTTATAGCTAAGTAGCTATAGGTGTCGATGAATCTAATCGTCCATATGGCCGGTAAGTTTTTAATATAAACGAAACTGTTAAAGGAAAAAAATGAAGTTTAAAATTTTAATTGTAACCCTTGTATCTCTTTTTGTTTCGGCGTGCGCCTCTACCTCAAAAGTTAGTGAGCTGGACTGCCAACCCTCTTTAGTAGATAACCAAGACGGAACTATTACCGACACAGAAACGAATTTAATGTGGGTAACTAACGATCATTTTTATGAGACTTTATCTGGTGGAAATCGTTGGGTTGGCTGGGAAGGAGCAATGTCTAAAGCCGAAAACAGTCAAATACAAGGCTATACAGACTGGCGGGTGCCTACGGAAAAAGAATTGATGACTATTCTGGATAGTAATTGTAAGTCTCAAGGTACTAAGATAGTTGAAAGACTTTCTATACCAATGTCACCTTTGTTTGGTAATCCAACCTATCCATTTTTTTGGACATCTGAAGAAAGAGGCGAAAAAGCAATAGTAGTAGACTTCGAAATAGGTGCGGCTCGGGAAGCTCCCAAAAACGCTGGTAATACAGTGCGCCTTGTTCGAGACATTAATTGATAAAAGCTAAAAAAAGGCGCCAAACGGCGCCTTTTTTAATCATTCACAAGTTTGCTTTAAGCAAAGTTCTTGTTAACGAAGTCCCAGTTTACCAGCTTCCAGAAAGCTTCTAAGTAGTTAGGACGAGAGTTACGGTAGTCGATGTAGTAAGCGTGTTCCCAAACATCAACGGTCAGCAGAGCTTCTACGCCGTCGTGCGCGACAGGAGTGTCTGCATCGTCTGTGTTCAGTAAATCGACAGAACCGTCAGATTTTTTCACTAACCAAGTCCAGCCAGAACCAAAGTTACCAGCAGCGCTTGCGTTGAACTCTTCTTTGAATTTCTCGAAAGAGCCAAATTTTGCGTTGATAGCTTCTGCTACTGCGCCAGTTGGTTCACCGCCGCCGTTCGGGCTTAGGCAGTTCCAGTAGAAAGTGTGGTTCCATACCTGTGCGGCGTTGTTGAACAGTCCGCCTTTTTCAGACTTGATGATGTCTTCCAGAGATTTGCTCTCAAGGTCGGTACCTTTAACGGCGTCGTTCAGCTTGCTCACGTATGTAGCGTGGTGCTTACCGTAGTGGTATTCCAGAGTTTCTTCTGAAATATGTGGTTCCAGAGCGTTTTTCTCGTATGGAAGAGCCGGTAGTTCAAATGCCATAATTTTCTCTCCGTAGTTCTTTTTTGAGTGCAAATTTGCGACTCGCACTTTAATGCGTGCAAGTTCTTTTCTTGTTATACCTTACGATATATAGGGCTGACTGGTTTGCTTTTCAAGGAAATCTTTCAATTTAGGACAAAACTTTATAGGCTGTGTTAAAATACCTGAGTGTTTTAATCAACCATTATATTAAGCAGAGGTGTTATGGAAACGGTTGACAGAATTAAGCAGCAAATCGAAGAAAACCCAATCCTGTTATACATGAAAGGCTCTCCGAAGTTGCCTAGCTGTGGTTTCTCTTCACAAGCATCACAGGCCTTAATGGGCTGTGGCCAGGCGTTTGCTTACGTCGATATCCTGCAGAATCCGGATATTCGTGCAGAATTGCCTAAATACGCAAACTGGCCAACCTTCCCGCAGCTGTGGGTTGAAGGTGAATTGGTCGGCGGTTGTGATATTATTATGGAAATGTTCCAGAACGGCGAGCTGCAAGAGTTGGTTTCTGAGGTTGCTGAGCGGCATCCAGAGCCTTCAGCTGAGTAAAGAGCCTTCAGCGGAATAAGCAGCCTTCGGCTGAATAAAGTTTAAGCAAACAGTAGACAATCTGTAGTGAAATTGACGGATGCCCTTGTTTTTTTATTTAGGGATCCCCATCACTACGGGTGAAGCTTTAACACTCAACATTAAATGGAGAGAATCGATGTCTGTATTAGTAGGTCGTAAAGCACCTGATTTTACTGCAGCAGCAGTATTGGGTTCAGGTGAAATTGTTGAAGATTTTAAACTGTCAGACGCTATCAAAGGCAAAAAAGCTGTTGTTTTCTTCTACCCGTTGGACTTCACTTTCGTATGTCCTTCTGAGCTAATCGCATTTGATAAGCGCTTAGACGAATTCAAAAAGCGTGGCGTAGAAGTTATTGGTGTTTCAATTGACTCTCAGTTTACTCACAGTGCATGGCGTAACACGTCAACTGACGCTGGTGGTATCGGTCAGGTGAAATACCCATTGGTTGCTGACGTTCGTCACAGCATTTGTAAAGCGTACGACGTTGAACACCCAGAAGCCGGTGTTGCATTCCGTGGTTCATTCTTAATTGATGAAGACGGTATGGTTCGCCACCAGGTGGTTAACGACTTGCCATTAGGCCGTAACATCGACGAGATGCTGCGTATGGTTGACGCGCTGAACTTCCACCAGAAACACGGCGAAGTTTGCCCTGCAGGCTGGGAAGAAGGTAAAGAAGGCATGAAAGAAAACGCAGAAGGCGTTGCTTCTTACCTGTCTAAAAACGCTGACAAACTGTAAGCGTTTACTGAATCGAAAAAGCCGCTCGTTTGAGCGGCTTTTTTTATGTCTGAAATTTGTACTCGGATTAACTGTTGTCCTGACGAGACTCAGGTGGCCAGCCACCGAGTTCTTTCCAGCGATTGATCATCCAGCAGTAGAGCTCTGCGGTGCGTTCGGTGTCATATAAGGCTGAGTGTGCTTGTTTGCTGTCAAACTCAATACCGGCTGCCTGACATGCTTTAATCAGTACGGTTTGCCCTAAGGTCATTGCCGCAAGCGACGTGGTATCAAAACTGACAAAAGGGTGAAACGGGTTACGTTTTAAACTAGCACGTTCGGCGGCGGCCATAACAAAACCGTGATCAAAGTTTGAGTTGTGTCCGACTAAAACTGAACGCTGACAACCCGCGGCTTTCTGCGCTTTACGAATGGGTTTGAAAAGCTCACGCAGGGCTTCACCTTCCTCTACCGCGCCGCGTAATGGGCAGTGCGGATCAATGCCGTTAAAGTCGATAGCTGCCTGTTCAATATTGGCGCCTTCGAAAGGCTGTACATGGTAATGAACAGAGTCCACGGGCTTTAACAGACCATTGTCATCGAAATCCAGCAAGACGGCAGCTATTTCCAGTAACGCATCGGTTTTTGCGTTAAACCCCGCTGTTTCGACATCGACCACGACGGGCATGTATCCGCGAAAACGTTGCTTCATAAGCGAGTTAGAGCTGTCTGACATAGAATTTCCGTAGTGTCTTAAAGATAACGCTATTATGCCAAAGATCATCACGCTCTGCTTGCAGAAATACTAAAGCAACGGCAATGCGTGCCGATAACAGACGTATCAGAAATAAATCAGGGGCGCTTATGAAAAATTGGCCGATGTTGACTGCTGTTTCAGCTTCTGTGCTGCTATCAATTGGGCAGGCGCAGGCAAACTCAGTCAGGCACTACAGTGCAAACCTGGATAACTCCGCTTGGCAGGTAAGCGAAGAGAACCGTTTAGCCTGTGAAATGGAGCATGAGATTCCCCGTTACGGTAAGGTGCGCTTTCAAAGCGAGGCGAGTAAAGAGCTCAACTTACGTATGAAAATGGAAATGCGCAAGTTACCGGACAGCTATGGTGTGTCTGCCATTGAGTCCGTTCCGCCGCGCTGGCAGCCAGGCGAGTCCAGTTACCGTATTGGCGACATGAAGCTCTATAAGCAGTTTGATGGCGAGCTGCAGAAGCAACTGGCCTGGACCTTATTGAGTGAGCTGGAAAAAGGGCGTTACCCGACATTCTTTTACAACGACTGGTATAACAACCGCGATGAAGTTGCTGTCTCTATTTCTTCAGTGAACTTCCGCCGTGCTTACGATGACTTCATGAGCTGTGTTAATGCGTTATTACCGTTCAGTTTTGACGACATTGCGTATACGGTGCTGAACCACGAAGCCGAAAGCGAAAAGTTGACTGTTGCGTCGCAGCGTAAGCTAAAACAAATTAGTGACTACCTGCAGGTGGATAACGATTTGGAACTGGTTTTAGTCGACGCTTATACCGATTCGCTTGGCGCGCGAGGCCCGAACAAAGAATTAACTGAGGAGCGGGCGAAAGAAATTCAGCAGTTTTTCGTCGAACGGGGTATAGATGCGGAGCGTATTAAAACCGTTGCTCACGGTGAAGACCGGCCGATTAAATCGAATGACAGCGAGTTAAACCGTCAGATCAACCGCCGTGTTATTGTGCAGTTAAGCAAACCACCCATGATTGAGCTGTAAAAGGCTCAGTCACTGGTCTTTTCTTTAAATTCGCACAAGTCTTCTATGACGCAGGAACCACACCTTGGTTTACGGGCTATGCAGGTATAACGTCCGTGCAAGATTAACCAGTGGTGCACGTCTACTTTAAACTCAGCCGGCACCACTTTTATCAGTTTTTCTTCCACTTCTTTAACGTTTTTACCGGGGGCTAGTTTGGTGCGGTTAGACACCCGAAATATATGCGTGTCGACTGCGATAGTGGGCCAGCCAAAAGCCGTATTTAAAACCACGTTTGCCGTTTTTCGGCCAACACCCGGAAGAGCTTCCAGCGCGGCCCGGTCTTCCGGTACTTTGCCACCGTATTCTTCCACCAGAATTTTGCAGGTTTTGTAAGCGTTTTCGGCTTTGGAGTTAAACAAACCAATGGTCTTTATGTATTCTTTTATTCCATCTACTCCCAGGGCCTGCATGGCTTCAGCGGTAGGTGCGGCAGGGAATAGTTTACGGGTGGCTTTATTCACACCCACGTCGGTTGCCTGAGCGGACAACAAGACTGCAATTAACAGCTGAAAAGGGGAGTTATATTCCAGTTCAGTTGTTGGGTTCGGGTTATTGTCCCGCAGCCGACTCAAAATTTCGTAGCGCTTGTTTTTATTCATAAGAGTTCGTTTTTATTTGTGTTTTTTTATTAGGCCGTGACCCGTGCCCGGGTAACGGTTTTCTTCTCGGCACGGGCACTCCGCACAGCGTCAATCTTGTTTTTCAGGGCAATGATAAAGCCCATGCCAATAAAGGCTCCTGGCGGTAATATAGCCAGTAATAAAGGGTAATTAACGGTAAAGAGCTCAATTCGCAATTGTGCTGCCCACTCACCCAGAAGCAATTCTGCGCCATCAAACAGGGTGCCGTTACCAATAATTTCTCGCATAGCGCCCAGTACTATCAGTACCAGTGCAAAGCCAACCCCCATTGCCAGCCCGTCGAACGCTGCGCGTTGCCATGGGTTTTTAGAGGCATAAGCTTCGGCGCGGCCAATAATGGCACAGTTAGTCACAATGAGCGGAATGAAGATACCCAGCGACTGATACAGCTGGAACACATAGGCGTTCATGAGCAGTTGAATAATGGTTACGAAGGTAGCAATGACCATGACAAAAACAGGTATGCGGATTTCCGAAGGGATAAACTCACGCACCAGAGACACGGTGATATTTGAGCCAACCAGTACGAACAAGGTCGCCAGACCCAGGCCCATGGCGTTGGTGACTGAGGCAGTCACTGCTAATAGTGGACACAAGCCTAAAAGCTGCACTAATGCGGGATTGTTTTCCCATAGGCCTTGCTTGGTCAGGTTTTTGTATTCGTTCATTCCTGAGCCTCCTGACAATGTGGTAAGTCGGCGTTAAACAGAACGTCTGCTTGCTGCTGAAGCTTTAATGTCGCACGTTTTACGGCAGAGACCACAGCCCGGGGGGTGATGGTCGCGCCGGTGAACTGATCAAACATGCCGCCGTCGCGCTGAACAGCCCAGCGGTTATCATCTTCACCGCGAACACGCTTCTCAGCAAAGCTCTTTGTCCAGTCACTTTTCTGAATTTCAATTTTATCGCCTAACCCCGGGGTTTCCTGATGGCGCAAGGTTCTTACACCTAAAACTTCGCCATTGGGTTGAATAGCCAGCAGCAAACGGATAGCGCCGGAGTAGCCGTCTGGAGCTACAATTTCAGCCGCTAAAGCAGTGGGCTCATCGTTAACCCATGCGCGATACAACGGCTGCGGCTTAGTACTGCCCAGAGCCGGATCCTGTAGTAATCGACAGGATTGGTATAAGTCGTTGTCGTGCAGTGCCGGCGGTATCAACTGATTCAGTGTGCGAAGCACTTGCTGTTGCTGTTGCCTGGCGATTTTGTCTTCTGTCAGCAGTTGCACACCAATAATTAAAGCGGTAGCAATGACCGCAAAAGCGGCCAGTAATAAACCATTTTTCTGCATACTGTTAAAGGTCATATCAGTCTCCGTGGCCGTAAACAACAGGCCGCGTATACCGGTCTATTAATGGTACACACATATTGGCAAGCAACACGGCAAAGGCTACGGCGTCGGGGTAGCCGCCCCAACTGCGAATAACAAAGACGATGAAGCCAATCAATAAGGCAAAAATCACGCGGCCCCGGTTTGACGTGGCGGCCGATACCGGGTCGGTTGCGATAAAGAAAGCACCTAACATGGTTGCGCCGCTTAAGGCGTGGACGATAGGTCCGGGCATAAGGTCGGGCGCAAAAATATGAGCAATAAAAGCCGGTAGGCAAAGGCCTGCAAGGAACCCCAGCGGAATGTGCCAGCTGATAATGCGTTGCTGAATTAAAAGTAAGCCACCGACTAAAAAGCCCAGATTAATCCACTGCCAGCCGGCACCGGCAAAATAACTGAACTCTGGTCCCTGATAAATTTCTGTCAGCGTATAACCCCGGGTCAGTTCTGTTTTTATGGTATCCAGCGGTGTTGCCATGGTGACACCATCAATACCTGCACGCAGTTGCTCTACGCTGTAACCGGCAGGGGTGTATTCAAACAATATGGTGTGCAGTGTTTGCCACAAAGTTAGCGAGTGCTCGCTAATAGTGGAAGCCGGTAGCCAGTTTGTCATTTGTACCGGAAACGAAATTAACAACAGCACATAACCTGCCATGGCCGGGTTAAATAGGTTCTGACCCATGCCACCATACACATGCTTGACCACAACAATGGCGAATAAGGTTCCTATAACGATGACCCACCAGGGCGCAAGTGAGGGAATGCTAATGGCCAGTAAAATGGCGGTGACTATTGCGGTGTTGTCACGCAGCGCGGAAAACGCCGGTCGCTCGCGGGCAACCGTACAGGCCATTTCGGCTAATACTGCAGTAGCAACGGCTAGTGTAATTTGAAACCAGACTCCGGGACCAAAAAAGTAGCTTTGCAGCAATACGCCGGGCACTAAGGCATAGCAGACCCAGCGCATCATTTCGCTGGTGGTTCTTTGGTTATGCCCGTGGGGTGATGGTGCAATTTTGAAACTCATGACTCATTTCCTTTGGCTGAGCTGTCCTCATCGGCGTTGTCTTTTGCTGCTTGTGCCGCTTTTTTGGCTTTAGCGCGGGCAATAGCGGCTGCAACTGCGGCGGATTTCCCAGCTGGTTTCTCGTCGCCACTGTCAGTTTTACTGTCAGGTCTACTGTTTTTTTCCTGCTGCATTTTTTTGCGCTCTTCGGCGGCTTTGCGATGGCGTTCTAAACGTTCCTGCTTTTCACGCTCCAGCCTTTCCTGGCGAGCTTCAAAGCGCTTCCGAGCCTGTTCGGCTTTGGCCTTTTCACGGGCAATGTTACGCACTTCAGCCTTAGCTTTGCGGTAATAGTGCACCAGCGGAATTTCGCTGGGACAAACATAGGCGCAGGCGCCGCACTCAATGCAGTCAAATAAATGATGCTTTTCCAGTTCGTCGTAGTCTTTCGCTTTGGCCAGCCACTGCAATTGCTGTGGCTGCAAAGTTGCGGGGCAGACGTCCGAACAGGCACCACAACGAATACAGGCCAGCTCGGGGCCAGGAGCCGGCAGCTCGTGATCGGTTGGTGCTAAAATGCAGTTTGTGGTTTTAATGACCGGTACTTCGGTACTGGGTAAGGTGAACCCCATCATCGGGCCGCCCATAATAATTCGTTGTTTCTTTTCCGGATTAAAACCGGATTCATCCAGCAAATGTTGAATAGGGGTACCTAATAAGGCCCAGACGTTACCGCGTTGTTCTAATGCTTCGCCGGTTAGGGTCACCACTCGCTCTAATAAAGGCTCACCGTGAATAATGGCGCGCTTAACAGCATATGCGGTACCTACGTTTTGCATCAGTAAACCAATGTCCATGGGCAGCTTGCCGCTGGGTACCTGATGGCCTGTTAGCAGCTCAATTAATTGTTTTTCGCCACCGGAAGGGTACTTGGTTGGCACTACTTTAAGCTGTATCTGCGTGTCATCATCAATAGCCGCAGCTATGGCTTTTATTGCCTCGGGCTTATTGTCCTCAATAGCAAACAATACTGAGTTACACCGGGTGATGTACTGTAAAATTCGGGTGCCGGCAATAATATCGTCTGCATACTCCTGCATTAGACGGTCATCGGCGGCAATATAGGGTTCGCATTCAACTCCGTTAATAATTAAATGCTTAAGGGGTTTTTGTTGTGCCAGTTTCTGCGCAGTAGGAAAACCTGCGCCACCCAGACCGGCAATACCCGCTTCCTGAACCAGCTCCAGCAAACGCGATATTTCAACATCGTGATAGTCGGGCAGAGCATGTTTGTTGCCCCAGCGTTCTTCTCCATCCGGATGAATGACAATGGCTTGCTCGGGCAGACCCGAGGCATGGGCCGTAGGGCGTTCTTCAATGGCCGCAATAATACCCGAGGTTGGAGCATGCAGCGGTAACCCCTGGCTTAATCCTGCTTCAGTCAGGCGTTGGCCTTTATCAACACGCTCACCGACCTCAACTAATACTTTGCCAGAAGGACCTATGTGCTGACGTACGGGTAAAATGAGCTCTGCTGGCAATGGCAAACGTCTTATTGGACGGCTGCTGGCCGGTTGCTTGCGTTCCGGCGGATGAACGCCACCGGGGAACTGACCGATGATACCGGTGTTAAAGTCGCGGTTTACTGTTTTTACATCGCTCATTCAACCACCTTCACCGGAATACTGTTGGCTTTTATGTTTTCTTTTACGGTGTCTAAGTCCCACTGCCAGGTTTCAGGCTTAGGCTTAACCGCCACCATGTCAATGCAGTCAACCGGGCAAGGTTCGACACAAAGGTCACAACCTGTACATTCATGTTCAATAACGGTGTGCATTTGTTTTGCAGCGCCTAAAATGGCATCAACCGGGCATGCCTGAATGCATTTGGTACAGCCAATGCACTCGTCTTCGCGAATAATCGCGACTTTTTTAACGTCTTCTTCGCCGTGTGCATCGTCAAGGGGTTTGGGTTCAACGCCCATTAAGTCGGCAAGCTGCTTTATAGTTGCTTCGCCACCGGGAGGACACTTATTAATGTCATCGCCATCGGCAATGGCCTGTGCGTATGGGCGGCAACCCGGATATCCGCACTGCCCACACTGTGTTTGTGGCAGAATTTCGTCAATTTGGTCAACAATGGGATCGCTCTCGACACGGAATTTAACCGCGGCAAAGCCGAGTATCACCCCGAATATCAGCGCTAATACGCCCAGCGCGATAACTGCTCCGAATAAACTCATTAACCGCTCACCAATCCGCTAAAGCCCATAAAGGCAAGAGACATAAGCCCTGCGGTGATCATTGCAATAGCTGAGCCTTTAAATGCTACCGGCACATCGGCGGCAGCTAAGCGCTCACGCAGAGCTGAGAATAAAATCAGTACCAAGGAGAACCCAACTGCGGCACCCAGGCCATAAACAATGGACTGCACAAAGTTGTGTTGCTCGTTGACGTTAAGCAAAGCAACACCGAGAACGGCACAGTTGGTGGTAATTAGAGGCAGAAAAATGCCCAGCAACCGGTACAGCGTTGGACTCGTTTTGTGCACCACCATTTCGGTGAACTGCACAACTACGGCAATAACCAGAATAAAACTTAAGGTTTGCAATGACATTAAATCCAGCGGCTCTAACAAATACTGATTGACCAGATAACTGCAGACCGAGGCCAGTGTCAGCACAAATGTGGTGGCAGCGGACATACCTATGGCGGTATCTAACTTGCTGGAAACGCCCATAAACGGGCACAAGCCCAGGAACTTTACCAACACAAAGTTGTTTACCAGCACGGTGCCTATCAGTAGCAGTAAGTAATCGGTCATTTACCTTTCCGGGTACTGTGGTTATTTAAGACCGCATATTATCGGTGTTTTGGCCGCCATAAACAACAGACAGCGAGCATGGGTTTAGGAGAAAATTCCGACATTGTCATCTTTTATTCACGAAACTGATTATTTAGTGTCATAAAGGCTTGGCAAAGTAGCCCCAACTGAAGCCAACTTGGGTTTTCTACCATGGTATTGTTCAGTTATTTACAACGCTTTGATCGTTACTGTTATTGCCTGTTTTCCGGGTTGAGGGCGAAAGATCTTCCCGGACAAATTGCTCTACTGACTTCCCGCAGCGGCGATGGCTATGGATACCTCGCTATTGCTTTAATGGTCTGGATGCTCGATGACAGCGGTGACGAATATTTTACCAGTCTGATATGCGCATTTTCTCTTGAACTTCCTCTTTACTGGATCATGAAAAACAGTTTTCGTCGGCAACGTCCCTGTGAGCGTAACTTGTCTTTTGCGGCGCTTATTGTTGCCAGCGACAAGTTTAGCTTTCCTTCCGGGCATACGGCGGCAGCGGTTTTATTCGCCACGGTTACCTACCACTATTATCCTGCCGCGGGGTTAGCCTGTTTTGGCTGGGCAATGGCTATTGGGGCGTCAAGAGTGGTGGTCGGGGTTCATTATCCGAGTGATATTGTTGCCGGTGTTGCACTGGCTGTCTTAGTTTCGGAACTGACGATATGAAAATTCTTTACGGAGTTCAGGGTACAGGGAATGGTCATTTAAGTCGTTGCCACACATTAGCTCAGTCTTTGACTAAACATCGTAATGTTGAAATTGATTACCTCATATCGGGTCGCCAGCCTTCAGGGCTTTTTGACATGGAGGTTTTCGGTGACTACCAATGGCGTCAGGGCTTGTCGTTTGTCACCGAAAGGGGGAGGCTTCGCCGACGCAAGACATTACTCAATAACCATTGGCGGCAGTTTTGGCAAGATGTGAAAAACTTACCGGTTACCGACTATGACCTGGTAATTACTGACTATGAGCCGGTAACCGCCTGGGCGGCGAAGAAACAAGGCGTGCGCTGTGTTGGTTTGGGCCGACAATACGCTTTTCATGAACCCGATTTGTTTAAACGGTTGTCCTGGTGGCAAAAGCAGCTGATTTCCTCCTTTGCACCATGTTCAGAACCCGTTGGTATGCATTGGCTGGCTAGTGGCAATGCGATCCCTCCAGTAGTAAGACAGGAAGAAAACGCCTGTGTCGGGTTAATGCAGCGCGTTGTGGTTTACCTCCCTTTTGAGGATCCCCGAGATATTATTGACCAGCTTCAACCCTTGGATAACTATGAGTTCTCGCTTTTTCATCCTAAGGTAGAGCGGAAGTCGTTGGGGCACATCGAATGCTATCCGCCCTCACGAACGGAGTTTGCTCAGCACTTTAGTAAGGCGTCCGCTATTTTGTCGAATGCCGGTTTCGAAACGAGTTGCGAAGCGCTGAGCCAGGGAAAGGCTTTGGCAGTAAAACCTTTAGCAGGCCAGTTTGAACAAAAGTGGAATGCCCGCATATTACAGGAGCATGGGCTGGCGAGTGTCTTAAAACGAGTTGAGACCAGTGAAGTTGACAGCTGGCTAGCGCAACGGGAACCTCATAGACTGTACTGGCCTAATGTCGCGGAAACGCTGGCACAATGGATTGCCGATGGCGCAACGCAACCAGTTGCTGAACTCAGCGCAGAGCTTTGGTCCAGAAACGAAAAAACCGCCATATAGGCGGTTCTTCTGAATGTGGCTCCCCAGGTTGGATTCGAACCAACGACACATGGATTAACAGTCCACCGCTCTAACCAACTGAGCTACTGGGGATTGGAATAGGCTGGATGTTGTTTGGCTCCCCAGGTTGGATTCGAACCAACGACACATGGATTAACAGTCCACCGCTCTAACCAACTGAGCTACTGGGGAACAACATTCAACGGCTGCGAATATTAAAGCTCATACGCAGGGGTGTCAACTATTCTGCGAAGGTTTTTAAAGGAAAAGGGCTCGGTTGTCGAAAAAGTCAGCAAATTGATTTTTTTAGTCACATCAATGCAAAAAGATGAGCTAATCCTTATCGCTGACAATGTCAAGTAACTGTCAAGTTTACATCTATAACATAAGTATTAGCTTTTTCGAGGATCTGATTATCCACAGATATCTGAATGTCGCAGTAGATAAAGGCTACATGATCTTATCCACGGAATCTGTGGATAACCTTGTGTTTAACTCTGTGAAGTCGTAATAATGATGCGGCTTTGAGGGCGATTTCCGTAGTGGTTAAAAAGTAACGATAAAACAAAATATACAGAATAAACAATAGGTTAGTTTATTCTGGTGAATAAATCTTCAGGTTGGTGATCGATTCACCAGTCAATGCGTGAAGAATCAGCAACTTGTGTATTTCTTAGTGAATTTGACTAAAAAACGCGCCAAAAAATCTCATGTTAAATTGAATTATTAGGCTTGACATCGGTCACTTAGATCTGGTTCCGATCACTAATGGCAGGAAGGAATTTTTAGTAACTTGTAATAAAAGTATCAAAGTGAAAAGAGTTGGTATTGATGGGATTTATGCTGTAACAAGCGTTCAATTAATAGGGTTTTGGCGCTCATTGCAAAAAATGGCGCCAAAACCTTCATTTTATAAACTTTCTGAGAAACTTTTGATACGTTTAACCGCTTCTTTCAAAACATCCATTCCGGTAGCGAAGGATAAACGGCAATAACCATCCGTGCCAAAAGCTGAACCTGGCACAAGGGCTACGTTGGCTTCTGTCAGCAGTTTTTCGCACAGTTCAACGTCGCTGCTGACATTGGCTTTAGCCATTAGCTTATCGACCTGAGCAAAAGCGTAAAAAGTACCGTCGCCTGGTACGCAGTCAATGCCGTCAATGCTGTTTAGAGCATCAACCAAATAGTCGTGACGCTCTTTAAATGCAGTCACCATGGTTTTAATACAGCTTTGGTCGCCGTTTAATGCTGCCGCTGCCGCGTACTGGCTAATGCTGGCAGGGTTCGATGTACTTTGTGACTGCATTTTTTTCATAGCAGCAATAATTGGTTTAGGGCCTGCAGCATAACCGATGCGCCAGCCCGTCATAGCGTAAGCTTTGGAGACACCCGTTAGGATGACGGTGCGATCTTTAAGATCCTGAGCCACCATTGGAAAGTTAGCAAAGGGCGAGTCGCTCCAGAGGATATGCTCGTACATATCGTCGGTGGCGATAAGTACATTTGGATAATCACGCAGCACTTCCGCAAGGGCTTCAAGCTCGTTCGCGGTATAAGCTGTTCCGGCCGGGTTGGACGGACTATTGATGAACATTAAACGTGTTTTATCCGTTAGTGCGTTACGCAATTGTTCTGGTGTAATTTTAAAACGTTGGTCTATGCCGGCTTTAACAATAACTGGCGTAGCGCCAACCAACTTGGTCATGTCAGGATACGAAACCCAGTAAGGTGCGGGAATAACAACTTCATCTCCCGGATTTAACCAGGCACTGAGTAAATTGAAAATACTGTGTTTACCACCGGCTGACACAATAATTTCTGAACGTTGGTAGCTAAGGCTGTTGTCGCGTTTTAGCTTTTTAATAACAGCATCTTTTAGCTCATCGATACCATCAACAGCCGTATATTTGGTCTTACCGTCATGGATAGCCTGAATCGCAGCATCTTTAATAAAATCAGGTGTATCAAAATCTGGCTCGCCGACACCCAGACCAATAACATCTTTGCCTTGTTGACGTAATTCATTGGCTTTTTGAGTCACCGCCAGAGTCGGTGACGGCTGAATTGCATTGATACGATCAGAGAGTTGGTAATCCACGTTCAGATCCTGTTTTTCGCAAGGGTTGAAATGCCCATTACTATACGGATCAGAGCGGCTAAAGTCCATTCTCCGTAGCCACAAAGCGCAGTCTCATGTACACTGTTCGGCTATCGAACTGAGGAGGGATTGAATGGCAGCTGCCGACGCATCAAGAAGTCTTATCAGCGCGCCGGTAGGACAAAAACTCTGGGAAATGACCTGGCCGGTTATTTTCGGTGTGGCTACCCTTATCAGTTTTAATGTTGTCGATACCTTCTTTATTAGTATGCTTGGAACTGACCCCTTAGCGGCTGTCAGTTTTACATTCCCTGTTACCTTTACTGTTGTCAGCCTGGCTATTGGTCTGGGTATTGGAACTTCTGCGGTTATTGCCCGAAAGTACGGTTCAGATAAACCCGACGAGGCTCACTTTGATGGTTTTTCGGCACTTTCCGTGTCGGCGTTATTAGTTGCGGCTTTGGCCTTAATCGGCTACTTGCTGATGGACCCAATTTTCAGCTTGCTGCAGGCTCAGGATAGGTTAATGCCACTTATCCGGGACTACATGACGCTATGGTATTTTGGTTGTGTCATGCTGGTGACGCCTATGGTGGGTAATGCCGTATTGCGTGCATCGGGGGATACTCGCACGCCTTCGCTTATTATGGCTTCCGGTGGCTTAGCTAACGCTATTTTTGATCCTATTTTAATTTTCGGTTTGGGGCCTATTCCGGCTATGGGAATTCAGGGCGCGGCGCTGGCCAGTGTCATCTCCTGGTTCAGCGGTGTCTTTTTAGTCTTCTGGTTGCTGCGTCGGAATAAACTGGTGTCTTCAAAACCGCCGGGCGGCAGACTGTTTATTGACGCCTGGGTAAAGTCCGCCAGAGGTATTTTAAAAATTGGTATGCCGGCAGCCAGCGCAAATATGCTGACGCCTTTAGCCATGTCAGTAATGACCGCTATTGTTGCTTCCTACGGTGCGCCTGCGGTGGCCGCTTTTGGTGTCGGTTCGCGGCTTGAATCGCTGGCCAGCGTTATTATTCTGGCGCTGTCTATGTCGTTGCCGCCTTTAATTAGCCAAAATTACGGTGCCGACCGCATAGACAGAGTAAAAGAAGCGTATCGAACCGCTCTAAAAGCGGTGTTGGCGATTCAGGCTGTGATTTATCTGCTTATGTTGGTTGGTGCGCATTGGATAGCGCAGATTTTTGCTGAAGAGCAAGCCGTTGCCGACATTGTTAAACTCTTTATTTATATTATGCCGTTGGGTTACGGATTGCAGGGCATTATTATACTGACAAATTCCAGCTTTAATGCTGTGCACCGGCCAATGAATGCCTTATGGCTGAGTATTATTCGTTTATTTGTGTTGTTCGTGCCACTTTCCTATTTGGGAAGTTTATTGGCCGATTTGACCGGTTTATTCATCGGTGGTGTCGTCGCTAATCTGTTTACCGCTATTATTGCGTATTGGTGGTTTTCACGAGAGTTGAGGAGAGAACGTGGCTAAGAAATTTGAACTGGTTTCTAAATACAAACCGGCGGGTGACCAGCCCAAAGCCATCGAATCGCTGCTCGATAATCTGGATGCCGGTTTGGCGCACCAGGTACTTCTGGGTGTCACTGGTTCAGGTAAGACCTTTACCATGGCGAATGTAATTGAGCGTTCGCAACGCCCTACGTTGATACTTGCGCACAATAAAACATTGGCGGCGCAGCTGTATGGTGAGATGAAAGAGTATTTTCCCAATAACGCGGTGGAATATTTTGTCTCTTACTATGATTACTATCAGCCCGAAGCTTATGTTCCGACAACCGACACCTTCATTGAGAAAGACGCTTCAATTAACGACCACATAGAGCAAATGCGTTTGTCCGCTACCAAGGCGCTTATGGAGCGGCGCGACGTAGTTCTGGTTGCTTCGGTATCGGCCATTTACGGCTTGGGTGACCCCGAGTCTTACATGAAAATGATGCTGCACTTGCGTCGTGGCGACATTATTGATCAGCGAGACATTATTCGACGCCTTGCGCAACTTCAGTACAAACGCAACGATGCGGCTTTTGAGCGCGGCACTTACCGGGTTCGTGGCGATGTGATTGATATCTTCCCGGCAGAATCTGAAGAAATGGCTGTGCGAGTCGAGTTGTTCGACAGCGAAGTTGACCGCATCAGCTTTTTTGAGCCGCTGACAGGTCAGGTAACAGAAAAAGACGTTGCGCGCGCCACTATTTACCCGAAAACACATTATGTGACGCCGCGGGAAGTATTGGTTAAAGCCATTGAAAAGATAAAAGATGAACTGAAAGACCGTCGTGAAATTTTGCTTAAACAAAACAAATTGATTGAAGAGCAACGGATTAGTCAGCGGACACAGTTTGATATTGAAATGATGCTGGAGCTTGGTTATTGCTCAGGCATTGAAAACTATTCTCGCTATCTGTCCGGTCGTGCGCCCGGCGAGCCGCCACCAACCTTAATGGACTATTTACCCGATGACGCTCTGCTCATTATTGATGAGTCTCACGTGACCGTTTCTCAGGTTGGGGCCATGTACAAAGGTGACCGCTCACGTAAAGAGAACCTGGTTGAATACGGTTTTCGGTTGCCGTCTGCGCTGGATAACAGACCACTTAAATTTGATGAGTTTGAAGCCATAGCGCCACAGACAATGTATGTGTCTGCAACGCCCGGTAAATATGAGCTGGAACGCAGCAGTAACGAAGTGGTAGAGCAGGTGGTCAGGCCGACAGGTCTTATTGACCCGCAGATAGAAGTGCGACCGGTTGCGACACAGGTGGATGACTTAATGTCTGAAATTCGTTTGCGCACAGAGCAGGGCGAACGGGTATTGGCAACCACTTTAACCAAGAAAATGGCAGAAGACTTAGCGGACTATCTGGATGAACACGGAATAAAGGTACGCTACCTGCACTCAGACATAGATACTGTTGAGCGCATGGAAATTATTCGCGATTTACGGCTAGGCGAATTTGACGTGTTGGTGGGGATTAACCTTTTACGAGAAGGCTTGGATATGCCCGAAGTGTCTTTGGTGGCAATTTTGGATGCTGATAAGGAAGGCTTCTTGCGTTCTGATCGTTCACTTATTCAGACCATTGGCCGTGCGGCGCGTAATGTTAATGGCCGGGCTATTTTATACGCTGACCGCATTACCGGCTCTATGCAGCGCGCCATGGAAGAAACTGAACGCCGCCGTAATAAACAAATAGCGCATAACAAAGAACACGGAATTACCCCTCAGGGGCTTAATAAAAGTATTACTGATGTGATGGACTTAGGGCAGGGCTCAGCCAAAGCTCGTAAGAGTAAAGCTGAAAAAGCTCTGGCTGAAGTGGCTTCTGGCTATGACGCCCGTACCGTTGTTGTTAAAGACGCAAAAGCTGTTATGAAAGAAATTGAAGCTAAGGAAAAAGAAATGTACAAAGCGGCGCAGAACCTTGAGTTTGAACTAGCTGGAAAGCTTAGGGACGAAGTGGCCGAACTGCGTGAACAATTAAAACGAGCGGTTTAACAGAATACTCTGAGACGAACAGGGTTATCGCTTTTTTCAATTGGTTTTAACAACCTTAATCGGCAATACTTTATACTAAGTCGAAGTGGGAGGTTGTTATGAAAGACGCAGCAAAAACAGTATCATTTGGTATCATGCATTTTACTATAGCCTTTGGCGTTGTCTGGCTGATGACAGGCGATATCGTACTAGGTGGTGCAATCGCCTTGATTGAGCCTTTAGTGAACACAGTAGGTTACTATTTTCATGAAAAAATCTGGCAGCGCGGAGATAAGCGCCGGGCAGCGGTTGGTCGAGAAAGCGCGATACTTGGATAAAGAGGGCAGAGCGAGCTTCCCGCTCTCGCTCTTGCTGGTTCTGTTATTTGAAATGCGCGGTTATGTCGCCGCCATTATTTCTCTGACTTTTGCTGAAGATCGTACCCGACTGCTAAAACTCTTTTATACCAGTTCAGAGCAATTTGGACTGATGCTGCTGGTCGGATTACCGGCGTTAATTGTTCTGCTGGCAACGACCTTTGCTGGTGAAGATGAGCGCAACTGGGCCAATGTATTAATGCGTTTTGCCCAACCCTTGTTATTACTCTCGCTTATTGTCGATGCAACATTAATTCTGTGGATGTTTATTGAACAGCATGGTGCGTTTTCTTTCGGCCGGGCTGGCATTATATTTGGCTGGTTTATTTGTGGTTGGTACTTAATAAATTCCAGGCGTTGGCGGTTCTATCGTCGACATTTAGCTAGTCGTTATTAACACGGCCATTCAGGTAATACCATTTACCATCTTCTTGCACGAAGTCAGACTGTTCTTCCATAAAAGCTACGTCATTACCGTCTTTGTAAAAAGCCCGGAAATGTACTTGCCCTTTGTTCTGGTCAACACTGGATGAAATAACTTGTAGTTTAAGCCAGTTAGGAGAGTCACTTAAGTCGAGCAACGGCGGGCGCGAGCTACTGTGCCAGGTGGCTTCTAAATAGCTGGCCAGGCGGCCGACAAAGGCACTGTAGCGCGAACGCATAAGTGCTTCCGGAGACTGGGCTGTTGCTTCACCACTATGGTAAGCGTAGCAACAATCCTGATAGGTTTTATCTAAGCCGCAAGGGCAGGGTTCTGTCATTTTCATAGCGCGAACTTTACCAGTACGCGCTATGATTTCAACTGCAATTTTAGTCGGTTTTACCCGAATGGTTCTTACCCAGTCCGCCACTGATGGTTAACTGTAAGGCATCAGCTGGCTTCATGGTCAGTGACTCAACGCAGTCACCCGGAACAATCACCATATAACCGCCTACGTTATAACTCATGGGTAAGAACACGGCGACCTGGTCTTCTTTCATGAGTTCGGACAGGCGATCGCCTTTAATGCCACTTTTCTTAGTAACAATGCCTATAAGACGCAGATTACTGCCGGGCAGGGTCACCAGTACAACTGATTCTTCAGCAAAGTTCTTACCTGACATCATCTCGAACACATCATTAATTGTGCCGTATAAGCTGCGCAACAAAGGCAGTCTATTCATCAGTTTGCCGGGTAGTTGCCATAGTGAATCAATAAAATTCCAACGAGAGCTGAAACCAATAAGAAGTGCAATCGCTAAAAAGCTAATAAAAGCCAAACCAGGGAAGTAAGAGGACTCACTGAGTAACGTTGTCCAAATTGGCTTCAGCCAGCTCTCTATTGTGACTAACAGCCATTGTAATAAGGCAAAAGTCACGACAATGGGCAGTAAAATAGCTAACCCTTTAAACAAATACTGTAAGGTTCTTTTCATTATCCGGCCCTTGTGGCGTAAATTGAGTCACATTGTGAAAGTAATAGCTTAATCGGACAAGTAATATTCTATGGTGGATACCACCCGTATTTTCTTCAGGTGAGGGTTATGACGGTCGCGTGCACTGATACTAAACTGCCCCTGTCGAGCCTGCTTTATTTTGCCCAGTTCAGAGTTAGAGTCTAAGGCAAACTTTTCGGCTACCTCCCGCGCTTTTTTGGTCGCCTCTTCTATCATTTCAGGTTTTACTTCGTTTAAGCGCGTAAATAAATAGTCCGGTTGGGCCTGATAGCTATCGGTAGTAAAGACAATACCTTCTTTACCCAGCTCGCCAAGAAGACTCATAACACCACGAACCTGCTCAACGTTCTCGGAATAGACCGTAATAGCTTTTGTGGCTGTATAGCGAAACTCTGCAGGCTGTGAAGAACCGTAACTTCGTGCCGATTTATCCGTGATAGAAGGCGCTGACGAGGAAATTTCATCCCGGTTAATTCCTTTGCTTTGCAGAAACTCAATGATCTTCTGGTTGGATTCTTCAATGGTTTGATAAATAGCGGTTAAATCATTGCTGGCGGTTGTAAATTGAATGGGCCAGATGACGGTGTCAGCAAGGTACTCACGCTCTGACAGCCCTTTTACAGTAACCGTGCGTTCCATCGACTTATGCTCAAGTACTGCATTTGAGCCAATCACAGCAATAATGGCGAAGCTGATGATCAGTGAAATACCGAGTATCAGAGTGTTTTTAGTTGAGCTCATTTTAACTCCCATTGTGGTTTACTTACCTACACTATAGGACAAAATTCGTGACAAATGGCTATAGGGCAGTTGGGTTTGTTCGTGCCAGTGGTTAAAGGCATTTTGTGCCTGCTTCAGGCCTTTTTGACTGGTGGGGGAGGCATCTATCAGCTTGTAATTGGTCAGCGCGGTGACAACGTCATTAGACATAATAAAACCGTCCCAGCCAAGTTCGCGCAGAACGTATTGCGGAGTAACGCCGCCCAGCCGAGATCCGTTCTTTTTAAGGTAGTGCAGCAATTCTGCTTGCCGGTTTGATGGCCACTGCGCTAAGAACTTACCAAAGCTGCCGTACTCTTCGGATACTTCAACAATCATACGGGCGTTAGCTGGAACGGTATTTATTTTCTGCTGATTACGAACAATGCGTTCATCTTTTGACAGTTCTTCTAATATCTCTGGTGGTACTTGTTGCCAGTAAAGCGGAACAAAACCTTTAAAAGCTTCCTCAAAACCCGGCCATTTCGCCTCAATAATTCTCCAGACAAAGCCCGCCCGAAAAATACAGCGGGTAATAGTAGCAAGTACATCCCGGTCTTCGAGTTGTTCTAATTGGGTTACGGACGATACTTTAGGCAGGCGTGCAAGCATCGCACTTTCGCCACCTTTACGCTGGCAGGCTCTGTCATAGAAACGAGAAAAGTTGATTGTTATATCGGTCATGGTCTTCCTGCTTTTTAATCTAGCATCCAGTCTGCAATGGCGCGGCAATGAAGTTCGGTGGTATCGAACAATGGCAGGGCAGAATGTTCTTGTTGAACCAGCAGACCAATTTCAGTGCAGCCTAAAATAACGCCTTGTGCGCCTTGCGCTGCCAGATCTTCAATAATTCTTAGGTACTGTTTGCGCGCGCTATCAGTAAATTGGCCATGGCACAGTTCTTTAAAAATAATGTTGTCGACTGTATTGCCGTCACCTTCACCGGGTATCAGTACCTTAATGTTTTGTTGTTCAAGGCGCTCTCTATAAAACGGTTGCTGCATGGTGAAGCGTGTACCCAGCAACCCAACCTGGTTAACGTTGTTTTGTTTAAGGTGCTCCGCCACGGCGTCGACAATGTGCAATAAAGGCAGTTTAACGGCATCTTCAACCTGTGGAGCCACTTTGTGCATCGTATTTGTTGCTATAATAATACTTTCAGCACCCGCTTTTTCCAACTGCCGGGCTTTGGCAATAAGAGCTTGTGTAGCTGCATCCCAGTCACCCTTACTTTGCATCTCTTCAATAGGCGCAAAGTCGAGGCTGGCCAGAAGAATTTCAGCACTGTGCAAGCCTCCCAGGCGCTTATTTATTAGCTGGTTCAAACGCTTATAATAAGTGCTGGTTGATTCCCAGCTCATGCCACCAATAATGCCGACTGTTTTCATTAAAGCCTCCGCAACCGTCTTTTAAACACAGCCTACCTTAGTTTCTTAAGCAAGTTAACGCAGAGTTTAGATGAAAAATATCTAATTTATATTGCATTTATTTTAATTGAACGGTCAATTAACTAAGTTTGATTTTAATTGAATGATCAATTAACCTTAACGCCGTTGTCACATTAGCCCCATACATTAAGGAACTTCACTACAACACAAGAAACAGGAACTTTTATGAAAACTTATGTGCCTATGAAGCAAAGCTTAATCGCACTATCTGTACTATCAGCATTATCTGCTACCTCCCTGCCAGCAATGGCGCAAGACACTCAAGATCAGCAAGCAGAAGAAGAAAAAGAACAAATGGAAGCCATTGTGGTTACTGGCCGCAGTGTTTCTTATGCGAATAACGCCGCTTCTGCAGAAATGAAAAAGCAACAAACGTCTATGACCAGCGCTTTGGCAATGGTTGATAACTTACCCGGCGTTTTGGTAAACGAAGGTGACCCGTTCGGATCTGATGAATGGTCAACCAGCATCTCAATTCGCGGTTTCCAGTTAGATTTAGAATCTCAGCAAATTGGTATGACTGTAGATGGTATTTCTAACGGCAACTCAAACTACGGCGGTGGTACTAAAGCCAGCCGTTACATTGACACTGAAAACTTACGTGGCACGGAAGTTTCTCAGGGTACAGCCGACATTAGTTCTCGTTCAAACGAGGCTTTGGGTGGTACCTTGAACTTTACGACTATTCGTCCTGCGTACGAAGAACAGTTTACCGTTAGCACCACGATTGGCGAGCATAACGCACAAAAATTGTATGCACGTTACGATACTGGCGAAATCGCTAAAGACACTTACGCGTGGTTTTCTCTTTCGAGCCAACAAAACGATGACTACATGGATGGTTCGGTAACCAATACGCGTGACCATGCTGAAGGTAAAATTATCAGTCGTGTTGGTGACGTAGATTTAACGGGTTACGTGAGTTACGACGACGCTCAGGAATATACCTATCAACGAGTTTATGGTTTAGCACAGTATGAACAAAACTCTGAATGGGACGGCCTGACTGAAGACTGGACAGGCATTCCTTATCAAGACCAGGCATGGCGTGAAGGTTGGGTAACTGAACGTGAAAACCTGTTTGGTTACCTAAAAGCCGACTTCATGTTGGGTGAAGTGGATGTCAGCACTAACGTTTACTATCACGAAAACGAAGGTGCTGGTAAGTGGATTCCATATTACATCGCTGATGTTACCGACGACGGTGCAGGAAACCCTCACTCGGAACTGGACCCTTCAACCACAGCTTACGGCGGTTCTTCACAAGGTTTTATCTATTTTGTTAACCGCGACGGCCAGTCATTATCACCTGAAGCAGGCTGCGAGAGCTCAATTGGTTACCCTTATGGCGGCGGCGGAGCCGAAGTAGACCCGGGTTGCTATGAGCAAGGCGCTATGCCGGTCAGTTCGCATCGCCATACTCACTACGAAAAGCAACGCTACGGCGTCAATGGTGACTTTGTATGGGATACCACAATTGCCGGTATGGCAAACACCTTACGTGGTGGTTTCTGGTACGAAGATTACCAGCGTGATGAGTACCGTGACTGGCATAAAACCATTGATGCAGCAGCGAGCCCGCGTCCTGAAAGTAACCCTTACTGGGTTCAGTACAGCCGTGAATTCCCGGTCGAAACTTTGATGTACTACATTGAAGACGAGATTGATGCCGGATTTGCGAAATTCCGTCTGGGTGCGAAGAAGTTTGATGTTGAGGTTTCAAAAGAAGATCAGTTTAACCCTGACAACAACCTGAGTGTATCGTCGGACTCGGATGCTTTATTGTCAGCTGGTTTTGTTGCGCCTCTGCCGGTTAACGGAATGGAAGTGTTCGGTGGTTATGCTGAAAACTTTGCAGCCGTTAAAGATGCTGTACTAGAGCGTGATGATACGGATGTAAGCCAGGTTGAACCGGAAACAGCGGACAACATTGATCTAGGTTTGCGCTATTCAACGCCGGGCTTTAATGCAAGTTTGACTTACTATGATATTACCTTCGAAAATCGCATTACTTTTGTCAGTAATGAAGACGTTGACGGTATCGACTTCTTAGAAGCGGCAGCCGGTGGTTATGTCAACACAGGTGGTATTGAGTCTGACGGTATTGAAGCATCACTGGATTACAACCTGAGTGATAATCTTGGTGTTTATGTGTCTTACACAAAAAACGACTCAACCTATACGGATGAAGCGTTCCGAGGCAATACCGTACTGGGCAGTGCTCAGGACATGGCCGTTGTTAGCTTTGATTACACTAAAGGCGACTTCTATGCGGGCTTTAGTACTAAGTATGTGGGTGAACGCTACTTAGACCAGGCTAACACTCAGGAAAGCGATTCTTACGTTGTGAGTGACCTTTACATTGGTAAAACCGTTTATGACATTGGTGGTGCAATTGACAGCATGGAGCTGAGCTTCACTGTGAATAATGTCTTTGACGAAGATTACCTTGGTACTATCGCTCCGGGCGCAGGTTGGATTGGTGCGCCACGTACGGTTGCACTTAATGCTAAGTTTGTATTTTAAAACTAACCCGAACCACATGCGGTTAACGCCGCATGTGGTTGCTTTAGTAGCAAGCAACAACAAGGTAATCAATACACATGTATAAACTATTAGCACTATCCACATTATTACTGAGTGGTTCTGTTTTTGCTGATGCACCCGGCCGGATTTTATTTGGTTCATGTTCGCATCAGGACAAAGACATTCCCATTTTTAACAGCATTATTGAAGACGACCCCGAAGTTTTTGTGTTTCTTGGGGACAATGTCTATGGCGACACCGAAGACATGTCAGTGTTGCAGAATAAATATGAAAAACTGGGCTCTAAGCCGGGTTTTAAAGAACTAAAAGAGCAAGCAGAGCTCATCGCTATTTGGGATGATCATGACTACGGTGCGAACGACGCCGGCAAGGATTACCCTAAAAAAGAAGCGTCAAGAGATATCATGCTCGACTTTTGGGGTGAGCCGGAGAGCTCTCCGCGTCGCACTCGTGAAGATGGTATTTACACCTCATACACCTACGGTGAGGGCGAAGAAAGCATTCACGTAATTTTGCCCGATTTGCGTTGGAACCGGGATGATATTGCCCACGTGACGCGAGAAGAGTATGCAAACGAACGCAAACCGAAAAACATGGGGCCTTATAAAGTTCACAGCGACCCTAACGCCAGTATGATTGGCGAAAAACAATGGCAGTGGCTGGAAGAACAGTTACAAAAGCCGGCGCGTATTAAAGTCATTGGCTCCAGCTTACAGCTTTTAGCTGATTTTACCGGTTGGGAGTCGTGGGCGAATTTCCCCTCTGACCGCCAACGTTTGTTTAATCTTATTAAAAAACATAAGGTTAATGGTGTTATCTTGATAAGCGGCGACACCCACTGGGGTGAAATCAGTTACTACGACGAAGATTTAGACTACCCACTATGGGAAGTTACGTCATCAGGACTGACTCAGGAGTGGAAAGACGTTAGCCCCAATAAACACCGCATCGGTCAGTTTATCAATAAGGTAAATTATGGTGCGCTGGACGTTGACTGGGAAAAAGACGATCCGGTTGTGACTCTTGGACTTTACGATGAAGCAGGTGATGTAGTTAACGAGCATCGCTTCAGGCTGTCAACGCTGGAACCTTACGAATAAAAATTAAACCATGTGAGAAAGCTATGCCAAAAGTAGGAATGGAATCAATGCGGCGTCAGCAGTTAATCGATGCCACCATCGATGTGGTTGCTGACGTAGGTTTACGAGGAGCAACCATAAACTTGATTTCGCGCAGGGCGGGGATGTCGTCCGGTATCATCAGCCATTATTTTGGCGGTAAGCAGGCGCTAATTGAGGCCTCTGTGCGGTATTTGCTTTCTCAGCTCAAAATGGAGCAGTCACCGGATAATCCGTATGACCGCTTGATGAAAATTGTTGATTTGAACTTTTCTGATGTGCAACAGGCAGATTCAAGCACAAAAACCTGGTTAAGCTTTTGGGGGCAGTCAATGCATGACGCTGACTTATATCGCTTACAGGAGCTGAATAAGCGCCGGCTTGTGAGTAATTTGCGTTACAGTTTCAAGCAACTACTGAATCCCGAAAGTGCGCGTGAGGCAGCGGAAGTGACGGCCGCGTTAATTGATGGTTTTTGGTTGCGCTGTGCATTAAGCCGGGCAAATGAAGAGAAGTTCAGTCAGGCAAAAAAATACTGCAAAAAATACATTAATGGTGTGCTGGAACAGCACGGTGTCAGTTAAACCATTGCCAAATTATAAGGGAGTTATCGTTGTCCTCTACATTACTTAAAAACTTTATTCATGGGCGTTACGTCGACGACAGTAACCATGAATACTTTGACGTGATCAACCCAGGTACCGGGAAAGTGATTTACACCGTAGAGTCGGCAGGAGAGTCGCTGTTGGAAGACGCGGTGGAAAGTGCTCAAAGAGGGTTTGAGGTTTGGTCACAAACCCCTGCAATTGAGCGAGCCCGAGTATTACAACGTGCAGCGACGATTCTACGAGAGCGCAATGACGAGTTGGCAAAGCTTGAAGTGCTGGATACCGGTAAGCCCTGGCAGGAAGCTGTTGAAGTTGATGTTCAGACTGGATCGGATGCTATCGAGTATTTTGGTAATTTATGCCCGTCAATGATGGGCGAGCAACAAAGTGTCGGTAACGACTTCTTTTACACACGGCACGAGCCTTTAGGTGTCTGTTTTGGTATTGGCGCCTGGAACTACCCGTTGCAAATTGCTTGCTGGAAAGCGGCTGCGGCCCTTGCTGCAGGTAATAGTATGATTTTCAAGCCGTCCGAAGAGACACCTCGTGGCGCGGCGATGTTGGCAGAAATATTTATCGAAGCAGGCGTACCGGAAGGCGTATTTAACGTGGTGCATGGCGATGGTGTTGTCGGTAATTATCTGGTTCAGCATCCGTCAATTGCGAAAGTGTCGCTGACAGGTGAAGTAGGCACGGGCAAAAAGGTAATGGCCGCGGCGGCAGGTACCCTGAAGAATGTGACCATGGAACTGGGCGGTAAATCACCGCTGATTGTCTTTGACGATGCTGACATTGATGAAGCGGTAACTGGTGCCATGATGGGCAACTTTTACACCCAGGGCGAGGTCTGTACCAATGGCACTCGGGTCTTCGTGCACAAAGACTGTTACGACACTTTTATGGAGCGTTTATTAGAACGCACCAAGAACAATATCGTAGTCGGCGATCCTATGGAGCCTGAAACCAACCTGGGCGCGCTAATTTCTGAAAATCACCTGCATAAGGTCATGGCTTATATTGAGCTTGGCAAAGAGCAGGGCGCTACTCTGGCATTTGGTGGCGAAAGATTAACGCCTGCGGGCTGTGAGAATGGCTATTTTATTGGCCCCACTATTTTTACTGACTGCACGGACGACATGCGCATTACGCGCGAGGAGATTTTTGGTCCGGTGATGTCCGTTCTGACCTTTGAAACGGAAGAAGAGGTCATTCAACGAGCTAACAATACCGATTACGGACTGGCAGCTGGTATTTTCTGTCAGGACTTGCGCAGAGCTCATCGTGTCATCGCTCAGCTGGAAGCCGGTATTTGCTGGATTAATGCCTATGCTAATTCGCCGGTAGAGATGCCGGTAGGTGGTTACAAGCAATCGGGTATTGGTCGTGAAAACGGTGTGGAAGCACTTAAGTCTTATACTCAGACAAAATCAATTTATGTCGGAATGGATAAGCTGGAAGGTCCATTCTAATGACAGTGAATGAGAAATTCGATTACATCATTGTGGGGGCGGGTTCGGCCGGCTGTGTGCTGGCCAATCGGTTAACAGAAGATCCGGATGTCTCGGTATTGTTATTAGAGACTGGCGGCTCAGACAAAAGCATTTTTATTCAGATGCCAACCGCGCTGTCGATTCCGATGAATACGAAAAAGTACGCCTGGCAGTTCCACTCGGAACCTGAGCCTTATCTGAATAATCGTGAAATGCATTGCCCCCGGGGCAAGGTTCTTGGTGGCTCCTCGTCGATTAACGGCATGGTTTATGTTCGCGGTCATGCGCGGGACTTTGATGAGTGGCAAGAGCATGGTGCTGAAGGCTGGGACTACCAGAATTGCCTGCCGTACTTTAAAAAGGCGGAAGACTGGGCTTTTGGTGCCGATGAATACCGTTCGAAAGATGGCCCTTTGGCGGTGAATAACGGTAACAATATGCAAAACCCGTTGTATAAAGCCTTTATTAAAGCCGGAGTAAATGCCGGCTATATGGAAACCAATGATTATAACGGTTTTCAGCAAGAAGGTTTTGGTGCCATGCATATGACCGTGAAAAATGGTGTGCGCTGGTCCGCTGCTAATGCGTATTTAAGGCCAGCTATGAGCAGACCTAACCTGGCAATAAAAACCGGGGTTCAGGTCAGTAAAGTGCTGCTGGAAGACAAGCGGGCTATTGGCGTCGAGCTTTATGAGAAGAACAACACTGCTCGCTTTTTTGTGAATAAAGAAGTG
Source organism: Idiomarina sp. HB (assembly GCF_048059115.1). Taxonomy (NCBI): domain Bacteria; kingdom Pseudomonadati; phylum Pseudomonadota; class Gammaproteobacteria; order Alteromonadales; family Idiomarinaceae; genus Idiomarina; species Idiomarina sp. HB. The sequence goes on from NZ_JAYLVU010000001.1 coordinate 98,409, forward strand.
CTTTTAAGTGCAGGTTCCATTGGTTCTCCGCATATTCTGCAGCTATCGGGTATTGGTAACAACGAGACTTTATCTGCAGCAGGCATTGAAACTCAGCATGAGCTGCCTGGTGTCGGGGAAAACTTGCAGGACCATCTGGAGTTTTATTTTCAGTATCAATGCAAAAAGCCGCTGACGCTGAACAGTAAGCTAGGACCTCTGAGCAAGTTGGCTATTGGTGTACGCTGGATTTTATTCAAAACCGGCTTGGGCGCAACGAATCATTTTGAGTCCTGCGGTTTTATTCGCTCGAAAGAAGGTGTTGAGTGGCCGGATCTGCAATATCATTTTCTGCCGGCAGCCATTCGCTACGATGGTAAATCTGCTTTTGAAGGGCATGGTTTTCAGTTGCACATTGGGCACAATAAACCTAAAAGCCGTGGTTGGGTTAAAGTGAAAAGCTCGGACCCTTTTACCTCGCCTCAGATTCAATTCAATTATTTGCAGCACCAGGACGACATTGAAGCATTCCGAGCCTGCGTAAGATTGTCCCGCGAGATTATTGCTCAACCGGCAATGGATGAATACCGCGGCCAGGAAATACAGCCCGGAAAAGACATTGTGACCGATGAGCAGATAGATGCTTTCGTGCGTGATGCCGTAGAAAGTGCTTATCACCCCTGCGGCAGTTGTCGTATGGGTGCCGAAGATGATGACATGGCAGTGATTGACTCACAAATGCGTGTGCGGGGCTTGCAAGGACTTAGAGTTATTGACTCGTCGGTTTTCCCAACGATTCCAAACGGCAACCTGAACGCGCCAACCATCATGGTCGCGGAGCGAGCGGCTGATATCATCAAGCATCAGAACTTGCCGAGAGCTGAAGTTGATGTTTATAAAGACCCGCAATGGCAACAGCGTCAGCGCAGTGGTGAGGCCAAGCGGAGCACGTCATGTTAACTCTTGTCAGTATTGGCATGCTGTTTTTCATGGCCATGGTGGTCTTTATTGTTATGCGCTGGGGGCGGCTGAAACTTAACGGTCGCTACCCAGTGTCTACTCTGACATTCATTGCCATTTTGTTTACCTCGGGTCTGGATGTGGGGCTCATCATGTTTCCGCTGACAGAGTTCCCGGTTTACGCCGATATAAAAGAAAACAGCGAGTACGCTTTTGCCAACCCTTTGGCTATTGAGTTTGGCTTCTGGGGTTTTCTGGTCTGGGCCATTTACTTTGTCACTTGTTTTTATTTCTGTGCAATTGAACCCAAAGTAAAATTCTTTGAGATTACCTGGGTTAAGTGGATTAATAACATCGTGATAATTGGCACCTGTGCTTTTACCGCGCATTTGTTATTTGCCAACTTAAGCTGGTATCTACCCAGTATTGCGGTCAGCGAAGGCTTCCCCTGGTACTATGCGCTGATTGTCGGCGGCACCATTTTATTTGCGGTGTACTCAAGTACCGAGCTTAAGTTTGTTAAGATTCTTAGCTTGTCATCTGGTGGGCTGTTCTTTGCGTTAATTCTTGGGCTCGGCAGTATCGCCTTACTGTCTGACAATGTTTCTGCGCCTGATTATTTTAGTACCTTACCCTTATTGACCGACTACTTTGAACATCTACACCGGTTTGTTCTGCCGATTAATGATTACCATGCGTTTTACCTGTTCTGGTGGTTTGCCTGGAGCATTATGATTGGTCAGTTCACTGCGCGCTTTGTTGGTAACATGCGCACCATCTGGCTGTTCTTAGCCATGCTGATATGGCCGTCATTGTCCATTGGTCTCTGGTTTAGTGTTTTATACTTATTCCACTTAAAAGGACTGGATACTTCCGGATTCATTAATCTGGCGATGGTGTTTGTTGGAATTGTTTTCGTGATCAACTCGCTGGACTCTTTAATCCGGCTTTACTCCGACAATCTAAACTTGACGGTGGCGCGTTTTGGCAAACAAAAGTATATGGCCTTACACGCCTTTTTGATGATGTCATTGACTGTATTATTTAGTGTTCAGTTTATAAAAATTCAGTGGGTTGGTGCGTTGGTTATTGGTATTGGTTTGTGTTGCTTTGTTTACATAGCGCTTGGTAAGCAACAGCAGCCGCTGCCTAAAACTGAGGCATTGGTACCGTTGCCTACGAAGAAGAAGTAACCTGATGCCATTGCATCAGGTTATGTTCAGTCCCCAATCGTTATAAGCTGCTTGTGCCAGCTCATCCCGGAACTTAGGGTCGGCAATATGAATCAGTTCGCGCGCGCGTTCACTCATACTCTTGGCGCGTAAGTTAGCGACACCATGTTCAGTGACAATGTAATGCACATGGGCACGAGTGGTGACCACGCCGGCGCCAGGAGCAAGCAGAGAGCTAATGCGCGACACTGTTCCGCCACAGGCCGTTGAAGGCAAAGCAATAACCGAACGACCGCCTTCCGACAAACTGGCACCGCGTACAAAGTCCATTTGGCCGCCGACGCCCGAGTATATTTTCGTGCCAATAGAGTCCGCACAGACTTGTCCACTGAGGTCGACCTGAAGAGCGCTGTTTATGGACATAACCTGTTTATTCTGGCGAATAACCGAGGTGTCATTGGTGTACTCAACATCAAGGAAAAAAACTTCCTGGTTGTCATCAACAAAGTCATAAAGTGCCTGAGAACCCATCGCAAAAGTGGTGACAATGCGGCCACGGTGCTTACGCTTGCGGCTGTTGTTTATGACGCCACGCTCAACCAGCGGTAATACGCCGTCAGAGAACATTTCGGTGTGAATGCCTAAGTCTTTGTGATGATGAAGACAGGCTAAAGTCGCGTCTGGTATTGCGCCAATACCCATTTGCAAACAGTCCCCGTCATTAATAAGGCCGGCAACGCGCTCGCCAATTTTTTGTGTCACTGGGTTTTGTGGTGGCTGGTTGTGCAGTGGAATAGGAGCCGCTTCTTCGTAAAAACGGTCAAACCGCTTTAACGAGACTAACGCATCGCCGTGCGTCCGTGGCATGTTGGGGTTTATCCAGGCAACCACTTTTTTTGCAACTTGCAGTGCGGCCCGGGTTGCTTCAACTGAAATACCTAAACTGCAATTACCGTGTTTATCCGGTGGTGACACCTGAATGATTGCGGCATCCAATGGCTGTTCGCCAGAGCGAAACAGCTTGGGAATTTCAGAGAGAAAAATAGGGACATAGTCGGCTAGCCCTTGGTTCACCGCCTGCCGAGTTGAGGCCCCAACAAAGAAAGCACGTTGGCGAAGATGTCCTTTAAGCTCAGGGTCACAGAGTATCTCGCTGTACTCTGTATGCAACTGTAACAACGTCAGGTCTTTACGCTGTGTAGCTACCTCTTTCAGACCTTCAAGAAGTTTATAAGGGGTGGCAGCCATCGACTGGCACCAGATGACATCGCCATCATTGAGAATTGACAGGGCTTCTACCGCTGAGTTTACCTTCATTACTGCTTCCTTTTTAAGCGAGAAGTATTGAGCGAGATCAGAAGTATAACCGTTTAACGAATAGGGGTATTTACCCAGTAAGTAATACCTACTGGGTTTCTGGAGTTTTGTTAAGCGGTGAGGTACTTCGCATGGAAGCGAAGCTGAGCTTCGATAAATGACGAGATGAAGTAATAGCTGTGGTCGTAACCATCGTGTAAATGAACCGTACCGCCGCCGTTAACTTCGCTAATGGCGTCTTTTAAGTTCTCAGGTTTTAACTGTTCGTCTAAAAATCCGTCAGCTAAGCCCTGATCAACTCGAATTGGGAGTGTCTGACCTTTAGATTTGACGATCTCAACAGCGTCGTATTGCTTCCATTGTTCGCGATCATCGCCCAAATACGCGCTAAAGGCTTTTTCACCCCAGGGGCATTGTGTTGGGTTGGTAATCGGCGAGAATGCGGAAATGCTGGTGTAGCGGTCACTGTTACGTAAGCCAATAACTAAAGCTCCGTGTCCGCCCATGGAATGACCTGCAATAGCGCGCTTGTCATTAACCGGCAGCTCCGCTTCAACCAATTCCGGCAGCTCTTTCACAATGTAGTCGTACATTTGATAATTCGACTTCCACGGCTCTTCAGTCGCGTTGACGTAAAAGCCTGCACCTAAACCTAAGTCGTAAGCGCGGTCTGCATCGTCGGCTACATTGTCTCCACGCGGGCTGGTATCGGGAATAATTAAGGCAATACCCAGCTCTGTGGCCACTCGCTGCGCACCGGCTTTGGTGGAAAAATTTTCATCAGTGCAGGTTAAGCCCGATAAAAAGTAGACCGCCGGAACCTCTGTTTTCTCTGCGCGTAATGGCAAAAAGACACTGAACTGCATAGTGCAGTTCAGTACTTCAGAGTCATGTTCAAAGCGCAGCTGACGACCGCCAAAACAGCGGGTTTCGCTAACTTGTTTCATTACTGACTCCATTAATAATGAATGACTGAGCGAATCGACTTGCCTTCGTGCATTAAGTCGAACGCTTTATTAATGTCTTCTAACGGCATGGTATGGGTAATAAAGGTATCCAAATCAAACTTACCGTCCATGTATTGTTTAACATAGTCAGGCAGTTCGGTACGGCCTTTAACGCCGCCAAAGGCGCTGCCACGCCATACACGGCCTGTAACCAGCTGGAACGGACGGGTAGAAATTTCTTCACCGGCTCCGGCAACACCAATAATGACAGATTCACCCCAGCCTTTATGGCAGCACTCAAGTGCAGCGCGCATAACGTCTACGTTACCAATGCACTCAAATGAGAAGTCGACGCCACCGTCGGTCATATCAACAATGACTTCCTGAATGGATTTGTCGTGTTCGGTTGGGTTCACAAAGTCGGTCGCGCCTAGCTCTTTGGCAATTTTTTGTTTGTCGTCGTTCACATCAATGGCAATAATGCGGGAAGCTTTAGCTTGCACGGCACCAATGATAACCGCCAGACCAATACCACCAAGGCCAAATACCGCAACCGTGTCGCCTTCCTGCACTTTGGCGGTGTTTTTAACCGCGCCCATGCCAGTGGTGACACCACAGCCAAGCAGGCACACTTTTTCAAGCGGTGCTTCTTTTGGAATTTTCGCCAGTGAAATTTCTGGTAGAACGGTGTATTCAGAGAAGGTCGAGGTTCCCATGTAGTGATAAATGGTCTCGCCGTCTTTTGAAAAGCGGCTGGTACCGTCCGGCATTAAACCTTTACCCTGAGTGGCACGAACCGCCTGACACAGGTTGGTTTTACCAGAGGTACAGAACTTACATTCACCACATTCTGCGGTGTATAAAGGAATGACATGGTCACCGACTTCAACCGAAGTGACGCCTTCGCCGACAGATTCAACAATACCGCCACCTTCGTGACCTAATACGGAAGGAAAAATGCCTTCAGGATCTTTACCTGACAAGGTGTAAGCGTCAGTGTGGCAGACACCGGTTGCAATAATGCGAACGCGAACTTCGCCTTTTTTCGGTGGTGCAACATCAATTGTTTCTTCTTTCAGCGGTTCGCCCGGACCCCAGGCAACCATAGCGCGTGACTTAATCGTTTCCATATTGATTCCTTATACTGTTTGATTCGTCGTCTCATTACGTAAAAGCGTAGCCTAAGTTTAACTTTTTCTCATAAGCAGGTAATCTACTGTTTTTACAAATTACTTTTTCATTAATGAAATAATGGGGCAGTATGAAGCCTTGGCAGGGAATTAGCGAATTTGCGGCAGTGGCTGAATTGCATAGTTTTACCGCAGCGGCTCACCAATTGGGACTGTCGGTGGCACAGGTAAGCCGAAATATTGCAGCGCTGGAGCAAAGGCTGCAGATGCAACTGCTGTATCGCTCAACTCGAAGTGTCAGCTTAACAGAAGAGGGAAAGCTCTACTTACCCCATTGCCAGCACCTCGTTGCCAGCCTGAGAGATGCCGATCAGGCCATTCAGCAGCGCACACAACAGCCACAGGGTTTAATTCGCATTACGGCACCGGTCTACTATGGCGAGCGGTTTATTGCCCCTCTGTTGAATGATTTTTTGCAGGTTTATGCGGATTGCCGTCTGGATTTACAGCTGACAAACGAGCAGGTCGACTTAATTGAAGGCAGTTATGATGTGGCTATACGTTTAGGGCAACTGGGGAACCCGAGGTTACGCGCCCGGAAACTAGGGTCACGCCGGCATTTTGTCGTAGGCTCACCGGCTTATTTTAGTCAATTTGGATGTCCGCAAAACATTGATGACTTGGATGAGCATCGCTGTTTTACCGGAACGGTTAAGCAATGGCGTTTTCAGGTTGATGGCAAGCTGGAAACTGTGCGACCGGAGTCGTACCTGCATTGCAACAATGGCCTGGCACTTCGTGATGCCGCAATAAAAGGCTTGGGGTTGGCAATGCTGCCGGATTATTACGTGACTGAGTCGTTGGAAAATGGACAGTTAGAGGAAGTGTTAGCGGATTTTCGACAACCGGATGATGGTATATGGGCGTTGTATCCGGAAAATCGTCAGGTGATTCCTAAAGTACGGGTGCTACTGGATTATTTATCTGAAAAATTAATACTGGAAAAATAGAGAGCTGAGGGATAAAAAATGGTGGTTGCTACTGGGCTCGAACCAGTGACCCTCGCCTTGTAAGGGCGATGCTCTCCCAACTGAGCTAAGCAACCATCCTGAAGGTCTGCAACTAAGGGGAAGAAGAGAAGTGGTGGTTGCTACTGGGCTTGAACCAGTGACCCTCGCCTTGTAAGGGCGATGCTCTCCCAACTGAGCTAAGCAACCATTCTCACTGTGACACTTCTGCGTCGTTGCGAGGTGGCATTATAGGGCGCAGATATAAACTGTCAAATAAAAATTGCTAACTTTGGTTCGTTTGCTGACATTTTAATCACTTCGAATAGCAGATGCGTCAAGCGCTCAGTCTTGATAAACTTACGCTCATTAAATTGACCGGTTTCAAAGAAAGGAATAAACATGAGTGTGGTAACGCGTTTTGCCCCCAGCCCGACTGGGTATTTGCACGTTGGTGGTGCCCGTACGGCATTGTATTCATGGTTAGTTGCAAAGGCACAGGGCGGCGAGTTCGTGCTGCGTATTGAAGATACCGACCGTGAACGTTCAACGCAACCTGCTATTGATGCCATTTTAGAGGGTATGGAATGGTTAGGTTTAAGCTGGGATCGCGGACCTTATTATCAGACTCAACGTTTTGAGCGCTATAAAGAGTTAATCGACAAGTTACTGGAAGAAGACAAAGCCTATAAATGTTATTGCTCAACGGAGCGCTTAGAGAAAATGCGTGAAGAGCAAATGGCGGCTGGTGAAAAGCCTCGTTACGACGGTCACTGCCGTGACAATCCTGACGTAGGCGGTGATAAGTACGTGATCCGCTTCCGTAACCCGCAAGACGGCAGTGTGGTTTTTGATGATCACATTCGTGGGCGCATTGAATTCGCTAATACCGAACTGGATGATTTGATCATTGCCCGTACTGACGGCACGCCGACTTATAACTTCTGTGTGGTGGTTGATGACTGGGACATGGATATTACTCACGTAGTGCGTGGTGAAGACCATATTAATAACACCCCGCGTCAGATTAATATTCTGAAAGCTCTTGGCGCGCCGGTACCTCAGTACGCTCACGTGTCGATGATTTTAGGTGACGATGGTAAGAAACTGTCGAAACGTCACGGTGCGGTCAGTGTTATGCAGTATCGCGATGACGGCTATGTGCCGGAAGCGGTCGTGAATTACTTAGCACGCCTGGGCTGGTCTCATGGTGACCAGGAAATATTCAGCCGTGAGGAGCTGGTTGAGTACTTTAAGCTGGATGACGTTAACAAAGCAGCGTCAGCGTTTAATACCGAAAAGCTTAATTGGTTAAATCAGCACTACATGAAAACTTTGCCTGCAGAGCAAGTTGCACCGCAATTGCAATGGCAGTTTGACCAAATAGGTGTGGACACAAGCAATGGTCCAGCGCTAGAGCAAGTTGTGTCGTTGCAGGCTGACCGGGTAAAAACCTTAAAAGAAATGGCAGCAATTAGCCGTTACTTCTTTGAGTCGGTGGATGAGTTTGAAGAAAAGGCCGCGAAGAAACACTTGCGCCCGGTAGCTAAGGAGCCTCTGGTAAAAGCCAAAGAACTGCTCGGGGCTGTTGCTGAGTGGAATGCGGCGAATATCCAGGCGGCAATTAATCAGACAGCCGCTGACTTGGACGTGGGCATGGGCAAAGTAGGTATGCCGCTGCGTGTTGCAGCAACCGGTGGAGGCAACTCTCCTTCGTTAGATGTAACGCTGGAACTTATCCCCCAAAAGACGGTTCTGGCGCGTATTGACCTTGCTTTAGAGTTTATTGCGAATCGCGAGAATGCGTAACTTACTCTGATGAACTGGAGGCGTAGCCGGTTGTCCGGCAACGGGCTACGCAAAGCGCTTGAGAAGCCGAGCCACCATTGGATGCTCGAAAGGGCGCTTTAGAGTAATCGCATAAAAGTGTTCGAACACGTTGGGCAGAGTCAGGTAGCGTTTTAACTGCCCGTTGTTCAATTCATCCCTCACAACAACATCCGGAATAACCGCCAGGGCTCCGGTATCACGCGCCAGTAGTCGCAACATTGCCATATCGTCTGCCTCGGCAAGTACCCGTGGTTGCCATTTGTATTCGGCGCTTAACATATCGAATGCCGCACGTTGGGGCATGTTTTCCGGTGGTAGAACCCAGTTTTTGTTACGTAAAGAGGCATCTGTCAGGCGTTCTATATCGCGTCCCGGCGGCCCTATAACGGATACTGGCTGACGCGCTAACAGGCGGCTTTGCCATAATTGCTTGTCACTGCCCCGTACGTTGGTATTCGCCAGCGCCAGGTCAATTTGATGGTTAGCCAACTCATTAAATAACTGGTCGGGGGTCATTGAGTGCAGCCGGTATTGCACGTCCTGCTGGTGCACTAAGTCGCTGATAAATGCTTCGACAAAGTTACGTGACATGGTCGAGGCGTGACCAATGCGAATCACTAAATCAGCACCGTCCATTCCCTGTTTCAGCTGTTTGACCAGGTTCTCACCTTCGTGAAAAATCCGGTTGGCGTACTGACGAGCAATGTACCCGGCCTGAGTCAGTACTAGTTGTCGCCCCTGACGCTCAAACAAAGGCGTGCCTAACCATTCTTCCAACTGTTTTATTTGCGCCGATAACGCCGATTGCGATACATGAAGTTTTTGAGCGGTTTGGGTTAAATGGCCACTTTCCGCCACATGCCAGAAGTAAAAGAGATGTTTGTAATTCATAGTTGCTAATAACCGTTCTTTAAAATAGAACAATATTATATTTTATATCTATTTTACTTAACATTAAAGGCGCCCCCATAATTGCCCCAAACAAAATACCCAGGATGCATCAATGACTGAATGGTTGACATTATCTGGCGTTCGCCCTGTGTTATTGGCTCTGGTGGCTTTATTAGCACTGGTAGTAACGCGCTACGCTGTCACAAACTTCCGGCTGGATCCGCGCCGTCGTTCTTTCGTTTCTAAATTGGTTGGCTGCTTAGTAGCGGTACTCGTACTTATCGTCAGTAATCACATTGTGGTTTTCTTTGTGGCCTGGATGAGCATCAGCCTGCAACTGCACAGACTGCTCATGTTTTATCCTGAGCGTGACAGAGCGGTATTGGCGGCTCATAAAAAATTCATTCTGGCACGCTGCTCAGAAGCTTTTTTAGGCACGGCTTTTGTCCTTATGTACCTCAACACGGGCAGTTTTCAATTAGACACCATACTCAAGCAGTTTGCTACGGCACCTACCAGTATTCCCCAGCACATTGCGGCAGTCTGTCTGGTTATGGCGGCATTGATAAAGTGCGCTCAGTTGCCCCTGCATGGCTGGCTCATTCAGGTCGTTGAAGCACCAACACCGGTTTCTGCATTATTACACGCAGGCATTATTAACCTTGGCGGCTTCTTGCTGCTGGTTACCGTACCTTTATGGAGCAATAGTGTTCTCGCCGTGTGGTTATTGTGCCTGGTCTCGGCTGCCTCCTGCTGTTTTGCTGCATTAATTATGGCAACACGAATCAGCATCAAGGTGCGTCTGGCATGGTCAACCTGTGCGCAAATGGGTCTGATGTTGCTGGAAATTGGTTTGGGATACTACGACTTAGCCTTGCTTCACCTGGTTGCACACTCGGTTTACAAAGCTCATGCCTTCTTATCGGTCAGCGAAGTTGCTGTCATTAAACAGCCTCAGGCGCGCTCAATATTACGGGTGAGTCTGGTCTTTCTGATTTTTCAGGCACTCGTTGCTGCTACCTGTTGGTGGTTACTGGGTGATCCGAAGTGGTTACCGTCGGCTCTATTAGCCATGGCGTTAGCGACTATTTGGATGAATCTCCACCAATGGCTGTTGCGATTTGCTGTTTCAGTGCTGGCGATAGCTGCTTACCTGCTTCTTGGTGCGCTGGTACAACAAGTTGTGGAGCCACAACCGCCGTTTAACAGCTTGCTACTGGAGCCGATTATTACCGTGCTGTTCAATATCTTCGCTTTTACCTATTGGTTGGTTCATCACACGCCATCGCGTCGTCTGAGCCAACGCTGGTTCATCACTTTGAACGCCGGACTTTATTTGGATGAGTGGCTGACGCGACTGGTGTTGTGGTTGTGGCCCAGTCATCCCATTCGTTATTACCAACGTCGTAGCCGACAAGAGGGGCGCTTATGATCACCGTCAGTCGTTTTGTGTCTATCGCGGAACAGGTCAGTCAGTCCATTGCGCCGCAGTGGCCCTTGTCTCAATGGATAGCGGTTAACCCTTTCTGGCACTATCGTCAGCAACCGGTTAGCGGTGTCGCTGCACATTGGCGTTACTGTGCGGGGAGTCGACTGCTAATGAGCCCCGACTTCTATTGGCAGCAGTGGCAGCAGAATCAAATTGCCCCAGAGTTAGTGACCGAAGACATGGTGCGGGAGCTGGATCAACGAACTCAGTCCCGTGAGTTGCTGCCGCAATGGCGAAACCTAAGCCAGTGGGTGGATAAATATCAGCAGCGTCGCCGAAAAATGCGCTGGAATGACGAAGTGGTGCTGCAAATTAGCCAGACCTGCGGCTTGTTTATGCAGTTTCCTACACGCTTCCAGCAAGCGGGTAAGGACAGCTCGTTGTATCAACATTGGTTGACGATATCCCGTGCTGACCGCGGTATTGAAACCTTGATGGACGAGGCCGACTTAAACGATTTATTTGCGGAGCTCCCGGATGATCCGCATGAGCTTATTAGCGTCTGTCAGGCGAGTTTTTTAACCGATGCGTCTGACTATGCACTGCGCTGTTACTGCCAGGCTCTTATCAGTGACCTGTGGGGCTGGGCCGCAGCTATGGCTTATCAGGACGCCCGCCAGCAGAGTCAGTGGGTATTTGAGTTGTTATGCATTCGACTGGCCTGGGAGTACATTCTCTGGCAACTGGCTGAGCGGACCAACACGGCTGTTTATCAGCAGTTGCAGCAAGCGCTTGCGACGCAGATAGAAAACTGTGAAGGGCAAGTGTCTCATATTGAAGAATATAACGATGTTCTGTGGCAGTGGCAGGCGGCTTATGAACGCTCACAGTTGAAGACACTGAAATTCAGCCCGGAAAACTCAGATAAGGCCGCGAATGAAACCTCAGTGGTGCAGGCGGTGTTTTGTATCGATGTGCGCTCTGAGCGTTATCGTCGTGCGCTAGAACAAGCAGGGGAGCGCTTGGGGGTAAGTACACAAAGCAAAGGCTTTGCCGGCTTTTTTGGTGTGCCTTTGGCGGTTCAGACGAAGGAGCAGGACGTTCCCCATGCGCCAGGTCTGTTGCAGCCAGCCTATTACGTTAAGGCACCGGAGCGTAAGCATTCGGTTATGTCATTACTCAGTAACCTGTTTAATACGCCAGTGTCGATGTTCAGCGGCGTTGAAGCGCTTGGACTTGGCAAGTTGAAAGAGTTGCTGACAGGAGCGCCCGGAAAGCTGGCGACCGCCGACGATACTGCCGTTTCCGGCAGCGCTATTTTTCAGGCTGATGGTCAGGCGTCAGTAGAGTCTTTGGTGAGCTTATGCGAGCAGGCATTGGCGGGTATGCAGTTCGACTCGTTCGGGAAGCACGTAATTCTGGTAGGACACGGTTCACATCACAGCAATAATGCTCAGCGCGCAGGTCTCAACTGTGGGGCTTGTGGCGGTCAGTCCGGAGCCTTAAGTGCCCGAGTATTAACCCGTTTATTAAACGACGGTGAAATCCGAAAGCACCTCGTTGACCGGGGAGTTCAGATCCCCGCGAACACTCGGTTTTACTCAGCGCTGCATGAAACAGTAACCGACAAGGTAGTGTGGCTATCCGATTCCGTACCGGATCAGGTTAAGTGTTTATTCAGCAATGCCACAGAGGCATTAACCACGTCGACCAATGGGTCAGCTAAACAGCTTAAAAAGCAGGCGAACCATTGGGCGGAACTGCGTCCGGAGTGGGGGTTAGCCGATAATAATGTGCTGTTTTTCGGGCGAGCTAGCCGATTAACGTCGTCGGAAACGGTCGGCAGTAACTTTTTGCATGACTACTGCAGCGAGCGTGACCCTAAAGGGGCGTTGCTAACACAACTGTTGAGTGCCCCGGGACTGGTCGCCAACTGGATAAACTGGCAGTACTACTGCTCGGTGACTGATCCGAAACAGCTGGGTAGCGGCAATAAATTGCTGCACAACCGGGTCGCGAATGACATTGGTATTTTCGAGGGAAATGGTGGTGACTTACGTCAGGGACTGGCCTGGCAGTCGGTGCACGATGGTAGTGACTTTGTACACAGACCGGTACGGCTGCAGGTGATTATTGAAGCCGATGAAGCCACTATTCAGCGTGCGTTAGCTGGTGCTACCGCGTTTAACGAATTATTTCAGCAGCAGTGGATCAATCTGTATCGGCTGAATGCAGGAGGTGAGTTATGCCAAGTAACAGCAGAATAACGCCTGCTAACGGGGTAACCTGTTATACATTTAAAGAACTTTACGAGCATGTTCGCTCACGGCCTTTTAATCAGCCATTTGCTCTGCGTTATGGCGATGGCAGTGTTGATCACGGTCTGAACTCGGAAGAGGCCATGAAAGAGAGTTTACGTGCTCACGACAATCCCTATTTAAAGCAGCCCGTGGTTATTGAGTGGTAATTCTCTTTTTTTGTCATTTTTATAACGGCAGTCAGTCGGAGTGCTCAGGAATTCAATAAAACCTGAGTGACTGACTGCCCACTTTTCTCCGCTGGTTTTATCTAGCGCAAAAATCTGAATAAAATCCTTTGCCAAATTCAGTGCAATTCTGGTTACAATAGCCTTTAGTTCTCTCCACTTTGTTTATATAGAAGCTTTGACCTCTATATAGGATTAACGATGCCTAAAATTTGGTGGAAGCGTCTTATCAGGCTACCGGGACCATGGGATAAATAATGCCAGATATAAAACACTTGATTGAAAATAACAAAGCGTGGGCAGAAGAGCAGGTAAAAAAAGATCCTGATTTTTTCAAACGTTTAGTGGGTCAGCAGTCTCCCGAGTACTTGTGGATAGGTTGTTCTGACAGTCGGGTTCCGGCAAATGAAATTGTCGGCATGGCGCCGGGTGAACTCTTTGTTCATAGAAATGTGGCAAACCAGGTCATTCAGACAGATTTTAACTGCTTATCAGTTATTCAATTCGCTATTGAAGCGCTTAAAGTACGGCATATTCTTGTTGTTGGTCATTACGGTTGTGGTGGTGTGAAGGCTGCAATTGAGAGTAAACCCCATGGTTTGGTTGACCATTGGCTGTATCCTATTCGCGACGTTTACCGTGAGCATGCAGAAGAGTTAGAGCGGTTGAATGAAAATGACCAGCTTGATCGCTTGTGTGAGTTAAACGTGGTGGAGCAGGTTAAAAACCTGGCAAAGACCAACGTTGTTCAGGAAACCTGGGATAAAGATCAGCCATTGACGATACACGGTTGGGTTTATCGGTTGGATAACGGCTTAGTCAATGATATGAATGTATCGGTTTCGAGCCGGGAAGGGTTGGAGCAGGTTTACCACGTTTACCATCAAAAACTGCCAAAAGCGGTTCGTGGTTAAGATTTGATGAATTACTGAGCAAACTGCAATAAAAATGCTCAAACAACAGTATTTTTAGAAAAAATAGTTGACACATTAGCTCAGGTCACAATAGAATGCGCCCCGCTGTCAGGGCAGTCTGAGACTGTTTAGTGCGGGGCTATAGCTCAGCTGGGAGAGCGCTTGCATGGCATGCAAGAGGTCAGCGGTTCGATCCCGCTTAGCTCCACCAAGTTGTTTTGGTAAAGCACACTGGTAGTAATAAGTATTTGGTTGCGTCCCCTTCGTCTAGTGGTCCAGGACACCGCCCTTTCACGGCGGTAACAGGGGTTCAAATCCCCTAGGGGACGCCATTCAAATACTGAAGTGTAAAAAGTAATAACTGCGTCCCCTTCGTCTAGTGGTCCAGGACACCGCCCTTTCACGGCGGTAACAGGGGTTCAAATCCCCTAGGGGACGCCATTACTTTTAAACACTTAAGAATTAAGTCCATGGGTCCCCTTCGTCTAGTGGCCTAGGACACCGCCCTTTCACGGCGGTAACAGGGGTTCAAATCCCCTAGGGGACGCCACTTAAATCAACCGCCCGCAGGCGGTTTTTTTTGTTTCTGGCTTTCACTACTTCGCCAACTCCAGCAAATAAGGCTCCAGAAAATCAGCTATCTTTGGCTGGGCTTCAGCGGTGGGATGAATACCATCGTCCTGCACGTAATCGGCATTGGTGGCTATCTCTTCCATGAAAAATGGTATCAGCGTTACATTTTCTTCTTTTGCAACCTCTTCAAATACTTGGCGGAACTGTTCTGCAAAACGTTGGCCATAGTTAGGTGGTACCATAACCTGACTTAAGCCGACTTTAACGCCTTGTTTCTGCGCCTGGTCGATGATTTGTTTTAAATTCGAGCGAACTGTGTTTAGGTCGAACCCACGAAGGCCATCATTACCGCCTAGCTCGATAAATAAAGCGTCGGGCTTGTGACGCTCTAAAACGCCTTCTAAGCGGCGCAAACCACCACGAGTGGTCTCGCCACTAATACTGGCGTTAATGATGTTTATATCGGGATGAGAGCTCTCCCAGCGACGATCTAACTCGGCAACCCAGGTTTGTTCCTGAGAAAGCCCATAACCGGCGCTTAAGCTGTCACCTAAAACAACAAGTGAGACATTTGCGGAAACGCTGCGTATAACCAACAACAGCGCTAAAAATAAACACGTTTTCAAAAGGAAGTTTTTCATCTTATG
Source organism: Idiomarina sp. HB (assembly GCF_048059115.1). Classification (NCBI taxonomy): domain Bacteria; kingdom Pseudomonadati; phylum Pseudomonadota; class Gammaproteobacteria; order Alteromonadales; family Idiomarinaceae; genus Idiomarina; species Idiomarina sp. HB. Next base: position 113,690 of record NZ_JAYLVU010000001.1, read on the forward strand.
CTCATTCAAGCTCAACAACTGGAAAAAACCGTAGACACCTCTGAGGGTCCATTACAGATTCTGCAGCCAATTAACGTCAGTATCAATGCCGGTGACACCGTAGCCATTGTCGGCGCTTCGGGTTCCGGTAAGTCGACGCTATTGTCACTACTGGCGGGTTTAGACCTCGCATCCTCCGGAGAGGTTCTTATAGAGAACGAAAAATTAAGCGAATTGGATGAGGAGCAGCGCGCAAAAGTTCGTGCTGACAAAGTCGGATTCATTTTTCAGTCGTTCCTGCTGGTACCTAGTTTAAGTGCCTTAGAGAACGTTATGCTCCCGGCAGAGCTGGCCGGACATAAAGGCGCAGAGAAAGAAGCCAGAGAATTACTGGCGAAGGTTGGGCTGGAAGATCGCTGGCATCACTATCCAAATCAATTATCTGGTGGCGAGCAGCAGCGAGTAGCTATTGCCAGAGCCTTTGTCGGACAACCGAAGATTCTTTTTGCCGATGAACCAACGGGTAACCTCGATGCGAAAACCGGTGGAAAAGTCGAAGAGCTGTTATTTGATTTAAACAAGGATTATGGCACCACGCTGATTGTGGTAACTCATGATCAACGGCTTGCAAAGCGCTGTCAGCGCGTGTTGCAAATGGATGCAGGGCAGTTATCGGAGGCAGCTCAGGATGTGGCATAAAATTTCGTTTCGTTTGCTGAAGCATGAGCTGAAACGAGGTGAGCTGACAATTATGGCGCTGGCAATTATTTTGTCAGTCACTGCCGTGTTGTCACTGTCCATTTTCAGCGATCGCTTACAGGCTGGATTAACTGAGCGTAGTAGTGAGTTTCTTGCTGCCGACAGAGTATTGAGCTCGCGGAGAGATATACCGCAAGAGTGGTTAGAGCAAGCCGGGCAAATGAATTTGAAAACCTCCTGGAAAGTTGTGTTCAACTCAATGGCGTTTGCTGATGAGAACATGACCCTGGTGGATATTAAGGCGGTAAGCGATGGCTACCCGTTACGAGGTCAGCTGGAAATTGCTGATGAACCTTTTGGGCAAGGTTATGTGGCCGAAGGTTTGCCTGCAGAAGGTGAGGCCTGGGTCGCTTCTCAGTTATTTCAGGCGCTGCAGTTAGATATCGGCGATGACATTGAGGTTGGCAACAGCAGCTTTAAAGTAACGAAAGTTGTTACCTATGAGCCGGACGTTGGTTTTTCAGTATTTACTGATAGTCCAAACGTTATTATTCGCCACTCACAACTGGAAGAAACGGGCTTGATCCAGCCCGGCAGCCGAGTGCGTTTTAATGTGTTAATGGCGGGTGACAACAGCGACATTACTGCCTATGAAGACTGGTTGCTACCACGCCTGAATGACGACACGCATAGCTGGCGCAGTATAGAAGATGGTGACAGTCCGTTGTCGCGTTCTTTGAATCGTGCTGAGCGTTTTATGATGCTGGCCAGCCTGCTCGGTGTGGTACTGGCTGCAACAGCGGTGGCAGTAGCAGCGCAGCGCTATTGTCAGAGAAATTACGATGTGGTTGCCATATTCAAAACCTTAGGGGCCAGTCGCCAGCAGATACGACGTATCTTTTTACTTCACCTGTTATTGCTTACAGCTGCCAGTGTGGCGGTGGGTATGGCGCTTGGCTGGGCCATTCAATATGTGGTTATTGAATGGGTGGCACAGAAACTGGATGCGACCTTACCTCAAGCCGGATGGCAGCCCTACGCATTAGCCGGAGCGACCGGTGTTATCAGTGCGGTTATGTTTACCCTGTATCCATTATTCAGGTTGGTATCAATTCCACCGCTACGCGTATTGCACCGTCAATTGACGGCTGGTAATGCGGTGCGTTGGTTGCAATGGGTACTGAGTGGCGGAACCATTTACGCACTGCTGGTGATTTACAGTCAGCAATGGTGGCTTTCCACGGCCTTGTTTGCCGGTGGCGCAGTTGCTGCTGTTATTTTACTGGGGCTGGGTCGTTTGTTTATTTCAGCCAGCCGTAAAGCGGGTATGCAGGCAGGCAGCAGCTGGCGACTGGCAATGGCTGGCCTGCAACGTCGGGCGGCAGCAAATAGCGTTCAAATGCTGAGCTTTTCAACGGCCATTATGCTGTTGCTGCTTGTCATTGTTCTACGGAACGATTTACTGGAAGACTGGAAACGTCAGCTACCTGCCGATGCGCCAAATTATTTCGCAATTAACATTGCTGAAGATAACGTTGATGACATGCAGTCAATGTTCGAGCGGGAAAATATTCCGTCGACCGATCTCTATCCTATTGTGCCGGGACGTTTAACTCATATTAACGGGGAGAAACTCGAGGACGAAGTTACCAAAGAGGATCGTGATGAGGAAGTCTCTGACGAAGGTGCGTCAGAAAATGACGGTCGTGAAGGCATAGGCAGGGAGCTCTCTTTAACCTGGCGTGACAGTTTGCCTCCTAACAACGAACTTACCGCAGGAGAGTGGTGGGGCGACAATGCCGAACCTCAGGTCTCGGTGGAGCTGAATGTATCAGAACGACTGGATATTAAAGTTGGTGATGAACTACGCTTTAACTTAGGTGGCGAAGAATTCACTGTACCGGTGACCAGCTTGCGTAAAGCTGACTGGAATACATTGCAGCCAAACTTTTACATGATCTTCAATACTTCGACTCTGGAAGATTTTCCGGCGACTTATATCACCAGTTTCAGACTGGATGAAGAACGTAAAAGTGACCTGTATGAGTTGTTCAAGCCTTTCCCACAGGCATCTTTAATTGATTTGGATGCCATGATAGATCAAATACGGGAAGTGATTGGGCAGGTGAGCTTAGCGATTGTGTTTGTATTGGTACTTGTGATCATTGCTGGCGCTTTAGTGCTGGTAGCGCAAGTTCAGGCGAGTATGGAAGAGCGCCAGAAAGAATTAGTTATTCTAAGAACACTGGGGGCATCGGGTAAATTACTGAGCCGTAGTATTACTTATGAGTTTTTGGTGTTAGGTGCCATTAGTGGACTGATAGCAACTTTGGCAATGGAGATATCACTGTTCATACTGCAGAACCAGGTGTTTAACATGACGCCGGTTATTCACTGGAAGTTGTGGCTGTTAGGGCCGGCATTTGGTGCCGTAGTGGTTGCTGTTTTAGGCCGCTTATCCTGCTACCGACTTATTCAGAGAAATACCGCGCAGCTAATACGCAAGCTGACTTAACAAAATAGGGAGGTGACCAATGAACATTTTAATGACAGGTGGTACCGGGCTTATTGGCTCAGCGTTTATTCGCAAGTACCTAAGTGAGCATCAGTTTACGGTCACTACCCGCAACAAGGAACGCGCAAAAAAGGCCTTGGGTGATGATGTCACTTTGCTCTCTTCGGTGGACGAAGTAACGGATATTGGTCAATTTGAAGCCGTTATTAATCTACAAGGGGAAGGCATTGCGGATAAGCGTTGGAGCGACTCCCGCAAACAGGCGTTAAAAGACAGCCGCTGGCAGGTTACCGAAAAGCTGGCGGCTATGATCAAGGCTGCAGAAACGCCTCCTAAGGTATTTCTGAGTGGTTCCGCTATTGGCTACTATGGCCCGCGTGACGCTCAGCCCGTAGATGAGAACGATGGCCCTAAGCATACTGACTTTGCGGTGACCTTATGTCAGGAATGGGAGCGTCGGGCTTTAGCTGCAGAGGATGCAACCCGCGTGGTTCTGCTACGCACCGGTGTGGTTCTGGCAAAAGGTGAGGGCGCTCTGGCCAAAATGCTTTTTCCATATAAGTTTGGTTTAGGTGGCCCTTTGGGCGATGGTGAGCAGATGATGTCGTGGATACAGCTTGAGGATATGATCCGCGCGATTCAGTATCTGCTGGAACACGACAATTTGTCTGGGCCAGTTAACATGACCGCTCCGGGACCCGTTACTAATGAAGCCTTTAGCCGTACTCTGGCGTCGGTACTGAATAAACCGCACTTTATGAGAGTACCGGGTTTTGTGCTCAAGTTAGGTCTGGGGGAAATGTCATCGATGCTGCTTAAAGGTCAGGCTGTGGTGCCTGATAAGTTGCGCAGCCATGGTTTTGAATTTGAGTACCCTACGGTGCGGGAAGCCTTTCAGGTCAGTGTGTAACTCTTTACACGCCTTTTGAATTTCTTAACGGACATTGTTTTTGTAACTCAGTAAAATTGAGGAATGAAAACAAAAAAACCGTATCCACTTAAACGATTAACCCTTGGCGTTGGCATTTTTATGCTGGCGCTGACAGGGTGTACTTCGATTCCTGCTGAAAGTCCTGAAAACTTAGTTGGTACTAGCGAGTCCGGAAAGGCTTCTTATTACGCTATGAAATACCAATTCAGAACGACCGCAAGCGGTGAACGTTATAACCACTTTTCCAGCACGGCGGCTCACCGAACCTTACCGTTTGGAACTAAAGTGCGTGTAACCAATATTGCTAATAATAAAAGTATTGTGGTCAAAATTAATGACCGTGGTCCTTTTATTGACGGCAGAATCATCGATTTATCCCGCTCAGCTTTCGATAAAATAGCCGATCTTGATTTAGGGGTTATCAAAGTGACTACTGAGGTTATCAGGTAATATCAGAGCCCATACCTTAGTGTTACAAAAACTAACAATTTAGCGCGTGACCTCTTAACGTATTGATATTAGCTTTCTTGTTTTAATTAAACTTTAGAGGTGGGATGCTGGTGTCAATGTTTAGAACTTTAGTATCAGTAAATACTTTGGCATTGCTAACACTGGTATTAACAGGTTGTAGCGCAAACTCTGTGACAACGATAGAAGAGGAACCCCAGCCGACTAATGGGGAAACCAGACGTTTCCAAAACCTGGACGCAGGTGAGAAGAACTATCCGTTAACGTGTAAACAAGATTGCTACAAGCCTCGTAGCGATATTCGGTGTGGTAGCGATGGATTGTGTCAGTACACTGGAAATAAGAAGGCCTTTCACGGGGTGACGGATTTCTCTGTGAAATGGCTGGGTCACGCAACTTTTGCCATTAAAACCTCAACCGGAGAGACGTTTTTAACGGATCCTGTTTTCAATGACTTTGACTGGCCAATAAATTGGCTGTTCTCACTTGATGGTGGCAAAAAGCGAGAAATGAATTTGGAACCGTCACCAGAACTGATTAATGCCACAGATGCCGTATTGTACTCCCATCTTCATTACGATCATTTTAATAAGAGTGATATCGAAAAGATCGGGCTCAAGCCCGAATACTTGGTGCCTCTCAATGTGGCCGAGCACTTTCCATCAATCGGGGCTAATATAACTGAGCTGGGCTGGTATTCTTCTAAAACGATAGACCAGACTTTGGTTACTGCGGTGCCTGCTCATCACTTTAGCAGCCGCACCTGGGTGCCCTTTATTTACGAAGATAACAATAAAGACTCCTGGAATGCCTGGCTGATAGAAAGCAAAGGGAAAACATTGCTTTTTGCCGGAGATACCGGCTATTCAGAGCACTTTAAAGCAATAAATACGCGTTATGGTGATATTGATGTGTGCTTGTTACCAATAGCGTCTTATTACAGCGAGGAGTCACCTGAATGGTACCGCTACGTTCATATGACCCCTGAAGATGCCCTGACCGCAGCCGATGACCTTAACTGTAAAGTATTTATTCCCTGGGGCTACGGCAACGCAAGCTGGGGAATGGGAGACTTGTCATCTCACTCCGCACTAACTCGTTTTCTGAATATGGCAGAGAAAGTTGGTACCTCAGCTGAAATCGTTATTTTAAACGAAGGGGAAAGCTTGTAGCTTTCCCTTATGTTTTATGACGACTTATTCATAAGCTGTTCAATAACCAGTTTTAAGTCACCAATAAGATCATCGCTGTTGCGGAAGCCATTCATCAGAATTTTGTATTTGCCGTTCACGATAAGTGTAGGGGTGCCGGTGACGTTTTTATCACGAGCGTCTTTATCCATTTGTTTTGCGCGAGCTTTGACTGAAAAGTTATTGAAGCCGCGTTTAAAGTCATTTTCAGAAACGCCTGCCTGAACAAAAATATCTTTAATTTTTTCCTGTGCATCAATCGACTGACGTTGCCCAAACTGCTGCTTAAAAATGCTTTCGCTAATAGCTTGCTCTTTGCCCAGCATTAAGGCTAACGAATAGGCTTGGGTCATTTTGCTGCCCATGCCCGGCTTAGGGCTCAATCCTGACGTGTGTGACTTCTTAAAGGCTTCAGGAAATGTAGCGGCAAGTTCTTTTGCGATGGGCTCGAAACGGTAACAGGCCATGCAATAAAAAGAGAAGTACTCAATAATTTCAGGCGTTTTCGAAGCCGGGTTATCTAAAACTTCGTAGTGCCTGTTCTCGCTAAATTCCTCGGCCTGCAATGCAGCTGCCATGAATAGTGCGCAAACGAACATTGTGATTCTTACTAGCATAGCGAACTCCTTTTCCTTTTTATTATTGTTGGTAATAAGTATTACAGGTAATTATGATAAGAACAATTGAGGTTGTCCCGATTCTATCGTTAAGTGTCCATCAGGCCACTCTTCTTTGTTGTGTTTATTGATAACAATAGCTTCCGTTAACAACAGCGGAGACTATGATGAAATTTACACAAATTCGTAATGCGACACTAAAACTTACTTTTGCCGGAAAAACCTTTTTAATTGATCCTATGCTGGCGGAGAAAGGGCGCTATCCTGGTTTTGAAGGCACGCTAAACAGCCATTTGCGTAATCCTACTGTTGGTTTGCCCTTGTCGATGGATGAAATTTTAGATGTGGATGCGGTGATTGTCACACATACGCACCCCGATCATTGGGATGAAGTGGCAGTACAGAACATTCCGGAGGACAAGCTGATTTTCGTGCAGCACGAAGCGGATGCTCATGTGCTTAAAGAGCAAGGCTTCATGAACCTTCAAATACTCACCGAAAATACTGAGTTTGAAGGCATGGCATTACACAAAACACCGGGACAGCATGGCAGTGATGTGACTTTGTCGATGGCCAGAGATCTATTGGGTGAGGTTTGCGGTGTTGTCTTTAAGCATGATGGGGAAAAGACGCTTTATTTGGCGGGTGACACGGTCTGGAATGCTTATGTTGAAAATAGCTTGAAACAATACCAACCAGAGGTAGTTATATTGAACGCCGGAGATGCTCAGATACCTCAGCTAGGTTCCATTATTATGGATAAAGAAGACGTTTACCAGGTTCATAAAGCGGCGCCGGAAGCGACATTAATTGCCAGCCATATGGAATCGGTGAATCACGCCGCATTATCGCGCGTGGAGTTGCGTCAATTTTTAGTAGAAAAGAATATTACTAATTCAGTGTTGGTGCCGGAAGACGGTGAAAGTTATAGTTTTTAAACGTTTTTCAGAGGGACAGTTATGAAACAGCCAGTTGTTGCCCCAGTTGTTGCTTTAGTGGCATTTAATCAGTTCAGCTCATTTCACTTTTCTGTCCCCTGCATTATTTTTAAAGACATTATGCCGGAGCAGCCTCTTTTTGATTTAAGGGTCTGCGCCGGCGAAGTTGGGGAGCTTAAGTCGAATGCGGGGCTTCAAATAACGCCTGAATATGATGTTACCGGGTTAAGAAGTGCGGACATTGTCATTGTGCCCTTTTGGCGAAACCCGGCGGAACGTCCTCCTCAGCCATTGCTGGATGAATTGAGAAAAGCCTACGAACGGGGTGCACAGATTGTGGGTTTGTGTCTGGGAACTTATGTTTTGGCTTATGCGGGTCTGCTTTCTGGCAAGAAAGCTTCAACGCACTGGGAATTTGAGCCTGACTTTCAAAAGCGTTTTCCAGATGTAACTCTGGACTCTAACTCGCTGTATGTGGACAGTGGAAATATTGTCACATCGGCCGGAACCGGCGCCGGGCTTGATTGCTGTTTATACTTGGTGCGTCAGCAATACGGCAGCGAAGTTGCCAACAGAGTGGCGCGACGTATGGTGATACCGCCTTACCGTAACGGCGGGCAGGCACAATTTATTGACAGACCGGTACCAAAGTCGACACCCAATAGCCGTATTAACCAACTGCTAGACTATTTAAGGCTGAAGTTGGGAGAAAGCCACAGCCTGGATGAGTTGGCTGAACGTGTCATGATGACTCGCCGCACATTTAGCCGCCAGTTTCAGAAAGCCACCGGCATGTCAGTGGGAGATTGGTTGGTGAACGAACGCTTACGTTTTAGTCAGGATCTTCTGGAGTCGACCGACTTGCCAATTGAAGTCATTGCGAGCCAATGCGGTTTCAACTCAGCTCTTTCATTACGTAATCATTTTAAAGCGCAATTTAATGTCTCCCCAAGTGAGTGGCGAAAAACCTTTCGGGGAGAACCTACCAGCCAATAATGCGTTGCCAAGTGTTATGCGAACCGTCACTCATTAATACGTGGTAAACCGGATGCATAGCCGCAGTGGCACAGGCATGGTTAGGTAAAATGCGCAGCTGATGGCCAACAGGAAAGTCTTCTGGTTGGTAAGCTTCGGTTAACTCAATGACACCGTGCTCTTGCGAGGTGCTGTTAACGCACAAGCCGTCCAGCAGTGAGCCATCTGATCTGCAGACTTGTCCGTAGCCAAAGTCCTGGCTCTGGCCTGCTGTACCGCGATCACGCGACAGGGCCATCCAGCCGCTGTCGGTCAGCAACCAGTTTTTTTCTTTGTTGTGGCCAATGACTGTTGTGACTACCGACATGGCTATGTCCGAAAAGCCGCACACGCCGATGTTTTTCATAACTAAGTCAAAGGTGGTGTAAACGCCGGCTCTGACCTCACTAATGTCACTAAAGTCTTCGCCAAAATGTGCTGTCGGCGTTGAACCAACGCTGGTTATAGCGCAGCTAATGCCGGCCGCCTGAAGGTTGTCCTGAGCAACTTTAACGGCATCGCATTCTTGTTTGGCGAATTTTTTTAACCCTTGTTCCGTATTGCAGGCGTACGAGCCACCGGCGTGGGTCATTAAACCGGTGAAATGAGCGCCCAGTTCTTTGGCAATGGTTAACAATTGCGGATCTCCCGGCTTAATACCACCACGGTGGTCATCACTGTCTATTTCGATGAAAACGGAAAAGTCTTGCCCGAACTGGTCAGCAAAATCGGAAACGGCCTGCGCCTGCACCATATTGTCTATCAGAATATGTAGGTGAATACCTTGCAGTCTTAGCGCTGCTACCCTTTTGAGCTTTTCGGGAGCTATGCCGACGGCATAGAGTAAATCGGTATAACCTGCCTTCGCGTAGGCTTCTGCCTCAGCTAAGGTTGATACTGTAGCCGGAGCATTCTTACTATCGAGTAGGTATTCAGCCGCTTCCAGAGTACGTAGAGTTTTTAAATGTGGGCGTAAATGACTGCCCAGAGACTCAACCCGTTGCTTAAGATAGCCAATGTTACTTTTTAATTTAGCTTCATCGATGAGCAAATAAGGTGTATCCGGATGTGTGATCCAGTCAGGAGCGGATTTCATAATTGTTGTCCTGCATTTGTGATGATTAAAACTGCCAAAAGCCGTAAAGCAAGCCGGGAATAACGCTTGAAATCATGTAAACAGCGTAGCGATAGTGTAATTTAATGCCTGCGACAGAGGCGAACATTACGCCTTTAAGCAGAGTATTGCTGGCACAGGCTAAGATAATTCCCATTGCTGCTACCTGACCGGAGAGTTCGCCGTGAGCCGAGCGTGACAGCGACAGGGTAATGGCGTCAACATCCATCAGACCGGATACTATAGCCAGGCTGTATATTCCGGCATCACCAAACCAGTCTTTCATTGCCTCCGCCATTAGCAGAATAACCGCTAACAAAATACCAAACTGAATGGCAGTGGTCAGTTGCAGTGGGTTACTGATGGTTATCTCTCCGGCCTTCGATGGTGGTTTACGTTTATTTTGTCTGTACATGAGTGCTATGACAGTTAATAACCCAGCGAACATGAGAAGAATAGGCGGCCACAATAGCGTTAGAAGCTCACGGTTAACAACAAAGACCTCAATAAGAACACGTGGGAACATAATGCTACAGGCGAGCAGCATGCCACTGGCGTAAATGACACTGTGAGAATTCTTTTTCGCAAAACGAGCCATCGTTAAGGTCACTGCGGTGGATGATGCGAAGCCCCCGGCAATGGCGGTAATTAAGGTGCCGCGCTTCTCTCCCAGCAACTGAGTAAACAGGTAGCCAATAAAAGAGAGACCCGAAATTAATACCACCATCCACCACAGCCAGTAGGGGTTTAGTGCCTGCCAGGGGCCGTAACCTTCATCTGGCAGCAAAGGCAGAACAACCACAGATATCAGCAGTAAAGTGATGCCGGAGTAAAAGGCTTTAGGTGAAATGCGTTTAAGCAATTTGTGCAGACTCTTTTTATGGCCGAGAAGAGCAACCACTACAGCACCGCAACTGAGTGCAGGTAAAGGGTCGCCGGAGGCTGCCCAAATTGCCAGTGCAAAAGTCAGCAGCATTGAGAATTCGGTGGTAATACCCGCGTCATCGGAGAGCTTGCTATGACTGATATAAGACGATGCAATGAGTATGGCAACAACAAAGAACCCGGTAACGATAAGCCACACGCCCCATTGTTGAGCTAAAATCGCAAAAACGCCGCCACTGAGTCCTATTAAACTGAAGGTTCTTACGCCGGCAACTCGCGTGCCGTCATCACTGTCTCTACCGCTCCAGCCGCGCTCAATGCCTATCATCAGGCCCAATGCCAGAGCTGCCAGTAAGGATAACGCTAGTTCCATTTGGTAATGCATTGTGAAGCGTCCTTATTAATTGCACTGACTTTATAATGACTTTAATTGACCTTCAGTGCGTCTAGCAAGTTTTTACGCCAGAGAGACTCTTTGAACTGACTGCGAAAGAAGTTGAAATGGCCAATACCTTTACTCTCGGTCATTTCCGGGGTCAGGTCTTTCAACACCTTGTCTGCGTTAGGGTAATGCGCTAGCAGGTTTTCAATATTGGAGCGTTGCAACAACTCGTCATCAGCAATATGAAAGGCGCTGATAGGGGCTGAAAATGCTTTATAGCGTTTCTTTTGTTCCGTGCTGATATTGTCAAACAAGTAGTCTTTACTGCGGCACCAGCGACTCCATTGCTTCATGGCTGCTGCAGGCATGTCACCGACCATATTCAGGCGCTTCCCCGGAAAATAACCGGCAATGGGAGTGCTAATAGGAGCGGCAAAATACCATAACAACCAGGATGTCCAGCGGACCTGTTTGCTGGCTTTCAGCCAGTAACCGGTACCGCTGGCTATGGTTACCATCTTATCTATCTTATTGGCGTTATGTGCCATGGCAACAATTTGCCCACCCAGGCTGTGAGCCAGCCAGATTAGGGGGGCGCCCTTCTGACAGGACTGCGCATAGTCAAGTACCGAGGTGATATCGAGCTCAGCCCAGTCAATAATATCGGATTTTATTTGCTTAAGTGGCTTATCAACCGACTGGCCAATACCGTAGTAGTCAAAAGTAATGACCCGGTAGCCCTGTTCGCTTAACCAGCGGGCTATAGGCTGGTAAAAACGTTGCTTCACACCTAGGGCGGCGGCTATAACAATTGTGGCCTTAGCGGTTGACTCAGGTTCAAAACGTACACAATGCAGGTAGCGGTTATTGGCGGTGAGTTCAACGCTTTTCATAGTCACTGATTAATTCGGTTAGTTTGGTAAAACGGCGTTGAATGGCTTCACCGTCGCTTTCTTGTAGACACCGGCTTGCCAGTAAGGATCGTCGTTGGCCCATTGTTCCGCTTCTTCCTGAGAGTCAAATTCAGCGATGACCACTGAGCCGGTAAAACCGAGTACACCCGGGTCAAGCTCTGCAATAGCCGGGCAGGGACCGGCGACCAGTAAGCGACCGTCGTTCTGTAAGGCTTTTAAGCGCTCAAGGTGAGCAGGGCGTGCCTGCTTGCGGCCTTCCAGTGAGTTTTCATGGTCTTCTGCGAAAATAACAAACCACATTAGTGTGTGTTCTCCTCATCAATGGCGTGGTGGTACATGTAAAACCCGGTGCCAATTGTGAATATGAGTGAAATACCCAAAATGCCGAATACTTTAAAATTAACCCAGGCTTCCTGACTCCAATACTCCGCAATGTAGAGGTTCACGGCTGCCAATGCCACGCAAAAGATGATCCATGCGTAGGTCAGCCTCAGCCAGGCAATGTCAGGCAGTTTGATATCTTTACCCATCATAGCCTGAATCGGGCTGCGTTTTTTCCAAACTAAGCCGCCCAAAAGTAGAAATGCAATAGCGAGATACACAACAGAGACTTTCATTTTGATGAACCAGTCGTCACGCAATAACAGCGTTACTGCACCGAATAGCATAACAACGACTAATATCACCCAGTGGCGTGTTGTCAGTGGTTGCTTTAGCAGCTTAAGGCCCAATAACTGAACCACTGTCCCTGCCATTAGTACGCCGGTAGCGACGTAAATATCGGCCATTTTGTAAAACACAAAAAAAGCGATTATGGGTAAATATTCTAACAACAGGGCCATTAACTACTCCGGTGGCAACTCTATGACAATTGGGTTGCGGCCTTCATGCCTTTTACAAAAGCTCTAAGGTCCGCTGTTTGCTGCGCGTTATTGTCGAGGTTTTTCTCAATAAGCGCAACCACAGCTGAGCCACTAATTGCACCGTCGGCACCTGCCGCAAGCGCCCGTTGTACATGCTCAGGCCGGGATATGCCAAACCCAAGCAAAGTCGGCGGCGCACCGGCTTCTTTAAGTTTGTTAATCAGCTCAGATGCCGGAGCCTGCATTTGCGTGTCGGCTCCGGTAACCCCCGAGCGGCTCAGCAGATAGACATAACCTGAGCATTGTTCAGCAATAGTGACTAACAGTGCATCACTGGCATCCGGTGGGGCAATAAATACAGCGTCTATACCAATCTCTTTTGCAATGGCGGCAAAACGTTTGGCTTCCTTGGTCGGAACATCGGCAATAAGCACTGAGTCGACGCCAACATCTTTCATTTGCTGATAAAAGTCGCGAACACCTTTAGCGTAGATTAAGTTGGCGTAAACTAATAACCCAATGGGTATTTGCGGTGAATAGTCACGAACTTCTCTTAAAATCCGCAAAATGTCATTAAAGGTTGTGCCCGCGTCTAAGGCCCGCAGGTTTGCACGTTGAATCATGGGGCCGTCAGCTACAGGGTCCGAAAATGGGAGCCCAAGTTCCAGCGCATCGGCGCCGCCATCGATAAGTGCTTTGATAACTTCAACACTTTGCCCCGGAGTCGGGTCTCCTATGGTGACAAATGGCACAAAAGCGCCCTGATTATCATCTTTTAATTGTGCGAAACACGTTTCATAACGGCTCATTGTTGTTCCTCCGTAGCACTAACTCCAGCATTCTCCTGAGCGCTGAATATACGACGTACGTGATCGATGTCTTTGTCGCCGCGTCCCGACAGGTTAATCAATAAAATTTCAGGTGCATCTGGTTCGGCTGCGCGTTTCAATGCATAAGCTAAAGCATGGGCTGATTCCAGCGCCGGAATAATACCCTCATGACGCGACAGTAATTTAAAGGCTTCCAGTGCTTCCTCATCGGTAACCGATTCATAGCGTGCACGACCAATGGCTTTTAAATGCGCATGCTGGGGACCGACGCCAGGGTAGTCCAGACCTGCCGATACGGAATAGGACTCTTCGATTTGTCCTTCCGGGTTTTGCATTAAAAATGACAGACAACCGTGCAAAATACCGGGCTTTCCTGCAGTGAGTGTGGCCCCGTGATGCTTGGTTTCCACACCTTTACCGGCAGGTTCAACACCAACCAGCTCGACGTCTTCTTCGTCGATGAAGTCGGCGAACATGCCAATGGCGTTTGAGCCACCACCGACACAGGCAATAACTTCATCGGGTAAACGACCGGCCTGCTCTTTAATTTGGGCCTTAGCCTCCTCACCAATCATGCGGTGGAATTCGCGTACTATGGTCGGGAAGGGGTGTGCCCCGGCGGCAGTTCCTAATAAGTAATGAGTATCCGGGTAGCTGGAAGTCCAGTCGCGCAGCGCTTCGTTGACCGCGTCTTTTAAAGTACCGCTGCCGGTATCGACGGGCACAACCTTTGCACCCATTAATTCCATACGAAAGACATTGGGTTGTTGGCGTTCAACGTCTTTCTTACCCATATAAATAATGCACTCTAAGTCCAGCAGGGCACAGGCAAGGGCTGTCGCGGTCCCGTGTTGCCCTGCGCCGGTTTCGGCAATAATACGGGTTTTGCCCATGCGTTTAGCCAGCAATGCTTGCCCCAGTACCTGGTTGGTTTTATGGGCGCCGCCATGAAGTAAGTCTTCACGCTTAAGGTAAATTTTTGTTTTATTCGGGCTGTGCAGCGGCAGGTTACGGCACAAGCTGAGCGGCGTTGGCCTACCCAGGTAATTTTTCAACAATCCGCGAAACTCAGCTTGAAAATCTTCATCTTGTTGCGCTTCGATAAAGGCCTTTTCCAACTGCTCTAATGCCGGTAATAAGATTTCAGGAACGAACTGGCCGCCGAAATCGCCAAAGTAAGCGGGTAATGACTGACTCATACAGCCTCCTGTTGGGTATGCTTGTCTGATATTCTGTTTGACGAAAATCGACCGTAGTGGCGAATTTTCGTGAATGTTTGAGCTATTTTACTGCTATTTTTAACGCCGGGCTTCCACTCTGCTTGAGAGTTAATGTCGACTCCGGCAAAGCCTAGTTCAATTGCACTGGTAATACTGTCGGGGCCAATGCCTCCTGCCAGCAGGCAGCGCAGACGCTCTTCAGTGCTCAATGGCGCCAAAAATTCCCAGTTAAAGGCCTTGCCGCTGCCGCCACCGCGGTTATCCAGAACAAAGGCATCAACCGGCAGGTCCGGCAATTGTGCCGGGCTTTCAATCGCTAAAGCTTTCCATATTTTTACGGCTTGCAGACCGGCTTGGCGTAATTGCTGACGCAATTGAACAACATAGTCGATATCTTCATGACCATGCAGTTGAATAGCGGAAAGACCGACTTTTCCGGCCGTTTCGATAAGGCTATCTAATGGCTGATCAGCAAAAACACCGACGTACTCAAGGCCAGTGGCTCCTGCTGTTATTTCTTTTGCCTGATGCTGGGTAACGCAGCGGGGAGAGTGTTCAACAAATATCAACCCACCATATGCGGCGCCTTGTGAGCGGGCGTTTATAGCGTCTTCTGCGCGGGTCAGGCCGCAGACTTTGTTTTGCCCGAAAAGCAGTTTTCGACAGGCTAAATCAACGTCTGGCTGAGCGCTCAATGCGCTGCCAATAAGGAAACCGTTAACAAAGGGAGCTACCCGGCGAATGTCCGCGTGTTCGGAAAATCCCGACTCAGCAATGAGTAAGGCATTCTCCGGTGCCAGCGGAGCTAACTGTGCGCTGCGGTTCGGCTCAATGCTTAAGTCCGTTAAGTCGCGGTGGTTAATACCAATAATGTTCGCGCCCAGGTTTGCGGCACGTTTCATTTCGTTTTCGTTAGCGACTTCGGTGAGCACGTCCATCGCGAGCGATTCGGCGATATCACGCAGGATGGTATACTGCGCATCATCGAGTACAGACAGCATAAGCAAAATAGCGTCTGCGCCAAAGTAACGAGCTCGGTAAACCTGCTCTTCATCAATAAAGAAGTCTTTGCATAAAACCGGCTGAGTCACTTGTTGGCGCACGGCGGTCAGGTAGTCCAGCCGGCCCTGAAAAAACTCAGGTTCGGTTAGTACGGAAATGGCTGCGGCATAAGGCTGGTAACTTTTTGCCAACTGTGGTGCGTCAAAGTCAGCACGAATAAGACCTTTTGATGGTGACGCTTTTTTACACTCCAGAATGAAACCTGCCTGCTCACCACTTAAGGCTTCATATAAGCTACGGTCACTGGGGCTGAGCTGAGACTTTATTTCACTCAGGGGCATAAGGTCAGCCTGAGCTTTATTTTGCTCAACTTTGCGATCGACAATGGTTTTCAGCACATTCTTTTTTAAGCTGATGCTGTCAGACATGGTAAGTCTCCTGGGCGTCTTGTACGCGGCGTAAATGCAACAGAGCCTGGCCGGTGTCTAAATGCTCCAATGTTGCTGCAGTTGCGGCTTTCATATCGCTGTATTGTCCACTTAAATAAAGCAAAGCTGCAACGTTCATAGCAACTGAGTGGCGCTGAGCGGGGCTGCCGCCTCCGGCAAGAATGTCCTCCAGAATACGGGCATTGAAGTCAGCATCGCCGCCTTTTAACTCGTCAAGCGGGGCGCTGGGAACACCAAAGTCGTCAGGAGTAACCCGGTACTCATTCAGCTCGCCGTCACGCAGTTCAATGACTTGAGTTGGGCCGTGCAGAGCCAGTTCATCCAGTCCACTTCCATGTACGACCATAGCACGCTTAACCCCCAGTCGCTGCAGGGTTTCAGCCATTGGTCTTACCCATTCCTCACTATAAACACCGAGCAGTTGAGCGTCGGGACGCGCCGGGTTAACTAAAGGACCAATCAGGTTGAATAAGGTGCGTGTTTTCAGGGTTTGTCTTACCGGCATAGCGTGTTTAATGCCTGGGTGATAATGCGGAGCAAATAAAAAGCAAAAGCCGTTATCGGCCAGTTGGGCAGAGGCATCCGAAGGATCCAGATTAACGCGAAGTTTAAGTGCTTCGAGTACATCGGCTGATCCTGAACGTGAAGACACACTTCGGTTACCATGTTTGGCAACTGCCAGGCCCATACTGGCGGCAACTAAAGCCGCTGTGGTGGAAATGTTGATGGTGTTACTGCCATCGCCACCAGTACCACAACTGTCAATAACTGTGGTATCGGGACGAACAAAAGGTTTTGCGGCCGATAAAATTGCTTCAGCGGCACCGGCTAACTCGCCGGGAGTCTCGCCGCGCATTTTCATGGCAATGAGCGCCGCGGTCACCTGAATGTCGTTGAGCTCGCCTTTAATTAAGCGCTGGAAAAATTCACGGGTTTGATCTTGCGTCAGAGCCTCACCAGACATCAGAGTTTGTAGGGCTTTCATGGCTTTGCTCCTGTTAATAAATACTGAATGCTGTTACTAAGTAATTGTTTTCCCTTTGGCGTTAAAAGCGACTCCGGGTGAAACTGAAAGCCAATGGCATGACTAACGGTTCCTGCTTCATTAAAAAACTCGGCAGCCATGGGGATACTGCCATCGGGGCCATCTAAACTGGCGATTACCTTTGTTGCTTCCGGAAGGTCGTAACCACTTAATGAGTGGTAACGCGCTACAACGCACTGGTTGTTATCCGTTGCGGCGGTAAATACGGGATGCGTCACAGTATCGACCTTAGCGGTTTTGCCATGGACAATCTCACCGCAGGTATCAACTCGTCCGCCTGCGTGCTCAATTAACGCCTGAAAGCCCAGACAAATACCCAGCATGGGTATGCGGCCGCTGCAGTATCGGATCACTTCCATCAGGTTTCCGGCATTTGATGGGTGCCCGGGCCCCGGTGACAAGCATACCAGTTGAGGGCCACTGTAATTTTCCAGCTGTTCAATCACATCGGTTGCTGCCAGTTGGTTACGATAAACGACCAGCGGAAAACCTAACTGGCGCAACTCATCCACCAGGTTGTACGAGAACGAGTCGACGTTATCTATCAGTACGATACGAGCTGACTGAGTCATTATAGCGTCTCCTGTTCAGGTAAAGTGTGGGCCTGCTGAATTGCCAGGATAACGGCCTTAGCTTTATTCTCTGTTTCGGCGACTTCGCTGGCCGGATCTGAGTCATGCACTACACCAGCACCGGCCTGCACTATGGCTTCGTCGTTCTTAACAAACGCGGAGCGAATAACAATACAGGTATCCATGTCGCCATTACCGGCCAGATACCCAACAGCGCCGCCGTAGCTGCCGCGACGTTGTTGTTCGACCTGACGAATAAGAGTCGCGGCGCTAACTTTTGGAGCTCCCACTAAAGTGCCCATATTCATGCAGGCGCGGTAAGCGTGAAGAGCATCGCAGTCGTTCCTCAGTTTTGCCACCACGCGTGAAACCAGGTGCATAACATGAGAATAACGGTCAACCTGAAGCAGGTCGGCAACGTAACGAGTGCCGGTTTCGCTAATACGGGCTAAATCGTTACGGGCTAAATCAACCAGCATTAAATGTTCTGCGAGTTCTTTTTGGTCAAGTCGCAGTTCCAGTTCCATGCGGCTGTCTAAGTCCGGGTTAATACTGCCGTCGGCATTTTTACCGCGTGGACGGGTACCGGCAATAGGATAAAGCTCTACCTGATTGGTGTCCTGCTGATATTTCAGTGCGGACTCAGGTGAGGCTCCAAACAGGCAAAAATCCGGATGACTCATAAAAAACATATAGGGTGAGGGGTTATTCTTCTTCAACTGTTGGTAAGCGGCTAACGGATCAGGGCAGGGCATTTTAAAACGCCGGGACGGCACTACCTGAAAAATATCGCCCGCCACAATGTTTTCTTTTAGCCGGGTAACAATGCCTGCAAATTCTTCTGCTGAGGGTGTGGCTGTTACTTTTACATCAATCGGCTGAGGTTGAGGTTCTATTACCGGCAGCTGACAGCGCGCTGCCAGTTCTCCTATACGCTGACTCATAGCCTGATAACGCTGGTCGTGACCGTCACCGCTGAAAACACTGCCAAGAAGCTCAGTGGTTTGCTGTTGATGATTAATAATCAGCAAAGTTTCTGCCAGGTAAAAGACATAGTCAGGGCAGTTGTTTTCGCCTTCTTCAACTTCGGGCAGCCGCTCGTAGCTGGCAACAAAGTCATAGGCGAAAGCGCCGCCGAGAAAGACAGAAAACGGGTGCTGTTTTGCTGTGTCGTTTGCTTTATTGAGGTTTTGCTGGAGTAGTCGCAGCGGCTCCATGTTACTGATTTGACGTAAGCGGGAGTCTTCATCCAGTGGCATAGTTGCAGCACTGAAGGTTAATGTCAGTTGGTCTGGTGCTCTTTCAATAGTCGCACTATCTTTAAGCTGTTCTTCAATCCAGCTGAGCAAGGCAGAGCCGTTATCAGTCAGAGCAATAATAGTGACCTGTTGGTCGTTACAGGTAATTCGTAACGCTGCATCAATCAGCAGCAAGCTCTTTACCTGCTGCTTGGTGCCGATATCAGCTGAGTCCAGCAGTAAATGCTCACCTTGTGTGCTGCAAGTATTCTGAAATACTTGTAGTGGCTCCGCCTGATAAGGCAGTGACACTCTCAGTGTCTCTAAATTGCCGTCTTGTTCAGTTGTCAGGTTTTTCACCTCAGACCTCGTTTTCTCTTGTTGATTTTTAAACCTGCTCCAGTGAAACGGCAATAAAAAACCCGCTCAAAGGAGCGGGTTTCTCAAAGTGAAGCTATTTACGTTACACGCACAACTACACCACCCGCTCGTTCGGGAAGTGCCACCACCAATGTTGGGTTGTTGTACGTAAAAACATAAGTTGTATAGCTCTCTTAATTCGTTTTAATGCTGACAAACTAACGCTTGAGCGAAAGTCTGTCAACAGTTGTTTTCTTTCTGCTTTTATTCTTCTCTATTGATATTCTGCTGGTTTGCCTTTTGAATCAGACTTACGAATAAACTCACGCAAGTCGTCATTGGCTTTCTCTAAGTCGGCACGGCGCAGGTACATCATGTGGCCACTGCGGTAGCCTTTAAAGTCGATGCGGTCGCTCATTTGCGTGCTTGGATCTAAGTGCCACATGTTGTACTTAGCATCGAAGTAGTTAGTAGCGCCGTCAAAATAACCTGACTGAATTAACACATTCAGGTAAGGGTTTTGCGCCATGGCCTGACGTAATTGCTTACCGGTGTTGTTGTTCGAGCGATCCCACGGATGAACCGGACCGAACATGTTGTATTTAATGTCGGTTACAAAATTTAACTCTTCACGCAGGTAGTAGTTAATGGCTGGCGTGAACGAATGTAACCATGACGTCAGTTCTGCGTTATAGTCAGGACGGTCGCCCGAGCGTTTTTCATCCAGGCCTAAATAGCGTGAGTCAAGGCGGCCAATAGTGCGGTCGCGGTCACGCAGGAGTTCTTTCCAGAAATACCAGGTGCTCGGCGCCAGGTTGTTATCTAATACCGCTTGTTTTGATAAGCCTGAGTAATAAGCGACGCGTTCGGCCATTTGCTCTCGGGCTTCACCCGTTAGCATGGCGCCTTTCGCCAGTGCCGGTAAGTACTGGTTCAGCGTGAATTGTTCAACTTCTGGTAGTAACTCGTCCAGATCTTTGCTCTGTAATGCGTCTGGCAGTGCATCGTGATACCAGGCGGCTGCAGCAAAATAAGGCAGCTGGTTAGCTTGTTTTACCGGGCCATCGCGGTCAATACCAATATCAGTTGGTGACACTAGAATAACGCCGTTTAGATACATCCACTGGCTGTTTTGCAGCTCCAGTGCAAGACCCGATACACGTGTTGTGCCATAGCTTTCGCCAATTAAGTACTTAGGTGACTGCCAGCGGTTCATGCGCGAAGTAAAGGTGTTCATCCACTCGGCAAGATATTTAACGTCGGCATTAACACCGAAGAACATGTCTTTCTGCTTTTCGCGCGACGGCATTTCGCCATCTTCATTTGGCAACACGCGTGAGTAGCCGGTATTGACTGGGTTAATAAAAACAATGTCAGCGACATCAAGAATGGAGTGCGGGTTGTCCTGCACGCCATAAGGTTGAACCGGATAGCCTTCGTCACTCAAATTTAATACTTTTGGGCCTGTGTAGGCAATGTGCATCCAAACCGATGCTGAACCAGGGCCGCCGTTAAAGGAGTAAACAACAGGGCGAGACTCACGGTTATCAACGTCCTGGCGTTCATAATAGGTATAGAATAACGATGCGGTTGGGTTGCCCTCGTCATCCCATACCGGTTGAGTGCCGGCTGTGGCTGTGTAGTCGACAGTTTCGCCATTAATTTCTACGCTGTGTTCGGTAACCACTTCGGTGTCTACCGGCAACATGCGTTTATGATTCGTTGAGCTTTCTTCGGCAACAACAGGTGCTGATACTACCGAGCAACCCATCAGTGACAAAGAAGCAATTAAAGCAAGGCTCTTTCGCATGAGATTGTTCTCCGTTTTTTTATAATGTCGCTTCAGATTAACAAATAATTACTTTAAAGAGTCAAAGGTTATGCGATTATTGGGTTTATTCCTGCGACTGGATCCTAATTGAATGAGGTCACCGATGAAAATTACACATTTAACACAGGCTTTTTGCTGGCTTTTGCTTCCGGTTATCAGCTTGTCAGTTAATGCCCAAAACCTGTCTGATGCAATGAAAGACGGTTTACAGACAATGGCGTCGGAGCAGTTAAATGCCGATCTCGAAGTGGAGGAGCTTGAGGTTAACTCACTAACTGATGGCTTGACGGCAAATAACGTTCGCTTTGCAACTCGTGTGGATGCCTTGTCGGAGCCTGAGAATCAATTGTTGTTAGCCAAGCAGTTGGTGTTAACTGGTGACTGGCAGGCGCTTGGCAGCAGTCGTGTTGATATTTCAAAAGTATCCATGTCCGGTGCTCAACTGACCGTGGCATATTACGGCACCGGGCGCTCGAATTTGCATGAGTTTTTAAAGCAGATGAACTCAGTGAAAGTGCAGAAAGTGAGTTCGGTACCGTTAAACTGGCGAGTTGATGAGTGGCTGATGGAAGACGTCACTATTAACTTGTTTGACAAAGGTGAACCCATTTTAAGCGTACATGTAAGAGAGCTTGAGCTGACTGATCTGCAGTCAATGCAAAGTGCTGATGCACAGGTTAAAGAATTGCTGTGGCCCATTCTAGAGCAGGTAGCTGAGCAAGTTCGTGATGGTAACCCCAATTTACAGGTAGATAGTATGGCGCTTTCCCGCTTCTTGCTGCGTGAAGCTATGGCGTTCTGAGCTTGAGTTAAACGGGTTTAAGCAGTACAGTTAGGAAAAGTTAAACACCCGTTTAAAATAAGAGGTTGGCGTGGCAAATTCATACCCAAATTTACTAAAACCCCTGGATCTTGGCTTCACAACGTTAAAGAACCGAGTCTTGATGGGGTCAATGCATACTGGCCTGGAAGAAGAAAAAAATGGCTTTAGTAAATTAGCCAGCTTTTATGAAGAGCGTGCAAAAGGTGGCGTAGGTCTTATTGTTACCGGCGGTATCAGCCCAAACTTTCGAGGACGCTTAGCGCCCTTTGGCAGTGAAATGTCAAAGCCCTGGCATGTGGGTAAACACCGTCAGGTGACTGATGCCGTTCATAAGTATGGCAGTAAAATCTGTCTGCAACTTCTGCACGCTGGTCGTTACAGCTACCATCCGTTTTCGTTAGCGCCGAGCGCAGTCAAAGCGCCTATCAATCCGTTCAAACCCAAAGCCATGTCTGAACGGCAAATTCTCAAAACTATTAAACACTATGCCCGCGGCGCTCAGTTAGCGCAGAAAGCCGGTTATGATGGTGTTGAGATCATGGGTTCGGAAGGTTATCTGATTAACCAGTTTTTGTGCCCAAGAACCAATAAGCGTACTGACGACTGGGGCGGTAGCTTTGAAAACCGCATGCGTTTTCCGTTAGAAATTGTTAAAGCCGTGCGGGCCGCGGTGGGTGAAAAGTCGATTATTATTTTCCGTTTGTCGATGCTGGATTTGGTGGAAGACGGACATAAGCTGGACGAAGTGCTGCAGCTGGGTAAGCTACTGGAGCAGGCGGGCGTGACCATTATTAATACCGGCATTGGCTGGCACGAAGCACGGGTTCCGACCATTGTGACCTCGGTGCCACGTGGCGCCTTCAGCTGGATAACTGAACGCGTACGCCGTGAGTTGTCGGTACCGGTGGTCGCCGTTAACCGTATTAATACCCCGGAAATTGCCGAGCATATTTTAGAAAGCAACCAGGCTGACATGGTGTCTATGGCAAGGCCATTACTGGCCGACCCTGACTTTGTGAATAAAGCAGAGCAAGGTCAGTCTGAACGCATTAATACCTGCATTGCCTGTAATCAGGCCTGTCTGGATCATGTGTTTGAGAATAAACGGGCGTCCTGTTTAGTTAACCCGCAGGCGTGTTTTGAGCAGGAACTGGTCATGAAACCGGTTGAGCAGAAAAAGCGCATTGCGGTCATTGGGTCCGGCCCGGCAGGGCTTGCCTTTGCCTGTCACGCAGCAGAGCGTGGTCATCAGGTCGATTTATACGACAAGTCCGATGAAATTGGTGGTCAGTTTAACTACGCCAAGCAGATTCCGGGTAAAGAAGAGTTTTATGAAACCTTGCGCTACTTTAAGTACCGCATTGAAGACACTGGGGTTAATTTGAAGCTTGGAAAAGAGCAAACTTGCGAAGGGCTGCTGGCAGAAAAATACGATGATGTGGTTCTGGCAACTGGCGTCAGCCCACGGCAGGTCGATATTCCGGGTATCGATTTACCGCATGTTCTGGGCTACTTAGATGTTTTACGTGACCACAAAGCTGTGGGTAAAAAAGTGGCTGTGATTGGTGCCGGTGGTATCGGTTTTGATGTTTCTGAATACCTGACCACCGAAAAGTCACTGACACTGGATGAACCTGAGTGGTCAGAGCGTTGGGGTATTGATAAAAGCTACAGTGATCGGGGCGGCCTAAAACCTCAGCAGCCAGAGCAGAGCCCGCGTCAGGTTTGGTTGCTTCAGCGTAAAGAGAGTAAAGTTGGTAAGGGGTTAGGCAAAACCTCTGGCTGGGTTCATCGTAACGAGTTAAAAAGTAAGTCTGTGAATATGTGGAATGGGGTGACTTATCACCGCATTGTGCCAGAAGGTATAGAAATAGAGCGTGAAGGTGAAAAACAATTGCTGGAAGTTGATAACGTGATTATTTGTGCGGGGCAGGTACCGCAACGGTCATTACACGACGCATTGCAGTCAGCCGGCCAGACTGTGCACCTAATTGGTGGTGCCGATGTTGCTGCCGAGCTTGATGCTAAACGCGCGATTCGCCAGGGTACAGAACTGGCGGCGGAGATTTAATGCCAGTTTATGATTTACATTGTCACAGCACGCACTCGGATGGTTCATTGTCTGTCTCTGAGCTTTTGCACCGGGCTTGTGAGCAGGAGGTGGATGTACTGGCTATTACCGATCATGACTGTGTTGACGGCCTGCCCGAAGCGAACAGCCTGATTGCTCAGGAAAGCCTGCCGATTAAATTGATTAACGGTGTTGAAATCAGTTGTCGCTGGCACAGTTTTGAGATCCATATCGTCGGTCTCAATATCGATCCAGAAGAGGGGCAGTTAAAGACATTGTTAAACGAACAGCAGCAACGTCGTTATGATCGCTTTGATGCCATGCTTGAGAAGTTATACCAACGTGGCGTTAGTTTATCCGCAGAGGATTGTCAGGCGGATGGTATGCCTACACGCAAGCACATCGCCGATGCCATGGTACGCAAGGGAACTGTCAGTAAACCACAGCAGGCTTTTGACCGCTATATTGGTAAAGGCAGTAGTGCTTATGTAAACCCTGAATGGTGTGATATACCTGAAGCAATAGATGCTATTCATAGTGCTGGTGGCAAGGCGGTGCTGGCGCATCCGCATGGCTACAAGATGTCAAACAAGTGGCTTCGTAAACTTTTGGTAGAGGGTAAAGAGTGGGGGCTTGATGCAATGGAAGTCAGTTTGTGTCAGCAGTCTCCGGGCCATCGTGACGCTTTGGCAAAAATGAGCCAGGAATACGGGCTGTTAGCCTCTCAGGGTTCCGACTTTCACTATCCGGGGAATTGGCGCGAACTTGGCAAAAATCTTTGTCTGCCGGCGGACTGTGTGCCAATATGGGAGCATTGGTCACAGTAGAAGGATTGAGGGGGAGATTATGAGTCAATTTTTTGAAATTCATCCGGAAAATCCTCAAGCACGTTTAATTCAGCAATCGGTTCAAATTATTCGTAAAAGCGGTGTGGTGGTTTATCCTACGGACTCGGGTTATGCCATTGGTTGCCAAATTGGTGACAAAGCAGCGGCGGATCGTATTTGTCAGATTCGAGAAATAGACAAAGAGCACAATTTTACCTTAATGTGCCGTGACTTATCTGAGCTTGCGACTTATGCCAGAGTTGATAACGATGCTTTCCGTCTACTGAAGAATAACACCCCGGGGCCTTACACTTTTATTCTGAAAGGTACTAAAGAAGTTCCCAAGCGACTTTTGAATCCCAAAC
Organism: Idiomarina sp. HB; assembly: GCF_048059115.1. Taxonomy (NCBI): domain Bacteria; kingdom Pseudomonadati; phylum Pseudomonadota; class Gammaproteobacteria; order Alteromonadales; family Idiomarinaceae; genus Idiomarina; species Idiomarina sp. HB. Next base: position 138,832 of record NZ_JAYLVU010000001.1, read on the forward strand.
GTAAAACTATCGGCATACGGGTTCCGACCAACCGTATAGCAATGGCCTTGCTGGAAGAGTTGAACGAGCCGTTAATGTCGACCAGCTTGATCCTTGGTGAAGGAATGTTGGCAGAATCTGATCCGGAAGAAATTCGGGATAAGCTGGAAAAATTAGTGGATTTAATTATTGACGGCGGTCATAAAGGTGAAGAACCAACCACGGTTGTGGATTTGTCTGAAGGCGCGCCGACCATTCGCCGTGAAGGCTCCGGAGACACAGAACCTTTTGACTTTTAATAACTTGCTAGGCATTTGGGTTAATTATGGCTGAACAGCAGTCACTGCCTTTAGGTTTTGTCCGCGGCGAACCGGTTATAGAAAAACCAGAAGACCTCTATATACCACCGGATGCGCTGGAAGTTATTCTGGATACTTTCAGTGGTCCGATGGACTTGCTGTTGTACTTAATCCGTAAACAAAAGCTCGATATTGTTGATATGCCTATTTTGGCCATTACCCGACAGTACGTTGAGTATGTGGATATGATGCAAGAGCTTAAGCTGGAGCTGGCCGCTGATTATTTGGTGATGGCCGCCATACTGGCGGAAATTAAAAGTCGACTGCTATTACCGAAGCCGCCTCAGGAAGAGGATGAAGAAGAAGATCCAAGAGCCGAATTAATCAGGCGCTTGCAGGAGTATGAAGCCATACGTCAGGGTGCAGAGTATATTGACCAGCAACCTCAAGTAGGGCGGGATATATTGCTGAGTGAGGTTAATACCAATGCGCGTGAGTGGGTAACATCAACACCTCCGGAAGTTACTTTAGAGGATTTGACGCTTGCCTTTAGTCGGGTATTGCAGCAGGTTGAGCTAAAAGCACATCATCAGATAAAACGGGAACAGCTATCCACACGGGCAAGAATGAGCCAGGTACTGGAACTATTAAGCAATAAAAAATATGTTTCTTTTAGTCAGCTGTTCACCCGCAAAGAGGGGCGCGCTGGGGCTGTGGTTAGTTTTTTAGCAATTTTAGAACTTGTGAAAGAATCAATGGTAGAATTGTCACAAGTAGAGCCTATGAGTGATATTCGCCTGAGTTTGAGACAGCACAGCCAAGATGAATCCGTTACAGCTTAAACAACTTATCGAAGCGGCCTTATTTGCACACCCTCAGCCTTTATCGGCTGAGCAACTGCATCAGCTTTTGCTGAATGAAGGGGAAGCGTCACTTACGGCAATAAAGCAACAGCTGAAAGAGCTGCAATTGGATTACCGGGAGCGGGGTATTGAATTAGTAAAAGTGGCTTCTGGTTACCGCTTCCAAACACGAGCTGAGCTTGGGCAGCGGCTAGCGGGGTTGTGGCAGGAAAAGCCACCCAGATACTCAAATGCTTTATTGGAGACTTTGGCTTTAATTGTTTACAGGCAGCCAATAACCCGCGGTGAAATTGAACAGATACGTGGCGTAAGTGTCAGTAGCCACATAATGAAGACGTTGCAGGAAAGGGGATGGGTCAAAGTGGTCGGGCACAAAGAAGTGCCGGGACGCCCTCAACTTTATGCCAGCACCAATGACTTTTTAGATGATTTTAATTTGAGTGACTTATCGGAATTACCCGATATCGATACACTCAGTGAAGATGATGAACGTACCGCTGAGACAGCGACTAACGAGAGAGATGATTCGTAATGACCGAGAAATTACAAAAGGTTTTAGCCCGATCTGGACATGGCTCACGCCGCGAAATTGAAGCTAAAATTTCCGCGGGCCGCATTCGTGTGAACGGTAAAGTGGCACAGTTAGGTGAGCGTATCGACGCAGACGCTAAGGTTCGCATTGATGGCCACGAAGTTCAGATTAAACCTGAAGAAGAGGTCATTTGCCGTGTTTTGATTTACCACAAGCCCGAAGGTGAGCTTTGTACGCGTAAAGACCCCGAAGGGCGGCCGACCGTTTATGACCGTTTACCACGAATGAGCGGCGCACGCTGGGTTGCTGTAGGGCGTCTGGATGTGAATACATCTGGTCTGTTGCTTTTCACCACTGACGGAGAGCTTGCTAATCGCCTGATGCACCCCAGCCAGCAGGTTGAGCGGGAGTATGCCGTACGTGTGTTTGGTGAAGTAGATGAGGCTATGATGCAACGCCTGAGAAAAGGTGTGCAACTGGAAGATGGGCCGGCACATTTTAATAGCATAAAGCCGGCAGGCGGTGACGGCATGAACCGTTGGTTTCATGTCACCTTAAGCGAAGGGCGTAATCGTGAAGTTCGCCGTTTGTGGGAGTCTCAGGAAGTACAGGTGAGCCGTCTTATCCGTGTTCGTTACGGCGATATTCCTCTGGAAGCCGGGTTGCCGCAAGGTGGCTGGGCGGAGATGAAGCTTGAGCAGGTTAATGCATTAAGGGCGCAAGTGAACTTACCCCCAGAGAAGCACTCATTTCTTGATCCTCGCAATGAAGAATCTAAACAGCGTCGTTTTGCGAAAATACGTAAAGCTACAGCCCGTCATCGGCAGGATAAAAAGCAGAGCAAACGACGGGGTAAATAAGTGGTTATCGGTGAAGGCTGGTTGCCAGATTTTGTGGCAAACCAGCGCTTGTTACTAGCATGGCCGTACCGGGGAGATGTCTGGCGTAGTCATGCAAAACCGGCGCAAAACGCCTTGCTCAGGTTATTGGATCAGTTACCGGCCTCGGCGCCAGTTTCGTTGGTAGTATCCTCTCAGGTTAAAGGTAACTTGCCTGACTCTCTGAAACGGATTCACCGTATTGAAGTTGATTATGACGATATCTGGTTACGGGATATTGCTCCGCTCTGGCTGAATAATGGAAAAGAGGTAAAAGCCTTATCCTTCAACTTTGATGGTTGGAGCGGTGTGCAACAAGCGATAACTGCGGACAGTCAGTTTGCTGAAAATTTATGCGGTTATTTCAATTTGTCGCACGACAAAGCACAACTGGTTGCAGAAGGTGGTGCTTTTACCCACAACGGGAAAGGTGACTGGATAGTTGGGTTAGCGTGCATAAAACGAAGAAACCCGGACCTGAGTCATAATGAATTAAAAGCGATACTCAGTAAGTTATTACCTGGCCAGCGTCTCTACTTTTTCAATAACTCTTTGTCGGCTGATGAAACCGGCGGCCACATTGACAATATGGCGATCTTTGTCGATTCTGACACCTTGTTATATGTGTTTACCGACGACGTAACACACCCGGACTATGAAGCCTGCCAGCAGTTGCAGAAGCTTGTCAGTCAATTACCAAAGTTTATTAACGCAATTCCACTTCCCTTGCCGCGGCCGCAGTCAGCAATGCCAGAAGAAAGACAGGATATAGAACTTAACGAACTGAGCTTAAAGCGAACCATTGATTTGCCTTTGCTTTGCAGCTACGTGAATGTGCTGCAGACCGATAAGCTGCTCGTGATTCCTGAATTTGGTTTAGAAACAGATGATGAGGCTTTTCAGCGAATTCAAAATGCTTTGCCTGAGAGGAAAGTGTTGTCGTTTAACGCCAGGGAATTTGTCCTTGGAGGTGGCGGTTTGCATTGTATAAGCCATAATCTGCCAGCTTGATTGAAGCTAACCGCTGGCTAGTCAGTAATAATCAAACGCTCGCGGCCTTTATCTTTAGCTTCAAACAAGACTTTGTCAGCGCGTTTATAGAGCGAGTCAAAGCTATCGTCCGGGTGGGCGTTAGTGAAGCCCATGCTAAAGGTCACGCGATAATCATTTGGTAAACCGTCAATGGGGCTTTTATTCAGTTCTTCAGTTATGCGCTCGAAAATGTTTTTCGCGTCTTCTTTACTGGCGTCGAAAAACACCATTAACCATTCTTCTCCGCCCAAACGGCCAAAACTGTCATGATTACGCAGACTTTGTTTAGCAACTGCAGCGAAACGTTTCAGTACATTGTCGCCGACATCGTGGCCGAACTGGTCGTTTATCGTTTTAAAATAGTCAAAATCTACAACGGCTAATGCCAATTGGCGCTGTTGCTCCTGAGCTTGCTCCAGCCCTTTTTTGCATATACGAACAATAGCTCGTCTATTGGGGGCATTCGTCAGATCATCTTTCAGAGCGAGTTCTGCGAAATTCTTACGAGCCTTCCATTGTTGGTATAAAAAGGCTGAAACGATAATGACAACCAGGAAACCGGAAATGATAATCCATATGAGGAGGTAATACGACGTTTGCTGCTCCTGGAGCTCCAGTTGCTGCAATTCGTTCTCTTTCTTTAACAATTCGTTAGTTGTTTCCTGTTCTTTAATTTCCAGGCGCACCATAATTTCCTGCACCTGTTTATCACGAGTTTGTTGCTGAACTTTCTGCATGAAGTTTACGGACATTTTATAATGCTTAAGAGCAGCTTCGTAGTTACTTATTCTCTGATAGTAGTCCGACCAATGTTCGTGCAGAGTTTGATGTAGCTCGTCATTTGTGAGTGTATTGATGATAGAAGTTGCAGCCTCTAACTGACTCAGAGCATTATCAAGTTTATCAGTGCCTAAATAGACCGACACCATACTTAATCGGCTTTGTGCTTCCATGGGGTGTGCGGCGGCAGACTTAAATTGGGGGAGTGCCTCATTAAGGCGTGTTAAAGCTTGCTGGTAATCTTTGTCTGCAATATCTATTGAAGCCATTTGAAACAGTGCGTATGCAACACCCAGATCATCATTAATTGCTTCGCTGATTTCTAAAGCGGCTTTAAAATGTTGCTCGGCTTGATTGTCGTTTCCTGCGGCCTGATAGGCCCGGGCAAGGTTATATTCCAATACCGAGACATCCCACTCACCAAGGTGCTCCCTGCTTATATCCAGAGCGTCCTGTATGTGTGCTAACGCGATGTCATTAGCCCCGACATCCATATAAATAGAGCCGATAAGGGCGTGGAATTCCATTTGCAGTCTGGGGCGCGCAGTGTAAGCGCTTCGGTTTAGCTGCTCCAAAATTTGAAGGGCACGGGCAATATCACCCGTGTTCTGCATGACTTGAGCGTGCAGAATCTCTGCTTCAATCTGCAAGTCTTTATTGCCGGAAGCTTTTGCGTACTCTATTGCGTAGACAATGCTTGTATTAGCCTGCCGAAGTTTCCCTCGCTGCAGGAAATACCAGGTTTGGTTCATTTTCAACAGCGTTTTTGCAATTTTTGACTCTGCCAACTCTGCAAAACGCAAGCCTTCCTGAATTGCACGTTGTGCTTCACTTTCTTTACCAGAATAACGGTAAGCCTCTGCTTGCAATGCGTAGGCCATAGCCAATTCTTCAAACTGACGCTGGTTATCGTACTGCTCTATGAGCTCCGAAGTCTTTTCTATCCATACATCGGGGTTACTGCTGGCTTCAACACGCTGCTGCTGCCACTCTTGAGCCATTACCATAGGAGCGGCTACCAGCAGAATGATGAATAAGATGTTACGGATTTTTTGGAACAAAACGACCCTGACTGTTAAAAAAGTGTTGAAGTATCAAGTATCTTACTCCGAGTGCAGCGCATAGCAATGATTTAATTGTCAGAGGAAGACTGACTTTGGGTTAAGAAAGTGACTTCAACACGTGCTTCAATGGTCTGCTGGCCCGGTAGCGATACTTTATCTGAGCGACTACTCATTTCGGCCATTTGCATAATTACCGGCCGTGACATTGATTGCTCAGCAATGCTTAATGTGCTTTTTAGTTCCAGTCCTGCCGCTGTAGCAAGACGCTCAGCTTTCGCCTTGGCTTGTTGGTATGCATTCACCAGTGCTTGTTCATATAAACCTTGTTGGTCGCTAATTTCAAACTTAACCTGACCAACACGAGTAACCCCGCGCGCCAGGGCAAGATCGATAATGCTGTCGTAATTCTCCGGTTCCAGCAAAGTGACCTGAACTTCGCGTTGCACGACAAATCCGTTTTGTTCTGTTTTGCCATCGTCATTTTGTTCATAACGTGGATAAATCTGCAATTGATAGGAGCGGATGTCTTTATCTTCAACTCCTTTATTATTTAAATCGTTAATCAGACGGTTGGTTGTTTCATCGACTAAAGTCTTTTGCGAGCTGAGCTTATTTCCGCGCTCTTCAATCCAGAAGGTGAGTGACATTTGGTCCGGAATAGCCGATACGCTTCCACTGCCCGAGGTCGACAATGTCCGTTCATTAGCTTGAGTGACAGTGCTAAATGCTACTGTAAGAAAAGCAAGACAGGTTAAGAGAAACCTTGATTTTGTGTGGCTCTGAGTCATATTAATCATCCTTAGACCAAATTCCATAGTTACGTGTTGGAGTATAGACCATGGACGAAAGTTCAGAATATGACGAGAAATCGTTGCGCGACAGTGCCTTCAGGTTGCTTGCTATGCGCGAACAAAGTCGTACTGAATTAAAGCGTAAATTAATACAAAAGCAATGGCCCGCAGACATGGTTAAGCGCGTTGTTGATGAACTTGATAACGAAGGATGGCAGAGCGACGAGCGTTTTGCCGCAAGTTTTATTCGCGAGAAAGTAGGGCAAAAGCAAGGGCGGTTAAAAATCCTTGCTCAAGTAACTCAACAAAAAGGCGTCTCTGCGCAGATTGCCGAAAGTGTGCTCGATTCAATGGAAGTTGACTGGTTTGAGTTGTGTGCAGAGTTGAAACAAAAGAAATTCGGCGATGACCAGCCTGCGGACGAAAAAGAGTGGAGCCGTCAGGTTCGTTTTTTGCAGCAAAGAGGGTTTACTCCAGAGCAAATTTTCGCTTGTGTCAATCGACCACGACGCTAGGCTAGGCGGCTACTTCATGATAGTCTTAGGCCATTAAAATATTGACCTAAAGTCACTCAGTTAAGAAAAGTAGGACTCAACATGAGCATGAACAGTGCCCAAATTCGTGATGCATTTTTAAATTACTTTGCTGAACGAGGACACGAAAAAGTGCCTTCGTCATCAATGATTCCAGGCAACGATCCAACCCTCTTATTTACTAATGCGGGAATGGTTCCGTTCAAAGATGTTTTTCTGGGTACTGACAAGCGCCGTTATAACAAAGCCACCTCTGCGCAACGTTGTCTTCGTGCCGGAGGTAAGCATAACGACCTCGAAAACGTTGGTTATACCGCTCGTCATCATACATTTTTTGAAATGATGGGGAATTTTAGCTTTGGTGATTATTTTAAAAAGCAGGCAATTCAATATGCCTGGGATTTTTTAACCAAAGAGTTGAAATTACCGGCGGAAAAGCTTTGGGTAACGGTCTTCACTGAAGACGACGAAGCTTACGATATTTGGGCAAAAGATATCGGTGTTCCGGAAGACCGCATTTCACGCATTGGTGAAAAGGATAATTTCTGGTCTATGGGTGATACTGGTCCTTGTGGACCTTGCTCTGAGGTTTTTTATGATCATGGTCCGGAAGTCTGGGGCGGTCCTCCGGGAACACCAGAAGAAGACGGCGACCGCTATATCGAAATCTGGAACCTGGTCTTTATGCAGTATAACCGTCAGGCTGACGGAACTTTTGAACCATTGCCCGATCCGTCGATTGATACAGGCATGGGGCTTGAGCGCATTTCTGCCATTATGCAGAACGTTCACAGCAACTACGAAATTGACTTATTCCAGGCCTTGATTAAAGCGGCAGCTGAAATTATTGGTACCGACGATCTTGATAATAAGTCGTTGCGGGTAATCGCTGATCACATTCGTTCGTGTTCATTCCTGATTACTGACGGCGTGATGCCATCTAATGAAGGCCGTGGTTATGTGCTGCGTCGTATAATACGAAGAGCCGTGCGTCACGGACATTTATTAGGTGCTAAAGATGCTTTCTTTTTCCGCTTAGTTGATGAGTTAGCACGACAGATGGGCGATGCGTACCCTGAGTTAGTTCAGAAACAGCAGATCATTAAAGATGCGCTGGAGCGAGAAGAGCAGCAGTTTGCCCGGACACTTGAGCGAGGCCTGGCTATTTTGTCTGATGAAATTAGTCAGCTTAAAGGCAAAGTGATACCCGGCGATGTCGTATTCAAACTTTATGACACCTATGGTTTTCCGGTTGACTTAACGGCGGATATTGCACGTGAGCATGAGCTGACAGTTGATGAGGAAGGCTTTGAACAAGCTATGTCTGAACAGCGTCTGAGAGCTCAACAGGCGTCTCAGTTTGGTATGGATTATAACCAACAGTTAAAGTCTGAAAATCAAACGACATTTACCGGATACGATGATGTTGCCGGGCAGGCAAAAGTGGTTGAGCTTTTCAAAGAAGGGCAACCGGTGGAAGAGTTACAAGCTGGTGACAAAGGTATTGTTGTTCTTTCAGAAACACCGTTTTACGCAGAAAGTGGTGGTCAGATAGGCGATAAAGGTGTGTTAGTTGCAAGCGGTAACGCTTTTGAAGTTACTGATACTCAATACATTGGTAAAGCAATAGCGCACCATGGTGTTGCCAAAGCGCCTGTGAAGTTAAATGACAGTGTAAAAGCTGAAATTGATTCAGAGCGTAGAGAAAATATTAAACGCAACCATTCTGCGACTCACTTGCTTCATGCCGCTCTTAGAAACTTGTTGGGTGAACATGTTACGCAGAAAGGTTCGTTAGTTGAGGCCGATAAAATGCGCTTTGACTTCTCGCATTTTGAACCCGTTACAAATGAACAACTGGCTCAGCTTGAGCGTGAGGTGAATGCTCAAATTCGAACTAACTTGCCATTACAAACTGAACTCATGGCAATTGATCAAGCGAAAGAAGCCGGCGCCATGGCGTTGTTTGGAGAGAAGTATGACGATCAGGTGCGTGTTGTGCGCATGGGAGACTTCTCTATGGAACTCTGCGGTGGCACGCACGTAAAAGCGACTGGTGATATCGGTTTATTCAGAATAACCTCTGAAGGGGGAATCGCATCGGGTGTCCGTCGTATTGAAGTTGTAACCGGTGAAGCCGCTATTCGCTACACCCAACAACAACAGTCTATATTGCAAAATCTTGCCGGTGAGTTAAAAACCGAGTCGAACTCTGTCGCTGAAAAAGTACAGCAGTTGCAGCAGAAGTTTCGTGAGCTTGAGCGTAAAAATGAACAGTTACAACAGAAATTAGCACAGCAAGCTGGTGGCGGTTTAATCGCCCAGGCCATTGATATTAATGGCGTTAAAGCAATAATTGCGGAGTTGGATCAGGCGGATCCTAAATCTTTACGCGGTTTAGTTGATGACCTGAAGAACCAAATTGGTTCCGGCATCGTATTATTAGGAACTGCAAATGGTAATAAAGTCAGTCTTATAGCTGGCGTTACTGCCGATTTAACGTCTAAAGTTAAAGCAGGGGATATTGTGAATCAGGCGGCTAACGTGGTTGGTGGTAAAGGCGGTGGTCGCCCTGATATGGCCCAGGCGGGTGGTTCACTCCCGGAACAGTTAAATGAAGCTCTGGCTACCGCAACAACTTGGTTACAACAGCAACTCTAGTTGTCGTACCGAGGGTTAAAAACACAACGAAAAATTATGCGTTTCGTTATAGTGTAATCGCTCTCAGTATTGGTAGACTGCTTACGACAGTTCAGGGAAATGTTCGATATTCGCGGTAAGAATCGGAACAGTATTGAAGGAGCAATCTATGCTAATTTTAACTCGCCGTGTAGGTGAAACATTGATGATAGGTGATGATGTTTCGGTCACTGTTCTCGGCGTTAAGGGAAACCAAGTGCGTATTGGTGTTAATGCCCCGAAAGACGTTTCCGTTCATCGCGAAGAGATTTATATGCGTATTCAGTCCGAAAAGGACGATGAGCAAGATAAAGAATAAACTTTCAGACTAAGACCGGCGAAAGCCGGTCTTTTTTTATGTTTTCGGCCATTTTGCAGAAAATTCATGCGAGATGGTTAATTATCCCACACTTAGACCCGAGTTTTTAAAAAAGCGATTGACATTATTGCCAACATCGCTAGAATTCACGCCACAACGATTTGGAGAGGTGGCCGAGTGGCTGAAGGCGCTCCCCTGCTAAGGGAGTATAGGGTTTGTAGCCCTATCGAGGGTTCGAATCCCTCCCTCTCCGCCAGTCGTTTATAGTAACAATACGCGCTCGTAGCTCAGCTGGATAGAGTACCTGGCTACGAACCAGGCGGTCGGAGGTTCGAATCCTCCCGAGCGCGCCATATTGTTACTAACCTGAATACGCGCTCGTAGCTCAACTGGATAGAGTACCTGGCTACGAACCAGGCGGTTGGAGGTTCGAGTCCTCCCGAGCGCGCCATTCTTTTTACTCCCTATAGTGTATCCTGCTTAATTTTCAATCGCATTTAATCTCTGAATACCCACTATTTACTGCTGTATCTCCTTGCGTGACTTGCTACCATAGTATTTAATAATTTTATAACAATACCTTAGCAACCAATTAGGAGTGCTTCGTGTCGGAACTGCTCAGTCAAGCTGCGCAACTCATGCTCGTTGGTATGGGTGCAGTCATTATCTTTCTTTGTCTACTGGTCGTTGCCATGAGCGCGATGAAGCGTTTGATCCCAACGCCGGAGGCTGTTACCAGCCGTCACTCTCCAGTCAAAGATAAAAACTCTGATACGGCACCTCCTGCGGTACTGGCTGCAATTTCAGCTGCCATTCATCATTATCGCAATGGCACGAAAGCAGCGAATAACAAGGAGAAATCATAATGAGTAAACCCCTGTTACTGACAGAGTTGGTACTTCGTGACGCTCATCAGTCACTACTCGCAACGCGGATGCGTCTGGAAGACATGTTACCTATTGCCGAGAAGCTGGACAGCATCGGCTATTGGTCAATGGAATCCTGGGGGGGAGCGACCTTTGATTCTTGTATTCGTTACTTGGGCGAAGACCCTTGGGAGCGCATTCGTGAATTGAAAAAAGCGATGCCTAACACTCGTCAGCAAATGTTGCTCAGAGGCCAGAACCTATTGGGTTATCGTCATTACGCTGACGATGTTGTAAAACGTTTTATTGAACGAGCTAAAGAAAATGGCGTTGATGTTTTTCGTATTTTTGATGCGATGAACGATGTTCGTAACCTAAAAACTGCGATTAAAGCGGCCAAAGATGTTGAAGGCCATGCACAAGGAACACTTGCCTATACTGTCAGCCCGGTGCACACACTGGATAAATGGGTAGCAATGGCACAGGAGTTAGAAGATTTAGGCTGTGACTCTCTATTCATTAAAGACATGGCTGGGTTATTAAGACCGAACGATGCCTATGAGCTGGTTAGTGCGTTGAAGAAGAACACCGACTTGCCTATTGCAATGCAGTGTCACGCAACAACAGGCTTAAGTGTTGCGACCTATCAAAAAGCAATCGATGCCGGTATTGATATGCTGGATACCGCTATTTCTTCAATGAGCATGACTTATGGTCATTCGCCGACTGAAACTTTGGTTGCAATGACAGAGAATACAGACCGGGACACCGGCTTGTCTCTGCCGGACCTCGCTGAAGTAGCCAGTTATTTCCGTGAAGTTCGGAAGAAGTACGCGAAATTCGAAGGCTCTTTAAAAGGCGTCGATGCACGCATTCTTCTGGCCCAGGTTCCGGGTGGTATGTTGACCAACATGGAAGGCCAGCTGAAAGAACAGGGTGCACTGGATAAATTTGATGAAGTACTGGAAGAAATTCCAAAAGTACGCGAAGACCTTGGCTTTATTCCTCTGGTTACACCAACGTCACAAATAGTAGGAACCCAGGCGGTTCTGAACGTATTGAGCGGTGAGCGTTACTCCAACATCTCTAAAGAGACAGCTGCCGTTTTGAAGGGTGAATACGGCGCGACTGCAGCAGAGGTGAATAAAGAGCTACAGAAACGAGTTTTGGATGGTGAAGAAGCCATTACCTGTCGTCCGGCAGATTTGCTGGACAACGAACTGGATGCACTCACGAAAGAACTTAAAGATAAAGCAACTGATGAAGATATTCGTCTTGCTGATGACGTTGTGGATGATGTTCTGACTTATGCACTCTTCCCTCAAATTGGTTTGAAGTTTCTTAAAAATCGCGATAACCCCGATGCTTTTGAACCTGCGCCGGGTGAAGAGCCTGAAGAAAAAGCTGAGGCCAAAGAAAAAGAAGCGCCTGCAACAACGGGTAGTGTCGAGCAGTACGAAGTTGAAGTTGACGGTAAACGCTATAACGTCAAAGTTGGGCCTACAGGTAAGTTAGATTCAGTGAAGTCAGCCTCATCTGACGAACAGTCTAAGTCATCTGAAACGCAGTCCGACGCCTCCGGTGAATCAAGTTCTGGTGAGGGAGAAACCATTAAAGCGCCGCTGGCCGGTAACATTTTTAAGGTTGTCGCCAAAGAGGGAACAACGGTTAAAGCAGGCGATGTTGTGCTGGTATTGGAAGCGATGAAAATGGAAACCGACATTAAAGCGGAGAAAGACGGTAAGGTTCAGTCTCTTCACGTGAAAGAGGGTGATGCTGTGACCGTCGGCGATGCTCTGGTGACGGTAGGCTAATATGGATAAGCTGCAGATCTTATGGGAAACCACTGGCATTGCCGCAATGACGTTCGGCCAACTCAGTATGATTGTTGTTGGTGGTGTGTTGTTGTACCTGGCAATTTCAAAGAAGTTTGAGCCGTTATTGCTGCTGCCAATAGGTTTTGGTGCAATTCTGGCAAACATTCCTTTAGGCGGTTTCACAGAGCCGGGTGGTGTTCTCTATTACGTTTATAGTATTGGCATCGATACGGGTATGTTCCCGTTGCTTATTTTCATGGGGGTTGGCGCATTAACCGACTTCGGGCCGTTATTGGCAAACCCCAAAATGCTATTTTTGGGTGGTGCTGCTCAGTTCGGTATTTTTGCAACCTTATTTGGAGCTATTGCCCTGAACGGAATTCCGGGCATTGAGTTTTCGATGTCGGATGCTGCTGCAATTTCTATAATTGGTGGGGCTGACGGGCCAACAGCGATTTTCCTGGCATCAAAGCTGGCACCTGATTTATTGGGGGCAATTGCTGTCGCGGCGTATTCGTATATGGCATTGGTACCTATTATCCAGCCCCCGATAATGAAGTTGCTAACCACTCAAGCTGAGCGTGAGATTAAAATGGAGCAACTGCGCCCGGTAGCTCGTCGTGAAAAGCTTTTCTTCCCGCTAATAGCTATGGGCCTGACGTTGTTGTTTTTACCTTCAGCAACGCCTTTGGTTGGCATGTTCTGTCTCGGAAATCTGATGCGTGAATCGGGTGTGGTTGAGCGTTTAACAAAAACCACTCAGAACGAGCTGATTAACATTGTGACCATCTTCCTTGGTTTGGCTGTTGGCTCTAAATTGCAGGCAGATCAATTTCTCAGTTTCCAAACGCTGGGCATCTTGGTATTAGGTGCGGTGGCATTTTCCATTGGAACCGCCAGTGGCATCTTAATGGCGAAGCTGATGGGCAAACTGAGTAAAGACCCGATTAATCCGTTAATTGGAGCCGCAGGGGTTTCAGCCGTTCCTATGGCGGCTCGGGTGGTGAATAAAGTTGGGTTACAGGCAAACCAGCAAAACTTCCTGCTGATGCATGCTATGGGCCCTAATGTCGCCGGAGTATTAGGTTCAGCAGTGGCTGCGGGCGTTTTACTGGCATTGGTTTAACGTCCGGTAAGAAACATCATCGCCGTGTAAAAAGCGGCGATGACAGCGCTTATTACTGCAATATATACAAAGCCTTTATAACCCTGTTTGATACTCCAGCCATTAGCGCGCAAATACAGCAACCAAAGCAGACTCAGTAATAACGGAATAATAAAAAAGTATCTTGTCATGGCAAGTCCTTAAGACTGATGTTGCTGAATGGCTTCTAAATCAACTGCTGCCTGATGGGCATAACGTAAACGCTTTTCCAGCTCTGTAATCTGGTCGGCAACTTTATCGATATTGCCTTCGGCCATAAACTGCTCTAAATCAGCCGCTTTATTTTGTAATTGTGTAAATCCAAGGTTAGCCGCTGCGCCTTTTAACGAATGAAAGTAACGACGAGCGCTGTCGTGCTGACCCCGGGTGATAAAATCAGAGACCTTGGTTGCGCTGCCCTGGTACGTTTCATAAAGCTGCTCAACCAGCTTAAGGTAAAGCTCTACGTTATACTGTAACCGTTTTAATGCGGTCTCAAATTCAATACCTTTCACCTGTGGTATACGAACGGGTGGCTTAGCCGGTTCATCCTCTTCAGTAGCGGCAGGCACTTCTGGCTGCTGATTATTCGTGTAGTCGCCGGGAACAGCCCATTTAATAATGGCTTTAATCAACTGCTGCTCATCAATAGGCTTGGCAATGTGCCCCTGCATGCCAGCGGCTAATGATCGCTCTTCATCACCACTCATTGCGTTGGCGGTCATTGCCAGGATAGGAAGCTGCTGATAGTTAAAGTCCGCACGTATGGTCCGGGCTGCTTTAAGCCCATCCATGACAGGCATCTGAATATCCATTAGAACCAAAGAATAATTTTTGTTGTGAACGGCCTCTACGGCTAACTGCCCATTTTCTACGATATCCACTTTGAACTTATGGCTTGTAAGAATTTCTCTGGCGACTTGCTGATTAATTTCATTGTCTTCTACCACCAAAATGGGGGCCCGCAGAATGCTCTCCGGGATACCGTCGCCGCTCTCTGCATCGCTTTCATCAGGGAGTTCACGTTGGAATAACGTCGAAGCCAGACTCCTACCCAAAGTTGACGCGGTAAAAGGCTTTGAAATGATGTCATTGACTCCCGCTTGTTTGGCCTTTTCCGATAACTCTTCGGCATAGTAACCCGTTGCCAGAGTCAGTTTAGGACGAACATCGTCTGCGTAACGTTCTGTTATTGTCTGGCAAAATTCAAGACCATCCATGCCGGGGAGACGCCAGTCAACTAATACTAATTGATAAGGGTTGTCCTCTTCTACGGACTGCTGGAAAACTTGCAACGCCTGTTCTGCAGTGCGGCAAACTTTTACATCAACCTGGTAACTGCGCAGCATTTCATACAACATTTCACGAGTACTTAAGTTGTCATCAATGGCAAGAATACGCACGCCGCTGAGCTTTTGCAGAAGATATTGATGGTGGCTGTTGTCTTGTTCTTTCTGTAGGGGGAGCTCCACTTCTATGTAAAAAGTTGAGCCTTGCCCAGCCGCACTGGTGACACCGATATCGCCACCCATAAGCAATATAAGGCGACGGGAAATAGCCAGCCCAAGGCCCGTTCCACCATATTTTCGGGTTGTCGAGGTATCGGCCTGGGTAAAGGCTTTAAACAGGTTGGCTCGCTGCTCTTCATCCATACCGATACCGGTGTCGGTGACGGAGATGCGCAACAAAACATTGTCTTTTGAGCTATCCAGCAAGTTAACGGCGACATTAATTTCGCCGTCTTCAGTGAACTTAATAGCGTTGCTAATGAGGTTAACCAAAACCTGATTCAGGCGCAGCGGATCGCCTATCAGGCGGGTGGGTATATTGGCCGGCAAATTAATGATAAATTCAAGATCTTTATCATAGGCCCGGTAGGCAAACATGTCTGCAAGAGAGGTTAGTACGTCCTGTAAATCAAAAGGAATTCGCTCAACGGTTAGTTTGCCGGCGTCAATTTTTGAAAAGTCCAGAATGTCGTTAATAACACCGAGAAGTGCCTGTGATGAGGAATCGATGACCTTTATATAGCGTTTCTGTTTTTGATTCAGTTCTGTCTTTAGACAAAGGTTTGCCATGCCCACAATGGCGTTAATTGGGGTACGAATTTCATGGCTCATGTTAGCCAGAAACTCGCCTTTTGACTGGTTAGCGCGTTCAGCTGTTTCTTTTGCTTTCTCCATCTCCTCAGCAACCGACTTAATACCAGAAATATCGTAGTAGCTGCCAAGGATACCAATAATGTTATGGTCATCATCGTAAAGAGGAACGCTGGAGTGCTCTACCCATTGGCTCTTATTGTCAACTTTTAGTTCTATTTCTGCGTTGACAGAAGGGGCTTTCTGGCTAAATGTCTTTTTATCTCTTTCCAGTAAAACGTCATTAGCAGAAAGTGATTCAATTTCGGCATCTGACTTACCAGTCAAAGACTCCGGTGCAACGCCAAAATCGTTGGCAAAAGCGCGGTTTCCGCCCAGCAGTTTAAGTTGAGGATCGCGCCAGTAAACTCGTGTTGGCAGGTCATTAAATACTTGCTCAAATAGTTGCAGTGAGTCGGACGACAGAAAGGGTTGGCGAAAAGGTGCGGTCAGAGCATTACGTCTCGACCACCACCAAATAACGACACCGATAATCAAACTGAACAATATCATTGCTACTAATACTGTGTCGCTCCAGGGTGCAGGCAATAGTGCGTACAACGCCAGACTGGTTACCTGAAGGATGACAAAAATTAGTTGTAAAAACGTCCAGAATGAGTTCATGGTTAATCCGTAACCGAGTGGTTATATAATCGGCATGTAGTCTGCCACGTTGAGCCTGAATCGCCAAGGTATGAACGCAAATTAACAGTGACAAACATAGACCTTTGAGCGAATTACCAGTAAGCTAATCGGCAGAAAACTATCCGCCTCAGTGAATGGAGTTGTCTTTTGCAAGCAACATTTCAAGCAGTTATCGAAAAGCTTAAGCAATCGGGTAAAACAGCAGTCTGGCAGGGCATCGGGCGTGGTATTGAGCGAGAAGCTTTGCGCATAAAAGAAAATGGAACGCTGGCACCAGGCGATCACCCGCAGGAGTTAGGAAAAACCCTGACTCACCCAACAATTACGACCGATTACTCAGAGAATCTGCTTGAGTTTATTACCCCAGTGGCAAGTAATATTGAAACCACACTTGAACAGCTTCGTGATATTCACCGGGTAACTTATAAAGCTATTGGTGATGAGCTGTTATGGCCAATGAGCATGCCTTGTTATATCGGGTCTGACGAGGATATCCGTATTGCTAAGTATGGTGACTCTCACTCCGGGCGAATGAAAAGTCTTTATCGCCGCGGTTTAACCTATCGTTATGGCGCCACTATGCAAGTCATTGCCGGTGTGCACTACAATTTCTCGGTTTCCGATGAAATGTGGGAAGAGCTGGCTGCGATTGAAGGCGTTAGCAATAGCCAGGATTTTCGCACTAATCAATATTTTGCACTGATTCGTAACTTCAAGCGCATAGCCTGGGTTATTCCTTATTTGTTTGGAGCGTCTCCGGCTTTGTGTAAGTCGTTTTTCTGCCAGACCAATAATGAGGAAATACTGAACAAGTGGAATTTCGAGACCGTTGGTAAAGGAACAGTCTATCTTCCTTATGGTACGTCATTACGAATGAGTGATTTGGGTTATACCAACAAAGAACAGGCAACGCTTAAGATAACCTACAACTCTTTGCAGGAATACGTTTCAGGATTACGTAAAGCCATTACAACACCGTCTCAACAGTTTTCGAAAATTGGTGTAAAAGTAGGCGACGACTACCGTCAACTTAACGATAATATTTTGCAGATAGAAAATGAGTTTTACTCACCTATCCGCCCTAAACAAACCGCGCATGACGGCGAAACACCAAGTCAGGCTCTTGAGCGAGGCGGTGTAGAATATGTTGAAATCAGAGCTCTGGATGTAAATCCGTTTAGCGATGTTGGTATTACCGCTCAGCAAATGCATTTTCTTGATTTGATGTTGCTGTATTGTTTGTTGCAACCAAGTGAAGACATGAGCTGGGAACAACAGCAACAAGCTGATAAGAACTTTACTAAAGTGGTTATGCAGGGTCGGGATCCGCGCCTGAGTCTGCAACAAAATGGTATTGACCGTTTAATGGCGGACTGGTTAGAAGAGCTGTTTGCTGACTTTACTCCGCTGGCAAAAGCTTTAGATGATAGTGCAGGTGATAAACGCTACCAAAACCATTTAGCTGATCTTTACGAGTGGGTTTTGAACCCGGAACGAACGCTTTCAGGCCAGATTTTAGGACTGCTTAAAGAACAAAATAGAGACAACAGCAGTTTAGGTATGCAATTAGCTAAGCAATACCGTGAGCAGTCTAATAATGAGCCACTAAGTTATTACGTGCAGAGTGACTTTACTAAATGGGCGCAAGAGTCGGAACAAGCTTTTGCAGACCGTTACAAACAAGACAATAAAGTTGACTTTGATACCTTTCTGGCAAATTATTTTAGTCAGGCGGCAAAGTCTGGTCAGGTATCTAACTGAAAGACATAAAAAAACGCAGCCCAAAAGGACTGCGTTAAACAAAACGTTCAGGGATGAACATGAATGCATTTTCTCAGTTACAACCTGTATTCAATTACTAAGAGTTTAATGAGTGAATAAAGTTCAATGGCAATAAAATATTTTTTTCCTATTCAGCCGAAACTGTTAACCAGTGCGCTGTTCATTGTGACGCTTAGCGGCTGCGCGACACCTCCACCGGCGAACCCGGAAAATGTCTGCCATATTTTTGAAGAGCATCGAGATTGGTATCACGCCGCTGCCGATGCACGTGAGCGTTGGGGAGTTCCCATTCATGTGCCAATGGCTATGATGTATCAGGAAAGCTCATTTAAGCATAATGCTCTGCCTCCGAGAGACTACTTGCTGGGCTTCATTCCCTGGGGAAGAGTCAGTTCAGCTTACGGTTATTCACAAGCTAAAACCATGACGTGGGAAGATTATCAACGAGAAACCGGTAATGGCTGGGCCAGTCGTGACGACTTTGAAGACGCGATTGACTTCATGGGTTGGTTTATTTCTAAAACGCACAAAATTAATGGCGTCTCAAAATGGGATGCTTACGGGCAATACCTTAATTATCACGAAGGTTGGGGTGGGTATCAGAGAAAATCTTATTTGAAGAAACCCTGGCTGGTTAAAGTATCCAGGGTAGTGAAAAGCCGCTCTATGACTTATGCCGCACAATTGAATAAATGCGAAGAAGATTTAAAACGCGGTTGGCTATGGCGATTGTTCTTTGGTTAATCATTAGATTGAACATCTGGTTTTCGGTAAAGCTTAGGCAAAACTCTGACTTGTTTGATCATGGTGTCGCCAATTTCGATGAGCTCTACCGGATAGCCGCCTAAACGTAGCGACAATCTGGAGTCAGGGATATCACCAAATTGTTCAATAATCAGACCGCTTAAGGTTTTAGGCCCGTCTATTGGAAAATCCCAATTCATTTCTTTGTTTAGCTCGCGTAAGTTAGCGGAACCGTCCACTAAGAAACTGCCATCGCTTTCCAGAGTAACGGATTCACTGGGAGCCGGCGCCATGGACGTAGTGAAATCACCGACAATTTCTTCAAGGATGTCTTCCAAAGTCACCAGACCCTGAATGTCGCCGTATTCGTCAACAACCAGGCCAATACGCTCTTTACGTCGTTGAAACTTTAATAGCTGAACATTCAGAGGTGTTCCTTCCGGAATAAAATAAGCGTCACGTGCAGCGCGGACTAAAATGGATTTATCGGCAGTAAACTGGTTTTTACTCATTAACCGCATAACATCGCGGGCGTGCAGGAATCCAATAGCATCGTCTATTTCATTTCGGTAAAGCAAAACGCGAGTGTGCTGGCCGTTTGATAGCTGTTTCACAATAGATTTCCAGTCGTCACTAATATCAATGCCGACAATCTCGTTGCGGGGGATCATGACATCCTCAACCGTGACTTTCTCAAGGTCTAGAATACTGACCAACATTTCCTGGTGCGAAGTCGGGATTAAGTTTCCGGCTTCGTTAACCACTGTGCGTAGCTCATCTGAACTCAAGGCGTCTGCCATTTGCGATTGTTTTGGGTTAACGCCCAGTAGTCGCATAAACGAATTGGTGATGAAGTTCATACCAATAACGATGGGGTACATGACTTTTAGTAGCGGCAGTAAAATAAAAGAGCTAGGGAATGAAATACGCTCAGGATGCAGGGCGGCTATCGTTTTTGGGGTGACTTCTGAGAAAATGAGAATAATTAAGGTCAAACCTAACGTTGCGATAAGGATCCCAGCGTCACCAAACCAGCGTAGACAAAGTATGGTGGCAATAGCTGATGCACCGATATTGACCAGGTTATTTCCAATGAGAATTAAGCCTATCAACCGATCAGGACGATCAAGAAGATACTGGACACGTTTGGCACCCGGGTGATTATTTTGTACTAAGTGGCGCAGCCGATACCGGTTGATAGACATCATGCCAGTTTCGGAGCCAGAGAAGTATGCGGATAAAAATATCAGTACGGCTAAAATCACGAGCAACATGCCCGTCGATATCTCGTCCAACGCGTTATTCCTTAATTAAACTGTGAATGTGACAATGTAGAGTTCTCAGCGATGAAGTCAAGTACCATTCAGGATAAGAGAAAATCTTTCACGAACCGACTGCCAAAATAACCCAGTGTAAGCAAAGTGCTGGCAATAACCGTCAGTACAACAATAATGCGTCCACGTAACCCCGATGCGCGATGTAAAATTACCGCAATTAAATAGAGAAGAGCGGCTAGGCTAGTCAGAATAGTTTTGTGTGCTTGTTGCTGTGCAAACATATCGTCCAAAAATACAAAACCTGAGCCAAGCGCAATAAATAAAACAAAGGTGCCTAAAGCCAGAAGGTTGAAGAAATATTTTTCGACGGTCATTAAGGGCGGTAGCTTGCTTAAGAGAATATGACCTTTTCTATTCTTAAGAACCCGGTTTAAGTAACTTGTCTGTAACGCGTAAAGAGTGGCTAAGGCTAAAATGCCGTAAGCAACCAATGACAAGGTAATATGAAAAACTAACCCATGCCCGGCACTAATATCAGCGCCCCAGTCAACCGGAGTGAAAACTAACAGCACGGTAGTCAGGGCTGAAAACAGATAAATAACAGGCTTTAGAAATAAATTACTGGCTTGATTATTTTTTAGCAAAGTCAGGGTGGCTATTAAAAAGGCCACAATAGCTAAGCTTGACGAGACATTAATGTGATCGAAGTCGTCGTAAGAAAGTTGCAGCAGGATGAGCCAACCATGGGCGATGACTGCCAAGGCAGCAGGTACAATTTGGTAAGTTGGGTGAAGCGTTTTGTTTTTAAGTATATTTCGCAGAATAACAAAAGCGCTGGCACTATAACCCAATAAGCTGATTAGCAACAATAAAGAGAGCATCACGCGCTCGAATTCCCTGATTCCTGTTGTTCGTAGTCATGAGTATACGATGTCAGTCAGTTAAACCCAATACTTACGGGGCGAAACTTTCTTGCAAATCAGATATACTGCCCCCATTACTATTTCCGTCAGAAATCGCAATATAAGAGACGATCGACATGTTTGAGAATTTATCGGAACGTTTGTCGCAAACGCTGCATTCTATTGGCGGCCGGGGCCGACTGACCGAAGACAATATTAAAGAGACGTTACGCGAAGTTCGCATGGCTTTACTTGAAGCCGATGTTGCTTTGCCTGTGGTCAAAGACTTTATTGGCAAAGTGAAAGAGCGGGCTGTTGGCACCGAGGTGAACAAAAGTCTCACGCCGGGTCAGGTATTTGTAAAAATTGTTCAGTCTGAGCTTGAAGCGGCAATGGGCGAGGCCAATGCTCCGTTGCAGTTAAACACTCAGCCACCGGCCGTTATTTTAATGGCGGGTCTGCAAGGTGCGGGTAAAACCACCAGTGTGGGCAAACTGGCCAAATATCTAACTGAACGCCAGAAGAAAAAAGTCATGGTAGTCAGTGCCGATGTGTATCGTCCTGCGGCTATTAAGCAGTTGGAAACGCTTGCTGAGCAGGTTGGGGTTGAGTTTTTTCCTTCTACGACAGAGCAGAAGCCGGTTGATATTGCTAATGCTGCCATTGCCCAGGCTCGTAAACAGTTTATTGATGTAGTGTTAGTGGATACCGCTGGTCGTTTAGCCATTGACGAAGACATGATGCAGGAAATTCAGCAACTGCACTCAGCCATCAACCCAATTGAAACGCTGTTTGTGGTTGACGCTATGACTGGTCAGGATGCGGCGAATACGGCCAAAGCATTCAGTGAAGCTCTGCCGCTAACCGGTGTTATTCTGACTAAGACCGACGGTGATGCGCGCGGTGGTGCTGCCCTGTCTATTCGTCATATTACCGGTAAGCCCATTAAATTCCTGGGTGTTGGTGAGAAAAACGATGCGCTGGAGCCGTTTCATCCTGACCGTGTAGCCTCCAGAATTCTCGGCATGGGCGATATGCTTTCTTTAATTGAGGAAGTTGAGCAAAAAGTCGATAAAGAAAAAGCTGAGAAGGTTGCTAAAAAAGTCATGAAAAAAGGCCAGTTCTCACTGGAGGATTTTCGTGACCAATTAGTTCAAATGCGGGAAATGGGTGGCATGATGGGATTAATGACCAAAATGCCGGGCATGGGTAAAATGACGGAACAAATGAAAGGTCAGATGGACGATAAAATGACCTTACGTATGGAAGCCATCATTAATTCGATGACCCCAAAAGAGCGGACCCGACCGGATGTTATTAAAGGCTCTCGTAAGCGCCGTATAGCGGCCGGCTCAGGTACACAGGTTCAGGACGTGAACAAATTACTTAAGCAGTTTACCCAAATGCAGAAAATGATGAAAAAAATGAAAGGCGGCGGCATGCAAAAAATGATGCGCGGCATGGGTGGAAAGTTACCTCCGGGAATGTTCCCCGGGCGTTAGGAAAAAGCGCGTCAAGCTTGCATTTGCAGTAAAAATCAGTAGAATTGCCGAGCCTTCCGACTCTGTCGGAGGGCTTTGCTATTTTTTACATTTACAAAACAGTTATATTGAGGAACGCAATGGTAACCATTCGTTTACAACGTGGTGGCGCTAAAAAACGCCCCTTCTACCAAATGGTAGTTGCTGACAGTCGCAATGCACGCGACGGTCGTTTCATTGAGAAAGTAGGATTCTTTAACCCTGTAGCTCGTGGTCAGGAAGAAAAACTTCGTGTTGATGTTGACCGCATTGAGCACTGGGTAAGCAAAGGCGCTCAGTTATCTGATCGTGTTGCTAAACTTGTTAAAGATGCAAGCGCTGCGGCGTAAGCATTAATAGATTCAGGTAGGTAAATTAATGCAGCAATCAGAACAAATCGTCGTTGGTCGCCTTGGTGCGGTGTATGGCGTTAAAGGCTGGTTGAAAGTGCAGTCATTTACTGATGATCCAGAATCGATATTTGAATACAGCCCTTGGTTACTTAGCCAGAAAACTGAGCGCGAAATGAAAGTTGTCGAGTGGCGTCGCCACAACAACGGACTTATCGCCAGGTTAGAAGGTATATCCGATCGTGATGAGGCTGCACGCCTTACTGGTGCGGATATCTGCATTACTGCAGATGAGTTACCGGCATTAGCTGATGACGAGTTTTACTGGCGCGACCTTATTGGTATGCGTGTAGTAAACACTAAAGGCTATGATATGGGTGTGGTTGAACAAATTATGCCCACTGCATCGAACGATGTGTTGGTCGTAAAGGCAAACAGCAACGACGGGTTCGGAAAGTCTGAACGTTTAATTCCCTTTATTCAAAGTGAGTATGTCACTGAGGTTAATAAGGAAGAGAAGCGTATTCAGGTTGAGTGGCCGTCAGACTTTTGATGAGTAAACCATTGCAGGTTGGCATCATCAGTTTGTTTCCTGAAATGTTTGCTGCAGTCACCGACTATGGTGTGACTGGCAGAGCAATAAAGGAAGGTTTGCTGACAGTGAGTGTTTGGAATCCTCGTGATTTCACGCATGATCGCCACAGGACTGTTGATGACAGGCCTTATGGCGGTGGTCCGGGTATGCTGATGATGGTGCAGCCACTTGTGGATGCTATCAATGCAGCAAAAAAAAGCCTGGGTGAGGACACTCCTGTTATTTATTTGTCACCACAAGGGCAAAAACTTGATCACAGCGGAGTGCAGCAGCTCTCCAAAAATGATCGAATGATTTTGATTGCTGGCCGTTATGAAGGCATTGATGAACGCGTTATTAAGCAGTACGTCGATGCGGAATGGTCGATAGGGGATTACGTATTAAGCGGTGGTGAGTTACCGGCAATGGTGCTTATTGACGCGGTTTCACGATTAATTCCCGGGGTGTTGGGACACCAGGATTCAGCGGCAGAAGACTCTTTTGCCAGCGGGTTACTGGACTGCCCTCACTATACTCGACCGGAAATTTATAATGAACAGCAAGTGCCGCCGGTTTTATTAAGCGGTGATCATGAAAAGATACGTCGCTGGCGTTTACAGCAGTCTTTGGGTAAAACCTGGCTGCAACGACCAGAGTTAATTCATAGCCTAGCTCTGACTGACGAGCAGGAAGCATTGTTGAACGAGTTTATCGCGCAGCAATCATCCAGCGAATAAAGTACAGTTTATCTAGGATAGGAGATACGAAAATGGCAAAAGTTAGCCAAAACATCATTAAGGCTCTTGAAGAAGAGCAGATGAAACAAGATTTACCTGAGTTTGCACCAGGTGACACTGTTGTTGTAAATGTAAAAGTAAAAGAGGGTAACCGCGAACGTCTTCAGGCGTTTGAAGGTGTTGTTATCCGTGTTCGTAATCGCGGTCTGCATTCAGCGTTCACTGTACGTAAAGTATCGAACGGTGAAGGTGTAGAGCGTACTTTCCAAACGCACAGCCCATTAGTTGACAGCATCAAAGTCAAACGTCGTGGTGCGGTACGTCGCGCGAAACTGTACTACTTGCGTGAGCGTTCTGGTAAGTCTGCACGTATCCGCGAGAAGCTGTCTTAAGCTTTTAGCAAAAAAACGAAATAGCAAAGAAAAACCCAGCCTTGTGCTGGGTTTTTTGTTAGTGTTTTAAAAATGAAAGAAGATATAGAAATACTGACGCAGATTTTGGCTGAGAACCTCAATACGCAGCCTCACTGGACTGAGCTTGAGCTTATAGAACGGCTGCAGTCTCAGCCCTATGAATTTTTTGACAAGGGCGCCTTGCGGGACCCCTTAACTCTGTTTCAAACGCATTTTTTATTGTTTCATTGTTTGTATAAATTACGTGAGCGCTGGCGTGAGCAGAAAAAGTATGAGCTTTTTATTCATACATTAAATATTGAATGCCAGCCCTGGCACAAAGGAACTTCTGCTTTATCTGAAAATGACCCATTGGCAGAGTACTACCTGGACTTAAATCAATTAAGTAGCACATCGGGAGCCGATGTCGAGTCAATGCTTGATGATTTTTGGCAACGAATGGGGCATTCTTCTGTAACGGCAGATATGCCAGTCGCAGAAGCCTGGCAGTTGATGGAAGTTGAACCACCGGCCAGTCGTGCACTGATTAAAAAGCAGTATCGAAAATTAGTGCATAAATACCACCCGGATAAAGGTGGAAGTGTTGCTAAGATGCAAAAAATTCAAAAGGCGTATCGCTGTATTACTGGTGTCATTAAAGAGGAACAAAGTAGCCACCCATGAGTCAAGAACCGGACAAACGATTATCAGAACTGCGTAATGCCATTGATGCGGCTGATAATGAGTTAATTGAAATTATTGCGCGTAGAGCTAAGCTAACGGCCGAAGTTGGTGAGGTTAAACGTTCATTGAAGCAGCCGCTTTATGTACCGGAGAGAGAGCGCTCTTTAGTGAAGGCTCGCAGAGTAAAAGCAAAACAGGCCGGTTTGTCTGAGGACTTAATTGAAGACGTCGTGCGCCGCATTATTCGTGAGTCATATCGCACGCAAACATCCCAGGCGGCAGCTACCTCCAGCCATCTTGAACGACCCGTTTTTGTGTTTGGTGGCGAGGGCGCTCTGGGGGCACGTTTGGTTGCTCAGTTAAGGCAAACAGGCTATCGGGTCATAACGATAGATAAAAACAATGAGTGGCCAACAGAGGATGAGTTAAGTCAGGCACAGTTAGTACTCATGAGTGTGCCTGTTAATAAGACTGCTGAACTGATAAGGCGCTTACCGCCGTTGCCCGATGATTGTGTCTTAGCCGATGTGACCAGCATTAAGGCTGCCCCTTTAAATGCAATGCTGGAGCAGCATGACGGACCGGTCGTCGGGTTACATCCCATGTTCGGGCCATCGGTACAGAACCTGGCAAAACAATTGGTTGTTGTTACTCATGGCAGGCAGCGGCAGCATTATCAGTGGCTGTTAGACCAATTTATTAACTGGGGAGCGCATTTACACGAGGTTGATGCAAATAAGCACGATGATGCTATGGGCTGGATACAGGCTATGCGCCATTTAAGTACTTTCGCTTATGGCGTTCATCTGGCATCAGAGCGGGTAGACATTAAGGAACTGCTAGAACTCAGCTCACCTATTTATAGGATGGAACTGATGATGATAGGTCGTTTGTTTGCTCAGAACGCAGAACTCTATGCTGATATCATCGCCGCAAATAAATCGCAGTTTTCCTCAATTAGACGTTATTTGCGCCGATTCTCTGAGATACTCGATGATATAGAAAATGGTAAGAAAGGAGACTTTGTTCTTCTTTTCGAAGAAGTTAGTCAATATTTTGGTGAATTTTCCAATCAATTTTTGCAGGAAAGTGAATCTTTGGTGCAACTGGCGGATGACCAAAGATTCAAACACGAATAATGTTTATGGCAGATATTCCGACATGAGTTCACTGAGTGCCTCCGGAGAAACAGGCTTATGCAGCGTGGCGTCCATTCCCGCCTCACGGCAAGCGCTCATTTCGCTGGCACTTTGGTGACTGGTAATAGCAATAATCGGTGTTGTTTTATGCTTTTCGGTCCGTCGCAAATGCTGACAGACTTCAGCACCGGACATATCGGGCATTTCATAGTCGAGAAAGATAAGCTCGGGTCCCTGTTCTGCCAAGTTTAAAGCTTCCTCTCCTGTCATTGCGACAAGCAGGTCAACCTCAAAGCTAGCCAGCATCGCTTTTAACACTTCGATACTGATAAAATCATCGTCAGCAATAAGAACTTTACGCATAGTCACTACCTATTTGCCATAATTAATTATACCCTAGCACTTAGCTGTTTATATTCCCAGTTATTTGGAGCTAACAATATGAAACAGAAAGGAAATTCTATTAAAGTATGGGACAGCTTTATCCGGGTGTTCCATGGCTTACTCATTGTTTTTCTGGGAGGGCTCTGGTGGACCGTCGAAAACGGCCGGATGGAGCTGCATAAAGATATTGGAGTGGCGTTATTGGCGTTACTTGTGGTCAGAATAGGTTGGGGCATTTTCGGTAGTGAGAATGCGCGTTTTCATGTTTTTTTGAAATCGCCAGCCGCTATTTTAAAGCATTTGAGAAGGCTGTTCAGTGGTGCTTATGAAGCCGAAAATACGCACAGCGTAGCCGGTGGATGGGCGGTTGTTTTAATGCTGGCGTTGTTGTTAAGCCAGGTGATGACGGGGCTATTTTCAACAGACGGGATTTTGTTTTCCGGTCCATTATCAAACTGGTTGTCATCTGATGGGCAAAAAGCAGTAACCAGCTGGCATAAGAGTCAGTTTGACGTCATATTAGTGGTGATTGCCATCCATATTCTGGCCGTGGTTTTTTACCGCTTTAAAGGAACGCCTCTTATTGCGTCAATGGTACACGGTTACCGCATAACCAAACAGCAAGCCCCTAACCTAAAACCCGGTTGGCAGGGCATGATATTAGCGGTTGCTGTTTGGCTCGTTTTAATGTTGTTGCTTTAATCAGTCTTTATAATTGTCGTGACAACCTTTACAGGTTTTCGCGGCATCCATAAATACAGGTTTAATTGAGTCAATTGAACCTTGCTGGCTGACTTCAGAGAGTTTTGCTGCGTATTCTTGTAAGTCGTTAGCGCGCTGCTGAAAATCTTCCCAGTTGTCCCAAATTGCGGTCAGTGCATCGGAGTTGTCCCCCGGCATAGCACCTTCAACGGCGAAGCCGGACCATGGAATGCTGGACATTTTTTCAAAGTCGTCGGCACGGCGTTGGAAGAAGTCAGCATTGTATTCAACTTCGCCTTTAACCATGGCTGCCATAGCGGCAAAATTCTGTTGCATAACGGACAGGGCTTTTTGGCGGTACTCTACGGCTTTATCGCCGTCGTTAAAGGCGTTTTCATCGGCAGAAACGTTAAACGAAAGGCCCATAAAGCCTGCTATAGCCGTTATTAATAATTGTTTTTTCATCGAAAACACTCCGGTTTGTTGAGTTCACTGATCGTTAATAATACACGATCTGTCGGTTAATGCTTGTCACCTCTATATATAACAAAGTAACTTGTCTTATGGGACAACCAGACTAAAAATAAGTCAAAATGGGGAACAATTCATGAAAAAAGTGCATCAGCTCAGTGCTTTGACGTTAGCAGTAACGTCTGTACTGACCGCTTCGGTTGCGGCTGATCAAACTTCCCGGACTAACGGGATGCGAGATAACACGCCGAGTCTGACCGCGATACAAAACGCAACAATCATAACCGAACCAGGCAAGTCTATTGAGAACGCGACTCTGGTTATAGAAAATGGCACCGTCCAGTCTATTGAGCGCAATAATCGTGCGCCGGCGGGTGCAAAAGTCATTGACGGAACTGGTTACACTATTTATCCAGGCTTTATTGACCCTTACGGAAGCTACGGTATAAAAGCGAGCGCCGAGCAAGAACGTTCGGATGCGCCAATTTATAATAATGAACGTGAAGGTGGTAATGCGGCCAATGACGCTATCCACTCACAAAAGCGTTGGTTTAGTGAGTTTAAAACGAACTCCGACGATGCGAAAAAGTGGGTTTCACAAGGTTTTACCAGTGTTCAGTCAGCAAATCTGGATGGTATTTTCCAGGGGCGTGCCGTAACGGTTTCGCTTGCTGATAAAATACCGAACGACGTCATTTATCAAAGCGAAGCCAAACATTTCGGTTCTTTTGACAAAGGTTCATCGCAGCAACAATATCCTTCGTCTTTAATGGGCAGTATTGCGTTAGTTAGACAGACGCTTTCAGATGCTAATTGGTACGAAAATTCTTACGGTAAACAATCACACAACCAACCGGTTGAGTTTAATGCGGCTCTGGATTCGTTGACGGACATTGAAAGTACCGGAATCGTTTTTAAAGTCAGTGACGAAAAATCACTATTGCGAGCTGATGATGTCCTTGACCAATTTGATGTCCCTTCCATTTATGTCGGTTCAGGTTATGAGTATTCTCGTCTGGAAGCTGTGAAAAACGCGGGTAGCGATTTGATTCTGCCGCTAAACTTTCCGGCTGCACCAGAAGTGGGTGACGTTGACGGCCATCTGGATGTCGATTTAGCCAAACTGCGTCATTGGGAGCGCGCACCTTCTAACCCGGCAATGTTAGCTGAAGCTGGTGTTAACTTTGCGTTGACTCTGCATGACCTGGAGAAATCGGAAAGCTTCTGGCCTAACCTGCGTAAAGCCGTTAAGCATGGTTTAAGTGAAGACAAAGCTCTAGCTGCTTTAACAACGGTCCCGGCAAAAATTGCAGGTGTCGAAGACAAAGTGGGTAAGCTGGCACAAGGCTATATGGCCGACTTTGTCATGGTAAAAGGCGATTTGTTCGAAGACGGTACCATTCAGTCGGTCTGGTTACAGGGTGAAGAAAACGAACTGGTATCCAGAGATAAAGTCGACTTTGTTGGCACTTACACTATCGACTGGAATGATCGCGATGTTGAAATCTCGATTAAGCCAGGTCCAGTGCTTACTGGTGAAGTGAACGTTGGTGAGCAGTCTAGTGGGTTGCGTAATGTTCAGTCGGGCACTGAGTCTTTATCCTTTGTTGCTGACCTGGACATAGAGCCTGCGGGTAACTGGCGCTTTAAGCTAGTGCCTGAGGCACAGCAAACATTTGCTGTAACGGCGGTTTCTCCAGCGGGTGAAGAAGTCACCTTACAGGCGCAGATGGATGCACCTGAAGGTGCCACTGAAACTCCAGAAGAAGATAGCCAGGTTGAATACGTCAGTGAGCTGACTTTCCCTAATGTTGCTTATGGTCTGGATGGCTTGCCAGAGCGTCAGGATGTGCTTATTCGCAACGTAACTGTATGGACAGCCACTGATGATGGCATTTTGGAAGAGACGGATGTCTTGGTCCGAAACGGTGAGTTTGCGGCTATAGGCGATAACCTGTCGGCTCCTTCCGGCGTCACAGAAATTGACGGTGCAGGCATGCATTTAACTCCGGGCATCATCGATGAGCATTCGCACATTGCTATAGAAGGTGGTGTGAACGAAGGTTCCGAGGCTGTGACTTCGGAGGTCAGAATTGGTGACGTGGTTAACCCGGACGATATTCACATCTATCGCTCGTTGGCCGGTGGTACAACTATGGCGCAATTGCTTCATGGTTCAGCCAACCCAATTGGGGGCCAGGCGCAGGTTATTAAACTACGCTGGGGTACCGATGCCAATATCATGAAGTTTGATGCTGCACCGGAGTCGATTAAATTCGCATTAGGTGAGAACGTTAAGCAGAGTAACTGGGGCGACAATATGACGGTTCGCTACCCACAAACTCGACTGGGTGTTGAGACTATCATGCGCGATGCTTTCCAGGCTGCACTTGAGTACCAGCAGCGTAAACAAGCTTATGACCGTATGAGCCGTTCGGAGCGTAATAAGGTTTCTGCTCCACGTCCGGACTATCGCCTGGATACGCTATTGGAGATTTTAAACAGTGAACGCTTTGTTCATGCTCACTCTTACGTTGCTTCAGAAATTCTGATGTTAATGGAAGTGGCTGAGGATTTTGGCTTCACGCTGGATACCTTCACCCACATTCTTGAAGGCTACAAAGTTGCTGATGAAATGGCTGCACATGGTGCCAGCGGTTCAACTTTTGCTGACTGGTGGGCGTATAAGTTTGAAGTTTACGACGCTATTCCACATAACGCGTGTTTGATGAAAGAGCGTGGTGTATTAACCAGTATTAACTCGGACAGCAACGACTTGCAGCGCCGTTTGAATACTGAAGCAGCTAAGTCAGTTCGTTACTGCGGTATGGAGCCACACGAAGCGCTGAAAATGGTGACGATTAACCCGGCCAAACAGCTAAAAGTTGATAACTATGTCGGCTCTATCGAAAAAGGCAAGCACGCCGACTTTGTTTTATGGAGTCATTATCCTTTAAGTGCGTATGCCCGCGCAGAGCAGACTTGGATAAATGGTCGTAAGTTCTTTGATCGTGAGCTGGACAAGCAACGTCAGCAAGCCGTTAAAGAAGAGAAAAACGCACTTATCCAGAAAGTTTTAGCAGCAGGTGATGATGCTAAGCAGGGTGCTAAAGATGGTTATAAACCGGAACAGCCAACCTGGCACTGTGATACTGAGCATGATTTTTGGCTGGATCACTTTACCGGTAAAGGGCATCAGCACGGAGGACAACACTAATGAATAAACTACTTACCACTGTTAGTGCCGCATTAGTTAGTGCGCTGACGCTGAATAGTGCAATGGCACATGATGAAGTTCCGGGTGAAAAGCAGCAGGCTCCTGTTGTGCTTCAGGGAGGAACTCTGCACACGGTATCTAATGGCGTACTAACCGACTCAGACTTAGTTTTCGAGAATGGGGAAATTACCGCTATTGGTCGTGATGTCAGTATTCCCCAAGGTGCCGAGGTAATTGATATTTCAGGAAAACACGTTTATCCAGGCGTTATTGCAATGGATACAACAATTGGTTTGAATGAAATTGAAGCGGTACGTGCTACACGAGATGCTCGCGAAGTGGGTGACATTCACCCGGAAGTAGCAGGGCACATTGCGTTTAACGCCGACTCGGAAATTATACCGACCGTACGTTATCACGGCATTACTCATGCTCAGGTAGTGCCTGAAGGCTCGCTTGTGGCTGGCCAGTCGTCGTTAATGCACCTCGATGGCTGGAATTACCAGGATGCGCTGGTTGCCGGTGAGCTGGGCGTACACATTTCCTGGCCACGGACATACGTTGTTAATACCTGGTGGGAACGTCGTTCTGCCGAAGAGCAGCGTAAAGCCAATGAAGAAAATCGGCAGAAGCTGATGAAAGTATTTGCCGGTGCTAAAGCTTACTACGACGCCAAGCAGGCTGATCGCGCTATTGATTTAGACCAGCGCTGGGAAGCTATGCTGGGACTGTTTGATGGCAGCAAAAAGCTGTATGTTCATGCTGATGACAAGCGTCAGTTAGAGCAGGCCATTGATACCGCTCAGGAGTATGGGTTTGACTTGGTATTGATGGGCGCCAGAGATGCGTGGCGTATTGCCGACGAACTCGCCGAGCTGAATGTTCCGGTTGTTTTTGGCTCTCCATATGGTCTGCCAGGTCGTGACGATGAAGGTTATGATCAAGACTTTTCATCACCGGCTCGACTTGCAGAGGCGGGAGTGAACTTTGCGATTTCTTACCCTGGCTATTGGGACGTGCGTAACTTGCCTTTTGCGGCTGGTAATGCAGTCGCATTTGGTCTGGATCAGCAACAAGCGCTCGCGGCAATCACATTGAAACCTGCAGAGATTCTTGGGGTTGCGGATAAACTGGGCTCGCTGGAAGTCGGGAAAAGTGCCTCACTTAGTGTATCGGAAGGTGACTTACTGGACCCTATTGGGCAAAAGTTAACGCACCTTTATATTGACGGACGTAAAGTGAGCTTAAGTAGCCGCCATACCGAACTCTACGAGAAGTATCGCCAGAAACCATCTGAATAAAGACAATGTTTTAGTTAGGCAAACAAAAAAGCCCCTGTCATTTACGACAGGGGCTTTTCATTTCAGACATCCTAATTTAGCTATTTAGTAAGCGTGCTATAAGGGCTCTTAGCGTTGCCGGTTCAAATGGCTTATCCGTCAGGGCATCAACGCCACTTTGCTTCACATTGGCTAGTTGAGGCTCATTGGCGCGGGCTGTAACCATGAGTACCGGTGTATGAGCATGTGCTGAGCTGTTACGAATGTATTGCGTCAGTTCGCTACCGTTCACTTGTGGCATATGAAAGTCGGTGACAATTAAATCAAACTGGTGTTCTGCCAGAATATCAATGGCTTGCTGTCCGTTCTCCGCTTCAACAAAGCTTTCAACACCAAGGTTTTCAAATACACGGCGTAGAACATGTCGCGAGGTCATACTGTCGTCCACAATTAACACTCTTAAGTCTTCTATATCATAGAGCTCAAGGTGCAGTGGTTCCGGCTCCATCATATCCATGGTGGCGGTTATGGCTCGTTGCAGCTGATCCGGCGTAAAAGGTTTGGGTAAAATGGCAATAATACCTGCTTGCTTGAACTGTTCGAGTTGATCCGCACGATGTTCAGATGACACCAACATAAAGTGTAAGGTATCTTTTAAGTCCTTAGCGTTAATAAACTGAATCAGCTCATGGGCAGTACCGTCGGAAAAATACATAGCACTGGTAACAATATCAGGTTGCCAACGAAGTATTTCTTCTTTGGCTTCTGCAATGGTTGAAGCGCCGCGGGTATGCTGAATACCTGCTTGATTCAGGTGTTGAGTAATGACTTTTCGTTGCACATCGGATGGTTCGATGAGCAAAATACGCAGTTCGTCGAAGGCTATAGCCATAATAAAATAACTAGGATTTATTGTGTCCGAAAGAGTAGGGTATTCAGCAGATAAACTCAATCAGAAAATCTGTGTTAAGCTCATTAAAAAAAGGGGGAAGTATGAGCGTTAGTCGCGATTTTTCAAATGATGGTAAGCAGTTAGTTATTGCCATAAAAGGTAAATTTGATTTTAGTCTGGTTCAGGAGTTTCGCCAGGCCTACAGTCATATTGGTGATTCCCAACCCACGGTTATTATTGATTTGAGGGAAACGGACTATTTAGACAGTTCTGCGCTGGGAATGTTGCTTAATATGCGTAAATCTCTAGGTAGTAGTGTCAAAGGTATCCAGTTAGTGAATGCGAAGCCTGACGTACGCCGTATTCTTGATATTTCGCGCTTTGATAAGATGTTTGTTATCGCTTAATGAAGGTTTTAATTGTTGATGACCAACCCGCAAACCAAGTCATGTTAAGCGGGTTAATTAAACGTTTTGGTCATCAGGTAAGGTGCGCTTCAAACGGCATTGAGGCAATAGATGTTTTTTCTGATCTGCAGCCGGACGTCGTGTTGCTGGACGTTATGATGCCTATTATGGATGGGTTTGAAACCGCACCCTGTTTAAAGGCTTTAAGTGGCGATGTTCATCTACCTATTTTATTTATTACCGCACTGGATGATCAGGAAACCTTGCTGAAGTGTCTGGAAGCGGGTGGCGATGACTTCATTAGCGTGCCTTTCGAACCTGTGGTATTGCAGGCTAAGTTGAATGCTCACGCACGGGTTCGTGAACTCAGTTATTCGTTAAAAGGAAAAAATGAAGCCCTGGCTTATCACTCAAACCGTATGGAGCGCGAGCAAAACGTTGTCAGTCACATGCTGGCGAATGCTTTGCAGGAAAATGAAACACAATATCCTTTCCTGAAAACCTATCTGGCGCCTGCCAGCGAGTTCAATGGCGACTTAGTTCTGACTAAAGCTGGGCCCTTAGGCAACTTCTACCTTTTTGTTGGTGACTTTACCGGGCACGGATTGGCACCGGCTACAGGGGCTCTTCCCGTTTCTCAAACCTTTTTTGATTTGGCTGATAAAGGCCTTTCAATAGCCAATATGGTTGAAGAGTTTAACCGCAAGCTGGTTAAACTCTTACCTGACGATATGTTTTGTGCTGCCTTCGTTGCGGAGTTATCGGCAAATGGCGAGCGCCTTACCTATTGGAACGGCGGAATTCCCGACGCTCTTTTGATTAATGAAGCTGGTCAGGTTGAAAATCGTTTGGTGCCGGAACATATGGCGTTAGGTATTTTGCCTCCTGAAGAATTTAGCAGTCAGGTCAGCCACTGCTTTATTGGGAAGGGCATCCGTCTTATTACTTATACGGATGGTGTGGTCGAAATGACAAATCAGGACGATCAAAGGTTGTCCGAGGATGGGTTTGAAGAATTATTGCGGCGCTATGCGTGCAAACGTGATTTTGACGGCCTGGTAACGGCTTTACAAAAGTTCCAGCAAGGTCAGGAGCAGTTTGATGATGTTTCATTGGTGTGCCTGGATTGTGCACCAACTAATTTGCCAGTCATAAGACCTGATACAAATGTGACGCATCTGCCTTTCCGGTTGGTAGTCTATTTAAAAGAAGATGAAATTAGAGGGCGCGATCCAATTATTAAGCTGGTCGATTCGTTGAGCCATCTGGAAGGTATCCGGGCACATAAAACAACTTTGTACTTATTGCTTGCCGAAGCCTTCAATAACACGCTGGAGCACAGTTTTCTTCAGCTTGATTCTGAAATAAAACAGACAGGCCAGGGCTTTGATGAGTACTACCGGGCGCGTGAAGAACGACTGGCAGAGTTGGAAGGAGTAGAGATAGAAATTGATATCGAGTATCGGCCAAAGAGCAGCCTGTTGTCTTTTAGCCTGTCCTCTAACAGCGAAAACGGTTTCAATGAACCTGTAAATGATACAGAAGAAGATGAGTCGCTGGCTTTCGGACGAGGATTACAGCTTATCAGGAACTTTTCGAGTCACGTCGAGTGGCGCGACAATGGGCGCTGCTTGTATATTGAATATGATCTTAGCCTCCCGAGCGCTTGACCTTGTAACCCTCTTTTTTCAACCAGCTTTCAATACTGTCCCTCTGGTCGCCCTGTAACTCAATTTCATACTCTTTAACTGCGCCACCAACACCGCAAAGCTGTTTTAATTTTTTTGCGATGCTTTTTAATTCTGCCTGGGGTTTGTTCAGTCCGTTGACAATAGTCACCCCTTTGCCTTTACGACCTTTAGTTTCCCGTCTCAGGCGCACAATACCGTCGCCTTCTGGAACACTTTCGGGTTCTGGTTCCGGATCAATTCGGCCTGAATCTGTTGAATATACTACTTGGCTTAATTGGTCTTTCCAGTCTGGCATGCCATTTACCACTTCTTCTTCGGTTGAAACAGTTCTTCTAAATCGTCTTCTTTTTTGTGTCTTTCTTTGTCTCGTGCGTGAGCATCTTTCAGTTCCTGAGCTATTTGCTCCAGCGCCTGTTTTATTGATTGCTGCCGCGAGGTTGTGTAATCATCACTGAAGTTCTGGTCTTCAATGGTGCGTAAAGCCTTCTCATAATACTGACGAGCAGAGCCCAACATTTGACTTTCATAGGCGTGGCGGCCTCTGCGTATAAGAGTTTCAATACTGATTTTTAACTGCAACTTAGTTAAACGCTGATCCTCGACACTAAAGACATTGCTGTCAACTCGGCCCCGGGAATGCTCGCTTCTCAGTGTTGCTCTTAAGCGCTTGAGTCCGTTTATCATAGCAATAATTTGTTTATTGTTTTGCGGAATCTCAAAGTCTTCACTAATAAGAGAAGTATCGTTGCGGTCGACGCTTTGAATGCGCTCTTCGTAATCCTGTATTCGTGCCTGATAGTCCTTTGACGGTGAGACGCTGTTCATATTTTTGAGCACTTCATAGGCGCGACTATTTAACACTGCCAGCATCGACTTACCAATAGGGAAAAAGCTCGACATGTGAATGAGGTCTTCGATTTGCTCAAGCGAGCTTCTCAAACGCGCCATTTTCTTGCGCCGTTCCAGCTCTAAACGTTGCTTATGTTGCTGCACCGCACCGACAACAATTGCCAGTATTATCAGTAATATAATCAGTGCGATAACAATGGTGTAAATCATATTACGCTCATTAGGTTATTATTGTTCTCAGGGTAATGTTAAAGAGAAAACACCACCACCTAAGTGTCCATTATTTTTTAGTTCGATAAAACCTTTTTTATCATTTCGTTCATGTGCATTTGCGATTAACTGCGCAAAGTAGAGCCCAAGGCCGGTTCGTGCCTGTTGAACCTTTAACTCTTGCATGAGCATAGCGGCATTTTTGAGCATAACAGGGGGAAAGCCATCCCCGTTGTCATGAACTCTGATTTGGCAGCCACCGTCATTTTTTGTTTGTACTTCAATAAAGAGTTTATCGGCGGTATAACGCATTGCATTAATGATGATGTCATTAAGCAAATTACAAATCAGGTCTCTGTCGAACCATGCTACAGCGCTCTCATCAATTTCTGTACTGACAGTAATACCGCGTTGCTCAAGGTACAGTTCGTTGTTTAATAACAGCTCTTCGACCAGCTCATCCAGATGATGTTGGTCGATATTTAATGGCAGCGCGTCGTTATTTTCACGATAGAGAGTCAACATCTGCATTAAACTGGAGTTGATGCGCTGAGCTTCGTAATGGACTTTTGCCATTTTTTCTGTTGCACTGCTGTCAGTGACCTGTTCAGATACTTCTTCTATCATTTGAATAAGTAAACACAATGAGTTTTTCATGTCGTGCACAGAGGACGCCAGTACGGTTGAAAAATCAAATGTGGGCTGAGTCATAGAAGGCAGTTCCTGCAATTTTGACAAATACCGTTGCTATCCGTTCTTTATTTGTCATAGTTATTAAGATTATTATAGTATTTTCTTATATCACATTTCGCAAACAGAGTGGCACGTTCCTCGATGAAATTACAGCAGTTACGCTACATTGTTGAAGTAATGAATCACAACCTGAATGTTTCCGCTACGGCTGAAAGCTTATTTACGTCGCAGCCGGGAATCAGTAAACAGGTGAGAATGCTGGAAGATGAGCTGGGCGTGCAGATATTTGGCCGGACAGGAAAGCATTTAACCCACGTAACACCTGCTGGTAAAGACATTATTTCGGTTGCACAACAAGTTCTGGATAGCGTTCAGTCAATAAAAACCGTTGCAGCTGAGCATACCTTGCCAGATCAGGGGAAACTCAATATTGCGACAACTCATACTCAGGCTCGTTATGCATTACCTGACGTTATTGAACGTTTTATTCAGCATTACCCTAAAGTATCGCTGCATATGCATCAGGGGTCACCTGAACAAATTAGTGAAGCAGCAGCAAAGGGGCGAGCTGATTTTGCCATCGCCACTGAAGCATTGCACTTATATCATGATCTGATCATGCTGCCCTGTTATCACTGGAATCGTTCTATTGTGGTACCAAAATCGCACCCGCTTACGCAGCTCAGCAAAATAAGTATTGATGATATTGCTCAATTCCCGTTAGTGACTTACGTGCATGGTTTTACCGGTCGTTCTGAACTTGATAAAGCTTTCGCCGAGGCCGGGCATGAACCTAAAATTGTTTTTACGGCAACCGACGCTGATGTCATAAAAACTTACGTGCGGATGGGGTTAGGAATTGGCGTATTAGCGAGTATGGCTTATGACCCTAAAGTTGATACAGATCTTGTTGCGATACCAGCTGAACACCTGTTCGCGCACAGCACGACCAAAATAGGTTTCCGCCGAGGTACGTTTTTACGCACTTACATGTATGACTTTATAGAGAATTTTGCACCGCACCTAACCAGGGAGCAGGTACAAAAAGCGACGCAACTGAAAACTCAGGAAGAAATTGATAAGTTGTTTGAGAACTGCTCATTGCCGATGCGTTAAGCACCGGCAATGATTTTTGTCGTTAACACTCAATAATATTGACCGCCAAGCCGCCACGAGCGGTTTCTTTGTATTTGGTTTTCATATCGTTTCCAGTGTCCCACATGGTTTTAATCACTTTATCCAGAGACACTTTATGGTCGCCTTCGCCTCTCATGGCTAAGCGGGCAGCGTTAATGGCTTTCACAGAACCCATTGCGTTTCGTTCAATACAGGGTACTTGTACTAAACCGCCCACAGGGTCACAAGTTAAGCCAAGGTTATGTTCCATACCGATCTCTGCCGCATTTTCGACTCTGGATGGGTCACCGCCCATAAATTCGGCTAACGCACCTGCGGCCATTGAACAGGCAACACCGACTTCACCCTGACAGCCGACTTCAGCGCCAGAAATAGAAGCGTTTTTCTTATACAGAATACCGATAGCCGCTGAGGTTAGCAGAAAGCGCACGACGGCATCTTCGTCCAGGGTTTCGATGAATCTGTCAGCATAGCTCATTACTGCCGGTATAATACCTGCGGCACCGTTGGTGGGGGCTGTGACTATACGACCACCCGCAGCGTTTTCTTCATTAACGGCTAATGCGTATAAATCTACCCAATCCATTACCTGCATGGCATCGCTGGATTTCTCTTTCTTCAGGCGCTGATATAAAGACGACGCGCGACGGCGCACTTTGAGACCGCCGGGAAGAATGCCTTCGGTGGTAATACCGTTTTTGATGCTTTCCTGCATGGTGCGCCAGATTTTCATTAAACCGGCACGAATATCTTCTTCACTACGAAAGGCCTTTTCGTTGGCCATCATTAATGAACTCATGCGCATACCATGTTCTTTGCAATGCGCCAGAAGGTCAGCGGCACTGTCAAACGGGTACGGAATAGGTTTGGCGGACTGTTCTATCGCTTCTTCCAGAGTCTCGTCAAAGTCTTCATCGCGAACGATGAAGCCACCACCAATAGAGTAGTAAAGATCGCTATAGATTATCTCACCGTCTTTCAACAGCTTGAGCTCCATGGCGTTAGCGTGTTTCGGCATGGTTTTGCGGCGGTGAAAGGTAATAGCACCTTCACTCGGGAAGGAAACTTCCTTCTCACCCAATAAATTTAAAGTTTCGGTTTTACGCGTTTGTTCCAGAAAGTCCTCAACACTGTCAGTGTCGACGCTTTCAGGCGTTTCGCCGGCAAGTCCAAGAATAACGGCTTTGCCTGTACCGTGACCTTTACCGGTTTGACCAAGCGAGCCGAACAATTCGACTTTTATGCCGTCGGCGTTGTCGAGATGCCCGGCTTCTTTTGCCATATGTAAAAAGTCATAGGCTGCTTTCATCGGCCCTACCGTATGAGAACTGGAAGGACCAATACCAATTTTATAGATATCAAAAACGCTAATCATAGTTATCCTTACCTGTCGCGCATGCTCGTTCTGATTATTATAGTATTGTCGCATGATTCATGTGGGGGGAAGCAAGTTTTAAACAAAAATAAGTGGTCAGTTCAGTGGTCTGAAATGATTTTTCCCGTCGGGTTGTAATTGTTCTGACAATTCGCGCAAGATCCCGGCGGTTGCCCCCCAAATATTTCGATGTTGCCAGGGGATGAAATACACCCGGTCGTAGATAAACTTACGAATACGGTAAACGTAATGGTTTCCATGATCGAGAATATCAGCCAGTGGTACTTCAAAAATCTCTGCGACTTCACTTTCCTCGGCAACCAAGGGCTGTTGTGGTGAGACAAAAGCCACATAAGGGCGGATCATAAAATACGATAAGACCGGGTAGTCGTGTAAACGCCCTATGACTTCGACCTGACTGCGGGGCAGGCCAATTTCTTCTTCGGTTTCGCGCAGCGCAGTATCCAGCAGGTCAGTATCAGTATTGTCAAACCGGCCACCAGGAAAACTGATTTGGCCTGCGTGTTTACGCAGTTTACTGGAGCGCCGTGTGAGTATGAGTGAGAGTCCGTGTGGTCGCTCAATAATGGGGATTAACACCGCTGCCGGACGCAAACGCTTACGCAACGGCTCATCAATTCTGCGCTCAACCGGGGGGGATGGGTAAAGGCTAAAGCGACGAATAAAGTCTGCGCGGGTGTTAATCGTCATGATGCTAATACCGGCAGGATGCGTGACACTTTGTCCTTAGTCTCCTGATACTCCTCAGAGGCCGTTGAGTCCGCGACCAGACCTCCGCCGGCCCAGCAGTAAAGCTGACCGTCTTCGGCGAGCAGTGTACGAATGGTAATGCTGGTGTCACTGCGCCCGTGCTGAGAAAAGTAGCCCACACTGCCGCAGTAAATATTACGACGGTGTGGCTCTAGCTCTTCAATAATCTGCATGGCTCTAATTTTAGGGGCTCCGGTGATAGAACCGCCGGGGAAAGCGCCGTTGAACAGGCTCAATGCGGTGCGGCCGGGTTGCAGTTTGCCAATAACCGTTGATACCAGGTGGTGAACCGCAGGAAAGCTCTCTATGGCAAATAAGCTGGGGGTTTTAATGCTGCCCGGCTCACAGTTCTTACTCAAGTCGTTACGCAGCAAATCAACAATCATCAGGTTTTCTGCCCGGTCTTTTTCTGAGATTAACAGAGCCTGCTGGCTGGCTTGATCTCTATGCGTATCGTCAAACCGCGGACGCGTACCTTTAATGGGTTTTGTTTCTACCTGACCCTTGGCATCGGTGAGCAAAAAGCGTTCCGGCGACAGGCTCAGAATAGCGCTGCCGGGAAGTCGCATAAAAGCAGAAAATGGTGCTGAATTCGCTTGCCGTAACTTCAGGTAAGCCGACCATTCACTGCCTTGATACCTGGCTGAATATCGCTGTGCTAAATTTATCTGATAGGCATCACCAGCCAGCAGATAGTTTTGTACCGCGTTAAATTTCCCAGTGTACTGCTGCTCGCTCATGTTACTTTGCCAGTCGCTGACTAATTGAAAGGCTGCAGCCTTCTTAGGCTTCGTGGTCTGGTCCCAAAACTCGGTTAGCTCTTCTAACTGATCGACTGGCGCAACTAGCCATACCCTGTCGTTCTTCCGGTCGATAATCAACGCCTGGCTGTAATAGGCCAGTACCGCATCGGGAGACTGGTAGGTATCCGCATTAAACTCAGGAATGACTTCCAGTGAACGACCATGGTCATAGCCAACAGCACCGGCAAAGCCACCCTGAAAAGGCAGTTCAGCAGGCCCGGAATAATGACCGGATAACTGGTTCAATTGCTCGGCATAATGACAAAGCTGGGCTGCCGACTCGGGAGCGGGGGGAAGTTTTGACGGCTTGTCTGTTGTTACTTTCAGTTTGCCTGCTTTACAACTTAAAACCAGTTCTGGCTGTCGGAAGATAATATCATAGGCACAGTTTTCATGGCTTTGTGCAGCAGAGTCCAGTAACAGTGCGTAGCTTTCATGCTGACAGCGCTGAAACAACTCAATAGCTGAGGCCTGGCAATTAAGTTTTATCGCACAGAGATCCGGGAAAACACTCACATCATGCTCGCAATTCAGGCTGGTTACTCATTACCAATATACTACCACAGCAAATATTCGCCGGTCAGTGGCACTGGTCAGTTGTTAGCGAAAACGCTATTATAGCGCCACGCAAAAGTTAACCAAGAGGCAGTTCCATGACCACCATTCGTCAGGCCGATTTTATTGACAGTATTGCCGATGCGTTGCAGTACATTTCTTATTATCACCCACTGGATTTTATTAAAGCACTGGATGAGGCATACCAGCGTGAAGAGAGCGAAGCGGCAAAAAATGCCATTGCTCAGGTACTGACTAACTCGCGTATGTCTGCACAAGGGCACCGTCCGATTTGTCAGGACACCGGTATTGTCACCTGTTTTGTGAAAGTGGGCATGGGTGTGCAGTGGGATAAAACCGACCTGACCGTTCAGCAAATGGTGGATGAAGGTA
Source organism: Idiomarina sp. HB (assembly GCF_048059115.1). Lineage (NCBI taxonomy): Bacteria > Pseudomonadati > Pseudomonadota > Gammaproteobacteria > Alteromonadales > Idiomarinaceae > Idiomarina > Idiomarina sp. HB. The sequence goes on from NZ_JAYLVU010000001.1 coordinate 181,122, forward strand.
CCCGTCGTGCTTATAACAACCCGGACAACCCACTGCGTGCATCGATTGTGGCTGACCCTGCGGGCGCCCGTAAGAACACCGGCGACAACACTCCGGCCGTGGTGCATATTGATATGGTACCGGGTAGTGAAATTGAAGTCATGATTGCTGCAAAAGGTGGTGGCTCAGAGAATAAATCCAAAATGGCCATGTTAAACCCAAGTGACTCTATTGCGGACTGGGTTGTTGAAACCTTGCCGAAGATGGGCGCTGGCTGGTGTCCGCCGGGTATGCTCGGTATTGGTATTGGCGGTACGGCTGAAAAGTCTGCGGTATTGGCAAAAGAATCCTTAATGGAGTCTGTCGACATCCATGAGCTTATTGAGCGTGGCCCGCAGAATGCCGAAGAAGAGCTGCGTTTAGAAATTTTTAACCGCGTTAACGCGTTAGGTATTGGTGCTCAGGGCTTGGGTGGTTTAACAACGGTGCTGGACGTGAAGATTAAATCACTGCCGACCCACGCAGCCTCTAAGCCGGTGACCTTAATTCCAAACTGTGCGGCTACTCGCCACGTTCACTTTACGTTAGACGGTAGTGGTGCAGCAGATTTAACTCCGCCGAAACTGGAAGACTGGCCGGATGTCACCTTTGAGCTAGGCGATGATGCTCGTCGGGTGAACCTGGATGAAGTAACTAAAGAAGACATTCAGGACTGGAAAATGGGTGAAACTGTGCTCTTGTCCGGTAAGTTACTCACTGGTCGCGATGCCGCTCACAAGCGCATTAAAGGCATGCTGGATAACGGCGAAAAACTACCGGTTGATTTCAACAACCGCTTTATTTACTACGTAGGGCCAGTAGATCCTGTGGGTGATGAAGTTGTTGGTCCGGCAGGTCCTACAACTTCAACTCGTATGGATAAATTTACTGATCAGATGCTGGAAGAAGCCGGCATTATCGGCATGGTCGGTAAAGCAGAGCGTGGCCCTGAAGCCGTAGAAAGTATTCGTAAGCACAAAGCCGTTTATCTGATGGCCGTTGGCGGCGCGGCTTACTTAGTGGCTAAAGCTATTAAGAAATCTCGTGTGGTGGCCTTTGAAGATTTAGGTATGGAAGCCATTTACGAATTTGAAGTGGAAGACATGCCGGTCACTGTTGCTGTGGATAGCGATGGTCAAAACGCGCATACTCAAGGTCCTGCTATTTGGAAAGCCAAAATTGCTGACCTTAATGAAAAATTAGGAGCTTAATGATGTCGCTGGCACTGTGGCAATGGATGGCAATAATTGGAGTGCCGGTTGTGACTGTCATTACGGCGTTGTTGTTGCTTTGGCAACAGCAGCGCCGTTTGCGTTTACAGGCAGAGCAGCAAAATACGGCACTGGAACAGGACTCGGATATTCTTCGTGAGCGCGTTGATGAGCTTCAGCGTGAAGTGTATGAAAAAGACAGTCGTTTGCGCGAAACGCTGGCCAGAGCTGAGCATGAGCAGAAAACCGCAGAAGAGAAGCTGAACTTATTAAAAGTCAGTGAAGAACGTCTGACCCAACAGTTTGAAAACCTTGCAAATCGTATTTTCGATGAAAAGTCGAAAGGACTGCAACAGCATCATCAACAGTCCTTGCAGGCTACGCTGGAGCCTTTCAAACAACAAATTGATGCGTTTAAAAAGCAAATTACTCAGCAGTATACTGACGAAACCAAAGAGCGCTCTGCTTTAAAAAATGAGGTTATGTCGCTTAAGGATTTGAATCGCCAAATGGCGTCTGAAGCTGAAGCATTAACCCGCGCATTAAAAGGCGACACCAAGCAACAGGGGAACTGGGGCGAGGTAGTACTGGAGCGTATTCTGGAGCAGTCCGGTCTGCGTGAAGGGCACGAGTATCAGACACAAGCGCATCACCGCGACGAAGACGGCAAGTCGTTCAAGCCCGATGTGATTGTGCATTTGCCGAATAAAAAAGACGTAGTTATCGACTCAAAAGTTAGTTTGTCGGCTTATGAGCGGTATTTTAATTCTGACGATGATGCAGACCGCGAACGGGCGTTAAATGAGCATGTTCAGTCGCTGAAGCAACACATAAAACAGTTGGGTAAAAAGAGCTACCATCAACTGGAAGGGTTACGCACGCTGGATTACGTGTTGATGTTTATTCCTATTGAGCCGGCGTTCTTGCTGGCGGTTGATCGTGATCCTGAGCTTATTCGGCTGGCGCTGGACAACCAGATTATGCTGGTAAGTCCTACGAATTTACTGGTTGCGCTGCGTACCGTTCACAATATCTGGCAGTATGAGTATCAGAACCAGAATGCTGAAAAAATAGCGACCGATGCCGCACGTTTGTACGACAAGTTTGTGGGTTTTGTTGAAGATTTAGAAAAAATTGGTAACGGCTTACAAACGTTGGATAACCGTTATCAGGAAGCCATGAAGAAGCTGAGTACCGGGCGCGGTAACCTCATTGGCCGAGTGGATAAATTCCGTCAGATGGGTGTGCAAACGAATAAGCGATTAAATCCGGATTACCTTGATTCCGAAGAAACCTCTCCGGAAGGTATTGAATCCGATGGTGCGGATAAGAAAAACGACTGAGCCAACGCTCAGTCGTTTACTTTTATCAACTTAATGCACTGCGACGATAATGATCAACCCACAATGAGGTCGCGCCACAAACCGCCAGCGGCATAATAATTAAATTAATCAGTGGTATCATGGTTAGTACGGTGACACCGAAACCAAACCCCAGTGTTTTACCGCGGCGTTTATGCAACTCGGAACGCATCCTCGGGAAGGACAGTTTGTGATTATCGAAGGGGTAATCAAGGTACTGTATCGACATCATCCAGCAAACAAAGATATACCAAAGCACCTGCCCGATAACGGGAATAATGAGCGACAACAGAAAAAAGCCAAGCGCTCGGGGAATGTAATACATGAGTTTCTGCATTTCCCGTTTTAAAGTTCTTGGAATGTCTTTAAACAGACCTAAGAACCCCTCGTCGCCTAAGCTCTCGCCGCTTTCATAGCGCTCTACTTTTTCTGCCAGAAGCCCGTTAAAAGGGGCCGCAATTAAATGCATGATGGTGCTAAAAATAAACGAGAAGAGCGCGATAATGGTAATAACTGCAAGTGGCCATAAAAGAAATTCCAGCCATTGGAAAAAGTCGGGCAGCCAGCTCATAAAGCGATTCAACCAATAGTCGACTTGGCTATACAGCCAGCTGAAAGCAAGCGAGAACAGGATAAGGTTGGTCAGAATAGGTACTACGACGTAACGACGAAGGCCCTTAGTTCGGATAAGTTGTAACCCTCGACCTATGTAAGCAAGTCCAGAATCGCTGTAGGCTGCTTTTTGCATGAAAACTCCAGAGGTTTAAATTTGCTTATTATAATAAGGCAATACAGTGGCAATGTGAGGGCTAAATTGTTACAAATGGCTACCGGATCTGCTAGAGTCTTGTGATAATAAACTGTCGTGCTAATAACGAATAAAAACAACTGAATGCGCCTAAAACACATCAAACTGGTTGGTTTTAAATCTTTTGTGGATCCAACCAAAGTTCCTTTCCCTGACCAAATGACCTGCGTCGTCGGTCCGAACGGCTGTGGCAAATCCAATGTGATTGATGCCGTGCGCTGGGTGCTGGGTGAAAGTTCAGCCAAAAACTTGCGTGGCGATGCCATGAGCGATGTGATTTTTAATGGCTCCAGTGCCCGTAAACCGGTTTCTCAGGCCAGTGTTGAGCTGGTATTTGATAACAGTTCGGGACGTATTCAGGGTGAGTACGCAGCATTCAATGAAATTTCAGTTAAGCGTCTGGTGACCCGCGATGGCCAGTCGAACTATTTTTTGAACGGCAGCCGTTGCCGACGCCGTGATATTACCGACTTATTTCTGGGAACGGGACTGGGTCCGCGAAGTTACGCCATTATTGAACAAGGCATGATTTCCCGCCTAATTGAATCACGTCCGCAGGAACTGCGGGTGTTTATTGAAGAAGCCGCAGGCATTTCAAAATACAAGGAACGTCGTAAAGAAACCGAAAACCGGATGCTGCATACACGCGAGAACCTTGAACGCCTGAGTGACGTTCGCGAAGAGCTCGGTCAACAGCTCGAGAAGCTGGAGCGTCAGGCAGCTGCTGCCATTCGTTATAAAGAACTGAAAGCCAGTGAGCGTAAACTCAAAGGTGAACTGCAGGCCCTGCGCTGGCTGAAATTGGATAATCAACGACAGCAGTTGCAGGCGCAGTACGCAGAGCAGCAAACGGAGCTTGAACGCTGGCAGGCACAGCAAAGTGGTGATGAGCTGGGTGCCATTGAGCTGAAAGAGCAGGCAGAAGAAGCGCGCGATAAGGTTGAGCAGTCGCAGGAAAAGATGTTCTCGGTGGGTAATGAAATAACCCGTATTGAACAAACACTGAAACATCAGCAAGAGTTAAAAGAGCAGCGCAGCCAGCGGCAGCAGCAGTTAAATGAAGAAATAGAGCAGCTTAACGAGCAACTGGCGGACGATCGCCTGCAAAGAGAACAACTGGAAGAGCAGCAACTGATGCTTGAGCCTCAGCTGGAGCAGGTTGAGGAACAGCTCGAAAGAGTATCAGAACAGTCTCAACAAGCTAATGAGCAATGGCGGCAGTGGCAGCAACAACAAAGACAACACCAACAACAGCAACGCGATGTTGAAAAACAGCGACAGCAGGCGCAACTGAAGCTGCAAGAGCTCAAACAAAGCCAGCAATATGCGTTGCAACAAGTCGAGCAACTTCACAGCCAGCAACAAGAGTTGCAGCAACAGGAACAAGCATTATCTGTTGACGAGAACGAACAGGCTCTGGTTGAGTTAAAGGGTCAGCTGGAGCAGGAAGAAACTCGGTATCAGCACAGTAAAGACCAACTGCAGAAACTTCAGCAAGCTCTTAAAGAACAACAGGAACAACATCGACAGACTCAACAGCAACAAGATAAAGCTCAGGCTCAGTTAACCGCCATTGAGCAATTGCTGGAAGGGAAGCAAAATAACGACAGCCGCAGTGAAAGATGGATACAGGAGAAGTATCCAGACAACTTGAAGGTCAGGGAATTACTGCAGGCTGAAAGTGGCTGGGAAATGGCGGTTGAACAGCTGGCTTATGACTGGTTGGATGCCGTGGTTCTGGAGCAAGCTCCGGAAGACACACAAGCAGTTTCCGGTGTAAAGTTGATTTGGCCTGCAAGCGCACAAGAGCCCGAGAGCTGGTCGCTGGCTAATAAAGTCAAAGGTCCATTACGTTATTGGGCGCCGTTGCAGCAGTGCCTGGCAATTGACCAGGAAGCAAGTGCGAGACAGCAGTTGCAACAGAGTGAGGCAAGTTTTGCCGTGTCGAAAGCCGGTAACTGGTATTGGCAGGACGGCTTTATTGCAGCTCGTGTTGACGAGGATAATAGTGTCCTTCACCTGCAGACACAGCGTCAGAAGTTACTCGAACAATTGGAGTCGCTGGCAGCCAGGTTGTCTGAAAGTGAAGCGCAGCTGGAACAGACTCAGACGAAGGTTGAGCAGGCACAAGAGCAACTGGAGCAGGTTCAGGAGCAGGTTCAGCAGACTCGTAATCAGCAGGGTAAAGTCGAAGAGCGATTGCAGTGGAATATGCAGCAGGCTGAGCAAATACAGCAGCAATTAGCGAACGTGCAAGATAAGCAGCAAGAGCAACAAATGCATGCTGAAAGTTCGGCAGAGCAGCAACAGCAAATTGAAATGCAGCTGGAAGAGTTTGAATCGATGCTGGGACAAACTGAGCAGGTTGATGAAGACTTTGGCGAACAATTGGAATCTAAAGTTCGTGCCGAAGATGAACAGTTGCAGCAACTGCGCAGTCAACAGCAACAGATGACACTGCAACAGCAGAATTTACAGGCTCAGGCCGCGCAGTTGCAGAAGTTACTGCAACGCAGTGAACAACGCTACCAGCAACTTCTGCAGGAACGCAGTGAGCAACAGGCTGCAGACACAGATGAGAATCAAGATGCACTCGATGAGCGGTTGACGGAGTTACTGGATAAGCGCGGTGAAGTTGCGGAACAATTGCAGGAGCAACGTCAGCAATTGTCGCGGTTAGAACATGACTTGCAACAAATAACTCAGGGACAGAGTGCAATTCAAAGCAAAATAGGTCAGGCCAAAGAGGCGATGCAAACCACTGAAATTGAGCAGGTTAAGCTTCAGGAACGCAGTCAGGCCGTGCTTGAAACTCTGGCTGAGACAGGTCTTACTTTGAAAAGTATATTGGAAGAGCTGTCCTCTGAAGCTGACGAAAAGCAGTGGCAACAAGATCTGGAATCAATACAGAGTAAGATAAAACGACTCGGTGCGATAAACTTAGCGGCAATTGATGAAGCCGAAGCGCAAAGAGAGCGTAAACAGTATCTCGACCAGCAGGTGGATGATCTATCATCGGCGTTAGAGACTCTGGAAGCTGCTATCCGTAAGATTGACAAAGAAACGCGTCACCGGTTTAAAACAACCTTTGATGCAATAAACCATGATTTACAAATTTTGTTTCCTAAAGTTTTTGGTGGTGGTAGTGCTACGCTGGAACTTACCGATGATGACTTACTGGAAACAGGCGTTACTATCATGGCACGGCCACCGGGTAAGAAAAACAGTACAATTCATTTGCTGAGCGGTGGAGAAAAGGCGCTGACCGCATTATCATTGGTGTTCGCGATATTTCGCTTGAATCCGGCACCCTTTTGCTTGCTAGATGAGGTTGATGCACCGCTAGATGACGCCAATGTGGGTCGTTTTTGTCGCCTGGTCAGTGAAATGTCGGAATCGGTACAATTTATTTATATTAGTCACAACAAAGTGGCTATGGAAATGGCAACTCACCTGGCCGGGGTCACCATGCAAGAAGCGGGTGTCTCGCGGTTAGTAGCCGTTGATGTGGAACAGGCTGTGGCGATGACAGACGCTGGTTAAAACAGGCTTTATGGAGCGAAAATGGGCAGTTTACAAATTACCCTTAGTATTCTTGGGATTCTGGCAATAGCCGGCATTGTTGCACATGGCGTCTGGAAAATACGTAAAGGCAATGCGCAACAGCGTCAACGTGAACAACGCGTCGCTGAAAATAGGCAACAACAGTCGTCAGCTTTTGATGACGACGGTATAGGCGAAGTACGTGTCGTTAAACATAAGGCGGAAGAAGCGGCAGAAGCCAAAGAGTCTGTTGCGCCTGAACTAAGCTCTTCGACCTCAGAGAAAGAGGACGACAACGAGCATATTGAACAAATGTCGATGGATTTAGATCGTGATGACGAGCTTTCCGAGTCACTACCCTCTATGCGTGTCAGTAATGAAGAGCAAGTTGACGTTGAGCAAACGGAGCTTAAATTCGACGATAACGACGAACATGACGAGGAAGTCGAGCAGTACGAAACGTTAGAGGAAGATAATCAGAAAAACTCTGAAGATTTTGAGGCGGTTCCGGAAGAAGTTATAGCCTTGCATGTTAAGGGGCCGGTACAAGGCGCTGTCTTATTGCAAATGATGACGGAGCTGGGCTGTAAGTTCGGCGAGCTTGGTATCTTCCATCGCTATGAAAATACGGCCGGTACGGGACCGATGATTTTCAGTGTGGCGAATATGTTCAACCCGGGAACTTTTGATCTGGATAATATGGAAAACTTCGAAACTGAAGGTGTTGCCTTTTTCATGGCGTTACCCATGAAGTTTGACGGCCAGCAAGCCTTTAATATGATGCTTAATGCGGCTAAGAAGCTCGCCACCGAAATTCCGCAAGGACAGGTTTTGGATGGGCAGCGCCAGCTATTGACCCGCCAGTCGATTCACGAAGCTCGCCAACGTATTCGTGAGTTTGAACGTAAACATTCAGCTTAACTACAGGTCATTATGAATCAGTCTGTTTCCCAGCGTATGCAAGAGCTGGAAGAGTTACTTAATCGTTACAATAAAGAATACTACGAAAACGACGAACCAAGCGTACCTGATGCTGAGTATGACCGTTTATTTCATGAGCTAAAGGCATTAGAAACTGAGCGTCCCGATTTAAAAAATGCTTCGTCGCCCACGATGAAAGTTGGCGGGAAGCCGCTCGGTCAGTTCAAAACAGTTCAGCATGAAGTCCCTATGTTATCACTGGATAACGCCTTTTCCGTTGAAGAGTTTGAAGCGTTCAGTAAAAGAGTTGAGCAGCGCTTAGATACTAATCAAACAGTGACTTTTTGTTGTGAGCCTAAACTCGATGGTGCCGCAGTTAGTCTCCTTTATGAAAATGGGCTATTAGTACGAGGGGCAACACGTGGCGACGGTCAAAGCGGCGAAGACATTACAGAAAATGTGAAAACCATTCGTAATGTGCCACTAAAGCTTTCCGGCGATGTTCCCGAACGGCTCGAAGTGCGCGGTGAGGTAGTGATGCCGCTAGGTGCTTTCGAACGCTTCAATGAACAAGCTCGTTTGCGCGATGAAAAAGTGTTTGCTAACCCGCGTAATGCGGCAGCAGGCAGTTTGCGGCAGTTAGATTCTAAAATTACGGCTAAGCGGCCGTTGCATTTCTATGCTTACAGTCTGGGGTTAATTTCGGAAACCACTCAATTACCTGATAGTCATTATGTGCGTTTACAGCAACTGAAAGACTGGGGGCTGCCGGTCAACATTGAAATTAAAACCGTTGATTCAGTGCAGGGCTGTGATGACTACTATGAATCTATTTTAGCGCGTCGGGACTCTCTGAACTACGATATCGATGGTGTCGTTTTTAAAGTCGACTCTGTTCGTTTGCAACAAGATTTGGGCTTTGTAGCCCGGGCTCCGCGCTGGGCTATTGCTCGTAAGTTTCCTGCGCAGGAACAGCTGACGACGATTACCGGAGTCGACTTCCAGGTTGGCAGAACAGGCGCTATTACTCCTGTAGCACGCTTAGAGCCGGTTAATGTCGGAGGAGTAACGGTATCGAATGCAACCTTGCACAATGCTGATGAAATTGAGCGTTTAGGTGTGCGAATTGGTGACTGTGTGAGTATTCGTCGCGCCGGAGACGTGATTCCGCAAGTTGTGAGTGTGGTAAAAGATAAACGTCCTGAAAAAACCGAAGCTATTGAGTTTCCTCTGTTCTGTCCGATTTGTCAGTCAGATATTGAGCGAGTCGAAGGTGAGGCTGTAGCCCGGTGTACGGGAGGCTTGTATTGCGCGGCCCAGCGCAAAGAAGCGATTAAGCATTTTGCTTCTCGCAAAGCCATGGATATCGACGGGTTAGGCGATAAAATTGTAGAGCAACTGGTTGAAAGAGACTGGATAAAGTCACCTGCGGATCTTTATCGTTTATCAAAAGCCGAGTTGGCAACTTTACCCCGAATGGGCAGTAAATCTGCTGAAAATCTTCGAAATGCGATTAAAGCAACACAAGAAACAACGTTAGCCCGTTTTATTTATTCATTAGGTATTAGGGAAGTGGGTGAAGCGACGGCCAACGCGCTGGCAAATCACTTTAAAAACCTGGATGCGCTCGTTGCAGCTAATAGTGAGCAGTTACAGGAAGTCCCGGATGTAGGGGCTGTTGTAGCGCACCACATTGTGTCTTTCTTTCATGAATCTCATAATCAGCAGGTTGTGGCGGAACTAAGGAAGTTTATTTCCTGGCCGGAAGGCGAAGACGCCAGCTCTGTTCAAAGTGATCGCCTGGCGGGTAATACTTATGTTATTACCGGTACTTTGTCGACGATGACTCGTGATGAAGCAAAGTCGGCGCTTGAAGCGCTGGGAGCAAAAGTCGCTTCCAGTGTTTCTAAAAAGACAACGGCTTTGGTTGCCGGAGAGAATGCTGGTTCGAAATTGACTAAAGCCCAGTCCCTTGGGCTTTCAATACTTGACGAAGATGCATTGCATCAGTTGTTAAAAGACTAGCGCCCGCGGGAGCTCAGGTCTTTTAACAGGCCTGAGCCATTGATATCAATAATGCCTTTTTCTTCGTCGAATTCAAATTTGATCGTAGGGTGTGTTGTATCCAGCAAGAAACTACGGTCATTAATTTGTACGCGCAGATGCCGAAGAGGTTCCTCTTCATCAAATTCCTGACGGTGATTCACACTGATTTTATGCTCACCAATATTTAATTCAAAACCTTTGAAGAAGCCGTTAGCAAATTCAGCTACATAAACTTGCCCCTGCTTATTAACGAACAGGTTGAGAATATAGTTCGGCGGCATTTCTGAGGTCCGCATCTGAGATTTTCCTGCGGTGAAAATAATGGTGTCATAAACCTTTTTATATTCGAAACCAAAATTTAAAGGCTCAGTGCGACCCGAAGGGTAAATGACTTTCCCGCTTCCCTCTGCTTTCCAGTCAGCTAAAGTTTGCGCACTAAAAAGTAATGCTATAACGACAAAAACAAATTTTAAGTTATTCATAGGTTGCCTCAACTACTCACCTCAGTGACATTTACTTTTAACTTAAGCATTTGCCCTGGCTGTAGATAACGATTGCGCTGAATATTATTCCATTGCTCTATTTGACGAATGGTGACATTAAATTTATCAGCAATCCTGGCCAGTGAGTCACCGGTGCGTACACGGTATCGGATATTACGCATAATGCTGTTGATACCGCTTTGTACTGCCGAAGAGGGTTCAGATTCCGTCCAAACCACCAATTCTTGCCCTGGTCTTAAATAATCACCAGGAGCCATAGAATTCCAACGTGCTAAATCTCGTAAATTAACGCTGTAAGCACGGCTAAGATCCCATAGTGTATCACCCGACTGAACAACGTGCTCTAGACGTTTACCCTGACGTTTTTGGTCTTGACGGTCTTCACGTCGTTGATCCTTAGATAGTTTATAGTTGTCGATATTCAGGGTTGCAACAGGCACTAACAGATGTTCACCAGCACGGATGATATGACTACTGATATCATTCACCTGTTGAATGACGTCGACCGATGTATTGTATTTACTGGAAATGGTTAACAGGCTTTCACCGGATTTAACCTCATGGCGCGTCCAGCTCAGCCAGTCTTTAGGCTCAGTTTCACTTAATGCCTGTTTAAACTTTCCCGCATTCTGGTGAGGAAGAAGTAAACGATGAGGGCCGTTTGGTGCCGTTGCCCAACGGTTATAACCTGAGTTGTATTGGTGCAGGGAATCCAGCGGCATATCAGCCATGTCGGCAGCTAAAGCTAAATCAATTTGCGCCGGAGTCTCAACCACTTCCAGTTTTGGCTGGTTTTCAATGGGGTACCACGTGATACCATACTCTTCACTGTTGGCGAGTATTTCTGATAACGCAAGCAACTTGGGTACGTAAGCTCTTGTCTCGCGCGGCAGAGACAAGTTCCAGAAGTCAGTTGGTTTGTTTAATCGTTCATTTTTTCGAATAGCGGCGGCAACACGGCCTTCACCCGAATTGTAGGCTGCAAGGGCATGCATCCAATTGCCGTTAAAGTAACGGTGTAACGCTTGTAAATAGTCTAACGCGGCATGAGTTGCTGCGAAAACGTCACGGCGACCGTCATACCACCAGTTGATGTCTAACCCATATTGGCGCGCTGTACCCGGAATAAATTGCCAAACACCCGAAGCACTGCCGTGGGAGTATGCGAATGGGTCGAAGGCACTTTCTACTATCGGCAATAAGGCCAGGTCAACCGGCATGTCGCGCTTTTCCAGCTCTTCAACAATTAAGTGAAGGTAAGGCTCGGCTCGCTTAGCTACGCGGTCCAAATATTCGGGGTGACTCGCATACCAGTTGCGCTGGCTTTGTACTCTGGGTACATCCGGTACCTTAAAATGCAGCTGCTGCCGAATTCTTACCCATAGGTCATCCTGCTCCTGAGGTGTCAGCTCGACAGGTTTGGTCGCAGCAACTTCCTCTTCAGCGGGCTGGCTAATCACTTCTTCAGGAATGGGTGTTAATTTGAGCTCAGATGGCTGGTTGGTTTCTATCGGGTCGTTGTCGCTAAACAGCATCGTGTTTTGGCAGCCACCTAATGCCAGGCCACTGGCTACCATACAGTACTTAAACCATGTGTTCTTTCGTTTGCTGTTTGTCATGCGTAATTTACTTCCGATAATTATTAAAATCTTGAGGAGTTTAAAGAATCACGCGTTATCTTTCCACTGTCTAATTGTGTAAAAAACGTCCTCAGGAGTGTTTTTTACACTTCCGGCATGTTCACTGGCTGCTGCAATAACACTTTTTTGATCAAAACGAAGAAAGGGATTAATGGCTAACTCCAGCTGTAACGTACTCGGTAGAGTAATTAGGTCTTGCTCACGCAGCATTTTGACCTTTTCGGCATAACTTTGTAGTACAGCGTTGTTTGGCTCAACTTTTAATGCAAATGAGAGGTTTGCCTGGGTGTACTCATGCGCACAGAACACTCGGGTTTCACCCGGAAGCTTGCGTAGCTTTAAAAGAGAATGGGTAAACTGTTCTGGTGTGCCCTCGAACATTCGGCCACATCCGCCAGAAAATAGCGTGTCACCGCAGAATAGGAAACCTGGAGTATAAAAACTAATGTGATCTAAAGTATGTCCCGGCGTACTAAAAACCTGCCATGAAGTGCCGCCAACCGTTACTGTGTCACCCTCGCTGACCGTTTTAGTTAAGGTTTTTATTTCAGGGTTATTCGGGCCAATGACCTGACATGGAGTTTCCTGGAGCAATTCAGCAATACCACCTGTGTGATCGTAATGGTGGTGAGTGACCAGAATAGAATCAATACTTTTATTGTTTTGTTTCAGCCATTGTTGAACGGGTTTAGCTTCTCCAGGGTCTACAATAATAACCGTGTCATTATTACTGGTTTCAATCGCCCATATATAATTGTCATCAAAAGCTTCAATTGCATGAACTCGCATGTTAACCCCTATAACGCTAGGATGAGAAACCCAGCGAGTAAGTTGAAGATAAGTTCATAATACAGGAATTAGCCGTGTTAATTAAACCAGCGTACTCAAAAATTGATTTAGCAGCTCCGGAAGATTGGCAGCAAATGGCTTGTGGGCAGTACATGGTGGAGCAAACGGCTGAGCTTATCCGGTCTCATCAACGCAGGTTGAAACCAGGAAAGACGGTGGCAATTAGCTCATTGGGGCCGGGACTCAATGAGTGCTTTAGAGGTAACGCAGACTGGCTGACTTTAGGTGCCGCAGGAAAGGTGGCGGTGCGCAGTGAGCTGACTGACATGGCGCTAAAAGAAGACAGTGTGGATAACCTCATTGCTCCTTTTGTCCTTGAATTTTGCCAAAACCCACACAAGCTATTAAGAGAGGTTACTCGAGTTCTGGACGATGACGGTGTGCTGGTGTTGACGGGCTTTAACCCATATAGCCCGGCAGTAGCGAGTGGATTCTTTGTTCGTCATAAAAAGAGCTTTCCCTGGTGTGGGCGATATTTTACGTTGATAAGAGTAAAAGACTGGCTGGAAGTTTTAGGGTTTGAGGTGCTTGAGTCTGAATTTTATGTTTCACACTTTTTACACCACAGCGAACACAGAGGAAGCGACTGGTCAACAAAGCTGAGCGAAGTGATACCGGGAATGCGCGCCGCTTACTTTATTGTGGCCAGGAAACAAACTTTAATAACTCGATTGAAACCCTCGGTTCAGCGCAAACAGCTTGCCGTAAATGGAAGACAAACGGCAGCGGCAATGACGACAAAACAGTTTTCAAAATCTAAACGCAATTAAAGAGGTATTGAATTTATGATTACAGCACAAGAGTTATGTGGCAAAGCGAAATCTAATGTAAAAGAAGTAACAACCGATGACTTACAAAAGGCAATAGAGCAGGGCGCTCGTGTCATCGACGTGAGAGAACCTGCGGAATACGGTCAGGGTCATATTCGCGAAGCAGTGAATATGCCCCGGGGTGTGCTGGAAATGCAATTGAATCAACACCCCGATGTGGCAGGTTATGATAATGCACTTGAGCGCATTGCTGAGAAGCCTCTGTATCTTATTTGTCGCACCGGTGGGCGTTCAGCTCTGGCTGCGGAAAGTCTTCAGCGCATGGGATTCAACGACGTTTATAGCGTCGATGGAGGGATGAGTGCCTGGCAGGAGAAAAAACTGCCGGTAGTTGCCGGCGAGTAATTTACTCGCCTTCAAACCCTTTATCTTCTAGTAGTGGCTCGCGCGTTGCGGCGTTGCGGGCCAGTTCATCACAACGCTCATTTTGTTTATGTCCGGAGTGGCCTTTAATCCATTTCCACTCTACCTTATGACGACTAACTTCCTGATCCAGTTGTTGCCAAAGATCTTTATTTTTTACCGCTTTACGTGCCGACGTACGCCAACCATTTTGTTTCCAGCGTTGCATCCATTGTTCAATGCCTTGTTTTACATATTGACTGTCCGTTGTAAGAATAACGTGACATGAACGTTTTAGAGCACGTAAACCTTCAATAGTAGCCAGCATCTCCATTCGATTATTGGTTGTTAGCTGATACCCCTGGCTTAGCTCTTTGTGATGTTTGCCATATTCCAGCACGGCACCATAACCGCCTGGACCGGGGTTCCCCAGGCAAGAGCCGTCGGTATATAAATGAACAGTTTTTGAGTTCGACATGTTACTTGCTACTATATCCATTGTTTTCAGCGAGTATATCAGGATTTCAGCATGCGTCAGGTCGTATTAGATACAGAAACTACCGGTATTGACCCTGCCAAGGGCCATCGAATTATCGAAATTGGCTGTGTGGAGCTTATTAACCGCAAATTAACCGGTAATCATTTCCATGTTTATATTAATCCTGAGCGGGTGGTTGAGCAGGAGGCCATTGAGGTTCATGGAATAACGAACGACTTTCTGACCGACAAGCCTGTATTTGCTCAGGTTGTCCACGATTTCATCGAGTTCATTAAAGGTTCGCAGTTAGTGATTCACAACGCACCTTTTGATGTGGGTTTTATGGACGCTGAGTTCAGCCGTATAAGACCGAATGTCGGCTTAACGAATGACTACTGTACGGTACTGGATACTTTGCAGTTAGCGCGCGAAATGCGGCCAGGGCAAAAAAATAATTTGGATGCTTTGTGCCGTGCCTTTGGTGTTGATAACTCGTCTCGTGAACTGCACGGCGCATTGTTGGATGCTGAAATTCTGGCTGATGTTTATTTAATGATGACAGGCGGTCAGACAGATTTGAACTTGGCTAGCCACGGAAAAAATCATCAGGATGGTTCGCAAAAAGTTGAGCACCAGCGAGTGACTAACCCTCCGGCATTAAAGGTTTTACGCGCAACGGCCGATGAAGAAGCATTACATGAGGCGCGTTTAGCGCGAGTTAAAGAAGAAGGTGGGCGCTGTCTGTGGCAAGACTCTTAGCTTTATTACTGGTTCTGGCGACTAGCTCAAAAGCACTCGCGATACAGAGTTTTAGTGATGTTGACTCTAAAGAGGAAGTTGAAAAGCAGGCGATGAGCCTGATAGAGGGCGATATTACCAATAAGTTGCCAATTAAAGGCCAACGCTTTCGTATCGACGACAATGTCGAGGAAATTACCTTACTGTTTTTTCGGGAGCCGGGCAGTAAACCTCTGGTTTTGATAAAACCGGATGGCAGTAAATGGTATGACTCACGCTACCCAGAAAATAAAGTTACGTGGTATACCGATCCTAATTTTGACATTATTCGAATTAAAGAACCTCAGCCGGGTCCATGGCAGGCTGCGGGTCGTATCGATGAAGATAATAAAGCATTGGTAATTTCTGATATTCGTTTTGAAGCCGAACCGTTGCCGAATCCTTTATTTCAGCATGAAGAGCTAAAAGTTGAGGGTAAGCTCTATAATGGCGATGAAATAGTCGAAACTGCACGTTTTCGCCAAACGGTCATATTAGATGTGCTTTTTGTCAGCACGAATAACCCGGATTTTGATAATTTTGGTGCTAATCCAGCGCGGGTTGCCCAATTTGAAGATAATGGACGGGGACACGATGAGCAAGCTGGTGACGGTGTTTTTACCGGCTTTTTTAACCTGAGTGTTGAACCCGGTGAGTGGATGGCGACTTATGAAATGACAACACCGTTGTATCAACGAGTGTTTGAGTTTGGCCCGCTTGAAGTTGAGCCCTTGCCAGTTGAATTTGAAGTTATCCAGTCTGAATCTGTCGACGAGAATCACCGGTTGCAGATTGAAGTGGATGACAACTGGATAGACCCAAACAGTTTGATTATTAATGGTGAAACAGCTTTTCCTAATGGTGAAGTACGTAAATTCACTGTCAGCGAAACCGAAGGGTTTCCGCACCATGTTGAGATTGCAAACCTGGCCTTTGGTAAGCATTTAGTCGACTTGGATATTTTTGCGACGACTGCCGATGGTAGGGAGTTTGAGGCCAGAATTGACGACTTCAGCTTTATTGCAAAAGAGCCTCCACCACCTGAGCCTACCGCAGCCGAACTTGCTGAGCAGCAGCAAAGAGAATTAGAGCGACAGCGGGAGCAGGCTCGCCAGGAACGAGCAATAAAAGAAAAGCAGGCAATGACGAACCTGATCATCATTGTTGTCGTAAATTTTGTTTTGATTGGACTGGCTTTGTTTGCGCTGTGGTGGTTTAAATTCAGACAAAAGAAAGTATCCACTGAAGCGGCTAATCCTGAAACAGGAAATGCAGAGAAAAGTGGTAAAAAATGACCTTTGTGGTTAAAAAAGCGCAGATCTGAATATAAATCAGACAGTCGGCAAAAATCTTTAAAAAAAGTGTTGACTCATTTGCCCCTCACTCGTAATATGCACGCCGCGTTGAGGGAGACTTCAACGTGTAGTACTAATGCGGAGTGGTAGTTCAGTTGGTTAGAATGCCGGCCTGTCACGCCGGAGGTCGCGGGTTCGAGTCCCGTCCACTCCGCCATTTAGTACGCCCCCAAGAATTTTGCGGAGTGGTAGTTCAGTTGGTTAGAATGCCGGCCTGTCACGCCGGAGGTCGCGGGTTCGAGTCCCGTCCACTCCGCCATTATTCTGTTTAATCTCCCTATATTATAGATTTGCCTTACCATTTTATCCATTACAGTACGCCTGTATTTCCGTGATCACAGTTTGTTTCACATTTTTACCCTGCAGATCATGCTTTTTGCCGTTTAACTCTTGAGCCAAAGCTTTCCTGGGGCTAGAGTATTGTCACCAAAATCACAATGACATAACAAAGACAACGGGAGATACCCATGCGTAAAACTTTACTGGCTGTAGCTGTGGGCGCAGCAGTATCGTTGGGAGCTTGCAGTGATGCAAATAACTCATCAACTACTGAAAACCAAGCTGCATCTGCTGACAGCAGTCAACAAGCAACAGCATCAAACCCTTTCTTCGAGGCAAGCTCATTGCTTTATCAAGCTCCTAATTTTGATGCCATTGAGTTCAAACATTTTGAACCTGCATTTGAGCGTGGTATGGAAGAGCACATGGCCGAGATTGAGGCTATTGCGACAAACTCAGAAGATCCTACGTTCCAAAACACCATTGTTGAGATGGAAAAAGCGGGAGAAATTCTTAGCCGCGTAAGCTCAGTATTTTATAACCTTTCATCTTCTAACAGCAGCGATGAAATTCGTGACTTACAAGGTAAGTTAGCACCTAAGATGGCGTCGCACCGTGACAATATCATGCTAAACGCAGACTTATTTGCGCGGGTTAAGCAGTTATTTGATAACCGTGAATCATTGGAACTGGACTCTGAATCTGAGCGTTTGCTGGAAGACACTTATAAAGGCTTTGTTCGTGCTGGTGCGGAACTGAACGATGAGCAAAAGCAGCAAATCCGGGATATCAACAAGGAACTTTCAAGTTTAACCACTGAGTTCCAGAAGAGCTTGATGGCGTTGACGCAGGAAAACGTTATTGTCGTAGATACTAAAGAAGAGTTGGCCGGATTAAGCGACAGCCAGATTGCTTCTTTGGCAAGTGCGGCAGAAAGTCGTGATATGGAAGGCAAGTATGCAATTACTCTGACAAACACCACTCGTCAGTCAATTCTTACTGATCTGGAAAATCGCGAATTACGTCAGAAAATCTGGGAAACCTCAGCGAATCGTGGCTCAGGTAATACCGCGACTGATACTCGTCCTATGGTTCAGCGTTTAACTAAGCTTCGTGCTGATAAAGCAAAACTATTAGGCTATGACAGCTGGGGTGACTACGTACTAGCCGATAACATGGCGGGTACTCCAGAAGCTGCTCAGTCAATGCTGCGTGACCTGGTTCCGGCTGTTGTCAGCAACGTAGAGAAAGAAGCGCAAGAAATTCAGGCAATGATTGAAGCAGAAGGCGAAGATTTCGAATTGAAGCCTTGGGACTGGTTCTATTACGCTGAGAAAGTGCGTGAAGAGAAATACGCAATTGACGCAGACGAAGTAAAACAATACTTCGAATTTAACCGCGTATTAGAAGACGGTGTCTTCTACGCAATGAACCAATTGTTTGGTATCACCTTTGAAGAGCGCAACGACATTCCGGTTTATCATGACGAAGTGGTTGTGTATGAAGTAAAAGACGTTGACGGCTCAAGTATTGGCTTGTTCTATGCCGATTACTTTACTCGCGACAGCAAGCGTGGCGGTGCCTGGATGAGCTCATTCCGTACTCAGTCTGAGCTGATGAACCAGAAGCCGGTTATCCTGAACAACATGAACATCACTAAAGCGCCGGAAGGTGAACCAACCTTAATCAGCTTTGATGAAGTATCAACTATGTTCCACGAAATGGGACATGCCTTGCATGGTATGTTCTCTGACGTTAAATACCCGTCTCAGGCTGGTACTTCAGTACCTCGTGACTACGTAGAGTTTCCATCCACTTTCCAGGAAGACTGGACACTGAACGAAAAAGTTATCGCGAAGTATGCGAAGCATTACGAAACCGGTGAGCAGATACCTGACGAACTGCTGCAAAAAGTACTGGATGCACGTAACTTCAACCAGGGCTTTGATACCTTAGAGTATCTCTCTGCTGCATTACTTGACCTTGAATACCACACTGTGGAGCCAGGAACTGAGATTGACGACGTTGCGGCATTTGAGCAAGAGGCACTGGAGAAAAACGGTGTAGCCGTTGAAGCGGTACCACCACGCTATCGTTCGACTTATTTTGCTCACGTATTTGCCGGCGGTTATTCAGCGGGTTACTACGCTTACATGTGGAGTGAAGTGCTGGCGGCCGATGCGTTCAAACACATGGGAAATAATGGTGGCTTAAGCCTCGAAAACGGTCAGGCTTTCCGTAAGGAAATTCTGTCGAAAGGCAGCAGCAAAGATCCTATGCAGCAGTACATCGACTGGCGCGGTCAGGAGCCGACTGTTGAAGCTCTGCTTGAACGTCGCGGATTGACAGACCCAAGTATCGACTAAGTCATACTGAAATAATTTCGACTGAACAGTCGTTATCTAAAGCCACTGGCGTTATCATCGTCAGTGGCTTTTTTATTATCTGCAGATAGGCGAGGCACAAATGCAAGAACGGATTGTCATTGTTGGTGGTGGTGCAGGTGGACTGGAGTTAGCGACCATGCTGGGGAGAAAGCTGGGTCGTAAAAAGAAAGCAAAGATTACCTTAATTGATCGTAATAGCACTCATTTATGGAAACCGCTATTACACGAAGTTGCTTCAGGTGCGTTAGATTCGCGCCTGGCTGAGCTGGATTATCGCGGGCAAAGCGCTCGCGAAGGCTTTCAGTTTCTGGTTGGCACTTTAGAGTCGGTGGATAAAGATGAAAAGTCGATTCAATTAGCGGCGATAAAAGATGAACAGGGTCATGAAGTGTTAGCGCCGCGAAGCATTCACTACGATAGATTAATTCTTGCGATAGGCAGTGTTACCGCGGACTTTGGAACTCCCGGAGTTGGTGATCACTGTTATTTCCTGGATTCATTGCGCCAGGCAGATGAGTTTCACGAACACCTGCTAAATGAATTCTTACGGGTAAATCAGTCAATTGAAGATGGTAAGGAAACGAAATTATCGTTGTCTATCGTTGGCGGCGGCGCTACTGGAGTTGAATTGGCAGCGGAGTTAATTCACTCGGTTTCGTTGCTATCGATTTATGGTTTGTCTTATCTGGACCAAAAGCATTTTGAAGTACGTTTAATTGAAGCCGGTAAAAGATTATTGCCTGCTTTGCCTGAACGCCTGTCGAAGTCAGTGGAGAAAAAACTAAAGTCGCTTGGCGTCGAAGTTATTCTGGATAACCCAGTGACAGAGGTTAAAGAAAACACACTGGTTCTGTCGGAAGGCGAACCGATTCAGGCAAACCTAATGGTTTGGGCGGCAGGAGTCAGGGCGCCGGATGTGGTTAAGGAATGGGGCCTGACTGTTAGAAAAAATAATCAGATTGAAGTTAACGAGTACCTTCAGTCGGTATCTGATCAAAGTATTTATGCCATAGGCGACTGTGCGGGCTGCAAAATCGATGATGAGCGCTGGGTGCCGCCCAGAGCACAGTCTGCGCATCAAATGGCAGAGTGCTTGTATGACAATATTGTTCGTGAATACAAAGGCAAGTCAGCCAAAGCATTTAAGTATAAAGATCGCGGCTCGTTAGTTTCATTAAGTCGTTTTTCTGCTGTTGGCAACCTGATGCAAAGTAAAAGTTTATCAATGTCGCTTGAAGGCACGCTGGCGCGTTGGGCTTACGCCAGTTTATACCGGATGCACCAGAGAGCCCTACATGGCTGGTGGAAAATGTTGCTGTTGTTGATGGTGGATAAACTGAACCATGTGGTAAAACCGCGCCTGAAGTTACACTGACGATATACTTCGAAAGCCGCTTAAGGCACAATAAAGGCCATAAAATGATAACGAAAAAAGCCAGACTGTATTCGTAAAATGACTGCACCAAACTTTGTTCACCTAAGAATTCATAGTGACTTTTCCATGATAGATGGCCTGGCGAAAGTTGGGCCCATTTGTGAAGCGGTTGCTGATGCCGGTATGCCGGCGTTGGCAATTACTGACCAAATGAACTTTTGTGGTTTAGTCCGCTACTATGGCGCGGCGCACAAGTTAGGGTTAAAGCCTTTAATTGGCTGCGACTTTTGGGTTCAGGCCGATTACCCGGAGTCCGAGCTTTTTCGGTTAACCGCCCTGGCGATGGACAATGAAGGTTATCAGCAAATTACACAGCTGATTTCAAAGGCGTATTTAAGAGGTAATATTAAAGGTAAGCCAGTTATCGATAAGGACTGGCTTAAAGAGCACAACGAGGGCATTATCCTTCTGTCGGGCAGTCGACAAGGGGATGTTGGACAGGCTCTGATTAAAGGGCATGACAGCCAACTTGATCTTGCTCTGGATTTTTATCAGCAGTACTTTCCAAATCGCTATTATCTTGAGTTGGTGCGTACAGGGCGTCCTCAGGAAGAAGATTACCTGCATAAAGCGGTTGCCTTAGCTGGTCAAACGGAACTCCCTGTCGTTGCGACTAACGAAGTTGTTTTTCTTAAAGAAGAAGACTTCGACCCGCATGAAATTCGAGTAGCCATTCATGATGGTTATCAGCTAGAAGACAAGCGCCGTCCTAAAAAATATTCTCCGCAGCAGTACCTTCGTTCCAGCGAAGAAATGATAGAGCTGTTTTCTGATATTCCTGAAGCAATAGAAAACACGGTTGAGATAGCCAAACGCTGTAATGTTACTGTGCGTTTAGGGGAGTACTTTCTTCCCAAGTTTCCAACGGGCGACCTGACTACTGAAGCGTTTCTCATCAAAGCTTCAGAAGAAGGTCTGGAAGAACGTTTAGAGTTTTTATTTCCAGACGCAGAGGAGCGGCAACAAAAGCGTCCTGAATACGATGAACGGCTGAAACGCGAGCTGGGCGTTATTAACGATATGGGCTTTCCTGGCTATTTCCTTATCGTTATGGAGTTTATTCAGTGGAGTAAAGATAACGGTATACCCGTAGGCCCGGGCCGGGGCTCGGGTGCGGGCTCTTTAGTGGCTTATGCGCTTAAAATTACCGATCTTGATCCGCTTGAGTTTGACCTGCTTTTTGAACGATTTTTAAACCCAGAACGGGTTTCCATGCCCGATTTCGATGTCGACTTCTGTATGGATCGCCGTGACGAGGTTATTGACCACGTAGCGGATCTTTACGGGCGTGGAGCGGTCTCGCAGATTATTACTTTTGGCACCATGGCGGCTAAAGCGGCCATCCGTGACGTTGGCCGGGTGCTGGGCCATCCTTACGGTTTTGTCGACAGAATTTCAAAGCTGGTACCGGGTGACCCGGGCATGACTCTGGCTAAAGCCTTTGAGGTAGAGCCTCAACTTGGTGCTGCGTACGAGCAAGACGAAGAAGTTAAGGCCATTATAGATATGGCCCGTATTCTGGAAGGTGTGACCCGTAATGCCGGTAAACATGCTGGTGGTGTGGTTATTTCTCCAACCAAAATAACTGACTTTTCGCCACTGTATTGTGACGATGAAGGCAACAACCCGGTTACTCAATTTGATAAAGACGATGTTGAATCAGCGGGCCTGGTTAAGTTTGACTTCTTAGGCCTCAGAACGTTGACCATTATCCAATGGGCTGTGGACATGGTAAACCGGCGCCACGCTAAAAGTGGCAAAGACCCTATAGATATTACCGCAATTGATTTAACCGATCCGGCTTGTTTTAAATTATTGAAGAAGGCCGAAACAACGGCGGTCTTCCAGTTAGAGTCTCGTGGCATGAAAGAGCTGATTAAAAAGCTTCTGCCGGACTCCTTTGAAGACATTATCGCTTTGGTTGCGTTGTTTCGTCCGGGGCCATTGCAATCGGGAATGGTTGATAACTTTATCGACCGAAAGCACGGTCGTGAAGAGATCTCTTACCCGGATGTTAAGTATCAGCATGATAGCTTGCAACCGATACTGGAGCCTACCTACGGGGTTATTCTGTATCAAGAGCAGGTAATGCAGATAGCGCAGGTTCTGGCAGGTTACACGCTTGGTGGTGCAGATTTATTACGTCGCGCAATGGGTAAGAAAAAGCCAGAGGAAATGGCCAAACAGCGCGAGATTTTCCGTGAAGGGGCCGCTAAAAATAACATCGACCCTGAACTGGCCATGAAAATCTTTGATTTGGTTGAGAAGTTTGCCGGTTATGGCTTTAACAAATCGCACTCTGCCGCTTATGCGTTGGTTTCTTACCAGACTTTATGGATGAAGACCCATTACCCCGCAGAGTTTATGGCTGCGGTGATGTCAGCAGACATGGACAATACCGATAAAATTGTCACTTTAGCTGATGAATGCGAACGCATGGGGCTTGATTTATTACCACCCGATGTGAATAAAGGTGAGTACAAGTTTACTGTCGACGAGCAGCAGCGGGTTGTGTACGGCATTGGGGCCATTAAAGGTGTCGGTGAAGGTCCTATTGAATCGATCATTCAGGCGAGACAAGAGGGTGGTCCGTTTCGGGATTTATTCGATTTTTGTTGTCGGGTTGACCTGAAGCGCATGAATAAGCGTATTCTCGAACGCTTAATTCGCGCCGGCGCAATGGACAACCTTGGACCGCACCGTGCAGCGCTGATGGCAACGTTGGAAAAAGCGATTCGCCAGGCAGAGCAGCACCTTAATGCTGAGAAAATTGGTCAGTCTGACATGTTTGGGGTTCTGACGACCGAACCCGAAGCGGTTGAACAAGAGTTTGTTAGCGTGCGCAAATGGTCAGAAGCGGTATGGTTAGAGGGTGAGCGTGATACTCTGGGGTTATATTTAACCGGACACCCGATCAATCGCTTTCGTAAAGAGCTCAAGCACTACATTAATAGCACGCTGTCCAGTGTGACTCCTACGCGCAAAGATGAAAGTATCGCAATTGCGGGGCTGGTCATCGATATTCGCGTATTGACCAATAAACGTGGTCAGCGTTTTGCTATAGTTACTTTAGATGATAAAACAGCGCGCATGGATGTGCGTTTATTCAGCAATGAGTACGAAAGTTATCAAGAATTGCTAGAAAAAGACCGAATTTTGTGGGTAAAAGGTGAGGTCAGATTTGATAACTTCAGTAATAGCAATACAATGACAGCCAGAGAAGTGATGGCAATTGAGCAGGCTCGGGAAACGTATCTCAGACACATAGCAATTACAGTCACCGATGAGCAGCTCACTAATGGCCTTGCCAGCAAACTGGAAAAGCTATTAAAACCCTTTGCTGAAGGGACTTGCCCGATAAAAATGCGGTATCAGTCGGAACGTGTTGAAGCCACTTTAAATGTTGGCGCACAATGGTATGTGAATCCGTCTGATGAACTACTATACGAATTACAGAACTTGTTGGGAACTCAGCAAGTTTCACTCGAATTTTAAAGGAAATGACAGCGAATGAGCCTTAATTTTCTGGATTTTGAACAGCCGATTGCAGAACTTGAAGCGCAGATTGAAGAACTGAAATCTGTTGGTGACCGCGGGCAACTGGATCTCAACTTAGAAGAAGAAGTCCAGCGGCTGACCACAAAAAGTCAGGAGCTGACAGAGAAAATCTTCTCTGATCTCGGTGCGTGGCAGGTAGCACAACTGGCGCGTCATCCGCTACGTCCATACACGCTTGACTATATCCGTATGATCTTCACCGAATTTGATGAAATGGCGGGTGATCGCTCTTTTGCGAATGACGAAGCAATTGTCGGTGGTATTGCACGTTTGGATGGCAAGCCGGTGATGGTTATTGGTCAGCAGAAAGGGCGTGAAACGAAAGAAAAAATTCGCCGTAATTTTGGTATGCCAAAACCGGAAGGTTATCGGAAGGCATTGCGGCTTATGGAGACAGCTGAACGTTTCAATATGCCGGTAGTAACTTTTATTGATACGCCCGGAGCGTATCCTGGAATTGGCGCTGAAGAGCGCGGGCAAAGTGAAGCAATTGCTCGTAACTTAAAAGTTATGGCTCGTTTAACTGTTCCGATTGTTTGTACTGTTATAGGCGAAGGCGGCTCTGGTGGAGCACTGGCTATTGGTGTTGGCGACCGGGTTAATATGCTGCAGTACAGTACCTATTCGGTTATTTCTCCCGAAGGTTGTGCCTCAATTTTATGGAAAAGTGCCAGTAAAGCACCTTTAGCAGCAGAAGCTATGGGGGTAACTGCGCAGCGTAGTAAAGAGCTCGGTTTAATCGACGCTATCATTCCTGAACCTCTGGGCGGTGCGCATCGCCATAAGGAAGAAATGGCAACGCGACTGAAGCAGCAGTTGGTGTCAGACTTAGAAAGCCTAAAAGACCTAAGCCACGAAGAGTTGCTGGACCAGCGTTATCGTAAACTGATGTCTTTCGGTTACTGCTAATTTCCAATGACGGTTGACGGTCTATACGACCTATTTTGTGACGCTTTAGAATCTCTCGCATTAAAGCCGGGGCAGCAATTAGTTGCTGCTCTGGGCGGTGGGGCTGACTCACAAACCATTCTTGATTTGCTGATGCGTTATCGTCAGCAACATCCTCAGTATGACTACCTGGCGATTCATCTGGATCACAGTTTCCATCCAAGCTCTGCTGACTGGTCCTCGACCATAGAGGAAGCAGCAAAAGCTTACGGTATTCCAACCATTTTTGAGCCACTCGATGTGCCTGTTGCAAACAGGCAGAGCAAAGAAGCCGCAGGTCGTGAAGGGCGCTACCAACGGATGGCTGAACTGACTCAAAATGACGCCGTGCTACTGCTTGGTCAGCACCGTAACGATCAAATTGAAACCTTTTTTCTGCAGTTAAAACGTGGCAGCGGTCCTAAGGGCTTGTCTTCTATGGCACGTATTCAGCCGTGGGCAGGAAACCGTCGATTATGTCGACCTCTGCTGAGTGTCAGTAAAGAACAAATTTTAGATTACGCAACGCAGCGTAATTTGACCTGGATAGAAGACGATACCAATTACGATACAAGCATTGAGCGAAACTTTCTCCGGCATGATGTCGTTCCTGTACTGGAACAACGTTGGCCTCAGTTTGGTCAAAGTGTTTTGCGTGCCGCAAAGCTTTGTGCTGAACAACAGCAGGTTATGGATGAACTGTTGTTAGAAAAATTACATAACCAACAGAGCCATACCCATCACTTTCCTATCTTGTTACTAAATCAGCGCTCAGAAGCAATGCAACGTGCCTTGCTACGCACTTGGCTGCAAGAGCAGAAAAAGCCGTTACCAAGTTACGAGCAGCTAGAACAAATTCGCCGTCAGGCACTCACAGCAAGAGATGACAGTCAGCTACAAATACAGTGTGACGGTTACGTTGTACGGTATTTTCAGCATGCGCTTTGGTGTGACGTTAAAGTAGCCGAATTACCCGGTGATTCTTTAGTAACTGAAACGAACGTCGACTTGGGCAAGTGGGGTAAACTGACTGTCCCGATTGAGCTTGTCAACGGCAGTAATCAGCTAAAACTGACCTTTTCATTGCCCGCGGAAAAACTGGCAAAGCCCGGACGTCAGGGACGAAAAAAACTTAAGGAGTGGCTAAAGCAGGCCGGTGTTCCGCCCTGGTTAAGACAAAGACGACCCATACTTGAACTCAATGAAAAATACCTTTGGGTTGCCGGTATGGGTTGGTTCAGTTTTCAGACTGAGGACACTCTCAGTTTGCCGGAGCCGGTATGGTTTAACTCAGATGCTGACCTTTTCCCGCTACTTTAGCGGCGTAAAGACGTCTGTCGGCTTCATCAATAATGTCTTGTGCGCTGTGAAAGCTTTCCATGGCCAAACTGCCGGCACTGACACCAATGTTAAAAGTGGCAAGTTTAATGTCGTTATTAAGCGCATTACGTATGCGTAGGAACACTTCCTCGGCTTGTTCCGGTTGAGTGTTTTCGAGAATGAGTACGAACTCGTCACCACCGTAACGAAACACCCGGTCGGTATCTCGCAGCTGCTGTTGTAATAATTGACCAAACTGCTTAAGTACTTCGTCACCTTGTTGGTGGCCATGTCGGTCATTAACCGCTTTGAAGCCGTCCATGTCCAATAGCATGACAATATGAGACTGGCTGTTGTCCCGTTTTAGGCGAGCACTGAGGTGCTCTAATGTCTCGTCTAAAAGAGCTCTGTTGCCTAAGCCGGTTAAATGATCGCGCACCGCAACTTTCCGTAAACGAGAGAAGTGTATTGCATTTCTCAGCGGGAAGGTCAGGTGTTTATGCATTTGTTCCAGTCGCAGTTTATTAACGTAGGAAGGGGTGCGTTTAAATTGATAGACCATTTGTCCTAAGTATTCGTTATCAGCGTAAAGCATGACCGAGTACTCACTATTTTGGTCCTGGTAATTACCAACCAAGTTAATAATTTGATCGTCTGAGATGAATTGTAATGCGCTAACAGGCAGTCGTTGCAGCATATAGTCGGCATAAATTGACAGCACTTGATTTAAGTCGAGAGAGGTTTGCAAGCGCTCGCTGAGCGGAGCCGACTTGGACTTTAGTTCTGTTGATGATGTTAATTGACTGATAATCGCCTGAGTTTTGTTCTCAGTTGTTTTAGTCTCAGCTTTAGCGACAGCTCTGTTTAACATGACAAACCTTTGTGCCTGAATTTAATAATTGAAATTAACTTTGCAAAATTCGAGCCAAAATAAAAATCTTTATAATTTACAAAACTTTATAAGAGCTAGTTTTTCTGAAACAAAAGAGTGTTACTATTTTGACACTACAAAAACAAAACGACTCAGGAGCTTCTGAATGAACGGTACTTTTTCCAGTCTGCTGCTTTTATTAGCCGTTGCTGTGATTCTGGTCTGGTTGTTCCGGAGAATTAAGTTACCCGCAATTTTGGCTTACTTAGTTGCAGGTATTATCGCAGGCCCAGATGTAATGGGTTGGATAGCCGATCCCGATGATTATCATCTGGTCGCAGAACTGGGAATTGTGTTGCTGTTGTTCTCGCTCGGCCTGGAGTTCTCGTTGCCTAAAATGATTGCAATGCGACGCTGGGTATTCGGGTTAGGAGCCGCACAGGTTCTTGGTTCATTGCTGGTATTCTTGCTCATAGCTTTTATTTGGTTAGATGAATGGGCAGCTTCGTTAGCAATAGCCGGTGCGCTGGCTCTGTCATCGACGGCGGTTGTTATTAAGCAGTTGAAAGAAAGCGCGCAAACCTCCACCCGGCGAGGGCAGATGAGTGTCGCTATTCTGCTTTTTCAGGATATAGCCGTTGTTCCCCTGCTTATTATCATTCCACTATTAGCATCCGATGACGGCAATATTGGCACCACTTTATTGTTTGCCTTAGCCAAAGGTGCCGCGGTTATTGCCGTGCTTATGACTATTGGGAAATGGGTATTACCTTACTTATTTAAGGAAATAGCTAAGCAGAGAACCGATGAGCTGTTTGTGCTTGCTACGTTACTGGTCGCTCTGGTTGCCGGTGGTATGACGCATATCTTTGGGCTTTCCATGGCACTGGGGGCTTTTCTTGCAGGTATGATGCTGGGGGAAAGCCAATATAAGCACCAGCTAGAAGCCGATATTCGTCCATTCCGTGACATTTTGATGGGGCTCTTTTTTACCACCATTGGTATGCAGCTTCAGCTTTATGGTTTTGTTCAAAATTTTCACTGGATACTTCTGGCGCTGGTTATTATGGCGGTGATTAAAATTGCCCTGATAAGCTCGGTTGCACGCTTTATGGGTGAGCGAGATGAAGACGCCTGGGGCAGTGGTATTTCGCTGTTTCAAATGGGTGAGTTCGGCTTCGTTATTGTGGCGTTAGCAAGCACTCATGGTTTACTGAGTAAAGAAATTGTGACCAGCATGATAGGTATTGGCGTACTGAGTATGGCGATGACCCCTATAATTATTCATCGTCTTAAACCCCTGGTTAACTTAGTGGTTCGTCACCCTGATCCATTAGTCGATATTGAGAAGCAACGCACAACGGGCAGTGAGGGTCTTGAAAATCAAGTACTGATTTGCGGTTTTGGTCGGGTTGGGCAAACCATGAGCCGGTTTCTTGATGCTGAGGGAATTACGCATATTGCCGTCGATAATGATCCGATGAGGGTTCAGGAAGCAGTCGCCGGTGGCGCCCGGGTTTATTTCGGAGACAGTGCCCGTAAAGACATTTTACGAGCCGTAGGAGCTGAAACGGTGGACTTGATTATTATCAGCTTTGCCGATGACCTACGCGCACTGGATGTATTGAAAGAACTGCGTCAATTGAACCCTGATGCTTACATTATTGTGCGCAGTAAAGATGATATGAGATTGACTCAGCTGCAGGAAGCTGGCGCTTCTCAGGTGGTACCGGATACATTGGAAGCAAGCCTGATGCTTATTTCTCATGTGTTGAACCGTAGCGGGATTCCGATACGCCGTATTCTTGCCCGGCTGGATAAAGAACGTCGTAACCATTATGGCGAGATGCATGGTTTCTTCCAGGGCTCGGAAACGGATATGGACCCAGAGCTTTCGGATAAGCTGGAGTTTCTGAAAGCGTTAACTTTGCCGGAAGGTGCCTGGGCTATCGGTAAACGCATTGATGAACTCGACTGGGACAAGCATCAGGTTCAGTTGAAAGCTTTGCGACGTGATGACGAGGAGTTTCCTGAGCCCGACAGTGATACAGAACTGGAGTCACAGGATGTGGTTTTGTTAATGGGTAAACCGCGTTATGTAGAGGCAGCCGAACGTTGGTTACTGGAGGGTTGAAACAGTCCGTTACAACTTTCCGGCGTATTAACACAACTGGCAACAGTTAACGTCTAACATTTTACAATATTAACAGCGATAATGAGGCTGTGAATTAATCAATAAGAGCAGAACAATAAAATGAAATTTCCAAAACGCGCCTTTATTCCACCTTTAATCATTGTGGGTGCTATTGTTTTATCAGTCTTGGCCAGTATGACTGCTGAGCCTCCAAAGCAACGCGACCAGACAAAGCCTGCAGCAATGGTTGAGGTTCTCGAAGTCAGTCCCCGCGACATGACTTTTATTGTTGATTCCCAGGGAACAGTAAGACCTAAGCATTCCACTATGCTGGTAGCTGAGGTCACCGGTCAGATTGTCGATGTGGCCGATAACTATAATGCCGGCGGTTTCTTTAAAGAAGGTGACATGCTGATTCAGGTCGATCCTTCTGATTACGAAGTCGCTGTCCAACAAGCTCGGGCAGCACTGTTGCAAGCTCAATCGGAACTTGAGCAGGAGAAAGCACGGGCAAGAGTTGCAGAAGAAGAATGGGCAGCATTTGAAGACGGAAAGGCTCCCGAGTTAGGTTTACGTAAGCCGCAACTGGCCAGTGCTATCGCGGCGGTGGAATCTGCAGAGGCAAACCTTGCAAAAGCAGAGCGTGATTTAGAGCGTACAACCATTAAGGCACCATTTGACAGTGTATTAAGAAGTAAAGAAGCAAACTTAGGGCAGTTCGTTTCAACGGGCAGCCAAATAGCCTTGGTGTTTGACACTCGTACTGCAGAAGTTCGCTTGCCTTTAAGTGACCTCGATATGACGTATATTCTGGATCCGGCCGTTGCTGAAGAAAAGCCTCGCGTTCAGCTAGAGTCGCTCGTTTCGGGTCAGTCGGCGACGTGGCAAGGCAGATTGGTTCGTACCGAGGGCGTATTAGATGAAAACAGCCGTGTCATTTATGGCGTTGTTCAAATCCCTGACCCTTATAACTTAGAGGGTGAAACACACCAAGTGCCATTACGCTATGGCCGATTTGTCCAAGCCCAGGTTGAAGGCAGATATGCGCAAGGTTTAATGGAAGTTCCTACCTATGCGTTGAATCCAGATAGCTCTGTATGGGTTGTTCCGGAAAGTCGTGAACTGGAAAAACGCGATGTAGAGGTAGTGCGTACGCAAGGTAACAAGAGCCTAATAAGTTCTGGTTTGGAAAGTGGCGACAAAGTGGTGCTTACTCAGCTCAAAAATGCCTTACCGGGTATGAAAGTGCGTTTGCCGGGCGATCCTTTACCAGAACAAATGGAAACAGCAGCCAAGTCAGATGACGGTGACAAAGAAGACACTGACTCTGAAAATGTAGGCGGGTAAGTATCATGACGACAGAAAAACAGACTGGCCTGATTGCGTGGTTTGCACGCAATACAGTGGCCGCAAATCTATTAATGATCATTATTCTGGTTGCTGGCGCGTTATCGGTGTTTAGTGTACGCAAGCAAATGTTTCCAGAAGTTGAATTAAATATTATCAGCATTCAGGTGCCATTTCCCGGCGCCGCACCTCAGGAAGTTGAACAGGGTGTGATTATGCTGATAGAAGACGCTATTGAAGATGTTGACGGTATCGAGGAAATGACTTCACGCTCACGCGAGGGCGGCGGTACAGTCACATTAGAAGTAGAGCCTGATTATGATGTACAGGTTGTCATGGATGAAGTAAAAATGCTGGTGGATGCTATTCCTAACTTCCCTCAGCAAATTGAAAAGCCGAATATTTACCGGGTTCGTCCCCAGCGACAAGTTATCTGGATGTCAGTATACGGTGACCTGGATGAGAGGGGGCGCAAAGAACTGGCCAAGGAAGTTCGTGATGAACTGAAGACGGTGGGCGGCATTACCAAAGTTGATGTTGTTGGTGACCGTGATTATGAAATTTCAGTCGAAATTTCGCAGCAAGATCTTGAGCGTTATGGACTGACTTTCTCGCAAATAGTTGAAGCGGTGCGTGGTACCTCAATTGATGTGGCTGGCGGCTCAATTAAAACGCCTAATGGCGATATTCTATTGCGCGCGAATAACCAGGCTTATGTTGGCGGCGAGTTTGAAAAAATTGTTCTGTTAAGCCGGGCTGATGGTACTCGTTTAACTTTGGGTGATATTGCTAAAGTGCAAGACGGCTTTGTGGAAGAGGAGTCTTACACTCGTTTTGACGGTAAGCCGGCAACCTTTGTTCGGGTGCAATCGGTCGGTGATCAAAATGATTTGAAAATAGCAGAATACGTTCGAAATTACGTAGAAAGAAAAAATAAGGAATTGCCCGATGCGGTCCAATTGGCGCAATGGGGAGATTCCTCTTATTACCTCCAGGGTCGCTTAGATCTTATGCTAAACAATATGTGGATGGGTGGTTTGCTGGTCTTCCTCATGTTGTCGCTTTTCCTGCAGTTGCGTTTGGCGTTCTGGGTCATGATAGGTATTCCTGTCTGTTTCCTGGGAACCATTGCATTAATGCCACTCCCCATGTTTGACGTTTCTATTAATATGATATCGCTGTTTGGCTTCATATTAGTGTTAGGGATAGTGGTGGACGATGCCATAGTCATAGGGGAGAGTGCTTACACCGAAATAGAAGAAAACGGTAAGACAGTTGATAACGTTATTGCGGGGGCTAAGCGAGTTGCTATGCCGGCAACCTTTGGCGTGTTGACTACCATGGTTGCGTTCGTCCCCATGTTAACTGTTGAAGGTGGTATGGGCGCAATCTGGGAGTCTATTGCCTGGGTTGTTATTCTTTGTCTGGCGTTTTCATTGGTCGAATCAAAGCTGATTCTGCCTGCGCACATCAGCAAAATGAAATACTCCAAGCAAGAAGGTGAAAAAGCGAATGCGTTTCAGCGATTCCGCAATAAATTTGCCGGTGCCATTAAATCTTTCGTTGAAAATTACTACCGACCGTTTCTTAAAAAGTGCCTGCATTATCGCTATACAACATTAGCGAGTTTTGTTGGTCTGCTGATTTTAATGATAGGCCTTATGAGCGGCGGTATCGTTCGCTGGGTTTTCTTCCCGGATATTCCGAGTGACTTTGTTCAGGCAAATGTAGAAATGCAGCCTGGTACGTCAGAAACACGGACTATTGAGGTTTTGAATAGTGTAGAGCAGTCTCTGACGGCAGTTGATAATCGTATTAAGGAAACAGAGGGTGACGGAGCTGTCAGACATACCAATATCTGGATGAATGGCACTACGGCAGGTACGGTTTTTGTTGAGTTGAAAAAAGGCGAAGATCGCCAGATAGACGGTTTTGAAATTGTAAATCAATGGCGTGAGGCGGTGCCTGAACTGGCCGGTGTAAGAGCGCTTAACTTCCAGGGAAGTATAGGTGGAGGTAGTGGCTTTGACATTGAATTTCAGCTAGTAGGTGAAGACCTGGACGAACTAAAAGCCGCAGCGGATGAACTGAAGCTCGTACTTGCCGAATACGATGGTGTCTTCGATATAGAAGATACCTTTGGGGACGGTAAAGAAGAGATTCTGTTACAGACTAAGCCATTGGCTACAGCCATGGGTATTAACCTGGCTGAGTTGGCTACGCAGGTTCGCTACGCATTTTATGGGGCTGAAGCACAGCGTATTCAGCGGGGAGACGAAGAAGTAAAAGTCATGGTTCGTTACCCTCGTGATCAACGCGAGTCTGTTGGTAACTTACAGGATATGAAACTGCGCGCTCCGGACGGGTCTGAAATTCCATTTACCGAACTGGCGGATATTGAGTTTGCTGAAGGTTACAGCACCATTACTCGTATAGACCGTCAACGTTCTGTGAATGTTCGTGCTCGTGCGGATAAAGATAAAGTTGAGCCTTTCCGCATTGTCGAAGAGGTTCGTAAAGAGAAAATCCAGACTATTCTGGATAAGTATCCAAGTGTCAGCTTTGAATTACAGGGCGCTACTCAAGACGAGGCGGAAGCGACTGGTTCGTTGGCAATTGGTGGTTTGTTGGCGATGTTTGCAGTCTATGCGCTAATGGCTATTCCATTGAAATCATACAGTCAGCCGTTGATTATTATGTCGGTGATACCTTTTGGGGTTATCGGTGCGGTTATCGGGCACTGGGTAATTGGTATGCCGGTTAGCATTTTGAGTCTGTTCGGTATCATTGCGCTGGCTGGGGTTGTGGTAAACGACAGTTTGGTTATGGTCGACTATGTTAACCGTGCACGTGAAGTGGGAACCGACTTACGTAAGGCTGTTCTGGATGCCGGTTGTCGCCGTTTCCGGGCCATTACCTTAACCTCGTTGACCACCTTCTTTGGTTTGCTACCGATTGTACTGGAGAAGAGTCTGCAGGCGAAAATAGTGATTCCAATGGCGATATCATTGGCATTCGGTATTATCTTTGCCACCGTTATCACCTTATTGTTGATACCTTGCCTGTATCTCATTCTGGCCGATAGTAAACGGGGCTTGCGTACTATGTTGTCCTGGTATGGGTTGGCAAAACCGCCGGAACCCAAAGATATGAGTACGAAAGAGGCATTAGAAAACTACTAAGTGCCTGAGAAGAGAAAATAAAGCCGGAGCTAAGTCTCCGGCTTTATCGTATGAGCGGTCATAAACTGGTAAACTAATGTCATTACACTATTTAATAAATGGATCATTTCATAGGAAACGCTGACATGTTGCTGTCACTTCTTGATCTTAGCGCTTTACTGTTTTTCTTTTTTTGCTGGATAGGCTACTCATTGTTTGCACGTAAGCGTGCCAGAACCACTCACTGCCTATCGAGTATCCTGTGTTCATTACGAATTGATTGGTTTAGTGCCGTGATGCACAAGGACAATCAGGTTGCCGATGCGTCTTTAATTGGCAATGTGGAGCGTACAGTGACTTTCTTCGCATCCTCTACGATTTTGGTGCTGGCTGGTGTCATTACTGTATTAGCTCATGCCGATGAAGTCGTTTTGGTCTTAAATGAAATTCCAATGAGTCCGGATACGGTTCCTATTTTAGTGCAGTTTAAGCTGTCGGTTCTGGCGCTCATTTTTATCTATGCCTTTTTTAAGTTTACCTGGTCAATTCGTCAGTTTGGCTTTGTATCGGTGCTGTTAGGAGCTTCAGTCGAGTACCATCAGGAGAATAAACCTGAGGAGGAGCGTCAGCGTTTTGCTATGCATGCAGCCAAAGTACTGGATCAATCCGGTCACGAGTACAATAAAGGCTTACGTACCTACTACTTTGCTTTGGCCTATTTATCCTGGTTTCTACACCCCGTCATGCTGATCATTTCAAGCACTATTGTTGTTGCAGTTCTGTATCGTCGTGAGTACCGTTCGCGCGTTTTACGCGAGTTATTGGCGACTAAAGGTTATGTACCGGGAAAAAAATAATAGGAGAACGTTGTGAATAAAGTCTTTTCTGATTTTCTTGCCTGGACTCGCGAGCACCAGTGGGGCTGTGATGAAAGTCATGATTTAACGCTTGCCGATGGCACGAAATTGTCGGTTTGGGACAGTGGCGTACTAGAAGTTACTCCAAAAAATCCTGGCCGAAAGGACATTATTTTATCTTGTGCAGTGCATGGTAACGAAACGGCTCCTATCGAAATTTGCCGTGACATTATTAACGATATTATTAATGAAAAGCAGACAGTGACACATCGCACTCTGTTTCTAATTGCAAACCCGGCTTCAATTAATAAAGGCGAACGCTTTGTTGAAGAAAACATGAACCGGTTATTCAGCGGCGCGCATAGTCAAGGTGATACCCAGAACAAAGAACGCGAGCGTGCGGCTAAAATTGAGAGTTACGTAGAGCGGTTTTACCAGGAAGCCCCAGATGGCTCCCGAGAGCGACTGCACTATGATTTGCATACAGCAATTCGGGACTCAAAACGCGAGAAGTTTGCCGTTTATCCGTTTACACACGGAGCACCTTATAGTCGGGAACAGCTTCAGTTCTTACTGGCCTGTGGGGTCGATACCGTTTTATTAAACCAAGCGCCGACAACCACCTTTTCTTACTTCAGTGTCAGGCAGTTTAATGCGCAGGCATTTACGGTTGAATTAGGTAAGGTGCGTCCATTTGGCGAAAATGACCGTACTCAGTTTGCCGGAGCCGAAAATTCATTGCGTAAATTGATTTCTGAAATGGAGCTGGAATTTGGTCCCTTTGAGCCAGAACAACACTATGTCTTTAAAGAAGCACAAACCATTAACCGCACTCAGCAGGACTTTGAGCTAAACTTTGCGGATAATGTTGCTAACTTTACCTCTTTTAATAAAGGGGATTTACTAGCGCGGGACGGTGACAAAAAGCATTACGCTCAGCACGATGGTGAACATATTATTTTCCCCAATGCCAAAGTGGCGCTGGGACATCGGGCGCTATTAACTGTGGTACGGGTACCGACAGAATCGCTCGACCTGGTCTGAGACTCACTGGTCTAAGTAGTCAGGCTTTGTTGTTATTACTGTTCGTTTCTATTTACACTTAGCGCACTCAGTTTTCATTAGTGTGTGGTTTGCATGTCACTTTACGTAAAGGTAAAGTAGCGGCAATTTTCCACCCAGCTTAAAACCGAAAGAGAAGGTTATGGCCAAGGATAAAAAACACAACACAGAGATTGTGACCAAACCGAAATGGTTTGATAAAGACTCAGTCACAATTCCAATGCTGCAAATCTTAAAAGAAGATGGCAGTTTCCATAAAGATGCCGATATGCCGGAGTACGATAAAGAGCTGATCGTGAAAATTCACGACACTATGCAATTTATCCGTATTCTTGATGAACGCATGATTGCCGCTCAGCGTCAGGGTCGTATCAGTTTTTACCTGGCCTCCCGGGGGGAAGAAGCTGAAAGCGTGGCTTCTGCCGCCGCGCTGGATGCCGGTGACATGATCATGGGCCAGTACCGTGAGCAGGGCGCTTTAGCATATAGAGGTTTTACCGTTGAACAGTTTATGAATCAGCTGTTTTCTAACGAGAAAGACTTAGGTAAAGGCCGCCAGATGCCGGTTCACTACGGTTGCGCTGACTTAAACTTCATGACCATATCGTCGCCTTTGGGAACGCAAATTCCACAGGCAACAGGTTATGCGTTTGGTCAGAAAATGGATAAAACCGAAAAGTGCACTATCTGTTACTTTGGTGAAGGCGCAGCATCTGAAGGTGACTTCCACGCCGCTCTGAACATGGCATCAGTTTATAAAGTGCCGGTTATCTTTTTCTGCCGTAATAATGGTTACGCTATTTCTACACCAGCGCAAGGCGAGCAGTATGCTGGTGACGGTATCGCACCGCGTGGTATTGGTTATGGTATGAAAACCATACGTATTGATGGTAACGACGTTTTCGCTGTGTTGAAGGCAACGCAGGAAGCTCGTCGTTTAGCTGTAGAAGAAAACGAGCCTGTATTGATTGAAGCTATGTCATATCGTATGTCAGGTCACTCTACGTCAGATGACCCTACAGGTTATCGTACTCGTGATGAAGAAGCAGACTGGCAGGCCAAAGACCCACTTGATCGTTTGCAGAAGTGGATGATGAATGAAGGCTGGTTGGATAAAGATCACGTTGAAGAGCATCACGCAGAAGTAAAAGCGAAAGTTCTGGCAGCATTAAAAGAGTCAGAAAAAGTACCGGTCCCGCACATTGATGAACTGATCAATGATGTTTACGACGAACCGACTGACATGCTGAAAGAGCAGTTAGACGAGTTAAAAGAGCACATCCGCAAATACCCGGATGCCTACAGTAAAACGTCGGGGAGACTGGACTAATGGCTAAAATGAATTTACTACAGGCCATCAACAGCGCGCTAGACCTGGCGATGGCCAAACATGACAACGTATACAGTTTTGGTGAAGATACTGGTGGTTTTGGCGGTGTATTCCGTGCAACCTCAGGTTTGACCGAAAAATACGGCAAACATCGCAACTTTAATACACCCTTGGTTGAACAAGGCATTATTGGTTTTGCCAATGGTCTTGCTTCGCAGGGTAGCTTTGCTATTGCTGAAATTCAGTTCGGTGACTACATATTCCCGGCATTTGACCAAATTGTGAATGAGACGGCCAAGTTCCGTTATCGTTCAGGTAATGAGTTCAACGTTGGTGGTTTAACCATTCGTACACCGTACGGTGGCGGTATCGCCGGTGGTCATTACCACTCACAGTCTCCGGAAGCCTACTTTGCGCATACGCCGGGCATTAAAATTGTGACTCCACGTAACCCGTACGAAGCAAAAGGGTTACTGCTGAGCGCTATTTTTGATAAAAACCCGGTGTTATTCATGGAGCCGAAGCGGTTGTACCGCGCCTCAACAGGTGAGGTTCCTGAAGAAGAATACACTATTCCACTAGGCAAAGCTGACGTGGTCAAAGAAGGTACAGATATTACCGTTCTTGGCTGGGGCGCGCAGATGGAAATGACCGAAAAAGCAGTTGAAAAAGCCGAAGAAGATGGCGTTTCATGCGAAGTGATTGACTTGCGCACCATCTCCCCGTGGGATGTTGAAACTGTGACTCAGTCAGTTTTGAAAACCGGACGCCTGGTGATTAGCCAGGAAGCACCTATTACCGGTGGTTTTGCCAGCGAAATCGCGGCAACCGTTCAGGACAAATGCTTCTTGTATCTTGAGTCTCCAATTGCCCGTGTTTGCGGTATCGATGTACCGTATCCGCTGTGTCATGAGAAAGAGTACATGGCTGATCATTTGAAGATTTATGAAGCGATCAAACGCTCAATGAACTACTAAGGACCCATCGACATGAGTAAAGACTTTATTCTGCCCGATATCGGCGAAGGGATCGTAGAGTGCGAAATCGTTGAGTGGCTGGTTGCCGAAGGTGACGAGGTTAAAGAAGACCAACCTGTGGTTGAGGTAATGACCGATAAAGCCATGGTTGAGATCCCGGCTAAAGACGACGGCGTTGTAGAAAAGCTGTATTACCAGAAAGGTGATATCGCTAAGGTCCACGAGCCGTTATTTGCCATTAAGCCAGCTGACGGCTCTTCTGATGAGTCGCCGGCCAAAGAAAAAGACAGCGCGCCGGCTAAAAAAGAAGAATCGAAAACTGAGCAAAAACAAACCTCAGCCGGTGGCGATACAACCGACTTTATTTTGCCGGACATTGGCGAAGGTATTGTTGAATGTGAAATTGTTGAATGGCTGGTGTCTGAAGGCGATGAAGTAAAAGAAGACCAGCCGGTTGTTGAAGTCATGACGGACAAAGCAACGGTTGAAATTCCGGCGAAAGACGACGGTACCGTGGTTAAGCTGTATCACAAGAAGGGTGATATTGCGGAAGTACACAAGCCGTTGTTTGCGTTGAAGCCCGCGGGTGGCGTTCAAGAATCGGATTCAAATGCTCCGGAGAGTCATGTTGAACCTGAGTCTAAGACACCGTCATCGGATTCCAAAGCAGAGGCTGAACCGCCAGCGAAAGGACGTCAGGGCAAAGCCATTGCAAGCCCGGCAGTACGCCGTCTGGCACGTGAGAACGATATTAATATTGCGGAAGTATCGGGTTCAGGTAAAAAAGGCCGGGTTCTGAAGCAAGATATTGAAGCCTTTAAGTCAGGTGACCAGAAAGCGCAGACAACAACTGATAGTCAGCCGTCACAAAAAACGGCTACTACTGGTGGTACTCGTACCGAGGCTATCCGCGGTGTTAAAGCGGCTATGGCTAAGCAAATGATGAGCTCGGTCAGCACCATTCCACATTTCACCTATGCTGATGAGTTTGATGTTACTGAGCTAATCGCATTGCGTGAAAAGCTGAAAGAGCAGTACAAAGAGAAAGGTATTCGTTTAACTGTAATGCCATTCTTCATTAAAGCTCTTTCGCTGGCACTGAAAGAGTTCCCGGTGATGAACGCACAGGTGAATGAAGACTGTACAGAGATCACTTACTTTGATGACCACAACATTGGCATGGCCGTTGATACCAAAATTGGCCTGTTAGTACCTAACGTCAAACAGGTACAAAACAAGAGCATTATTGATGTAGCCAATGAAGTCACTCGTCTGACTCAGGCATCGCGTGAAGGCAAGTTGCCGCAAGCCGATATGAAAGGCGGTACTATCAGTATTTCAAACATCGGCGTTATTGGCGGTACAGTGGCAACTCCTATCATCAATAAGCCGGAAGCTGCGATTGTGGCTTTAGGTAAAGTGCAGGAACTGCCGCGCTTTGATGCCAACGGTAACGTGGTAGCCCGTAAGATAATGACGGTAAGCTGGTCAGGCGACCATCGCATTATCGATGGTGGTACCATTGCCCGTTTCAACAAACTCTGGCAGGAATATCTCGAAGACCCAACCAGCATGCTGGTAAACATGGTCTAGTCAGAAACAAAGAGTTAGATAAAGCTTCGGAACACGCCGTAAACCCATCCTTGGGGGCTTGGGTGACGCCATCCATGGCGTCACACAGTTCCTTCGCTTTTATCTAACTCTTTTTTGTTCCTGACTCCCTACCTCTTATCTAGGTTTGTTTAATAAGGTTAAGGCTCCTACGGATAGTGTGCGTAGTGCCGGAAGTTAAGACCCTCTGATACAGGAGTGTCGAAGGCCATGGATGGCCTTCGTCAAGCTCTCATGGATGAGCTCGCTGCGTCTCCTGTATCAGAGGGTTTTGACTTCCAGCGGAGCGCAATGTCCGTAGGAGCCTTAACACTTCCTTTCCCCTTATTTTCTATAGCTGTGCTATGGTTTTCTTATCTGAGAAGCATTGAGAGCCAGCATGTTTGAAACTATTTACCTTTCTTTAGCGGTATTGTTGATGGTGCTCACATTGGCTCCGTTATCGTGGTCGCAGGTTTGGTGGATACGGGGTCTGGACTTCCCGCGTTTGCAGCTGTCGGTGTTATTAGTGGCCTTGCTGGTTGTGGGTCTGGTTGTTATTCGTGACTGGACGTCTGTTACTGCTATTGCTTCGGGGCTCCTCATTGGTTGTTTAGTTTGTCAGCTATGGTGGGTTGTGCCTTATACGTTTTTCTTTCCTAAGGAAGTTGAAGCTGTCCGGGCGGGTAGTCATTACGAGCGTTTACGTATTATGACGGCCAATGTTCTTACCCCTAACCATAATAGCGATGGCTTGATTAAGCTTGTTCATGATTTTACGCCAGATGTGCTGGTCACGCTTGAGTCGGATGACTGGTGGCAGGAGAAGCTGGATGCAATTGAATCGGATTATCCTCATACGGTAAAGGTACCTCTGGATAACCTTTATGGCATGCATGTGTATTCTCGTTATGTTTTGTCTGATGTCAGTGTTGAATATTTGGTTGAAGACGATAAACCGTCGGTACACTGCTTTATTGAACTGCCTTGCGGACAGAGAGTAGAAGCGCATTTTGTGCATCCGGCGCCACCGAGTCCTTCTGAGAATGAAGAGTCGGAAGAGCGGGATGCCGAACTGGTGCTGGTTGCTCGTAGGGTAGAGCCGGAGAAATACCCAACCATAGTCACCGGAGACTTGAACGACGTTGCCTGGTCACGTACCACGCTTCTTTTCAGAAAAATCAGCAGCTTGTTAGACCCTCGAATTGGGCGCGGTATGTTCAATACCTTTCATGCGGAATATTGGTTTGCACGCTGGCCGCTCGACCATATTTTCCACAGTCATCATTTTGCTTTGGTCTCAATGACGCGTTTACCGGGCTTTGGGTCCGATCACTTTCCGTTACTGACGGAGCTTGCTTTGGCACCGGGAGAGAACGGTGTGGATGACGGCCCTTCACCAGATGAAGAGGACAAAGAAGCCGCCGATGAGATTGTGAACAAGGCTATGGCTTAAGCTTACGCCGAAAGTGAATACGTTGAACTAACAGCCCGAAGATAATCAGCATAAGGCCAACAAGGGTGCTTGGATAAATGGTTTCGCCAATCACTACTGAGAGCAGCAACAGTGAGATAAAAGGCGAAATAAAAATTAGGTTACTGATAAGCGCCGTATTGGTGGCTGTCTTCATGGCTTTTAACCAGAATAAAAAGGTTATTCCCATTTCAAATAATCCCACATAGCTTACTGCGGCCCAGCCTTGCCAGGGTATTGCAGACCAGTCACTCCAGATAAAACTAGCCACAACGAGTATGGGTAAAGCCAGGCCGAAGGAAAGCACTAAGCTCACGACGGAGTCGGCGTTGCGGCGTGTATTCAGGATCCAGTAACCAGCCCACAAGAAAGTGGAAATTAACGCTAGCGTAACGCCCCAGGGGTCACTGAAGCTAAGAGCCAGCACATTACCTCGTGTGGCAATAACCAAAACGCCAAAATAACCTAAGGCGCAGGCAATCCAGTCGCGACGACGTATGCTTTGTTTTAAAAACAGCGCGGCCATAATACTAAGGGCAATGGCCCAGGTGTAATTAAGTGGCTGGGCTTCGGAAGCCGGCAATAGTTTATAAGCCTGAAAAAGCACCAGGTAGTAAATTAGTGGATTAATAAGCCCCATCAGCAGGTAATACAGAGGCATTTTACGCAGCTCAAGTATCAGCTCAGAGTTTTTTTTCTGAATAAAGCAGACCAGCGCTAGAATGACAAAAGATACCGTGCTGGCAGCCGTGACCATCTGCAGTGGTGTCATGTACTGAAGAGTTATTTTAAATGCAGTAGCGACCGTTGACCATAACAGTACGGCGATGATCGCATAAGCAAAAGCTTGTTTATCAGCGGCTATGGTGTGATGGCATGATGTCCCCTTAACTCATACGTCGATGAGCACTGCAGCTTGTTGATGTTCAATCCAGACCAGCGCATTCTGCTGGTACTCTCGTGCCAGGTCAATGGCTGTTTCCTGACTGAGTCCTAAAATCATAAAGCTGGCTTCCGGCGGCCATTGTTGATCGCGGTCCTGTCCTGCACCAGAAAAGCAGTAAACTTGGCTTAATTTCTCTAAATGAGTGGCTAATTGTTTGTTTCTGCGTTTGTTTTCGTCATCTGCGAGCAGTTGGCTTTGGGGGTTACAGGCTGTGATAAAAGCACCCGTAGTGCAGCCGAAACGTTCACATAAGCGGTTAAAGTCATTATTCTTCCGCCCTATATTCAGAGTGATTGTCTTGTCATCAACTGTGAACCAGTAATCTGTATTCTTATAATGGCTTAGCAGTTCTTTATCCATGTTTTGACCGGAGTATCAATGTTGATTAGAGTACATTGTAAGAGTTTAGCCTTAATCGTGAAGAGGTTCTATGAACCCCAGTATTAGTGTGATCACCTTAGGCGTTGATGATTTGAAACGTTCGTTGGCGTTTTATCAGGACGGCCTGGGTTGGGAAACCGACGGCATTATAGGTGAAGAGTTTGAGCATGGTGCCGTGGTGTTCTTTAAATTACCCAGTGGACTCAGACTGGCGTTATGGCCACGTAAAAGTATTGCGGCAGAAATGGGCGTTGATGTCGCTCGTGCGGCTAATGAAGTTCTGCTGAGCCATAATGTCAGTTCCCGGAGTGCGGTTGATGAAGTTATGGTGGAAGCGGAACGAGCAGGAGCTGAGATTATTAAACCTGCAAAAGACTTATTCTGGGGCGGCTACGGGGGCTTTTTTAAAGACCCGGATGGGCATATTTGGGAAATTACCTGGAACCCTGCCTGGAATTAAAACCGGTAAGCGAACTCACCGGTTAGCCAACATTTTTCTGAGTAAACCAGGGAAGAATCGTTGTAGTAGCGGTGCTACTTTGCTCATGCCTTTACCGCTAATGACTTCCGCTTTATTGCTTTCAATAGCGCGGATAATATCGGCGGCGCATTGCTCAGGACTAATGCCGCTGGCGTTGTCCTGGTCTTCTTTACCTCTTAAAGAGCCGTCGCCGGTCAATGCGTTGTGCGCTATTTGTGTGCGTACAAAACCGGGAAGCACCGTGGTGCAACGCACATTGTGCTCGGCCATTTCCGCTCGCAGGCAGTCCATATAGCCGATGACTGCGAACTTAGCGCCTGAATAACCACTGCGTAGTTTGGTTCCAACTTTACCTGCCACACTAGAAACGGTGACAATATGGCCATTACGGCGCTTTACCATATCAGCTAATACCACCTGGTTTAACGCCACTACCGAGAAGTAATCGACCTCCATCAGCGTTCTGTATACAGTGAGATCAGTTTCCATAGCCGGGCTGCGCTGAGAAACACCGGCGTTATTAATAAGTATATCGACCGGTGTATTTCTCAATGCCGCAGACGCTGTTTCTTTGGCTTTCTCAGGCTGATTTAAGTCCAGAGCTAATACCTGATGCTGTTCGCTGTTTGGAAGGCTTTGTCGTAACTCTTCCAATTGTTGCTCACGGCGTGAGGTTAAAATCAGTCTGGCACCCTGATTGGCTAACTGACGTGCCAAAGCCAGACCGATGCCCGAAGAAGCACCGGTTAGCCAGACTGTTTTATTGTTAACAGAGGTCATGAGTTTAGCCCGCCGGGTAAACGTAGTTAGCCTGAATACCGAGTGGGAACCCAAGTGTCCAATATAAAATCAGGAACGCTGACCACAAAATCAACAGAGCGATAGTGTATGGCATCATCGCAACCAATGTGCCAATGCCGGTGCCTTTTACGTAACGTTGGCAGTAAAGCACAACCAGCGGGAAGTAGGGCAGCAACGGAGTAATGATATTACTGGATGAATCACCGACACGATAAGCAGCCTGAGTTAAATCCGGTGAGTAACCCAGCTGCATTAGCATAGGTACAAAAATTGGTGATATCAGTGCCCATTTTGCTGAAGCTGAACCCACAAATAGGTTGATAAAGGCTACCAGAATGACGATGCCGACCATGGTAA
The DNA here is from genome assembly GCF_048059115.1 of Idiomarina sp. HB. Classification (NCBI taxonomy): domain Bacteria; kingdom Pseudomonadati; phylum Pseudomonadota; class Gammaproteobacteria; order Alteromonadales; family Idiomarinaceae; genus Idiomarina; species Idiomarina sp. HB. The sequence goes on from NZ_JAYLVU010000001.1 coordinate 225,479, forward strand.
CTCCACCGGACAGCTCCAGGCTGGCCAAGAAGTTCGCGCCTTTAACGGAAATTAGCGTACCGAGCTGAGAGTCACCGAAGGCTTTAATAAATAAGGCACAGAAGAACGCCATGACCATATAGTAAGCCATACCTTCCATCGACTTGGTCATTGCGCCGATAACGTCCTGCGAGTTGGTAAAGTTACCGGAAACGTAGCCATGAACAATGCCCGGAATAATAAACAGCAGGAAAATAAGCGGCACAATCATGCCCATAAGAGGGGCTGAGTAGGATGCCAATTCACCCGTTGCCGGGTCAGCTAATGGTGTATTTTCAGCCGTTGCGGAAAAATACAACAGGGCCAAACCTACTGCCATGGTGATTACGCCAGCGTAAAACGCTTTGCGGTCACGCGGGGAAACATCATCCAGTGCAGGCATGTCATCGGCATCACCGTCAATTTCGGCACCGCGTAAACGAGGTTCAACCACCTTATCGGTCAGGAACCAGCCAATAGCGACAACGATAACTGACGAAGCGGCGGTAAAGTAATAGTTGTTTAATGGGTTTAACTGCATATCCGCATCAATAATTTGTGCGGCACTTTCAGTAAAACCTTGTAGCAACGGGTCGATAGCGGAAGGAACAAAGTTGGCACTGAAGCCACCGGAAACACCAGCGAAAGCGGCGGCGATACCGGCCAATGGATGTCTACCAGCAGCGTAAAAAATAACACCACCCAAAGGAATAACCAGCACATAGCCGGCATCAACGGCGGTATGGCTGACAATAGCAACCAGAATCAGCACTGGCGTCAGCAACATTTTGGGCGTGACGTTCAGCATTAACTTAATGGCGACATTAATAAAACCTGAGCGCTCGGCTACGCCGACACCTAACATGGCAACCAGCACAACACCTAAAGGCGCAAAGCCCATAAAGGTGTCAACCATATTGGCAAGGAATGCGGCCATTTCGGTACCACTTAATAGGTTAGTAACGCCTATTGTGTCCCCGGTTAGCGGGTGTTTTTCGTCAAAGCTGACGCCGGATAATAGCCAGGACATTGCCCAGACAATAACGAGCAGGCCAAAAAACATAACGGCCGGGTCAGGTAGTTTATTACCGACCTTTTCAACGCCATCAAGAAGGCGGTTAAGCAGACTGTCCGGTTTTTCCTTTTGCGAACGGTCTGGTTGTGGAGATTGAGCTATGGTGTAACCCCTGATTGTTATTTTATTGGTCTAATTATTATGCGCAGGTATCATAACCATTATTGTGCAGCGGAACAAAGCAAACAGGGTGAAAAAAGTGTCAATGATTTGTGGTACAGATGAAGCCGGTCGGGGGCCTATTGCAGGGCCGGTTGTGGCGGCAGCGGTGATACTGGATCCGGAGAATCCAGTTGAAGGGCTAAACGACTCGAAAAAGCTGAGCGAGAAAAAGCGCGAGAAGCTCAGTCTGGAAATAAAGGAAAAGGCGCTTTACTGGGCTATTGCTCAATCTGATCCTGATGAAATTGAGGCTATTAATATTCTCTGGGCGTCGATGAAAGCCATGCAAAGAGCCATTGAAGCACTTCCGGTTAAGCCTGACATGGTTTTAGTGGACGGTAACCGGGTGCCTGAATTAAACGTCCCTGCAAAAGCTATAGTGGGAGGAGATGCGAGTGAACAGTGCATTGCGGCAGCATCGATTTTAGCGAAAGTGGAACGGGACAGACAGATGCTAAAGTGGCATGAACTCTACCCACAGTATGAATTTGACAAGCACAAGGCTTATGGCACTCCCAAGCACCTTGAACTATTAGAAAAATATGGGCCGTGCCCTATACATCGCAAGGGCTTTAACCCGGTGAAGCGTGTGCTCGCAAACTTGTGATTTAACCTGAATATTCATACAATACAGGCCTATTCATTGAGCTCTTTTAGGAAGTTGGAAGCCACCATGCAGTCTATCCCGCACGTTGATATGCGTCGTTACCATGACGACTTTGATGCCTTTACTCAAGATGTAGGCAACGGTTATGAGAAATATGGCTTTATTGCCTTAACTCAGCACGGAGTTGATACAACGCTTATTGAACGGGCACTGGATACCTGCCGTGAGCTTTTCGCGTTACCGGAAGACATTAAGAAACAATATCATCGTCCGGGCGAGGGTGGCGCGCGCGGCTATACTCCTTTTGGTACCGAGGTTGCTAAAGACGCGACACATGTTGACTTGAAAGAGTTCTGGCATGTGGGCCGGGAAGTGGAAGGTGAGCCGGTTTACCCACAGTTGTTACCTAACGTGTGGCCGCAGGAACTGCCTAAGTTTAAGGACGACATGCTCGCTATATACGCGGCATTAGATAAGCTGGGTAATCAGGTACTGGATGCTTTAGCCGTTTATTTAGGCCAACCGCGGGACTTTTTCCGAAATAAGGTCAACAACGGCAATTCAATTCTGCGTCCTTTGCATTATCCGCCTATTATTGATGAAGATACCCCTTCTGTTCGCGCCGGCGCACATGAAGATATTAACGTTTTAACCTTATTAGTGGGTTCGCGTGAGCCAGGGCTGGAAGTTTTAGCTAAAGACGGGACGTGGGTACCAGTAACAATTATCGAAGGTGCTATTATCTGTAATGTGGGTGATATGCTACAGCGGCTGACCAATCATGTGTTGCCATCCACGACGCATAGGGTAGTTAACCCTCCCGCACCATACAATGCTAAATCACGTTACTCTATTCCGTTCTTTTTGCACTTTAATCCGGATGTGATGATTACGCCTTTGGAAAGCTGTATTTCCGAAGAAAATCCGCAGCGCGATGAACCGATTACTGCGGATGACTATCTAATGCAACGCTTACGTGAAATTGGGTTGATAAAAGACTAAAAGGATCAGCTGGTGAAAACAGGCGAGTTTAATTTAAAACGTATGGTTCGAGGGTGGACGGCTGTTGCAGCTTCTGCGCTGTTAATCAGTTGTGTCTCAGCTCCTCAGGAGCCCCAAAGCAATAAGTTCCAATTAACGCTGTTACACATTAATGATCATCACTCCACTTTGGCGCCAAAACAGCAAACTCTGGTTTGGGGTGATCAGGAGTGGCAGGTTGAAGCAGGCGGTTTCCCAAGGGTTGCGGCTCAAATCAAGGCCCTGCGAGAAGCGAATAGCAATGTGCTGACTCTGCATGCTGGCGACGCTCTTACTGGTAGTTTGTATTTTACGTTATTTGGCAGTGAAGCCGACGCCCGTATGATGAATAACGTGTGTTTTGACGCTTTCACAATTGGTAATCACGAGTTTGATAATGGTGACGCCGGGTTGGCTGAGTTTCTGCAGCAGTTGGGTACTGAACGTTGTCCGACAGCTAAGCTGGGGGCAAACATTAAGCCTAAAGTGGGCGATTCTCCTTTAACGCCGAATCGCGACTGGGAGATGTTCAAACCCTATACCGTTGTTGAGCGTAATGGTGAGGAAATTGCCATTATTGGTCTGGATATCGCCAGTAAAACTAAAAAATCGTCACAGCCCGATGAAACTACTGAGTTTTTAGATGAACTGGAAACGGCGCGTAAATATGTTGCCGAAGTTCAACAGCAGGGCATTGAGAAAATTGTCCTGCTGACTCATATTCAGTACGAACGTGACAAAGAGCTGGTACAGCAACTGCCTGGCGTCGATATTGTCATTGGCGGTGACTCACACACCTTACTGGGTGATTTCAGCGGTTTTGGAATGGAATCTGATGGACCATACCCAACTGAGTTAACGAATGCCGATGGCGACAAAGTTTGTCTTGCTCATGCTTACCAGTATTCACTCGTAGTTGGTGAAATGCAGGCGTTTTTTGACGGTGACAAAATTGAAGAATGCGGCGGCCGGCCACACTACCTTTTGAGTAATGATATTCAAGTGAGTGACGGCATTGTGACGACTTATGAACCCATCAAAACTGCATTTGAAGAAAGTGGTGTGTTCAGCTTTGTCGAGCCGGATGCTGAGCTGCAAAATATGCTGGAAGATTATCAAAGCAAAGTTGAGGACTTTTCTGCTGAAGTGTTAGCGCAAGTTCCACAACAAATTTGCAGTCAGGAAATTGATTTACCACGACGCGACGGCTGCGCTGATGTAATGAGTTCAGGTGCCCATCGCCTGGTAGCCGAAGCCTTTTTGCATTCAGTGCCAGAGGCCGACTTTGCGATACAAAACGGTGGCGGTGTCCGTTCTGATATTAGTCAGGGAGACTTCACAGTCGGTGACGCATTTAACGTACTGCCTTTTGCGAATACGCTGGTGAAACTGGAGCTCAGTGGTTCTGAGTTCAAACAGGCAATGGAAGAAGCGTTAGCTTATTCCGTCTCTGACGGCGGCTCAACACGAGCTTACCCTTATGGTGCCGGTATTCGTTACTCGGTTGATTTAACCAAAGAAAAGGGTAGCCGTGTGTCTAATCTGCAGGTGTGGGATAAAGGCAGCAACAGTTGGCAACCAATGACGGCAAGGGCAACCTATGTCATGGTCACCAATAGCTTTATTGCCGGCGGTCAGGATGGCTACGACACGTTTTATCGTGTCAGTGAGCGAGGTCGGGCCCGCAATACAGGAATAGACTACGCTGAGTCTTTGGTGAATTACGCCCGTACTCAGGACGTATTAAAACGCCCACAGGATTTTGCAACACAGTCTTACGTTCCTGCCGGAGATAATTAGTGGCTCGACAGTTCGAGTCTGCACCTGTTTCAGATAACGCCAGATTTGATTTTATTGTTGTCATTCTGGCGTTATTGACGGCTTTTGCCCCGCTTTCCATCGATATGTATCTGCCTGCATTCAGCGCTATTGCGTCTGATTATGCAACCGATACACATCACGTTGAATTATCGCTTACTGCCTTTTTCTTCGGTCTTTTTATTGGTCAGTTACTTTACGGTACTGCGACCGATAAGTTCGGACGCAAGAATCCGTTGTATATCGGGCTGGCAATCTACGTGGTGACGTCTATTGGTTGTGCTTTTGCCCCGGACATTCAGTGGCTTATCGTTTTACGCTTTTTCCAGGCCATTGGGGCCTGTGCCGGTATTGTTATTGCCCGGGCGGTGGTGCGTGACTTATACACACCACAAGCGTCAGCTCGTGTGTTCTCTTTTCTCATTCTTGTTATGGGCGTCGCGCCTATTCTGGCTCCGCTGTTTGGGGCTTATGTAACGGAATGGATGGGCTGGCGCGCTTTGTTTCTGATTGTGGCTGCATTGGGCGTTGCGTCAGCGGTAACCATTCACTTTGTCATGCCGGAAACGCGGGGGCGCCGCTACGATGTGCGTATGCGGAACACCGGCAGCACCTATTGGTCAGTGCTTCGCGATCCGTCTTTTCTTCGTTATTCGTTAACAGGTGCTATTGCTCAGTCGGGTCTGTTTGCTTACATCACTGGTTCGCCGAAAATGTTTATTGAAGTTTTCGGTCTTTCGCCAACTCACTACAGTTGGTTATTTGGTCTGAATGCTATTGGTATTATCGGGCTTTCTCAATTAAATGGTTGGTTGTTGAAGTACCATTCCTCTCGAAAAAATTCTTAATGTTTCTTTGCCTATGCTGGCAATAGTTTCGGTCATAATGTGTGTTATGGCTTACTTAAATGCGAGCTTCTGGGGAATTTTGCTGCCTTTATTCGCCTATATTTCAACGCTTGGTTTGGTTTTCCCCAATGCTATGGCCGGGGCTTTGGCAGAACAAAAAGAACGGGCGGGTTCAGCCTCGGCAGTGACCGGCAGTTTACAGTTTTTAATTGCGGGTTTGGTGTCTGCCGGAGTGAGTCAGGCTGGTTCGTTTACTGACTACGCTATGGCGTGGGTGATAGGTGTGGCCGGCTTATTAGCGGTTATTGCATACCGCGTAATGCGCCGGCCAGAATAACTTTTTTAGTTATAGAAAGTTGGTGCTGCAGGCCCAACAGGGAAGCCAAACACAAACACCCACAGGAAGAAGAGTACTGACCAACCGACAAAGAAGACCATAGAGTATGGCAGCATCATGGCAATCAGGGTCCCTATACCCAAGTCCTTCTTATAACGAGCGGCGACTGCCAATATCAAACCGAAGTAGCTCATCATAGGGGTAATGATGTTCGTTACCGAGTCACCAATACGGTAGGCGGCCTGAATAACCTCCGGCGAGTAGCCAATCAGCATAAGCATAGGTACGAAGATAGGCGCAGTAATAGCCCACTGTGCCGAAGCCGAGCCCAGCATTAAGTTAACGAAGCCGCAAACCATAATGAAGAACAAGAAAATGATAGGACCGGTCATGCCAATATTGGTCAGGAACTCGGCACCGTTAATGGCAAAAATGGTTCCGAAGTTAGTCCATTTAAAGAAGTTGACGAATTGTGCGGCAAAAAACACCAACACAATGTACATGCCCATAGTACTCATACTGTGCGACATAGCGTCAATGACATCACGGTCGGTTCGCATGGTTTCAACGGTGCGACCATAAACATAACCCGGAATGGCAAAGAAGAAGAAGATGTAAACCACAACGCCCTTGAGAAACGGGGAGCCTGTGACTTCACCGGTTTCAGGGTGGCGCAGAATGCCCCATTCAGGCACGACCGTTAACGCCAGAATGCCGGCGAGAATCAACACACTGATACCAGCGTAAATTAGCCCGCGTTTTTCTTTTTGGTTGAGTGGATCCATGGACGATTGATCGGATAAATCAATAGAGGCTTCGTCTTTGTTGTATTTGCCCAGTTTTGGCTCAACAATTTTATCTGTGATCAAAGCACCCATAATGGCAATTAAGAAGGTGCTCACCATCATAAAGTACCAGTTGGCTTCGGCGCCGACGGTATAGCTTGGGTCGATTATTTTAGCGGCTTCTTCGGTAATGCCCGACAGTAAAGGGTCAACCGTTCCAATTAACAGGTTGGCACTGTAACCGGCAGAGACGCCGGCAAAAGCTGCTGCAAGACCAGCCAGGGGGTGACGACCCAGTCCATAAAAAATCATGGCAGCAAGAGGTACCAGAACCACGTAACCAAGCTCGGCCGCGGTATTGGAAACGACACCGGCGAAGACCACAGTAACGGTAATAAGACGTGGCGGGGCTTTCATGACCAGTCCGCGCATGGCGGCTGAGATTAAGCCCGAACGTTCAGCAACGCCCACACCCAAAAGAGCAACCAAAACCGTACCTAAAGGCGTGAACCCGGTAAAGTTAGTGACCAGGTTGGTCACAATGCGTTGTATCCCTTCAGCATTCAGTAAGCTGACGGCTTTTATAACGGTTTCGCCGTCTCTGGGGTCTATTGCGCTGACACCGAAGTAAGCGGCAATGCCACTAATGAAAATAATGAAGAGGCAGAACAGAGCGAATAAGGTAATTGGGTGGGGTAACAGATTACCGAGCCACTCAACGGTATCAAGAAAACGGGTAAACCAACCGCGCTTGCTGGTTGCGTTGTAGTCGTTATTGGGAGACTGCATAACTCACGCCTTTATTATAAGTTTTTAAACCAGCGCAAGATTCTAGCATAAAAAAAAGGCGCCGCTGAAACCAGGGCGCCGTTTTTACTTAGAGGTTAGCGATTATGCCGCTTCACCTTTCTTTAGATTTTTTAATGCGTAATCAAATGCTGCTTTACCGGCTAACAGATCTTCCGGAGCAAAGTCATCAACATTGATGGTACGTAAGCGACCCGCTTCAGTGCGCTCTAGTAACGCAACTTCATCGTCGCTTAGTACGCCCAGCTCTTTACCTTTAGCACCAATTTGGTCTAACTGAGTAAAGCTAAAGCGTTTACCGGCTGCTTTGCAGACTTTGTCGTACAACGGCTCGGCAGCAATGACGTCTTGCAGTGTTTGCTCAAGGAAACCGAAGTGACCTTCAGGGCTCAGGAACTGACCTTCGCCTAAGCGTGTGCGTACGTCATTAGGTGACATCAGCATACGGGCAATTTTGTGATCGTTCTTGTCTGAAGGACGTTTAGCAATGCGGCCTAACGGGTACATTACTGCACGCATGAAGCTACCAACACCACCAAAGTTTGCCAGCATTTCTAACTGTGCTTCCTGCAGCTTATGCAAGGTATCCTGCATAGCCCAGTGAACTAACGGCAGGTCTTCTTTAATGCGGCCCTGGTCATGGAAACGCTTCAGAATACAAGAACCAATGTACAAGTAGCTAAGCATGTCGCCTAAGCGTGCAGAAACGCGCTCTTTGCGTTTGAGGCTGCCACCCAGTTTACCCATAGCAATGTCTGACAATAACGCCATGTTGGCACTAAAGCGGTTCATCTGCTGATAGTATTTACGGGTTTCGTCGCTTGCCGGAACAGAGCTCAGACGGTGACCACCAAAGCCATAAAATACCGAGCGAACGAAATTACTCATGGCAAAACCAATATGACCAAATACGGCTTTATCAAACTTTTTCAGAGCTTCAGGCCCTTGTTCCGCTGATGCTTCCATTTCTTTTAAAACAAACGGATGACAACGGATGGCGCCCTGGCCGTAGATCATCATGCTACGAGTCAGAATGTTGGCGCCTTCAACGGTAATAGCAACCGGGACACCCTGGTAACCACGGCCTAAGTAGTTATTCGGACCTAAACAGATGCCTTTACCACCATGGATGTCCATAGCGTCGTCCATGCAAGAACGTAACTTTTCAGTCATGTGGTATTTTGCAATGGCGCCGATAACCGAAGGCTTTTCGCCCAGGTCGATACCTTTGGTCGATAACATGGTGACCGCGTCCATCAGGTAAGCGTTACCAGCAATGCGTGCCATTGGCTCTTCAACGCCTTCCATTTTACCGATAGGCAATTTGAACTGACGGCGGATGCGCGAATAAGCACCCGTTGCCAGAGCAATTGATTTAATGCCACCGGCGCTATTTGATGGCAGAGTGATTGAACGGCCAACTGACAGACATTCAACCAGCATACGCCAACCTTTACCGGCGTTTTTCTGACCACCAATAATGTAATCTAATGGAACGAATACGCCGTTACCGCGAATAGGACCGTTCTGGAACGGGACGTTAAGCGGAAAGTGACGGCGACCTATTTCAACACCTTTAGTGTCACGAGGAATAAGGGCACAGGTAATACCCAGCTCTTCTTCTTCACCAATAAGGTTGTCAGGGTCGTACATTTTGAATGCCAGACCTAGTACAGTAGCGACTGGCGCTAACGTGATGTAGCGCTTGTTGAAATTCAGTTTGATACCGACGATTTCTTCGCCGTTCCATTCGCCTTTACAGACTACACCTGAATCAGGAATAGCACCGGCGTCAGAGCCAGCTTCCGGGCTGGTCAGTGCGAAACATGGAATTTCGTCACCGCTGGCTAAGCGAGGCAGGTAATGGTCCTGCTGTTCTTTGGTACCATAATGCTGCAACAACTCGCCCGGGCCTAATGAGTTAGGTACACCGACGGTTGAAGCCAGTACCGTACTAACGCCGGCCAGCTTCTGTAACACACGAGACTGCGCGTAAGCAGAAAACTCCAGACCACCGTATTCTTTCTTGATGATCATGGCGAAGAATTTCTCATCCTTCAGGTACCGCCAGACATGCTCGGGCATATCCGTTAGTTCGTGTGTGACTTCCCAGTCGTTCAGCATTTTACAGACTTCTTCACAGGGGCCTTCTAAGAAAGCTTTTTCTTCAGCCGTTAATTCGGCCTTAGGTACGTCGTGAAGTTTTTTCCAGTCAGGGTCGCCGCTGAACAAGTCACCATCCCACCATACGGTGCCGGCTTCCAGTGCATCGCGCTCGGTGTCAGACATTTCTGGCATTACCTTGCGATATGCGCTAAGAATAGGCTTAGTCAGCAGATTCAAACGAACCGGTGCTAAGTTGAGTGGTACCAGCACAATGGCTAAGATAACCCAAAGAACCGGGCCAACAATGTCGATTGCGCTACCAATAGCGAACATAATAACTAAACCGGCGCTGAACATTGCCAGGCTGGCTCGTTTGTAAATTAATGCAGCCGCAACTAAAACAGTAGCGACAATCCAAAGTGCAATACTCATAGTGTAATACTCCGACGTGGAGGTCTGACCAGTGATACTGTGCAAGTTAGATCAACGAGCGGTTATTTTCAAGCAAAAATTGAACGGGCGTTTGAATTTTGTTGTCAATATAAACGTCCAGTAGTAAATAAAGTGGAGAAGTGAAAGTGAAAAGGACAGTCAGTTGGCTGGTATCGAGCGTTTTAGTAGGCAGCATGACAATGAGCTATGCCAACGCCGATAACCATCAAAATGCCGAACAGCCTATCGAACAGTCAATGAAACCTTATCAGGCTGATTATTTGATCACGCGTGGTGATAGCGAATATGGGGAAGGCTATCGTTACCTGGAAGTGTCGCCTGAGGACGAATGGCAGTTGCGAACGAAGTCCGATATTTCCTGGTTTATTTTGTCCGATACGCGTGAAGCTCGCTCCGTATTTATTGTGGATGAAAAAAATAGCCGATTGGAACCGCGCGAATTTATTTATATGAGAACCGGAACGGGGTCGGATAAGTCCTTTCATGGCGAATTTATAGCGGATGAGAAGAAAGTCCGTAATGTTGATACCGGGCGCATGCTGGATGTGAACTGGGAAGATGCCTTGTTTGATGAAGCTAACGTGACGGAGCAGTTGCGTGTTGATTTAGCCAATGGTTCTGAAGTCTTCGAATACCGGCTTGTTGATGAAAAAGGGAACGAAGATGAGTACCGTTTTGAGGTATTAGCGCGAGACCAGCAGTTATCTTTACCTTACGGCGAGGTTAAAGCAATAAAAGTAGGGCGCATAAGGGATAATAACCGGCGTCAGACCTTTTTCTGGTTTGCGCCGGAGCTAAACTATGTGATGGTTAAAATGCAGCAGTTTAAAGAAGGTGACGAGCAAGCGACCATGTCGCTTAAGAGCTTGTCTATGTAAATTAATCTGCTGCGTAGCCTTGGGCGCCTAGCACTTCGCCATCGAGGGTGACGCGCCCACCTTCCAGCTTCAGACGCCCCTGACAGAACCAGTTAACCACCAGTGGATAAATACGATGTTCCTGCTCGTGAACCCGGGCCTGAATATCTTCTACCGTGTCGCCTTCGAAAATAGGAACCTTAGCCTGCAATGCGACCGGGCCCCCGTCCAGCTCTTCTGTTACAAAGTGCACACTCACACCATGTTCGGTATCGCCTGCGTCCAAAGCTCTTTGGTGCGTATTCACCCCTTTGTATTTGGGTAACAGAGATGGGTGAATATTAAACATGCGGCCTTCGTAGTGGCGCGTAAATTCGCCTGTCAGAATACGCATAAAGCCGGCAAGTACGACCAGATCGGGCTGGTAACTGTCTATCAATGTCTTTAACTCAGCGTCATAAGCTTCACGAGAGTCAAACTCTTTGTGGCTTAATACTTCGGTATCAATGCCTTTAGACGAAGCTTTCTCTAAACCTTTAGCGGAGGCTTTATTGGAAATAACCGCAACAACTTTACCGGCGACTTTACCGTCTTCACAGGCCTTTTGAATGGCCTGCATATTACTGCCCGTGCCTGAAATTAGTACAACAATACGCTTCATTAGTGAGTCTCGTCGGCCAGAATGTCGACTTGCTCTTCACCTTCAGCTGCATTGGCAATACGGCCAATTTTCCAGGCGTCTTCGCCAGCATCGGTCAGAATGTGGATGGCTTTGTCTGCGTGCTCGTTTGGAACCGCAATAACCATACCCACACCACAGTTAAAGGTGCGGTACATTTCTTTCATGCTGACATTGCCGTTTTCTTTTAACCAGTCGAAGATAACCGGCCAGTCCCAGCTGTTGCCATCAATAACGGCTTTACTACCTTTAGGCAGTACGCGAGGGATGTTTTCCCAGAAGCCGCCACCGGTAATGTGCGACAAAGCGTGTACCGGTACGTGTTTAATCAATTCCAGAACCGATTTCACATAAATGCGTGTAGGTTCTAATAGGTGGTCTGCCAGTGTTTTACCTTGCAGGTGAGACTCTAAATCTGCGCCGCTGACTTCAATAATTTTACGAATAAGCGAGTAACCGTTCGAATGAGGACCACTTGATGCCAGGGCGATGAGAGCGTCGCCGTCGGCAACCTTAGTGCCGTCGATAATCTCTGACTTTTCGACCACACCCGTACAAAAACCGGCTAAGTCATAATCGCCGCCTTCGTACATGCCTGGCATTTCTGCGGTTTCGCCACCAATCAGGGCACAGCCTGATTGCTCACAGCCGTCACCGATACCGGCAACCACATCGGCTGCTACGTCAACGTCCAGTTTGCCTGTTGCGTAGTAGTCGAGAAAGAACAGAGGCTCAGCACCCTGTACAATAAGGTCGTTAACGCACATAGCAACCAAATCGATACCCACCCCACGGTGACGTTTAAGATCGATAGCTAAGCGTAATTTGGTACCCACACCGTCGGTTCCGGAAACCAGAACCGGTTGCTTATAACCCGCCGGAATTTCACACAGAGCACCAAACCCACCAATGTTACCCATGACTTCAGGGCGGTGCGTGCGCTTGGTAACGCCTTTAATACGTTCAACCAATGCATTACCAGCGTCAATGTCGACGCCCGCGTCTTTATAACTTAAAGAAGGTTTTTTATCGCTCACAGAATAATCCCGACTGGCAAAATTTGCGCGCAAGTTTAACACGATTCGTGGTACAAAAGGTAGCCTGAAGCCTTAGGTTATTACCTCGGGAGCAGCGCTTGGAGAGATCGTAAATTTATGACTGGTAAAAGAACTCAAATAATCCCCGCACAAACGTCGCATTTAGATGCGGTAACTGCGCTGGAAGCTCTTACTTTCCCCGAAGATGCTATTAGTAAGCGTAGCTTTCGGCGGTTCATTGAGTCATCCACTGCAGACTTTCATGTGTTGGTGGCCGATGCCCGGGTAATTGGCTATACCGTTGTTCTTTACCGAAATAATACTAATCTGGCTCGGCTTTATGCGCTGGTTGTCGATGAAGGCTCCAGGAGTCGGGGGTATGGACGGAGTTTGCTACAAACTGCAGAGGAGCTCGCGGATAAGCGACATTCACTGTTTCTGCGTACCGAAGTCGCTACCTCTAATACGGTTGCGCAACAGTTGATGAACAGTGAAGGGTTCCGTGCGATAGAACTGCGCGAGGCGTATTTTCCTCCTTCATCTTCACAATCCACCGACGCATTAGTTTTACAAAAGCTGCTTCCCCGATATGAAATGGGCGAGGACTCCGGTGTGGGAGCAACGGATGAATATGTTCCTATGCTGACTCAGTCGACAGAGTTTACCTGCGGACCAGCCAGCTTGTTAATGGCGATGGATTATTTCGGCCGGCCGAGCAGCGATCCGCAAGCTGAAGAGCTGGAAATTTGGCGTCAGGCAACCACCATTTATATGACCTCCGGACATGGTGGTTGTGGGCCACATGGGCTGGCGCGCGCGGCGTATCAACGTGGCTTGAAAGTACGGGTGGAAGTTAATACCGAGCAGCCCCTGTTTGTAGATTCAGTTCGTCAGGAACAGAAAAAGACTGTGATGCAGCGTATACAGCAGGCCGATATGACCTATTTACGTGAACATGATGTGCCCATTGTTGTACGTGATTATGACGTTAATTTAATAAAAGAAGATTTGAGTCAGGGTTGTTTAATTATGGCGCTGATTTCAACTTATCAGTTCGACGGTATTCGCGCTCCACACTGGGTTTTAATTTGCGCCGCAGACGATGACTTTATTTACATCAATGACCCGGATTACGATACGTTACCCTGGGAATCTCCAACTGAACGTCAATATTTGCCTGTGCCTATAAGTACTTTCAGCAAAGCCTTTGGCTACGGCGGTCGTAAGCAAAAAGCGGCGGTTGTGCTTTGTGCTAATTAGGTAACAAAGTGATCAATTGCCCTTGAATTATCCGTAATTATGCTCAAAGTCATGTAACAGTACCAGATGATAAAGGAATTCCTTATGAGCTCAGCATTTGATGATTTTGAACTAAAAGGCCACAAACTGGAAAACCGTTTTGTCGTCGCCCCAATGACACGAACCAGTGCCGATAAAAAAGGTAAGCCAACCGAGTTAATGGGTGAATATTACGAACGCTTCGCCAAAGGTGGCTGGAGTATGATCATCAGTGAAGGCGTTTACACTGACCGCCAGGCAAGTCAGGGTTACGAAAACCAGCCGGGTATTACCGATGCTCCTCAAACCGATGCCTGGAAAGAAATTGTCGAGCGTGTTCACAAGCACGATTGCAAATTCATTATGCAGTTGATGCATGCTGGCGCCCAGTTTCAACACAATGAATACACCGATACGCCAATTGCACCTAGCGAAGTAAAGCCTAAGGGCGAGCCATTAGATTTATATGGTAAAACAGACGGTTGGCCTGAAGTGAAAGCCATGGATGAGACCGATTTTGATGCTGTTATGAACGGCTTTGTTGGTGCAGTAAACCGCGCTAAAGAAGCTGGTTTTGATGGTATTGAGCTGCATGCGGCTAATGGTTATTTACTGAACGAGTTTTTGAGTGATTACTTTAACCAGCGCCCGGACCAGTGGGGCGGTAGCATGGCGAAACGTATGCACTTTCTTGAGTTGGTAGTTAAGGCGGCGAAATCGGCAGCCGGAGACGACTTCATTGTTGGTGTGCGACTCAGTCAAATTACGGTGACGGATTCAGAATATCAGTGGCCGGAAGGTGAAGACGCCATGATAAAAGTGGTTAAGGCTATGGATAAAGCTGGTGTGGATTACATTCATACAACAGACACTGATGTTATGCGTAAACCGTTTAAAGGTGGAAGCAATAAAACGTTGGGTGATGTTGTACAAGAGTTCTCAGATATTCCGTTAATTGTTAATGGCGGCATTAGTGAGAAAAACTATGAGCATGTAGCGGCACATTATCCGAATGCGTTACTGGCTATGGCGAAAACGTCATTGGCGAATCCGGATTTTCCAATTCGGATAAAGTCTTCTGAGCCATTACGCCAGTTAGATTTTGCCATGCTTCAACCAACCGCTACACTTGAAAATGAGTGGAAATGGCGGGACGAAAATGACGCGCACATTGAACTGGATTGAAGCGGTTTTTAAGTAGCGGACAGGAGGTTTCTACGATGAAAAAAGTAGCAGTTATTTTATCCGGCTCCGGTGTCTTTGACGGCGCCGAAGTGAACGAAACGGTATTGACGTTATTGCATATAGCGAAGCAAGGCGCAAGCTACGAATGTTTTGCGCCAGATATAGAGCAGATGCACACCATTAACCACCTTAAAGGTGAAGAAAGCGGTGATAAACGCAATGTGCTTGAGGAAGCCGCGCGCATTACCCGTGGTGAGGTTCGGCCGCTAAGCGATTTGGATTCAACTGAATTTGATGCGTTAATTTTGCCAGGCGGCTTTGGTGTGGCGAAGAACCTGTGTGACTTTGCTGTAAAAGGCGCCGATATGACGATCAATGACGAGGTTTTAAAAGTTGGTCAGGCTTTTGTCGATGCCAAGAAACCTGCGGGCTATATGTGTATTGCGCCAGTGTTATTGCCGCATATTTACGGGAAAGGGGTCAAAGTCACCATCGGTAACGATGGCGAAGTAGCCAGCGCTATTAATAAAATGGGCGGCGAGCATGTGAACTGCGGTGTTCGCGATATTGTTGTGGATGATAAACACCAATTAGTCACCACACCGGCCTATATGTTGGCTGAAAATTTGCTCGATGCGGAAGAGGGCATCAGCAAATTGGTTGAAAAAGTCTTATATATGGCGGCCTAACACCGAACTTAAAGCCTAATAAATAACCGCTTAAGTGCGGAACTTATAGCACTTAAGCGGTGTCTGAGTTATAGTACACAGGTTACGTAAGTAATAGCTTTGGGGCTGATCTGGATTCGACGGGATACACGAAACCCAAGGTGCATGCCGAGGTGAGGCAGGCCTCGTAAAAAGCCTCAACCTAATAGTTGCAAACGACGACAACTACGCTCTAGCGGCTTAATAACCCGCTAAGCCCATCCCCCGGCGCTTTGTCTGCGAGACCGGACCAGGATGGCTCAACCTAATGTAGACTCGCGTGGATGCTTTGTCCGGAGCTGAAGCGTTAAACTTAATCGGACTCGTCAGTTGTGAAGCCTGTCAGTCGGCGTCACACTGATTAACTAAAAGACTGACTAAGCATGTAGGACCGAGGATGTAGGTATTGCGGACGCGGGTTCAACTCCCGCCAGCTCCACCAATTCCATAAAAAGGGGATGTCTCACGACATCCCCTTTTTTCTTTCTGTTTCAATAACAACACTTATATTTTTTGCTCATTGCTTTTTAGTGTCTACAACCAAAAAACCACTAGTAACCAATCGATCTACCAGAGCAGCCTTTACGTCGTCATTAATCTGATCCGGAATATCACTAACATAGAAACAGGGCGTCTTAATGATGAACTCGATGCACTTTTGCGCGCCAAGGTGAATAAAAATCTGTTCACCGGGTTGGCAAAAATCAAGAATGTCTTCGGTAACTGTCAATTCGGACATTGCCAGAGGGTGATGCTTAACTTGTGTTGTCAAAGTAATAGACTGATCAGATTTGCTGTTGGGTAACTTGGGTAACTCCCGAATCATACGAGTTTTTCTTCGGCTGAGTGCGCGCTCAATAAATGCATCATCCTGACAAGCTTCACTTAGTCTCTTTAGATAGTGACGAATTTGCTCAGGAATTTGAGGATTGTTTGGTTGCTCGGTTAGACAATCTCCACGTGGGCCGAGTCCCATTCTTAGAGGCTTATGTAACTCCGAATAATGATCTAGCGCTGCGTTGATAGCGTCTCTAATCGTGACGGGAACAAATCCAATAGCAACATGAATAGACTCAGATGTCGACTGTACCGTATGCGCGGTGCCGCGGGGAAGATAAATTAAGTCACCGGGCTTTACATCGACGGTGTGGTAGTTGTTCATCACTGGAGGCTTCTCCCCGGCAGACTTCCATTTATTCGGTAAAACAGGCGGCTCTTCCGAAATAAACCAACGTTTGGTGCCCTCCAACTGAATAACGATTAAATCGACTTCGTCGTGATGAATGGGCGCGTTTCCGCCTTGCTCACTCCAAAAGATAACCACATTAACGGCAGACTGTATTTGCCGCTCCAGCGCACGGGTAAATAATGTCAGACTGTCGGAAAGATCGGTAACATCAGGGATGCGTACGGTATATCCGGCGTCAAAATACTCCTGAATTAACTCACGAAAAGCGTCCGGACTTTGCACTGCTCGGGCTTTGGGCGCGGGTCCTTTAGGTGCATATGAGTGGCTGGTAAGATTGGGAGCGTATTGAGCAAAACCTTTGAGCAATTGCTGGCGCGGATTCTGACCCGCTAAACTCTCCCTTTGATTATTGTCTTCAGTTAACACAAGTGGTTTCTGGTCCAAGATATTGTCGAAAAACTGTTCATAGGAAAAAGGTGATAATACTGACTCGATTATGTCGTTTACGTTTGCGTGCATCAAATGGCCACTTAGTGTTAAAGGAATGCTTCCATATCCTCTTTATCAGCTGGCTAAAAGTCAATTAAAAGCTTTGCTATGGCCGATGCCTGACATCATTAACTGGGTGTTGTTTGGCTATTTTGAAACCGACCGGGCTTTTTAGTCTGCGTCTGATGATCCAGTTCCCCTTTATAAGAACTACTATTCAACACATGTTTTAGTTAAAGGACTGCGATCATGACTGATAAAATTAAAGCGTTAAGACTGAAAGAGCCATTCGGGCTTGATAATATTCAGGTGACAGAAATGGATGATCCAGGCCAGCCAGGGCCTGGAGAAGTTCGTGTAAAAATAAAAGCAAGCTCTCTTAACTTTCATGATTACGGTGTTGCGGCCGGCTTTATACCGACCGACGACGGGCGTATTCCTATGTCAGACGGAGCCGGTGTAGTGGAAGCTGTTGGCGACGGAGTGGAGGAGTTTAAGGTAGGGGACAATGTCGTTTCTACCTTTTTCCCGTACTGGCAAAGTGGGCCGGCGCCTGTTGGCGACTTCCGCAATACACCGGGTGATGGAATTGATGGCTACGCCAGGGAAGTCGTAGTGCGCCCAACTCAGTTCTTTACTCACCAGCCTAAAAATTATAGTCATGCTGAATCAGCTACCCTGACCACGGCCGGGCTTACTGCGTGGCGTGCTCTGGTGGTGGACGGCGGCATTAAACCGGGTAATACGGTGCTGGTACTAGGTAGTGGTGGCGTCTCCGTATTTGCCTGCCAGCTGGCAAAAAGCCTGGGTGCGACCGTATTTGCAACTTCGTCTTCCAATGACAAGCTGGAGCATTACAAGAGGTTGGGAGCGGATCACCTGATCAACTATAAAGAAGACCCTGAATGGGGTAAAACAGTTCGCAAATTGACCAATGGCCGGGGTGTCGACCACGTCGTTGAAGTCGGTGGACCGGGTACCTTGCCTCAGTCTATTAATGCTGTCGCTATTGCTGGTCATATTGCGCTAATTGGTGTGCTAACCGGAAGTGAAGGTGAAATTCCAACCGCAAAACTAATGGCTAAACAAGCCCGTTTGCAAGGACTCATTGTTGGCAGTTGTGACCATCAAAAAGACTTTGTGCGCGCCTTAGAGACCAATGGCGTTAAACCGGTGATTGATAAAACTTTTGCGTTGGAAGAGTTGGCTGAAGCCTTTCGTTATGAGGAATCAGGCAAACACTTCGGTAAAATTTGCGTAGAGTTTTAGGCTCAGATAGCTCCTGTCGACACGAAAGCCCCTGAGATTCAACCAGGGGCTTTTTTATATCAATTGAAAGGTTACAAATAAAGCTAACGCATACGGCATCTGAGTATGAAAACCCTATTGGCGGCTGGATAATATTTTAGTAGGATTGTTGCTAAAATGTTATTTTTTCTTACGCTAATCAATACATGGAGGTCGATGTGCGCTTTTTGGGTTTATTGCTGCTTGCGCTTGCGTTTACAAGTCATGCTGAAGTTACCGATTGGATCCCTTTTGAGTTGGACAGTGGTCACGTAAGAATTACCGTTGAAGTCGATGGCATTGAAGGCAATGCAATAATTGACTCAGGTTCTCAGCTCAATGTTATTAATAAAAAATTTATAGAAAAGCATGATTTAGAGTACGAAATTTCAACTTTTACGGGCGTTAGCGGCGTTCATCATAAATCGCGTCAACCTATATATGAAAGCGTCCCGACCCAACTCTTTGGCTCTAAAATGGAGCTTAACCTGGTTGGTGCAGACTTTGGTCACTCCGGTAATGCTCTCATTATTGGTGCTCCGTTTTTACGAAACTTTATTGTGCAGTTTGACTATCCCAACGGGCGCTTACGCCTTGCCACTCGTGATGCTCTTAATCTGGATGAAGTTGCTAACTTGCCTATGAGAGCTCAAAAAGGGTCGGGTAGGCCATTGGTCCGGGTCACTCTTAATGATGAAAAAGATATTTGGATGATTCTTGATACCGGTAACAGCGGCGGAATTTATATGAAACGACAGGGGATGGCTCGATGAGTTTGCGCTGGGTAAGACCATGTCACGCGGTGTAAACGGTATTGCTTACACCGACACCTTTACTTTACCGTCCGTTATTTTTGGACCGTTCAAAGTGAAGAATGTGGATGTGGCTGTACCTGTTGCCGGTGAAGAAGCAGACTTTGGAGAACGTTACAAAATTCAACACAGTCGCATAAGAGGCGTTAAGGTTGAGGGGCTAGCCGGCTATGGTGTCTTTAAACACTTTGTCGTTACGCTTGACTATCAAAGCGGCAAAGGGCACGCAGAGCTGCCCTAATTACCTGATGATTGGTTAACGAACCGAATGCTTCATTATTCGAGCCTTCTGGCGTTGCCAGTCGCGCTCTTTAATGGTGTCGCGTTTATCGTGTGACTTTTTACCCCGGGCTAAAAAGACTTCCACCTTTGCCCATGGACCTTTCCAGTACATAGTTGTTGCTACTATGGAATAGCCTTCACGCTCTGAAGCACCAATAAGTTTGTCGAGCTCGCGGCGCTTTAAAAGCAGCTTACGGCTGCGGTCGGGTTCGCAATAAACGTGGCTTGAGGCTTGGTTCAGTGGCTGAATTTCGGCACCCAAAAGGTAAGCCTCGCCATTTTTAATAATGACGTAGCTGTCGCTAATGTTGACCTTGCCAGCCCTTATGCTCTTAATTTCCCAGCCTTGCAAACTAATACCTGCCTCGAACTTGTCTTCAAGGAAGTATTCATGCCGCGCTTTTTTATTACGAGCGATGGTATTGGACGATTGTTGTGGTTTCTTTTTACTCATGGCGGCTATTATACCTATGCGCACTGAAAAGAAAATTGCTTTAAGGGCTTCAAAGCGTTTCTGGTTGCGTTATTATTGCGCAGTTGATTTTTGTTGTAGGGAAAAAAATGCCCAGTATCCAAAAAAGTGCCTTAGTTTCGTACAGCGCCAAACAAATGTTTGATCTTGTTAATCATGTTGAAGCTTATCCGGAGTTTGTTCCCGGTTGTGCTGCGTCGCGTGTACTGGAGTCATCTGGCCAGCAAAAAGTGGCTTCGCTAGACATCAGTAAAGCGGGTATCAGTAAAACCTTTACGACCCGAAATACGCTGCTCGAACCTGAACGTATTGATATGGACCTAGTAAACGGACCATTTAAAAAATTGACCGGTGGTTGGGTGTTTACACCACTGGCAGATGACGCCTGCAAAGTTGAACTTAAGCTGGATTTTGAATTTTCGAGTCGTTTGCTGGGTATGGCCTTCGGTAAAATATTCAGTGAGGTAACCTCGCGCATGGTCGATGCCTTTGTTAAACGAGCCGAGCAGGTTTACGGCAACCAACATGGATAAGAAGTTAACCATAGAAGTGGCTTATGCGACGCCCGAAAAGCAGGTGTTACTGACGGTGCACCCAAAAGAGGGCGCGACGGTGGAAGAGTGCATTAAAATGTCGGATGTGTTCGAACACTTTCCGGAAATTGATCTTGAACAGCAAAAAGTGGGTATCTGGAATAAGACGGTGAAATTAGATGCAAAGCTAAGAGACGGCGATCGCATTGAAATTTATCGTCCGCTAATTGCCGATCCCAAGGCTGTACGTAAACGCCGTGCGGAAGAAGCCAAGCAGTCAGGTCGTGCTGATCGTGTTACCGGCGGCAGACCTGATGCAAAACGCCGAGCGCAGGCTGAGGAGTCTAAGCCAGAATGAAGCTGTATATCATGCGTCATGGTGAAGCGAACTACCCACAGGGCAGTTATTCTGACCGCGAACGCCGTTTAACAACCAACGGTGAACGCGAAGTAATGACAACAACGACCTGGCTGATAGACAAGCAGCCAGAAGTTGACTGTGTTTATGTCAGTCCTTACCTGCGGGCCCAGCAAACGGCTTCTATTTTACTGTCACATTTGAAAACCGGGCAACGCCAGGATTGCGATGACATTACGCCCGACGGCCATGCTGCTTCGGTTGTCAGTTGGCTTGCTGCGGAAATTCAGGAGCATAACTTTAACAGCGTTGTGCTGGTGTCGCACATGCCATTGGTGAGTTACTTGGTGCATGAACTGGATGCCAGTGTACAGCCGCCTATTTTTCCAACAGCCGGCATTGCGGTTGTCGATTTTTCGCCGGAAACCTTACGCGGTAAATTTCAGCAGTTATTAATAGCGGAGCGCTGTGCGGGTTAAATGTTAGCTCGCAACCTTTAACAAAACCAGCAACGAGGCTGCGCCACCCCATTCCAGCGGAGCCTGATGAAACGCCCGAACATGCGGGTGTTGCACTAACCAGTGTGGCAGTTGTTGTTTTAACTTACCGCTCCCATGTCCATGCATAATACAGCAGCAGTCTATATGTTCGCGCTCACATGCCAGTAATAATGCCGCCAGCTCCTGGCGTGCCGTGGCCAGTGTCATACCGTGTAAGTCCAGCAACAACTCGGGCGTGTAGTCTCCCCGACGCAGTTGTTTTACCAAATAAGCAGATTCACCTTCGGCAGCAAAACGCACCGGGCCTTCACCAAAATGTGCTTCAAAATCATCGGAAAAGTAGTGGCTGGCAGAGCGGCTTGCGTCTGCAATCTGTTGCGCGCTGGGGTGTTGTGATAATTGTCGACGTTTGCGCAGCTCTGCAATCTTTGGTGGCTCGGGTGGCAGTTTATCCTGCTTAATACGGGCAGCACCTTTCGCGGCTTCACGAAAAAGCTCAATATCGTCTTCAGAAAGTGATGAGGACTGACGTTTGTTTGCAACCATGATTGATGAAAACCGCGCTGAATTAAGGTATCTTTAAGGCATTAAGTTTATTCAGTATAAAACATTCAGTGGTCGGGAGACAGCCTTTGCAAGTGCGTAATCTGGAACAAGCCATTCAAGAGTTAGTGAGTATTGATGACATTATCCGTTGGAGCGTAACACAGCTGAACCAGTCCGATGTGTATTATGGCCATGGCACGGACAACCCAATTGACGAAGCACGGGCTTTATTAAGCTATGTATTACAACTTACCACTGTTCAGCTGGCTGACATGGGTCATTGCCGACTGTTAACTGCTGAGAAGCACGAGTTTACTGAATTGCTGAAGCAGCGTATTGAGCAACATATTCCGGCAGCTTACCTGACGCATCAAGCCTGGTTCGCGGGTTTGCCCTTTTATGTTGATGAGCGAGTGCTGGTACCACGCTCGCCAATAGCTGAGCTTGTCGAGAACGGCTTTCAGCCGTGGCTGACGCAACAGCCGCGCCGCGTTTTAGATTTATGTACGGGTGGAGGATGTATTGCGATAGCCTGTGCTTACGCTTTTCCTGAAGCAGAGGTCGATGCGTTGGATATTTCGACCGAAGCCCTGGAAGTAGCGGAATTTAATATTGAGCAACACGGTTTAACCCATCAGGTAACGCCTATTCAGTCTGACTTATTTGAGGCGGTTAAAGCTGAGAAGTACGATTTAATTGTCAGTAATCCGCCGTATGTGGATGCAGAAGATATGGCTGACTTGCCGCCGGAATATCATCATGAACCTGAGCTTGGCTTAGCTGCAGGCAATGACGGCTTAATTCTGGTGGATAAAATGCTGTTAGAAGCACCTGACTTACTAAACGATGGTGGCTTGTTTGTCTGTGAAGTGGGTAACTCGATGCCGGCACTTGCCGAAAAGTATCCACGAACGCCTTTTACCTGGCTTGAGTTTGCCAATGGTGGAGACGGCGTTTTCCTTCTGACAAAAGAACAGCTTATTGAACATAAACAACGAGAGACTAAGGTCAGCTAATGCCAGGAAACAGTTTTGGGCAGTTATTTAAAGTAACCACTTTTGGTGAAAGTCACGGCCCTTCGCTGGGCGCCGTTGTGGACGGCTGTCCGGCTGGCCTGGCGCTGACGGAAGCTGATTTACAAGAAGCACTGGATCGCCGTAAACCGGGTCAAAACCGTTACACCACGGCTCGCCGCGAGTCTGACCAGGTAAAGATTCTTTCCGGTGTTTTTGAAGGTGTCACAACCGGCACGCCTATTGGTCTGCTGATAGAAAATACCGATCAACGAAGTCAGGATTACTCTGATATAAAAGATACTTTTCGCCCGGGCCACGCCGACTACACCTACCAGCATAAATACGGTGTAAGAGATTATCGGGGTGGCGGTCGTTCTTCCGCCCGTGAAACTGCAATGCGGGTAGCTGCGGGTGCTATAGCGTACAAACTATTGCAGCAGCAGGGCATTGAAGTTCAGGCCGCGTTGACACAAATGGGTGATGTTGTGGCCAGTAATATTGACTGGCAGCAAGTACGTGATAATGAACTGTTTTGTGGCGATGCCAATGCGGTAGAGCCTATGCAGGATCTTATTCGTCAACTGAAAAAAGAAGGCGACTCGGTTGGCGCAAAAATTCGCGTTCAGGCCACCGGTGTTCCGCCGGGTTGGGGAGAGCCGGTTTTTGACCGGTTAGACGCTGATTTAGCCAAAGCTCTCATGAGTATTAATGCGGTGAAAGCGGTCAGTATTGGCGACGGTTTTGACGTGGTCAGTCAGCGGGGCAGTGAACACCGTGATGAAATGACGCCGGACGGATTTTTGTCGAACCATGCTGGCGGTGTTTTAGGTGGTATTAGTAGTGGGCAACCTGTGTTTGCCGATATTGCGTTAAAGCCGACATCCAGCATTGCCATTAGTGGCCGGACAATTGACCGCTGGGGCAAAGAGCAGGCTATCGTCACCAAAGGCCGTCATGATCCTTGTGTTGGTATACGTGCGGTTCCTATTGTTGAAGCTATGACCAGCCTAGTCCTGGCGGACCATTGGTTACGTCAGCGCGCGCACAACTTGTTAGCACAAACTGAAACGCCGGATATTAGTCGTTAAGCGGATATGAGTCAGAAGTCAGAACATCATTACCAGCGCTTAATTCAGGTGTTTAAGCGCTGTTTCAAAGAAGATTACAACACCTTATTGGTTGCAGGCGAGGACGAGCCTTATTATCAACCAGCAAGGCATGAAGGCGAGTATAACCAGGTGGTGTTCGCGCATGGTTTTTTTGCTTCAGCACTGCACGAAACGGCTCATTGGTGCATAGCCGGTGAAGCTAGGCGCAAGCAGTTTGATTACGGCTATTGGTATGAACCCGACGGACGAAATGAAGCCCAGCAAAAGTCTTTTGAGCAGGTTGAACGAAAACCGCAAGCGTTGGAATGGTTATTTTCATTATGCTGTGACTTTCCTTTTCAAGTCAGCGTAGATAATCTCAATGGCGTGGAAGTAGACAGGCAGGCTTTTACCGAAAAGGTGGCAGAGCAACTCACTCAATTGCTGGAAACTGATGCGCTACCAAAGCGTGCGGTAACGTTTGCAAAAGCGTTGTGTCGGGAGTTTAATTGTAGCTGGCCTAACCGCCAAAAAGTTCGTATTCATTATTAGTTAATAACAAGGAGTTACTTATGTTCTTAAGAGCGTTATTAGTTGCTATAGCGGTATTAGGCTTATCTGCCTGCGAAACGATAGAAGGCGCGGGGCGTGACTTAGAAAAAGCAGGCGAAGCGATTCAAGATGAGGCTAACGACGAATAAATAATGGAAGTGAGCAGTAAGCTGACCGTTGGTCTCATTATAAACCCCTATGCGGGGATTGGCGGCGCCTTAGCTTTGAAAGGAAGCGATGGCGCCGATATTCGCGAAAAAGCATTATCTGCCGGCGCTGAAAAAAAGGCATCGAAACGCGCAGAAACCGCATTACAATTACTCCAACCATACAAGCAACAGTTGAATTTTGTCACCGCTGAGAATGAAATGGGGGCAGACAGTCTAAATACCCTCGGCTTCTCTTTTGAGTCGGTTTATTCAGCTGCAGAATCACCATCTTCGCCTGAAGACACTAAAAAAGCAGTGTCAGCAATTATTGCTCACAAGGTCGATATCCTTTTATTTGCCGGAGGTGACGGTACCGCACGCGATATTTATGAAATGGTGCCTGAACAACAACTGGTATTGGGGATACCCGCCGGGGTAAAAATCCATTCTGGAGTGTATGCTATTAGCCCTACAGCCGCGGGGCGAGTTATTGAGAAAATTCTTCAGGGAGAGTTATCAAGTATTCATAATGCCGACGTTATGGATATTGACGAAGAGGCTTTTAGAAAAGGTACGGTAAAAGCCAGACGTTTTGGTGAAATGTCAGTACCGGCGGAGCTGGAATACGTTCAGGCAGTAAAAATGGGCGGCAAAGAAAGTGATGAACTGGTTCTGGACGATATTGCTGCAGAGATTATTGAACGGGTTGATGATGAACTTTTAGTAATGGGGTCGGGTTCTACAGTGGAAGCCGTTATGCAGGCAATGGGGCACGAGAACACCTTACTTGGCGTTGACTTGGTTCAAAACGATAACTTACTAGCCAGCGATGTTACTGAAAGCCGTTTGTATGAAGAATTGAGTCAGCATAAAACGGGAAGCATTAAATTGGTTATCACCCTAATAGGCGGGCAAGGTCATTTATTTGGCCGGGGTAATCAGCAGTTGAGTCCTAGAGTTATTCGCCATATTGGTAAAGACAATATATGGGTCGTTGCAACTAAGACTAAGCTACAGGCACTGAACAATAAGCCGTTGCGGGTCGATACGGGCGATGCTGAATTAGACAGTTCGCTTTCAGGAACTATCCGGGTAATTACCGGCTACCACGACGAAGTTCTTATGCCGGTGGCAGCCGTCAATTAGTCTCTCTAATCTATTTAGAACTGAGACTTAGGCATATGGACCACTAAGCCGTCCAGCTCGTCAGTTATTTCTATTTGGCAGCTAAGCCGACTGTTTTCCTGCGGCTCCATGACCATATCGATCATATCTTCTTCCTGCTCTGACGGAGCAGGGAGCTTATCCTGCCACTCAGGCGGAATGTAGCAATGGCAAGTTGCACACGACATAACGCCGCCGCACTCTCCAATAATGCCGTCAATAAAGTTCTCGACTGCGGCTTCCATAACGTTGGTTCCCGAGTCGACTGTGGCTTCAAACTGATTCCCATCGGCATCGACGAAATAAACGGTTGGCATGATAAATTCTGTATCCTGTTTAAAAAATAAAAAGTGAACAACAAATTACGCGGCAATTAGGATAAAATACCTGCCTTTTAACCACAACGCCAAACTTTCAAGGTTTCTCATGCTGGAAAAGCTGTTTTCAATTAAAGCAAGTGGTAGTTCTGTTAAGTCCGAGATTATTGGTGGACTGACAACTTTCCTGACCATGGCTTACATTATCTTTGTTAACCCGTCTATTTTGAGCGAAACGGGTATGGATTACGGCGCTGTATTTGTCGCCACTTGTTTAGCGGCAGCTATTGGTTGTCTGATTATGGGGTTGTGGGCGAACTACCCAGTAGCACTGGCGCCGGGAATGGGGTTAAACGCCTTTTTCACTTACACCGTTGTATTTAGCATGGGGTATACCTGGCAAACGGCTTTGGGGGCTGTATTCTTCTCTGGTTGTTTGTTCTTTTTACTTTCTGCTTTTCGGGTGCGCGAGTGGATTATAAAATCCATTCCTACCACCTTACGTTTGGCTATAGCCGCCGGTATTGGTGCATTTTTGGCGTTAATTGGCTTGCAGAATGCCAACATAATTGTCGCCAACGACGCAACAATGGTGAGCTTAGGCTCTTTATCTGAACCCTCTGTGCTGCTGGCAGCAGCAGGCTTCTTCCTTATTATTGGTTTGGTTGCACGGCAAGTACAGGGTGCGGCATTAATCAGTATTTTGCTGGTCACTCTTATTGCCTGGGCAACGGGGTTAGTTGAATATAATGGTATTGTATCGGCCCCTCCAAGTCTGCTTCCCACCTTTATGCAAATGGACTTAGCGGCAGCTTTCGATATTGGTATGTTGTCCGTTATTTTTGCATTTCTGTTCGTGGACTTATTTGATACCTCAGGCACTTTGCTGGCCGTTGCACAAAAAGCGGGTCTGGCAAAGGCCAACGGTGAAATGCCCCGGCTGAATAAAGCGCTAATGGCGGACAGTACTGCCACCGTCGCGGGGTCAATACTGGGTACTTCAACCACCACCAGCTACATAGAATCTGCAGCAGGAGTCGCTTCGGGTGGCAAAACCGGGCTTGCTGCGGTGGTGGTCGGTATTCTCTTTCTTTTGGCAATGTTTTTCGCGCCGTTGGCTGGTATGATCCCAGCTTACGCAACCGCCGGGGCAATAATTTACGTTGCTGTTTTAATGTTGTTTACACTCAAAGACGTAAAGTGGGATGACATTACGGAGGCCGCACCTGTTGCTGTGGTTTTATTGATGACACCACTGACATTTTCAATAGCAGATGGTATTGCGTTAGGTTTTATCAGTTACGTTGTGGTGAAATTACTCGGCGGACGCTATCAAGATTTAACACCGAGCGTAATTTTCTTAGGCGCGCTTTTTGTCGCTAAATTTATTTGGTTAGGGTAACGAAATTATGGGATGGCATTCAAACCGCGAGTTTTTTGTATCATGGGAAGAGTTGCACCGTGCGACGCGTGAACTGGCGCGCCGTCAATTACCGGCGGAGCAATATAAAGGTATTATTGCGGTAAGCCGTGGCGGCTTAGTGCCAGCGGCTATTGTGGCGCGTGAGCTAAATATTCGTGTGGTCGACTGTGTGGCGGTGAGTTCCTATGATCACACCGAGCAACGAGACGACTTACAGGTAATGAAAGATGTTACCGCAACGACTGATGGTGAAGGCTTTTTGGTTGTAGACGACTTAGTTGATACAGGTAATACCCTGAAGTTCTTACGTGACCGCTTACCAAAAGCAAAGTTTGTTACGGTTTATGCAAAACCGGCAGGAATGGAATTGGTTGATGATTTTGTTGCTGATTTAGCACAAGACACCTGGATTCACTTCCCCTGGGACATGCACTTGCATTACATTGAGCCGTTGGCAGGGCAGGAATCTTAAAACTCGCTCTGTTAAGGTAAAAAGGCCTGATAGTTTAGCTATCAGGCCTTTTTCTTTGTTTATTGAGTTCAGAACTGCTGTTTAATGAAGTTAACGCAGTCGTCTAAACTGACTTTTTGCTTCTCGCCGCCTTTACGACTCTGGTACTCAACCTGGTTTTCATCCAGGTTACGTTCACCAACCACAACCTGATGTGGAATACCTATGAGCTCCATGTCTGTAAACATGACTCCAGGACGCTCTTTACGGTCGTCAAACAGAACATCAATACCTTGAGCCTTCAAGTCTTCGTAAAGCTTCTCAGCGGCCGCCTGAACACGTGCTGACTTATGCATGTTCATTGGCACAATAACGACCTGGAAGGGCGCCAGGGCATCTGGCCAGCATATACCACGCTCGTCGTTATTCTGTTCTATTGCTGCAGCAACAATGCGCGATACACCAATACCATAACAACCCATAGTCAGAGTTTCATGTTTACCGGTTTCAGACAGTACACCAACTTTCATGGCATCACTGTACTTTGTGCCGAGCTGGAAAATATGGCCCACTTCAATGCCTCGGGCAATTTTCACTTTACCCTGACCACAAGGGCTTGGGTCGCCGGCAACAACATTGCGAATATCCACTACGGTAGAGTCCGGAGTGTCGCGCTCCCAGTTGACGCCCGTCAGCCAATGACCATTTTCATTGGCGCCACAGGCGAAATCGGCCAGGTGAGCGGCACTGCGATCAACCAGCAATGGGAGCTTTGCCTTTACTACGCCAATGTAAGGCGCTTCTATACCCGTTGCTTTTTCAGTTTGAGTCAGTATTTCCAACGGAGCCGCGACTTGTTCGAGTTTTTCCGCTTTCACTGTATTCAGTTCATGGTCCGCGCGTAATACAAGTTGAATGTACTCGGCTTCAATGTCATCTGATGCTTTGACAATAACGGACTTAACAGCTTGCTGACTTTCTACAGATAGTGGCTGTAATACAGCGGCCAGTTCATCACCGTGTACTTGATGTTTTTCCATTTTTTGCGTTGCAGCAGGGCGTTCTCCTGCAGGGGCCAAAGCTTCGGCCATTTCCACATTGGCGGCATAATCTGACGAGTCAGAAAATGCGATAGCGTCTTCACCGGAGCTGGCCAAAACGTGGAACTCGTGCGAGTGACTTCCGCCAATAGAGCCTGTGTCAGCAATAACCGGACGATAATCCAGACCCAGGCGCTCAAAAATACGGCTGTACGCTTTGTACATGTCATCGTAAGTTTTTTGCAGCGACTCGTCAGTGAGATGGAAAGAGTAAGCGTCCTTCATCATAAACTCACGTGCACGCATAACGCCAAAACGAGGGCGAATTTCGTCGCGGAATTTTGTCTGGATCTGGAATAAGGTTAATGGCAGTTGCTTATAGCTACTGACTTCCTTGCGTACCAACTGACTGATAATTTCCTCGTGGGTTGGGCCCAGTAAGAAGTCACGTTGATTGCGATCCTTGATACGCAATAACTCCGGGCCGTAATCATCCCAGCGTCCAGATTCCTGCCAGAGATCGGCCGGTTGTACCATTGGCATTAAAATTTCCAATGCGTTAATGGCTTCCATTTCCTCACGGACAACATTCTCAACTTTACGTAGTACACGCAGGCCGGTGGGAGTCCAGGTATAAAGTCCGGCGGCGACCTTACGGATCATGCCTGCCCGCAACATAAGCTGATGACTCACGATCTCAGCGTCAGAAGGTGTTTCTTTAAGCGTAGATAATAAATATTGGCTGCTGCGCATAGTCCGGCATCTCTGCAATTTATAGTGGTCAAAAATTAGAGCGAAGTTTAGCAGTGTCTGACTCAGCTCAAAAGCCTTTTACGGCTGTTTTAATGAGATTTCTTCAACAAAAACGGTGTTTTGTTGTACATACCAACGAATATTATAGTTTAAAAGTGCGGTGCCGTACGTTCTCTGGGGCGACTGCGCTTTGTGATAGGCCGGCCGAGGGTCCTGACTAAGTACCTCAGTAGCCAGTGTCCTTAGGCCGGAAGAGCTCGAGTGTGCGCTTTTCAACACGGCCTCGGCGGCGTCCGAAAATTTTACTTTCATACGAGACTCAGGCTTTTCTTGTGCAAATCCCGCTCGGGCATCGGTAATAGAGTCAACGTAGGGAATATAAGGCTTTATATCGACAATTGGCGTTTTATCGACTAAATCTGCTCCGCGAACAGTCAAGACGACATTCGGTTCCGTTTGTACCGCAATCAGTTCGACAACGGACAAACCCAACTGGTTAGGCCGAAACGGAGAACGTGTGGCAAATACCCCTAACTGTTGGTTACCGCCCAAGCGCGGCGGCCGGACTCTTTCCTGCCAGGTATCGTGCTGATGAAACTCGAAAGTTAGCCAAAGGTGTGAAAACTGCTCGATGCCTTCTATGGCTTGTGCGTGCTGGTAGTCACCAACCAGTTCCACTTGAGCAAGTGCAGAAGGAACCAACCCCGGCTGTCGGGGAACGCTGAATTTCTCAGGAAAAGGCGTACGGATAACCGCAACCTGTGTCAGTTGTTGCTGGCTTTTCATATCGCCTCCGTTAGTGAACACGCGAAATACAGGTAGCCAATTTCACCACATAGTTAGCTATTTCGCTAACTGATTACTTTTCGATTTGTTTAAGTATTTGATATTAAAAGGTTTTAATCTTTGGCATAAGCGTTGCAGAGCTAATCAATAAATTACATGACGTGCTTTAGAGTTTGGCATGAACGGTTTTAATAACAATAGGAAAAGAAAAATGATGAAACATAAAATTTGGCCTTTAACTTTAGGTTTTATCGGCTTAGTTACGCTTAGCACAGCGGCTTTCTCTGCAAATGATAGCGAGCGCACTCTGACTGACAGCTATATTGTCAGCAGCGATACAGAAATTCGCCTGGATGCAACGGTCGGGACTGTTGAGCTAAGGGTTACTGAAGGTGAGGTGGTTGAAATTGAACTGCGCGTTGAATCTGATGATGACGGCTGGTTTGCCAGTGGTGGTGATTTGTCAGAGGTGCTCATAAAAGGGGAGCGTAGCGGTAATCAGTTGGAAATATCCGCCACACCGCACGATGATATGTCTCAACATTGGAAGGTGTCAGTTCCTCGCTCACGGTTACTGGAAGTAAATTTGGGTGTTGGCGAAATATCCGGTGACTTGCCATTCAACAATGTAAAAGTAGATTTGGGCGTAGGCGATGTGTCACTGAACCTTGCCAACGGTGAGTATGGTTTGGTTGAAGCTTCAGTAGGTGTTGGCGATACCAGCTTGAGAAACTTCGGTAATACTCAGGAAAACAGAATGTTAGTAACATCGGAATCCAGTTATCGGGGTAATGGTTCGACGGATGTTCAGGTTGAAGTTGGGGTAGGTGACGTGACGTTAACCAGAAGCAACTAATCACGCCACCGAATTGCACGGCCTACACAGCTGACTTCACTGTAACAGATGGAGTCGGCTTTAGGTTTTAATGAAAAACACTGGGTTTTAATGACGGCATGTGCTTTAAATCGAACAGCGTCGACCCGCAGAGCTTGAATAGCTTTGTTATCTGACGCCGGTTCACCGTTAAATTGCCGCTGGCAGCTTTCACCATTTACAACACTAACGAGCTCGTACGCCCGCGATGGCGTGTCGCCTGTATGGTAAATTCTTATGTCACCCGAGTCGATTTGATTAAAGCCTCCTGGCATCTGAGGTAAGATGCTGCAGGCAGAAAGGCCGAATAATGGCGTTAATACGAATGCTATGAAACGATAGCGCAATGTCGATCCTTGCCAGTTTGAATTTTCTATAGCCTAATCAAGCTGAGTCTATTGTTCAACAAAAAGCGTAGTCTTGATTAATTATTCATCGCGACTACGCATAAATTCGTCTTATTACTTAATTAAAAAAGACTCTAAAGGTTTGCCATTATCAATCGCTGTTTTCATAGCTTTTGGCATGCGCCCCTGACCGGTCCAGGTTTGCTTTTCACCATTTTCATCAGTGTATTCATATTTAGGCGGCTTAGGCGCTCTTTTCTTGCGAGTTGTTTTAACAATAGGCTCTCCACCCAGCTCTTGCTCTAATATGTCTGAAAGCTCGATACCGGCGTCTGCCATTGCACTTTTAAACTCTTCAATTTTCTTTTGTTTGGCTTCATGCTGGCGCAGTTTCTCAGCTTCTTCTTCACGACGCTGAGCGATAACCGAATCGAACTTTTCTTTAATGCTTTCCAGTTCATTTAAGTTAAGTTCTTTTAGTGCAGCTTTTAAACGACGCTCATGACGCAGAATATTAATGAAATCACTCATTGATGCTTACCTTATTTGATTGACTTAAATTTCATGTTGATTTGTTTTCATTATAGCGAGATAAAGTATTTTAATTGAAGTTTATTATTAATTAAAAATTATGTGTCAAACAGAAAAAGCGGATCATTGATCCGCCTTTTATACACTCAGTTATTAACAATTAATTGTTACCATTGTCATCATCGTTATTATCGTCGTCTTTGTCTTCATTCTTATCTGAGTCGTCAGACTTATCTTTAAGCGATTGGCGTTTTTCTTTCATTTTTTCTTTTTCTGATTTACGTTTCTCTTTCATCGATTTCCATTTCTCTTTTTTCTCAGCTTTGTCTTCCTTGCGCTCTGCTTTTTGTTGTTTCCGTTCCTCTTTACGTTCTGCCATTTTCGCTTTTTGCTCGTTGCGCATAGCTTCCATTTCAGCTTTTTGCTCGTTTCGCATGGCCTCCATGTCAGCTTTTAAGTCGTCTTGCTGCTTGCGAACTTCTTCGCTGCGCTCTTGTTCTTCATTGTTATTATCTTCAGATTGCTGAGCCAGAGCGAAAGGGGAGGCTAATAAAGATAATATTGCTAAGGACGTTAATAGTTTCATAATACACCTCGTTTAAGGGACACTTAGGACTTAAATAAGTCGACAGGTTAAAAATTTACAAGTTCCTAAAATGAAAAAACACCAAAACATTTAGCATGCTTTGGTGTTTTTTGTTATGAGATTTACACTTTACTTACATATTAGGATAAGTTGGTCCGCCACCACCTTCCGGAACAACCCAGGTAATATTCTGACTGGGATCTTTAATGTCACAGGTTTTGCAATGTATACAGTTTTGAGCGTTAATCTGGAAAACTTGTTTCCCGTCCTCTTCAACAACCTCATAAACGCCGGCGGGGCAATATCTTTGCGCGGGCTCGGCGTATTTCGGTAAATTAACCTCTAAAGGAATATCAGCGTTTTCCAGCTTTAAATGGCAAGGCTGATCTTCAGCATGGTTAGTATTAGATAAAAAGACAGATGATAAACGATCAAATGTGAGTTTATTATCAGGTTTAGGATAGTCAATTGCCTTAAAATCTTCGGCTTTACCGGTGGCTTTATAATCCGGTGTCCACTCTTTAAATTTAAAGGGTAATTTGCCGCCAAACCAATTTTGGTCAACCATGTTGTATGCGCCGCCTAACATGGTACCTAACTTATGAACCGCGCCGCCAAAGTTACGAGAGCGGTATAACTCATCAAATACCCATGAGTTTTCAAAGGCGTTTTTAAAGTTACTGATGTCGTCGTTGGCTTTACCATTTTTAAGCTGTTCAAAGACGCATTCAGCGGCAACCATGCCCGACTTCATGGCAGTATGGTTACCCTTAATTTTGGCGAAATTCAAAGTACCGGCGTTACAGCCGACAAGTAAACCGCCCGGGAATGTCATTTTCGGCAGCGAGTAATAGCCACCTTTGGCAATGGCACGAGCCCCGTAGGATACGCGCTTACCGTTTTCTATCACGTTTTTAATTGCAGGGTGCGTTTTAAAGCGTTGGAACTCCTGAAAAGGGTTCAGATACGGGTTTGCGTAGTTGAGGTCCACAATTAGGCCTAAATACACTTGCCCGTCTTCAGCGTGATAAAGATAACCACCACCGCTGGCATTACTATCGGTTAGCGGCCAGCCTGCGGTGTGAACCACTTTCCCGGGTTCATGCAGCTCTTCTGGTATATCCCAAATTTCTTTAAAGCCTAAACCGTAGTGTTGAGGTGTACTGTCTTTATCCAGTTCAAACTTATTAATCAGTTCTTTACCTAAGTGTCCACGGCAACCTTCTGCAAACAAAGTGTATTTAGCACGCAGTTCCATACCTGGCATGTAGCCATCTTTTTCACTGCCGTCTTTAGCAACACCCATGTCACCAGTTTGAATACCGGCAACGCTGCCGTCTTCGTTGTATAGGATTTCTGAGGCTGCAAAGCCCGGGAATATTTCTACACCAAGTTGTTCTGCCTGTTCCGCCATCCAGCGACAAAGATTCCCCATACTGGCAATATAATTGCCTTTATTATGGAAGGTGTTTGGCACGGTAAAGTCAGGTAGACGAGTGTGACTATCTTCATCTTTTAACAGCAGAATATCATCGCCGGTGACTTCTGTATTAAGCGGCGCACCGCGCTCTTTCCAGTCAGGAAAAAGTTCATTTAAGGCACGTGGTTCAAAAACGGCACCTGATAAAATATGCGCGCCAATATCGGCGCCTTTTTCAACAACGCATATCATGAGCTCTTGCTCACTTTCTTGTGCGAGTTGACCGAGTCGACAGGCGGTTGCCAGCCCAGAAGGGCCTGCACCAACAATTACGACATCAAACTCCATACTTTCGCGTTCCACGTTAACCTCCGCTATATTCAGGCAATCTGGATAGGGATAAGCCCTTTATACTGCTGTAATAATTGGGTGATTTGTCGTGCCGGTACGGGTTTACTAAAAAGGAACCCCTGGCCGGTACTACATTCACGCTGTAATAAAAATTCGACTTGTTCTTCTGTTTCAATACCTTCTGCAACCAGTTGAATATTCAGGTTGCGTGCAAGACTAATAATCGCCTGCGTAATGGTTGCGTCATCTTCGTTGTGGGGCAGGTCTTTAACAAAGGAGCGGTCAACTTTTAATGAAGTCACCGGGAAGTTCTTAAGATACGACAATGAAGAGTAACCTACGCCAAAATCATCGATTGCCAGTGACATTCCGTGTTCACGTACCGAATGCATAAAGCGGGTATGTGACTGAATATTTTCAATAAAGACTTGCTCAGTAAGCTCTAGTTCGACTTTGTTTGGTGGTATCTGAGCTTCATTTACGCGCTCCATAATATCATCAACCAGCTCAGGTAAGTGTAGCTGCTTTCCTGAAATATTGATCGCGATACTGAGCTCTTCAAAGCCGATATCGTGCCATTGCTTCAACTGGAGAAACGCTTCTTCCATAACGTATTCTGATATCGGAATAATCAAACCGGTATCTTCAGCCAATGGAATAAACTCATCCGGTGGAATAATGCTGCCGTCGTCGTCAACCCAGCGCACCAAGGCCTCAAGGCCGCTGATACGGCGACTGCTTAACTCAACCTTAGGTTGGTAATAAACCGTTAATTGTTGTTTAGAAACAGCATGGCGCAGTCGTTTAACGAGTTCCAGCTTCTTGGTCAAGTCTCTGTGTATGGCTTTATCGTACACTTTATAAGTGTTACGGCCATGCTCTTTAGCCTGGTAAAGCGCTGTGTCGGCATTACGAATAAAGTATTCAGCGTTAAAGTCGGCATCCTCAGCAAAGGTAATACCAATGGATGCACTAATAAATAACTCGTACACATCAACAAAGAAGTGGGTGTCGAGAGCTTGCAGTAACTGTTCAGATAGCTTTATAACGCTCTCGCGACTGTCCGGCTCTGCTATAGCGAGTAAGAATTCATCACCACCAGCCCGGGCAAGAACACTGGACTTAGGAGCCAGCTTCGTAATACGGCGCGCAACTCTGCGTAAGAGTTCGTCACCAACGGTATGCCCCAGCGCGTCGTTAACTTCTTTAAATCTGTCTAAGTCAATGAAAAGTAAAGCTGCTTTCTTATGCGGTGATTCAGTTTCCAGCCATTCACCCAAAATACGTTTTAGCGCATTACGGTTTACCAGTCCGGTGAGCGAGTCGTGTTCGGCCAGGTATGCCATTTGCTTTTCAATGCGCTCTCGCTCGTCAATTTCACTATAAAGCTCAATGTTTGAATCGGCCAGTTGTTGCGCCTTAAAGCGGCTTTGCCCCAGAATATAAAGCACAAAAGTCAACATACTGGTAACCAGTAGCCCGGCAATTAAGGCCGCTACTGAGATACCACCGCGCAGCTGTTCCAAATGATTCGTCGTAGGCCAAACCGAAAGCTCCCAACTGTTGCCGACCAACTGTAATGAGTGATAATGGGACCATTCATCACGTAACGAAGAGTCTCCGGCAAACTGGAAAAGGACGTCGTCTTCACTTCGTACACTCAGTTGAAAGCCTTCACTAATATTACTGCGAACAACATTGCTGAACAGACTCTGTAGGCTAATGATGAACCCCAGAAAGCCTGGATTTTGCTCTCGTTCAACCCGGACGAAAATGGCAATGTCGCTGCTAATACGACCGAGATTTCCGGCAGGCCCCATCATGGCATGCCTATTACCTTCCGATGCTTCCAGTTTTCCAACCAGTGAAGTTTTAGAGAAAGAGGTGCCTAATAACTCCGGCTGTTCATTTTGGGGATAGATTAATTCAATGTTGAGGTCGTCATTAAGCCAGGCGATACCTTGCACGTTTTGATAGTACAAGGTAACGATATCGGCATTTTCCTTCCAGCGTTCCTTTATGGTCAGATCACTGCGTTCCCACTCTCTCGCCAGAAGTTCAGCGACAAATAAATGTGAAACCAGACTTTGCCGGATATCACGCTGTAAGCTGTAAGTTTCAGCTTCCAGTGCGTCGTGGACAACTTGGTTTTCTTGGTAACGCAAATAGCTAAAAGCGGTAACCGTAATAACCAGGCCTACAATGGCTGCTACGACCGCCTGCCGTGATCCGTGCAGGAACATCATGGATTAACGCAACTCCTCTCTATCACGGAAGTAATCCAGTGCTTCTGGGTTTGCCAGAGCATCTGTGTTTTTAACAGGCTCACCGTGAACCACATTACGTACCGCTAATTCAACTATCTTACCGCTTATAGTACGGGGTATATCGTCAACCTGCAAAATTACAGCAGGAACGTGACGTGGAGTCGCGTTTTTACGAATGGTTTTTGCAATGGTTTGACGCAGCTCGTCGTTAAGCTCTATACCTTCTCTTAGCTTAACGAAAAGAACGACACGCTCGTCATCGTGATATTGCTGACCAATAGCGATACTTTCCAATACTTCATCAACTTTTTCTACCTGACGGTAAATTTCAGCAGTGCCAATACGCACGCCGCCAGGATTAAGAACCGCATCAGAGCGGCCGTAAATAATCACGCCATCGTGCTGAGTTAGCTCGGCGAAATCACCGTGGGCCCAGGTATTTTCAAAACGGGCAAAGTAGGCGTTGTAATAGCGCTCACCGTCATCATCTCCCCAAAAGCTCACTGGCATGCAAGGGAAGGAATTTTCGCAGACAAGTTCGCCTTTTTCGCCACGAACCGGCTTGCCGTTATCGTCATAAACATTCACGGCTAAACCAAGCCCGCGGCACTGCAATTCACCACGGTAGACAGGCAGAATAGGGCAGCCAAGGGCAAAACAAGAAACAATGTCAGTACCACCCGATATAGACGAAAGACAAAGGTCTTTTTTAATGTCGCGATATACGTAATCAAAGCTTTCTGGCGGTAGTACAGAACCGGTTGTTAAGATACTACGCAGCTTTTCCAGGTTGTGACTTTCTCTTGGTTTAACGTCGGCTTTTTCAAGTGCCGCTAAGTATTTTGCGCTGGTACCAAATACGGTAATGCCTTCTTCGTCTGCAACGTCCCATAAAAATTCAGGTTCCGGTGCAAAAGGAGAGCCATCAAATAAGGTGAGGGTAGCGCCAACAGCTAAACCGCTGACTAACCAGTTCCACATCATCCAGCCACAGGTGGTGAAATAGAATAGGTTATCGTCACGGTCTAAGTCGGTATGCAGGCCGTGCTCTTTTACATGCTGCAATAGCGTGCCACCGGTACCGTGAACAATACATTTAGGTACGCCCGTGGTGCCAGATGAAAACATAATATAGAGCGGATCATTAAAATTACGAGGAACAAAGTCTATTTGTGTTTGTTCGGCATCGCCAAAGTCATTCCAGGCAAAAACATTTTCACCTTTAAGGCGGTCTTTTTGTCGACTGAAATTGACCACAACGGTGGCTTCAATGCTTTTTATTTCTTTTATAATATCCGCGGTTTTGCTTTTTATGTTGAGGTTTTTGCCATTATAAAAATAGCCGTCAACGGTTATCAGTACTTTGGGTTCAATTTGACCAAAGCGGTCAAGCACACCCTGAACACCAAAGTCCGGAGAGCAGGATGACCAGATAGCACCGATACTGGTAGTTGCCAGCATACCAATAATGGTTTCAATGCAATTGGGCATCATGGCAGCAACACGGTCACCAGCTTCGACGCCGCGTTGACGCAACCCCGCGGCAAAGGCGGCTACTTCGTGGTTTAGTTCAGCATACGTGAGTTGTTGTCTTACGCCGTTTTCACCACGAAAAATAAGCGCAATGTGATCATCTTTATGGCGTAATAGGTTTTCAGCAAAGTTTAGTTTGGCTTCAGGAAACCATTTGGCACCCGGCATTTTTTCTTTATCGGTAACGACGGTAGAACCTTTTTCGCCAATAACATCAAAGTAGTCCCATACCATCGACCAGAAGCTTTCGTCGTTGTCGACTGACCACTGGTAAAGGTCATGGTAATTGGCCAGTGCTACATTTTTATCTGTATTCACCTGTTGCAGGAAATCCGTCATGCGGGCATTGGCAATGGTATCTGCTGACGGTTGCCACAATGCTTCTGAAGTCATGTTTAATCCCCTTGTTTTGCCAATTCTGCTATCGCGACTTGTGAACGGGGGCCATGCGCTAAATGCTGACAAATATCGGCCCCGGCTGCGATTAACTTGTCCAGATCAATACCGGTTTTAATTCCCATACCGTTTAGCATGTACACCACATCTTCGGTGGCAACGTTACCACTGGCACCTTTAGCGTAAGGGCATCCGCCTAAACCAGCAACGGCCGTATCAATAGTGGCAACGCCTAATGGAAGGCAAGCCATAATATTAGCTAAAGCCTGTCCGTAGGTATTGTGAAAGTGCAATGCAAGCTTTTCCATGGGCACTTTTTCGGCTACCGCAGCGAGCATTTCCTGTGCTTTTAAGGGGGTTCCGACACCTATGGTATCGCCAAGTGAAACCTCATAGCAGCCCATGTTGTAAAGCGCTTCAGCAACCTTGACTACATTTTCCAGCGGCACCTCACCCTGATACGGACAACCTAAAACGCAGGATACATAACCTCTGACAGGTATGTTTTTTTCTTTGGCGGCTGCAATAACCGGCTTAAACCGCTCCAGCGATTCATCAATACTGCAATTTATGTTTTTTTGTGTAAAGGCTTCCGACGCTGCGCCGAATACGGCAACCTCGTCCATATTGGCTGCAACGGCTGCTTCAAAGCCTTTCAGGTTGGGTGTTAAACCCGCGTAGGTAATGCCTGGACGGCGCGTTATCTGTTCCATAACGGCACTGCTGTCGGCCATTTGCGGTACCCATTTAGGGCTCACAAAGCTGGCACTTTCAATGTAGGAAACGCCAGCATCAGCCAGCGCTTCAATCAAAGCAACTTTTGCATCGACAGAAACGGCGGTTTCATTTTGCAAGCCGTCACGCGGACCTACTTCAACGATCTTTATCTTGTCTGCAAGGCTCATTGTTACTCCGCTTCATTAACTGCTATAAGCTCGTCACCGTCACTGACTAAGTCACCAGCGGCGAAGAAAATGTCGGTCACCTCACCTTCATGCCCGGCGCGAATGGTGTATTCCATTTTCATGGCTTCCATGATGACAAGCGGTTGGTCTTTTTCAACAGTATCGCCTTTTTCTACCAGCACTTCCATGATGGTACCGTTCATTGGCGCAACATGGCCACCATGAGCGGCGTCATCGGAAAGGGTGTCTGCCACACGGTGCCGATGGAAAATGACAGGGCCGTTGTCAGTAAATACGGTAATTTGCTGATCATCGGCGCTGACATAACGATGATAACGCATACTGCCCGCAGTCAGCGTGAGCTTGTCGTCGGTTAAAGACGCCTGCCAGCGAATGCTTTCCTCATCAACTTTCTGCAGGAATTCGCCTGAGGCAGTTTCAATGAGCGATATCGCATAGGTTTCTTCGCCAAACTGCAGTGGAACTGTATGTGTAGCTGCTGAGTTCATTCTAAACGCATTACCACTTTGCCATGGTGAACTGCCACGTTGCTGCTGACGCTGACTAATATCAAATAAAGCGGCTTCGGTCGCAATTTGTTGATAATTCACAGAGTTATCCGGCAGCAGGTCTTCCTGATATTGCTGAATAAACTCTGTTGTCAGGTTGGTTTTCACAAACTCTGGGTGTGAAGCCAAACGATGCAAAAAGTCGACGTTCGTCGTCAGGCCGGTTAAACGGTACTCACGTAAGGCCTTTTGTAAGCGTAGCAGAGCACGAGTACGATCGGTGTCCCAGACAATGAGCTTCGCAATCATAGGGTCGTAGAAGGCGGAAATTTCATCGCCTTCTTCAATACCGGTATCAATGCGAACGCCGTTTTCTTCTGCCGGAGTGCGTAAGTGTTTAATGGTACCGGTGCAAGGTAAAAAGTCGTTGTCCGGATCTTCAGCGTAAATTCGGGCTTCAAACGCGTGACCGTTTACCTGAATGTCATTCTGCGCCAGAGGTAGTGGCTGACCGGATGCAACCAGTAATTGCCATTCGACTAAATCCTGTCCGGTAATCATTTCTGTAACCGGATGCTCAACCT
This sequence comes from Idiomarina sp. HB, assembly GCF_048059115.1. Lineage (NCBI taxonomy): Bacteria > Pseudomonadati > Pseudomonadota > Gammaproteobacteria > Alteromonadales > Idiomarinaceae > Idiomarina > Idiomarina sp. HB. Next base: position 266,768 of record NZ_JAYLVU010000001.1, read on the forward strand.
GTAAGCGGGTGTTCATTTCCATGAAATAAAATTCGCCACTTTGGTCAAATAGAAACTCAACCGTACCTGCACCAACGTAGTCTATTGCCTGAGCGGCTCGAATGGCGGCTTCGCCCATTTCCTTACGTGTTTTTTCGGTTAATGCCGGAGCCGGAGCCTCTTCAAGCACCTTTTGGTGACGGCGTTGTACCGAACAGTCGCGCTCTGCCAAATAAACGGCGTTACCGTGTTCATCGGTGAACACCTGAATCTCTACGTGGCGGGGGTTACGAATAAAACGCTCCATGAGCATTTTATCATTACCGAAAGAGGACTTAGCTTCGCGTTTCGCCGAATTCAGAGCTTCATCAAATTCGCCCATGTTTTCGACCACACGCATACCTTTACCACCGCCGCCGTACGCCGCTTTCAGCAGTAACGGAAAGCCGACTTTTTCAGCTTCTGCTTTTAAGGTTTCGATGTCTTGCTCGCTACCATGATAGCCCGGAACCAGTGGAACGCCGGCATCCTGCATAATAGATTTAGCCGCGCTCTTAGAGCCCATAGCGGCAATGGACGATACCGGCGGGCCAACAAATATAATGTCATTAGCCTGACATTGGTCAGCAAAATCTTCGTTCTCTGAAAGAAATCCATAGCCGGGGTGAATGGCTTCGGCACCGGTTTGTTTAGCCGCAGCAATGATTTTATCGCCACGCAGATAACTTTCAGTGCTTGCTGCCGGACCAATATGTACAGCCTGATCGGCCAGTTTAACGTGGCGCGATTTGCGGTCGGCGTCAGAGAATACCGCTACGGTGCGAATTCCCATTTTTTTAGCTGTGGCAATAATACGACAGGCAATTTCACCACGGTTCGCAATCAATAATGTTTTGATCATAATGAGACCTGTTGTTAACTCTGTTTAAGCCAGGCGGCGGGGCGTTTTTCAAGAAACGCACTGAGTCCTTCCTGACCTTCGTCCGACACGCGAATTTCGGCAATGGCTTTAATGGTGTGTTCACGTACGTCTTTATCGATTGGTCGTGAACCGACATTGCGAATTAGTTTCTTACAGGCTCCTACCGCTTGTGGACTGTTCGCTAAAAGCGCTTCCAAAAGTTTGTTCAGGGGCTCATCGAAGTCTTCAACAACGTCATTAACTAAGCCCAGTTCCTGCGCTTTATCGGCAAAGAAACGTTCTGCTGTCAGCATATATCGGCGTGATTGGCGCTCGCCAATGGTGCGGACAACATAAGGACTGATAACCGCGGGAATCAGTCCAATTTTCACTTCACTCAAACAAAAGCTACTGCGCGGTTGCGCCAGTACAATGTCACAGCAGGCAGCAAGGCCTACGGCACCGCCGAAAGCGGCACCCTGGACTAAAGCAATGCTGGGCTTGCTGAGCAAGTCCAGACGCTCCATTAAAAGCCCAAGCTCTCCGGCGTCATCCACGTTTTGTTGGTAGTTTTTATCAGCCATGGAACGCATCCAGTTCAGGTCCGCACCGGCAGAAAAGTTTTTACCCTCTGAACGAAGCACCAGCACGCGCGCGCTATTACTTTCCTCAACTTGTTCTAATGCCTTCAGGAGTTCCGCAATCATCACATCGTCAAAAGCGTTGTGAACATCCGGGCGGTTTAACGTCAGCGTCGCAACGCCTTGGCTGTTGATATCAAGCTCTGTGTATTTTGCCATGGTTAATAACCTCCGATTACATGCGGAAGACGCCGAAACGGCTGTCTTCAATCGGTGCATTTAATGAAGCGGCAAGGCTTAGTGCCAGAACTTCGCGCGTTTGTGCCGGGTCAATAATGCCGTCATCCCATAAGCGGGCAGACGCATAATACGGATGACCTTGTTTCTCGTACTGCTCAACAATCGGCTTTTTCAGCGCTTGTTCTTTTTCTTCACTCAGGCTTTCGCCTTTACGGGCTAAGTTATCTTTGGTGACCTGCGCCATAACGCCTGCAGCTTGCTCACCACCCATGACCGAGATACGCGCATTTGGCCACATGAACATCATGGTTGGGTCATAAGCGCGACCACACATGCCGTAGTTACCGGCACCATAGCTACCACCAATTAAGACGGTAAACTTAGGAACTTTCGCACAGGAAACGGCCATAACCATTTTCGCGCCGTGTTTGGCAATGCCTTCGGCTTCGTACTTTTTACCGACCATAAAGCCGGTAATGTTTTGTAAGAACACCAGTGGAATTTTACGTTGGGCACAAAGCTCAATGAAGTGAGCACCTTTTTGTGCCGACTCGGAAAACAAAATGCCGTTATTCGCGACAATACCAACGGGGTAGCCGTCAATGCGGGCAAAACCCGTCACCAGTGTATTACCATAGTTAGCTTTAAATTCGTCAAAGTCTGAATCATCGACAATGCGCGCAATGACTTCGTGAACGTCATAAGGCTTACGCAAGTCGGTGCCGACAATACCGTACAGCTCTTTGGCGTCGTAACGCGGTGGTTTTGATGGTTGACGATCCAGCTTAGTTGGCTCGCCTCGGTTAAGGCGTGCTACCGAGCGGCGTGCTAAAGCTAAAGCATGCTCATCGTTGTGAGCAAAATGGTCGGCAACACCGGAAATACGAGTGTGCACGTCGGCGCCGCCAAGCTCTTCGGCTGAAACTTCTTCACCCGTTGCAGCTTTAACCAAAGGTGGACCTGCCAGGAATATGGTGCCTTGTTCTTTAACAATAACGCTTTCATCCGCCATCGCGGGTACGTACGCACCGCCAGCAGTACAAAGGCCCATAACCACCGCAATTTGAGGAATGCCTTTGGCTGACATATTCGCCTGATTAAAGAAAATGCGGCCAAAGTGCTCTTTGTCAGGGAATACTTCGTCCTGACGGGGCAGGTTGGCACCGCCAGAGTCCACCAGGTAAATACAGGGCAAGTGACAACGCTCGGCAATTTCCTGAGCGCGCAAGTGCTTCTTCACGGTCAGCGGGTAGTAGGTGCCGCCTTTCACAGTGGCATCGTTGGCGATGATCATGCACTCAGTGCCTTCAACCTGACCTATGCCAGCGACAACGCCAGCAGCAGGAACGTAATCTTCATAGCATTCCCAGGCGGCAAACTGGCCAATTTCTAAAAATGGCGAGCCAGCGTCCAGCAACTTATTAATACGGTCACGAGGCAGTAATTTACCGCGAGATAAGTGGCGCTCCTGATACTTAGGACCACCGCCCTGATGAATCTTTGTCGCTTTTTCCTGCAAGTCGTTAACGACGTCTTGCATAGACTCACTGTTAGCCGCAAATTGTGCATCGCGGGTGTTGATTTTACTGGATAAAATCGCCACGGCGTTGCCTCCTTATTATTTTGATTCAGTGAACAGTTCGCGACCAATAAGCATACGACGAATTTCCGACGTACCGGCACCGATTTCATAAAGCTTCGCGTCGCGCAGCAGGCGGCCTGTCGGATACTCGTTAATGTAGCCGTTACCACCCAATAACTGTATAGCGTCCAGCGCAAGCTGAGTCGCTAATTCGGCTGCGTAAAGAATAGCGCCTGCGGCGTCTTTACGGGTAGTTTCACCACGGTCACAAGACTGAGCTACTGCGTAAACGTAAGCACGCGCCGCATTAGTGCGAGTGTACATATCAGCAACTTTGCCCTGAATCAGCTGGAATTCGCCGATCTCTTTACCGAACTGTTTGCGATCGTGAATATAAGGTACGCAAGTATCAAGGCAGGCCTGCATAATGCCTAAAGGACCAGCAGCAAGAACAGCGCGCTCGTAATCAAGGCCGCTCATCAGCACTTTAACGCCTTCGTTAAGTTCACCCAGAATGTTCTCTGCAGGCACTTCGACATCTTCAAACACCAGTTCACAGGTGTTTGAACCACGCATACCCAGTTTGTCGAGCTTTTGTGCCTGGCTGAACCCTGGCGTGTCTTTTTCAACAATAAAAGCGGTGATACCACGAGAGTTCTTTTCGGGTTCGGTTTTTGCGTAAATAACAAAGACGTTCGCTTCAGGACCGTTTGTGATCCACATTTTGTTGCCGTTCAGAATGTATTTGTCGCCTTTTTTATCGGCGCGTAGCTTCATACTGACAACGTCAGAGCCGGCGTTAGGTTCACTCATTGCTAAGGCACCAACGTGTTCGCCAGTACATAACTTAGGTAAGTATTTTTGCTTCTGTTCTTCATTACCGTTGCGGTGAATCTGGTTCACACACAAATTGGAGTGTGCCCCATAGCTCAGGCCAACAGAGGCTGATGCACGGCTAATTTCTTCCATCGCGATAACGTGCTCAAGGTAGCCCATGCCAGAACCACCATACTCTTCGGCAACGGTTAAACCGAGCAGACCCATATCGCCAAGCTTGCGCCATAAGTCGCTGGGAAACTCATTTTTTTCATCGATTTCAGCGGCGCGAGGGGCAATTTCGTCACGCGCAAAGGCATTAACTTGCTCACGGATCATGTCGGCTGTTTCGCCGAGCCCAAAGTTAAAGGTGGTGTATTGACTGATCATAACGACTCCTGAGAATGAACTTCTGAAACTGATGAGCTAATGGTCTTAAGCTCGTCCTGACAACGTTGCTCAAGACCGCTTAACTCGGTCAGTAACACATTAATATCTTCCATCTGTTGTTTGAGCGAGAGCTTTTTCTCACCGATGAGCTCAAGTACTTTTTGTAACTGCGCCGCGCTGCTGTTGTCTGCATCGTACAACTCAAATAAACGGCCGGTTTCAGCCAGTGAAAACCCCAGCCGTTTGCCGCGTAGAATCAGCTTTAAACGAACCCGGTCTTTATTGGTGTAAATGCGCTGTTGGCCCTGGCGTCTGGGAGAGAGCAGACCTTCGTCTTCGTAAAAACGAATGCTGCGAGTGGTAATGTCAAATTGTTTTGCCAGTTCACCAATACTGTAAGTTACTTTATTGTCCATCGGTACTTGCTTTTTGGTTGCTCTGGGATCTAAGCTTAGAGGAAGTTTACGTTAACGTAAAGTGCATTTGGAGGAAAGATGTCAAGCGATTCCATCGTGATTGTGGCGGCCAACCGTACGCCAATGGGCGGTTTTCAGGGTTGTCTGAGTGAAGTTTCTGCTCCTAATTTGGGTGCAGCAGCCATTAAGGCAGCACTGAGTAACAGCGGTTTGAAAGCCGATGATATTTCGGAAGTTATCATGGGTAATGTTTTGCCGGCAGGCTTAGGTCAGGCTCCGGCTCGTCAGGCGATGCTTTATGCTGACTTACCTCGTTCGACCGGCGCTACAACGATAAACAAGGTTTGTGGCTCGGGCCTAAAAGCCGCGATGATGGCTCATGACTTAATCAAAGCCGGTTCTGCTGACGTTGTACTGGCGGGCGGTATGGAAAGCATGTCCAACGCGCCGTATATGCTACCTAAAGGTCGCAGCGGCTATCGCATGGGGCATGGACAAGTGCTGGATCACATGATGTTCGACGGCCTTGAAGATGCTTACGAGAATAAAGCCATGGGAAGCTACGCGCAAAGTACTGCTGATGAGTACGGTATTGATCGTGAAGCAATGGATGAATTTGCGATTCATTCTTTAACCAAAGCGCAGGCAGCCATTAAAGACGGCTTGTTTAAAGATGAAATTACAGCGGTGACTTACTCAACTCGTAAAGGTGAAGTTACCGTAGATACCGATGAACAGCCGGGTAAAGCACGACTGGATAAAATTCCTCAGTTACGTGCGGCGTTCAAAAAAGACGGTACGATCACCGCGGCTAACTCAAGCTCTATTTCTGACGGTGCTGCGGCGCTTATCTTAATGCGTGAAAGTGAAGCAAAAGCCAAAGGTCTGCAGCCGTTGGCCCGGGTGATGGGTCACACAACGCACTCGCAGGCACCGTCTGAATTCACTATTGCACCTATTGGCGCAATGAACTCATTGTTGAGCAAGCTGGACTGGACAAAAGACGACGTCGATTTATGGGAAATTAACGAAGCCTTTGCCATGGTAACCATGCTGGCAATTCAGGAAATGAAACTGGATGCGAGCAAAGTGAATGTGCATGGCGGAGCTTGCGCTTTAGGGCATCCTATTGGCGCAAGCGGTGCACGTTTGCTGGTAACGCTGTTGCACGCCTTAAAACAAAAAGGCCAGAAACGAGGCATTACTTCGTTGTGTATCGGTGGCGGCGAAGCTGTCGCTCTGGCTGTGGAAATGATCTAGTCGGGCTTTGCCGGTATAGGCTAGCCTGCGGGTTTCAGCTTTTGAACCCGCCCGGCTAGCCAAACGGCAAGCACTATGATCAAAGCACCAATGCTTAAACGGGTGTAGTCAAAGGACTGTTCCCAGAATAAGACATTAACCAGAATTCCAGCGGGAATTAAGGCATTGTTCATAGTGGCAAGCTGTCCGGTGTTGACCCATTTACTGGCAAGGTTCCAACCAAGGTAACCAAGGCCTGAGGCGACAATACCTAGCCACAGTAAAATGCCCCACTGGAGGTTAGTTGCAGGCATCATGTTTAGGTCAGCAAAAAGCAAAACACCCAGGCCGGCAATAACACTGGCACCAAAGAAAAACGCAGCAAATTGCTGACTTTGTGCCAATGTCTTACCGGTCGGTAAACGTTTATAAGCAACTTGACCTAAGGCAAAGCAAGCATTGGCGGCCTGAATTAAAAAGAAACCAGTGATGAAATCATCAGACAGCGGTTGATACCGAATTATGGCAGCGCCGCAAACGGATACTGCCGCAGCAATCCACCATAAAAGAGGTAAATGCTTGCGGTTGAGTATGAGTTCGTCAATGAGGGTTATGTAGAGCGGTGTAAAAATAGTGAACAAAAGCACTTCGGCAACGCTCAAATACAAAAACGCATGGTAAAGAAACAAATACATGGCGCCAATTTGTATAGCGCCAATAACGGCCAGTTTAGTCAGTTGAGGTAGCTGCCCACTTTTGGGAGACAAATGCCGCCAACGAAATAACGGTAACACGGTTATCAGTGCTAAAATCATGCGGATAAACACAACAATATAACCGTCAACCTGACCGGCAAGATAAACGCCGATTAGCGAAAAACTGGCGGCCCAAAGTAAAGTAATCAGAATTAAGAGGGTCACGTTAAGGCTCACTTAACTAAATTTAGCTCATCAATAGATGACAAAATAACACAATAAGAAGGTGAATTATGTCTAAGAAAGTGCCTCTGTATATAGATGGCGAATTTGTCGCCTCGAAGTCAGAACAGTGGATTCCTGTCACCAATCCAGCGACACAGGAAGTTATCGCACAAGTGCCAGTTGCTACCCAGAGTGAAATGGAAGCAGCGGTTGAGAGTGCACGCGAAGCTTTTAAAACCTGGAAAGAAGTGCCTGTTTCTGAACGCGCTCGTGTCATGATGCGTTATCAGGCCTTGTTAAAAGAACATCAGGAAGAAATAGCAGAAACTCTGGCGCAGGAAACCGGTAAAACTTTTGAAGATGCAAAAGGTGACGTCTGGCGTGGTATCGAAGTAGTTGAACACGCAGCCAATATTCCTTCGTTATTAATGGGTGAAACTGTTGAAAACGTTGCCCGTAAAATTGATTCTTACAGCTACACTCAGCCACTTGGGGTTTGCGCAGGTATTACGCCATTTAACTTTCCGGCTATGATCCCACTGTGGATGTTCCCGCTGGCAATTGCTTGTGGTAACACCTTTATTCTTAAACCTTCTGAGCAAGATCCATTAACGCCAAATCGTTTGGTGGAATTATTTGAACAAGCTGGCGCGCCTAAAGGTGTGTTGCAGGTCCTGCATGGCAATAAAGATCAGGTTGATTTCCTGCTGGATCATCCGGCAGTTCGTGCCTTGTCATTCGTTGGTTCTGTGCCGGTTGCAGAGTACATCTACCGTCGTGGTACAGAAAATGGTAAGCGGGTACAGGCCTTTGCTGGTGCGAAAAACCATTGCGTTATTATGCCAGATGCCAATAAACAGCAAGTGATCAACAACATGGTTGGTTCTTCTGTCGGTGCAGCGGGTCAACGTTGTATGGCGATTTCTGTCGCAGTATTCGTTGGTGCGGCAAAAGAGTGGATCCCTGAAATTGCTGAAGCCATTGCGAAAGTTCGTCCGGGCGCATGGAATGATGAAAATGCCGCTTATGGTCCGGTTATTAGCCCACAAGCAAAAGAGCGCGTTGAAGCTTTGATTACTCAGGGTGAAAAAGAAGGCGCGAAATTGTTGGTTGATGGTCGTAATTGCAAAGTTGATGGCCTGCCAAACGGTAACTGGGTTGGTCCAACAGTATTTTCTAACGTAACGCCGGATATGGAAATCTACAAAACGGAAATTTTCGGTCCGGTATTGTGCGCCACAGAAGTGGACAGCTTAGAAGACGCATTAGAGCTGGTTAACAACAACCCTTACGGTAATGGTACGTCTATCTTTACTGCAAGCGGTGCGGCAGCGCGTAAATACCAGCACGAAGTTGAAGTGGGTCAGGTAGGAATTAACATCCCAATTCCGGTACCACTGCCTTTCTTCTCATTTACCGGCTGGAAGCGTTCATTCTTTGGTGATCTTCATGCTTATGGTAAGCAGGGCGTTCGTTTTTACAGTGAAACGAAGACAGTAACGGCGCGTTGGTTTGAGAGCGATCTGGAAGATCCAGCCGGCCCTAACATGTCAATTAACCTAAGGTAGTAGGGGATAGCGATGAATTTCGAATTGACAGAAGACCAGCAAGCCTTTGTTGATACGGCTAAAGCGTTTGCTGATAAAGAGCTGGCGCCTAATGCGGCTAAGTGGGATGAAGAACACCACTTCCCAATTGAAGTGTTCCGTAAAGCCGGTGAAATGGGCTTTATGGGCATGTACACGCCGGAAGAAGCTGGCGGCTTTGGAATGAGCCGCTTAGACTCAGCGCTCATTTTTGAGCAGTTGGCGGGTGGCTGTACAGCAACCACGGCTATGATGACGATTCATAACATGGTCACCTGGATGATTGGCTCCTTCGGCCAACAGTCAGTGATTGATCAGTGGGTACCAGAGTTGGTTACCGGCGAGAAGCTGGGCTCTTACTGCCTGACAGAACCCGGTTCAGGTTCAGACGCTGCCAGCTTACGCACCAGTGCAAAAAAAGATGGTGACGAGTACGTTCTGAACGGCTCTAAGATGTTTATCTCTGGTGCCGGTGAAACTGACGTTCTGGTGGTTATGGCACGCACTGGCGAAGATGGTCCTAAAGGCATTTCTGCCTTTGCTGTACCGGCCGATGCCAAAGGTGTTATTTACGGTAAAGCCGAAGAGAAAATGGGCTGGAACGCCCAGCCAACTCGCTTAGTAACGTTTGAAGACGTTCGTATTCCGGCAGAAAACTTGCTGGGTAAAGAAGGCGAAGGCTTTAAGTTTGCCATGATGGGCTTAGACGGTGGACGCATCAACATTGCGGTTTGCTCTGTCGGTACCGCACAAGCGGCGCTGAATACCGCTAAAGCCTACATGCAGGAACGTACGCAATTTGGTAAGCCGTTGGCAGCTTTTCAGGCGCTACAGTTTAAGTTAGCTGATATGGCCACTGAGCTGGTAGCAGCCCGTCAAATGGTGCGTTTGGCAGCCAGTAAAGTTGATAACAACGACGCTGACAAAACCACCTATTGCGCTATGGCGAAGCAGTTTGCGACCGATGTTGGTTTTAAGGTGTGTAACGACGCACTGCAACTGCACGGTGGTTATGGCTACATAAAAGAGTATCCATTAGAGCGCCATGTGCGTGATGTTCGTGTTCACCAGATTCTGGAAGGCACGAACGAAGTCATGCGTATGATTATTGGTCGCCGTATGTTGGCGGATAATGACCGCGAAATCTTGTAAGGAGACTCCATGCAAGACGTTGTACTTTTTGAAGAACTAAACGCCGGTGACAAAGTCATCGGCGTTGCTACATTAAATTCCGAAAAATCACTGAACGCTCTGAGTCTGGCAATGGCTGAAAAGCTGCTACCACAGCTCAAGAAATGGGCAGATGACGACAAAGTGGCTTGTGTCTGGTTGCAGGGCGCTGGTGAAAAAGCCTTCTGTGCCGGTGGTGACATTGTCGCTATGTATAAAGCTATGCAGGCCGAGCCAGGTAAATTAGTTGAAGAGGTTGAAAACTTCTTTACCCAGGAATATCAGCTTGATTACTTTATCCAGACATTCCCTAAGCCCTTCATTTGCTGGGGTGACGGTATTGTCATGGGCGGTGGTATGGGCTTAATGAACGGGGCCAGCCACCGTATTGTGACTGAGCGCTCGTTACTGGCCATGCCGGAAGTGACGATTGGCTTGTATCCGGACGTTGGTGCTACCTACTTCCTTAATCGCATGCCACAAGGCTGTGGTTTATTCTTAGGTATTACGGGTGCAACGATGAACGCAAATGATGCGTTATATCTGAACCTGGCAGACCATTTCGTGGGTCACGAAAGTAAAGAAACGATTCTGACTCAGCTTAAAGAAATGGAATGGGGTAATACCTCCGCACTGAATAAGCAGAAAGTGACCGACTTATTAAGTTCAGTTGCCAGCAACGACACAACGGCCTTACCTAACCCTCAGGTTGAGCCACACCAGTCGCTTATTACAGAATTAACAGCCGGCAATGACATTGGCGATATTGTTACACGTATTGTGAATAATGAAACCGATGATAAATGGCTGGCGCGGGCGCGTAAGAATCTGGCAAATGGTTGTCCGTTTACTTCGCATCTGGTCTGGAACCAACTGCAGCAGGGCTCTGATTTGTCGTTGGCGGATTGTTTCCGGTTAGAGCTGACCTTGTCTTGTAACTGTGCGGTTCGTGGTGACTTTGCAGAAGGTATTCGGGCATTGCTGATTGATAAAGATAAGAACCCACAATGGCAGCATAGCTCGGTAGGCGAAGTACCAGCAGAAGAGGTTGATGCATTCTTTTTACCGCCCTGGGGCGAGCGAACGCATCCATTAGCCGATCTTGATAAATAAAACGAATTAACAAGAAGGAGTGCCTGTATGGCAACCGTAGGATTTATTGGACTGGGAAACATGGGTGGCCCTATGGCCAGCAACCTGGCAAAAGCAGGCCACACCGTTAAGGCTTTTGATTTATCGGAAGACGCGCTGAAAGCTATAGTTGCGGACGGTGCACAGGCAGCGAAAACAGCGGCTGAAGCCATCGACGGCGTTGAGTTTGTGGTGTCTATGCTGCCGGCAGACCGCCACGTAAAAGCTGTTTACCTTGGAGACGACGGTTTAATCAATAAGCTGACCAAAGATCAGCTTGTCATTGATTGCAGTACCATTTCATCAGATACCGCTATGTATGTGGGTGAACAGCTCGAGAAAGCCGGTATTGCCTTTATTGATGCGCCGGTTTCTGGTGGTGTGGGTGGCGCGAAAGCCGGCACCTTAACCTTTATTTGCGGCGGCACAGAAACCAATGTGGACCGCGCTCGCACCGTGCTTAACGACATGGGGAAAAATGTTTTCCGCGCCGGTGATGTCGGTGCCGGACAGATTGCAAAAATTTGCAACAACATGCTGTTGTCGGTGTTAATGGTGGGTACTTCAGAAGCTCTGCAATTAGGTAAGGCGAACGGGCTGGACCCGAAAGTTTTATCGGAAATTATGCTGGCAAGCTCAGGTAGCAACTGGACTTTACAGGTTTATAATCCGTGTCCTGGCGTAATGGACAACGTGCCTTCAAGTAACGACTATCAGGGCGGCTTTTTGGTTGACTTAATGGCTAAGGATTTAGGCCTGGCGCAACAAACCGCATTAGAAAGCGGTGCCGCAACGCCTATGGGGTCACTGACTCGTAATCTTTACCATAGCTGGTCTGAGCAAGGCCACGGTCGTCAGGATTTTTCCAGTATTTTTAATTATGTGGCACCTAAGTCACAGAAGTAACCTAAGAAACGAGGAAGCACATGCAAATTAAAGACAGTGTTATTGTTATTACCGGTGGTGCCCAGGGGCTGGGCCTTGCAATGGCTGAAGATTTCGCCAAACAAGGCGCTAAACTTGCACTTATCGATATTAACGGCGACGTATTAGGTGAAGCTCAGGAGCACTGCGAAAAGCTGGGTGCTGCCAAAGTAGTTGGCTATGAAGTTGATATTACTGACGAAGAGTCGGTAGAAACCGTGTTTGAACAAATTCAGCAAGAGTTTGATGGTATTGATGTGCTGGTAAACAACGCAGGCCTACTGCGTGACGGCCTGCTGATTAAATTCAAAGACGGCGAACTGAAACAGAAGATGCCACTGCAGCAATTTCAGTCGGTTCTGGATGTGAACCTCACCGGTACCTTCCTATGCGGCCGTGAAGCCGCAGCGCAGATGGTAAAAGCTGGTAAGAAAGGCGTTATCATCAATATTTCCAGTGTCGCGCGTGCCGGCAACATGGGACAGACTAACTATTCCGCAACCAAAGCCGGTGTGGTTGCCATGACAGTCACCTGGGCTCGTGAATTGGGTCGCTACGGCATTCGCTGTGGTGCCATTGCGCCTGGCTTTATCGAAACCCCAATGACTGCGCAGATGAAACCTGAAGCGGTTGATCGCGCGTTATCTATGGTTCCGTTGAAACGTTGGGGGCAGCCCAATGAAATTGCTCACAGCGCTCGCTACATTATTGAAAATGACTTCTTCAGCGGCCGTGTGGTCGAGATTGACGGCGGCGTTCGTCTGTAAGTCACATTAGTTAAAGTAATGATAAATAGCCGAACTAAGGGCGTCTCTGTTATAGTGGTAGTTATCTACTAAACAGAGACGCTTTTTAATTAATGGCATGCGGAAATTACCTCCCTTAAACGCGCTTAAATCATTTGAAGTGGCAGCGCGTCACCTTAGTTTTACCAAAGCAGCCGAAGAGTTATTTGTGACTCAGGCGGCCGTCAGTCATCAGGTAAAAGCGTTAGAAGATTTCCTTGAGCTTAAACTTTTCATTCGACGTAACCGCTCGCTGTTGCTGACCGAAGAAGGGCAGGAATACTACTTAGAGTTACGGGATATTTTTGAACAACTGGCACAGGCCACCGATAAGCTTCGGCTAGTGTCTGAACGAGGCGCGTTGACCGTTTCGGTTCCCCCCAGCTTTGCTATTTTATGGTTTGTCCCACGGCTCAGTAGTTTTCGTGAAGAGCACCCCGATATGGACATACGCATTAAAGCGGTGGATGAAATTAGTGGCTCTTTGACGGACGATGTTGATGTTGCTATTTACTATGGTGATGGCCGCTGGCCCGGCGTAAAAGCTTACCAGTTGCATGAAGAATATTTATGGCCAGTCTGTTCTCCCTTGTTGTTAGACAAAGCCAACATTCAAGAGCCGATAGATTTATTCAAACAAACGCTGCTGCATGATGAAACCCGAAATGCCTGGAAGGACTGGTTTCAGTTGGTAGGGTTGCCCCAGTATAAAGGCGATAACGGACCGGTATTCAGCCATTCCAGTTTGGCTTTGCAGGCAGCGGTTCACGGACAGGGCATTGCATTAGCGAATAATGTGCTGGTTAAATCCGAAATTGACAGCGGACACCTGGTTCGTATTTTTCCTCAGACTTTGCAGCGGAATAAAGCCTTTTATCTTGTTTGTCGTGACAATCAGGCGGAGATAGGTAAAATCGCGACTTTCCGTCAATGGCTACTTGGTTTGGTTCAAAAAGAAGAGCAAGAGTTTAATCAATAATGCGCTATCAACAGCAGAATTTGAACGGAACCTTTCGTATTGTTTTTTTGCACGGTTCAGGTGGTGGGCCGGATACAGAGTTTATGGATTTTTTTGCGGAGCAGGGTGCGGTGCTTGGCGCGGAAGTTGTGCGGCCAGATTTTCCTTATTGGGAAATGGTCCGGGAAACCGGTAAGCAACGACCTCCTAATAAAATGCCGGTGCTGGTCGATGCAATTGACGAGCTGCTGAGCGAATTACAGCAAGATAATAAGCCGTTAGTTTTGATGGGTAAGTCATTAGGAAGCCGGGTGATGTTGCGCTTAGCTGACAAGTACAGCGCGAAAGCAGTAATTGCTCTGGGTTTTCCGTTTCATCCGCCGCATAAGCCGGAAAAGTCACGTTTGGAAGAGTTGGAAATGACGCAGGCTCCCGGCCTTATTTTACAGGGCACTCGAGACCCATTTAGTAAGCCTCTTTTAAAAAGAGCGGAGCAGGGGCAATGCGTGGAGTTACCGCACAACTGGCAGTTACAATGGCTAGAGGGTGCCGATCACGGTTTTGCCGCCACAAAAGCCAAAGCGGCGGATACGCCTAAGCTATGGCAAGAGGCTGCAGATGCTATTAAGGAGTTCATTCAATGAGTCAGTTATTTTTAATTGTGGCGGCCATTTTAGGCGGTACAGGCGTTATGCTGGGGGCTTTTGCTGCCCATGGGCTTAAATCGAAGTTAAGCGAAAACTTGTTAAGCGCATTTGAAACTGGTGTTACTTATCAGTTTTATCACGCCCTGGCATTATTTGCCTTAGCGCTTTGGTTAAAGCAGTCACATTCGGTTTGGTTTGTTGCCAGCGGTTATTTATGGTTGGCGGGTGTTATTTTGTTTTCGGGCAGTTTGTATGCGTTAGCGTTGACGGGCATTAAATGGTTCGGGCCAATAACGCCGCTCGGCGGATTGTTATTTATTGCCGGTTGGCTCAGTTTGTTAGTTGGCGCAGTGAAGTTAGGAGCAGGTAGTTAATGAAAGACATCGTTAGCGGCAAAGGCAGTGGTATTGTATTACTGTGTCGCGCTGGGTTTGAAGGCGATTGTGCGGCTGAAATTCAGGATAAAACGGCAGAGCTGGGTGTTTACGGCTACTGTCAGACTCAACCTGATCAGGCCTATGTCACTTATAACTGCCAGCATGAAGAAGCTGAACACATTGCCCGTAAGCTGTCGCTTAAAGATCTGGTTTTTGCACGAGAAATGTTTGCCTTACTTGGTCCGGTAAAATTGGCCGGTATTGAAGATCGTGCGTCCGAAGTTATTGATGTGCTGAAACCTCACAGAGAAACTTTTGGTTTAGCGGGTGAACTGCGAGTAGAAACGCCGGATACCAACGAAGCTAATCAGCTATCAAAGTTTTGCCGGAAGTTCAGTGTTCCGCTGCGCCAGGCCTTGCGTAAAGAAGAGCTTTTAAGTAATAAGCCTTTGGCTAAGCGACCTATGTTACACGTGTTATTTGTTAACTCGGCACATGCGCTGGTGGGGTATTCTTATAGCTATAACCAGACAGTGCACGAAGGCGGTATTGTTCGTTTGCGTATGCCCAAAGAAGCACCTAGCCGGTCAACCCTGAAACTGGACGAAGCTTTCCAGGTGTTTGTACCTGAAAATGAGCAGGAAAAACGTGTTCACTCGGGCATGAAAGCCGTGGATTTAGGTGCTGCTCCAGGCGGATGGACTTATCAGTTAGTACGTCGTGGCATGATGGTACAGGCGGTCGATAACGGACCGATGGCTGAGTCTTTAATGGAGACAGGTCAGGTTAAGCATATTAAAGAAGATGGTTTTAAGTTTCGTCCTAAACGTAAGAATATTAACTGGTTGGTTTGTGACATGGTCGAAAAGCCGGCACGAGTCGGTGAGTTGATGACCAGTTGGTTATTGGAAGGCGACTGTGAAGAAGCCATCTTTAACTTGAAGTTGCCAATGCGACAGCGCTATGCGGCAGTGAAAGAGTATTTAAGTCAGATTACCGATAAGCTTCAGACTGAAGGCACCAAGCCTTTTGAAATTCAGGCTAAGCACCTTTATCACGACCGTGAAGAAGTCACTGTACACTTACGTTGGCTGCCACGGAGTTAGCTTGTTTCGGCATAGCCATGAGAGACATGGCCATGCCGAAAATCTTAAAGTCGGTCAATAACCGCCTGAGTAAAGTCTGTTGTGCCGTGTGAACCGCCTAAGTCGCGAGTTGTACGGTCGCCGCTGGCAATGACGTCGGCCAGTGCTTTGGTGATATTGGTTGCTTGTTCTTGCATTCCCAAATACTCAAGCATTTGAATCGAAGCCAGAATTACTGAGCTTGGGTTTGCCAGGTTTTTACCGGCGATATCCGGAGCTGAACCATGTACGGCTTCGAAAATGGCGCAGTTTTTACCAATGTTAGCGCCTGGTGCCATACCTAGCCCACCGACCAAACCAGCACAAAGGTCAGATAGAATATCGCCGAACAGGTTTGTGGTAACAATCACATCAAACTCTTCCGGGTTCATTACCAGACGCATACAAGCCGCATCGACAATCATTTCTGTCGACTCGATATCCGGATATTCTTCTGCAATTTCACGAGCAACTTTAAGGAATAAGCCTGACGTTGACTTCAGGATATTGGCTTTGTGAACTGCCGTAACTTTTTTACGACCTTCGCGGCGCGCTGTTTCATAAGCAAACCGCACGATACGCTCTGCACCTTCGCGCGTGATTTTGCTCATAGCTTCAGCTTCATTACCATCTTCAGAGACTTTTTGTCCTAAACCCGAGTACATACCTTCGGTATTTTCGCGGATGGTGATGATATCAATATCTTCATAGCGGGCCTGAGTCCCTTTAAAGGACAATACAGGGCGCACATTTGCGTAGAGAGAAAAATGTTTGCGCAGGCTGACATTAATTGAAGTAAAGCCTTCGCCAACTGGGGTTGTTAATGGCCCCTTTAAAGTAACACCGTTACGTTCAATCGCATCAAGAGTATTTTGCGGTAATAGCTCTCCGGTTTTTTCCAAAGCAGTCAGGCCGGCTTCTACGTATTCATACTGAAAGTCACAACCCGCTTTATCTAAAATTGCGGTTGCTGACTTAACGATATCCGGGCCTATGCCGTCACCTGGAATAACTGTGATGGTTCTACTCATGAATTGCTTCCTTTAAACCGTGTTACAACAAAAAACAGGAACGGTCATTCTACCACCGCGTTGATAATACTGACTAGCTCTGTACTATTCACCACGCGAATAAGCACTATAACGGTGAGTAACAATGACTGTCGAAGGCTGCTTTTGTTTTAATTTTTGTCAATTGATCAGCATCGATTTTTAATTGCTGACAACTGGATTTTAGCAGGGATTTGACTGAGCTGCTTAATGATACATCGGGGTAATAAGTGCTTAAGGTCAAATAGTGTGACAAAAAGAAAAGGGCACTTAACTCATCATTTTCTTCCTTATCTGGATCTAATAGGCGCTCAGTAGCCGGAGGCAGCTGCCAGCGTTTGACCAACTGCTTACTCCGGCGAAAATCACTAATATCCAGCGCTGAGCCTACCCAACTGGTGCTGTAGCAATGCTCAACGTATTTAGGCCGAGGCCATTTAGCGGACTTTATCAGCTCTGGGTGTCGAAATAAGTCGGAACCTGAAAGTAAAGCCAGTAGCGGCGCCGGTGTGGGTAAATTAATGCTTGTGGTATCTGATAAACGCTGCAATAAAGTGGTTAATAAGCCGAGCTTTTGCATCAAATTTTTATGCAAAGGAATAGTGTTTAAAGAAAACTGGTGCTGCAGGAATGCAGTGGCCAGAATTACGGAAGCTCGCTTAGAACCCAGCCACAAGTATGCCTGTTTTAAATCCATACGGCTCGCTTCGCTGTAACCAATACGCTCACTTTGTTGGACTGCAGCGTGCAGACTATTGGCTAAAAAAGGAAGCTGGTTTACCTGTTGAATGACGGCATTCAAGGCGCCATTTGCATTTGCGTATCGATTAATCGCTTTTAACAGCGAACGCGGTGTTTGCTGTATTGAGCTCTGTTGCTCTTGTTTCATTAAGCGATGGCTACTCAGAGCGTTGAGTTGTTCATTCGTCAGAGCTCGATTGTTTATTTGCCAATTTCCTGACTCTTCCGGGCTCAGGTAAAATGGACTGTCCAACTTATGAATTAAGGCTACGACGGCATGCTTGCCTTCAAAGCCCAGCAATACGGCAGTTTGTTTGTTTTGTTCATTCGAAAACTTCTGGCCTGTCAGCCGCACTGAGAAGGTGTCTTGCTGGGTTAGAAGCGCCCAGAAACGATAGCGAAAGTCTCCGTTTAATAACGGAAAAAACGCCAGGCTGGGTTCGATTCGTTTTAGCTGCACTTGAGTCAGTGCTTCAACCCAGTATCTAAATACAACGATATCGGGTGAGCTTAACGTCAATGTCTCTAAAGCAGAAAGCCACAGTGACTGTCGCAGCTGACGCTTTTTCCAATAGCCAGGGTCGGGATTAAGTTTTGCACTGATACAGGCCGCAGCCAGAATTCGGCGATAATGGGTGTGTAAAGACCACTGATAACCGCACTTTAAGGCGTTAACGCAAACGGCAAGTATCTCACTTATCGCGTGGTTGTCTTCCGGGTACTGTTGCTCGGCATAAATTGGAAGAAGCTCCGGCCAGCGGTTTTGCTGGTATTCCTCATCAATAAACTGAACTAAACGATAAAGCTGACGAATATCGTGTTGTTTCAGTAAATTACCGGCTTTTTCACAACACTCCGTCAGTTTATTCATTCGCGCCTCTGATTATCCTGATAGTCGCGGTATGAATCGTTACCCCAGGCGATGAGCTCATTGTCTCGGAAAACCAGAGGGGTACACTCATCTTTCGTAGTGATACCGTCAGAAGTCACGTGATGTGTACGATAAAACAATACTTGCATGTCACCTTTGGGTGAGGCTTTTGCTTCGTTGATATCCGGGGAGCCCAAAATTCGGATAACGCTGTCTTTGGACATACCGAGATCCAACTGACCAATTTGTCTGGCGTTGTAGGTTTCCCGTTCCTGCCACTGCAAATCGGCGGGGTCAGCCTGATAAAGCATCAGTACTGCTCCGACAATAGCCAGATAACTTACGGCACCAATAGCAAGTATGACAAAGACTTTATTTTTCATAAATCCTTCAGTCAGTAACAACCTTATAACAAGGATGATACACCGAACCCGGCAGTTTCATACGACCCTGTTCGACGAATGCTCTTAACAATACGTCAAGTCGCTTCATTAACTGTTTTTCACCATGAATAGTAAATACGCCTTTTTCTCTAATTTGGCGAATACCATCGTCTTTCACATTACCGGCAACAATGGCAGAGAAGGCGCGACGTAAATCAGCGGCAAGCTCTTCTTTGGGCTGCTCTGGGTGCAGGTTAAGCGATGAAACATTTTCATGAGTCGGATAAAAAGGACGCTGAAAGTTTTCATCGATAAAGAGGGTCCAGTTAAAGTAGTAAGCATCGCCTGAGTCACGGCGATACTGTTTTACCGCCGCCATACCCGCATGCATGTGCTGAGCGACACCGGCAGGGTCTGCGATAATAATACGGTAAAAACCGCGGGCGTCTTCGCCTAACGTATCGACGATAAAAGTATCTAAAGCATCAAAGTAGTCTTTAGAGCTTTCGGGGCCTGTCAAAATTACGGGCAAACTTTGTTGCTGGTTTTTCGGGTGCATCAAAATGCCAAGTAAATACAACAGTTCCTCTGCCGTACCCGCGCCACCCGGGAAAATCACAATTCCGTGGGCGCAGCGCACGAAAGCTTCCAAACGTTTTTCAATATCAGGCAGAATAACCAGCTCATTGACAATAGGGTTAGGTGGCTCTGCTGCAATAATTCCGGGTTCTGTAAGACCTAAGTAACGGCCACTGCTAATGCGCTGTTTAGCGTGTCCGATAGTAGCGCCTTTCATTGGACCCTTCATTGCTCCAGGGCCACACCCTGTGCAGATGTTGAGGCCTCGTAAACCGAGTTGATAACCCACTTCTTTGGTGTATTTATACTCGCCTTCATTAATGGAGTGGCCTCCCCAGCAAACTACCATGTCCGGCTCTTGCATCGCCTGAATGGTGCGGGCGTTGCGTAAAATATCGAATACCACATGGGTGAGGGTAGCGCTATCAGCGTCTTTAAGTTCTTCTTCCGAGTAACGGTCTCCGGTAAAAAGAATGTCACGTAATACAGACTCGAGTAGTTCACGTATTCCGACAATCAGTTCGCCGTCAACAAAGGCTTCGGCAGGTGGTTCTATAAGTTCAATTTTAATGCCGCGCTCTTTGCGAATAATATTAACTGCGAAGTCTTTGTATTTATCGTAGATTTCAGCACTGCTGTCGGTGTTACTACCGGCATTTAAAACCGCAAGACAGCAGTTACGGAATAATTTATAAAGTTGGCTGTTTGAGGACTGCTTTAAACGCTCTATTTCGAGCTGTGACAAAAGAGACATACTGCCTCTTGGAGAAATGCTTGCTCTCATTATGTTTTCATACTCCTGTAAAAACGATGACTCGGCGTCATCCTTGTGCCGGCGTTGGTCGTGCGTCTAGTTTCTATTTCGCTTTCATGACCTTATTGCGCCCGCTATTTTTTGCATCATATAGAGCTTTATCTGCTCTTTCGAAAACCGCTAATGGCGTATCTTCGTTGTATTGACACTTCGCTATTCCTGCTGAAATAGTAATACGAATGTCTTCACTTTTAAATTTAAACGGAATAGTCGCAACTTTTCCCCGTGCATTTTCGATGTGCTGATAAGCTTCCCGATCATCCGAACAGAATATAATAGCAAACTCTTCGCCACCGTAGCGACAGACAAAACCAGACTCTTTGAGTGCCTTGCTGAGGGTTCCTGCAATAACTTGCAGAGTTTTATCGCCGGCAATATGACCGAAGTTATCGTTAATATTTTTAAAGTGGTCGACGTCTATTACCGCGATAGTAAGCTGTGTCTCACCTTTTACCCAACGCTCAAACTCGAGGTTTAGGCGTTCCTCAAAAGCCGACCGGTTGGGTAACTTGGTCAGATTATCCTGTAAGCTACGAAACTGCTGTTTTGCTAATTCTTTTTTATAGTACTCGACCTGAGCTTCGGTATCCCTTAGCTGCTGCTTTATTTCCAGCGTGTTGCTGTTAAAGTTTTCACGCTCTTCATCATGCAACTTCAAGTGTTGATTCAGTGTTTCACTTAATGTCTGTAATTGTTTGCCAACGGACTCTTTTAAGTCATAAAGCTCACAGGCATCGGTGACACATGCACTGATCTCTGAGACGCCATTTTTCAGTTTTTGATTCAGATGAACGCGCTGGTCAGCGTAGTCTGAAGAATGATTAATAGTTTTACCCAGCACACTTTGAACCGATTCCAGCGAAGCATTCAGTTGCTTTAAGAAATGCTGTGCCGACTTTCGTTCATCATTAATGTTACTGAAAACTAACCGCATGATTTTTAAAGTGATGGCGAGCAGAGTTTCACTTGTCTGCGGTTTTTGCAGGGCAACTTTCATTTGTCGCAGAGTATCGGCAGCGTTTCCTGAAAACTCAACTTCGCTTAGTAAGTCGAGCAATTGGCTCTGGTACTGACTAACTTGAGTCTCTGTCTTAACAGCAGGCTGTTGATAGGAAAGTGCCAGTAATTGGTTCATCAACGGAAGATAGTGAGAAACCGTCATTGTCGGTTGCTCAAATTCGCTGGCGACACGCTGCAGTTTAGAGCGGCTGTTATTATCGTGCGGTTTAATTGAAGCCAGCGCCTGACGGATGCTTTCGTTGGTTAGCTTTAGCTGTGTCTGCAAACGAATCGTATGCTGCGATATTGCGTCGCTAAGCTTCTGCATAATTGGCTCGAGAACGGCCGCAGAAGCATTCTGCTGCAGGTGTCCGCGCAGCTTATGCAGCAGAGTGTCCAGCTCCGTATCAACACCACTTAACGCTAAGCAAAGATCATTCACAAAATTTGAGTATCTTTGTGAGTCACGTAAATAGTCATCTTCTAATTGCTTACGAGACTGGATGCTCTGTTGCAACTTTTTGCTAAGATGCTGAATCTTTTCTTGTGGTGTTTCAGGTACTGCCAATGCTCACCTACCCAATACTGAATGCAATAGCTATGATACGAAAATTATTATTATAAAGTCTAACCTATCTGAATTTATTTACTATTGGTGAATTGTGGTAGTCTTTGCAAAAACAGACTAACAAAAAACTCGAAATTAACGGAGACTGACTGTGCGTAAGAGCTTATTGGCTGTTGGTGTTATGTTAGCCCCTTCAGTAGTATTGGCAAATACCGATTATAAAATTGACCTGACGCAACCAGAACACCATAAAGGTGAAGTTTCAATTACTTTTCCGGCCAGCGAAGAAAAGTTCCTGGATATAAAAATGCCAGCCTGGAGAACAGGTTATTACCGAATTTTAAACTTGGCGAATGGCGTGCGCGACTTCGAAGTGCGCAGCAATGGTGAAGAACTGCGTTGGGAAAAAGTTGATAAAAGTACCTGGCGCATATACCTGCCAGAGCAAAGCGGTGAGGTTACCGTTGATTACGAAATCTATGCGAATCAGTTGGGGCGTCGTAGTCGCCATATAGACGACACTCACGCTTATTTGGATGCATCTGCCGTCTTTATGTATGCTGACGCGTGGCGCAATGAACCAATTTCAGTTTCTCTTGACGTTCCTGAGAACTGGAAAAGCTACTCGGGAATGAAGCGCCAGGGAGATCATCAGTTTACTGCTCAGAATTGGGATGTATTTGTTGACTCCCCAATAGAGACTGGTATTAACACACACTATGCATTTACTCAGGATGAACGGAACTATGAAGTGGTGTTCTGGGGTGAAGGAAATTACGATGCTGAAAAGACGGTTTCGGATTTAAAAAAGCTGGTGGGAACTGGTGATTCTATATGGAGTGATTATCCGTTCGAGCGTTATGTGTTCATGATCCACGCAACAACTGGTGCCGGTGGCGCAACGGAACACAAGAACTCCACGGTTATTCAGCGACCACGTTATAGCTTTGCCAGCCGCGATGACTACCTGTCTTTTATGTCGACAGCATCGCATGAGTTTGTTCACACCTGGAACGTAAAAGCATACCGCCCCAGTGGTTTAGTTCCTTATGACTATCAAAAAGAAAACTACACAGATTTATTTTGGATAGCAGAAGGCTCCACCAGTTATTTCCAGAATCATCTGTTGTTACACGCAGGCATTATGGAACCGTCAGAATACTTTGAACGTGTGGCCACAAGTATTGATCGGCACAAAGCGAAACCGGGGCGTGAAGAGATGTCGGTAGCTGAGGCGTCATTTGAAGCATGGATAGACCAATACGGTGACAGGGCTCATAACGATTCAGTTAATATTTATTCAGAGGGGGCGCTGGTTTCCTGGATGCTGGACAGTGAACTTCTGGAAACAACTGAAGGTGAAGTGAGTTACCGCGATGTTCATAATGAACTCTATCAGCGCTTTGATGCTGACCATGAAGGTTTTACTGCCGCGGATGTATTAACCATTCTAAAAGAGCTGACAGGCCGCTCCTGGCAGAACTGGTGGCAGAATAATGTTGAAACGCCTGCCGATATTCCGTTTGAAACCATGTTGGAACGAGTTGGTTTGGAACTGGTTTATGAGAAAGATGACGAGCCAGAAGTGTGGGCAGGCTGGAATGCTAATGACACAAGCGGCGGTATGGAACTGACTCGTGTTAGTAAAGGAAGCCCCGCGTGGGAAGCTGGCTTTACCCCCGGTGACGTTATTGTCGCCTTTGACGGACACAAAGTGGTTGATGGTCGTTTCAGCGATGCTTTTAAAGAGTATGAGGCAGGAGATTCTATAACCGTTACGTTTTTCCGTCGTGACCAGTTGCATGAAAAAACCTTGAGCGTAAAAGCAAAACCCGCCACAGATGCGAAAATTGAGCCTGTGGATGAGCCAACGGCTGAGCAACAGGCCCGGTTTCTTCAATGGTTACAAATTCCTCATCCTAATGCCTAAGGTTTTATTGTCGAGCCATGCGCTGCATCTGCAGCGCTGGTTCGAAGTCCGAACGAAATGGGTTTATGTCGAGGCCTCCGCGGCGAGTATAGCGGGCATAAACCGTCAGTTTTTTCATCCCCAGCGCCTTTAAGTCCTGATAAATACGTTCAACGCATTGTTCGTGGAATTCATTGTGGCGCCTGAATGAGACCAAATACGCCAATAATGACGCATGATCCAACTTGGGCCCCTGGTAATGAATATAGACGGATCCCCAGTCGGGTTGGTTCGTGATAAGACAGTTAGACTTCAACAGGTGACTGTGTAGCTTCTCTTCTGTCTCATTATGCTCCGTTATTAATAATGACGGCTGGTAGTCATATTGCGAAATTGTGATGTCCTGCTTATCAATACAAAGACCGGGAAAGGTTGCAATGGATTCACCTTCTAGCTCAGACAACGGCTTTAAGGTAACACTGACCCTGGCTCCGGCACATGCAGATAAGTCCTTTTCCATAACTACCTGAACCTCTTGCCAGGAGCCAAAATGAGAGTCATTGAAACTGTTTAAATAAAGCTTAAAGGACTTTGATTCAATGAGATTCGGACTTTCCGCAGGCACTTCAAAGTAACCGACAGCGACTTGTGGCAAGCCATTTGAGTTCAGCCAGGATATTTCGTAGCCAGTCCATAAGTCGACACCGGAAAAAGGCAGCTTACCAACAAGACCAATGGGCTCACGATTCAGCGAGCGGGGGACAGGTTGTAGCTGCTTCGGGTCATATTCACTCGGGTAGTCTGTGCTTTGCCCCAGCGATAAGTGGTCGAGTGCGTGCTTCTTTGGCATTTAAGTCGCTCCGTAAGTACAATGCCCTTATTGTAAATTTTCTTAGGTGTAAGTGCCAGATGAAGACGTTAGAAGAAACTATCGATGCCTTAATGGAGCGTTATCAAAATCAGGTTCCTGTCCGTTATACGGAGTATGTAGAAGAGTGGAGCAGTCCAATATATGGTGAGGTTATTGATGACGATACGGTTGAATGGACACCGTCTTTACAAGCTAAGCCTCTGGCTTTTGATGAGCTGGAAAAAGCCTTAGAAACAACCTTCCATGACAGCATTAAAGCGCTATTTGGGCGCTGGTATGCGGGCGACCTGGCGCTTTCTTATCAGGGACATCCGATACATTTATTACAGATCCAAAGTGAAGAAGATGGTGAGCGGTTGTTGGCAAATATAACCGGACATATTTTAATGAAACGCCGGTTAAAACAGCCAGAAACGGTGTTTATTGGGTTAGGAGTAGATAACGAAGACTTATTGTTGTCGATAGATAACCACAGCGGTGCTATTGGACTTGAATGGGTGGGGAAGGAACAGCATGAAGTCCTTGCCGACTCTTTGTCTGGGTGGCTCAATGAATGCGAGCCTAAAATTAGTGAAAATAACGATTAATTAGCAAATTAGCAAAACCTGAAAAATATAAAGCGCAATAAAAACATAGAGTTACGTTTTGGCCTGAAGCTTGCTTGAAATGAGCTGCTGAAAATATATTGAAGCAAACTTATTAATAAAATAATCAGGAGAATATGAAGCATGCTGAAAAGATCTTTATTGGCTGTTGCGTTGCTAAGCGCGTTAACTTTATCCGGTTGTGTTGTTGTAAAAGAGTCGAGTTACGATGGTAGTAGCGAAAAATATGAAGGGCAGCAGTCAGAGCAAAGAAACCGCTCTTCGATTGCGGCATTACCACCCTCGCTTTCGGTTAGCGAAGCCTTGAGCCGATTAGGAACTCCCGATTTTAATGACTCCTGGGAATCTGAACAACATCGATATCAGGTTTTGTATTATCGCACACACAGAAAGCATGCTGATGGTATGACGACCCGTGATGAATGCACAGCTATTGTGTTCATTGACGGTACCCTGGCAGGTACCGGAGAAATGGCTCTCGACAGGATCCCGAAAAATGGTTAACTTGGTGTTATAAAAAACTAACCAGTGGTTGTTATGCAAGGCTTAACCGAAAAAACAGAAAGTGAAATCGATAAGGCAAGTGAGAACAGCAGCGAGCATATTCAGGGAGAGCTTGTCTATCTTGTTGCCGAAGATCTTAAATTAGCGGCTTCGCTTTTGTTTCAGACTTACTATGACGATGAATTGTTGCAAAAGATTTTTCGGGCCGATAAGCCGGATTACGAAAAGCGTCTACGAGCCGCAATTCGTGAAGATCTGAATGCGTTTTGGGAAAGTGGACAACCCATTATTGGTATCCGTGACGGCGGCACACTATTAGGTGTCGCCTGTCTCACCCGTCCTGGTAAGAGCTTTGGTCCTGGCCGTTTTTGGCATTGGCGCATTAGTATGCTGCTGACTGCAGGTTTTTTAAGTACCCGACAGGTGCTTGAAAAAGAACGTCTTATTCAGCAAGCGATGCCCGATGTTCCCTACCATATGTTAGCTTTTATTGCCGTAGCGCCGCAGTATCAATCTCAAGGGGTAGGGCATTTATTGGTTGAGGCTGCTAAAACGGTATTTGAAGAAGATCCTGAATCGCAGGGCATTGCAGTCTACGTCACCCGCTCTGATTATCAGGCATTTTTCAAGAAGCGCGGTTACCGTTTGCAGGCCCAGATAGAAGTTGAAAAGCTACCCGGTGAAGTACTCTTTTACCCTAGGCAAGAAGATTAAAGCTAATGAGTTATTCCAGTTTTAAAGAGTTTTACCCTTACTACTTGCAAGAGCACTCTGACAAGCGTTGTCGGATCCTACATTATATTGGCAGCACCCTGGTGTTGGCTGTGTTAGTTTACGCTTTGGTTAGCGCTAACTATTGGTGGTTGCTGGCTTTGCCGGTTATTGGTTATGGATTTGCCTGGCTGGGTCACTTTGTGTTTGAGAAGAATAAGCCAGCCACTTTTCAGTATCCTTTATATAGCTTACTGGGTGACTGGGTTATGTATAAAGATGCCTGGGTTAAATTATTGACCGGGAATTCGAAACGGCGGTAATTCAACACCAACTAAGCGCTGGTTATGAAGAGTCAGTTCTCCTTCATAACGAGTTTCTCCGTCGCTGCTAAACCCCATTTTAAATGTACTTCGCCAGCCCGGTTGGCTTCCTTTAAAAGACCATCGGGTATCCTCACGACGAATATCCAGAAACTGCAAACCTTGTTGTTTACAATAAAAAACCGCGTGTTTCTGCGCGCTTTCCGACTGCTGGCGGTGTTGCCAGAAAACCCATATTGCGGTTGCCAACCCGAGAAAAACAATAACATCAAGTAAGTTCATCAAGCGCTCCGGGTTTGCTGTTTTAATCGGTTTAAAGCTTCGCCAACGGCTTCCGACTGTTTCTGCTGTGCCAATATGGACAGAAGCAGGGGACGTATATCCGGTAAGGCAATAATATCCTGAAATAACGCATCAAACAGGGCGTTATCCAGTGAAGCGATTGCATCTAAATAGCTTAACAAGCTGTGCTCATCGTTAAGTACGGGCCATAATCGGGCGGCGACAACAACCAGTTGGTCAGCGTTTGCATCAGGAATGGTCTCGTTGACGGACTTTTGTACGCGCGGGTGAGCCGCAACGGAAGCTAACGCTCTCAGGCTGTCTGTACAAAGCATTGCATCATTACTCTTAACATACTCAAGTAATGAATCTCGTAGTCGTGGCGTGATGTTTTGCTGTTCAAGGGCAACGGCGAGCGGCTGCCTTACCGCTTTAGGGTAAGTCGAAAAATGTGTTGCTATGGCTTCGCTCAGTTCCGGCAGTTGCTCTAATCGGGCTGCACAGTCGTGCAGGCCTTGTAAGCCAATTTGCTGCCAGTCAATATCAGCTTTTGGGTGTTTTAAATAGGCTTCAGCTGTTTCAAAGTGAATTGAGGGTGACAGTTTTAGCTGACGCTGAACCCGTGCATGCAACGCAGCCCGCTGATGCTCATTCGGAGTGAGTAAATAAGGATTCTGCTGCAGTTGCTTTTGTTGCTCCTCGGTCATCTCACCGGTAATTTCGTGGCCTAATGCGTTAATCACATATTCAAGGTATTGATTACGTGCCGCTAAATTTAAAAGCCCACGCTCATCCAGAGGGAATTGCAAAAACCAGATGAAAGGCTGCTGATCATGCTGTTTATGCTGAAACAATATCGCCAGTTGAGCCTGTCTGGCTATCGGGTAGGGGTAAGGACGTTGTTGGTGCTCAATAGCAGCAAAGTCATCCTGAGACAGTTCAGTAAGGCATCTGCCAATATCAAAAATTTTGTACTCTGCTTGGCCGGCTTGCAAAAACTCACCCAAGGTGGTGATGGTCGGTGCTGACACAGGCGCTCCCTTTTTGCTTGAATTTTAAGGCGTATTAAATCACTATGGCGCCATTATATCGGTTTATACAATGATGTGGTAACGGAGTCTGATATGGAGCAGTATCAGAAAGCCGCTCGATTACTTGATAGAATAGAGCGCGAACTGAACAGTCTTGGCTTATGGCAGTCTCACCAGCCTCCCGTGCAGGCTTTGGAAAGTCAGCAGCCTTTTGCCGTTGATACGCTGGAGTTTCATCAGTGGCTGCAATTTATTATGTTGCCGCGGATGTGGTCTCTGGTCGACAGTCAACGACCTTTGCCTGAGGGCGTCGCGGTTAGTCCAATGGCTGCTCATACCTACCGTAACGAGCTTGAACAATACGAACAACTTATCGCTTTAATCCGTGAGTTTGATGTGCTGCTAAGTGGCACTGACCCTCTGCAGGAAGACGTCTAACGGTGAAGCAGTTAGAACTTGTTTATCAAGACGAACATTTAGCTGTTATTAATAAACCCAGTGGCTTACTGGTTCACCGAAGCCGCATAGCAAGCGGTGCCCGTGAATTTGCTATGCAAATGCTGCGAAACCAATTGGGGCGTCATGTCTACCCTGTGCATCGGCTGGACAGGCCAACGTCAGGGTTACTCATCTTTGCTCTTAGTAGTGATATCGCACGAACTTTGACTGAACAGTTAACCGCTCGTGAGGTAAGAAAAACCTATCATGCGGTCGTCAGAGGTTATGTAGCTGAAAGCGGTACTATTGATTACGCGCTAAAAGAAGAACTGGATAAATTAGCGGACGCTGACGCCGATACCGATAAAGAAAAACAGCCGGCGGTGACGCATTATAAATGTTTAAAGCAGGTTGAATTGCCTTATAAAGTCAGCAAAAAGCACGATACCACGCGTTATTCATTGGTTCAGTTACAACCAGAAACGGGACGTAAGCACCAGTTACGCCGACACATGGCACATATTAGGCATCCCATTGTCGGTGATACAAACCATGGTGATGGACGGCATAATAACTTTTTTCGCGAGCACTTTAATTGCCACCGTTTACTGCTGGCAGCGACTGGACTTAGCTTTAAACATCCGGTCAGTGGCGAGTCCATCAATTTGGAAATACCACTGCCGGATGAGTTTCACCAGCCATTTCTTAAGTAAAAGTTATTCCGCGCTGCGTAGCAGGGCATTGATACCCACTTTGGCACGAGTTTTAGCATCAACCCGCTTAACAATGATGGCAGCGTAAAGGCTGTGCGTTCCGTTTGCAGAAGGCAATGAACCTGGTACAACAACGGAACCTGAAGGTACACGACCGTATAGAATGCGATCATTTTCGCGGTCATAAATGCGTGTGCTCTGGCCAATGTAAACGCCCATTGAAATAACAGCGCCTTCCTCAACAATAACGCCTTCAACAATTTCTGAACGTGCACCAATAAAGCAGTTGTCTTCGATGATGGTCGGGTTGGCTTGCAGTGGCTCTAATACACCACCGATACCCACGCCACCTGAAAGGTGCACATTTTTACCGATTTGTGCGCAGGAGCCGACAGTAGCCCAGGTATCAACCATAGTGCCTTCGCCAACATAGGCTCCAATATTTACGTATGACGGCATAACAACGACATTGCGGCCAATAAAGGCGCCTTTACGGACCATCGCCGGCGGTACAACACGCATGCCTTCGGCACGGAAACGAGCACTGTCATAATCAGCAAATTTAGCCGGAACTTTGTCCCAGAAACGTGTTTCGCCGCCTTCAATTAGGTCATTGTCGTTTAAACGAAACGACAGCAGAACGGCTTTTTTCAGCCATTGGTGAACAACCCACTCGCCCGAAATTTTTTCAGCGACTCGCAACTCACCGCGGTCAATCTCGTCAATGACGTAGCGAACTGCTTCACGCAAGTCGTCATTTTCAGTATGGGCGTTGAGCTGATCACGTTGTTCAAATGCATCGATGATGCGTTGTTTTATGTTTTCCATGATAAGGATTTAAAACTCCAGGTCTTTGATAATTTGTTTTTTTAACGTTTGTTTCTGCTTGTCGTCCAAAGCGGTTTGTTGCTCCGTGGTGACAATGAATAAATCTTCTGCCTGCTCGCCTATGGTGGTAATTTTTGCGGCAAGTAAGGTGACATTTTGTTGCTGTAAAATAGCCGCAAGTTTAGCAATAAGGCCGGGTCTGTCCAGAGTTACTAGCTCAAAGGTTGTGCGACCGTGATGCTTACTTGGTATAAATGTCACTTCTGTGGCGACTGAAAAGTTTTTCATGCGCCGTGACAAGGGGCGTTTTGTACTGGGGACAGGTATGCGTTTATGCAGAACGTCCAGCAATTGTTGTTTGACTTCTTCAATGCGCTGCGGTTCTGTCAATGGCTTGCCGTCCCGTTGCAGCACAACGAAAGTATCCATGACAAAACCGTCACGGGTGGCAAGGATTTGTGCATCCAGAATATTTAACTGCTGGCTATCCAGAACACCGGCAACAGAAGCAAATAAGTGGCTTTCTTCATGATGATAAATAAACAGCTCGGTTGTACCATAGTTGTTTTCATCACCAATTAGAATCAGTGGTAACTGGTCGGTCGGCAAGTTTAATATATGCTGTGAATGCCAGCTGATCTGCTCTGGCGTATGCCGGAAGAAATAATCGGCAGTAAAACGGCCCCACAAAGCGAGAATTTCTGACTTTTCAAACCCGGCACTTAACAGCAAAGCCATTGCATTGGCTTTGTTTTCGTTTATTTTCTGGCGAATATCCAGAGTTGGTTTATTACTGTCTTGTTGCAGCAAATAAGATGTTGCGTTGTATAGCTCTTCCAGCAGGGTTGCCTTCCAGTTATTCCAGAGCGACTGATTGGTTGCGCGAATATCCGCCACCGTAAGACAATAAAGGTAGTCCAGCCGCTCGAGCGTTGAAACCTGATTAGCAAAGTCTTGTATAACCTCAGGATCATGAATGTCACGTTTCTGCGCGGTAACTGACATGGTTAAGTGGTGTCTTACCAGCCAGGCAACCAACTCAGCGTCTTCTTCGTCATAACCATGCTGATGACAGAAGTTGCGCGCGTCCATTTCGCCTAATTCAGAGTGATCACCTCCGCGGCCTTTGGCGATATCATGGAAAATACCCGCCAAATAAAGGCAATAGCGACGATCCATCTGTGCTACCAGCTTTTCGCATAAGGGAAACTGGTCCTGGTAGTCTTCGTCGCTGAAGCGGTATAGGTTTCTCACCAGACGAAAAGTGTGTTCATCAACAGTGTAAGCGTGGAACAGATCAAACTGCATTTGCCCCACAATTTGTTGCCACTGGGATAAATAACTGGCCAATACGCTGTGGTGATGCATAAGTGCAAACGCCAGGCCACAGCCACGGGGATGCTGAATGAGCTGGTTAAACAGGTTTCTGCATTCAGGGTCATGGCTAAGAGGCTCGGTTAACTGAGCGCGCGCGTTTCTGAGTAAACGAATGGTATTTGAATGGATGCCTTTTATCTGTGGGTGTTCGGCAATGCAGACAAAAGCCCGGACAATATTGCAGTGGTCGTCAAATACGTTGTCA
The DNA here is from genome assembly GCF_048059115.1 of Idiomarina sp. HB. Taxonomy (NCBI): domain Bacteria; kingdom Pseudomonadati; phylum Pseudomonadota; class Gammaproteobacteria; order Alteromonadales; family Idiomarinaceae; genus Idiomarina; species Idiomarina sp. HB. Next base: position 298,335 of record NZ_JAYLVU010000001.1, read on the forward strand.
TGTCGTGCAGTGAGCAACTCATTTGAGACCGCAAAGTCATCGCTAATATGCTCTGCGTGTTGTAAGTCCTGTGTGCCCAGTATGGCCTGATGAAAGAATTGCAGTAACATCTGGTTGAGCTCGCTGACACGAAGAACCACTTTGAAGTAATCTTTCATCATGGTTTCGACGGATGCTTTACCGTCATTGCCATAACCCAGACGAACCGCTACGCCGGGCTGAAAGTCAAATAACAGGCGGTCTTCGCGTTTACCAGCTTCAAGATGGAGGGCAAAGCGGATGCGCCATAACCAGTTCATGCAGTCACGTAGCTCGACGAACTCATCGGCCGTCATATAACCGTATTCAACCAGGTTTTCGTCCGAATGGGTGCGGAAGTGACGCTTAGCAATCCAGCCAACGGTCTGGATGTCACGCAGTCCACCGGGGCTTGATTTGATATTAGGCTCGAGATTATAGGACGTACTGTGATATTGCTGATGTCGTTGTTTTTGCTCATCAAGTTTGGCCTGATAAAAGTCTCGGCTCGACCATGGAAAGTCATTCAATAATTGTTGATGAAATTCGTTATAAAGATCCTCAGAGCCATCAAGGTAACGGCTCTCAATAAGGTTTGTAGCAATAGTAATATCGTTTTCTGATTGACTAAAACATTCGTCGATGGTGCGTACCGAATGGCCAATATCTAAATGAAGATCCCATAAAAAGGTAATAAGCTGACTGAGCTTTTCAGACAACCTGGTTTCAGCGTCTTCGCTCTGGGGGGCAATTAAAATGAGTAAATCGATATCTGAACCCGGATGCAGTGTTTCACGGCCATAACCGCCAACAGCTAATATAGTGGCGGGTTCATTGTTAAGTTTAAACTGTTGCCACAATTGGCAAATGAGCTGATCAAAAAATGTCGAACGGTGATGAACAAGCTCATCAATGTCGGCCGTAACAAAACGCGCCGCAGACCAGTTACGGTAGCTCTCCAGAAGTGTTTTATAGTCTTTAATGCAAGGGGTATGAGTTCTGTCAGGCCAACGGCCATGGAAGTCTTTATCCTGTTCAACATCAGCCATAATACCCCCTGAAGTCAGTTAGTTGTGCTCGATAACTCGCGCTAAGTCAGGTTCGTCATTACGTAATGTGAGAACCTCTACACCGTTATCCGTGACTAATAGAGTGTGCTCCCACTGTGCACTCAGACTGCGATCTTTGGTAAGTACGGTCCAGCCGTCTTTCATCAGTTTCGTGTGGCGCTTGCCAACGTTAACCATAGGCTCGATAGTAAAGCACATTCCGGCTTTTAACTCTTCGCCGGTACCTGCCTGGCCATAATGAAGAATTTGTGGATCCTCATGAAACACGGAGCCAATACCGTGTCCGCAGTATTCGCGGACAATTGAGTAGCCGTGGCTTTCCGCGTGCTTTTGAATAACTTCCGCAAAGTCGCCGAGCTTGATCCCTGGCTTGACCATTTCTATCGCTTTGTAAAGGGACTCCTGGGTCACTTTAATCAAACGTTCTGCCATAATAGTAGGCTTACCTACCACAAACATTTTTGAGGTGTCGCCGTGGTAACCATCAAGCTTTACGGTGACATCAATGTTCATAATATCGCCATCTTTAAGCTTTTTGGGACCAGGAATACCGTGGCAGACACAATGGTTAACAGAGGTGCAAATGGACTTAGGGAACCCATGGTAATTTAACGGAGCAGGGTAAGCGCCATGGTCAGTAATATACTTGTGGCAGATATCGTCCAGCTCTTCTGTGGTTACACCGGGTTTTACGTATTCACCAATCATTTCAAGAACACTAGCGGCAAGCTTGCCTGCAGCGCGCATTTTTTCGATTTCTTCGGGTGTCTTAATTGAGATGGTCATTCTCTTCCTGTCCGTGACTGCTGGAAAAGCCGACAGTTTAACAGCGACTGATAGAATTCGCTATCTTTGAGGCGGGTTAAAACATAAGTTAAGTAACGTTTTTTGTTGTGTAAGTGTGCTCGTTATGGTATAAAACGCACGCTTTTTTGGCCTTATGCCAACAAAGTAAACTTGTATGTAAATGATAATCCACACATACATCGACACATAAGACGGGGTGCTTGTCTAAGAACAAGTCGGCTTATGGGATGTATGGAGGCTTAACCCCCTAAAAAGGAAAAATATTATGGCTAACGTGTCAATGCGTGACATGCTGAAAGCAGGTGTCCATTTCGGTCACCAAACTCGTTTCTGGAATCCAAAAATGAAACCTTACATTTTTGGTGCTCGTAACAAAATTCATATCATTAACCTCGAAAAAACTGTGCCTATGTTCAACGATGCGTTGAGCTACATGCAGCACGTTGCTTCAAACAAAGGTAAAATCCTGTTTGTTGGTACTAAGCGCGCAGCAGCAGAAGCGGTTAAAGAAGCAGCTATTAACTGTGGTCAGTATTATGTAAACCACCGTTGGTTAGGCGGCATGTTGACTAACTGGAAAACAGTTCGTCAATCAATCAAGCGTCTAAAAGACCTTGAAACAATGAGCCAGGACGGAACATTCGACAAACTAACCAAGAAAGAAGCTTTGGTTAACACTCGTGAAATGGAAAAGCTGGAAAAAGGCTTAGGCGGTATCAAAAACATGGGCGGCTTACCAGACGTTCTGTTTGTTATCGATGCTGATCACGAGCACATCTCTATTAAAGAAGCTAATAACCTGGGCATTCCAGTTGTTTCTGTTGTGGATACAAACTCTGACCCTGACGGTGTTGATTACATTGTTCCGGGTAACGATGACGCGATCCGTGCAATTCAATTGTATTTGAACACTGCTGCAGAAGCGGTAAAAGAAGCACGTACAGCGCAAGTTGAAGCAAAAGACTCTGACGATTTCGTCGAAGCAACTGAATAATCGAGGAATAGAATCATGGCAATTACAGCAGCTCTAGTAAAAGAACTGCGCGAGCGCACAGGCGCTGGCATGATGGACTGCAAAAAAGCATTGCAGGAAGTCGACGGTGATATGGAAGCGGCAATTGACCTGATGCGTAAAAGCGGTCAGGCCAAAGCAGCGAAGAAAGCAGGCCGTGTTGCAGCTGAAGGTGTTATTTTAGTTAAGTCTGAAGGCAACCAGGCAACGTTAGTTGAGCTAAACTGCGAAACTGACTTCGTAGCACGTGACGACAGCTTCCTGGCATTTGGCGATAAAGTCATTAACGTTGCATTTGCTAACAAAGAAAATGACGTTGAAGCGTTAAAAGCGACTGACATCGGTGGTCAAACGGTTGAGAAAACTCGTGAAGACTTAGTGGCTAAAATTGGTGAGAACATGAACGTTCGTCGTGTTCAAACTCTTGAAGCTGGCGATGTTGTTGCAACTTACACTCACGGTGCCCGCATCGGTGTTGCAGTTGCTCTTACCGGTGGTGATGAAGACTTGGCTCGTGACTTATGTATGCACGTTGCAGCAAGTAATCCACAGTTTGTTAAGCCTGAAGACGTTGAAGCTGAAGTTGTTGAGAAAGAGCGCTCTATTCAGGTTGATATCGCAATGCAAAGCGGTAAGCCGAAAGAAATCGCTGAAAAGATGGTTGAAGGCCGTATGCGTAAGTTTACCGGTGAAATCAGCCTGACTGGTCAGCCTTTCGTGAAAGACCCATCAATGACTGTTGGTGAGTTACTGAAGAAAGCTGGTGCCGATGTTGTTACTTTCGTTCGCTTTGAAGTGGGTGAAGGTATTGAACGTAAAGAAGAAGATTTTGCTTCTGAAGTTCAGGCACAAGTGGCGGCAGCGAGCAAAGGCTAACAGCGTGGTCTCGACCAGCCCCATGAAATAGAAAATTATAAACCGCGTCTTGAGCGTTCAGGACGCGGTTTTTTTTAAACTAAAGGAAAGAGTAGAGGCAATGATGAGCACCCATCCGAAACCCAGTTATCGACGCATATTGTTAAAACTCAGTGGTGAAGCCCTTATGGGGGACGAACCATTTGGCATTGATGCTAAAGTGCTTGATCGTATGGCACAGGAAATTAAGGAATTAGTTGAACTTGGGGTTCAGGTAGGCTTAGTCATTGGTGGTGGTAACTTATTCCGTGGAGAAGGTTTAGCCAAAGCTGGTATGAATCGTGTTGTGGGCGACCATATGGGTATGTTGGCAACAGTGATGAATGGTCTGGCAATGCGTGACGCTCTGCATCGTGCTTTTGTTAACGCGCGCTTAATGTCAGCTATTGAATTAACGGGTGTTTGTGACAGCTATAACTGGGCAGAAGCTATTAGTTTATTAAAGTCAGGTCGGGTGGTGATTTTCTCTGCCGGAACTGGCAACCCTTTCTTTACGACAGACTCAGCGGCGTGTTTACGCGGAATTGAAATTGAAGCTGAAGTTGTTCTTAAAGGAACGAAAGTTGATGGGGTTTATTCGGATGATCCTGTGGGTAATCCGGATGCAACCTTGTATAAGCATATTAATTACGATGATATACTGGAAAAACAGTTAAAAGTAATGGATTTAGCGGCATTCACTCTGGCGCGAGACCACGCTTTGCCTATCCGGGTGTTTAATATGAATAAGCCGGGTGCTTTACGAGCCGTGATTATGGGTGAAGAAGAAGGTACACTAATTAGTAAAGACGCAGAGTAATCGCCGCTATTGAATAGAAGGGTATAAGACAGTGATAAAAGAAATTATAGAAGACGCTAAAGATCGCATGGAAAAAAGTGTTGAGTCATTGCGTAGTCAAATGTCGAAAGTACGCACCGGACGAGCTCACCCCAGCATTTTAGATAGTGTTATGGTGAACTATTACGGTACTGACACGCCGCTGAAACAGTTGGCTAATATCACCACCGAGGACTCCAGAACTTTAGCGTTGACCGTATTTGACAAGTCGGCTTCAGCTGCGGTTGAAAAGGCAATTATTAACTCGGACTTGGGGTTAAATCCGGCATCAGCCGGAGCTGTTATTCGCATTCCTTTGCCACCATTGACTGAAGAGCGTCGTCGCGACCTGGTTAAAATTGTGCGCGCGGAAGCAGAGCAGGGGCGAGTGGCGGTACGCAATATTCGTCGTGACGCGAACAGCGATATTAAAGACCTTCTGAAAGAAAAAGAAATTACTGAAGATGAAGAACGTAGTGCTGAAGATGAGATTCAAAAACTGACGGATAAATACGTCAAGCAAATTGATGAATCGTTGAAAGCAAAAGAAGAGGACTTGATGGAAATTTAACCATCAAACCTTACCTACGTTGGTCTATGACGCCGTGTCAGGTATACTCGCACGGCGTTTTTTAATGTTTACGGCAGATTGAATGAAAGAATTACCGTCAATAGAGCAGTTAGTTCCCCGACACGTTGCCATTATCATGGACGGCAATGGTCGTTGGGCGAAACAACGCGGTAAAATACGAACTTTTGGGCATAAGGCCGGAGCAGAAGCTGTGCGCAGAGCGGTCGCTTTTGCTCGCCGTAACGGTATAGAGTCTCTGACTTTATTTGCTTTTAGTAGCGAAAATTGGAAGCGTCCCGCTACTGAAGTATCGGTACTGATGGAGTTGTTTATGTCAGTATTGAAAAGCGAAGTAAAAAAGTTAGACGATAATGATATTCGCTTGCGCATTATTGGCGATAAAGGTGCTTTCTCAAAGCGTTTACAAAAGCGAATACAAGAAGCCGAAGAAAAGACTCAGAATAATAGTGGGCTAAATTTAAATATCGCTGCAAACTATGGTGGTCAATGGGATATCACTCAAGCCAGTCGTAAGTTGGCTGATAAAGTGAAAACCGGCGAGATCGAGCCTTCAGAAATTACCGAAGAGGCAATATCCGGTGAACTTATGATGGCCGATCAGCCATTACCGGATTTACTCATCCGAACGGGGGGTGAGCGTCGTATTAGTAATTTTCTATTATGGCAGTTGGCTTATGCAGAGTTGTATTTTACTTCAACATTGTGGCCAGACTTTGACGATGCCATTTTTGCTAAAGCAATAACGGATTTTGCTCAACGTGAACGTCGCTTCGGTTTAACCAGCGAACAATTGACCGTGCTTATGCAAGGCATAGAAACTCGGATAGAGGAATAACACTTGCTAAAACAACGTATTATTACAGCATTATTGCTGGTTCCAGTGGCACTATACGGGGTTTTTATGCTGCCGCTTTGGGGCTTTTCTCTGTTCATTCAGGCGGTTTTAATGCTGGGTGCCTGGGAATGGTCTCCTTTAATGGGCGTGCGTCGTACATCAGCGCGTATTGCTTATACTCTGTTTGTTGGAGCTATAATTGGTGTGCTTTCATGGCTGGCACCGTATGAACACTTATGGCGCGATGGCGAGCTTTCTAAACTGATTTATTACACTATCCTTGCCGGTGGCATCTGGTGGGTCGTAGCTTTGGCAATGATAGTTAATTACCCCTCAAGCCGCCGTATGTGGTCGCGAACCCGCGCCATTGTTGGTGTTTTTGGGTTGCTGATTTTTATTCCTACATGGGCTGCATTAGTCACGGTCCGCTCTATCGATATTGATGAGTCACGCTTCTTTGGTGGCTGGGTTGTTCTGTTTATTCTTCTTTTAGTCTGGGCTGCCGATGTCGGTGCGTATTTTGCCGGCGTTCGTTATGGGCGCAACAAAATGATGCCAGCCGTAAGTCCGGGCAAAACGATGGAAGGTTTATGTGGCGGGGTAACTCTGGCTTTTGTGGTGATGATGGTTGTGGCGCACTGGACTAAAGTGCCCGCTGATCAATTTACCGGTTATTACTTAACCGGGTTGTTTACTGTAGTGGCGTCGGTATTCGGAGATTTAAACGAAAGTATGTTTAAACGCAGTGCCGGAGTAAAAGACAGCGGATCAATTTTACCGGGGCATGGGGGAATTCTTGACCGTATTGACAGTCTTACAGCTGCAGTGCCTATTTTCACCTTAGCTTATCTGGAGTTTTTGCATTAAACCTATGCGTCGAATTACGGTTTTGGGAGCAACAGGCTCCATTGGTCAAAACACTCTGGATGTTGTTGCACGACACCCGGAAGACTTCGAGGTTTTTGCGCTAACCGCTCACAGCCAGGTTCAGGTTATGGCTGAGCTGTGTTTGAAGCACCATCCACAATACGCCGTTATGGGCTCTCAAAGCAGTGCGTCAGAGCTCAAAGAACTTTTAGGCACTCAGGTATCAACACAGGTAACCTACGGCGAAAAAGCTTTAGCAGAAGTTAGTGCCGCAGGCGACGTCAATATTGTTATGGCAGCGATAGTTGGCGCTGCAGGACTTGTCCCGACATTAGCTGCTATTGATGCGGGTAAAGATGTCTTGCTGGCCAACAAAGAAGCCCTGGTAATGAGCGGTCAATTGTTTATTGACCACGCACAACGTTCTGGCGCTCGAATAATACCAGTAGACAGCGAACACAATGCTATTTTCCAGTGCTTACCCCAGGCTGCCCAGCAGTTGGTTGGCACTATGTCTTTAGCAGAGCATGGTATTCAGCATCTGTTATTAACTGGCTCCGGTGGCCCGTTTCGGGATATACCACTTGAAGAGCTATCGAAACAAACTCCAGGGGCGGCATGTAACCATCCCAACTGGTCTATGGGACGAAAGATATCTGTCGATTCGGCCACTATGCTTAATAAAGGACTGGAATATATTGAAGCCCGCTGGTTATTCAATTGCTCACGTGAACAGTTGAAAGTGGTGATTCACCCTCAAAGTGTTATCCATTCTATGGTCCAGTACACCGATGGCTCGGTTCTGGCGCAAATGGGGGAGCCTGATATGCGCACCCCAATTGCCCATTCACTGGGGTATCCTGAGCGATTAGAAAGCGGTGTATCCAATCTGGATTTTACTCAAATTGGACAGTTAACGTTTAAACAACCAGAGTCAGCTCGTTATCCCTGTCTGCAGCTTGCAATAGAAGCGTGTTGGGCAGGGCAGTGGGCAACGACAGCCTTAAATGCTGCCAATGAAATAGCCGTTGATGCGTTTTTGCAGGAACAGGTGGGCTTTACCGATATCGCTAAAGTCTGTGATTCCGTATTACAGTCGGTAACAACTCATGAGGCTGATAGCATCGAGACGCTATTAGCTATCGATAAAAAAGCGCGTTTAGCAGCTAAACAATGGTTGCAGGAGTACGCACAGTGATAGACGCAATTTGGTATTTCTTTTCGTTTGTTGTCACATTGGGAATTTTGGTTGCGTTTCACGAGTTCGGGCATTTTTGGGTTGCTCGACGCTGTGGCGTTAAGGTAATAACCTTTTCTGTTGGTTTTGGTCGCGCTATTTGGAAGCGTACCGGAAAAGACGGTACGGTCTATCAACTAGGTGTTATCCCTCTTGGCGGTTATGTTCGAATGCTGGATGAACGCATTGATGATGTTACCGAAGAAGAGCGAGATGTAAGCTTTAATGCACAGTCGGTTTATAAACGTTTTGCCATAGTAGCGGCGGGTCCTGTTGCTAACTTTGTCCTTGCGGTAGCGGTGCTATGGCTCATGTTCGGTATTGGTGTGCCGACGGTAAAGCCTGTTATTGGTGATATCAAAGAAAACTCCATTGCTGCAAAAGCAGATCTGGAAAGAGGCAGTGAAATTTTGTCAGTCGACGATGTAGAAGCTTATGACTGGCAACAAGTGCAGCTGGGCTTAATGTCCGCTATTGGCGATGACGAGACGATAATAACGTTAAGAACGCCGGCGGGAAGTGAAGTTCAGCGCAGGCTGGACTTGACCGGCTGGCGGTTTGATCCTGAGACAGAGTCGACCTTTGGAAGTTTAGGTATTGAGGTTTATCAGCCTGAAGTTTACACCGAGCTTAGTCAGGTTGAAGCAGACTCACCAGCTGATGCGAGCGGCCTTAAAGCGGGCGACACTATTATTTCTATTGACGGTGAGCAAGTCGATAGCTGGGAAAAAATACGTGAGATTATTGCTCAGTCGGCTGGGCAGAGTCTCTTGTTTACGGTTGAAAGAAATAGCGTTGAGCAGGAAGTTTCTGTTCAAATAGGGGAACGGGAAAGTCAAAATGGTGTCATAGGCTACCTTGGCGTAGTTCCGGTGACTGAACCGTTACCTGATAATTATGTTTTCAACCATCAATACGGGTTTTTCGGGGGCTTAGCGAAAGGCGCAGAAAAAACTTGGGAGTTGATGGTTGTTAGCGTGAAAATGATAGGTAAACTGCTGACCGGAGATGTTTCTGTAAAGAACCTGGCAGGGCCTTTAAGTATTGCTGAAGGTGCTGGTGTTAGCGCTAGTAACGGGTTCGTCTATTTTTTAAGTTTTTTGGCATTATTAAGTGTCAATTTAGGGATAATAAATTTATTACCTTTACCGGTATTAGACGGCGGTCATTTAGTGTTTTACAGCATTGAATGGGTTCGTGGTAAGCCGGTATCCGAAAGAGTGCAAGACGTTTGCTATAGGATTGGTGGGGTGCTGGTATTCGCGTTGATGGCGTTAGCAATATCAAATGACATCGCCCGTTTCGCATTCTGAGTCACGAATTAACAAAAAAGTAGCTAGTGATAATGACGTTTAAAAAGCTGTTAGTGAGTGCCATGATTGCAGGTGCAGTAGCACCAGCCTACGCACAAGACGAGTTTGTTGTTCAGGATATTGAAGTTAAAGGGTTACAACGTGTCGCTTTAGGTGCTGCGTTAACTTATATTCCGGTTAGGGTGGGGGATGAGGTGAGTGAGTTACAGATTCGTAGCGCCATTCGCTCACTCTACTCTTCGACTCACTTTAACTATATTGATGCACGGAGAGATAACGATACGTTAATTTTCACCGTCAGTGAGCGACCAACCATTGCTGAAATTACCTTTGAAGGTAACAGCGATATCAAAGACGAGCAGCTTGAAGAGAGCTTGCTTGATAATAATATTGTTACTGGCGAACCTCTGGATAGAACCACTATTTCAGGCATAGAAAAAGGTCTGGAAGATTTCTATCATAGTGTTGGTAAATATAATGCATCGGTGGATATACAAGTTGTTGATTTGCCGCGCAACCGAGTTGAGTTGCGTATGAACTTCGACGAAGGCGACGCTGCTGAAATTGCACAAATTAATATTGTGGGTAATAAGGCGTTTGCCGATGAGCAACTTCTTGATGCTTTCGAACTTCGCGATGACCTCCCGTGGTGGAACGTTATTGGCGAAAAGCGCTACCAGAAACAGCAGTTAAGTGGTGACTTAGAGACTTTAGAGTCTTTTTATCGGGACCGTGGGTATTTGCGTTTTCAGGTTGAATCCGTTCAGGTTTCTATGACACCCGATCGTGAAGGTATTTATATCACCATCAATGTTAAAGAGGGTGATAAATACAACGTAAGCGAAACCGATGTTATTGGGGATCTAAAAGGCCACGAAGAGCTAGTCAGCCGAATTGCGACTATTGAAGAAGGTACCCTCTATAACGCCGCACAGGTGACTTATATCGAGGATATGATTAGCCGCTTCTATGGTCGTTACGGCTATGCTTATCCCGAAGTTCGAGCTATCCCTGAACATAATGACGATGACAAAACGGTTAAAATTACTTTCTCGGTAGAACCGGGTAAGCGTGTCTATGTACGTCACATTAATTTTGAAGGCAACGGTGCGACAAAAGACCGGGTGCTTCGTCGTGAAATGCGCCAACTGGAAGGTGCCTGGTTATCTGACAATAAAATTGAACAAGGTAAGGTTCGTCTTGAACGTCTTGGTTTCTTTGAGACAGTTGAAACATCGACCGAGCGAGTCGAAGGCAGCGATGATCAGGTTGACGTGACCTATAAGGTGAAAGAGCAACCATCGGGCTCCTTTAACGCCGGCGTTGGTTATGGTGACTACTCAGGTTTGCAACTTAATGCGGGTGTTCAGCAAAATAACTTTCTGGGCACTGGTAACAGAGTTGGATTTAATGTCAGCACCAGCCGCTTTAATAAAAACGTTAACGTTTCCTATACTGACCCGTACTTCACAATGAATGGCGTTAGCCTTTCAGGACAAGTGTATATGAGTGAGTTTGATGCCGGTCAGGCGGAAAACTTAATTCGTTACAATCAGAAAACCTTTGGTGTTTCCAGCGGTGTAGGCTTCCCGGTTGACGAAATCAACAGCTTTAACTTTGGTATTGGTTATAAAAACCAGGAAGTAACGAACGTTGACGGTTATGAGCAAATACGGAAATTTTATTCCGCATACTTAAATCGGGAGAACCCTGACGACGGTGTCGCTTTTGATATTTATGAGTTTAATATGGGCTGGTCCCGTGTAACCTTAAATAGAGGACGCTTTCCAACCAGTGGTTCTTCTCAACGCGCTGGTATTGAGATCTCTGCGCCGTTTAGTGACGTCCAGTATTTCCGGACGAACTATGAATATAAACATTACTACCCACTAACGCGTGACCAGCAATGGACATTCCTGACACGCCTTAACCTAGGTTATGGTAATGGTTATGGTACAGATGACAGAGGCAATGATTACTTATTGCCATTCTGGGAGTCTTTCCGAGTTGGCGGACAGGGCGACTTACGTGGTTTCGAAGCTAACACTGTTGGACCACGAGCTATTTACAGTTCGGCAAGCCAGCTACCGGCACCACCAGACGTAACCGGTGCGCCAAATGGCTTGCCATCTGGCTCAGATTCACAACAAGTTCAGGTGAGCCGCTTTGCCGTTGGCGGTAACGCAAAAGTTGTCGGTGGGCTTGAGCTTATCGTACCAACACCTTTTGTCGATGAAGGTATGCGTAATAGCGTAAGAACAAGTGTCTTTGTTGACTTCGGTATGGTCTGGGATACAGAATTCGACTACGATAGGTATAAAGACCTGGAGCTGGCTCAGGGAAGTCAGCCGTTAACGGATTACAGTTCGCCAGGCGACTTCAGAGCTTCAGCGGGTGTATCCGTTCAATGGATATCACCAATGGGTCCGCTGACCTTTTCACTGGGGCGGGCTCTGAAAGAAGTTGAGGGTGATGAAACTCAAGTGTTCTCGTTTAATATCGGAACCACATTCTGATAATAATAATTAAATATTAGTAATAAAATTTGAAGGAGTTTTACCTTGAAAAAGTTAATTAAATCTACAGCTGCAGCTGTTGCTGTTTCAACAGCACTTTTTGCAGGCGCCGCGCAAGCACAGCAGAAAATTGGTGTGGTCGATATGATGGAAGTATTCCAGCAGTTACCACAGCGTGAGCAAATTTCAGAGCAGTTACAGAACGAGTTCCAGGATCGCTTTGAAGAAATGCGTCGTCTTGAGCAAAAGGTTCAGGAATTGCGTCAAAAGCAAGAACGTGATGCGTCAATTATGTCTGCGTCTGAAAAAACTCAGCTAGAGCGTGACCTGGAAGAGACTATCTCTCAGGCTCAGCTAAAAAGCAAAGCGCTTCAGGAAGACACCCGTCGTCGTCAAAACGAAGAGCGTAACAAGTTGCTTGGCAAGGTACAGGATGCAATTACTGCAGTAGCTGAAGACAAAGACTACGATATGGTTCTTGAAAGTAACGCTGTAACTTACATGAAAGCAGATAACGACTTGTCTGGTGCGGTTGTCGAGAAAATGACCTCAGGTAACTAATCTATGACTGAGTACACATTGCAGCAGTTGGCTGACCATGTGGGTGGGGAGGTGCGAGGAAATGCGCAGCTCCCCATTTTGCGCGTGGCGACCTTGCAGTCTGCTACTGGTGACGCTATAGCTTTTTTGGCAAATAGTCGTTACAAAAGTCAGCTAGAAACTACGTCTGCCGGGGCGGTTATTGTCTCCGAAAAAGACGACAGTGATGCCGTTAATAACGCAATTCGGGTATCCAACCCTTATGCTGCATTTGCCAAAATTGCACAGTTATTGGATACCACGCCTAAGCCTGCGAAGGGCGTGGCTGATTCCGCGAAAATTGCTGAATCTGCCAGTATTGGAGTTAACGTTAGTATTGGTGAATACGTCGTTATTGAAGACGGGGCCATCATTGGGGATAACACCAGTATTGGAGCTCACTGCTATATTGGAGCTGAAACACAGCTTGGCTCTGGCTGTACGCTCTGGTCGGGAGTAAAAGTTTATCACCGTTGTGTTATTGGTGATAACTGTCTATTTCATGCAGGTGCGGTTATTGGAGCTGATGGCTTTGGTTGGGCACCTGAAAATGGTAAATGGTTGAAAATTCCCCAACTGGGCCGTGTTGTTATTAAAGACAACGTTGAAATTGGGGCTAGTACTACGGTTGATCGTGGCGCACTCGATGACACCGTTATCTCATCGGGTTGTATCATTGATAATCAGTGCCAGATTGCTCATAACGTATTTATAGACGAAGACACTGCTATTGCCGGTTGTACCGTTTTAGCCGGTAGCTGTCATATCGGTAAACGCTGTATGATTGGTGGTGCCTCAGCCATTAATGGTCATATTAGCGTATGTGATGATGTGCAAATCATGGGATTTGCTATGGTAATAAAAGAGATCACTGAGCCGGGCGTTTATGCGTCAGGTATACCTGCTAGCGGACACCGTGAATGGCGGCGTAATGGTGCCAGGTTCCGCCAATTGGATGATCTCTTTAAGCGTGTAAAAGAACTGGAAAAACAAGCTGACAATAACAACTGAGTAAGGTGAAAGGTTTGAAAATTACGGAATCAGGGTTTGATATTCAAGGGGTATTAGATTTACTTCCCCATCGTTATCCGTTTTTATTAATAGACAGAGTTATCGAGACAAACTCGAAAGACTCTTTGCACGCGATAAAGAATGTCAGCTTTAATGAACCGATGTTTAATGGCCACTTCCCGGGCAAACCAATTTTCCCGGGAGTTTTGTTGCTGGAAGCAATAGCTCAGGCCTGTGGTTTACTCGGTTTTAAAATTACAGAGAGTAAAAAGAGCGCAAACGACTTATACCTATTCGCTGGTATTGACAACGCGCGTTTCAAGCGTCAGGTTATCCCGGGCGATACAGTAGACTTTTATGTCACCTTTGAAAAAGAACGCCGTGGTATCTGGAAGTTTACCGGGCGTGCCGAAGTTGATGGCGAGGTCGCCTGTACTGCTGAAATTATCTGTGCAAGAAGAGAAGTTTAAGTGATTCACGAAACCGCAATTATTGACCCGAGCGCAGAGATTGGAGCCAATGTCAGCGTTGGCCCATGGACAGTCATTGGTCCAAATGTTGTTATTGGCGATAACTGCGACATTCGCTCGCACGTTGTTTTAAAAGGCCCTACGACCATTGGGAAAAACAACACTATTTATCAGTTTGCTTCTGTTGGCGAGGATTGTCAGGATAAAAAGTACGATGGTGAGCCAACTGAATTAGTGATTGGCGATAATAATGTATTTCGTGAATCCGTAACCATTCATCGTGGCACCGTGCAGGATGACTCGCTCACCAAGATCGGCGACAACAACTTATTTATGGCATATGTGCATGTGGCACATGACTGTGTAATAGGTAACGACAATATTTTTGCTAATCAGGTGACATTAGCCGGTCATGTTCATGTTGGAGACTGGGTTATCCTGGGAGGTATGACGGGAGTGCACCAGTTTTGCCATATTGGTTCACATTCGTTTGCTGCGGTGAATTCAATAGTGGTGCAGGATATTCCTCCATTTGTTATGGCGCAGGGCCATAATGCTAAGCCCAGAACAATCAATGCGGAAGGATTAAAGCGTCGGGGATATACTCCTGAACAAATTCAGAATGTACGCCGGGCATACAAAATATTGTATCGCTCCAGCCTGACAGTAGAAGAAGCGCTGGAAGGTATTACTGCACTAAATGAACCGGCACTTGACGGCTTCACGGCTTTTGTAGAAAACAGTTCACGAGGCATTATTCGTCCGTAATGAGTAGCAAAAAGCCGCCGAAAATTGCCATTGTTGCCGGTGAGCACTCGGGTGATCTGTTAGGGGCCGGACTAATGCAGGCCATTTCAAAGCGTCACCCCGGTGCATACTTTATTGGCGTCGGCGGACCATTAATGGCTGAGCAGGGAATGGACTCTTACTTTCCCATGGATGACTTAGCCGTTATGGGGATAGCCGAAGTCGTACAGCAACTTCCTAAGCTACTACGACACCGGAAAAAACTGGTGCAATATCTTATCGAAGAACAACCCGATGTAATGATAGGTATTGACGCTCCGGACTTTAACCTGACGGTTGAAACTCGCCTTAAAAATGCTGGTATAGCAACGATTCATTATGTCAGTCCATCGGTGTGGGCGTGGCGAGAAGGGCGTATTAAAGGCATTAAGAAGGCAGTAGATCATGTACTGTGCTTGCTGCCTTTTGAAAAGGACTTTTACGATAAGCACGGTCTCCCGGCGACTTTTGTCGGCCACCCTCTGGCCGATGACATCCCAATGCAATGGCAGCAGGCTCCAGCGAGAAAGGAGTTAAAACTCGAACCTGAAAGCGAGTATTTGGCTATTCTGCCTGGTAGCAGAAAAGGTGAAATTGCCCGTATGGCGCCTGTATTTTTGCGAGTTGCCAAAAAAATAGCAGAGAAGTATCCGAACCTTCGTTTCGTGGCACCGATGATAAGCGACGCTCGTGCTGAGCAGTTTCAGGAACTCATTAAACAATACAGTCCAGAATTGACCATTGCGCTTCCTGTAGGCGAAAGCCGTAAGGTTATGGCGGCATCAAATTACCTGCTACTGACATCGGGAACTGTGGCGCTTGAAGCATTACTTATTAAACGCCCTATGGTGGTAGCTTATCGGTTCCACTGGCTGTCTTATCAAATTATTAAGCGTTTATTCCATGCGCCGTTCTTTTCATTGCCGAACCTTTTAGCGGGCAAAGAAATTGTGCCGGAACTCGCTCAGTCAGAGGCGTCTGAAGAAGGTATCGAGCAGGCCTTAGTTGAGTTAATCGAGCAGGACAACACCGCTTTGCTTGAACAGTTCAAAACTATCCATCAGCAGTTGAAAGTCTCAGCCAGCGAAAAAGCGGCTAATGTTGTAGACTCCTTTCTATAATTCTATTTTTTAGAAATAAAACCTGAACACAATGCGCTAATAATTCCAAAAAATAGACCTTATTATAGAGGTATCTAAACAAGAGGAATTTATTATGGGTTTATTAGTGGATGGTCAGTGGCGCGATAAGTGGTATGACACAAAGAAACATGGTGGCCGCTTTGTGCGCAGCGAGTCACAGTTTCGAAATACAGTCGCTAAAGGTACAGAGTTTGAGCCCGAATCCGGCCGATATCATCTGTACGTTTCTTATGCCTGCCCCTGGGCTCACAGGGCATTAATTTTTCGGAAGCTAAAAGGTCTGGAAAGTCATATCGATGTCTCGGTAGTACATCCGTTGATGTTGGAGAATGGCTGGGAGTTTTCTGAAGCTCCTCTTAACGAGCCTCTCTATGACGCTGACTTTCTTTATCAAATTTATCTGAAAGCCGATCCGGAATATACCGGGCGAGTTACGGTACCAGTGTTATGGGATAAGAAAACCCAGACCATAGTCAATAACGAGTCAGCGGAAATTATACGAATTTTCAATTCTGCGTTTGATGAACTGACCGGAAATACTCTGGACTTTTTTCCGGCGAATAAGCAAAAGCAGATAGAAGAAATCAACGAGTGGGTTTACAACGACATTAACAATGGTGTGTACCGCAGCGGCTTTGCGACCACACAAAAGGCTTACGAAGAGGCTTACCAGTCTTTGTTTGCGGCACTGGATAAAGTCGAAGATATTCTCAGTCAGAGCCGTTACCTCGCCGGTGATGAACTGACAGAGGCGGACTGGCGGCTATTTACAACTTTGGTTCGTTTTGATGCGGTTTACTTCGGTCACTTTAAGACCAATAAGAAACGTATTGTCGATTATCCTAATATGTGGAACTACTTGCTGGAGTTGTATCAACACCCGGGTGTGGAAGAAACGGTTGTGATGGATCATATAAAAACTCACTACTACGCCAGCCATACCACAATTAACCCGACTCAGGTGGTGCCTAAGGGCCCTGAAATCAATTTTCATCAAACACATAATCGGGGTCAAAATGGAGGTAAAAAATCGTGAGCGCTATTTTGGCAAAACACCGGGGTATGCCTGCTCAGGACGGTGCTGGGGTTAAGCTTACCCGCATTATTAATCAGCCGGGTTTGAAACATCAGGATCCATTTTTAATGCTGGATGAATTTCGCTCGGATAATCCTGATGACTATATTGCAGGCTTTCCACCTCATCCGCATCGCGGATTTTGTACTTTGACTTATATGCTGGCCGGAACCATGGAGCACAAAGACTCGGTTGGCAATACGGGCGCAGTAGAGGCCGGTGGCGTACAATGGATGAAAGCAGCTAAAGGCATCATACACGCTGAAATGCCGAAGCAGGTTGAAGGTCTGATGTGGGGCTTTCAGCTATGGGTTAATTTGCCATCTGACGAAAAAATGAGTGAGCCTGATTGGCATGACTTTCCATCGGCGACTATTCCCGAAGTAAAAAGTGATGGCGCTCTTGTCAGAGTTATTTCGGGCCAATATCAGCAGCAAGAAGGTCCGGTAAGAGCGCCCGGGCGTGATTTCTTAATGCTGGACGTACACTTAGGTAAAGAAGCTTTTAGTTTGCCTTCTCAGGGACAAAAACGTCGCTTACTCTATGTTTATCAGGGCGGTTTAACGGTTAATGGAGAGCTCGCAAAGGAAGGTGAATTGCTCGTGCTTGATCCGGCGGACACGTTAACGTGCACTACTGACGAAGGTGCACGATTTATTCTTCTGGCGGCAAAACCCATCGAAGAGCCGATTGCTCAGTATGGGCCGTTTGTCATGAATAACTCAGGTGAGATTGAACAGGCGATAAAAGACTACCAGGCAGGGACTCTGGCAGCCAATCAAAAGCTAAGTTAGCGCAGTTCTAATGCTTCAGTCTGCCCCAGTAATCGCTCATAGCGGTTACTGTGGCTGCTGGAAAGTTGCAGACCTTCTAATACTTTAAAGCACTGGTCACATTCCTTTTTCAATAACTTTCGTTCTGCGTTAGGCGTTTCTTCGATAAAGCGCACGGCCGCCTGGATAAAGTTAAGTGCAGCGCCACTGTTCATTGGAGCCACCTCCATCGCTTCACGGAACAGCTCTAATGCGCGACTGTAATGACCTTCCTGATACGCTTCAGCACCTGCTTTGTGCACTTTAAAGAAGGCGTCCTGCTGCTTTTGAGCGGCGGCAAGTCTGGCTTGCAGGATTTTAGTGGTGTAACTGTCAAGTAGCAGGTTGTCGTCTTTATAGGCGGCGAGCGTATTGGCTTTTTCGTACTCGCCGACATCGAGCAGAATCGCAATAACGTCTGGTAATAAATCTTTGTTGATAGGTTGGTTCGTTGCCAGATTTTCCCCGACAACTTCGTTTAAACGCTGTTGGGCTTCGCGTAAACGACCGTTAAACGAATCAATTCGTGACAGTAAAATGGCTTCTAAATCTTCAAATGAAATATCGGCATGCAATAGATGCTCATCGTAACGGGCTCGCTGAAGCTCCATCGTAGCTTCGGTTTGGTATTTACTAATCTGCTGTGGCGTGTCGCTGTGTTCAGCTGCATCAAGAATACTGCGCAAGTAATTACATAAGTGCTGCGCATTACGAAAGACCGATTTGCGTGCTATTTGCAAAACGTTATTCATGGCTTGCTTGGCTATATCAAAGTCACCATTGTCGCGTGCTATGTGGGCCAGTTTGGTTTGTCGTTCAATAGAAAAGGGCGCCATGGTTATTGCATCGCGTGCGCTTTCCAGTGCCTCTTCAAGCTGTTGTTGTTGCAGGTAGCATTCGGTTTTTAAATCATGGGCCTCAATGGCATTGGGCATACGCTTAATAATATGATTAAGAATATTAAGCGCTTCTTCTGGTGAGTTTTGCAGCAGTCGGGTTTCCGCCAGCTTTAGAAACACCCAGCTATGGGAATTCTCTTCCAGCAGATCTTTAATGGCTATTTCGGCTTTATCCAGTTGCCCGGTTTTATTGTACAGCTCAATTTGCAGTTTTCGGCAATAATTGCTGTAACGGCTGTTTGACTGAATGTGTTTCTGGCAAGCGCTAATGCAGGCCTCATAATCGTGTTTAGTCAGAGCTTTAAATACATCTTTTAACCACATGCGACGCTTGTAGGCACGCATTAAACGAGAGCGCAAAACACGATGGGAAAAAGGCTTCATTAAATAGTCGTCTGGTTGCAGCTCCAGCGCGCTTAAAACCATTGGACGGGTATTGTCGCCGGTAATAATGAAGAACAGGGTGTGTTCTTTCATTAAACCGCGAACCTGAAGCTCTTCCAGTACCTGTCGGCCATTTCGGCCACGGCCGAGGTTATAGTCTACCAACAGAATATCGTGCGGGTTTTTGATGTAGGCAGCAATGCCCGCTTCACCCGTTGTCTTGATTTGGACGTCTTTTGCCCCCAAGTTTAACAGCAGGCCTTTGAGCATAACCTGAAAGGGCTTCTGGTCATCAATCAATAACACACGTTTATCATTGAGCTCTAAGGTTTTGTCCATTAGTGTCAAACAGTATCCTGATAGTATTCAATACCGACAGCATACTGGCTAATTTCAATAATGTTAAGCGGCAACGGAGGCTGATGTGAAAGCAATTCAGATTTCAGAGCAAAAAGTGATATGGAAAGACGGTATTAATTTAAGCGAGCCGCGTGCAGATGAGGTTCAGTTGCGTGTTTTAAGCGCCGGGGTTAACCGCGCCGATCTAATGCAAATAGCAGGGAAGTATCCGTCGCCTAACGGCGTATCCGATATTCCCGGGTTAGAAGTCTGTGGCGTTATAGAGCAGGTTGGCAGCCAGGTTTCCGACTGGAAGACAGGGCAACGTGTTAGTGCCTTACTAGCCGGAGGCGGTTTTGCAGAGCGGGTCAACGTTTCGGCAAAACAACTGCTGGAAGTGCCGGATGACTGGAGTCATGAAACCGCAGCTGGCTGGCTTGAGACTTTTGCTACTGCTTATCTCAATGTTTTCCAGTTAGCCGGGCTAAAACAGGGAGAGCGGGTATTGGCGCATGCCGGTGCCAGTGGGGTCGGAACTTCGCTAATACAGTTGTGCCGTGAAAGCGGTAATGACGTTATTGCGGTCGTAGGCAGCGATGAAAAATCACGATTTTGTCTGAACCTCGGTGCGAAGCATGTTATTAACCGATATCAGCAAGATATTGTTGAAGAAGTTAAGGCGCTGGGAGAAGTCGATGTCATCCTCAATCCGGTTGCCGGCGAATCTATCGCAAAAGACCAGCAGTATTTAAAGCAAGACGGTCGTATTATTTTGATTGGCTTAATGGGCGGTCGTACGGGAGAAGTTGATTTCGGGCGAATGCTAATGAAGCGTCAGAAGCTTATGGGCTCGACGTTGCGGGCGCTGTCTTCAGTACAAAAAGGTCATATTTTAAACGGTTTATGGCATGACTTTAGCGATAAGTTTAAAACCGGCAAAATAAAACCGATTATCGATCAGGTTTTTACGGCTGATGATATTCAAAAAGCGCTGGACTATGTTGCGGCGAATAAGACGCAGGGAAAGGTAATACTGAAGTTGGCCGAGCAGTAGTAAATGGTGGAGGGGGCAGGATTCGAACCTGCGAAGGCTGAGCCGTCAGATTTACAGTCTGATCCCTTTGGCCACTCGGGAACCCCTCCACTCAAGTGGCGCGTATAATAACAGTCTTAGCTTAGCTGTAAAGAGAAAACTTAAACTTTTAGGACTTTGGCCGATACAGAACTATCGGTAATTGATAATCCAGAGTCTTAATGAGTCAAGTTTCTGCTGTTCAGAACAATGCCGCTCATTTTTTTGAGCAACACGCGAGCGAAGCCGTTAACCACGGTTTCTCCGGTGAGTTCGCTTATTGGGTCTCGGCACTCGGCGCTGACCCGGTTGTCTCTGAACGCCCAACTGAGGTGAATTGGCAGCGCTCTATCGGTGCAGGCAGGGCAAGACCTTTAGATGTTCAGCCAGGTGCTGTGATGGCCTCAGGCGTTTATGCAACCGTAAGCCAGCTGTCGGACTTTAAATTACAGGACGCGACTCATCCTCAACCCCTCATTCCGGATGCAACGCCGGATCGTTTGCCTTTAGAGCTGATTCAGAACCTGGACTGGAAAGTACGGCAGCGACTTGAGAAGAAAAAGCAACCTCAGGCTGATGACAAAAACGACTACCGACACAAAGGGCCCGCCGGTCTTTACGATGTGCTGCAAAAACTGGGAATTACCCACTAAGCTTTTTATTGGTGTTAAAGAGTTCCCGACAACCTCTCTATATTGCATAATGCTGTTACCATTTCGCAAATTCGATAAAACATGAAGCAACTGCGCCCAGAGGACGAAGATCGTATTGACGCCTTTACTGAGCATTTGTGGCTGCATCATGGTTCCAGCGAAAACACTCAGGCGGCTTACCGTAGCGACTTACGACGTTTTTGTGAGTACCTTATACCCTCGAAAAAATCGCTGATGGACACCGATGAATTAGTACTTCAGGACTACTTGCTTTGGCGCAGAACTCAAGGGCTCTCGCCAAGAAGCACATCGAGATTTTTAAGTTCGGCAAAAAAGTTTTTCCAATTTGCGGTAAAACAGCAATGGGTAGCGGTTGATCCAACTGCGCGCCTGAAGCGTCCTAAATTGCCACAGAGCATTCCTCACTCATTAAGCGAAGCTGACGTTGAGTCGTTATTGCAGCAGCCTGATACAGAAACTCCCATTGGCCTGCGTGACAGAACCATGCTGGAAGTGCTTTACGCTACGGGGTTAAGGGTAACGGAGCTTATTCGTCTGCAGTATGACCAACTGAGCCGCCAGCAAGGCTTGGTAAGGGTTGTTGGGAAGGGAAACAAAGAGCGTTTGGTGCCTTTGGGGGAAGAAGCATTGGAATGGCTGGATACATACTTAAAACATGGCCGTCCGGCGATAACGGATAAAAGCAGTCCCTGGATATTCGTGACACAAAGAGGTTCGTTACTAACGCGTCAGGCATTTTGGTACCGTTTGCGGCATTACGCAGAGGAAGCCGGAATTTATGCTCATTTGTCGCCCCATACGTTACGGCATGCGTTTGCCACGCATTTGTTGAACCATGGCGCCGATTTGCGCGTATTACAGCTGCTTTTGGGGCATAGCGACTTGTCGACCACTCAAATTTACACCCAGGTTGCACGCGAGCGTCTGCAGGCCTTGCATGCTCAGCATCACCCACGCGGTTAATTGCATTTTAGCCGTTAAAAGGGTAGGGTTCGGACAGTTAATTTACGAGGTTATTATGCGCAATTTGATGTTTGTATTAGGGTTTGCGGGGCTGGCAAGTGTCGGCTTTAGTACCAGCGCTGTTGGTGCTGTACAAAATGAAGTTGATGCCCGCCATTTGAATAAAATTGGTATTGAGGTGTTGTCGACCGCGCCGGGTGAAATAGACGGTTATGTCCGTGCTGTTACTAATCAGGGCATGTTTTATGTTTCTGACGATGGTACGCGCTTAATCAGTGGAAATGTTTTCGATATTACCGGTAAGGAGCCTGTTAATTTAAGCGAAGCCGCAATGGCCAATGTGCGCTTAAAAATGCTGGAAGGTTTCACTGATGACATGATTGTTTATCCGGCAGAGAACGAAAAATATGAAGTTACCATTTTCACCGATACAACCTGTGGCTATTGTCAGCGTTTGCATCAAAACATGAGCAGTTATCATGCTGAAGGAATTACCATTAAATACTTAGCCTTCCCTCGTGGTGGTATGAGTAGCAAAGGTGCGCGTCAGTTGCAGACCGTCTGGTGTGCTGATGATAAAAAAGCAGCCATTGCCGCCTTTAAAGATGAAGAAAGTTTTAGCGGCAGCTCTAACTGTTCAAATCCGGTTGCTGAGCATTATCAACTGGGTAAATCCTTTGGCGTAACCGGTACACCAGCTATTATCCTGCCGGACGGACGTATGGTGCCTGGCGCATTACCGGCCTCAAGATTAGTGGCTGAAATCAAAAAAGGTGAGTCGCAGTAATTCATGAGTGACTATGAAATACGTCGTTATCAGGTTGTTGACGATGGTTTTCTGCCGCAGCAAATGCCTCCTTTGTTGCGGCAAATTTATGCACGGCGCGGAGTTCGCAGTGCGGACGAATTGTCTCTTAAAGCTTCAGGGCTTCTTCATTTCTCTTCGCTGAAAGATATTGCTAAAGCTGTTGAACTGCTTCGAACTGCATTAAAAAAGCAGCGACGCGTATGCATCTGTGGTGACTTTGACGCTGATGGAGCGACCAGCTCGGCGCTGATGGTTTCCGCTTTGCAGGCTTTTGGCTTAGAAAAGGTTGGTTACCGTGTTCCGAACCGAATGACAGACGGCTATGGGCTTTCTGTTGCTATGGTAAAACAACTGACCGCAGACAACGTCGATCTTATTATTACTGTTGATAACGGCATTGCGGCACACGACGCCATCTCTCTTGCGCGGGATAACGGCATACAAGTTTTGGTAACCGATCATCATTTACCTCCGGCGGAGCTTCCTCTTGCTGACGCCATTGTTAACCCAAACCAGCAGGGCTGCGAGTTCCCAAGTAAGAATTTAGCCGGGGTTGGTGTTGCATTTTACGTGTTGCTGGCGTTGCGCGCAGCGTTAAGAGAAGAAGGCATAGAACCTTTACCGAATCTGGCAGACTGGCTTGATCTTGTGGCTTTAGGCACTGTCGCCGATGTCGTACCGCTGGATTATAACAATCGCGTATTAGTGCAACAGGGTATAGCCCGTATTCGTAAAGGTATGAGCCGCCCCGGAATTAAAGCATTGCTGGAAGTTGCCAACCGTGACGCGAGTCAGTTGGCAGCCAGTGATTTGGGGTTCGCCCTGGGTCCGCGTATTAACGCTGCAGGCCGGTTAGACGACATTGGGCTCGGAATCGAATGTTTATTAGCGGGTGAGTCCCGGGCAAAGCAGTTAGCGCAGCAACTTAACGATTTAAACCAACAGCGTAAGTCTATTGAAACGGAAATGCGTGAGCATGCCGAAAGTGCAGTCGCGAAATTACGTTTTGACCAGGGGCAGGTACCGGATTTAGTTACCCTTTATCAGCCAGACTGGCATGCTGGTGTTATTGGTATTGTTGCGGGCCGGGTAAAAGAACAGGTGAACCGTCCGGTTATTGCATTGGCGAATGACGATGACAACTTACTAAAAGGCTCGGCGCGTTCGGTCAGTGGCTTGCATATGCGTGACTTATTGGAGCGTATTCATAGTCTGGAGCCTGGCATTATGGAACGTTTTGGCGGACACGCTATGGCAGCGGGGTTAACGCTAAAAAAAGTGAACCTAACGCGGTTTTCCGAACTGGCTGAACAAGTCGCATCCGAATGGTTATCGGAAGAACAAAAGCAGCGGGTATTCTGGTCAGATGGTGAGTTGACTGTACCGCAGTTGTCACTCGACAGTGTGAATACTCTGCAAAATGCAGGTCCATGGGGGCAGCAGTTTCCTGAGCCCATGTTTGACGGGCAGTTCGAGCTGGTTGATCAACGCATTGTTGGCGAACGCCATCTAAAATTGGTGGTGCGTCATCCTCAGGGGGAGTTGTTAGACGGCATCGCTTTTAACGTTGATACACAACAATGGCCAGCGCGGCAGGCTACGGTTGTTGAACTTTTATACAAGCCGCAACTTAATCACTTCCGCGGACGCACAAACGTCCAGTTGTTGGTGGAGCAAATCCGCGCAATACGTTAAACTACGCCCCTTTAAAATAAACAGAATTAGGTAGTCGCATGTTTGAGACCAACGCAACCTACAATAACATTAAAGATATGCGTGAGCGTAGCAATGCGCTTAGGGGGTATCTTTGACTACGATGCTAAGTTAGAGCGTCTGGAAGAAGTTACCCGTGAAATGGAACAGCCCGATGTCTGGGATGATCCACCAAAAGCGCAGGCGTTAGGTAAAGAACGTGCCGCATTAGAGCAAGTAGTAGAAACTCTGGATAAACTTCAGCAAGGTCTGGATGATGTAGAAGGCCTCGTCGATTTAGCTGTAGAGGCTGATGATGAAGATACCTTTAACGAAGCTCAGGAAGAATTATCAGGCTTAGAAAAACAGCTTGAAAACTTAGAGTTTCGCCGGATGTTCTCAAAAGACAATGACTCTGCCGACTGTTATCTGGATATTCAGTCAGGCTCTGGCGGAACCGAGGCTCAGGATTGGGCCAATATGTTACTGCGCATGTATTTGCGTTGGGCTGAAGCGCATGACTTTAAAGCGGAAATTACTGAGCTGTCAGAAGGGGATGTTGCCGGACTAAAATCGGCTACGGTGCGTGTAGCCGGAGAGTACGCTTATGGCTGGCTAAGAACCGAAACTGGTGTTCATCGCCTGGTTCGTAAGTCACCTTTTGACTCAGGTAATCGTCGGCATACATCTTTCGCATCGGTATTCGTTTACCCGGAAGTTGACGACGATATAGACATTGAAATTGATCCGTCAGATTTACGAGTTGATACCTATCGTGCTTCTGGCGCAGGTGGTCAGCACGTTAACCGGACTGATTCCGCCGTTCGCTTAACACACGAACCGACAGGCATTGTTGTACAATGCCAAAGTGACCGTTCGCAGCATAAGAACCGTGACTCAGCAATGAAGCAGCTAAAGGCAAAATTGTATGAGTTTGAGTTACAGAAGCAGAACGAAGAGAAGCAGGCATTGGAAGACTCGAAAGCAGACATTGGCTGGGGCAGTCAAATTCGTTCATATGTTTTAGATGATGCACGTATAAAAGACTTACGTACCGGCGTTGAAAACCGCAATACGCAAGCCGTGCTAGACGGCGCTTTAGACCCATTTATTGAAGCCAGCTTAAAAAGCGGGCTGTAAGTTTAATTTAAGTATCCCGACAGAGGAAAATCGATAATGACTGATAAATCGCAAGCACCCGAAGTAGACGTAAACGAACAGATCGCGCAACGAAAGGCGAAACTGTCGGCGCTTCGCGATAAGGGTATCGCATTCCCGAACGATTTCCGTCGGGACTCGTTAGCGGCCGACTTACATGCAGAATACGATGAAGTGAGCAAAGAAGAGCTGGCTGAAAAGGGCATTCGAGTCAAAGTTGCCGGGCGTATGATGACCCGCCGTATTATGGGTAAAGCGAGCTTTGCCACCATTCAGGATATGAGCGGGAAAATTCAGCTTTATGTTGCCCGCGACAATCTGCCTGAAGGTTACTACAACACTGAATTTAAAAAGTGGGACTTAGGCGACATTATTGGCGCGTCAGGTACGTTGTTCATTACCGGTACCGGAGAGCTGAGTGTTCAGGTAGACGACATACGCTTGCTGACTAAGGCATTACGCCCATTGCCAGACAAGTTTCATGGCTTAGCCGATCAGGAAACACGTTACCGCCAACGTTACTTAGACCTTATTACTAATGACGAGTCACGCAGCACTTTCGTGGTTCGTTCTAAAGTTATTGATTACATTCGTCGCTTTTTAAGTGAACGTCAGTTTCTGGAAGTGGAAACGCCTATGATGCAGGCAATTCCTGGCGGTGCGGCAGCGCGTCCATTCAGTACGCATCACAATGCGCTGGATATGGAACTGTTTTTACGTATTGCGCCGGAACTTTACTTGAAGCGTCTGGTGGTGGGTGGTTTTGAAAAAGTTTTTGAAATTAACCGCAACTTCCGAAACGAAGGTTTATCGACGCGTCATAACCCAGAGTTCACAATGTTGGAGTTCTACTGGGGCTATGCCGATTATCACGACCTGATGGACTTAACCGAGCAAATGTTACGCGGAGCGGCGGAAGCCGTGCTGGGTTCCGCTCAGTTTACCAGCCAGGGTGTTGATTACGACTTCGGTAAGCCATTTGAGCGTATGACGGTACTGGAAGCTATTCTCAAATATATGCCGGAAGTGAAGGTCGAGCAGCTGAACGATCTGAACAGCGCGACAGAAATTGCTGAGCAGGTAGGTGTTAACGTTAAGCCTTCCTGGGGCCTGGGTAAAATTCAAATTGAGATATTTGAGACGGTTGCAGAACACCGCTTAATTCAGCCGACCTTTATTACCGCATACCCGGCAGAAGTATCACCGCTTGCTCGTCGTAACGATGACAATCCATTTGTCACGGACCGCTTTGAGTTTTTTGCCGGTGGACGTGAACTAGCGAATGGTTTCTCTGAGTTGAATGACGCAGAAGACCAGGCTGAGCGCTTCCGTGAACAGGTTGAACAGAAAGAAGCGGGCGATGACGAAGCGATGTTCTACGATGAAGACTATGTTACGGCTCTTGAGCACGGCATGCCCCCAACAGCGGGCGAGGGTATTGGTATTGACCGTCTGGTGATGTTGTTAACTGATTCAGCCTCTATTCGTGACGTACTTTTATTCCCGCACATGCGCCCAAAAGCCGACTAATTTAACCGGCTGAAAAGTGAATCTAATGCGCATAAAAAAACCCGGCTAATTAGCCGGGTTTCTTTTATCGAAATCAAAAAGCTGTGCTTAGTGATCTTCGCCTTCAGTATGCACGTGACCGTGCTCAAGTTCTTGCTCAGTCGCATCACGAACTTCAAGCACTTCTACGTCAAAGTTCAGGTTAACACCTGCTAATGGGTGGTTACCGTCAACAGTCACTTCGTCGTCTTTTACTTCAACGATAACGACAGACTGCTCGCCTTGATCCGTGCTGGCGCGGAACTGCATGCCAGGCTGAACTTCGTTGTCGCCGAACAGGTTGCGCGGTACAGTCTGGATTAAGCCGTCATGACGTTCGCCATAAGCTTCTTCTGGCTTAACTTCTGCGGTGAAGCTATCGCCAACAGTTTTGCCTTCCAGTGCATTTTCCAGACCAGGAATCAGCATGCCACGACCGTGGATGAAGTTCAGTGGGCTGCCATCTTTAGACTGGTCCAGTGTCTGGCCATCTTCCGTTTTAACGGCATAGTTAATAGCCACGACTTTGTTTGGTGCAATGGTTTCGCTCATAAGTTTAACCTAATTGATAAGGCAGTGAGTGTATTTCCAGAAGACTTGCGTCGTCATCCCGAACCCGAATAGCTGTGTCAGCGTCTATATCGCTGGGTAAAACAGCTAGTAAGTCCACGTGGGTGTCGGTGCGGTTCACTGCCATAATGACCGTACCTGCACGACGCCAGTTATCGCCAATGGCTTTCTCTAATTGCACACCCGGTGTAACTTGAGCCGTTACTTTACCGGATAAGCGAAAGAGTGCCCGTTTCTGTTTGCCCAAATACTTCATTCGGGCAATAGTCTCCTGGCCGATATAACATCCTTTGTCAAAACTGATTCCATCCCACGCCTGCAAATTCATCATTTGCGGGACAAACGCCTGGCTGTTTTCAGACGTAAGTTGTGGGCGAACCCGTTCAATTTCCAACGCATCCCAGTAGGGTTGCGAATAATCCGTAGAAATTGGTTGTTGGCTGAGTAACAGATATTGGTCGGGACTTGTCCCAACCTGTATTACCCGGCCATCAAATTCTGATGCAACGCTGGCTGCTTTATTGCCAAAAACACCTGCAATGTTCCAGTCGTCACTGACATCTTCAGCTGTAATTTTACTAAACACACCGTATTTCTTTAATTGTGCCAAAGAGCCTTCAATTGCACTGCGATGCATAATCAGCAATACGGCATCGGCTTCACGACAAAGCCAAAAAACGCTAAAGGCTTTTCCGGTTTGATCACAATGTGCGCCATATAACCAATTATTCTGGTCGAGTTTGCGTAAATCACATGTCAGCTGACCCTGTAAAAAACTGTCAGCATCTGCACCGGAAACAGAAAGGATACCATAATCCGTCAGTTGAACGGAAAGGCTGTCCAGATTTGCGTCACTAAAATGCTGTGTTAACTCAACCACAATGACTCCTTATTAAATGGCTTACGTGGTAATATTAGGGCACATTATCGAATTACAAGGGCAATTGCTGCGGAGATTTTATGTTGCCGTTAAAACAATCGGAAGAAGCACTTAAAGACAAGCGTCGTTTACGTTGGGCCTGCCGCCGGGGAATGCTGGAGCTGGATGTATTATTTGAACCTTTTGTCGATCAGGCTTATGACGAATTGAGCGAAGAGCAGAAAGCGGTATTTCGTCGTCTGGTTACCTGCGATGACCCGGATCTTTTTGCCTGGTTTATGGGACACCAGAAGTGTGAAGATGAAGAGCTCGACGCCATGGTTCAGTTTATGCTGTCACGCGTCAAAGTGTGAATCCTGCTCATTTCTTTAATTTACAGCGGCCAATGGGGACACTGTCTGTTTCTTCATGTGGCCGTTATTGGTGGTGGCAACAGCAGCGCTGGCAGTTTTTTAGTAAAGCGCTGGTTATTGCTGGCTTGTTGGTGCTTTTACCTCTCACCCGTAGAACTGAAACGAATAAAGAAGTACGCCACTGGCTATGGATTTGGTGGTTTCAGCTGCCGCAGGCGCAGCAATTTAAATTGCGACGCCAACTGCAGCAGTTGTCTGATTATTAACACTCAAGAGCTAAGCCTGGGTGATTAACTTAGGAGAGAGTACGGTTGGCTTTGTTTCAGGCAAAGTTTCAGGATAATCGAGTGTATAGTGCAAGCCTCGGCTTTCTTTGCGACTCATAGCACTTCTTACGATTAACTCAGATACCTGAACCAAATTCCGTAATTCAAGCAGGTTATTACTCACCTTAAAGTGAGAATAGTATTCGTGAATTTCGCGCTGCAACAACTCAATGCGATGTAACGCACGCTCCAGCCGCTTGGTAGTGCGGACAATGCCGACGTAATCCCACATAAAGAGTCGTAACTCGTGCCAGTTATGCTGAATAATAACTTCCTCGTCGGAGTCTGCTACCTGACTTTCATCCCAGCCTGGCAGGTGAGTTAAGGCTTGTCGCTGTGACTGTTTCGACAAAATATCTTTAGCCGCGGCACGAGCAAAGACCAAGCACTCCAGTAACGAATTACTGGCCATGCGGTTTGCGCCGTGCAGGCCAGTACAGGCAACTTCACCAACTGCATAGAGATTCGGTAAATCGGTGGCAGCATTCAGGTCTGTCTTTACACCACCACAAGTGTAATGTGCAGCGGGCACCACAGGCATGGGTTCTTTACTGATGTCTATCCCAAGCGACAGGCATTTCTCCATAATAGTGGGGAAATGATGCTGGATAAACTCTTTAGGTTTATGAGAAATATCCAGGTACATACAGTCGGCACCCAGGCGCTTCATTTCGTAGTCTATAGCCCGGGCAACGACGTCGCGTGGCGCTAACTCTGCTGACTCGTGAAAATCAGGCATAAACCGGCTGCTATCCGGACGCTTAAGTAATGCGCCTTCACCACGCAAGGCTTCGGTGAGTAAAAAGCTTTGTGCGTTGGGGTGGAACAAGCAGGTTGGGTGGAATTGGTTAAACTCCATATTAGCAACGGCGCAACCTGCTCGCCATGCCATGGCTATACCATCACCGCTGGCAATATCCGGGTTACTGGTATATTGGTACACTTTACTGGCTCCGCCTGTTGCCAGAACAACACAGCCAGCAGCGACTGTTTCAACCTGTTCTTTAGGGCGACTCCAGATGTAAGCGCCGTAACAGCCGGCAGGTTTCCCAATGCGTGAACCGGTAATTAAATCAACGGCATTGTAACGTTCTAAAATGGTGATATTCGGGTGCTCTAAAGCCTTCTTCTGCAAGGTGGTTTGTACGGCCTTGCCGGTGGCGTCAGCAGCGTGCAGAATTCGGCGGTGACTATGCCCACCTTCCCGGTTTAAATGGTAGGTAGGGCTGTCATCCTTCGACTGCACCTGATCGAAGCCCACTCCTGCATCAATAAGCCATTGCAGACTTGCGCGGGCATTTTCTGTGGTAAACTTAACCGCTTCGGGGTCACAGAGACCTGCGCCGGCAATTAAGGTATCTTCGATATGGCTTTCGATACTGTCATTTTCATCGAAAACAGCTGCGATGCCGCCTTGAGCATAAAACGTTGAGCCCTCAGTCAGCGGGCCTTTACTTAGGACGGTGACTTTTAAATCATCAGCCAACTGTAAAGCGGTGGTTAAACCCGCGGCTCCCGAACCAATAATCAGCACATCGCATTGATAATTTGCAACAGGTTCCATAAAGTACTCAATGTGAATTTTGAACGATTTTACGCATTTGGCGATATTTTTGCGAACTTTTTACATGCGGTCCTGTCACAGTCAGTAAGATACAGGACGGGCCGCCAGTTCCAGCAGTTCCTGGGTTAAGGGAGAACAGGCTCGGATGAGCGAACAGGTGAGTGACCAACAGCTGGTCGAAAGAGTACAACAAGGTGATAACCGGGCTTTTGATCTGCTGGTAAAGAAGTATCAGCACAAAGTCATGAGTTTGATATCGCGTTATGTCAAACAACAGGGTGATGTAGCTGATGTTGCACAGGAAGCGTTTATAAAAGCGTATCGAGCGCTACCGAACTTCCGTGGTGACAGTGCTTTTTATACCTGGTTGTACCGAATTGCGGTGAATACAGCGAAAAACCATTTGGTTTCGCAAGGTAGAAAGCCGCCCGCATCCGATATTGATGCTGAAGACGCAGAGTTCTATGAAGGAGCTGGAGCACTCAGAGACAGTGCATCTCCGGAAAGACAAATGTTGTCTGATGAAATCAGAGATGTGGTACTTAAAACAATTGATGATTTGCCTGAAGATTTACGTCGGGCAATTACATTAAGGGAAATTGAGGGTCTCGGTTACGAGGAAATTGCGCTAGAAATGGATTGCCCTATCGGGACTGTCCGCTCTCGCATCTTTCGCGCTCGGGAAGCAATAGATAATCAACTCCGACCGTTGCTGGAACGGTAAACTAAAGAGGGGCAGTTATGTCTCGGAATGAATCAGAATCAACATCCGCGCTGTTTGATGACCAGGTCATCAATGCTGATGCAATAGAAGCGCTACTGGATGATGAACAGGCAACGCAGGAATGGCATCGTTATAGTGTTATTCGTGCAGCCATTAAAGGGGATTTAAACGCCGATATCAGCTTGGACATTAGTGAACAGGTTCGTATTAGTGTTAATGAGGAATCTAATAAAGTTGTGACACCAGGTTTTGGTCGCTCTAAGAGCCAAAATAAAGCTGCGTCACGCTGGTTCCAGCCTTTCGCTAAAGTGGCTGTCGCGGCCAGTGTTGCTGTTGTTGCGGTAATGACTGTACAAACTTACCAGCAGCCGGCAACGCCTGAAGGGGGGAGTGCGGAACCTGCGTTACTAACCAGCCCAATTGGAGGTGGTCGTGAGCCTGTCAGCCTGAATCGGGTTGAACCAATGTCACAAATTAACGATCAGCAACGCCGTCGCCAGGTTCAGTCGTACATGATTGATCACCAGCAACAACTTATGTTGCAGCAAAAAGCAGAAAGCGAAGAGAAACAATCTGAGCAGGAGCTCAACAAAGGTAATTAAAATCATGATATCTCGGTTGTACCGGTCCATTTTATGCGGGGCTTTTTTATTAGCAGGAAGCTCTGTTGTCAGTGCACAGCAAAATAGCGAACAAACAGAGAACGGTGCTGACTGGTTCAACCGTATGGCGGTCGCCTTAACAGAACTGAATTTTGAAGCTTCTTTAGTTCACGCGCATGGCGATCAAATCGAGCCCTACCAATGGTTACAGGGCAACGATCCTGACGCAGGAAGTGCCGAACTTTTAATTCAAATGAACGGCCCTGATTTTCGTATTTTAAGAGTCGATGATCGGGTTGCTCACTTCAATACCTCTGCCAGTAATTACGCATTGAAATCTGATAGCATCACTGCAATTCTTCCAGCGGCCTTTGCTGAACCTTTTGAACGCTTAAGTCATAGCTACCAGGTAACAGTTGGTGGAGGCGCGAGGGTTTTGGGGCGCAATGCGCAACATATTCGCATATTAAGCAGAGACAGCCAGCGTTACAGCTATTCGTTATGGATTGATCGTAAGCATGGTATGCCGCTCAAGGTCATTATGTTGAATCAGTCAGGCGACGTGGTAGAGCAGGTACAACTGACGAGCTTATCTGTTCGTGAAACTGCGCCCGAAATAATGACCGAAATTAAAAATATTGAAATGCCTCCCATGCTTGAGGACCTTCGAGTTAAAAGGCCAACACAGTATGATGCGCACCCCCGCTGGGCACCACAAGGTTTTAGATTATTAAGTCAGCAAAGTCATACCCTGGTGTTAGATTCAACGCCAGTCGACCATTACTTGTTTTCAGATGGTCTGGCAGAGTATTCAGTTTATGTTGCAGAACTTACTGAGGGCATGGAAACCGATCTTGCGCTATCTTCCTCACAAACTTTATTCTCAAAGCGGTATAATAATTTTCTTGTGACCGTTGTGGGGCAGGTGCCGTTGGCCATGGCTCAACGTATAGCGACAGAAGTTAAATAATGAAAGAGATTGCCGAAGTTACCGCGGTTGAAGGCAACCGGGTTACAGTAACAACTGAACTTAAAACAGCCTGCTCTGGGTGTGCACAGGTTTCTAACTGTGGTGCCGGTATTCTGAGCAAGGTCTTTGCTGACAGAAATGCACAGTTCACGGTAGTAACGGAACAAGCTTTTCGTCCTGGCGAACTTGTGCAACTTGAAGTACCTGATACCGCTGTAACGCGTTTTGCTTTATTACTTTATGGCTTACCTATACTGATGCTGCTTCTAATAGCCGTATTACTTGAGAATACAGGCACCTTAACTGAAGGCTTTATTATTTTGCTGTCTTTTGCGGGCTTCGCTTTAACCTTTTGGGGGTTAAAACGCTGGTTTCGCAAACGTGATATTCAAGTCAACGCGATGGTTAAACTGGAAGCTTCAGCTGAGGTTCAGCACTCAAACCCCTGAACTGGCATAAAGTCCTTTGTTCTTGCCGCTAACATGAGTATGATCGGGGCTAATTTTTTAAGTTCCAGAATTTAGTTTTACAGAGGTATCATCAATGCCGAATAGGGCGTTCAAGCAAAGTAATATTCGTAACTTCTCGATCATCGCTCACATTGACCACGGTAAATCGACCTTGTCGGATCGCTTGATCCAGCATTGTGGAGGACTGACAGACCGCGAAATGGCCGAGCAAGTGCTGGACTCCATGGACTTGGAGCGCGAACGCGGTATTACGATAAAAGCGCAAAGTGTAACGCTCTATTACACAGCAAAAGACGGTGAGACCTATCAGCTAAACTTTATCGACACGCCCGGACACGTTGACTTTTCTTATGAAGTATCACGTTCATTAGCTGGCTGTGAAGGTGCCTTGCTGGTTGTTGATGCTGCTCAGGGTGTAGAAGCCCAGACGTTGGCAAACTGTTACACCGCAATTGAAATGGACCTGGAAGTAGTACCGGTACTGAACAAAATTGACCTGCCACAAGCCGATGCCATGGGTGTTGCTCAGGAAATTGAAGACATTGTGGGCATTGAAGCGGTTGATGCAGTTCAGTGTTCGGCTAAAACTGGTTTAGGTATTGACGACGTGCTTGAGCGCATTGTCCGGCAAATACCGCCGCCCAAGGGCGAACCAGAAGAGCCATTACAGGCCCTGATCATCGATTCCTGGTTTGATAACTATCAGGGCGTGGTCTCTTTAGTTCGAGTGCGTAATGGTACTTTACGTGCTGGTGAGAAGATGACTGTGATGTCTACCGGACAGTCTCATCAAATAGATAAAGTTGGTTATTTCGACCCTAAACCGCACGAAACCGGTATTTTGCATACCGGTGAGGTGGGCTATGTAATTTCTGGCATTAAGGATATTTTAGGTGCTCCGGTTGGGGATACGCTGACCAACACGCGTAATCCGGCGAAAGAACCGGTTCCGGGCTTTAAAAAAGTAAAACCTCAGGTTTATGCGGGTATGTTCCCGATAAGCTCGGACGACTACGAGTCGTTTCGTGATGCCTTAGGGAAACTGTCGTTAAATGACGCCTCGCTTTTCTATGAACCAGAAAACTCAGCAGCGCTTGGCTTTGGTTTCCGTTGTGGCTTCCTTGGTATGTTGCACATGGAAATTATCCAGGAGCGACTTGAACGTGAGTACGATATTGACTTAATCACCACTGCGCCGACCGTGGTTTACGAAGTTGAAAAAACTGACGGTAGCATGGTGAAAGTTGATAACCCGGTTAACTTGCCGCCGGTTAACGATATCGAAACCATTTATGAACCGATTGTAGAAGCTAATATTTTGGTTCCTCAAGAATTTTTGGGGAATGTCATCACTCTTTGTGTTGATAAGCGTGGTGTGCAAACTGCCATGGCTTATCATGGTAAACAAGTCTCGGTAACTTACGAACTGCCTATGGCTGAAGTGGTTATGGACTTCTTTGACCGATTAAAGTCGACCAGCCGTGGCTACGCATCGTTAGATTATCAGTTCAAGAAATTTGAACCTGCGGACATGGTTCGTGTCGATATATTGATTAATGGCGACCGCGTCGATGCTTTAGCAATGATCACTCACCGTGATCATGCGGAAGGGCGAGGCCGGTTGCTGGTTGATAAAATGCGTGAGTTAATTCCACGGCAAATGTTTGATATCGCGATTCAGGCGACCATTGGCAACCATGTTATTGCACGTTCAACGGTCAAGCAGCTGCGTAAAAACGTAACAGCTAAATGTTATGGCGGTGACATTAGTCGTAAGAAGAAGCTTTTACAAAAACAAAAAGAAGGTAAAAAGCGCATGAAGAACCTGGGTAACGTTGAAGTGCCTCAGGAAGCCTTCCTTGCGGTTTTAAAAGTGGGCAAATAGGAAATGGCCAATTATTTTTCAATTATTTTAACCTTTATTACTGTTATCTCCGGATTGTTCTGGCTCTACGATGCCAGAGTATTAAAGCCAAAGCGCAAAGCGGTTATTGCTGAGGTTGAGAACAAAACAACCAGTGCTTTAACCGATGAACAAAGAGAGAGTCTGGCACCTCAGCCTAAATTAATGGAACTGAGTGAGTCCATTTTTCCTGTTATCGCTTTGGTGTTAGTGGTTCGCACCGTTCTGTATGAGCCATTTCAGATACCTTCCGGCTCAATGATGCCAACTTTGCTGAAAGGTGACTTTATTCTGGTAGAGAAGTTCTCTTACGGTATTAAGGACCCTGTCTTTCAGGAAACTTTAGTTGAAACAAATCAACCTGAGCGCGGTGACATCGCTGTGTTTAAGTATCCGGAAAACCCAAATATTGATTATATAAAACGTATCGTGGGCTTGCCCGGTGATCGCATTATATACCGTAATAAAACGCTTTATATTCAACCGGCGTGTGCTGAAGGTCAACGCGACTGTGAAGAAATGAAAGTCGTTAAATCGTCATTAAAAGAAGACGGAACCTACTTTTCCGGTTCGTCACCGCTACGGACATACAGCGAAGACTTAGGTAACGTAACTCACGATATTCTCGTAGACCCGCGTGTTGCGTCACGTATGGCAATGTACTTTAATCAGCCGGGCACCCAAAGAGATGAATGGGTGGTACCGGAAGGCCAATACTTTGCAATGGGTGATAACCGCGATAACTCTCGTGACAGCCGCTACTGGGGATTTGTTGATGAGGAATTACTGGTCGGTCGAGCCGTATTTATCTGGATGAGTTTTGAAATGGATCGCAGTCGCGATAGTTGGTTGCCGTCATGGCTTCCTACCGGAGTTCGATTTGAAAGGCTAGGGAGTATTGAGTGAGTTTGCCCAGACCACCGTTCACGGAACTGGAAAAAATTGTTGGTCATCGTTTTGAGCAGCAGGATTTGCTGCGCCAGGCAATGACCCACCGTAGTGCGTCATCGAATCATAACGAACGTTTAGAGTTTTTAGGTGACTCCATTTTGGGGTTGGTTATAGCCGAGGCTCTATACCAGCAGTTTCCTAATGTCGCCGAAGGTGATTTAAGCCGTATGCGCGCAGCCATAGTCTGTGGGCGCTCATTGGCTAAGCTTGGTAAGAAGATGGGCTTGGGTGACTTTTTGTCTCTGGGGCAAGGCGAGCTGAAAAGCGGCGGGTATCGTCGTGAATCTATATTGGCTGACGCAGTAGAGGCAATTATTGGCGCCATCTATCTCGATAGTGAAATAGACACTGTCCGCCAAGTGATACTGAACTGGTTTCAGCCACAACTGGAACAAATTAAGCCAGGCGTCAGTCAGAAAGACCCTAAAACCCGATTGCAAGAATTACTGCAATCACGCCAACAGCCTTTACCCGAGTACGACGTTGTTGCTACGCAGGGTCAGGCTCACAACCAACAATTTACCGTAAACTGTTCTGTAGAAGGTATCGATGACCCTTTTAAAGGCACAGGTACCAGCCGCCGTAAAGCCGAACAGGCAGCAGCAACGGCCGCTTTAGAACATTTGCAGGAGAGCGCATGACGCTGGATATTGAACTGGATGAGAATAAACACAGTGGCTTTGTTGCCATCGTTGGTCGTCCTAACGTAGGTAAGTCGACACTGATTAACCATTTGCTTGGACAAAAAATCAGTATTACCTCCAATAAACCTCAAACGACCCGACACCGTATTCTGGGCGTTGATACTGATGGCGACTGCCAGGCTATTTATGTGGATACGCCGGGTATGCATAAAGAAGAACCCCGTGCGATTAACCGTGTTATGAACCAAACCGCTTCGTCTGCTCTAAAAGACGTCGACTTAGTGCTCTTTGTTGTTGAAAACTTAAAGTGGTTGGAAGATGACAAAATGGTGCTGGAGAAAATTCAGCGCAGCAAAACACCCGTTGTACTATTGGTTAATAAGGTCGACCAGCTTAAAGACAAAGAACGATTATTACCGCATTTGCAGTGGTTGAATGAACAGCATTCATTTGCTGCTATTTTGCCAATATCGGCGACTCACGGTGATAATATCGACGAGTTGCGCAAAATTGTCCGCAGTCATTTGCAACCGGGGTATCACTATTATCCGGAAGACTATGTCACCGATCGTTCAGTACGCTTTATGGCGGCAGAAATTATTCGCGAGAAACTGATGCGCTTTACCGGCGACGAGCTGCCATACGAAACCACGGTAGAAATTGAGCAGTTCGGCCATTCTGATAAGGGAACTACCCATATTCATGCGTTAATACTGGTAGAGCGCGACGCGCAGAAGCGTATGATTATTGGGCAGGGCGGCAGTAAGTTGAAAACGATAGGCACTGAAGCTCGTCGTGACCTGGAAAAACTGCTGGATAATAAGGTGATGATGAAGCTTTGGGTAAAAGTGAAATCGGGCTGGTCAGACGACGAGCGTGCATTGAAGAGTCTGGGTTACCGCGAGGACTAAACAGTGGCGCAGCGGGCACTGGTGTTGCATCGTTGGGACTATCAGGAAACCAGTCTGATACTGGACTTGTTCACCGAAGATGACGGTCGAGTCCGGGTTGTTGCCAAAGGCGCAAAACGCCCGAAAAGCCCATGGCGCGGTCTGGCTCAGCCCTTTATACCTCTACTGGCCGAGTTTCAGGGGCGCAGCGAGTTAAAAACCTTAACCTTACTCGAGCCGCAGCAGACCACCGAAAGGTTGCAGCTACAAGGCGAGAAACTCTATAGCGGCTTTTACCTTAACGAGCTGATTCAGCGCTTGGTACCAGCAGAAGGTGAAGCTTCTGAATTGTTCCAAAGTTATTTATCCACTTTGCATAATATGACCGCGAGTGAGCGTGTAGAGCCAGCTTTACGTCAGTTCGAATGGCATTTGTTGCAACACCTTGGCGCTGCTTTTGACTGGTATTATGATGCTGATAGTGGTCAGGCATTATCGAATTACGACTGGTGTTATTTTATTCCCGATCATGGTTTTGTGACACAAGCCAGAGATGATCAACAACGAGCGTATTTGGTGGCTGATATTGAAAAACTGGCCGCCTGGGACGTTGATGACGAGAGCCGTTTACGGCAATTGAAATACATTATGCGTGACGCTTTATCTGTTTACTTAGGCGATAAACCACTGCGCAGTCGTGAATTGTTCCGCGGAAATCACCCAAGTGAAAGGAGCTAAATGATGAAAGGTCTGCGTCTGGGCGTTAACATTGACCACGTAGCCACTTTGCGTAATGCACGAGGCGTGCGCTACCCCGACCCCGTTGCTGCGGCTGGCATTGCCGAGCGTGCAGGTGCTGACGGCATTACCATTCATTTGCGTGAAGACCGTCGCCACATTACTGACCGCGATGTTGCCATGCTAAAGCAGACTCTGAATGTGCCAATGAACTTAGAAATGGCCGTAACAGAGGAAATGTTGGATATAGCGATAAAAACAAAGCCGACATTCAGTTGCCTGGTGCCGGAAAAGCGTGAAGAACTGACGACAGAAGGCGGCCTTGATG
This sequence comes from Idiomarina sp. HB, assembly GCF_048059115.1. Taxonomy (NCBI): domain Bacteria; kingdom Pseudomonadati; phylum Pseudomonadota; class Gammaproteobacteria; order Alteromonadales; family Idiomarinaceae; genus Idiomarina; species Idiomarina sp. HB. Next base: position 337,659 of record NZ_JAYLVU010000001.1, read on the forward strand.
TTGCTGGTCAACTGAACTCTATTACCCAGGCAACTCAACGACTGACTGAGGCTGGTATTCAGGTGTCGTTGTTTATTGATGCTGACCGCGAGCAAATAGACGCCGCTAAAGATGCTGGTGCCCCTATTATTGAACTGCATACGGGGCAATACGCTGAAGCAGAAACCGAGCAAGAGAAAACACGGGAATTAGCTCGCTTAATGGAAGCTGCCGAATATGCGCACTCTATTGGGTTGCAGGTAAACGCCGGACATGGTCTGCACTACCACAACACATTAGAAGTTGCACAAATACCACAAATGGTAGAACTGAACATTGGTCATTCTATTATTGCCCGTGCGGTACTAGATGGTCTGGATAAAGCTGTCCGCGATATGCGGGAGATACTCGATAAGGCAAGGTAATGGCGATAGTAGGACTGGGTACGGACATCATTGAAGTGTCTCGTATCGAGAAGTCGTTAGCGCGAGGCGATAGTTTGACCAAGCGTGTATTGACCCCGACAGAACAGGAAGAAATGAGCGCATCGGTAGACGAAGCGGCGTATTTAGCCAAACGATTTGCCGCTAAAGAAGCTTGTGCTAAAGCCTTTGGGCGGGGTATTTCGGCCGGACTTTCATTCCAACATATGCAAGTGATTCACGACGAGTTTGGTAAGCCGGGCTGGCATTTCACAGATACTGCCGCACAATGGATTGAAGAGATGAAGGTTGTTGCAAGTCATTTGTCGATAAGCGACGAGCAGCATTACGCCGTGGCAACGGTCATTTTAGAATCTGAATAAACTGGGTTAAAAACAACCAAAATGGCGCAATTCTTTAAACCGCAGAAGCGTAATAAATCCGTGAGTAAAACCCTGAGAGCGCAGGTTTCTGCGTTGGATCATCAGGCGCGGGCGGTTATCCGGGGTGAGGGTAGTAAAAAGCAAACACGCTTTATTATGGGGGCCTTACCCGGCGAAGTTATTCAGTACAAAACAACCGGCAAGCATAGTGGCACGCTTGAACGCATTCTGGAGCCAAGCGCTGACCGCCGGGATGCTCCTTGTAAATACTATGACCAATGCGGTGGTTGCGACTTTCAGCATGTGGCTGAAAGTTATCAGTTAGGCCACAAACAACAAGTGGTGGAAGAGCTGTTCCAGAAGTTTGGTGTGTTTGACTCAGCGACCGAGAGTTTGCCCTGGCAGGCACCGCTAGTTAGCGAGCCCACAAGGTACCGCCGACGAGTGCGGTTAGCAACGCGCTGGTTAGGTAAAGAGCAAAAGCTGCTTATTGGTTTCCGGGAAGCGCAAAGCCATCAGATTGTTGCGGTTGATGACTGCTTAGTGGCCGACGAAAGTTTGTTGCAAGCTGTGAATAGGCTGTATCCGGTACTGAATACTTCAAGTATTGCAACTAAGCTGGGCCATTTAGAAGCTATTCACACCAATAAGCCAGTTATTTTATTGCGTATAACGGATAGCTTGCCAAAAGACGCTCTGCAGTCACTAGGGAGCTGGCAGGCAGAACATAATATCGATATCTGGCTGCAAAGCGAAAACGAATTAACGCCACTGAACAACGCAGGTTTACCCTTTGATACCTCCATAGACGGTGACAAACTCTACTTTCAGCCGGGTGACTTTCTGCAGGTTAACGGCGGTATTAACGAACGTATGGTGCAGCAGGCCATTGACTGGCTAGCACCTGAGAAAACACAGCGAGTGTATGACTTTTTCGCAGGTATTGGTAATTTCAGCATTCCACTGGCACGCCGGTCGAAATCTGTGTTAGCCGTCGAAGGAGTCTACCGCATGGCGAAGCAAACGCTCAGCAACGCAGAAGCCAACGGTTTGAATAACTTAACGCCGCTGTCTGCTGACTTGAATGACATTAGTGCGTCCGACTTAAAGAACCCTGCAGATTTATGGTGTCTGGACCCGGCACGTCCGGGCGCGGAAGGTGTTATGACATTACTCAAAAAGCTCAAACCTGAGCAACGACCTTCCCGAATTGTGTATGTGTCTTGTGCGCCTGACACACTCGCGCGCGACTTGGCTATAATCGCTGGGTTAAAATCTGATAAAAAGAGCTCCGACTACCGTATAACTAAGCTCTGCACAGTTGACATGTTCCCGCAAACGCATCACATTGAAACCATGGTTTGTCTGGAACGAGCGTCGTAAATCATGGTCCATGTACGCAGTACCCACGTGGATGATCCCAAGTATAAAGACAGTGAACAGCATTGGCTGAACGCTGTGAGTGATCCTGAGCCATTAGAAAGCACTCTGGAGCAGTTAAAGCAGCAATTTCCGAAAGAAGAAGCAGCGCTGTTAAAAGGCCAGGAAATGGTTGAAATACTGGCTCCGCTCAAGCTCGATGCCGAATCGCTGCTGGCGGCGCTGTATATGCCTCTTTTAGAAGCCGGCAAACTCGATTTAGATAAATTAAACGGTAAACAGTCTAAAACCCTGGTAGTGCTGTTGCGCAATGTGCAACAAATGCAGAGTATCGGTGACTTACAGCATTTTCAGCACGGCCAGCCCGACGGCGGCCAAATAGATAATGTGCGACGCATGCTATTGTCCATGGTAGAAGACGTGCGTGCCGTATTGATAAAACTGGCAGAGCGTATCTGCTACTTGCGTGAAGTGAAAAAAGCCGATGAAGAAACTCGGGTGCTGGCCGCCAAAGAGTGTGCTGAAATTTACGCGCCGTTGGCCAATCGCTTAGGCATAGGCCAGCTGAAATGGGAGCTGGAAGACATCTCCTTTCGCTATTTGCACCCTAATACCTATAAAACCATTGCCAAACGCCTGCATGAGCGTCGGACCGACCGCGAGCAATATATTGATAATTTTGTCTCTGAGCTGCAAAACGCGCTGAGACAGCAAGGTATCGATGCGGACGTTTACGGGCGCCCTAAGCACATCTACTCGATTTGGCGCAAAATGCAGAAAAAGCATCTGCAGTTTGATCAGCTGTTCGATATTCGCGCTGTACGTATTCTGACGCACAACCTGAAAGACTGTTACGCAGCCTTGGGTGTGGTGCACTCGCGCTGGCGGCATATCGCGTCCGAGTTTGATGACTACGTGGCAACACCAAAGCCAAACGGTTATCAGTCTATCCATACGGTGGTTATTGGTCCCGAGCACAAAAACGTCGAAATTCAGATACGTTCGCACGACATGCACGACGACGCCGAGCTGGGCGTAGCCGCGCACTGGATGTACAAAGAAGGCGCGTCGGCTGGTAAACGTCACGGCTTTGAAGACAAAATAGCCTGGCTGCGTAAGCTATTAGCCTGGCACGAAGATATGGCCGGCAGCGAAACTCTGGTGGATGAAATTCGCTCGCAGGTATTTGAAGACCGCGTTTACGTTTTTACCCCGAAAGGCGAGGTAGTCGATTTACCCATGGGCTCTACGCCGCTGGACTTTGCTTATTATATTCACAGCCAGGTTGGCCACAAGTGTATTGGCGCAAAGATCGACGGTCGCATTGTGCCTTTTACCTATCAATTGCAGAATGGTGACAGGGTTGAGATTTTAACTCAGAAGAATGCTCAACCACGGCGTGACTGGCTTAACCCACAGCTCGGATATTTGCATTCCTCTAGGGCGCGAGCCAAGGTTCATACCTACTTCAAAAAAGAAGACAGAGAAAAGAACCTTCAGGCGGGTAAAGAACTGCTGGAAAACGAACTGCAGAAGCATCAGTTGCATGTGCAGGACGCGAGCAAAGCGGTAGGGCGATTTAATGTACCCACACTGGATGACTTACTTGCCGCCATTGGTGCTGGTGATGTGCGCCTGCATCAGGTGGTTAATTTCCTGAAACCTCAGGAAACCGAAGTAGAAAAAGTTGAGCGTTTAACTAAACGTCGTAAAGCCAAGCAGTCGCCGAAAACACCGAAGTCTGATGTAACGGTAGAAGGCATTGGTAATTTAATGATGCACTTTGCCAATTGTTGCGAGCCCTTGCCGGGTGAGCCTATTACCGGTTTTATTACTCAGGGCCGGGGCGTATCTGTGCACCATAGAGACTGTGATCAGTTAACGCATTTATTGCATCAACACCCTGAACGCGGCATTGAAGTGTCCTGGTCGGGGCACTCCAAACAGGAATACCGTGCCAGTCTGCGAGTATCCGCATTAGACCGTAACGGGCTTCTGCATGATATCACCAGCGTGTTGTCGAACGAAAAGGCTGCGGTAGCGCAAATGGACAGTGAAAGCGATGCTCAGTCACAGTCAGCTACGGTGGTGTTAACCTTAACGGTAAAAGACAGCGACGCACTCAGTCGAATTATGGACAGACTGCGACAGGTGCACGGTGTTGAACAGATCCAGCGAATCACGTTAAAACATTAGCCCTTTAAAACATCAGCCAATAAAACAGTGGAGGTACCTCAGTGAAAGGAATGCAACAGCTGCAACAGGTTATGGCACAGTTGCGAGATCCGGAAAGCGGTTGCCCATGGGACTTAAAGCAGAACATGACCTCGTTAATTCCTTACACCATTGAGGAAACCTATGAAGTTGTTGATGCTATTCAGTCGGGAAACTGGCAGTCGATAAAGGACGAACTGGGTGACTTGTTGTTTCAGGTGGTGTTCTACGCCCAGTTAGCGCGAGAAGAACAGCAGTTTGAGCTCGATGACATAGCTGCACACACCGCCGATAAGCTTATAAGCCGGCATCCTCATGTATTTGGTACTGATGCCGAACGGAACCTGTCTGACGCGGAAATTAAGGCTCAGTGGGAACAAATAAAGCAGCAGGAGCGTACAAAGAAAGACGCTAAAGGCTCCGTGTTTGATGACATTCCCAGTCAACTGCCCAGCGTTTTAAAAGCCGCTAAGCTGCAAAAACGTGCTGCGTCAGTGGGCTTTGACTGGACCGAGGCGGAGCCTGTTTACGCCAAAGTGGACGAAGAAATACAGGAAGTAAAAGAAGCTACAGACCAGGACCACATTGAAGAGGAAATTGGTGACCTGCTGTTTGCCGTTGTAAATTTAGCCCGCCACAAACAAGTAAACCCCGAAGCCGCACTGCAACGCGCCAATGAAAAGTTCAAAAGCCGTTTTCAGACTATAGAGCAGCGCTTGAGTGAGCAGGGTAAAAACGCTACCGACTGCAACCTCGATGAACTTGAAGCTCTTTGGCAGCAAGCTAAGCAGGTCTAGTGGTATGGCGTAGCCTGACATTCAAATCAGGCACCTGGAATGTTCGCTCTAAAGTTGCCAAAGTTGATGTTGAGTCGGTGGGTGATTGGTGCGAAGGTAATATCTTTGAAGAAGATCATGCTCATGGGGTGAGAAACCTGGTAACGGATCCTGAGCTGCTTTCCGAAATAAAATAATAGAGGCAGTGATGCGATTGTGGATGTAAGTTATAGAGTGTAAAGCTGAAAAACTGGAGACTGAAGATGCCTAATTTTTTATCATATAAATTAATGTCTGCTGCTTTAAAATGCAGTTCTCAGCTTATGCTCGGAGCGCTCTTGATTGGCGTTCTTGGCTTTACACCTCAGTCTTATGCTCAGAGTTCTCAGGGCGCCACCCTGGATGCAACTTCTCATGAAGAATTAGCACAGTCGCTGGACGAGCTTTCTTACACGACGACCAAAGCTGACTACGAAGCTATGATACACACGTTGAATCTAATGGTGATTGACCGGTCCCATGGGGAAGTATTTCGACCCTTACCTTCTGCAGTAAAAGAGGTAGGTGACATTGTGCACGGTATGACTCCTACCGAGATCATTGAGCTGGGACAATCACTGAAAAATCCTCCGGGGACCGAATTGGTAGACCAACTCTATTTAATGTCGATACGACCACGCACAGAAGAGCAGAGCGAGAGGATTTACTCGCAAATTTTGCTTATTGCTCTTGCGGGGTCTGCATCACACCTGAAGTTTTCCGAGGACGTTTCAAGCGATATTTCTCTCTATAGCGGCTCTTCGTCCCCTAACAAGAAGCTGAAAGAAAATGTAAAAAAAGTGAGTCGCACTCTGATACCGACATTAGAGAAATGCTCTATAGCGGCTGAGGAGTTGAGAGCTAGTGGCGAGGATAATCTTAGTGATTTTCCTAAACTTGTAGCTATGAATAGTATTATTGACGTGGTGTCTGATCGCATGAGTAACATGGAAGAATTTAAACGCTACAGGGATACGCTTTACTCTTATTTCTCGGTGTATTTTTCCAGTCGGTCAGATCGACGAGTTTGTAAGAATACTCTTTTACCCGGGCTGGGACTGGAAGAAGAGGATGAAAAATCACTCCTTTTGTGCGCAGTATATGACTCATTGAATACTTGTATGACCGAATTGCGTCATGAACAAAGAGTAATAAGAGGGACGGTTTCAGAAACGCCGTGAATAAACTGAATAAACAAGAGATGGACAAAGACGCTCGGCGTATACGTTAGTTTGTTGAAGCAGTTGTGTGCGGGCAAAAACTCATAGCCACTTGATTTGCTTTTCTGGGTTAAAGAAAATATTGTAGTTAACGTTTTTATAACGATTTGCTCGGACTTTTAAATAGAAGTTAAGCAAGATTAATGAGTAAAACACAGAGGAAGTGGCATGATAAAGCAGTTTATTTTTACTCTAGTTGGTCTCCTCGCTATCAGCGGCTGCGCATCCACAAAAAACACCGTTGAATACCCTAGCTTAGCAGTAACCGATAATGAGTTGGCACAGCCTAAGTGGGCTGATTTAAAAAGGTTTCCCGCAAGGTATCCCGAGCAAGCAGTTGTTAATTCGCTAGAGGGCTGCGCCACAGTTGAATACGTTATAACGCCGGATAACGAAATCAAAGACGTTGCGGTTGTCGAGTCTACTAATAGGCATTTTTCTGTGGCAGCCAAAGACGTTATTACAAACTGGAGATGGAAAGACCTTCCCAACAACCTCATTTCTGAGCCCGTTAAAACACAAACACGCTTCGATTTCTGTTTCGATAAAGCGAACCAGGCTTGCTCAACGATAGAGCCAGAGTATTCCTGCCCGGGGGAAGATATTATTTATTCACGTGGGATGAAGGTGCGTTAACTGGGAGTAAATAATGAAAGATTTAAAAGATTCTCTTTTGTTTGTAGTCGCAGTTGTTTGCTTATTAGTTTTCATCGGAGCAATAATTGACATTGTTTTTTACTGGCCAGGCACCGGCTTTGACTGGATGTTTCTTGGTAAAAATATCCTTTACGCGTTAGGCACCGGTTATTGGGTTTGGAGGCTTCTGATTATGCCTTACCGAGAACGAAAAGTGCTTAAAACAGAGAGTTATTAGGGAAGTGTTGTAATGCGTTGCATGGAATACGTCAGATTTAGACATATTAGCTAGTGAAAAACGTGCTAACGACATTCGGAGAAAAGTTGTGAGTGATTCATCTTATCAAATGCCTTTTGGTTCGCTCCTTATTCCCTGCATTATTGCCGCTATTGGAGCCCCTATATTGCTGAATCAGTTTGGTTTTGAATATAACCCAATAAGTGACGGATTTGATATTGCAAACTTTGCGATAGATATGGGCGTATTTGTAGCCATTGCTGTGATTGCTTCGTTCCTCTATCAATCAATTTTTAAGGTAGTCAAGAAAGAACACTAGGAGACTCCCATTAAATACCTCTGGATAGTGATTTTTATCATAGTTTTAGTCTGGTCGGGTATTAACCCTAAAGACCCGTTTACCTGGTTGCTTGAAGTAGCTCCGGCGGTAATTGGGGCTGTGCTGTTGGCTCTCACTTATAATTCATTTCGTTTAACGCCTCTGCTATATGCATTTATTCTGGCGCATTGTGTGGTTTTAATGGTGGGCGGACACTACACATACGCGGAAGTGCCTTTCTTCGAGGGGCTATTCGGCGCAGAGCGAAATAACTATGACAAGTTAGGTCACTTCTTTCAGGGCTTTGTGCCTGCGCTGTTGGCAAGAGAAATATTAATTCGAAAAAACATTGTGAACGGGACTGTCTGGCGCAACATTATTATTGTTTCAATATGCCTGGCCTTTAGCGCCTTTTACGAGTTACTGGAATGGTGGGTTGCCCTTGCAACCGGTGAGGATGCTGAAGCCTTTCTTGGTACTCAGGGTTACGCTTGGGATACTCAATCTGACATGGGGTTTGCTCTGATTGGTGCCATTCTCTCGTTGTTTATCTTGTCCAAGAGTCATGATAAGCAACTTAAAAGTAAATAAGGTTTCATGTGAAGTATTCGTGATGTTTTTCTAGCGAAACCTCTTTAGAGATCCTGAACTGATCTTTTAATTAGGTATATACTTCTGTATAAATAATGTTTCAACTTTGCATTGGAAGGCTATTTAAGCTTAAGGACAGGACGTTGAAAAAAGTAAGTGTTATTTTTGCGAGCACGCTATTCGTTATTTCTTGTAGCTCAAATACCCAGAGCGATAAGACAGAGACAAAATTCCTGGATCTGTCAGCTGCCGAGCACTCGGAACTTGCTGATGAGTACTGGACTATCAGCAAACATATCCCTCCTCAATACCCGGCTTCAGCCGCGCGGAATGATGTGTCCGGTTGCGTCAAAGTTGCTGTAGGTATTGGTTCAGATGGACGCGCTAAAGGGTATGAAGTTCGCTCATCTTATCCAAAGGGCGTATTTGATGACTACGCGGTTGCGGCACTTCAAAAATGGAGGTGGGAAGCAACTGAAAAAAATTCGGGGCGTACACCGATATTAAAGACCGTTCAGTTAAACTTTGCGATAAAAGAAGCCCCGGATGACCATGAATATATTGAGAATTGCTCATCTAAAAGGTAAGAAGATTAGCGTGTAAGAAACTTTTCCAATGAAGCCTGTTTGAAGGCTATAAGTGGGCTAAGAACGAATCAATCGTTTAACGACATAAGGAATTAAGTTTTGAATATTAATGCAACACTGTTAGGTCAAGTAATTTTAATCTTTATCCCAATAATAGTCATTTTAAGCTACTACCTTGGGAAAAGGAAAACACAAACACCTAAGCTGGCAACCTTAATTGGGCTTATTCTAGCTTTTATCCCGCCATTGGCGTTAATCTATGTAGCGGCATTAGTGATTAAAAATGACGTTCGGGTCTCAGAATAAAAGGTTTTTATATGAATAGAATTTTATTACTTCTCGGCGCTTTACTTTTATCGGGATGCACAAGTTCGGACATGCTTTACTATTTGACTCATCCTACCGACTCTTCCGATAAACCTTCTACGGCGGCTATCTATACAGGAGCGGCACTTATTCTGGGGGAAATGAAAGAAGAGTGCAGTTATGGTCATCCTGAAGACCAAATTAACTGCAAAAAAGAAAAGGAAGCTAGAGAGCGTAAGAAATAATGCCGACTTTAAAAAGCCAGCCTACTTTAGCCGATTTTCAGGATTATGTTACTGAGCTTGAAGCGGAACGGGGTTTTTCTGAACAAACCGTTAAAGACAAGTGCTTGCTACTCGGAGAGGAAGTGGGTGAGTTATTTAATGCTGTTAGAAAAGTTGAAGGGCTAGCGATAGATCACCAATCTGAGATCGGTGAGGTCAATGATGAACTGGCAGATGTTTTTATTTATTTATGCGCTATTGCTAACCGTTACAACGTAGATCTTGAAAAAGCTTTTCTAGCGAAAGAAGCGAAGAATAAGCAACGAACCTGGACAAAAAGTCGATGAACTTTAAGTTTTAGCGAGAAAATTAACCACAACATCCCGAAATATCGGTTTTATCACCGGCTTTTACTGCTCGAGCATCGCGAATAATGCGTATTGCAGAGCGCAGCACAATTAAAGCAATTACTGTGGCTATCAGTAAATCTGGCCATGCCATGTCTAGCTGAGCAACCAGCAGAGCAGAAGCAATTACACCCGTGTTCATGAGCATGTCATTGCGAGAACATATCCAGCTGGCGCGGATATTAATATCACCGTTTCTGGAACTGTATAAAAGCGCAAAGCAAAGCACGTTAACCACCAGCGCTAAGCCTGCCACCCATAACATCATGTTTGCATTGGGTTGGCTGCCAAAAATTAAACGTTGCAACACATCAGCCAAAACCATCAGCGCTAGGACGGTTTGTAGTGTACCGTTAAAAATTGCGGCATTGGCCTTGTATTTAATGGCTTTGCCAACTGCGTATAAACTGACCGCATAAACCAATGTATCGGCCAACATATCCAGTGAGTCAGCAATAAGGCCACTGGACTGTGCTAACCAACCGGCAATAAATTCAACGAAAAACATAACGCCGTTAAGAACCAGTACAGTCCATAACAATCGTCTTTGTGCTTTATCGATGTGTTCTTGTGCGGTGGTGCCACAGCAGGATGACATAAGGTAACTCCAGATGGGTTTGGCTGGCGCTATACTAACAAAAGAGCTTTGCAAAAGACTAGGCGGCGCGCTTTTTATTTGTTGTTGGGGCGGTCTTTCGGTATACTACTTTCCCGTCTGAATGCAATCCCAAATTTGACCTGACCAACTAGGTATCACATGGCGACAAACTATATTTTCGTAACCGGCGGAGTTGTATCCTCGCTGGGTAAAGGCATTGCTGCAGCCTCTCTGGCGGCAATTCTAGAAGCACGGGGCCTCAACGTTACCATCATGAAGCTGGACCCCTACATTAACGTAGATCCGGGTACCATGAGCCCAACTCAGCACGGTGAAGTTTTTGTCACTGTAGACGGGGCTGAGACCGATCTTGACCTGGGACACTACGAGCGTTTCATTCGCACCCGTATGACCAGCAGCAACAACTTCACCACCGGCCGTGTCTATGAAGACATTATCCGCCGTGAGCGTAAAGGTGAATTTTTAGGAGCGACCATTCAGGTCATTCCTCACATTACCAACGAAATTAAACGTCGTGTTATTGAAGGCAGTAAAGGCTTTGATATTGCCATTATTGAAATTGGCGGCACGGTAGGTGACATAGAGTCACAACCTTTCCTTGAAGCTATTCGCCAGTTGGGCACGGAAATAGGTCGTGATCACACCTTATTTATGCACCTGACTCTGGTGCCATTCTTAGGCGCTGCAGGTGAGGTGAAAACCAAGCCGACTCAGCACTCTGTGAAAGAACTGCGTTCTATTGGTATTCAGCCAGATGTATTGGTGTGTCGTTCAGATCGCTCTTTACCGGCAACAGAGCGTTCGAAAATTGCTTTGTTTACCAATGTAGAAGAGCGAGCGGTTATTGGCTTGCGCGACGTAGACAGCATTTACAAAATTCCTTCTATGTTAAAGGCCCAGAGTTTGGATGACATAGTCACCAAGCGCTTTAATTTAGATTGCCCCGAAGCCGACTTGCATGAATGGGAAGAGGTTCTGTATCAAGAATCTAATCCGAATGGTGAAGTGACCGTCGGTTTTGTCGGTAAGTACGTTGAACTGCCGGATGCCTATAAGTCGGTGAACGAAGCGCTGGCTCATGCCGGCCTTAAAAATCGTTTAACGGTAAACATTCGTTACATCGACTCTCAAGACCTAGAAACCAAAGGTACGTCTAAGCTTGAAGATGTGGACGCTATTTTGGTGCCAGGCGGTTTTGGTGATCGTGGCATAGAGGGCAAGCTTATTGCGGCGAAATACGCACGCGAGAATAACATTCCTTACTTAGGCATTTGCTTAGGCATGCAAGTGGCAATGATTGAGTTTGCCCGTAATGTTGCTGGTTTAACCGGCGCTAACAGCACTGAGTTTGATGAAAATTGCAGTGACCCGGTAGTTGGTCTTATCACGGAATGGATGGACGCTAGTGGTCAGAAAGAACTGCGCGACAAGCATTCTGACTTAGGCGGCACTATGCGTCTTGGTTCACAGGAATGTCATTTAGAAAAAGGTTCTAAAGCGCTTAAAATGTATGGCAAAGAAACCATTGAAGAGCGTCACCGCCATCGCTACGAAGTGAACAACCATTACATTGAACCGCTGGAAAAAGCAGGCTTAAAAATCACGGGTTACTCGCATGACAAGCAGTTAGTTGAGATTCTGGAAAACCCGAAACACCGTTGGTTTGTTGCGGTACAGTTCCACCCGGAATTCACTTCAACGCCGCGTGACGGGCACCCGTTATTTAAAGGCTTTATAGAAGCTGCAGGCGAATTTCATAAAGAGCGTTTGGGTTAATAACCCGGCTAATGATTAAGCATTAAACAGGATTAAAGCATGAGTAATATTGTTAAAGTTATTGGTCGCGAAATCATGGATTCCCGCGGTAACCCAACCGTTGAAGCTGACGTTTATTTAGAGTCGGGCCATATGGGCCGTGCAGCGGCACCAAGTGGCGCTTCAACCGGGTCACGTGAAGCTCTGGAGCTGCGTGACGGTGACAAGTCGCGTTACCTGGGCAAAGGTGTTGAAACGGCGGTTGCTAACATTAATGGTGCTATTGCTGAAGCATTAAGCGGTATTGATGCGACTAACCAGGACGCTGTCGACAACATTATGCTAAAGCTCGATGGTACTGATAACAAAGAAAAGCTGGGTGCTAACGCCATTCTGGCTGTTTCTCTGGCGGTGGCTAAAGCAGCGGCTTTGAGTAAAGGCATCGAGCTGTACGAACACATTGCTAACCTGAACAACACCAGCGGTAAATACAGCATGCCATTGCCAATGATGAACATCTTAAACGGCGGTGAACATGCGGATAATAACGTGGATATTCAGGAGTTCATGATCCAGCCGGTTGGCGCTGAAAGCTTCAAAGAAGGCCTGCGTATGGGCGCTGAAGTGTTCCATGCTCTGAAAAAGGTTTTGCAGAAGCGCGGTTTAAGTACGGCAGTTGGTGACGAGGGCGGCTTTGCACCCAATCTGGCGTCTAACGAAGAAGCCTTGCAAGTTATTGTCGAAGCGGTTGAAAACGCGGGCTATAAAATGGGCAGCGACATTACCCTGGCTTTGGATTGCGCGGCCTCTGAATTCTACCGTGATGGTAAATATGAATTGTCCGGTGAAGGCAAGTCCTTTACTGCGGAAGAGTTTGCCGACTACCTGGCAGAGCTTTGCGATCGTTACCCAATTATTTCTATTGAAGACGGCCTGGATGAAAGCGACTGGGACGGCTGGAAAGTCTTAACCGAAAAACTGGGCAGCAAAGTGCAGTTGGTCGGTGATGACCTGTTTGTGACCAATACGCGTATTCTGAAAGAAGGTATCGACAAGTCGATTGCTAATTCAATTTTGATTAAATTTAATCAGATTGGTAGCCTGACAGAAACCTTAGCAGCTATAGCAATGGCGCGCGAAGCGGGTTATTCGGCGGTTATTTCTCACCGTTCGGGTGAAACCGAAGACGCCACCATTGCCGATTTAGCAGTAGGCACCGCAGCGGGTCAAATTAAAACCGGTTCACTGTGTCGCTCTGACCGGGTTGCTAAGTACAACCAATTATTGCGTATAGAGGGCGATCTTAATGGCCAAGCGCCTTACCGCGGACGACAGGAAGTCAACGCTGGCTAATCAACAGGCGGACATATTTCAGCCGCTGGCACAGCAAGGCGATTTTGCCGAGCTGTGTTCAGCGCTGTATGAACGCGAATTACCTCAACTTGCGCAGGTTAATGATATGCCTGTTGCGGCTTTGCAACGTCGTTTAGCCAGTCTTCCGCACTATATTCGTCACGCCGCTCATGGTTGTCTTAACGCGGTACAACATTCGCCGTTAAAACTGGATGTTCAGAACGCCAGCTGGCAAGCCCCTCAGCCGACAAAAGTTCCTTCAGCTGGTATATCTGCTGAAGGGCAGAGCCAATGGTTTGCTAAGCATGCCGCTTTGGGGTTGGTGGTTCCGGTTCGCTATCAAACCCCTGAATTTACGACCATAATGCTGGACAGTATCGACCGGGTGGATCCTGATAAAAAGCGTCTGCACCTTAACTACCGTGGCTGGTTTGATTTTTCCGGGCAGGGTGAGCACACTCAGGATACCTTACTGAAGCCCAATAAACGCATTATGACCGCAGCCAGCTGTGGACATCAGTGGAATCATAAAGGGCGCATTAACCCACGCACTTTAACGCTGCGTGAGCTGTTATTAGTGGCTACTCTGGACTGGAAAAAGTTTCAGGTGGCATTGCGGATAGCTCGTTAAGCCAGTCTTGCCATACCGGTTGTAATCCTTTCGCTCTAATTGCCTGTGCTACCTCACTTACTGATCTGTCATCGTCTATCGAAAACTGTTCCAGCTCTTGTTGCTCGTTGGCGTAACCGCCGGGCTGCGTTTTAGATTCCGCACTGACCGAGGTCACACCTAGTCGAAACAACCCATCACGAAGCGCTTGTTGTTCGCGGGTGGAAAGGCTGAGCTCTACATCGGGAAACCGCAATCGATACGCACAAATTAACTGAACCAGTTGTTTATCAGAAATTGTTTTTGCGTTATCGACACCTCCGGCACAGGGACGTAGCCGGGGAAATGACAATGAATAACGACTGCGCCAGTAGCGTCTCCGTAGATAATCCAGGTGCATGGCGGTAAAGGTGCTGTCGATACGCCAGTCCTCCAGTCCAATCAGCGAGCCGAGGCCAATTTTATCGATACCGCATTCGCCCAGGCGGTCAGGTGTTTCAAGCCGCCAACGGAAGTCGCGTTTCTTGCCTTTTAAGTGATGCTTAGCATAGGTAGCGGCCTGGTAAGTTTCCTGATACACCATAACCGCATCCAGACCCAGCGTGCGTAATTCAGCGTATTCATGGGTAGCCAATGGCTGCACTTCAAACATGACATAGCTGAAATAGCGTTTGACAATGGGGAGCGCCTGACGAAAGTAATCAATACCTACCTTGGCTTCATGCTCGCCAGTCACTATCAGCAGGGTGTCAAAACCTTTGGCTTTTATGGCCTGACATTCCTGCTCGATTTCAGCTGGCGACAGGGTTTTGCGTTTTAAGCGGTTACTCATAGAAAAGCCGCAGTAGCTGCAATCATTAGCACAAAGGTTTGATAAATAAAGCGGAATAAACAGGTGCAGAGTGTTACCAAAGCGTTGCCGGGTCAGTTGCTGTGAGCGTTCGGCCATAAGGGGCAGATAAGGCTCCGCCGCCGGCGACAGTAAGGCCATGAAGTCGTCCGTATTCAGATGTTTTTTGCTTAAAGCGGTTTCAACGTCAGCCGCGTTTTTACTGTAAAGCTGCAGGCGGGTATCATCCCAGCTGGTCTGCTCCCAGGTAGTATAAAAGCTCATAGCGACTCCAGAAACTCCGTTAACGGGCTGGATGCGGACGCTTTTAGCGAAGCGTTTTGACTTAAGCCTGCTTCAAAGGCCTGACGCCCAACAATAACCGCATCGCGAAAGGCTTTTGACATAGCGACGGGGTCGTTTGCAGTGGCTATGGCGGTATTCACCAGCACAGCGTCTGCGCCCATTTCCATGGCTTCAACGGCGTGGCTTGGCGCGCCAATGCCCGCATCGACAATGACCGGCACCGATGCCTGCTCGATAATAATTCGTAGGAAGTCTCGAGTAACCAGGCCTTGGTTTGAACCTATGGGGGCGCCTAACGGCATAACCGCCGCGCAGCCAACTTCTTCTAAGCGTTTGCACAATACCGGATCAGCACCGCAGTAGGGCAGTACGGTAAAGCCCTCTTTTACCAAAGCTTCAGCGGCTTTTAGGGTTTCTATGGGGTCTGGCAGCAAGTAGTTAGGGTCGGGGTGTATCTCCAGTTTAAGCCAATGGGTACCTAAAGCTTCACGGGCAAGACGTGCAGCAAAAATAGCGTCTTGTGCAGTTTTGGCACCAGAGGTATTTGGCAAAAGCTGTAAACCTAAGTTTTGTATAGGCGTGACAATGTCGTCAGTGGGGCGTTCAAGTTCAACGCGCTTTAACGCCAGCGTTACTAATTCGCTAGCGGAAGCAGCAAGGGACTTCTGCATAACGTCCGCACTGCTGTATTTGCCGGAGCCTATGAGTAATCGGGAATGAAAATCGCGATCGGCTATTTTCAGCATGGTTTAACCTCCGGCCACGGCCTGAACAAGTGTAATGGTATCGTTGTTTTTAAGCTCGGTTTGTTGCCATTGTTCCCGGTGTATAATTTGTCCGTTTAAAGCGACGGCAACGGCCGAGGTATCTACGTTCTGAGCAGACAATAGCTGCGATAAATTGCTTTTCTCAGTGATCTCAAAATCTTTGTCATTAATTTGAATGCGCATTTTGACCTCCGCATACAGGGCATGAAGCGGCCCGCGGTAAATAGAGTTGTTGCCAGTTTTGTGATAGTCCATTGAAGGTGTGCAGGTAACCCCAGGCAAGCTTATGTCCGGTAAAATAATTAATTGCCTGTAGCGCCTGACTGGATCCCATAATGCCCACAACAGGAGCGGCTATACCCGCGTTACTGCAGTTCAGTGGCTCAGTAACAGCGTCGGGATAAAGGCACTGATAACAGCCGTGGGAATTCTCTGGGTTAAGCGCAATAAGTTGCCCGTTAAAGCCGCGCGCCGCGGCAGAAATGAGCGGCGTATTCACGCGGTAGCAGCTTTGGTTGATCAGGTACCGGGTCTCACGATTGTCGGTGCAGTCGAGGACTAAATCGGCTTGTTCGGCGAGCGCGTCTAGGTTTTCTTCATAGGCCTTTTCTTCAATAGCGGTGATACGAATGTCCGGGTTTAACCGCGACAAAGAATGACCAGCTTGCCGCGCCTTGGACAAGCCAATATCATCGCTGGAATAGAGTGTTTGCCGCTGTAAGTTGCTGAGGCTGACGGTGTCATGATCGACCAGTGTGATTTGCTCAACGCCCGATGACGCCAGATATTGGCTGGCAGGACAACCAAGACCACCCAATCCAATAATCAGCACATGCCTTTTCAGCAAACGCTGTTGTCCAACTTCGCCTATTTCTTTCATCAGTATGTTACTGCTGTAGCGCAGAAGTTGTTCGTTACTCAGCATGGGCAGCCTCGTTCTCTTCCTTAATTTCGGCTTCAGCGTCCATCGCAGTCAGTAACTGATGGACAGCCTGCTCGACGTCGTTCGCAGCAGTAATCGCGCTAACAACCGCTATGCCGTTAATTCCGGTAGCTTTTACGGCAGCTACGCGATCTAAAGAAATGCCACCAATAGCGACTGTCGGTATGTTAGTTGGCGCTAGTAATGCGACATAGCGGCGCAGTCGCTCCAGACCTTGGGGTTTAGACGGCATAGCCTTGGTCTGAGTTGGAAAGATATGACCCAGAGCGATGTAAGAGGGCGTGTACGCTTGAGCAATTAATAACTCGGTGTAGCTGTGAGTGGAAATGCCCAGCCGCAACCCCGCTTGCTGAATAGCGTGAAGGTTAGCTTCCGTTAAGTCTTCCTGACCTAAATGCACGCCATAAGCGCTGTGCTTAATAGCGAGTTGCCAGTGGTCATTAATAAACAACTGAGCTGAATATTGCTCCGCCAGCTGAATGCTTTTTTTAATAGCGGCTTCCAACTGAGGAGCATCTGGGTCTTTAATACGCAGCTGAAGCGTTTTAATGCCCAGTTTTAAGAGCTTTTCTATCCACTCATAAGAATCTACTACCGGATACAGTCCGGGTTCCTTGTCCAGCCTGGGAAACTGGAGGTCAACGCAGGGCAACTCCGGCGTTTTAATCCTTGGAAAATGTTTAATTTTCTGTGGCCAGTGTGTATGAGCAACAAGGCCTGGTCCGCGGCCTATACCTTTCGCCTCAATCAGGCCCTGATGGACATAGGCATTAGCGACTGTTATGGCATCCTCAAGTGGATAGTCATGTGCTAGTGCCGCGGCAATGGCAGAAGACAAGGTACAACCGGTTCCGTGGCTGTGCTTTGTTTCCAGCTTTTGCTGAATGTACTGAATATGCTCATCGGCGCTAAGGTAATAGTCAGAGATTTCATCGGAGTGACCAAACTCAGTACCAGTGATAAGGATCTGAGTTAGTCCCGCATGAAAGAGTTTTTCGGCGGCGCGACACATTGAGTTTTCATCAATAACTTCTACGCCGCTCAACCAACTGAGCTCATCCAAATTCGGTGTCATAATATCAACCAGTGGGAGCAACTCCGTACAGTGTTCCGGGAGCAGCTCTGACAGCCTATCCTGCTGAGTGCTGACAACGACCGGATCCCAAACCACGAAAGGTCGGGGAAGGGTATCAGGCCATTGCTTTAAAAAGTCAGCCACACACTGAAGCTGTTGCACATTACTAAGCAACCCAATTTTTATCGCAGCAGACGGCATGTCCTGTTGCAGGCATTCCAACTGCTGACGAATGGCGTCAGCAGCTAAAGGGAATAGCCCGGTGGTTTCAACAGAGTTTTGGGCGGTAATTGTGGTTATGACACTGCAGCCATGCACGTTCAGACTACGGAACGTGTGCAAGTCCGCCTGAATGCCTGCGCCACCGCCGCTGTCGGAACCTGCGATGGTCCATACGACAGGTACCGACATCATTCTGCTCCTTCGGTCGCCGCATCTTTTACTTTTACATCAATGCGAGTGTCCGGATTGTATTGACGCACCTCGTGAGAAATTTTCATGGAGCAGAACTTAGGACCGCACATGGAGCAAAACTGCGCGGTTTTGTTCGAATCCTGCGGCAGCGTTTCGTCGTGATAGCTGCGGGCAGTTACAGGATCCAACGCCAGGTTAAACTGATCCTCCCAGCGAAACTCAAAGCGGGCTTTTGACATAGCGTCATCCCGCGCCTGAGCACCCGGGTGACCTTTGGCTAAATCGGCGGCATGAGCAGCTATCTTGTAGGCGATCATCCCTTGTTTAACATCTTCTTTATTAGGCAGACCTAAGTGTTCTTTCGGTGTTACGTAGCAGAGCATGGCACAGCCAAAAGCGCCGATCATGGCAGCACCAATACCTGAAGTAATATGGTCGTAACCGGGGGCGATATCGGTGGTTAGCGGCCCTAAGGTATAGAACGGCGCGCCATGACAATGCTTTAACTGCTCATCCATATTTTCCTGAATTTTATGCATGGGCACATGGCCTGGGCCTTCTATCATCACCTGCACATCGTATTCCCAGGCTATTTGAGTCAACTCGCCGAGTACCCGAAGTTCTGCGAACTGAGCTTCATCGTTAGCGTCGGCTATTGATCCGGGGCGCAGGCCGTCACCTAAAGACAGTGATATGTCATATTTCGCACAAATTTTGCAGATATCCCGGAAGTGCTGGTAAAGAAAGCTCTCTTGCTGGTGCGCCATACACCATTTCGCCATAATTGAACCGCCGCGCGAAACAATGCCGGTAACCCGCTTTGCGGTCAGTTTAATGAAGTCGTGCAGTACGCCGGCGTGAATCGTAAAGTAGTCGACTCCTTGCTCAGCCTGTTCCAGCAGTACGTCTTTAAATACTGGCCAGTTCAGATCCTCGGCAATGCCATTGACGCGCTCTAGTGCCTGGTAAATGGGGACAGTACCAATAGGGACTGGACTGTTGCGTAAGATCCATTCCCGAGTTTGGTGAATATTACGGCCGGTCGATAAGTCCATAACGGTATCAGCGCCCCAGCGCGTGGCCCATACCAGCTTCTCAACTTCTTCTTCAATGGACGAACTGACCGAGGAATTACCGATATTGGCGTTCACTTTCACTAAAAAGTTGCGTCCAATGATCATTGGTTCTGATTCGGGATGATGGGTATTAACGGGTATAATTGCGCGCCCACTGGCAACTTCATCGCGAACAAACTCGGGCGTTATGGGGTTTTCCAGATGCTCCCGACCCATATTCTCGCGCAGTGCAATGAACTCCATCTCCGGAGTAACGATGCCACGCCGGGCGTAGGCCAGTTGAGTAATACCGTGATTGTTTTGTTGACTCTCGCGGTGTCGTTGCTGAATCCAGTTCTCACGAACCTTTTTCAAACCCGCTTTAACGTCAATTGTAGCGTCCGGGTCACCGTAGACACTGGAGGTATCATACACATCCACCGGTTCGTTAGGTGGTAACTTAACGCCAGGCGTGGGCTGGTGCAAAGTTTCGCTTAGATGAATGCGGCGAAAGGGCACCTGGATATCGTTAGTGCCGGACAGAAATTCACGGCTGGAATTAGGGTAATAATGCCCGGAAAGTGAGGATAAAAAAGATTCAGCCTGTTGGCGGTTTAAACGGTTATTCGATGGTGCAGTTGACATAGCATTCTCTCATTTTGTTGATGTTAGAGATGCTTGTCAGGAGTGTTGAAAGGAACACCAGCGCAGAAACGACGGTTGTGTCATGCTGGTGCTCTCTTGTTCCCTTCGCAGGTATTAGCCTGATCAGGTTCAACGGATCCCGCAATTGCGGTCTCAGCCGACTACTTACTCAATAAAGTAACCGGCACTCCGACAAGATTCTTTTTTAGTGGAACAAAATCTTAGAGCGAATGCAACCGCCGTTATTATCTAACCAGTTTAGTGACAACTTTTGCAGGCTTATCCATCGGCTGGCTTAAGCCCTCTATACGCTCAGCAATAACCCCTTGCTTATCGAGAATGGTGATCAAATTGCTGTGATCAAAATCACCGTCGGGACGTTGGCGATATCTCACTCCAAGTACTGTAGCAAGTGTTCTGATGTCCTGCTCTGAACCGTTCAGAAACAGCCAGTTGTCGTTGTTAAGCTTATATTGCTTAACGTAGTCGGCTAGTGCCTCGGGTGTATCGCGATTAGTGTCGAAGCTCACCATAACAAGCTTAACGTGCTTTTGGGTATCTTCGTCCAGCTTGCTGTATAAGCGTTTTACGTCATGAACCAACACCGGGCAGGCGGTGGTGCAACTGCCGTAAATCATCGAAATAATTACCGGTGTTCCTTCAAGCTCAGACAGTTTTAACTCATTTTTTTGATGTGTCTTCCAGGACGCATCAATTTGGTATACCGACTGGGAGTGAGACACTTCTGCCGCATTCATTGTTGTGTGATTGCTATGGTCACCGTGCTTATTGTGGTGTGAATGATCTTGCGCCATTAACTGCGCAGAGAACACCAATGAAGCCAGAGCAGTAAGTTGAAAGAATTTATTCATGGTCGTTCTCCAGGTCGTATGCGCAGCGGAATCCCATAGTGCTGGTTGCACTTTGAGGAGCGTAATCACTGCGAGACTGATAACGGAAAAATGTGGCGTAATTGGAGTTGGTGAAACTGGACATAAAGCGCGCTCCGTCGCCACAAGAACCGGAGAGCAAATCGACATCATCGCCGTTACTTAATAATAATTGATAGTCGTTCACCCATTCGTTGACGCGGTCGTGCATATGCATCAGTTGGTCTGCGTTTGGATCAACAGTTTGTTGTTTACTCGTGTGTGGCTGGCTATACCAGGCAAACAGTTTGCGTGCGTAGTCATTGTCACTAATGTTTTGCTGTTGCCGATATAGCACAGAAGCATATTCCCACTCATTAAGACTGGGCAACCGACCACCTTGAGCGGCGCAGTATTCTCGTGCGGCAAACCAGGAAACATAAGTCACAGGTTCGTTTTCTCTATCCTCTGCAATAGCGGTGTTCCCACTCCAGTGTTTCAGATAGTTTCCATCGTGGAACAGGGCAGCGATGTTATCTCGTTGCCAACGAGGGTTCTCATGTACAAATTCCAGGTAAGCTTGGTTAGTGACCGGAGTTGCATCCAGCATAAAACTGTCCATTTCAATGCTGAGGCGCTCTTTGTCCAGTAATACCGGAGGTTCGAAAGGACCACCGTTAATCAGGACTGGGTCCGCGAGCACTAACGGTGAAAACAAAACACCTGCAACTCCAAGCCACTTAACCATAACCTTTCCCCTTATTTCTCTTTACGAGGGCCGGCAATTAACGCACCAGCTGCACCACGTTCTGCATCAGCAAATTCATGATCAACCAGTTTGTAAATGCCTTCTTCCGGAACAATAAAGTCGATGGTTGCACTGTTACTGGCACCCAGCAAAACAGTTTGCATTCCGTACCACTCGTTACGCGGGTCGCCTTCGTACCACACGCGGTCAAAAATCGCTCCAATAACGTGGAAGCTTGATGTGCCGGACGGGCCTGCGTTTAATACATGTAGGCGTACCCGGTCACCTTCGTTTGCACGTAATGGGTTGTCGCTAAGAGCTGCAACATGACCATTAAAAGTAACGTGGCTTGGTTGACGATCGAGCGCTGCGCCGTGGTTGTAAATATAATTACCTTCAGCCGCTTCTTCCAAATAGTGCTCTGATTGCACCAAAACGTACTCGTGATCAACGTCTTTATCAGTTGTGTAACCGTCTTTGGGCGATACAACAACCGCACCATACTGGCCCATAGCTGTGTGCATAAGCACACTGGAAGTACCACAGTGGTACATGTAAGTACCGGCGTAGTTGGCTATCCATTCAAACTCAATAGTTTCACCCGGAGAAATGGTACGCCACTTGTCTTCCGCCGCTACTGTTCCGCTATGGAAATCCATAGAGTGTGGCATAGGATTAATCACTGGCTGATTATTCTGATAATTGTTCGCTTGTACTTGCTGGAAAAATGGTGAACCATTTTTGACCGGTTTTGTAATAGTTACTTCTTCATCAGACCGATTTTTCATTTTAAAAATGACGCGGTCGCCTTCACGTACGTGCAATACAGGACCTGGTACTGAGCCACCGAATGTCCAGGCTGAATAGCTGACGCCAGGGGCAACCTCAATTTTCTGTGAAAAAACGTCCATGCGTACGTCGTGAGTTTTGTTACCCTCATAGTCAAGCTTCGCTATGTTTGGAACCTGAGTGAGATAGTCACCCACAACGGCTGGGCCATTGTAGTCTTCACGATAAACCTTAGCTTCTGGTAAGCCATAGATTTTACCGTCAATAACATACTCACTGTCGTGCTTAAGTTTCATATCGGCAGCAGTAGCTGGAGTTGATACAGAAGCCATAGCGGCAAGCAGAGACGCACTGATAATGGATAAGCTTAGAGTTTTCATAGTGATATTTCCTTTAACAACTAATAAATAGATTTAACGTAAACTGCTAACCGCATCGGCAGTTGTTTCTTCGCTGCCTTGCACCAGTTCTGTGTTGATGTAATTAACTAACGCTGCAATATCTGCGTCTTTTAGATAACCCATGGGCGGCATTGAGCCGTTGTAGTTGGTTCCTTTGACAGTGATAGGACCTGACTTACCTTTAATGATGGTTTCAGCGATATAAGCTGGTTTGTCTTTAAGGTTTGAATTGTTAGCTAACGGAGGAAAAACGCCCTGCATACCTTTACCGTTTGGCTGATGGCAGGCTTGGCAATATTTTTTATAGACGTTCTCGCCATCGCTGGCGCTGACTGGCTGGCTTATAAATAGACCGGCAAGTGACACTGCAATGAGTGATACTTTAACGAAAGAATGAATGCTCATAATGACACCTTAGTGACTGACTTAAGATGTCCCTAGAATAGCGCTGTGGCGGGTTTTAGCTAGTGATATGAAGAGGTAAGAAAGACCTACTCCTATGGGTATAATGGGAGTAGGTCAAAAACCAAGAAAGGGGTACTAAATACTGCGTGCTTCTAATTCAATACGAGATGCAGCCCCATAAATTTTACTGGGTTCGCCATCAACTTTGGCTTCCGGAGTGGTAGTCGGCCAGAGGTTATTCAGGTTATTAATCACTTGACGAGTTTCATTGATTGCATCCTGGGCTTTATGAGCTTCTGCATCGTTAATGCGATTCAAACGATCCAACGCAATCTCTTTAAAGCCCAGGGCGTCCTGATATTCGTGTACGTTTGCAACCTCGCCGTTTTGGATGCCAACGGCGTACTCGTCGGCGGCAACCATTAACATTGATGAAATGCTTAGTATCACATCTTTAGCCAACATATTATCAATGGGCTCATTAGCGCTGATAGCATCCCGGAGTTCGTTGTAATTATTCATAACAACGTCTTTACTCTGGTCATTAATCACGCTTTCTGCCAGTGTATTCAAAGGTTCAGCGAAACCCGGTAAGCCACGGGCTTCAAAGGCTTCAGTCAGACCACTGTAAAGCTCATCGCCGGGGTGTTTCATATGGGTCTTGGCCATTTCAATGTGGCCTTGTTCATAAAGCTTCATGCCCACCCACAAGTGACCACGAATAAAACCAAGCTGCGCCAGAAAGGCGGTGTCATTCGTGTTTAGATCTATTTCCGGGGCCGCCATTTCGCCTTCTGCCATAGGGGCAGCCATAAACATTGTCGGTGCCGCACTGGGTTGCGTGAGCACCGTGGCTGATACTTGTGACGCGGCTACGGTGGTGGCAAGAACACTACCAACACCTAACCAGACTTTTTTCTTTTCAAACATAGATAAACCTTAGTAAGCTTTTTTAAAAGAGTGAACTTCTGTATATTTGCAGAAATGATAACTATTCGCAAGTTGGAAATGCAGCAGTATGATATTACAAATCAGTAATGCCATTGATAAAGAGACCATAAGCAGCGTTGTTTCCGGTCTGGATGTCAGTCAGTTTAGTGACGGTAAAAGCACGGCTGGTTGGGCGGCAAAGGATGTGAAAAACAACCAACAACTAGCCGGCAAGAAATCGCAGGCAGCCACGGAGGTATTGCTGGACAGGCTGCAGCAAAATAGCCTGGTGCAATCAGTAATGCGACCTAAGCAGGTTGCCAGGGTTTCTATCAACCGGTATCAACAGGGAGAGTATTACGGTACTCATATGGATGATTCGTTAATGAACGGCGTGAGAACGGATATTTCTTTTACCTTGGGCTTATCACCATTGTCTGACTTTGAAGGCGGAGAATTAGTTATCGAGGATACCAGTGGTGAGCGAAGCTGGCGTCTGGGGCCGGGTGATATTCTCATGTATCCAAGTCATTACCTCCATCGGGTTAATTCGGTAACAAAAGGGGAGAGGTTGGCGATGATAGGTTGGGTACAGAGCTTAGTGAAGCAGCCTTCCCACAGAGAACTGCTGTTTGATTTGGAGCAATCCCTAAAAGCAGAGTTCGATACCAATGGTAAATCTGAAAACTTTGACCGGCTGACGAAAGTATTTCATAACCTGCTAAGAGAGTGGGCTGATGTTTAATCAGCCCTTTTAGAAACATACTCAGACGAGGGTTATACCGCACAAAATCAGTAAAGCGACGTTGGCTGCCAGGCCAATCATAAAGAAATAACTGCGTGGGCTTGGGTTTTTCTCTGTAGCAATTTTGTAGTAGAGAATCATGTGAATTAAGCGCGCAATTGCGAATACCCAGATGAATAACCCAGTCCAGAAAGCGCTGGTGCCGATGAAAAAGGCAAGAAATACCGTTCCCAGCATCAATGGGTAGTTTTCCAGTGAATTCATTAAGGTGCGGTGAGCACGAAATACAAAAGATGAGTGACTGAGCGAGTCATCAATTTTTCCGGGTACAGCTCCGGGTTGTTTTGCTTTCTGACCGCTGGCGATAAGCCATTGAACCAGCAAAATGACCAGTGCAATGAGCACACCCCAATAAGCCATAGTATAAGTTTCACTTCCGTTCATGTTTTATGTCTCCTGTTTCAAATTAAGCCAGGGTATTTACCCAGCCGATAATTGCGATACCAATGATTATCATAATAAACTGCCGAACCGATGAGGCAGGGTTGTGTTGTCGCTGCAGCGTCGGGATAAGATCCGCTGCTGCAATATAAATAAAGCTTGAAGCGGAAATTGCTAATACGTAGGGAACAGCGGCGCTGACCTGGGCAAGCCAGAAATAAGCAATTAAAGCACCGGGGATGGCTGTTAATGAAGCCAGACTATTCAGTAAAAGTGCTCTTTTCCGTTCAAAGCCACTCTCCAGTAAAATAGCGAAGTCGCTGACTTCTTGCGGTATTTCATGCGCTATGATTGCGACTGCGGTGGCAATGCCTAAAGGTACAGAGGTGAGAAAAGCCGCGGCAATAACCACACCGTCGGTAAAGTTATGTACAGCGTCGCCAATAAGAATTAAGGGGCCTGCACGTTCGTGAGGGTCGCAGTCGCGGTCGCGGCAGTGGCGCCAGAGAATCAGCTTTTCTACTACGAAGAATAAAATAATACCGGCCAGTACACTGGCCGATACCTGATAACCGTCAGCTAGTTCTAAAGCGGCGGGTATCATGCCAAGAAAAGCCGCAGCTAACAGGGTACCGGTGGCAAAACTCATTAAGCTGGGCGTTAATAACTTACGCACACTGTGCGGGAAGGTCAGAAAAAGGCCGGCGCAAAAGATAGCACCTAAGCTGCCTAATAACGTAAAGCCAAGAATCCATAGCAGCATATTATGATATCCCTCAGTTACTTTTAGTTAGTTAAGCCGGGCTTCCACAACTCCAGCAGACCTCAAAAGCGGCTCCGTTAACTTCCTGACAGTTATTGCAGCGCCAGTCATCACCTTCAGCCTGCTCTTCCATTTTCTCAAGCAATGCCTTGGCTTTGTCCAGTTGTATCTCATCGACTAGCCAAAGCTCAGGCCAGGTGTCTTGTGGCGCCAGGTCACCCGCCGCGCCACTGGAAAACTCGTTCTTCATTACTGTTTCAATACCTTCCATTTGCAGTAAGTTACGGGCGTTTTCCACCAATAGTTTGTTTTCGCGCGTATAAATAAGTTTCATAAGGCCTTCTTCGGCTGTCACTAAAGTGTTTGTGGTTTTTACGTTATAATTAATGTATCAGACTAAGAGTTCGTTTGTGTTCTCCATTTTGTTTTGAGGAGTTAATTATGGCCGGTGGCTGGTCACACGATGGTGCGGTGCAGGAACAAATTGATGCAAGCACAGAAGACGAAGTAAAACGGGTAAGAAGCCAATTATCGGATGGCAAGAGCCTGGAGTATTGCGAAGAGTGTGGTGAGCCCATTCCTCAGGCCCGGCGAGAAGCTATTGCCGGTGTTCGTTTATGTGTCGACTGTCAGGCTGAGCAAGATAAGCAAGATTCACGCGAAGGCAGCTTTAATCGACGCGGAAGTAAAGACAGCCAACTTCGTTAAATAGAGGAGTTATCGCTTATAGAAAACTCAGCTTCAGGCAGGGGTTTACTGAATAAATACCCCTGAAAATTACTACAGCCCAAGCTCGATAAATAATCGAACTGTTGCTGAGTTTCTACGCCTTCAGCAACGATGCTGAGTTTCAGGCTTTCCCCTAACTGAATGATGGTATGAACAATCTGTGCTTTTTCTTCGCTGTCTAACATATTGCGAACAAAAGAAACGTCAATTTTAAGTGTATCGAACGGAATTTGCATAAGGTAAGAAAGGGAAGAATAGCCGGTTCCGAAGTCATCCAGTGCAAACTCGACGCCTACCTCTTTTAGCTGCTGTATCTTGTTCGTAATATCGGAAATATCATCCATGAGCAAACTTTCCGTTAATTCCAGTTTCAGTTGATGCTTTTTGACTGCATATGCTTTGATTAATCCCTTTACTTGCTCAACAAAGTCAGGCTGTTGAAATTGCTTAGCGCTGACATTGATTGACAACTGCAAAGTGGATTTAACCGGGTCTTGTTGCCATTGCTGCAAAATGCTACAAGCTCGTTCCGTTATCCAATAACCCAAAGGGATGATTAATCCCGTTTCTTCCGCAAGTGGTATGAAGTCGGCGGGAGAGATAAAGCTGCCGTTCTTTTGTGGCCAACGGATAAGTGCTTCTGCTCCGGTTATCTCTTCAATGGAATTTACCTGAGGTTGCAGGTAGAGCTCGAACTCCTGTTGTTTAATGGCATGGCGCAACTGTTCTTCGAGTTTCACTCGCTTTGTTACGGCATCAGCAAGCTCTTGATGAAAAAGTGAGACCTCACCAATGCCTTTGCGCTTAGAGTGAGATAACGCCAGCCCTGCCTGTGTCATTAAAGTTTCTGCGTTTAGTTGACTGTCCTCGAAAAGCGAGGCTCCGGCGCTAAAAGAGCATAGGTGAGTATAACTATTCAGTTGATAAGGTTGCTGGAGTTGTTCCTGTAACTGATAAATTCGGGTTAATAATTGTTGCTTTACATTGGCAAGGTTACCACTGCTTATTTCAGTTAAAACAATTGCAAACTCGTTAGCGCTTAAACGAGCGAGAAAGGAGTTACTTTTGGTGGAGTTTTGTAATCTTTCTGCCACACGTTTCAGTAACAGGTCGCCCATATCGGAGCCCAGAGTATTATTGAGTATTTTAAACTTATCAATGTCACAAAGAATTAGCGCGCCGGTTTCATCATTTTTCTCACTATGTGTCAGCTCTTGGTGTAGATGGTCCAGTAATGAGCGGCGGTTTGCCAGTCCGGTCAATGCGTCGTTATAAGCTAGGTTTCGTATACGCTCGCTGGCCTCAACCTCTGCGGTGATATCTGTTACTGTGGCAACGAAATGACGTTCTTTTTGATCCTGATAACGCACTTCGGAAATGCTTAAACGTACTGGGAAGCTAACCCCCGAGCGCTCCTTTACTTTGACTTTGCCATGCCAGGCTTTACCGCTGTCCAGTGTACTTTGTATATATTCTAATAACTCATTCGCGTGTTCGAGATAGTGTTCGATATCCAGCTTTTGAGCCTTAATTTTATCCAGGTTGTCACCCGTTAACCTTGCAAAGGCTTCATTAGCGAGAAGTACGCGGTTGCGCTCATCAAATAACAGCAGTCCATCATCAATTGCACTGATGACCTCATAAAGCTGTTTGGCAGACATTTGAGCTAATTTCTGCTGTTGCTGAAGACGGTGATCAATTCGGGTTGCAACAATTGCCATACACGCACTGAAAGCAGCGCCAATACCCACACCGTATGCAAGCCAGCTACTATGGCCGGTAAACAGAGCTTCCGATTCGCCCGTTGGATAAAAGTTAGCGGCAATCATGGCGGTATAGTGCATCCCGGATATGGCCAATGCCATAATGGCCGCAACGATAATTTGAACCGTTCGACGGTTGCTTAACGTCATATTTTCTGCATGTCGGTAACGACGGTAGGTAAGCAGTGCAATTATGCCCAGCGAGACAGCAACAACGACAGAAAACAGAAACCATAAAGGATCGTAACGCAGCGACGCTGGCAATATCATCGCGGCCATCCCCGTATAATGCATGAGTCCTATACCGGCACCTAAAACAGTTCCTCCGAATAAAGTCTGTCGTACCGATGGCGCAGCTACTTGCCCTTTTAAAGCGAAAAAGCTACCGACTATTGCCGGAATGATGGAAAGTAAGGTTAAGCCTACGCCATGGTTCATTGGTAAGTTAAGCTCAAAGGCAAGCATACCAATAAAATGCATGCTCCAGACGCCTATGCCGGCAATAATTGAGCTGACTAATAACCAGCTGTATCTGGAGGCCTTTCGCGTATGAAGCTGCACTCGCTCAAGTGTTAAAATGGCGGTATAAGAAGCTAATAATGCGACACAGTAGGAGAGCGCCACCAAACCAGAGTGATGG
Source organism: Idiomarina sp. HB (assembly GCF_048059115.1). Lineage (NCBI taxonomy): Bacteria > Pseudomonadati > Pseudomonadota > Gammaproteobacteria > Alteromonadales > Idiomarinaceae > Idiomarina > Idiomarina sp. HB. The sequence goes on from NZ_JAYLVU010000001.1 coordinate 366,974, forward strand.
GACCCCGTCAGTGGTAGCCGGGCAAACTGACCTAAATCAAAAAATGTATAAAGAGTGTCTTGCATAATCTTGACTTTACCAGAGCCGGTGGCTTGAGTACTAAGACTATTTAATGCTTTGTATTACGACGCTTAGGCCGGAAAGTATCATAAGTATGAGAGTAAACTGACGAAAACGTCTCTCTGAAACATGGTGCTGAAGCCTATGGCCGACACTTGCGCCAATCAGGGCGCAAGGTAGTAGGGTCAAAATGAGATAAAGATGCGGTTCGGCGTAAATCGATTGGCGCGAAAAGTTTGCGACATTCGCAATGGCAATACAGCAAAAGAATAAGCTGAGGGTGGCGCGGAACTGCTGTTTAGGGATACGAGCATTGGCCAAAAATAATACTATGGGCGGTCCGCCTAAAGTCATTAAACCATTGAGTAGCCCAGAGCCAGTGCCTACGGCAATGTGCCCGGGAGCGTGCTCAGCTGTCGGCAGTTGCTTACCGCTGGCGAGGATAAGCGCGACAGCAAGTATGACAAACCCAAGAATGAGTTTAATAAATTGTTCATTAACGGTTAATAGCAAAGAGCCTGAAATTAAAGAGGCGATAACGCCGGACAGAATAAGCCACTTCCACTGCGACGGTCGCGCTGCTTCTTTGTTTTTCCAGTAGATCCAACCGCCGACAATAATATTAATAACAGATAACGCTGGAGTAAGAACGCTAATCGGAAACCAAAGAGCAAGAATTGGCACGGCGAGCAGTCCAGAGCCAAAGCCGCTGATACCCTGCAGTAAGGCCGCAAAAAAGAACACCAAAGCAGCAGCAAAATACTCCAAATTAACCTCTTTTATCTGTAAATTCTGAAAACGGCTTTTCAGCCACGCGAATAGTCTTCATAATGATAACAGGAAAAACAACGGAGCTGGGTATGCGGGTGACTCTGGTCGTGTTGTTGGCCTTGTTTATTGCGTTACAGTATCGTCTGTGGTTTGGGAAAAATAGCTTACCTGACTATTGGCGGTTGCAGCAAGAAGTCAGCAATCAGATAACAACGAACGAAAACCTGGAACGGCGCAATCAACTGATTTACGCGGATATTGAAGATTTGCGTGAAGGGGAGGATGCGCTGGAAGAACGTGCTCGCAACGAACTAGGGATGATTAAAAAGGATGAAGTTTTCTTCCGTCTTGTTCCTGACCGCAACCCGTAGCGTCAGATGGATAATCAGGTGGAGAGTCAGGTGAATAATGCATTGATGGCAGTAATTCCGGCTGCCGGCAACGGAAGCCGCATGCAAACCGATGTTCCTAAGCAGTTTTTGACCGTCGCTGGAAAGACCTTATTGGAGCATAGCATTGACGCGGTTTGTCAGGATCCTCGCGTACAGAAGGTTTTTGTTGCTGTTTCAGATCCCGATGCTGAGTTCATAGATGATATTAAAAAGAGACAGTCATTACCGGTAGCCTGGTTAAAAGGCGGAAGTAGTAGAGCTGAGTCTGTGTTAGCCGGAGTACGGGCCGCGGTTTCGCAGGGAGCAACCCATGTACTGGTTCACGATGCAGCGCGCCCGTGTCTCCCTGAACCTGCGTTAAAGCGTGTTATCGATACCGGTTTATTTGACCCTCAGGGTGCTATTCTGGCTATCCCTGTGCGTGATTCATTAAAGCGTTCACTTATTTCAACGGAGTCAGGAAAGGGATCTGTCCACATTGAATCCAGCGTTGAACGCGAAGCCCTATGGCAGGCTCAAACCCCTCAGGTTTTTAGTGCAGAGAAACTGCAACATGCCATTGAACATATGGGCACACAAAATCCCCAGTTAACGGATGAAGCATCGGCAATGCAATGGTGTGGTTTCCAGCCGGCGCTTATTACGGGTTCTATTCGCAATTTAAAAGTGACTCACCGGGAAGATTTCGACTGTGTTCGTGACTGGTTGCTTGCCAAAGACAACAATAAGGAAAATGGTTCATGAAAATCCGTGTTGGTCATGGTTATGACGTTCACCGCTGGGGCTCTGATAAACCTTTGATTTTGGGTGGTGTTAACGTTGAACATCATCAGGGATTGTTGGCTCATTCTGATGGCGATGTGGTGTTGCATGCAGTAACCGACGCTGTATTAGGGGCTCTTGCATTAGGTGATATAGGACAGCATTTCCCAGATACCGATGAGCGGTATGCGGGTGCTGACAGCGCTGAGCTGCTAAGTCATGCCGTTCAACTTTGTCAGGAGAAAGAATTCCGAACGGGAAATATCGACGTAACCATTGTTGCTCAGGCACCTAAAATGGCACCGCACATCGACGATATGCGAGCCAGCATTGCTCAGTGCTTAAAAACTTGTGTTGATAACGTCAATGTTAAAGCTACAACAACTGAAAAGCTCGGCTTTGTCGGGCGTGAAGAAGGTATAGCTTGCCATGCAGTGGTTCTGATGGAGTCTCTTTAATGCTGGCTCCGCAAAAAGTGACACTTGATGAGCTGCCGCGTTTAAATCATGGCGATCGGCCAGAGGCTGAGTTTAAGCAAACACCGCAGGATTTTCAGGTAATTGAGCAATTGGATGTACCCGATGACGGGGAAGGCGAACATCAGTGGCTTTGGGTCAGAAAAGAAGGTGCAAACACCAATTTTTGTGCTGAGAAAATAGCGAGTTTTGCTGGCGTATCGGTAAAAAACGTGAGCTATTCAGGATTAAAAGATCGTCAGGCGGTAACCTGGCAGTGGTTTTCAGTTCAATTGCCGGGTAAAGAAACGCTGAACTGGCAAGAGTTGAACGACGAGGAAATGTCCGTCGAGCGAGTCATTCGCAGAACAAAAAAGCTAAAGTCTGGTTTTCACGACGGTAACCGATTTGTGATTCGGCTTGGCGGTGTCAGCTCTCCGCAGCGGCTGGAAGCGTTATGGAAAAGCGTTACTGAGAAGGGTGTTATAAACTATTTCGGTGAGCAACGCTTTGGTCGCAACGGCGACAACGTTGCACAGGCTGAACGCTGGTTGATGGCAAGCCGTCCTGCACGAATTAGCCGTAATAAACGAAGCTTGTATTTATCGTCTCTGCGCAGTTATTTATTCAACCAGATTGTGGCCGAACGACTGCGTCAGTTTGGGCCAGGAGGCACACTGGCGGGTGATTGTGTCATGTTAAAAGGCTCTCAGTCTGTTTTTACCGTTGAACAATGGGACGATGAACTCAGACAACGTTTTGCAAATAATGACATTTATTTAACCGCACCTCTGGTTGGCACGACCAATAAACCGTTGGTAAAAGATGAGGCAGAAGCGTTTGAATCAAGTTTTTTAGAGCCTTATAAAAACTGGCTGGAAGCATTGAGAAAACTAAGGGTCGATGCGGCGCGACGCAGTATACTATTGCGCGTAAAAGAGCCAGAGTTAAGCTGGCATGGCAAGGATGCTGAATTGCGTTTTACGCTGCCTTCAGGCACCTATGCAACGACTGTGTTAAATGAAATTGTGGACTTAAGTGGTGAATCCAGATGATGAAAATTCTATTAAGTAACGACGATGGCGTCCATGCACCGGGGATTCGGGCATTGTATCAAGCGTTAAAGGAAGTCGCTGATGTAAGAGTCATCGCCCCGGATCGTAACTGCAGCGGCGCAAGTAATTCATTGACACTGCATAATCCATTGCGGGTACGTCGTCTGGATAACGGTTTCTTTTCAGTTAACGGCACACCGACCGACTGCGTTCATTTGGGCACGAACTCACCGATGGCGGAAGACGTGGATTTAGTTGTTTCCGGCATTAATGACAGCCCCAATATGGGTGACGATGTGCTGTATTCCGGCACTGTTGCAGCGGCAATGGAAGGGCGCTTTATGGGGCTTCCTTCTATTGCAGTGTCGATGGGCGGTCGAGGACACGACTACTACGATACTGCCGGACGTGTTGTCGCCGAGATTGTTGCCAGCATGGAAAATGATCCGCTTCGCCTGGACACAGTATTGAATATTAATGTGCCTTACACGACTTACGATAAGTTAAAAGGTACGCGGGTAACTAAACTGGGTCGTCGGCACCGTGCAGAAACTATGGTCCACGATCGCGACCCTTTTGGCAGTGAGATATTTTGGTATGGCCCAATTGGTCACCACGCAAGTGACGAGCCAAATACCGATTTCACAGCAATACATGAAGGTTATGTATCTATAACTCCGTTAAGTCTGGACATGACAGCTCAACGACATACCGACACACTGACAGACTGGTTAGAACAACAAAAATGATGATTAGTAATGGACAGTCGCGGGTAAAGCGGCTGATTCAACAACTGGAAGAACTGGGTATTACGAATAAAGAGGTGCTGCGGGTTATTGCTAATACCCCGAGGCACCTTTTTATGCCTGAGTCATTAGCTCATAAAGCCTATGAAAATACGGCGTTGCCCATTGGTAACGGGCAAACCATTTCGCAGCCGTTAATGGTGGCAACAATGACGCAGTTGTTAATGCAGCATCATTGTAAAAACGTGCTGGAGATAGGTACAGGCTCGGGTTATCAGACGGCAGTGCTGGCTCAGCTGGTTGATAAGGTCTTTAGCGTCGAACGTATTGCTACTTTGCAGTATCAGGCGAAGCGACGTATGCGTCAGCTTGACTTGCATAATGTGTCTATGCGCCACGGTGATGGCTGGAAAGGCTGGCGCAGTAAAGGTCCGTTTGACGGTATTATTGTCACGGCTGCGGCAAGCGATATCCCTCAGGATTTAGTCGATCAACTTGCGGATGGCGGTGTGATGATCATTCCGGTTGGTGAACAGAATGAATCACAAAGTTTGGTCGTTATGCGTCGTTTTGGAGACTCATTAGAGCAACAGCGCATTGGCGATGTTCGTTTTGTGCCTTTAGTTAAGGGAGATGTCATTTGAAGTTGTTCTCAGCACTGTACGATAAGGTATTATCCTGGGCACAACACCCCAGAGCGAATGTCATCCTCGGTTTATTAAGTTTTGCTGAGTCCGTTATTTTTCCAATCCCTCCCGATGTCATGCTGGCGCCAATGGCTATGACTCAACCCCAAAAAGCCTGGAGGCTGGCGTTTTTAACGACCGTTACTTCAGTAGCTGGGGGGATTCTGGGGTACTTCCTCGGTTATTGGGCTTATGAGTCACTGGTATTGCCTGCTGTGGAAACGCTCGGTTATCAAGACAAACTCTTAACCGTACAGGGTTGGTTCGCCGACTGGGGCGTATGGATAGTCTTTATTGCCGGATTTTCACCAATTCCTTATAAACTATTTACGGTAACTGCAGGTGTCATGCAGATAGCCTTTTTCCCTTTTGTTATTGCATCCGCTATTAGCCGTGGAATGCGTTTCTATCTTGTCGCATGGTTACTACGTACCGGCGGTCCTGAAATGGGTGTGAAACTGCGTGAATATGTTGACCGTATTGGCTGGACACTGGTAATACTGGTTATTATTGGGTACGTAATAGCGCAATTGGTGTAATGATGGTTTTATCGTCCGGGGCAATCAAGCAATTAATATTATTGATTTTTGCCATTACTCTGCTTCAGGCTTGCAGCGGTCGATCAGCACCTGCGCCGGTCGATGAACTGTACACCGGAAAAACCTACCGGGATTTTGAGCCAAACTCATTGAACGATAAAGAATATGAAGTTCAACGCGGCGAAACCCTCTATTCAATCGCATTCAGAGCCAATATGGATGTTCAGGATATTGCCCAAATTAATAATTTACAAAAACCTTACACTATTTATCCGGGACAGAAACTGAGTCTGGTGAGTAAGCCGCAATACGGGGCCACCTCAGCCAGAAAGGCGCAGCGAACGACTAGTGCTAAACAGAATAATAAAACCTCAAATAACGCACGAAATAATATAAAAACGCCCGTTGCTAATACTGAACAGAAAGAGTATGGTCAAAAAACGAGCACAAAAAAAACAGTTGCAAAACAAACCGATAAGCGTCGTAAGAGACAGCCTAAGCAGCAGATTAAAAGGCCTGAAGTTGATCTGCCCAGTAACGATAAAATTGTCTGGCGTTGGCCTTCATCGGGAAAAGTCTTAGCTGATTTTTCGTTGCAGGAACAGGGTAATAAAGGTATTGATTTTGCAGGTGAGCGCGGCGATTCGGTGAATGCTGCAGCAGCTGGAAAAGTCGTTTATGTCGGAAATGCATTACGCGGATTTGGTAATTTAATCATATTGAAACATAACGATGATTTTATTACTGCCTACGCCCACAACGATAAAATTCTCGTAAAGGAACAGGAATGGGTGGACGTAGGTGAGACAATTGCCCGAATGGGAGATTCAGGCAGTCCGCGAGTGAAGTTACATTTTGAAGTTCGTTTCCGTGGTAAGTCGGTTAATCCGAGGCATTACTTACCAAGATCTCGCTAGTAGTGTGGGAATAATAATAACAAGATAGGGAAGTCGACGTGTGTAGTAACACGGTGTTCAGTATAACAGGAGCTTGTTATGAGCCGCATAAAGGAAGAATCAGTCGACAATGCAGAAGTTAATGGTGAAGTTAACGAAGAAACGTTAGTCGATAGCGCGGACAGTTCTGCAGAAGAGCTGGAAGAAGCGTTATTGTCATCATCCACCAGTTATCAAAAAAAGATGGACGCAACGCAGCTTTATTTAGGAGAAATAGGGTTCTCCCCTTTATTGACTGCTGAAGAGGAAGTCTTTTATTCCCGCCGAGCCTTAAAAGGCGACAAGGCAGCTCGCCGCCGAATGATCGAGAGTAATTTACGATTAGTGGTTAAAATTGCCCGTCGTTATTCTAACCGGGGCTTACCCCTTTTGGATTTAGTTGAAGAAGGCAACCTGGGTCTTATCAGAGCAGTCGAAAAATTCGACCCTGAACGTGGTTTTCGCTTTTCAACTTATGCCACATGGTGGATACGACAAACTATCGAGCGAGCTATTATGAATCAGACGCGAACCATCCGTCTGCCAATTCATGTAGTTAAAGAGCTGAATGTGTATCTTCGTGCTGCTCGGGAGCTAGCGCATAAGCTGGATCATGAGCCAACGGCTGAAGATATTGCAGAAAGTCTGGATAAACCGGTCGGTGACATTACCAAAATGCTGCGCTTGAATGAACGAATAAGTTCAGTTGATACGCCCATTGGTGGTGATAACGACAAAGCATTGCTAGACATATTAACGGATGATTCTGACACGGGCCCGGAAGGCATTCTTCAGGATGAAAATCTGAAAATTAACATTACCGAGTGGCTGCAGTCTTTGAATCCTAAGCAAAGGGAAGTACTTGCTCGTCGCTTTGGGCTTATGGGTTATGAGCCGTCAACACTGGAAGATGTTGGCCATGAAATAGGGCTGACGCGTGAACGTGTTAGGCAGATACAGGTTGAGGCTTTGCGAAAACTGAGGGACTCCCTTAAGCAGCAAGGGTTAACACTTGATTCGTTGTTTAGCCCGGAATAGAAGTCGTTAGAAGAAAAAGCTCAACCTCAGGTTGAGCTTTTTTGTTTCTGCTGCCATTGGTAAAGGATATCCAGTGCCTGTCTTGGTGTTAAATCGTTTAAGTCGAGCTGTTCTAACTCGCTAAGCAAAGGGTTCTGCTCTTCAGTTGGCAAGGGGAGTTCCATAGCTTTTTGTTGGGGTGCTTTTGAAATGCCATGGTGCGTGTGTTCGAGCTCTGTTAGCTTTTGTTTTGCGCTTTTTATGACATTATCGGGAACCCCGGCTAACTTCGCAACTTGCAGACCAAAACTTTGGCTTGCAGCTCCCGCACTGACTTTATGCAAAAACGCTATGGTGTCGCCATGTTCTTTAGCATCAACATGCACGTTGATGGTTGCCGGCAGCTCTTCAGCAAGCTCCGTTAGTTCAAAGTAATGTGTCGCAAATAAAGTTAAACATTTAAGCTGTCGGGACAGGTAGTCCGCACAGGACCAGGCTAGAGATAAACCATCGTAGGTTGACGTGCCACGACCTATCTCATCCATGAGAACCAGGCTTTTTGCGGTAGCGTTATGCAAAATATTAGCGGTTTCTGTCATTTCTACCATAAACGTTGAGCGGCCTGAGGCTAGATCGTCGGAAGCCCCAATACGTGTGAAAATACGATCGATATCTCCAATAATCGCCTTATCCGCGGGCACGTAGCAGCCCATGTGAGCCAGAATAACAATGAGCGCTGCTTGCCTCATATAAGTCGACTTACCGCCCATATTCGGGCCTGTAATCATTAGCATTCGCTGCTCGGGTGTCAGAGACATCGGGTTAGCGATAAAAGGCTCGTCACTTAGCTGCTCAATAACTGGGTGACGGGCCGCTTCCAGCTCAATTAAGCTATTGTCTTTTTTAAGTTGAGGCCGACAGTAGCGGTAGTTATCCGCTAGCTTTGCAAAGCAACAAAGAGCATCGAGTTGCGCAAGGCCGGAGGCACTCTTTTGTAAAGCATTGACCTGCGGTAGAAGATGTTCAAAAAGCTGATCGTACAGCCATTTTTCTCTGGCCAGCGAGCGAGCCTGAGCGTTAAGTACTTTATCTTCGTGCTCTTTTAGCTCGGGAATTATATAACGCTCAGTGTTTTTAAGCGTCTGACGGCGCTGATAATCATCTGGTACGGACTCTGATGACTGCCTGCTGACTTCAATAAAGTAGCCGTGGACTTTGTTGTATCCAACTTTTAGTGTGGCAATGCCGCTTCTTTCCCGTTCGCGCTGCTCTAACTGCTTAAGGTAGTCGGTAGCTCCGGTGGCGAGATCTCGTAATTCATCGAGTTCTTTGTCGTAGCCTTTTGCAATGACTCCACCATCACGAATCAATAAGGGCGGTTGTTCAATTACGGCTCTGGTCAGCAGATCGACAATTTCCGGAAAGGGTTGGATGTTCTGTTTCAAATAACTTAAAGCGTTATGAGACAGGTAGTCGCGGATTTCGGGTACTTGCGCAAGGCTGTCGCGCAGTCTGGCAAAGTCTTTGGGGCGGGCACTTCTCAAACCAACCCGCGCGACAATACGTTCAATGTCGGCCAGCTTCTTCAGCGACAACTGCATATTTTCGTAGCTATTGTTGCCCTTTAAAGCGTCGACAGCGTCGTAACGTTGGTTCAGTTCCTCATGGTTACGGATAGGGCGCTGTAACCAGCGTTGAAACTGCCGGCTTCCCATAGCGGAAACAGTTTTGTCGAGTACCGCAGAAAGATGGGTGTTGCCATCGCCCATGCTTTGTTGCAGCTCTAGGTTTCTCCGCGTTGCCGCGTCCAGAATAATGGCATCCTGCGGATGTTCAGTTACCAGGGCCTGAATATGGGGCAGAGCGGCACGTTGAGTTTCTTTTACGTAGTGTAGAATAGCTCCGGCAGCAGCAAGGGTCGGCTCATTGTTTTTAATACCGAAGCCTTCAAGGTGCTGAGTTCCGAATTGACGGGTCAGCAACATGAAAGCTGTTTGTTGTTCGAACTCCCAGGCAGGGCGGCGTTTACACTTAGCTTTTGCCAGTGGCAGCCCGGCCAGAGAAATCGATTCTGGGTAAAGAAGTTCAGCGGGTTCAAGGCGTTGCATTTCTGCTGCAAGCTGCTCGGCTGAGTGCGCTTTGGTTAACCAAAAGCGCCCACTGCTAAGCTCAAGACTGGAAATGGCATACTCGCCTTCTGGTTGTTTCGGATCCAGAGGGCAAATAGCGACTAAAAGGTTTTGCTGCTTCTCAGTTAATAGTGATTCATCGGTGACAGTTCCGGGAGTGACAATGCGGACTACCTTTCTTTCAACCGGGCCTTTACTGGTCGCGGGGTCGCCAATTTGTTCGCAAATCGCAACGGATTCTCCCATATTAACCAGGCGTGCTAAGTAGTTCTCTACCGCATGATAAGGCACACCTGCCATAGGGATAGGTTCGCCATTACTTTGGCCTCGCGCCGTTAGAGAAATATCCAGTAACTGTGCCGAACGTTTAGCGTCTTCAAAAAACAGTTCGTAAAAGTCCCCCATACGATAGAATAAAAGCATGTCAGCATGTTCTGCTTTTATACGTAGGTATTGCTGCATCATCGGGGTATGTGATTGGATCTGTTTGTCAGAGAATTCAGGCATAGTTGAATATTCTTATCTGGAGCCATTGTTATGTTAGCAACCACGGCAGTCGCGCCGCAAACCTTTGAACTCGCGGAACAAGTCGGTCTACGCCTGCAGCAAAAACAGCAGACAGTCTGTACCGCAGAATCCTGTACCGGAGGAGGAATAGGATACGCTATTACCGAAGTTGCTGGAAGTTCTGCTTGGTTTAATGGTGGAATAATCACCTATACTAATGCGCTCAAACAAAAGCTGCTGGCGGTTGAAACACAAGTACTGGAAAAACATGGGGCTGTTTCTGAAGCCTGTGTTGAACAAATGGCTTCCGGGGCTTTGTCCTTATGCGGTGCTGACTGGAGTATTGCAGTTAGCGGTGTAGCAGGGCCGGGAGGTGGCACTGCCGATAAACCGGTTGGTTTGGTCTGGATGGCTATTGCGAATAGTAAAAGCTGCTGGACCTGGCATGAGCACTTTTCAGGTAATCGCGCAGAGATTCGTTTGAAAACAATGGACTCAGTTTTAAATAAACTGATAAATACAATTGAATTACAATAACTTAGTTGTATTTCAAGGAAAAAGTCAGAACAATACTTGATACTGTAAATGTGTACAGTATACTGTGTATAAAACCAGTGATTAATAACGGAGCTTATAATGAGCAATGATCGTCAAAAGGCGTTAGATGCAGCGCTCGGACAAATCGAACGTCAATTTGGTAAAGGTTCTATCATGCGTCTGGGCGATAACCAGACTCTGGATATTGCCTCTGTTTCAACCGGTTCATTAGGGCTGGATGTTGCTCTGGGTATTGGCGGCTTGCCTTTTGGCCGGGTCGTAGAAATTTATGGTCCTGAATCGAGCGGTAAAACAACGTTAACTCTGGAAGTTATCGCTGAAGCCCAGAAAATGGGTAAGACCTGTGCTTTCGTTGATGCTGAGCACGCACTCGACCCAATCTATGCTGAAGCTCTCGGGGTTAATGTCGATGATTTATTGATATCACAGCCAGACACCGGAGAGCAGGCGCTGGAAATCTGCGATATGTTAGTTCGCTCAGGCGCTGTCGATGTGGTTATTGTCGACTCTGTAGCGGCTTTGACACCTAAAGCCGAAATTGAAGGCGAAATGGGTGACAGCCATGTTGGTTTGCAAGCACGTTTAATGTCACAGGCTTTGCGTAAATTGACATCGAACATTAAGAAATCAAACACCATGTGTATTTTCATCAACCAAATTCGGATGAAAATTGGTGTTATGTTTGGTAACCCTGAAACCACAACAGGTGGTAACGCCTTGAAGTTCTACTCTTCGGTTCGTCTGGATATTCGCCGTACCGGCGCATTGAAAGAAGGCGACGAAGTGGTCGGTAATGAAACCCGTGTTAAAGTCGTTAAGAACAAAGTTGCACCGCCCTTTAAAGAAGCAAACTTCCAAATTTTATACGGAAAAGGTATATCTAAAGAAGGTGAGCTAATCGACTTGGGTGTTAAGCACAAAATGGTCGACAAGGCAGGAGCCTGGTATAGCTATAACGGCGATAAAATCGGACAGGGTAAAGCGAACTCAATGAAGTTCTTGCAAGACAACCCGAAAATTGCTGATGAACTAGAAGGTCGTCTGCGTGAGCTGTTGTTATCCAGACCAGAAAAGAGAACGAAAGAAGACCGCGAAGCTGAACGCGCTGCGGCGAAAGAAGAAGCTAAGAACGAAGCAAAAACCAATGAGAAAGATGACATTAGTCTGTCATAAATAAAAGCTTTCTTATCAGAGTTAAAAGCCGAAGCTTATTGCTTCGGCTTTTTTGTCTAGAAGTGTTACTGAAAAGCGCTTTTGGGTGAGCTAACAGAGAACAGCTCTTGATACAGCTTAGCCGCGTAACCGTCGGTCATGCCTGACAGGTAGTCGGAAATAACGCGTAATGCATTTTCGCCTTTCTGCTTTTGCTGCATATAACGTAAGCGCGTATTTTCCGGAAGCAACCGTTCAGGTTCTACGGCCAGAACTTCGAATAATTCCATGACAATTTGCTGGCCTTTAAACTCCTGAGCCTGCATTTCCGGCTTACGAATTACCCAATTAAAAATAAACTGTTTCAATGAGTTCAGCAGAATTTTCTCGGCTTCACCGAGCTGAACTTGATACTGAAGTAACGGACATTCGAAGTCATAGGCCGTTCGTTCTAACTTTGCAGATGTCAGTAAGCGGTTCACTAAGCCACCAATGGCTTGTTTTCGACGGTGATGGCTTCCGGAAAAGAGATCCTCTGTCAGTTCCTTTGCATTAAAGTTAGGTAGCTCTGCTTCCAGTTGTCGCAGGTCAGAAAGCATTTGGTCTTCCCAGTGATGTCGCTGAATAAGACCTACGACAATAGCGTCTTCAAGATCGTGGACGCCGTAAGCGATGTCATCTGCAGCTTCCATAATGGATGCATCAATGCTTTTGAGCGCGCTTTTGCCATGGGTATTGCCAGAAGGTTGCTGTAATAATTCCTGGAAGCCTTTCTTATCTGAATCACTTAAGGGTTGAAGGACCCAGTTCAACTGCTCAGAGTCATCATCGTATAAGGCTTTAGGAGGTAACCACTCGCGGGTGCGTAAATGGCGAAAGTTAGTGACATCGGCAGGGAGTTTCTGTTGGCAAATACGACTGGCTAAGACCGGATACTTTAGTAACCCCATTAAGGTTCGCCGGGTTAAGTTCATGCCATGCTGGGGCGTGTAGGCTTCAAGTTGAGTTACAATGCGAAAGGTTTGGCCATTACCTTCAAACCCTCCGTTATTTCGCATCATGTAGTTAAGGGCAATTTCGCCGCCGTGACCAAATGGTGGATGGCCTATATCGTGAGCCAGACATAATGATTCAAGTAACGGCTCTGACAGTTCAAGCTGAGAAGCGACGTCTGGATTCTGGTTACTTAAATGAACAACCAGACTTGCGCCTATTTGGCTGGCTTCGAGCGAATGTGTCAGTCGAGTCCGCGGGAAGTCGTGCATACCAACATACATGACTTGTGTTTTAGCCTGCAGTCTCCTGAATGCAGCGCTATGAAGAATCCGGGCTTTATCGCGTTGAAAGTCCGTGCGGGTATCGTTCGGGCGCTGCTCTGATGTACCTGACTGGCGTTCTGTCCAAATCATCTAACTGCTCAGTGATGTTGTTGACGAATGAATAATCATAGTACGATAGATGCATTAGTAAGAAAAGCAGGAAAAAGAACATGTCGGAAGTGAAAGTCGCTTTGGCTCTGGGCTCTGGTGCTGCTCGGGGTTGGTCGCATATTGGGGTTATAAAGGCGCTGGAAGAAATGGGCGTCCGGATTAATATGGTGGCAGGAACGTCAATAGGCTCTTTAGTCGGAGCGGGTTATGCTTCAGGTCGGTTAGCTGAAATCGAGCAATGGGTTCAGGGCATGAACCGCTGGGAAGTATTCAATTTGCTGGATTTCGGCTTTAACCATGGCGGTATTATTGGCGGCGAAAAGGTATTTAACCGTGCGCGGGAAGAGTTCGGTCAGCGAAATATAGAAGACTTGCCAATTACTTATGGTGCCGTGGCTACAGATTTATACAGCGGCCGCGAAATTTGGTTGCGCGAAGGCGACCTCTACGATGCTTCACGCGCTTCTTGTGCGATGCCGGGGGTTTTATCCCCTAAATCTTTTGACGGAAGATGGCTAATTGACGGTGGTCTGGTTAACCCGGTACCTGTGTCTTTGTGCAGAGCTCTAGGCGCAGACTTTGTTATTGCAGTACATCTTAACTCGCAGTTGAATTCTAAAGCACTACAACGGCGTGGGCGCAGTATTCCACCTCAAACAGAAGCTGAACAGCTTGAAAAAGAAAAAGCTGATATGGAAGTTCAGGATAACGAAAATGGCTTTTTCGATAACATGTGGTCTGGTAGTAAAGAATATCTGGATAGTTTTAAAGAACGCTTTAGAAATAATGGTGAAAAAGCACCGGGTATGTTCAGTGTTATGGCCAGCTCCATAGACATTATGCAGGAGCGTATTACTAAGGCCCGTATGGCGGGTGATCCGCCGGACATACTCGTACAACCAAAGCTTGGTCATATTGGTATTATGGAGTTTTATCGTGGTCAGGAAGCCATTGATCTTGGTTATGAGACAACAACGAGAATGCGTGATTTGATCATGGAAGAAATTGACCTGTATCGCGAGCGAAGAGGTTAGTTCGATACAGTAAAAACAAAGCCGTTTCGCTGCTCGGTAAGCAGCGAAACGGGCGCTTAATTAGTAACCAGCTGCGTGGCCGTCTTTACGGCTTTCAGAAGCACCAATGTAGACATCTTGCTCATGGTCTTTCCAAATAGCCTGATAACCACCGTATGGACCAACAGCCTCCTGTAGGGTGTGCCCCATTTTAATTAACTCGCGGCGTGTATGCTTTGAGAAGCCATTTTCCAGACTAACGACACCTCCGTCGTTCATTTTAGATCCTGTTGGCTGACTTGAGCCTGTGTGCAGTATGCGAGGAGCGTCACCAGCTTCTTGTAGGTTCATACCAAAATCAATCATATTGATAAGAATCTGTGCATGCATTTGAGGCTGTGTTGCGCCCCCCATAACACCGTAGCTCATTACTGGTTTGCCATCTTTAGTCACAAAGGCAGGAATAATGGTATGGAAAGGGCGCTTTCCTGGCTCAAATACGTTGCGATGGTTTGGATCTAAAGCAAAGAGCTCTCCACGGTTTTGCAGAACAAAACCTAAGCCTGTCGGGGTGACACCAGAGCCCATACCACGATAATTACTCTGGATAAGAGAAACCATGTTGCCGTCTTTATCGGCCGTGGTGAGATAAATAGTATCGCCCTCAGTTGGCGGGTTTCCCGGTTCATAAGAACGTCCGGCACGTTCAGAGTTAATCAGTTTAGCGCGTTCTTTGCCGTACTCTTTGTCAATAAGACCTTCAACCGGTACGTCGCTAAAGTCCGGATCGGAATAGTATTTAGCACGGTCTTCAAAAGCGAGCTTCTTGGCTTCAACAAAATGATGAATGTACTCCGGGCTGTCATAACCCATCGCTTTGATATCAAACTGTTCAAGCATGTTTAAAATTTGAAGAGCGGCAATTCCCTGGGTGTTAGGCGGCAATTCCCATAAATCGTACCCGCGGTAGTTAGTCGAGACAGGCTCGACCCAGGTTGATGTATGCTGAGCTAAGTCCTCGTAGGAAAGAAAGCCACCATGCTCCTCCACGAAGTCACTAATGGTGCGGGCAATTTCACCTTTATAAAAACTGTCACGACCCTCGTTGGCGAGCATTTTGTAAGTATTTGCCAGATCAGGGTTTTTAAATCGCTCTCCTTTTTCCGGTACATTACCGTCACGCATAAAGACATCTGCAAACCCTGGTATGTCTTCCAGTACTGCAGCATTACGCTCCATGTAATAAGCGATGACTTCGGTAACCGGGAATCCGGATTCGGCATAGTTTATGGCCGGTTGCAGGATATTATCCATACTCAAATTGCCAAACCGGCCGTGTAATTCAAACCAACCATCTACGGCACCGGGTACAGACAGTGGCAATACGCCCCGGGCCGGAATCGACTCATAGCCATTCTCTTGAAAGTATTCCAGCGAAAGACTTTGTGGCGAACGGCCAGAGGCATTCAACCCATAGAGTTTTTCTGAGTCGGCATCCCATACAATGGCGTATAAGTCGCCGCCTATACCGTTACCTGTGGGCTCAACCAGTCCTAATACAGCATTGGCAGCAATTGCCGCGTCAATAGCGTTACCGCCTTCCTGCATAATATCTAACGCAACCTGAGTAGCTAGGGGTTGACTGGTTGCAGCCATAGCTGTCGGTGCCATAGCTTCAGATCGGGTCGCGAAGTGATGGCCGGTAATTCGGTCACTGGCATTGCTTGGTAGAGTTGCGGCAGCGCATGAGAAAGCGATTGCGGCTGATGCAATAATGTTTAATTTAGCCATAGTGTTTACCTTTTTTGTTTTCTATCACTATAGGCTGGACTCTTAAAACAAAAAAGACCAGCCGCGATGGGCTGGTCTTTTTATCAGTTACATAGCGAAAGCTACTTTAGCCTTTTTTGTCACCATGGTAGTAGTCGTCAATGACACTTTCCATTTCAACAAATTTATCCTGAAGCTCTTGCTCTGGTTCAGCGGTAAATTTACTGAAGATAATAATAGCCAGAGTAGACAGAATAAAGCCGGGCACAATTTCATAGACGTACGCTGAAAGGTGCTCGCCGCCAAAGGTTGGTCCGTAAATCCAGAACAGTACAGTGATGGCACCGGCTAACATGCCTGCTAATGCGCCATTACGGTTCATGCGTTTCCAGAATAGACTCAGAATAACTACGGGGCCGAATGCGGCACCGAAGCCAGCCCAGGCGTTACTGACCAGACTCAAGATGGTGTTTTCCGGGTTCCATGCCAGCCAAATAGCGACTAAAGAAACCGCTAAAACCGACATGCGTCCAACAAAAACAAGTTCTTTATCACTGGCGTCTTTACGCAGGAAGGCCTTATAAAAGTCTTCTGTTAAAGAGCTTGAGCTAACCAACAATTGCGATGAGATGGTACTCATAATTGCGGCCAGAATAGCTGCCAGCAGGAAACCACCAATTAATGGGTGGAACAAGAACTGCGAGAAAATGATGAAGATAGTTTCAGCATCGGGCAGGCTCATTTTGGTTTCTGCCACATAAGCTATGCCGACAAAACCAGTTGCCATGGCACCGATGATAGAAACGGTCATCCAGGAAATACCAATACGGCGAGCCGCTTTTACGTCACTCACTGAACGAATCGCCATGAAGCGCACGATAATATGTGGCTGACCGAAGTAGCCAAGACCCCAGGCCAGAAGCGAAATGATACCCAGTGTGCCTAACATCTCCCCGGTAGCTCCGTCCTTAAAGAAGGCAAGGAAGTCCGGATTAATGTCTCCCACCTGACCGACAACACTGCTGTAGCCACCGAGTTCGGAAAAGGCCACGATAGGCACCAAGACCAAAGCGACAAACATGATACAGCCTTGCACAAAGTCAGTCATACTGACCGCAAGGAAGCCTCCGAACAGTGTATAAGCACAAACAACACCGGCTGTTACCCAGAGGCCGGTGGTGTAGTCCATGCCGAAGGAGCTGTCGAACAGCTTGCCTCCCGCAACCAGACTGGCAGAGGTGTATAGGGTGAAGAATATAATGATAACGACGGAAGAAAAAATACGCAGCCGACGACCTTTATCGTTAAAGCGATTGGCAAAGTAGTCGGGAATAGTAATAGAGTCGTTAGCGACTTCTGTATAGGTTCTTAGGCGTGGTGCAACAATAACATAGTTAAGATACGCACCGATGACCAGACCCACTGCAATCCACAACTGTGATACGCCAGAGACGTAAATTGCACCGGGTAAGCCCATCAACATCCACCCACTCATGTCGGATGCACCAGCTGACAATGCTGTAACACCAGGTCCTAAACCCCGTCCTCCAAGCATATAGCCTGAAACTGAGTCAGTAGATTTTTTGTAGGCATAAAGCCCAATACCTAGCATGACAATAAAGTACAGCGCTAGTGATATCAGAGTACCTGTTTCCACATTAAACTCCTGTTTTTTTAGTTTTAGTCAGCGATCTTAGCGCTTCTGTCGCTGTTATATTGAATGTTCTGTTTCAAGTGCTCATGCAGCAACTGTTGAACATAAGGTTGCTGCGTGTCTTCTAGTACTATGTCTGTTTTATCAAACGCGATCATTTTACCACGATATAAAATTAAGATCTTATCAGCAATGTGTTTCACGATTTGCGGCGAATGTGTCACTAAAATGTAAGATATACCCATATCTTTCTGAAGATCGAGCATTAGGTTAATGATTTGAGCTCTAACTGATGGGTCAAGTGCAACCAAGGCTTCATCGGCAACCACAATTTGTGGTTCAAGAATAATAGCCCGCGCAATGCACACTCTCTGTTTCTGGCCACTAGAGAGCATATGGGGGTAAAACTCCCAATGCTCTCTCAGCATACCAACACGCTGTAAAGTCAGATTGACCCGTTCCCGGCGCTCAGCAGGACTTAGCTCCGTATTGAACAACAAAGGCTCTTCCAGCTGCTTACCTATGGTGAGGTGAGCGTTCAGTGAGTTTTCGCTGTCCTGAAAAATCATGCGAATATTGTTGCATAACTGAGAGTAGTTCTTGCTATGAACTTTTTGACCATTGAGCCAAATTTCTCCGCTGCTGGCGGTCGCAACGCCGCCAATAATTTGCGCAAGAGTGGATTTTCCCGAACCCGTTTCGCCCATAACGGCCAGTATTTCGCCAGCTTCAAGTGTAAATGAAAGTGGTTCTATCGCGACCGACTTGGGTGACCAAGGCCAGCCTTTACGCGAACGAAAGGTTTTACCCAAATTGCGCACTTCGAGTAAATGACTCATGGTGTTGTATCCAGTAACGGAAAGTGACAATGAAAGACACGTTGCCGTTCATGGGTTGCTACAGGTGCTTTTACACAGGTTTTTTGCGCGTATGGGCATCTTGGTCCTAAGCGGCAACCAATGGGCATATGGCGCAGCGTTGGAATAGTACCTGGTAAGGTCGGTAGCCGAGCTTTATGAGGAAGCTGCTGTTGTGTTTGTAACGACATGCGAATCATTGAGTCGGTGTAAGGGTGCGCAGGCTCTGACAATACTTCATTTGCCGGGCCGGTTTCCATTAACTGACCACAGTAGAGCATTGTTAGCCGCTTAGTTTCCGGCAAAATTGACGCTACGTCCTGTGAAATAAGTACGACTGACATCTGCTGACTGACAGCCAGCCGGGCAATCAAACGATGAATCTGCAGTCGTGTCGATGGCTCCATGGCAGTGGTTGGCTCATCAGCAATGAGTAGACGGGGGCGGTGAGCTATAGCGATGGCGATACTCACTTTCTGTGCAATGCCCTGAGACAATTCGAAAGGGTAACTGTCCATAATTGATTCATGGTCGCGAATACCAACCCGGTGCAATAATCTTTTTACCCGAGTTTTACGATCTACTCTGCGGCGCATAAAGGTGCCGCGCACATCGCCTTGTGGAATGGCTTCAATAATTTGCTGTTCAACCGTGCTGTTAGGGTCAAGATAGGCGTTAGGATCCTGAAAAATCATTGCCATGTCGCGACCCGTAATGTGCCGACGTTGCTTAGGTGTCATTGCCAGCAAATCCTGACCGTTCCACCAGAGTCTGTCTGCAGTAACCTGCCAGTTAGGATTAATAAAGCCGACAATCGCTTTAGCCAGCAAGCTTTTACCTGAGCCAGATTCGCCCACTATGCTGTGTATTTCGCCTTCGCTGAGTTGCAGGTTGACCTTGTCGAGCACGCGAACAACACCTTGTGGCGTTTGCATTTCAACCGTCAAATTGCGGATGTCGAGTAACTGCATTAGCTGTTAACCCTTTCTTTTAAGGCGCGACGTAAACTGTCTCCAACAATATTAATAGCCATTATCGTAATGAACAGGGTAACGCCCGGTAACACCATTGACCAGGGTGATAAATAAACTTCGTCCAGGCTCCGCGCTAACATGCTTCCCCACTCTGGAGTAGGTGCCTGAATACCCAGGCCAAGAAAGCTAAGCGCAGCAATATCCATAATAGCAACAGAAAGAGACACCGTTAACTGCATGACCAGTGTTGGTGTAACATTGGGTAAGATAACCCGATAAAGCAAATAAGCCTTTGAGCAACCATTTAGCCGCGAAGCTGTCACGTAGTCTTTGTGCCACTCTTCGTGAACAGCATTGCGCGTGACAAAAATGAACTGTGGAATGAGCGACAGTGTTATAGCAAAGGCAACGTTGTTAAAACCGGTGCCGAGAATAGCAATAATGATAAGAGCCATCAAAAAGGATGGGATAGATAGCAGAGTATCAAATAATCGCGACAGACTTTGATACTTGATGGTGCGATCAATGCCCGCAAGTGCGCCAATACTCATTCCTATTAATGACGATACAGCAACCATAAGTATGGGAAGGCCAAGGCTGTATAACCCGCCTATCAGAAGCCTTGAAAGCATGTCGCGACCAAGATCATCCGTACCGAATAAATACTTCATATTACCGCTTTCAACCCATGAGGGTGGTAGTGCGATAGCGTCAGAAAATTGAGCTGAAGTGTTAAACGGCGCCAGCAGTGGCGACAAAATAACCACGAGAATCATTGCTAATAAAACATAAAGCGCTGCCATGGATAAAAACCTGGCTCGATAGCTTTTCCAGACCAGTTGCAGCGGAGACGGTGTTTCGTCGTGATGATAGAGGTTAATCTGTGGCATTTTGTTCATGCCTCACTATTGGAAAGCGCCAGCCGTGGTACAGCTCAACCAGGAGGTTGAATAGTAAAATCACGAAAGCGAACATAAGCACTGCAGCCTGAATAATAGGGTAGTCGCGTTCAAATATACTGCGGATAAGCCAATTACCCATTCCGGGCCAGTTAAAAATGGACTCGACAACAATACTGTTCGTTAACAGTAAACTAAAAAGTAGCGTGGTTTGTTGCAGTACCGATTGCACGGCGTTGGGAATAGCGTGCTTTACTAGTACGCGCCATTCGCTTAAACCGCGGGCTCTGGCTGCTTTGACAAAAGGTTTCTGCAGCATCTCCTGAGTTGCGTTTCGCATAAGTCTGAGTAGCAACATCATAGGCATAATGGCCAATATCAGCACCGGCAAAACAATATGGTTTAAAGCGTCCTGAAGTGCTTCAGCTTTATACTCTGACTGACTAAGGAATACATCGATTAGAATAGAGCCGGTTTGTGGTTCTACGCCATATAGTGGATTAATTTGGCCCGTAATGGGAAACCAGCCCAGCTTTATAGCGAACAGTAAGATCAAGAGCTGTGCTAGCCAGAATACCGGAATAGAGTAGCCCATCATTGCCAGGCTTATTACTGCCTTGTCTGAGCGTTGTCTGAAGCGGGTCGCTGCAAACACGCCCAAAGGTAAACCAAAGATGACTGCAACCAATAACGCCAGAATAATCAGCTCCATTGACGCCATAAAATGCTGGAGACCGTCAGCAAACACTGGTGTGCTATTACTTAACGACAGCCCCCAGTCACCTGCGAACAAGTGGCGTAAGTAATGCAGATACTGCGCGGCAATGTTTTCGTCTCCGGCGCGTAACTCCATCACTAATGAATAATTGTTCTGGAAGGTACGAACACCGGTCATATTGGTTATCGGGTCACCCGGAAACAGGTAATTAAGACTGAAGCTAAAAACTGTCAGTAAAAAAACGGCAATAATAAAAACACTTAAGCGGCCAACAAGATAGCGAGTCATTGCGATTGCTCCTGTACAGGCTTTTTAGTCGCAAGACGAAAGTTAATGCCGCCATAAGGGGGTAATTCGACACCGCTAATACTTTTCTGTTGTGCCTGAAAACGTTTTGAATGAGCAATGGGCAGTAAAGGTTGTTGTTGATTCAACAAGTGCTGCGCTGACCGATATAAAGCTTTGCGCTCTTCTGGGTTTGTCGTTGCAATGGCACTGTACAGAAGTTGATCAAAACCGGTATGGCACCAGTTAGCTCGATTGCCGCCGGTCGCTACTGCGGCACAACTCAGCAGGGGCCGGAAAAAGTTATCAGGATCGGCGTTATCGGCATACCAGCCTATAAGTACTGTATCGTGTTCCCCCCGAGAAAGGCGTCGCCGAAAGGTATTCCATTCGTATGAAACAATGCGCGCAGATACGCCTATTTGAGCTAAATCCGATTGCATCAACTCTGCCATTCTACGGGCATTGGGGTTGTAGACTCTCTGCACGGGCATCGCCCAAATCGTAATGTTCAGGCTGGAGTGGCCTGCTTCCTGTAACAGGCGTCTGGCTTTTTCCGGATCGTATTGATACTGAATGCCCCGGTCATCGTATGCCCAGGATGTTGGGGGCAATATCGACTGCGCCAGCTCTGCGTTGCCGTAATAAATTGTCTGAATAATGGCTTCGCGGTTAATCGCGTGACTTAAAGCCTGACGAACGAGAGGATCATCAAAGGGTTCTTTTTGCGTGTTAAAAGCCCAAAATGAAACGTTAGGACTGACCTCATTGGTGACCATGAGTTGCTCCCGGTTAAGAGCTTTCAACTCGCTGACCAATGGGTAAGGAATGATGTCACATTCGCCGGTAACTAATTTCAGCATGCGTTTATTGGCGTTGGGGGTAATAGAGTAAACCAAGTGCTTAATACCTGGCCCTTCACGCCAGTAGTCAGGGTGACGCGAGTACCGAATTAAGATATCTTTTCGGTAACTTTCAAAACGATAAGGGCCGGTCCCTATCGGTAAGCTGTCAATTTGCTCTGGTCGTTCCGCGACTAAAAGTTTCTGTGCGTACTCGGCGGACAAAACGATAGCGAAATCTGTTGCTAAATTTGCCAGGAATGAGCTGTCGGCATTGTTAAGTACAATATCGACTGTCATTTCGTCAATCTTCACGACTTTATTGATGAGTTGATCGAGGCCGGTAGCACTGAAAAACGGATAGCTTCCGCCGACATGATGGTAAAGACTGGTTTCATCGAGCCAACGGTTAAAACTAAATTGAACATCTTCAGCGGTTAATTCTCTTGTTGGTTCAAAGTAGTCGGTTTTATGAAACTGAACGCCTTCACGTAAATAAAATCGGTAGCGTGTTCCATTGTCTAAAGTTTCCCAGCGCTTTGCTAATGCCGGTACAAACTTTTGCTGCTTGGCATCGTAGTCTATTAGGCGGTCGTATAACTGAGCTGCCGTAGCATCTACTGTTGTTCCGGAAGTGATGAGCTGCGGATTAAAGGTATCCGGGTTGCCTTCTGAGCAGTAAATAATGCCGTCAGCCAGAGGCGCGGGCTCTGGCTCTTCCGACTGGCAACCCGATACCAGTGCGGCCGCAATAACAGCGACGTTGGCGTACGCTTTAATCATTAGCTGCAGAAGCCCCTTCCAATAACTGGTACTTTTTTAAGTAACCACGTAATTGATGATATGTCAGTCCGAGAAAACTTGCTGTCTTCTTTTGGTTAAACTGACATAAACGTAAGGCTTGTGACAAGACTTCAGTTTCATACTCCTGAGACTTCAGCTTAAAGTCGATGGGTTGTTCTGGGTTCAACTTAGGCAGGTCGTTCGATCCGTTATTGTCCTGAGGCGCTATTTCGCTGACCACCGGCTCCTGTGCCGCAGTTTTCGTGACTGAAGTTTTAGGGCGGAACGGACTATTAAACGGATCAATAATAATATCGTGAATAGGGACATGCCCATTGCCCAGTCGGTACAGGCTGCGCTCAACGGTATTCTTTAATTCCCTTACGTTACCGGGCCAGTGGTATTCCATTAATGTTTTTCGGGCTTTCTCTGAAAAACCGCTAAACAGTTCAAGCTCCATTTCTCTGGCCATTGAAATCGCAAAATGCTCAGCAAGTAACATAATGTCGTCGCGTCTTTCACGTAAGGGTGGCAGGGTGATGACATCAAAAGCGAGGCGGTCAAGCAAATCTGAGCGGAATTTACCACTGGCAGCAAGTGAAGGAAGGTCTTCATTTGTAGCGGCTATCAGGCGCGTATCCACTTTAACCGGGTGGCGTCCGCCGACTCGTTCGAACTCTCCATACTCAATAACGCGCAGGAGTTTCTCTTGTACTCGTAATGAAGTATTTGCCAGCTCGTCAAGAAACAACGAGCCGCCGTCGGCGCGTTCAAAGCGGCCTTCGTGTTTTTTAGCGGCTCCGGTGAATGCGCCGGCTTCATGCCCGAACAGCTCACTGTCTAACAGGTTTTCATTCAGCGCAGCACAATTAAGCGTAATATATTGTTGTTGCCAACGTTTGGAAAGGTAATGACAGCGTGAGGCGATAAGCTCTTTACCGGTGCCGCGTTCCCCAATAATAAGGACGGGTTTATCGAGAGGCGCAATTTGCGAAACTTGTTCCAGCACGTCGGAAAAACTGTTGGACTGGCCAATGAGGTTGTCGGGTTGTCGCTCAGGGCGCATGTCGAATGCCTTATATTATAGTTATTTTTGCTAATTATTAGTTTATTTTACGAACTGGCGCAAGTGCAAAATGTTCGTAAAATCAAAAAAACTTTTATAAAACAGCTTGTTAAAAAATAAATAAAAGTTGGCTTGATACTTGAATAATAAATTACCGAATCGTTTATTAAACCAGTATGAGGTAATTATTATGGGTATTTTTTCACGTTTTAGCGATATCGTGAACTCCAATATCAATTCTTTATTGGATAAAGCTGAAGATCCGCAGAAAATGGTGCGCCTGATTATTCAGGAAATGGAGGATACGTTAGTTGAAGTACGCTCAACATCTGCACGTTTGTTGGCTGAAAAGAAAGACATTCAGCGTCAGCAGCAGCGTATGGAAAACGAAGTTCAGGAATGGGAAAACAAAGCTGAACTGGCGTTAACTAAAGAGCGTGAAGATTTAGCACGCCAGGCTTTAGTTGAAAAGCAAAAAGCACAGCAAGGCGTTGATGCGCTGCAGCAGGAAATGGATCGTGTTAACGAAAGCCTGGATAAGCTGAATGATGAAATTGGTCAGCTTCAGGAAAAACTGGCCGATGCTAAGTCTCGTCAAAAAACCATTTTAATGCGTCAGAAAACTGCGAGCAGCCGCTTACAGGTTAAGCAACAGGTTGATAGTGGTAAAGTCGATGATGCAATGCAGCGTTTTGACCGGTATGAAGCGAAGATTGATGATTTAGAAGCTCAGGTCGAGTCCTACGATATGGGTAAGCGGACATTGCGTGATGAGTTTGCAGAGCTGGAAAACGAGAGTAAAGTGAATGACGAGTTGGAAGCTTTACGCGCTCGTATGAGCTCAAAAACAAAACAAGACTCTTAAAGCAGGCTGAACAAAATGGATATTGAAGCAATTTTAGGGATGTTTATGGCGCCGATCATTCTGTTTGTTTTGGTGGTCGCGCCCATCTGGATCATCCTTCATTATCGCAGTAAGCGGCAAATGAACCAGGGATTGAACGAGGAAGAAAGGGAATCTTTGGCGTTACTGGCCGATCAGGCGAAACGCATCCGGGAGCGTGTACAGACACTGGAACGCATTTTGGATGCTGACGCTCCGGGTTGGAGGAACAGACAATGAGTGTGCAATTACCGAAACGTGAACTACGTCGTGACTCAGAAAGAGGGAAAATTGCCGGTGTTTGCGCCGGGCTGGGGGAATACCTTAATTTAGAACCCTGGTTGGTGCGCGTTGTATTTTTTACCGGCTTAATTTTTTCCAGCGGATTCTTCTTTGTTCTCTATATGGCAGGTTGGCTGATTCTGGATAAAAAGCCCGCGAATGGCATACGTCATAATGTCGATGTGAAGACCAAGGTATGGCAGGGCGGAGAGCCGCCAAGAGATGCTTTTCGTGACATTAAACGTGAGTTTGATGAGCTGGAAGAGCAGTTGCAATCAATGGAGAAATACGTAACCTCGAATCACTATAATCTTCAACGAGAATTCAATCGTCTGTGAGCCGTTTTCAGAAGTTTAAACACCAAACCCGCGACGCTATTCATCGCGGGTTTGATCGTCATATCCGTCTTGCTGTAACAGGTCTAAGTGGTGCCGGTAAAACTGCTTTAATTACCGGAATTTTAGAGCAGCTGCTCTACGCCAACGAGACTCAGCAACTGCCGTACTTTAAGGTGAAACAGCAACAGCGGCTTAATGGCTGTCGTTTACATACCAGCAGCAACTGGCAGGTTTCCCGTTTCGATTATGAGGGGGCTATTAATTGTTTAACCGGAGACACCCCAAAGTGGCCTCAGTCAACCCGCGACGTTAGCGAAATACGGGTAGAAGTAAAATATCAGCCGCGAAGTGGTCTTGCTGGGCGGGTTTTGGATACGCGCCGATTAACCTTAGACTTAATTGACTACCCGGGTGAATGGTTACTCGATTTACCCTTGTTGCAGCTGAATTATGATGAATGGAGCCAGCAACAGCAGCGGCTGCTTAACGCCGAATTGCGCCATAAACTGGCCAGTGAGTGGCTCGAAAAAGTTAACTCAATGGCAAATGAGGCATCGGAAGACAATGCTGAGCAACAGTTACGCGAGTTAGCGGCCGACTATCGCGCCTTCTTGCGTCAGTGCAGAAGTCGAAAATTATTACTGTTGCAGCCCGGGCGGATGGTGTTACCCGGTGAGCTTGAAGGAGCTCCGGTTCTTGAATTCTTCCCCTGGCCCTTGTCCCGGCCAGTACCTGATGTCTGGGCAAAACGACTGCAGGAAAAATACCGCTATTATCAACAACACGTTATTACACCGTTTTACCAAAAGTACTTTAAGTATTTTAACCGACAGGTTGTATTGGTTGATGTGCTGCAGGCGCTACAAAATGGTGAACACCATTTTGCCGAGCTGCAACTGGCTATCAATGAGCTGATGAAGAGCTTCTCTTACGGCAATAACAGCTTGCTGAAACGATTGTTTTCACCCGTGATTGATAAAGTGGCTCTGGTTGCCACTAAAGCTGACAGCATAGCTCCGCAAGACCATCAAAAACTGACTAATCTATTACGATTGATGACACAAAAGCAGCGTCAGGAGCTTCAGTTCGATCAAATTCCGCATCAAGTATTTAGTGTTGCGGGCATTGCGACCAGTCAAATTAAGAAACTGAGTGACGGAACTACGGTGCTTGACGGTATTAATGAACAGCGAGAGTTTGTGCGGGTGGGGGCTCCGGAGATGCCGGACGCTATACCAACCGGAGCAGACTGGCGACGGGGTTATGTTTATCCGCAATTTTATCCAGGTTTCACTGTGCAAGACTCGCCGTTGCCACATATTCGTCTCGATCAGCTACTTGAATACGTTTTAGGAGATAAACTGAAGTGAGTGACTCGCGCAAGCTAACTTATTATTCGGTGGAAGAACCGGCAGTTGAAGTCTCAGAAAGCAGTAATGTGCCAGATGGATTAAAGCCAGAGGCGACAGCAGGCACAGTTGACCGCAAACCCGGCCGTTGGGGTAAGTGGCTGGCAGTGGGTGTGGTTTTTGCGTTGTCGGCCGCCTTAATTGAAGCGGTATTGATGGTTCTTGAGCGGCTGCAGCAGAATACTTTCTTAGGCAGTTTATGGGCTGTTGGCTTTGGCGTTATTGCTTTGGCATTTTTAAGTTTTATTGTGCGGGAAGTTTGGTTGTTACAGCGCTTGAAGCGGCGTTGGAAAAAGCAATCTGATGAGCCGGAACCAGAGCAACAGCTGCAGTTGTTGCAACACCCCGATTTAGAGCACCGCTGGCAGCAAATCAAGCAGCCGTATTGGTCCGCAGATGAAGAGCGTGAGCGATTTGAAGTCGATATTCTAAGCCGGGTTGATCAGCAGGCGACCCGGGTTATCAGCCGCTGGTCAGCTGAAGCTGCCGCTATGGTGGCTGTTAGTCCCTTCGCTTTACTGGATATGTTGATTGTGATGTGGCGTAACCAGCGCATGATATCGCGTATTGCTGAACTTTACGGCGTAAAACTGGGTTACTGGGCCCGTATTCGTTTATGGCGTCAGGTATTCGCGAATATTGCTTACGCCGGGCTTAGTGAAGTTGCCGTTGACCTGGGTGCGCAGTGGGTAAGTGCGGAGCTGTTAACACGCTTGTCTACCCGGGCAGGACAAGGGCTCGGTGCTGGTTTGCTCACAGCTCGCCTGGGATACCAGGTCATTGAACTTTGTCGGCCGATGCCTTTTGTTAACGTAAAAAAGCCAGGCTACCTTAAATTACAAAAGGACTTACTAAGCCAGTTAAAGAGCGTTTTGCCTTTTGTCTATAAGTCTCGTCAGGCAAAGGCTAAAGCGGCCTCAGAGCAGGAAGTGGAAAATTAGCGTTACAGTTTTTCCAAGCTTTGACGCAGCGCAAAGATTGCCAATTAAGGTAAGCTCGTTGCACTCTGTTGCTCGTTAACAAATTTCTGACAAACGAGCCCAAAACGCATGTCCTCTGATGTAAAAACATATAATAATAATTGGCAGCCAGCGACTCAGGTTATTCATGCCGGTGCAGCGCACGATGACCCCCATGGGGCGTTAACCTCACCACTTTATCAAACGTCCACATTTAAGTTCTCTTCTGCAGAGCAGGGCACTCGCCGTTTTGCAGGCGAAGAAGAAGGTTATATTTACAGCCGTTTAGGCAACCCCACAACAGCCGAGCTTGAACGCCGTATGGCAACGCTTGAAGGTTATGAGGCAGCGGCAGCTGCTGCGACCGGAATGGGTGCTATAGCTGCCGCGACTATGGCTTTTGTGCGCAGCGGTGATCATATTGTGGTATCTGATGCCATTTACGGCTGCAGCTTCGCATTGTTCAGCGAGCTGTTTGAACGCTTTGGGGTCGAAGCCGACTTTATTGATTTAAACGACGAAGGCCTGTTAAAAGAAACTTTGCGTGAAAATACCCGCTTAGTATTCCTGGAAACTCCGGCTAACCCTCACCTGAAAGTGGTTGATATCGAAAAGGTTCATGCGGTAATTGCTGATTTAGACATTAGACTCGTGGTTGATAATACGTTTATGACGCCACTGATGCAGCAACCCAAAAGGCATGGCGCCGATATTGTTGTGCATAGCGCAACTAAGTTTCTGAATGGGCACGGCGATGTGGTTGCCGGGATTATTTGTGGCAGTGACGAAGATATTAGCACCATTAAAAGTACGACGTTAAAAGACATGGGGGCAACTATCAGCCCGCATGACGCGTGGCTTATATTACGAGGTCTGAAAACTCTGGATGTGCGTATGCAGCGCCACTGTGAAAATGCTGACGCGGTTTATCAGTTTCTGGCAGCGCGCGATGATATTAAGAAGATTTACTACCCTGGAGCGCCGGATCACGAAGCGCAGTCCTTAATGGGTAAACAAATGAGCAGTCACGGCGCGGTTATTGCGTTTGAGCTGGAAGGTGAT
The DNA here is from genome assembly GCF_048059115.1 of Idiomarina sp. HB. Classification (NCBI taxonomy): domain Bacteria; kingdom Pseudomonadati; phylum Pseudomonadota; class Gammaproteobacteria; order Alteromonadales; family Idiomarinaceae; genus Idiomarina; species Idiomarina sp. HB. Next base: position 395,962 of record NZ_JAYLVU010000001.1, read on the forward strand.
GAAACAAAAGCGCGTTATTTCTTGAATCAACTGCAGATGATTACTTTGGCTGTGAGCCTGGGAGATGCAGAGACTTTGATTCAGCACCCGGCATCGATGACACATTCGCCATATACGCCTGAAGCAAGGGCTAAAGCAGGTATCTCGGATACATTGATTCGAATTGCCGTGGGTTTAGAGGCGGCGGACGATATTATTGCTGATCTTGAACAAGCGTTGGAAGCGTGCCGCGTGCAATGGATGCAATCTGCGTAATCTGAACTAATAATAACAACAACGATCTAACACTAATGAGGAAGCAACAAGGCTGAATTATGGGTAAACAAAGTCAATACGTATCAAAGCAACCGGACGAAAACGGTATTATTCACTGGAGCGACGAAGAGAACGGTATCTGGAAAGATCTTGTTGAACGTCAGTTGGAATGCATACCAGGAAAAGCTTGCGATGAGTATATGAAGGGACTGGAATTACTCGACCTGCCGAAGGATCGCTTACCACAGATGCATGAAATTAATGAAGTACTGGAGAGAGAGACAGGCTGGCAAGTTGCAGCAGTTCCAGCGTTAATTCCATTTGACGAGTTTTTTCGCTTACTGGCAAACAAGCAGTTTCCGGTAGCAACCTTTATTCGCACACGGGAAGAGTTTGATTACTTGCAGGAACCGGATATTTTTCACGAAATATTCGGACACTGCCCGCTTTTAACCAACCCGGCGTTTGCGCATTTTACTCACCAATACGGTAAATTGGGTTATGCAGCTACACCTAAAGAACGGGTCTATCTGGCTCGTCTGTACTGGTTTACCGTAGAGTTCGGGTTATTAAAAACCGAAGAGGGCATTCGAATTTATGGCGGCGGTATTTTATCGTCACCTGCGGAAACAGAATATGCCGTTAATAGTGATACGCCAGAGCGCAAACCGCTAAAAGCGTTGGATGCACTGCGTACACCGTACCGAATTGATATCATTCAACCTATCTACTACACCATAGAGAGTGTGGACGAGCTGTTTAAGATATCCGACATGGATATTATGGCGTTGGTTCATGAGGCTATGGAGCTTGGGTTGTTTGAGCCGAAATTTCCACCAAAAGATGCAGCTTAAGGCAAAGGAGTAATAAATAATGTCAAACTTGGAAAATGCACGTTGTGAAGCGTGTCATGCAGACGCGCCACAAGTAAGCGATGAAGAACTGAAAGAGCTGATGCGTGAAATACCGGACTGGACTCCGGTAACAAAAGACAACGTTATGATGCTGCAGCGCGAGTTTAAGTTTAAAAACTTTAAACAGGCGCTGGCTTTTACTAACCGAGTTGGTGACATTGCTGAGGAAGAAAAACATCATCCTGAGCTAATCACTGAATGGGGTAAAGTAACGGTTACCTGGTGGACTCACGCCATCAACGGTTTGCATAAAAATGACTTTATTATGGCAGCAAAAACCGACAGCGTGCTTGACGCATAACTCGCTTTTGTCGATGAATGACATAAAACCCCGGTCTGTTGGCCGGGGTTTTTGTTTTTTAAATGGGAACAATAGTGTATTATTTGCTTTACATTTAGTTCGATGCAGTAGGGTTTATGCGACTTGAGATAACGTGTGATGACCGTCTGGGTATCTGCCAGGACGTTCTGCAAATCTTGCGAGACCACGAGATTGATTTACGTGGTATTGAGGTCGATCCTAAAGGAAAAATCTTCCTGAACTTTCCTGAACTCGCTTTCGATGACTTTCGGCATTTAATGCCCCAAATTCGTCGCATTCCTAACGTTATTGATGTGAAAACCATTCCTTATATGCCGTTTGAACGCGAGCACTATGAGTTCAGTTTGTTGTTGAGCACGTTACCTGATCCGGTGCTGTCCATTGATAGCAAAGGCTGTATAGACATTATTAATGACGCCGGACTGCGGCTACTGGCTGGCCACGAAGACAGTCTTAAGGGCGAGCCGCTGATGCAGTATGTACACGGTATCTCTTTGCAGCGGTGGTTGGACAAAAAGCCTCAGGACCCTATTTATGAAGCGGTTACCATTGGTAACTCGGAATACTATGCTCAGCTTTTACCTATCTGGGTGAATGACGAGGAAGGAAGCACCGCGTTTGCGGGGGCGGTAATGACCTGTAAGTCAGAACCGGTAACAGCAAGCTGGCAGAGTCAGAGTAACGAAAAAGCCTTTGAACGCTTGCTGACAGACAACAGCACAATGAAGCGGGTGATTAAAGACGCTCAGCGAATGGCTGAGCTGGATGCACCACTTTTGATTGAAGGTGAGACCGGAGTTGGCAAAGAGCTGCTGGCAAAAGCTTGTCATCTGGCCAGCCCGCGTAAAGACAAACCATTTTTGGCGATAAACTGTGCAGCGCTACCGGATAATGTTGCAGAGAGCGAACTCTTTGGCCATGGTGAAGGCAGCCTGAGTGCTCAAAGCACTCGTAAAACTGGCGTTTTAGAGCAGTCCGCCGGCGGCACCGTGTTACTGGACTCGGTTAGTGAGATGTCTATTGGTCTGCAGGCTAAGCTACTGCGTTTTTTAGAAGACGGCGTTTTTCGACGCATCGGCGAAGAGCAGGAAGTGAGCGTCGATGTGCGGGTCATTTGCACCGCTCAGGGAAATCTCTATGAGTTGGTTGAAAGCGGTGAGTTTCGTGAAGACTTGTATTATCGACTCAATGTATTAGCGCTCAATGTTCCACCACTGCGCGAACGTAAAAGTGATATTTTGTTGTTGGCGGAGCATTTCGTAACCCAGGCCTGCAAGAAGCTCGGGCGAAGTCAGGTGAGCTTAAGCAGGGCAGCAAAAGAGCGACTAAAACGGTATCAGTGGCCAGGTAATGTTCGCCAACTGGAAAATACCATGTTTCGTTCTGTCTCAATGATAGAAGGCTACACGCTGGAGCCCGCCGATATACGTTTGCCCGAGTTGAATCAGGAAGACGACCAGTTAGCATTAGACATTGATGACATGAGCCTGGATGATGCGGTACGCCGTTTTGAAAGCCACGTACTGCGCCGTTTATACCCCAGCTTTCCGAGTACCCGCCAATTGGCGAAACGCCTGGGACTCTCACATACTGCCGTTGCGAATAAACTGCGTGATTATGGCATTGGAAAGCAGCGCAGCGGACGCGCTCGTAAAGCAGAACGGACAAAAAACTAGAGTTGTAAATTTAACTTTACGCCTTAACAAGGCTGCACCTTGATCCAGAGCAAGTGTGTAGCCTGTACAGTAAACTTTACGTTCTGGTCATAAATTCCCCGCTCAGTTATCTTTTTCTCTTATTCGCCTTTTTCCCTCATGTACCGCTACAGTCATGTTGTTAACAACCGAATAATAAGAGGAAGTAACCATGACAGATAAGATGATTAATCCGTTAAACACAGACGGTTTTGAATTCGTTGAGTATACCGCTCCGGATCAAAAAGGCATTGATGCGTTAAAAGACTTGTTCGACAAGCTGGGTTTCACTGAAGTGGCTAAGCACAAAAGCAAACAGGCCTGGTTGTACAAACAGAACGACATTAATTTCATCATTAACGCTGAGCCGGGCGGACAGGCTGAAGAGTTTGCTAAAGACCACGGCCCAAGTGTCTGCGGTATGGCATGGCGTGTTAAAGACGCTGACCACGCGTTAAAGCACTCTCTTGATAACGGCGCCAAAGCTTTCCCAGCTGATAAAGGTGTTGTTGAAGGTGTACCGGCGGTGTTTGGTATTGGCGAAAGTGCGTTGTATTTTGTCGATAACTACGAAAACCATGAAATTTATAACCAGCATTTCGATTTCTATGAAAGCTGGGAAGCGAAAATGAGCGATCATGCAGCCGGGTTGTTCGAAATAGACCATCTGACGCATAACGTATTCCGTGGAAACATGGATACCTGGGCAGGTTTCTATGAGCGCATTGGTAATTTCCGTGAAATTCGCTATTTCGACATTGAAGGTAAGCTGACAGGCTTGTTAAGCCGCGCTATGACAGCGCCTTGCGGTAAGATCCGTATTCCAATTAACGAATCTCACGACGACAAATCGCAAATTGAAGAATACTTAAAAGAGTACAAAGGCGAGGGTATTCAGCACATTGCTTTAACCAGCGACAATATCTACAAAACCGTAAAAGATCTGCGTTCTATTGGTATGGATTTCATGGACACACCTGAAACCTACTACGAGAAAGTCAATGAGCGCGTTGAAGGGCACCAGGAAGATTTAGACGCACTGCGTGAACAGCGCATTCTAATTGACGGTGCGCCAATGAAAGACGGCATTTTACTCCAAATCTTTACTCAAACCGTCATTGGTCCGGTGTTCTTTGAAATTATTCAGCGTAAAGGCAACGAAGGTTTCGGCGAAGGTAACTTCAAAGCACTATTCGAAAGCATTGAAGAAGACCAGATCCGCCGGGGAGTGTTAAGCGATGCGTAAATGGATCAGCTTTCCGAAACAGGTGGGCAAGTCGTCTCGACAAGCTCATGCTGATTTTCCGGAGCAGGCCATTTATGAACGTGAAGCTGGCCGTAGTGGCTTTTTTGGCCCGGCCACGCATTTTCACCATCAGCATGCTCCGACCGGTTGGTCGGAGTGGCGTGGGCCCTTGCGTCCACGGGCGTTTGACTTTAATAAGTTAGAAGCCATAGCTCCGGAAAATCCCTGGTTAACGCCTGACTTACTGCACAATAGTAACTGTCGTTTTCGTTTGTGGCATTGCCACAGCAAAATGGATTATTTAGTGCGTAATGCCGATGGCGATGACTTACTCTTTGTGCATGAAGGTAGCGGTCATTTACATTGCGACTACGGCCACATTCACTTAGTGAAAGGGGACTACTTCTTAATTCCCCGTTCTACTAACTGGCGTCTGGAACCTGATGAAACCATGCAGTTGCTGATGATTGAAGCGACCAATGGTTCTTATAGCTTGCCGGAAAAAGGTCTGGTCGGTAATCATGCCATTTTTGACCCTGCGGTTCTGGATACGCCGGATATTGATGAGGCGTTTCAGGCGCAATACAGCGAAGAGCAGTGGCAGGTGTATGTAAAACGTCATCAGCAAGTGTCGGTTATTACGTACCCTTATAACCCGCTGGATGCGATAGGCTGGCACGGTGAGTTAGCTCCGGTTCGTTTGAACTGGCGTGATATCCGGCCGTTAATGAGTCATCGTTATCATTTGCCGCCGTCGGCGCACACGACTTTTGTTGCTGATCGTTTTGTGGTTTGTACCTTTGTTCCGCGTCCTATTGAGTCAGACCCGGGCGCATTGAAGGTGCCTTTCTACCACAACAATGACGATTACGATGAAGTGCTTTTTTATCATGAAGGTGACTTTTTCAGCCGTGATAATATCGATCGCGGTATGGTAACCTTTCATCCGGCAGGCTTTACTCATGGCCCACACCCGAAAGCGTTTAAAGCCGGGCGTGAGCATAAAAAGAAATTCACTGACGAAGTTGCGGTCATGCTCGACACCCGCGATGCCTTGCAAGCAAGTGACGAGGCATTGGCAGTAGAGAACCCGGACTACGTCTACAGTTGGCAGGAGAAATAACAACTTATGAAACTCGCCACATACAGAAATGGTACACGTGACGGCCAGTTAATGGTGGTCAGCAAAAATTTAAGTTCAGCAGTAGCGGTTCCGGCCATTGCATCTTGCATGCAAGAGTTGCTGGACGACTGGGACGGTATTGCACCGAAGCTTGAGAAAATTTATCAGCAGTTGAATGACAGTGACGTTGATGGCAGCGTCCAGTTCGATGAAGCTTTATGTGAATCGCCTTTACCTCGTGCGTATCAGTGGGCCGACGGAAGTGCCTATGTGAACCATGTTGAATTGGTTCGCCGTGCACGTGGTGCTGAAATGCCACCAAGCTTCTGGGAAGACCCTTTGATGTACCAGGGCGGCTCTGATGACTTCTTAGCGCCGTATGACGACATTGAAATGGGCAGCACCGACTGGGGGATCGACTTTGAAGGCGAAGTCGCCATTATTACTGATGATGTCCCTATGGGCGTTGATGCTAAAACCGCAGGGCAGCATATTAAGCTGTTGATGCTGGTTAACGATGTATCATTGCGCGGTCTTATTCCGGGCGAACTGGGTAAAGGTTTTGGCTTTTTCCAAAGTAAACCATCGTCAGCTTTTTCGCCGGTAGCGGTAACACCCGATGAACTGGGCGATGCCTGGAAAGCGAATAAAGTCCACTTACCGTTATTGTCAGAGTACAACGGTAAGGCCTTTGGTAAGCCTAACGCTGGCGAAGATATGACCTTTGATTTCGGTCAGTTAGTTGCTCATGCTGCGAAGACACGTCACTTAGGTGCCGGAGCTATCATTGGTTCAGGAACCGTCTCAAATAAACAGGGGACTGATCACGGTACGTCCATCGATGAAGGTGGCGTAGGTTATAGCTGCATTGCCGAAGTGCGCATGATTGAAACTATTCGTGATGGCAAGCCGGCAACTCAGTTTATGCAATTTGGCGACACCATTAAAATTGAAATGAAAGATGATGGTGATCAGTCAATATTCGGCACCATTAATCAGAAAGTTGTTCAATACGAAGGTCCTCAAAAGTGATGAAACTCTACGGCTACTGGCGCTCAAGCGCCAGTTACCGTGTTCGTACTGCTTTAAACCTGAAGGGCTTATCCTACGAGTATGAACCGGTACATTTAGTAAAAGATGGCGGGCAACAGCACAGTGAGGCTTATCGAAAGCTTAATCCAGCGCGGTTGGTTCCTACCTTTATCGATGGCGATGTTAAGTTAAACCAGTCCTTAGCCATTATTGAGTATCTGGAAGAGTGTTACCCACAAAACCCATTATTACCGTCGGCTCCCGCTGATAAAGCCAGAGTCAGAGCCTTGGCTTATGATTTAGCCTGCGAGTTGCAACCCGTTACCAATTTACGGGTGTTACAGTATTTAACCGGTGAGTTGAATTGCAGCGATAAACAACGCTCAGACTGGATAGCAAACTGGGTAGAAAAAAGTTTTACCGCATTTGAGCAGCGGCTGACCGAGTATGCAGGTGATTATTGCTATGGTAATTCGGTAACATTGGCTGATATCTGTTTGATACCTCAGGTATACAATGCACAACGCTTTAATTTGGATTTGTCTTCTTATCCAACCTTAATGGCTGTGCATGAACGTTTGCAAGCGCTTGACGCGGTGCAACAGGCTCGGCCTGAAAATCAAGCGGATGCACAATAATCCAGCGGATCCTAAAAAGGAAAAATAATATGGTGAAATCACGTCTGGTGATGGCCATTGGGGCGACATTGTTTGTTGCCTCTTGCGCATCAACCTCCCCACAAGGCACGACCACTGCTGATACGCAGAGAAACACACCGACCATACAAGCCAACTCACTTGCCAGTGCGCAAGGAACGGCTGAATTGACTATGGAACAAATTATGGCTGATCCAGACTGGATCGGGAGATTCCCTGAACAGGCTTTCTGGAGCATGGACGGTGAAGACATTCTGTTTTACCAGAAGCGCGAAGGTAGTGATATTCGTGACCTAATGATGCTGGAAAATGGGGCTGGAGAACCGCAGAAAGTTGCTGTAGAAAACCTGCACCAGTACGTGGCAGATGAAAAGGTTCATGCAGCGGATGGCAGCTTTTTAGCCTATACCTTTGAAGGCAATGTTTTTGTTCGCTTTAATGATGGTACGGTTCGCCAGTTGACACGTGACGACGCCAGGCAGCACAACCTTCAGCCTATGGCAAATGGACAACTGAGTTACCAGCAGGGTAATAACTTCTTCATTATTGATGTGAACTCAGGTTTAAGCCGTCAGGTCGCTGCTTTGGCCTTTCAGGAAAAGCCGAAAGCGAATGAAGAGCCGAAGGATTACCTGGCCCGTGAAGAACAACAGTTAATTCAGTACGTGCAGAAAGAGCGAAAAGCGTCTGAAGAGCGTTTTGCTCAGCGTTCTGAGTTACAAAACCGAAATTCGACATTGGCGCCGGAGCCGTTCTATTTGCCAAAGGATAAGGAACTGGTTTCTGCAAGCTTATCGCCAAAAGGCGATTTCATGCTGATAGCCATTACCGAGCCGCAAAGCTGGCGTGACGAAGGCGATATTATGCCGAATTACATTAGCGAAGATGGCCGTGTAAAAAGCGAAAATGTGCGTCGTCGTGTGGCCGATGCAAAACCGGTTGAACACCAATTGGTTTTACTTAATTTAAGCGACGGCAGCCAGTCGACGCTAACCTACAACACGTTACCGGGCTGGAATGAAGATGTTCTGGCAGAAGTTAAACGTGAAAACCATGAAGCTCGTGGTGAAACCTATAAGTCGGAAGAGAAACCTCGCCCAATTACGCTAATGGCTGACTGGGGCTGGGAAAACGGCGCTATTCAGTGGAATGAAGAGGGCACTGAAGTTGCGGTTATGCTGGAAGCCTGGGACAACAAAGATCGCTGGCTTGCAACGGTAGACACCGCCGGTAGAAAACTGGTTTCTCAAGACCGTTTACACGATGACGCCTGGATCAACTACACTCATAACGAATTCGGCTGGTTAGACAGCGATGAGTTGTGGTTCATGTCAGAGGCCGATGGTTATTCGCACTTGTATGTTAAACCGCTTGACGGCAGCACGCGTCAATTGACTGACGGAAGTTATGTCGTTGAAGATGCAGACTTAAGCAGTAATGGCGATTACTTATACTTTCAGGCAAACATCGAGCACCCGGGTATCTATGAAGTGTACCGGGTGAAGACTGATGGTAGTGGTGACCCGGAAGCGCTGACGGACCTTGATGGTATGACAGCCTTTGAGCTCAGCCCTGAAGATGATGAGTTATTGCTGACGCATTCAACGCCGTTAATGCCACCAGAGCTATACCATAAGTCTGTCAATGCTTCTGGAACAGCAGAGCGTGTGACTCATACGGTTTCGGAGAAGTTTTTAAGTATTGACTGGACGGCTCCTGAGTTGGTGGGGGTGGATTCCTCTCATGTTGACGAGCCTATTTATACCCGCATCTATAAGCCAGAAGGCTTTGATGAAAACCGAGCTGAAGAATATCCTGCGGTTGTGTTCATTCATGGTGCTGGCTATTTGCAAAATGCGCACATGGGCTGGTCAGGGTATTTCCGTGAGTTCATGTTCCATAGTCTGTTGAATAAGCACGGTTACGTGGTTGCTGACCTCGATTACCGTGGCTCAAAAGGTTATGGACGCGACTGGCGCACCGCTATTTACCGTCAAATGGGAACGCCGGAAGTTGAAGATCTGGTCGATGTTGCAAGTTACTTAGAAAGTGACCTGAACGTTGATGGTGACAAATTAGGAACTTATGGCGGTTCTTACGGTGGCTTCCTGACTTTTATGGCTTTGTTTAACGAACCCGGATTATTTGAAGCTGGGTCGGCGTTGCGTCCTGTTACAGACTGGGCTCATTACAACACAGGCTATACGTCTAATATCTTGAACCTGCCACAGGATGATGCAATTGCGTACCGTCGCAGTTCACCCATCTATTTTGCTGAAGGCTTAGAGGATGCCTTGTTAATCAATTCACCCATGATTGATGACAATGTTTTCTTCCAGGACAGTGTTCGCCTTGTTCAGCGGTTGATTGAGTTGAAGAAAGAAGACTGGGAAACGGCAATTTACCCGGTAGAGCCGCACGGTTTCCGCCAGCCAGAAAGCTGGCTGAACGAATACCGTCGGATATTTAAATTGTTTGAGGAAAACTTAAAGTAAACTTGTTGGTTTTACTCATCCCGACTAACGGCGTCGCTAATGCGGCGCCGTTCTAGTTTGTACAGCAATAAAGAACTCACTAAACCCGCTGCGTGAATATAGCTAACGTGCTCTCCGACGAAATGGGTAGGTCGCCAGCCCAGGAGTTCAGCAATGACTTTGGCAACCAGTGCTATCAATATAAGCCACATCCATTTCTTACCCGAACGAATGTCCTTTATTAAACAGTAAGCCAGTAAGCCATGGAGTACTCCTGATAAACCAACAAAGCTAAGGTTCAATGGAGCCAGCCAGAGCAATACAGCAGTTGCAGTGCCACTGAGCAATAACGCATTAATTAACCAGCGGGTGGTCCAGTATTCCCGCCAAATTAGAACAATAAGTGTTAAGCCAATAAAATTGAATAAGGCATGCCACCAGTCAAGATGAATAAAATGGGTCGTAATGAGTGGCCAACCCTCGGACATGACAGTACTTGAGTTAAAGCTCAGTGTCGCATGCCAGTGAGGCATCAATTGCAGAAAAACCGATAGTAGCAGAACCAGAATGAGCCCTGCCCAATATTGGTTAAACCTCTCCATTTACTTTCCTTTTCGTTGCGTCATTGGTTTCTGGTTCGTATGATAGGGCAAATTGTTCCTAATATGAATGAGGCCTTATGAAGTTCTGGCTCCCTGGTTTAATAGCCGCCGGTGTTTTATCTGCCTGTAGCCCTGGTACTGAACAAGAAGTCCGTGAACCGGAAGCGGCTACTGGTTTTTCCGAGAAAACCGCTGCGACCGCCAATAAGTACATGGTTGCTGCCGCAAATAAACATGCAGTTGAAGCCGGGTATCATGTATTAGAAAAAGGCGGCTCTGCCGTGGATGCGGCTGTAGCAGTTCAGTCAATGCTGGGATTAGTTGAGCCTCAGTCTTCAGGTATTGGTGGCGGCGCTTTTATTCTCTATTGGGATAACAACGAAAACAAGCTTTATACCATTGATGCGCGTGAGACTGCACCTCAGGCTGCTACAGAGGAACTCTTCCTGGACGACAAGGGTAATCCACCCAAATGGATAGAGGCTGTCGTTGGCGGTCGCTCAGTAGGGACTCCCGGTGTTCTTCGCGGACTGGAGCTGGCTCATGAACGCTGGGGTAAGTCAGACTGGTCTTCACTCTTTAGTGAAACCGTTGAGTTGGCAGAAGCGGGGTTTGAAGTGTCGCCAAGGCTCGCTAAGTTAGTGGAAATGGAGATTAACCCCGGTGTTAAGAAAATGCCGGCGGCCAGCAGCTACTTCTTCCCTAATGGTAACGCCTTAAAAGCTGGAGACACACTGAAAAATCCTGAGTATGCAAAGAGCCTTAGTTTGATTGCTGAGCAGGGGGCTGATGCCTTCTATGAGGGAAAATTAGCCGAGAAAATTGTTAAGGCCGTGCAGAACAGTGCTATTGAACCTGGTGTGTTGAGCCTTGAAGACCTGAGTCAATACAGCGCAAAACTGCGCGAACCGGTATGTAATGATTACCGTGAATATCAGGTTTGCGGTATGGGGCCGCCTAGCTCGGGAGGAATAACAACGCTGCAGACATTGGGCGTATTGGAGAATTTTGAGCTAGGTAAACTGAAACCAAATTCTGAAGAATTTGTGCATTGGTTCACTCAGGCATCGCGTTTAGCTTATGCCGACAGAAACCAGTGGATAGCTGATCCTGATTTTGTTGAGATTCCGATCGAGGCTATGTTGGATAAAGCTTATTTATCGAGCCGGGCAGAAACCATAAAGAAAGACGATATGGGGAAAGCCAAGCCGGGTGTTCAACTGCAGCCCGCGTACGAGCAAGATATTGCCTACGAGCTGCCTAATACCAGCCACATTTCTATTGTCGATGCTGAAGGTAACGTGGTTTCCATGACCACCAGTATTGAAATGGGATTCGGTTCCACTGTTATGGCTGGTGGCTTTCTGCTCAATAATCAATTAACGGACTTTTCTCTGGCGCCGGGTGACGGTAAAGAGAAGTTTGCGAACCGTGTGGAACCTGGCAAGCGGCCTCGTAGCTCAATGGCGCCGACTGTGGTTCTTGATAAAGAAGGGCAGCAGCTTATACATGCTATTGGCTCGCCCGGTGGAAGCAGAATTATTAACTACGTTACTCAAACGTTAGTGGGTATGCTGGACTGGAACCTTAACGTGCAGGAAGCGATTAACCTTGGTCATGTAACCAACCGTAATGACTACACCTCTCTGGAGAAAGGACGGGATATCAGCGAACTCAAAGCGGCTTTAGAGAAGCGAAAGCATGATGTCAGGGTAATCGACTTAAACAGCGGTTTACATGGAATTACTATTAATTCAGACGGCACTTTGGTGGGTGGCGCTGATCCGCGCCGTGAAGGCGTGGCAAAAGGAGAATAGAGTATCATGACACTATTACGAGTAGCTTTTTTAGCTCTGGTCGTAACCGTTATCTCCGCTTGTGGCGGTGACGAACAGCCCGACGACTATACATCTGCGAAACCTGCTGAAGTGATCAGCGGATTTTATAAGGCGGTGTACGAACAGGAAGACCTGGAACAGGCGAAAAAGCTTTCGTCGAACCGACTGGCTGACCTAATTACGCATTACGGAGCTGTCAGTCAGGTTCAGCGTTATGTGCTTGGACGTTATTTCGATACCGTTGAAATTGAAGTTGTCAGTGATTCGCTTACCGATTATTTGAACGATTCAAATGAGCTACGAGCAACGGTTATTTTTGAAGGAACTTACGAAGGCGATAATATTAAAGACAGCCGCGATGTGGTTCTGATTCAACAGGACGGCAGCTGGGTTGTCGATAAAATCCTCGACGCCAGATACCGCCCATAACGGCTTAGCCCTGCTTCTTTTTATCGGTATAAGGTGGCCAGCCCATTTGCTTTCCTGCTAAAACGTGCAGGTGAATGTGGTATACGGTTTGGCCGCCGTATTCGTTACAGTTCATTACAAGCCGATACCCATCTTCTGCAAAACCATGCTCAGCAGCCAACTTAGCGGCTACAACATAAAGGTGTCCCACTAATGCGGCGTTGTCTTCATTAATGTCGTTAGCTGTAGCAATAGGGGTTTTAGGAATTATTAAACAGTGGAAAGGTGCTTGCGGGTTGATGTCTTTAAACGCAAGCGCCTGATCGTCTTCGTAGATAATATCCGCAGGAATTTCACGGTTAATAATTTTCGTAAAAATTGTCTCTTCTGCCATTACCTTGCCCTTATTACGCTATTTTAGTCTATGGTAACTATAGCAGTGGGCATCGGCAAATTTAGTTAAGATTTTCAGACAACTTATATTGGCTGGCAGATTTCCCGGAAAATAAAAGGTCCACCATAGGGTGCTGAATTTCTTGTTCTGAAAAGTCAGCTTCCAGACTGCTTTCACTGACATAGGTTTGGATTGACGAGTTGTTCACTAGAATATGGTACCAAGGCTGATTTTTTGCCGGTTTAGAGGTCGCCATTTTGTCATACCAACTGTCAGATAATGTGAAGCAGGGGTCAGCATCAATGATCACACCACGATAACCATAAAGACTGTGGGTGATGAGTTGACCAATTGAAAATTTTGCTTCTACCATGATGACGGTTCCTTGTTATCCGATACTATTTTTTTATCGGCCAGACCGTGCTAAAACTGAAGTAAGATTTACACTTTTTAAACAAAGTTGAGGGCAACATGCTGGAATCGCAGGAAAACCGGAATTTTATGCGGATGGCTGTCAATGCGGATGCGAAAGTTACTTTGGCAGAGGGTGAGAATAAAAAAGTACTCGAAGGCGTTTGTCTTGATTTGAGTGCAGAGGGGTTGTCACTTCAGCTGTCGGCTAATCTCGAGGTTGGCGATAAAGTCTTTGTTGAAATTTCGTCTTCGGGCCCAGTTGCGCCTTTAAAAATCAACGCTGAAGTCGTTCGCAGCCAGCGACTGGACGACAACAGCGGAGACTCTCTTGTAGGCTGTCGTATTATTTCAATGGATTGACAGCCTGGTTATTACATAACTCTCATGCCTGGTTTTGCGCCATCATGCGGGTTCAGAATATAGATTTCATCTTTACCCGGACCAGCTGCAAGCACCATGCCTTCGGATAGACCAAAGCGCATTTTACGGGGAGCCAGATTGGCGACCATAACAGTCAGTTGGCCTTTCAGAGCTTCTGGCTCGTAAGCTGATTTAATACCGGCGAAAACCTGTCGAGTTTCACCACCCAGATCCAGCGTCAGTTTCAATAGTTTATCAGCACCTTCAACGTGCTCAGCATTGGCAATAAGAGCAACCCTTAAGTCAACTTTAGCAAAATCATCAAAGTTAATTTCATCAGCAATTGGCTCTTTTTTGAGCTCATCATTAACTTCAGTCACTGGCGCTTGCGATGCTTGCTCTTCTTTTGATGCTTCAATCATGGCGTTTACGTCGTCCATTTCAACACGCTGCATGAGCGCTTTAAATTTATTAATAGGATGGTCGGTCAAAGCTGTTTTGTGACTTTCCCAGGTAAAAGTATCGTTTAAAAAGTGTTGTACTTCTTCAGTCAACTTAGGAACTACCGGCGCAAGGTAAACCATTAACACGCGGAACAAGTTGATCCCTAAAGAGCAGATTTCATGAACTTCCTGCTCGCTGCCTTCCTGTTTAATTAACTGCCAGGGTTCTTTATCAGCAATATACTGATTGGCACGATCCGCTAATGCCATAATGTCGCGCATAGCACGGGAAAATTCGCGTTTTTCGTAAAGGACAGCAATATCATCACCGGCGATCTGAAAATCTTTTAGCAGTGTTGAGTCAGCAATATTGGCAGACAACTTTCCGTCAAATTTTTTCTGAATGAAACCGGCGCAGCGGCTGGCGATATTAATGACTTTACCGACGAGATCAGAGTTCACTCGTTGAGTGAAATCCGTCAGGTTTAAATCCAAATCATCAATACGACTGGTTAATTTTGCTGCGAAGTAATAACGCAGATATTCCGGATCAAGATGTTCGAGGTAAGTACGAGCCTTAATAAAAGTGCCCTTAGACTTGGACATCTTAGTGCCGTTAACTGTGATAAAACCATGCGCCCACACATTGGTTGGCTGGCGGAAGTTTGCGCCTTTAAGCATGGCAGGCCAGAATAAGCTGTGGAAGTAGATAATATCTTTACCAATAAAATGATAAAGCTCTGCTTCACTGTCAGCTTGCCAATAGGTATCCCAGTCGGCTTTGCCTGTGGTTGTGCAGTAGTTTTTAAAGCTGCTCATGTAACCTATTGGAGCGTCTAGCCAGACGTAGAAGTATTTGTTTTCTGTGCCAGGGATTTTGAAACCGAAGTAGGGGGCATCGCGGGAAATATCCCAGCGCTGTAAACCTTGCTCGAACCACTCGTTCAGCTTGTTCGCCATTTCATTTTGCAGTGAGCCTGAACGGGTCCAGCTTTTTAACATGTCACCAAATGCCGGAAGGTCAAAAAAGTAGTGTTCTGATTCACGCAATTGCGGCTCAGCACCAGAGACGACTGACTTTGGATTCTTCAGGTCGGTCGGCGCATAAGTTGCTCCGCAGACATCACAGTTGTCTCCGTATTGGTCTTCGGCACCACAGTCGGGACATTCGCCTTTAACGAAACGATCGGGAAGAAACATTTCTTTTTGCGGGTCATACAGCTGTTCAATGACTTCTGTTTTGATATGACCGGCTTTATCAAGGCGCGTATAAATGGTTTCAGCCAGCTCACGGTTCTCATCACTGTGTGTGCTGTAATAGTGATCGAAGCCGACCAAAAAGTCGCTAAAGTCCGATTCATGTGAGCGTTGCATGTCGCCAATCATTTGCTCCGGCGTTATTCCAAGCTGCTGAGCTTTCAGCATTATTGGGGTGCCGTGTGCATCGTCTGCACAAACAAAGTGGCACTCGTTACCGCGTAGCTTTTGAAAGCGTACCCAGATATCGGCCTGAATATAACCTAACATGTGACCAATATGGATAGGTCCGTTAGCGTATGGTAGTGCGTTAGTAACCAGTATTTTACGTGCGGATTGGCTCATGCGAAAATCTGCTTCCGTTTCGTTGATTAATCGAATCTAAACCCAAAGTTTTATGCCGCTCATGTTAGCATAGCTCTTGCCTGATACACAGATCCTTGAGGTTGATGATGACAGATTTTACTCACCCCTTATTGCCGAATGGTATTCCTGAGAACTGGGTGACCGGTTCAGGTAAAGAGCGGGTCCTGAACTTACCTTTTGTTGCCGGCGAGAGTTTACTTCAGGCCATTCAGAATGACGCCGAGTTGGGGGAGTTTGAATGGCAACTTAACTGTCACATCAAAAAGCTGAAAAATTCTCAACCAGAGTTACCGCTAACGACTGGAAATGTCATTGTCGTCTCTTCCGGTAAGGGCGGCGTTGGTAAGTCATCGGTAAGTGTTAACCTGGCTTTGGCCTTATCTGAGCTTGGTGCTAGTGTTGGCCTGCTTGATGCCGACATTTATGGCCCTTCGATTCCTACCATGTTAGGTGGAAGGCACGGCGATATGGAGCTAACAAAAAACAATAAAATGCAGCCACTGCAACGACACGGCCTGCATGTGCATTCGCTGGGTTACTTAGTCGATGATAAAGACGCGACAATTTGGCGCGGACCAATGGCCAGTGGTGCGTTGCAGCAACTCTACAAAGATACTGCCTGGCCGGCATTGGACTATCTTATTGTCGATATGCCACCCGGCACTGGCGATATTCAGCTGACCATGGCTCAGAAGCTGCCGGTTACCGGGGCGGTTGTGGTGACAACACCGCAAACGGTAGCGTTGAAAGACGCAGAAAAAGGTGTGGCCATGTTTAAAAAACTGAATATTCCATTAGTGGGTATATTGGAAAACATGAGCTATTACCAATGTCCGGCCTGCGGGCATGAAGATCCGGTTTTTGGCAAAAATGGGGGAGCGGACATGGCAACAGAGCATCACTTGCCGCTACTCGGCCAGTGGCCTTTAAATAGTGAGCTAAGAGAAAGTCTTGATGGTGATACACCCTTGTTAATAGCACAGCCACAACACCCGTTAAGTCAGTTAATTTTTAATTCTGCACAACAAGTTGCGGCAAACCTCTATTATCAACAGGAAAATTCGTTATAGTACTGGCCTTAAGGTCTTAAACGACAACACGGAGATAGATCAACCATGCGCCTAAACGACACTGAAATAGAACAACATTTGAAAGACGGAATTATAGGTGTCGAACCTGCACCCCAAGCCAGTAATATTTCAGGCGTGACACTGGATATTCATTTAGGCAACGATTTTCGTGTATTGCAGGATCATGCCGCACCTTTTATCGATATCAGTGGCTCGCGTGAAGCCATTGAAGCGGCGATTCGCGAAGTCATGAGTGATGAAATTGTGCTAAAAGATGATCAGGCTTTCTTCATTCACCCGGGCGAGTTTGCCCTGGCCGTAACGCATGAATCAATTACGTTGCCGGCTGATATGGTTGGCTGGCTGGACGGACGTTCGTCGTTAGCACGCTTAGGTTTAATGGTTCACGTAACGGCGCATCGTATTGACCCGGGTTGGTCAGGGCAAATAGTGCTGGAATTTTACAATAGTGGAAAGTTACCTCTGGCTCTGAGAGCCGGTATGAAAATTGGTGCCATCAGCTTTGAGAAATTGAGCAGTCCCTGTGCAAGACCTTATAACAAACGAGACGATGCTAAATATAAAGATCAGCATGGAGCGGTGGCTTCGCGGATTTCAGCTGACGGCGGTTAAGCACTTTCTGTTAACAGCTGCTTGCTGGCCTCTTGCAGCTTAGCCAATAAATTGCTGGTGTTATGGCGGTAATGGACATCTTTATCACTTTCCAGGCCGCCAATAACCGGTAACTTCAGGTCTTTCTCTTCTTTATTGCTTAGTGCTAAATCGATAATTTGCTGACCGAGCTGTTTTTCAATAAATGAAACTTTATCGGCTAGAGTCATTGCGCCAGCCGGTCCGCTCTCATCAGCCAGGTTATCAATAAAGACGACTTTCGCATTTGTTGTCAGCAGCGCGTCGCGTATACCAGAAACCAATAGCGGAGGCATAACCGACGTCATAAAGCTGCCCGGTCCCAGCAATATTAACTGGCTATTCTGTATATGGCGAATGGCTTCAGGAGTGGCTTTAACTGTGCCTGATAGAGACAGCTTTCGAGGCATGGCAGGAAGCTTATCAATACGAATTTCGCCATGGCACTGAATGCCGTCCGCCGTTGTTGCTATAAGATCTGTCGGGCATTCCGACATCGGTAAAATTCGGTTGTCGATATTCAATAGACGACTTAAAAGCTGAATACCGTCTAACGGGCGGGCACTGAGTTGGTCCAGTGTATAAAGCAGCAAATTGCCGAAATTATGGCCATGAAGAGAGGAAGTGCAGTCAAAGCGATAGTTGAGCACTTCGGCCGCGAGCGGTTGCTCCACAAGCTGTGACAAGCAGTTGCGAATATCACCCCAGGCAATGCAATGCTGCGATTCACGCAATAAACCAGTAGCACCGCCGTTGTCTGTAGTCGCGACAATACCTACGAGTTTATGTTTCATAAAGGACAGAGTCGATAAAACTCGACCGAGTCCATGACCACCACCTATTGCGGTAATACGTCGTAATGAGTGCAATTGCATCCGGCTTCCTTTGCTGCCTTTGGTCGAACGCTGCGACCTTAGCTGATTTATTATGAATTATGCAAGCCTCGCTGACTGTGTAACAATCTAATGAGCAGGAGGATGTATGCCAATAGTTTTTGATAACCGTTATGCTCGTAAGTTCCCTGAAATAACAACAAGTCAACCGATTAAGCCGGATGGTAAGGCTAACTTATTGTGGTTGAACGAACCGTTATGGGCTGAACTATCAGCAGGGGATAAGCCGCCGGCTAAACTTGCTGAGTGGCTGGGCGGTCTGGAGCCATGGCCGGGCTCAGAGCCTGTGGCTCAGAAGTATGCCGGGCATCAGTTTGGCCATTTTAATCCTTATTTAGGAGACGGCCGGGGGTTACTGTTGGGTCAGGTTGTTGTTGGTGAAAAGCTACAGGACATTCATGTAAAAGGAGCAGGGCCAACGCCATACAGCAGAGGGGCGGACGGCAGAGCTGTTTTACGCTCGTCTGTGCGTGAGTTATTGGCAAGTGAGGCCTTTTACACACTGGGCGTGCCGACAACTCGGGCACTGGCGTTAGTATCAACTGAAGGAAAGATACAGCGGGAACGTCTGGAGCCAGGCGCGATTTTGGCCCGCACTGCGGCAACTCACGTGCGTTTCGGGCATTTTGAGCACTGTTTTCATCGTAACCTTGAAGATACTATGAAACGCCTGTGGCAGGACACTATTGAAACGGTCTGGCCACAGTTAGCCGATGCCAGCGTTGCTGAAGGCTTTGCTCAGGTGGTCAAAAGCACCGCGGAGATGATAGCAGGATGGCAGGCCTATGGGTTTATTCATGGCGTAATGAACACCGACAATATGAGTATAGCCGGGGAAACCTTTGACTTTGGGCCTTATGCATTTTTAGATAATTATAAACCTGAAAAGATTTTCAATCATACCGATGCCGGCGGGCGCTACGGATTCTTTCAGCAACCGGGCATTGGGTTATGGAATTTAAAGCGGCTGGCTCAGGCATTGAGTACCATGGTAGAGCCTGACGAGTTACAGAGCGCACTTGATAATTATGAAACTCAGTTGCGCCAGGCGTATCTTAATCTTATGACCAAGCGGCTGGGCTTATCCGCTGTTCCGGATGAACAGAAAATGGCGTTAATAGGGGGGTGGTTGAGTTTGCTTGAAGTCAATAACGCGGATTACCAGCTCTCGTTCAGAGATTTAATTGATTCGCTTGAATCCGGCGCACCGAAAGGACTGCTTAAGCAAAGTGGAGAAAGCTGGTGGAAGGAGTATCAATCAGCAATTAATGGTTATACTGACATTGATGTCATGAAGCAGGTAAACCCCTGGGTTATTGTCAGAACCCATCATGCTCAGCGTGTAATAGAGGCGTCAGAGGCTGGTGATAATTCATTATTGGAAGAGTATACGCAGGCGTTAATGAATCCGTTTGACGATGCTTTAAGTGACAGTGTCTGGGCCAGGCCCCCGAAGCCCAATGAACAGGTATCTCAATTGTCGTGTTCCAGCTGAGGTTTGAATTGCGATCTCCCGTTGGATAGGACAGAATCGAAGGAATGAATAATGACAGGGGTAATGGAATGAATTACCGAGTGTTTTTCGCTTTAATTTTTATGCTGCCATTTTGCGTTCAGGCGCAGCAGTGGCAAGTTCCTGAGCCTCAGGAATTTGATACGACTCAAGTTTGCCTGGGTGACTTGTCTCAACCTTTAACGGTAGAGCTTGCCGATACTCAAGAGCAGCATGCTCGTGGATTGATGCAACGGGAGTCGCTGGGCAAATATAATGGCATGTGGTTTCGTTATGGGCAGGAGAGGCCTGGTTATAGCGGTTTCTGGATGTACCAGACTTTGATTCCACTGGATATCGCATACCTTGATAAAAATCGTCGTATTGTAAAAACTTTTACGATGCGACCTTGTGGCAGTAACGATCCGAATAACTGTCGAAGCTATTCTCCGGGTAAACGTTACTGGAGTGTGCTTGAAGTGAATGCGGGATTTTTTGCTGAGCACGATATACGTACGGGTGATCAATTAAATAAAAGCCCGGACGGTAATTGCGAGTCGGCAAAAGAAAATAACAATAACGAAAAGTAAATAATAGGAGAGACCATGAAGTACGTCATAATGGGGGCGCTGAGTTTGACTGTATTAGCAGCCTGTGGACCGGCCACTCAGTCAGATAATGACACCGATAAAGCTGTTGCAGATATTCAGGACTCAGCCTTTAACCCTAACTACAGAGATTATTTGAAAACCTTATCTTCTGATGAGTTCGAAGGGCGTGCTCCTGCATCTGCTGGCGGCGAAAAAACGGTGAGTTTTATCGAAAGCCACTTTCGTGAATGGGGACTGAAACCTTATGACGAAGAAAATGATAGCTACCGTCAGCCGGTTCCACTTGTAAAGCTTATGCCGTACAAAGTCACTTCTTTAAACTTCAGTGGTGAGTCAGCTCCTGAGTCTATGGAATACCGCACCGAGATGATGGCCTGGACGCCTCGCGTTGTGGATGAAGTGAAAGTTGAAGACAGCGATGTTGTTTTTGTCGGATACGGTATTGTTGCTCCTGAATATGACTGGAACGACTATGAGGGACTGGACGTTGAAGGTAAGACCGTTGTCATGTTGGTTAATGACCCGGGCTACGCAACGGGTGACCCAGAGCTATTTAATGGTAACGCAATGACCTACTATGGCCGTTGGACTTATAAGTTTGAGGAAGCTGCTCGGCAGGGGGCTGAAGCCGCCTTTGTAATACACGAAACAGGACCTGCCGGTTACGGTTGGGGCGTTGTGGCTGGTGGCTCACCAGTGCGTTTTGACTTAAAACGTGAAAACAAAAATATGGATCGTTCGGCGATTGAAGGCTGGGTAACTGAGGAAAGCGCAAATGCACTTTTTGCCAGCGTCGGTAAAGATCTGGAACAAATGCGGGAGCTGGCGCTGAGTGGTGAGTTTAAGCCAGAGCCATTGAATATTGAAGCGTCATTAACAGTTAATAATAAATTTGAGTATTTAGATACCAACAATGTGATTGGTTATATTGAGGGCTCTGAATATCCTGAAGAGCACGTTATTTATATGGCTCACCACGATCACCTGGGAACGGATCCTGTCCGTGAAGATGATCCTATCTATAACGGAGCGCAGGATAATGCTTCAGGTACTGCCGCGCTAATGGCCATGGCAGAGCAGTTTGCAAAAGGACCTCAGCCTGAACGCTCAATTGTTTTTGCTGCTGTAGGTGCAGAAGAAAGTGGTTTATTGGGCTCTGACTGGTACGCGACTCACCCCATGCTGCCGCTGGGCAAAGCGGTTGGTGGTATTAACATGGACGTTATGAACGTCTATGGCCCGATGAAAGACATGGTTGTGGTGGGTTATGGTAATTCTTCTATGGAAGACTACTTGAAACGCTACGTAAAGGCCCAAGATCGTTATGTAGCACCTGAACCAACTCCGGAAGTTGGCTCTTTCTATCGTTCAGATCATTTCAATTTGGCGAAACGAGGTGTGCCTATGCTGTATGCGAAAGGCGGAAACGATCACGTCGAGAAAGGCCGTGAATGGACCGAAGAGCAACGTGCTATCTTTAATCGCGACGCCTATCACAAACCAGCAGATGAGTATAATGAAGATTGGGACCTGCGCGGTGTTCAACAGGATATGTCTATCTTCTACTCAATAGGTAACGAGTTGGCAAATTCACGCGAGTGGCCTCAGTGGGCACCCGGAAATGAATTTGAGGCAGCGCGTAAAGCAACAGAAGATATGCGAAAATAAGCGTTAAGATAACCTTGTAGGAACGGTCGCTGCCGTAAGTTGTCTTAACTTTGCAGTCATTTTTTAGGAGCAGTTATGACTCATAAACGAGATAAAGTTTATGTCCGTTTCAACCAAGGTTCACGTACCGGAGGAAGTTCCTCCGGTAACTGGCTCAGTCGTTTGCTGGGCCTTTTTTTATTGCTGGTTTTAGTGGGTCTTGGACTGGCGTTTGGTATGGTCATTGCGGTAGTTTTATTGCTGCTGGCAATTCCTGTAATGTGGCGTCAGCGCCACACAATTAAACAGGTTTGGCGAATGCGTAAACAAGCCAAAGAGCACTACCAGGAACAACAACGCCAACATCAAAAACAACAAGAACATTATGAGAATAGGCGAGAGGATGGCGGATCGGTTATCGACGGGGAATACGAAGTTAAAGACGATCAGGACAAAAAATCTTAAAAAACAGGGTCCAGTGCTCGAATGAAAAAACCTTATATAGTTATTCCTGCGCTGGACCCTGACCATCACTTGCTGACGCTTGTTGATGAGGTCACAGCGAAAGACCCGGACTGGAGCCACTTTCTGGGAATTGTCATTGTTGATGATGGTAGTCAGTCCAAATCCGTTTTCCAGGAACTTGCCAACCGACACCGCATTCACATTTTAGAGCATGAGGAAAACCAGGGAAAAGGTGCTGCATTACGGACCGCTTTTCGATGGATTTTGTCGCAGCAAGAGGAACGTTGTTCAGGAGCGGTTACTGCTGACGCTGACGGACAACATCTTGCTGAAGACATACTTGCTGTTTGCACACGCCTAAAGGGGTATCCGGATAAGTTATGGCTGGGTAGCCGAACTTTTGATGAAAATGACATTCCTTTGCGTTCTAAAGTGGGTAATAAGTTAACCCGTGTTATTTTCAGGCTTGTAACAGGGCAGGATATTAAAGACACACAAACTGGACTGCGGGGAGTTCCTGTCGGCTTTTTGGAAAAGCTTGTTGACTTCAACAGCTGCGGTTATGAGTTTGAATTAGAGATGCTTTTATCCGCTAAACGTTATGGTTACCGGATAAAGTCTCAGGAAATTACCACGGTCTATGAGGAAGGCAATGAAACCAGTCATTATCGGCCCATTGTCGACTCCATAAAAATTTATCGAAAGTTTTTAAAATTTGCCAGTATTGGTATTTTGTCTGCCGGACTTGATTACTCGGTTTTTGCTACGGCTTACTTTTTTTCAGGACAAGTGCTTGAGTCGATTATTTTAGCCAGAGTGATTTCCGGAGTGTTTAATTTTTCTTTAAACCGTCAGTGGGTATTCAAGCAAGGTTCTCATATTGCGTGGGATGCGACAAAATACGGATGTTTAGCGGTAGTTCTGGTCGCTGCTAACTATGGGCTGACAGAGGCGTTTAGATACATAGGGCTGACACCATTTATTGGCAAACCGCTAGCGGAAGGGTTGGTCTTTTTATTGAGTTACAGAGGTCAAAAGTTGTTGGTCTTTAAAAAGGCTGTTTAATAATAGCTTTCAGCTTCCAAAAAAAACCGGAGTTCAAACTCCGGTTTTTTTGTTTCTGTTACTCTTCAGGTTGTTTGGGCGGGAAAATTCGTCGTACCACATAAAAGAACAGTGGAACAAAGAAGATTGCCAGCACAGTACCGCCTATCATACCGCCGATAACACTGGTTCCGATGGCATTACGGCTTGCAGCACCGGCACCATCACTTAGTGCCAGAGGCATAACACCGAATACGAAGGCCAGAGATGTCATAAGAATAGGGCGCAGACGTAAACGCACGGCTTCAAGAGTAGCTTCTAACAGCTCCTTGCCCTGTTCCTGTAAGTCTTTGGCAAACTCCACGATGAGTATCGCGTTCCGTGCCGATACACCAACAGTGGTTAGCAGACCAACCTGGAAATAGACATCGTTAGAAATACCCCGCAGCATGACGGCGATAACAGCGCCTAAAATTCCCAAAGGTACAACGAGCATGACAGAGAAAGGTATCGACCAACTCTCGTAAAGCGCCGCAAGGAAAAGGAATACGACAATCAGGGATACGCTATAAAGAATTGGGGCGAAATCACCGGATTGACGTTCTTGCAGTGAAATACCTGTCCACTCAAAGCCTATTCCCGGCGGCAGTTGCTCGATCATTCGCTCCATTTCAAGCATCGCCTCACCGGTGCTAACGCCCGGAGCAGCTTGCCCCTGGATCTCCATTGCAGAAACGCCGTTATAGCTCTCCACTCGCTGTGGACCATAAGTCCATTCCCAACTGGAGAAGGAGCTGAATGGCACCATGTCGCCCTGGTTATTTCGTACGTACCAGTCGTTAATATCCTGCGGCAGCATACGAGATTCAGCTTCGCCCTGAAGGTACACTTTTTTGACCCTTCCCCGGTCAATAAAGTCATTCACATAGGATGAGCCCCAGGCAGTGCTCAAGGTGTCGTTGATACTTGCGATAGTTAGCCCCTGTGCCTGAGCTTTTTCAAAATCGATATCAATTCTCAGCTGTGGAGCGTCTTCAAGTCCGTTCGGGCGTACCTGAACCAGTTTATCGTTTTGTCCGGCCATACCCAGTAATTGGTTACGGGCTTCGAGCAAACCGGCATGACCCAGGTTCCCCCGGTCTTGCAAGAACAAGTTAAAACCGCTGGAAACGCCGAGTTCCGGAATTGGTGGCAGGTTAAAGGCAAAGACCATGGCTTCTTTAATGGTCGCAAAGAAACCAAAAGCTCGTCCAATAACAGCTTCAACGCTCTGGCTTTCGTCACGCTCATCCCAGTCTTTTAAGCGAACAAAAGCGATACCGTTAGCCTGACTGCGTCCTGAGAAACTAAACCCAACAACGGAGAAGACGGACTGCACTGCATCTTCCTGGTTCAGGTAGTAGTCTTCAATTTTGTCCATAGTGTTGACCGATTGTTCTATGGTAGAACCAACCGGTAACTGCATTTGGGTCAGAAATACGCCACGGTCTTCGTCTGGTAAGAAAGATGATGGCAGTTGAGTAAAGAGGTAGGCAAGCACGCCAATAATACCCAAATACAGCAAGCCAAAGCGAATGGTGCGGCGTAAAATTGAATGAATGGAGTTTGTATACTTGACGGTCCATTTCTCAAGGGTACGGTTGAACCATCCAAGCGGTCCCCAGCCACTGTTTTTGTCATGCTTAACCGGTTTAAGTAAAGTAGCGCACAGTGCCGGTGAGAAAATTATCGCCACAAGAACCGATAGACCCATAGAGGTAATAATGGTCAATGAGAACTGTCGGTAAACAGCACCCGTGGATCCCGGGAAGAAGGCCATGGGGGCGAATACCGCTGCCATTACCACACCGATGGCAACCAGTGCGCCGGTAATTTGCCCCATCGATTTTATTGTTGCCTGTTTGGGTGATAAACCTTCTTCAGACATTAAGCGTTCAACGTTTTCAACAACGACGATGGCATCATCAACCAATAAACCGATGGAAAGTACCATACCGAACATGGTCAGGGTGTTAATTGAGAAGCCAGCCAAAGACATGACACCCATAGTGCCCAGAATAACAACTGGAATTGCCAGCGTCGGAATTAGGGTTGCCCGTAAATTCTGCAGGAAAACGAACATTAACAGGAAGACCAGAATGATCGCCTCTATTAGTACCTGCGCAACTTCTGAAATTGAAATCTTAATAAAGGGTGTAGTGTCATAAGCCGTGACTAATTCCATTCCATCCGGGAAAAACTGTTCAAGTTCGTCCATGCGGGCTTTAACAGCATCGGCAGTTTCTAACGCGTTAGCACCAGTCTGCAAGTTTATAGCGAGACCCGTGGCAGGCTTTCCGTTGTAATTTGCTTTAATGGAGTAGTTTTCAGCACCTTTTTCGACCTCTGCAACATCTTTTAGACGCACCTGAGAACCGTCAGGTAAAACCTTTAAGGTGATGTTTTCAAATTGATCTGCGTCAGACATTCTGGTTTGGGCAATAATTGTCGAATTAAGACGTTGGCCGTCAACAGCCGGGGTTCCGCCTAATTCACCCGCCGCAACTTGAGCATTTTGTGCTCGGATAGCGTCTTTTATATCGGCCATGGTCATGCCGTAATTAACTAACGCAGAAGGGTCGACCCAAATACGCATAGCATAAGGCGCACCAAATAACTGAACATTGCCAACGCCGGTTGTACGGGCTATAGGGTCCTGAATATTCGAGGCAATATAGTCACTTAAGTCGGTTTGTGTGTAGCGGTCATCGGTCGCAACAAGCGCCGCAACCATCAGGAACGAACTGCTGGATTTACTGACAGTAATGCCCTGAGCTTGTACTTCCTGAGGTAGTTGTGGAGTTGCCTGTGACAGCTTATTCTGAACCTGAACCTGAGCAATATCCGGATCTGTTCCTGACGCAAAAGTCAGGCTGATACTTGCATTACCAAAGTTGCTTTGTGAAGAGAAGTAAAGCAGGTTATCGATACCTGTCATGTTCTGTTCGATCACTTTGGTAACTGTGTTAGACACCGTTTCAGCGTTAGCACCAGGGTAGCTCACCTGAATCTCGACAGCAGGCGGAGCAATGGTTGGATACTGAGCTATAGGCAGCTGTATCATAGCGATGGCACCGGCCATCATTGTCAGCAGTGCGATAACCCATGCAAATATCGGGCGATTAATAAAAAACTTGGCCATTACTGACTTCCCTTACTGCTGCTGTTCAGAGTTTGACGAATCGATAGTGACTTCATCGCCAGGACGAATCTTTTGTAAGCCTGAGATGACCACAGTGTCTCCTTCTTTCAGGCCATCAGAGATCAGCCATTTGTTGTCGATGGCACGTTCCGTTGTAATCATTCGCTGTTCGACAGTATTGTCGTCATTAACCAGCATGACATAAGGGCGTCCACGTGGGTCTCGGGTAACGGCTTTTTGCGGTACCTGAATGGCGTCACTTATGCTGCCTTCGCTGACTTCAGCGCGCACGAACATACCAGGGTAGAGCGTCTTATCCGGGTTAGGGAATACCGCACGAAGTAAAATGGCACCGGTGTCTTCGTCAACGCTAACTTCTGAGAAGAGTAATTCGCCTTTTTGGTCGTAATCGAGACCATTCAATTTTAACCGAACTGGAGCGTTTCCTTTGTCGTTGGCCTGAATACGACCCGACTTAATGTCAGCCTGTAATTTCATAAACTGTTTACTGGACTGATTAATATCGACGTAGATTGGGTCTAGTTGGTTAATAGTAACCAGAGGGTCGGCTTGTGAGGCGGTTAACAATGCCCCTTCAGTAAAGTTTGAACGACCGATAATCCCACTGATAGGGGCGTTTACTTTCGTGTATTCAAGATTAATACGGGCATTCTTCAACTGAGCTTCAGCTAAAGAAACCGCCGCTTTATTTTGATAGAAAGTGGCTTCTGCACTATCAAATTCATCTCTGCTAACGGCGTTTTCATTGAGGAGTTCCTGAAAACGTTTATAACGTAGCTCAGAGCTGCGTAATACGGCTTTAGCACTCTCAACCTCGGCTTCAGCACTGGCTAATTCTGCTTCGTAAACGGCGGGATCAATTTGATAGAGCTGTTGTCCTTTTTCGACAAAAGTACCTTCCTCAAAGGTTCGATCAAGCAAGACACCACTGACCTGAGGCCGAACCTGTGCTACGCGGTAGGCGGCAGTCCTACCCGGTAGATCAACGCTTAGATTCAATGATTCAGGGGTTATTGTAACCACTTCTACTTGGGCCGCTTGCTGTTGGCCTTGTTGCTGTTGCTGCTGTTGGTCACTGCAAGCGGCTAGTGCTCCTGTTAACAGGATACCCGTTGCTAAAATTGGGACAAACCTAAAACGCGTGTTCATTAAACCTACCTCTGGCCTATAAATTTATTAGCATTCCGGAATTATACATACATTCATGTATGTTTGTAAAACTATTCGGCAACAGTTAATGCAATTTTTCCTATGGTTTTCTGACTTTCAATTGCTTCATGTGCTTTGCGAAGGTTCTCTGCATTCATTTCGCCAAAGGTTTTACCAAGTGTTGAGCGTATTTGACCTTTTTCGACCATTTCAGAAATATGATTAAGTAACTCCTGTTGCTTTATCATGTCGTCAGTATTGAACATAGACCGGGTAAACATAAACTCCCAGTGAAGACTGATGCTCTTTTGCTTCATTAATGTAATATCAATATTTTCAGCAGGATCATCTATTAAGCAAAAGCGTCCTTGAGGCGCCATAAACTTCATGCACTGAGTAAAGTATTGCTCGCTATGCGTCAGGCAGGCAACGTCCGTTACCGGAGCTGAACCCGTGCTTTCAATTTGTTCGGCTAAATCGTCGTAATGATTAATAACATGGTCTGCGCCTAAGGCTTTCACCCATTGCTGAGACTCGGCGCGTGAGGCTGTGGCAATAATCGTAGCATCGGTCAATTGAGCGGCGAGTTGAATTAAGATGGAGCCAACACCACCTGCACCGCCAATGACCAATAAAGTCCTCTTTGCGTGAGTAGAGGGTTTATCAATTTGCAACCGGTCGAAAAGTACTTCCCAGGCGGTAATGCTGGTTAAAGGCAGGGCTGCTGCCTGACAGTCGTCGAGGTTTTCAGGTGCCTTTCCGACAATTCTGTGATCAACAACCTGCATTTGAGCATTGCAACCTGGACGGGTTAAATCACCTGCGTACCAGACTCTGTCTCCTGGTTCAAAACCTGTCACTTTATTACCCATTGATATAACTTCACCAACAGCGTCCCAGCCTATAATTTTATGGCCGGATTCAGGTGCCATTCGCATTCGAATTTTTGTATCGACGGGGTTAACTGCAATAGCTTTTACTTTAACGAGTAAGTCGTTTTCCTCTGGCTTTGGGTCATCAACCGTAATGTCCAGTAATGAGTTTGAGTCTTCTACAGGAAGTGATTTTTTATATCCTACAGCGCGCATAGTGCTCTCCTTAGTAACAATGATGACACTGTATACGTATTATAAGAGAAAGCGATGACAAAAAAGTGGCAGTTAAGAAGAAAAGCCGGCTTGTTCCAGGTTATCTGCAAACGCTTCCAGAGCAGCGACTCCCTGAATGTCTTCCTCTAATAAATAAAGAGAGTAACTTGGCCAGGCGTTAAAACGCTTTGCTATGTCTTCTAAATAAGACTTTTCTTGTGTGCGTCGTTTTGCAAGAAAGCTTCCGTCAGCTTGTTCAGGCAAAATGCGGTTAATGATAACGCCGCCAACAGGCAACTTCTCAGTGGTTAGAGACTGCAGCGCCCGGTCCGTTTCCTGAATAGGAAGCCGCTCGGGAGTTAAAACAAAGAAAATAGAGGTGTAATTTTCATCTTGTAATAATCGGCGGGTTCGCTGGAACAAGCGTTGCCGATTTAACAACTGTTCGGTAATTGCACGAGTGCGGTCGGTCATACCATCGCTGGCGTTGTCTTTAGGATCGGACATGGGGTTATTAATGTCTTTACCCGCTTTAGGGGATAAATGATCCAATACCGAATCTAAGTTTTCAGAGCGCTTTTGTGAACGCAGCATGCCCTGAGTCCAGGCTGCCATTGCTTCGGGTAAAGTTAGCAAGCGTAATGTATGGCCAGTGGGGGCTGTGTCGAAAATGAGTAAGTCGTAATCTTTTTCTGCCTCATCAATAACGGCACAAATTCTCTCCAGCAAAGCGGCTTCCTGTGCTCCGGGCGACTGCTGTGTTAAGCGCATCTGCCGTTCAATTTCAGGAAAAAGATCAGGGTTAGTAAAGCGCTTCATCTGTGAACTGACACGCTCGATATGTGCCTTTACTTCGTGGTCAGGATCGATTTCTAATGCGGTTAAATTTTCTCGTACAACCGTTTTGTGATCACCGATTTGCTGATCAAAAACATCAGCCAGACTGTGGGCGGGGTCAGTTGAGACCAGCAAAACCTTTTTGCCATGACGAGCCGCCAGCACCGCCAGCGCAGAAGAAACCGTTGTTTTACCAACGCCGCCTTTACCGCCAATCAGCAAAACTTTTTTATCGCTTAACAACATGAGAAATGAACCCTGTATCTGGTCGGGTTATAAATTAGCAGCAACGGAAGTGATCAAGAGGTGAGTGTTCCATCCCCATGCGTTGATGCCACTCGTGGAAGCGTTCCAACATTAGTGGTTGTAGCTCCAGCGTATAATAGGCGGCCGGGTTCGGCACGCCCATCATTTCAGAAAAAACCAGTAGCATGAACAAGTCGTCTTCATCACGCTTTGCACGGGCAATAGCAGAGCGATAGGGCGCATTATAAAACTCGTTTGCTAAGTCGCTTGCACGACTAAACCAACGGCGCACGGACTGAATGTTCATGCTACTTACTCCTGTTTATTCTTGTTTCTGAGCCTTTTGTTCTTTACGGATTTTAGATAATCCGGCACTGGCCTCAAGGGCAATCCAGATAGCCGCAACCAGTACCACTAAATCCAGACCCATTAAGAACCAGTCGCCACTATCGTAGAAGCCTTTAAGCTGAACGATAAGCGCGAATACGGTCATGATCAGTAAGAAAATTAAGGGTAACAGGGTGTAGTACATAGGACGACCCAAGCGTACCAGCATGACAGTAATGACCAATAAAGTTAAACCGGCCAGTAACTGGTTTGTGGTACCGAACAGAGGCCAGATGACTAACCCCCCTGTACCGTCCGCTCCACCGGCACCAAATGCCAGTAATAAGCAGCTACCTGCAGCTAACAGAGTTGCCGGAAGGGCTTTCTGCATCCAGTTGATGTTATACAGGTTGCCCCATTCCTGAAAAATATAACGTTGTAAGCGCAGACCGGTATCCATGGTCGTACCGGCGAACAGCACCGCCATGACAGTCAGTAAAGTCTCGGAAATACCTACGTCCAGACCCAGACCCTGACTAATGATATTGGCACCACCTTCAACGAAAGCTGCTACACCGCCCTGACCGAAGGAAGAATAGACGGCTTCCCAGTCGGCTAACGTAGCAAAACCTGCTGTCGCAGCAATAATGGTTGCCAACGAAAGAGAACCCTCACCAATAGCACCAAAGTAACCAACAAAGCGGGCATCGGTTTCTTTATCCAGCTGTTTGGACGTTGTTCCTGAAGCTACCAGCCCGTGGAAACCAGAAATAGCACCACAGGCTATGGTGACGAACAACAATGGCACCATGGAAGGAGTGCCTTCCGGGGTGTTGCTGTTAAAGGCCGGAGCTGATATTTCCGGGGCGAGCAGTAAAGTTGCACCGTAAAGCAGAATAAGACCAATAAATAACTGCAGGCCATTAATATAATCACGAGGCTGCAATAATACCCAAACAGGTAACAATGAGGCGATAGCAGCGTAACCAAACAGGATAAGTACCCATTGGGCGTTATCACTGATTCCCATAACGGTTTCAGGTAACTGAAGTGGGAAAGATGGACCGGCCCAAATAAGTGCATATAGTGCCAAAACACCAATGATCGATATGGCACCAAGACCCATCCATTTACGGAAGATTATCTGACCGATAATAAGTGCAACGAAAATCGCTCCCCAAACAGGAACTACAGAACTCGAGAACTTGATGAGCAGACCTGATATTGCTGTGGCGAAAACGGCATTAACCATCAACAACACGAGGAATATCACGATCATAAATAAGGTTTGAGAGCGTTTTCCGACAACGTCGCCGGTTAAATTACCAATAGACTTTGCTTTATTACGGTTGCTTGCCCAAATAGCACCTGCATCATGTACGCCAGCAAAAAATATGGTTCCGAAAATGACCCATAGGAAGGCGGGAACCCAGCCCCAAATAACGGCGATAGCAGGGCCGATAATAGGCGCTGCGCCGGCTACAGATGTAAAGTGGTGACCCCAAAGAACATATTTATTGGTAGGGACGAAGTCAACGCCGTCTTCTAATTCATGAGCTGGTGTTCTGAAGTTTGGATCAAGCTTAAAGATTTTCTCAGCAATGAATTTTGAGTAAAAAACATAACCGAGAAACATAGCGCCTAAACCCAGAACCATCATTACGATTGCGTTCATGGCAAAGCCTCATTGTTGTGGTGTTAGACAGATAACGTAAAGTACCATCGGTTATTGTAGCGTAGATTCAATAACCGATGGCATACGACCAATGTCTAATATCTATAGAAGCTTAAAGCGTTTAGAGCCTTTTGTTCCCCTGAAGCAGGCGCACAACCAATGAAATTACGAATAGAACGACGAAGATAAAGAAGATAATTTTAGCGATTTCAGCGGCTGCTCCAGCAATACCACCGAATCCTAAAATGGCTGCGATAACTGCAACGACGAAAAAGATAAGAACCCAACGTAACATAGTGACCTCACTAATTATTTGAGAAGTTTCAATTAGTAAGGTAGACCATGATTATGAGAATAACTAGTATTCAGAAATGTAAAAAACTGCTAAGGCGTATAAACCTTAGCAGTTTTCAGTTTTTCAGGAGTGATGATTAGTGAGCTTCTGCTGCTGCGTCCGCTGCTGCTTTATCATCTAGCTTATCGGCGTAAACCTGAATGCGGGGCGCTAAGTAAATAGCGTTACTCAGCAATTTCGCTGTTCCCCAGAAGTAGGCGCGGAAATTGACGTTGTCGGCAAAACCAATAACCTGTCCACTACCATAGCGATGAGCGGCAATGTTGGTTTTTCCTTTCAGAATTTCCCGGTTCCGTTCATCAGTGTAGCCACTCATTAATGGTTGTTCTGAATAACGAGCTACTGAAACAAAAGGAGACTCAGGCTCTTCCATGGCAGCAACCGAGTTCTTAAATACCGGCATTTGCTCACGTGGGAAGCCAAAGAAGAGTGGGTGAGACGTGTCGACTTCCATGGAGAATATCGCACCGGCAATTCGTTGTTCCGAATAGAAGCTATCGCGATCGTCATAACTCATACGATCTTTAGCGAAGGCATCCTGAAAGACGGAGTCTTCGATGAAGCGTGTATGCAGAAGGTTATTTTCTGCCAGCCATTCAGCACCACCACGTTGACCAATTATTGTGCCGCCCTGACTAACCCATTGCTTGAGCTTTTTGCGTAACGCTTTGTCGAGGTTACCGTAGCGCCCATCAACCATAATGATATGGCTATAGCGAGTTAGGTCGGCGCGTGAAAGTCGCTCTGTATCGATCATAGAAAGCGGAATGCCCACATGACGGTCCAGGTAGTACCAGGTTTCGCCAGCTTCGTAGAGGTTTACACCAGCACCAGTCAGCATCATGACGCTGGGCTCTTCTACTGGCTGAATATTGCGGCTACCTAAATCAATACCTTCTGGGGTCAACCCGGTTTCTATAGAAGTGACGTGAACGCCTTTTTCTTTTGCTGCAGTTGCCAGGCGACGCTGAACATCTCGCCAGTCACTCTCCTGGTAAGCCTTAGGCACAATGACAGAGCCGGGAGAAAACTCCTGACGACCTTGTTGAGCCTCGACAGTAAACGGCTTGGTGCTTTGACGTACGTGAATATTCTGCTCTAACAACTCCTGGAGCAAACCCGGAGCGTGGTAGTCATCCCAGTTAAACGCGTAGGCGTAAGCGTCGGTAAGCGCCGAGGACTTACGCTCAGGAGCATCCCAGGCTGCGTCAGCAATTTGGATGCGACCACGGTGTGTTTCAAATGGCACATTAAAGGCTAACGGAAGCGTCCAGCCAGATACATCATAGAAGGTATTGTCAGGGAAGCTCTTACGAGTGCTGAAAATACCCTGAATTAAACCGTACTGCGCTTGTGCCAGTGGTATGTAGTAACTGCTTCCGGCTTTAAACTCTTTACCGTTTTGTTCAATGTCTTTTTCGACACGGTAAGCTTTAATATCGTGTTGCTTAAAAATTTCCAGCAAGCCTTCAACGCGTGAAGGGTCACTTGAGTCACCAATTAAGTAACCATCAAAGTTCGCTTTTTTAGCGGCTTCAAGGCCTTCATCGTAAGCCCGTTCCTGAAACTCTATAAAACGACTTTTGTTCTTGTGCGTGCCATAAATGGTGCTAAGCGAAGCTACGAACTGGTTTCGGATAGTAAACGGGAAGCTGACTTCACCGTTAACCGAATCCTGCAAATGACCACGGCTGGAGGCCTGCTCAAATAAAATGCCGACTGATCCCTGAATGTCCGGATAGGTTGAACCTTTGCCGTAATAAAAGTCGTCGAACGATTCTTCGGTGTAATAAAGGCTGCCAATATCGTCTAAAGAGTCAGCGTGTTCTGCGGCTAGAATCTCTGTTAAACGAACGTTTTCATCCGGCGTTAGCGGGTTTTTGCGCGACGGAATACCAGGCTGGAAGAAATAGGTGCTGTTGGTGCCCATCTCGTGGTAATCGGTCAGAACGTTCGGTTTCCACTTTTGAAAGTTAGCCACTCGTGCACGTGACTCTGGGTGTTGTAATAACAACCAGTCACGGTTCATATCAAACCAATAGTGGTTAACCCGGCCACGAGTGAACGGCTGTACGTGTTCACGGTGCTGTGGATCGGCAACCAGGTTTTGGCTACGGTGCTGGTTTGCCCACTGTGCAAAACGCGCCAATCCATCAGGATTGAATGCGGGGTCAAGCAGAATCACAGAATCATTCAGAAGCTCGTCAACGGCTTCTCCTTCAGCAGCGGCAAGGTAGTAGGCGAATAATATCGCTGCGTTACTGCCACTGGATTCATCGCCGTGAATACTGTAACCCATATACATGACTACCGGTGTATTGTCCGGATCAGCATCACGGTCAGGGTCGGCTGCCGCTAAATGACGTTCGCGAACATTGTCAATATTGGCGTGGTTGTCTTCTGAGGTGACCGTAAGCAGCAATAACGGACGTTGCTCATGCGTACGACCGGTAACTTCCAGTGTAATACGGTCTGACTCTTCGGCCAGAACTTCCATATACTTAACGATTTGTTCGGGACGTGCATGCCACTCACCAACCTGGTAACCAAGAACATCTTTTGGCTTAGTAATTTCCGGGTTGTAACTGACATCCTGTGGTAGGTAATACGAAAGGTCTTTTGTTGCTGCCATAGAGGGCAGGGCAACGATGACCAATGCGGCCGCTGTTAAACGGCTTAACATTCGCTTCAACATAGATAGATCCCCTTGGTGTTATTATTTTTCCACCATAACAAAAGCGTTGGAGATTAACTGCTGTTTTCGGTAGGTCGCAGATTTTTAGCGATGCTTATCTCTTTTTCATTTGATAGTCGTACATGGGATCGTAATAGTCGACCAGTAGTCCTTTTATCCATTGCTTGTGCAGCTCTTTACTGTTGCTGCCCAGAGCCTGCTGCAACGTATCGCTAAGTTGACGAAACCTGAGATCGCCTAATCGCTTGCGAGTGCGGGCCAAACTGTCCAGCAGGTAGTTTTCAAACTGCGCTCTTGCTGAGTAACGTTTTTCCGCCTCAACAACGTATTCCTGGTAAATAACTTCCACACGTTGGTCAACGGTGGATTCAATACGATAGCGCTCTGCTTTTTGAGTTGCCAGACGCAGGCACTCGGGAACAGAAACCGAGCCTATATGGCTGCCTTCGTCTTCAATGAAAAGGGTCGTTGCACCTTGTGCTTTTAACTTAATAAGCTCAATAGCTAACTGGTTCTCAAAGTCTATCTGGGTCGGCTGAGGTTCAGGAAGACGGCCGAACGCTGAACCTCGGTGATGCGCTAAACCTTCTAAGTCAATGGAGTGGGCTTTTTCTTTAATAAACTCGGTTTTCTGGCACCCGGTGCGGCCACTGACCACAATCCAGTGAAACTGCGAGACAAGCTCCTCGGTACGTTGTATTAAATGCTGTCTTAAAGCTTTGTAACCACCTTTTACACGAGGGCGTTGTATGTTTTCATCAATTAGCCATTGTTGCACTATTTCAGAGCGCAAACCGCCGCGAAAGCAATAGATAACACCCTTAGGTTGAGCACTGAAAAAATCTTTCCAGACATTCACTCTACGTTTTTTAGTCTCGCCGCTGACCAGCGCATGGCCGAGTTCAATTGCTGCTTTCTGGCCATGGTGTTTATAACAAGTGCCAACTTTCGCCCGTTCGTCATCCGTCATCAGCGGGTAATTAACGGCTGTGCTAAAAGCGCCTTTTTTAAATTCTGAAGGTGCCCTTAAATCAAGCAACGGCGTATCGTTAATAAACAGCTCGTCGAATTGTGAGCGAGTTATCCATTTACCGGTCATTTATTCGACGACCACCCGGTATGTTTGTGACTGCGCAGAATAAAGCTCACCAATAACCTGTATTAACTGATTATGCTCGCGACAGGTTTGATAAACAACTTCAACGTCTTCTTTTGCCACACTGATGAGCAGACCACCAGAAGTTTGTGGGTCACATAAGAGGTTACGCTGCTGCTCCGGCACCGGGCTTATATGTTGACCGTAACTATCAAAATTTCGCGAGCTACCGCCGGGGACACATCCCTGACTCAGGTAGTCGTGTACGTGAGGCAGTGTTGGGATCTTGTCGAACTGAATTTTTGCATAGAGGTCGGCACCTTCGGACATCTCGATTAAATGTCCGGCCAAACCAAAGCCGGTAACATCAGTGATTGCGTTCACGCCCTTAATATCGGCCAAAACAGGACCAATTTTGTTCATTTGGCACATGGTTTCAATCGCAATTCCGCTATGTTCGGGTAACAGTTTTTTCTGTTTTTGCGCGGTCGTCAAAATGCCAACCCCTAAAGGCTTAGTCAGCATTAATACATCTCCCTCGCGAGCCGTATCGTTTTGCTTGAGTTTCTGTTTCTCAACCTGACCCGTTACCGCTAACCCAAAAATGGGTTCTGGCGCATCAATGCTGTGTCCGCCGGCCAGCATAATACCCGCGTCAGCGCAGGCTTGTCTCCCACCGTCAATAACCTGTTGGGCGACTTCCGCTGACAGTTTGTTGATTGGCCAGCCGAAAATAGCGATAGCCATTAAGGGCTGACCGCCCATGGCATAGATGTCGCTAATGGCATTGGTAGCAGCTATGCGGCCGAAGTCGAAAGGGTCATCACAGATAGGCATAAAGAAGTCGGTGGTACTTAATACAACCTGGCCATTGCCCATGTCATAAGCTGCGGCATCGTCACGGGTGCTGTTTCCCACCAACAGTTTAGGGTCGGGTGCTATATCGAGCTTACTTTGTAATATGGTCGATAGCACTTGTGGGGATATTTTGCAGCCACAACCGGCGCCGTGACTGTACTCAGTTAATTTAACGTCCTGACTCATGGCTGTATATCTCTGTTGATAGGTTGCTGTAACGATATGAGCGTTTCTGTTGATTGTATTTCATCAATAGCCTGAATTCGATTGATAAGCGTGTGCTGCAGCTGGTTAATTGACGGTGTCATGATCTTAATAAAAACATTGTACTGTCCGGTGGTGTAGTAAGCCTCAATAACTTCTTCGAGCTTTTCCAGTTTCTCTATTGCTGCCGGGTAGTCACCTGCGCTTTTTAAGGTTATACCGATGAAACAACAGACATCGTAGCCTAAGCGTTTGGCGTTAACCTGTAAACGCGTGCCTTCAATAATCTTGGCTCGTTTCATCTTTTCAACGCGAACATGGATAGTGGCCGGACTGACGTTGTAACGTTTGGCCAGCTCAGCATAAGGAGTGCGCGCATCCTCCATTAAGGCGTTAAGTATTGAGCGGTCCAGATCATCGATTTGATAATTTTCAGCTGATTTTTTCATCGTTTATTAATGCTTCAATAATTAATGTGTCTTTAAATTAACGGAAATTATTAAGTAAAGCTATTTCTGTTAAATAATATTGAATAAAAAAGTCAAAAAGGTATTAATTGAATCGTTTTTTGGTTCTTTTGTTTAACGATTCGGAGTGTTTATGAAATCAAAGTACAGGTTACAGCAGGAGAAAATTCAATTTGTAAAAAGCGGCTTTACCCAGCAACTACAAAATCAACTGGGGCTTATTGAGGTGCAGTCGCCATTACTTAGTGAGCATGGTAGTGGTATTCAGGATGATCTCTCAGGTTGGGAGCAAGCCGTTTCGGTCAAGGTTAAAGCCGTGCCGGACAAAAGCTACGAAGTGGTTCACTCCTTAGCAAAATGGAAACGTTACACTTTAGGTCGCTATGGCTTTAGTGCTGGCGAAGGAATCGTTACACAGATGAAGGCACTGCGGCCTGATGAGGAAGCTTTGAGTTCAGTGCATTCGGTGTATGTTGATCAATGGGACTGGGAAAAAGTCATTACAGAGGAGCAGCGTTCACTGAACTTTTTAACCCAGACAGTTGAGAAAATTTACTCGGCTTTGCGTGAAACGGAGCGCCTGTATGCTGAGAACTATGACGCTAAAAATGTTCTGCCTGAAACTATCCATGTGGTTCATACGGAAGAGTTAATGAAAGCCTATCCGGAGCTCACGGCTAAACAGAGAGAACGCAAAATCGTAAAACAGTATGGCGCTGTGTTTTTGGTCGGTATTGGTGGTGAACTGAGTCATGGTCATGCTCATGATGCGCGCGCGCCAGACTACGATGACTGGAGCTCTGTTAATGAGCAGGGCAGTACGGGGTTAAATGGCGATATTATTGTCTGGCATCCGGGGTTGAATGACGCATTGGAGTTGTCCTCTATGGGAATACGCGTTGATCAGCAGGCGTTAAAACGACAGTTACGTTTAAGACGCCAGGAGGAAAAGCTTCAGTTAGCCTGGCACCAGTCACTTTTGGCTGACGAGCTGCCTTTAACTATTGGTGGGGGAGTAGGTCAGTCTCGCGTGGTGATGCAAATACTGCAAAGCGATCATATTGCCAAAGTTCAGTGTGGGGTATGGCCAGAGCCTATAGCTGAAGCTCTATGAGGGCTTATTTATGACTTGCCTTGAAAGTTCTAGACGACTGGTCTAATATTAAAAGCATGAAAAAGAACGATACACGACAACACATCATCACCATAGGTGCTGACCTGATTTCCATTCATGGTTTCGGCAGCACCGGTTTGAACAAAATTTTGAGTGAAGCGCAGGTACCAAAAGGCTCGTTCTATCATTACTTTAAAAGTAAGAACGACTTTGGTCTGGCGGTCATTGAAACATACGCAGAAGAGTACGAAGCGCGTATGAATGAAACTCTGGGCAACGAAAGTTTACAGCCGGTCGATCGGTTACGTTCGTACTTGCGTTGTTCAGTTGAAGATATGAAGTCGTGTGATTTTTCCAAGGGTTGTCTGATAGGCAATCTGGGGCAGGAATTGGCCTCGCAGAGCCCGCTCTTCCGTGAACGGTTAGACGATATTTTTTCTGACTGGGAGTTGCGTATTGCGCATTGTTTAAAAGCGGCGCAAGAAACACAGCAAATTAAGCCGGATGTCGACACTGAACAGATGGGCGTTTTTATCCTGTCTGGTTGGCAGGGGGCATTGCTGCGGGCCAAAGTACAACGTTCTATGCTGCCGCTGCTGCGCTTTGAAAACATGATTTTAAAGCAGTTAGGGGCAGTGGACCAATAGCGTCAACCGGAGGTAAAGCTATGTCAGAAGTACAAGATAAAGTTGTGATTATTACAGGGGCAAGCAGTGGTTTAGGTGAAGAAACAGCTCGTATGCTTGCTAAAAAAGGCGCAAAACTGATGTTAGCGGCGCGCCGTGAAGATCGCTTAAAAGAATTGACTGAGTCAATTAAAAAGGACGGTGGTCAGGCAGCTTACCGAGTAGTTGATGTGACTGACAAAGTCGCAGTTCAAAAACTGGCAGATGACACTAAAGCTGAATTTGGTCGTATTGATGTATTGATTAATAACGCTGGACTAATGCCGCTGGCGCCTCTCGATGCACTGAAAGTGGACGAGTGGGACACTATGATAGATGTGAATATTAAAGGTGTTCTATACGGTGTTGCCGCTGTGTTACCGGTCATGCGTGAACAGCACGTGGGTCATATCATCAATTTATCATCGGTTGCTGGTCAGAAAGTTTTTGCTGGCGGAACGGTATATTGTGCAACTAAGTTTGCAGTAAAAGCGATTTCTGAAGGAATTCGCCAGGAATCTAATGGTGAAATTCGTGCAACGAATATTTCGCCCGGCGCTGTAGCAACAGAACTGACGGACCACATTAGCGACAAAGACGCGAAAGCAATGGCTGACGATTTATATTCAGATGCAATTGATTCAGCTGCTATTGCTCGTGCCATTACTTTTGCTATTGAACAACCTCAGCAAGTTGATGTGAATGAAATGATCATTCGTCCAACCAAGCAAGAACTGTAATTTGTTATGAAATATTCAGTTCTTGATTTAGCGCCTGTCACGGAAGGTGGGTCAGTGGCTGAATCATTGCGTAACTCTGCTGATTTAGCCCAGCATGCAGAGCGGTGGGGGTACCACCGCTTCTGGATGGCTGAGCATCACAATATGACCGGAATCGCTTCGGCCGCAACCGCGGTTGCTTTAGGTTATGTCGCTGGTAAAACCGACAAAATTCGAATTGGCTCGGGTGGTGTGATGTTGCCTAACCATGCACCTTTTGTGGTGGCTGAACAGTTTGGTACGCTGGATGCGTTGTACCCTGGCCGTGTGGATATTGGTCTGGGCAGAGCACCTGGAACAGACGGTCGTACTTTACGAGCGCTAAGGCGTAAGCCGGACGATGCCGAGCAGTTCCCGAACGATGTCCAGGAGCTATTGGGGTATTTGGAAGAAGCCCAGGAAAGCGATGCGATTAAAGCGGTTCCCGGGTTTCAACAGAAAATTCCGGTATGGTTGTTAGGTTCAAGCACATTTGGTGCTCAGCTCGCGGCGCATTTAGGTCTGCCATACGCCTTTGCATCGCATTTTGCACCAGATTATCTACAACATGCATTAAAAGCTTACCGTGATAATTTCCGACCGTCACGTTACCTCAGTAAACCTTACGTGGCTGCGGCAATGAATATCTTTGCGGCAGATGATGAAAGTGAAGCACGTAAAATGATGAGTTCTATGCAACAGCAGTTTATTGCGTTACGTCGTGGTATGCCGGGTCCTCTAAAAGCCCCCGTGGATGATATAAGAGCGGTCGCGGCTCCGCATGAGCTGGCAGGCGCGAACCATGCGTTAACTTATACAGCAGTAGGTACCAAGGAAACGGTTCAGCGACACCTGCAACAGTTTATTGACGATACCGGAATAGATGAAATTATTCTTACCAGTCATGTGTTTGATCATGACGCC
Source organism: Idiomarina sp. HB (assembly GCF_048059115.1). Taxonomy (NCBI): domain Bacteria; kingdom Pseudomonadati; phylum Pseudomonadota; class Gammaproteobacteria; order Alteromonadales; family Idiomarinaceae; genus Idiomarina; species Idiomarina sp. HB. The sequence goes on from NZ_JAYLVU010000001.1 coordinate 437,293, forward strand.
CGGTTACGCTCCTTTGAAATTGCCGCTGATGCTTTAAACGCGTTAGAATAGAGCCATCTTAAACAAGCTATTTGGTTGTATTTATGAGAATTATTATTCGTTACTTTTTCCGGGGTTTGCGACTTGTTTTGACACCCATAGTGTTATTGGTTGAAAAATTAACAACGCCAAAGGGAAAAGAACGCTCAGAACAAGAGCAAAAGCAAGTTGACGAAGCGTGCAAGTCACTTGCCTTGTATCAGTTTGCTGCGTGTCCGTTTTGTGTGAAAGTTCGCAAAGAAATAGCCCGTCTTAATTTGAACATTGAGTTACGAGACGCAAAGAATAACGATGAGCATCGCAATGCGTTATTGAATGGTGGCGGACGCGTTAAAGTGCCATGCCTGCGAATTGAAGAGGGTGATAAAGTACAGTGGATGTACGAATCTGACGATATTAACCAGTATTTAGAAAACCGTTTCGCTTAGTTTGTTCTGGGGCGGTTACTTCCCATCCACTTATCCAGAGCGCGTTGGAAGTCCGGGTCGGTTTTTATCTGAGGAATAACTCGATTGAGTTGGTTGACAGCCTTGCGGCCCCATTCATTATTGCTGCAACCAACTGCACCTTCTATGAATTCATTGTCGTACTCGGCGATTGGCAAGAATACTAATTCACTTCGTTTACTTTGAGTTTCATTGTAGTAGGTCATAATGCTGCTGTAGTCGATGGTGTAGTCGATTCGTTCGTTCACGATCATCGTTAATAGGTTAACATTTGCATTATCGCCGCTAATGAAACTAAAGTTATCTGAATCAATAAGGTGCTCTTCAAGAACAGCCTGTAATCGGCCGTATCGCCTTTCAGTGGGCTGTGCAAAGCGTAAATCCGGATCTTTCACTAACTGTGAAAATACAACGGGCTGGCCATAGTTTTTTATAATTCGAGAAGCGATGGATGCACGAGTAATAATGCCATGAGGCTGATAGAGATGAGTTGTTTCGGTGTAACTAAACTCCGAGTTGTAGTTTGTTTTTTTAATTAGGCAGGGAAAGCACAGGTTTTTATTCTTTCTCATGAGCATGGTAATTCGACGGGATGGTAACTTACGTATTTTGTGGGACAGCTCAGGGAGTTGACGCTGAAACGCTGTAACTAAGGCGTCACAAAAGCCAAGGTCTTTATATTCGCCATAAAAAATATGAAAAGGAGGCGATGAATTTACTCCCCATATAATATCTTCTTCATACGCAGCGTGACTGTTTTGACAAAGCAACAGGGTAAAAAAAAGAGCAGTTACTAGCTTTTGAAAACTCATAGAGTCTACCCTCATTTGGTTGTTAGCTCGTTTAACTTAGGCCTGTCCGTACCCAACCAGTAATCAAGGCTTTGTTGAAAATCCTTATTACGACGGATGTCATTAATGGCCTTATCAATCAATTGAGTTGCGTTCTTACCCCATTCGTTATTACTGCAACCGACAGCTCCTCTAATGACTTTGCCTTCATATTCTTTTATTGGAATAAAGCTAAGAGCTTCCTTACTCTTTTGAGCTCCCGCGTTCCGTTGGTATGACTGAATCATCATTTCGTAGTCGATGGTAAAATCAACTCTGTTAATAAGGATCATGGCAAGTAAATTGTATAACGCAAGTTCGCCATATACTTGTTTATGGTGTTTGGTACCCACCAAATGCTCATCAATAAGGTGTTGAATATCACCGTAACGGCGGCCAACAGGTTGAGCGAAACGCAATTCAGACTCGGCTAGTAGCTTTTCAAGTGACACAGGGTTGCCGTATCTCTCTGTAATGTCTTTAGCCAGAGAAGCGCGGGTAATAATGCCGTGAGGAGCGTACAAATGTGTGGTTTTGCTAAAGTAGTAGTTAGGGTTGTAGCTGGTACGGTTTATCATGCAGGGAAAGCACATGCTGCCTTCGCGTTTCATAATGGTTCGGATTCGACCATGTGGCATTTTACGAATAACCTGATCAGTATCGGGCAGTTCGGCCTTGATGGTTTCAACCAAAACATCACAAAAACCGCTATTCACTTGGTCTCCCTGCGTAATATGAAAGGGGGGAGACTCATTGACGCCAAAAATCAAGGGCGCGGACAGCTCATCTTCTTGAGCAATTGCACTGCCGCTCAATAATAAGAAACAAATTAACAGTTTCACGCTGTCTAATTTTACTGTCATGATATGGGTTAACTTTGTTACCAAATAATTAACGTTCATTCCAATTTATCTAAGCATCGAAAAATAGGCAATTGTTAAATGCAGGTTATTTTTAATCACGGTAAAGAAAGCGGTCCCTGGGGGACTAAGATCAAAGTATTAGCAAAAACAGCTGAAACTTTGGGAATGGAAGTGAGCAGTATTGATTATCAGGGCATTGATAATCCAGACCAACGTGTGGACACTTTGAAGCAAGCTATTCGCTCTATATCAGAGCCTTTTGTGCTCGTTGGTTCGAGTATGGGAGGCTATGTCGCGACTGTTGCAGCAGAAGCACCTGATTGCAAAGGCTTGTTTTTAATGGCGCCGGCCTTTTATTTAGGTGGTGAAGCCGACTTTGACAAAATAACGCCAACTTGCGTAACGGAAATTGTCCACGGCTGGAACGATGATATTGTCCCGGTAGAAAACAGTTGGCGCTACGCTAAAAGGACTCACTCGCAGTTGCACGTCGTTGATGACGACCATCGTTTAGTTGACAGCCTGCAGCAGACTAACGCACTGTTTAAACGGTTTCTTCAAACACTTTAAAAATAAGGGTGGTTTTATGTCATTCACAATAGCTCCGGAATTAGCCAGAGACAGTTACCATTTAGCTGACTGGCCATTATGTGAAGTCAGGGTAATGGATGACGGACAGTTTCCCTGGTTTTTGCTAGTGCCGAAAGTGGCCGATGTGCGCGAAGTAATTGATTTAAGTGAAGACGACCAACTGCAGTTGTTAAGAGAAAGTCGTTTTTTGTGCCATTGGTTAAAAGCAGAATACCAACCGGACAAGCTGAATGTTGCGGCGCTAGGCAATGTGGTTCCGCAGTTGCATGTGCACCACATTGCACGTTTTCAAACGGATGTTGCCTGGCCGGCTCCGATATGGGGGAAGCAGCCAATGCAACCTCTGAATGATGGGGAGGTAGCACGGCTGCAATCGGTATTTGCTGATATTACGTTTTAAACTGCTCCAGTTGGTTGCGCAGGCTATCTGCGAGTGCAGACATTTGATCACACTCGTTGTGACTGCCTTTAACCGCCGTTGAAACCTGACTGGAGAAATCGGCAATTGCCTGAATGTTCTTAGCGACGTCCTGACTGACCGATGCCTGCTCTTCCGTTGCGGTGGCAATCTGTGTGCTCATATCTGCGGTTTCCTGTATGAGCACAACTAACTCATTAAGTTTTTGATTCGCGTTCAGAATACGCTCGCTGGTGCTATCTGCTTGGGTTCGGTTGGTTTCCATAGCTGAAACGGCGGACTTAGACCCTTTTTGCAGTCGTGAAATTTTTTCCCGTATTTCTTCGGTTGACTGGCTGGTGCGTTGAGACAGGGTACGAACCTCGTCAGCGACGACAGCAAAGCCTCGTCCCGCTTCACCAGCGCGCGCTGATTCAATGGCTGCATTTAATGCCAGCAAATTGGTTTGTTCGGAAATACCCTGAATTGTATCAATCACTGTAACAATGCTGGCTACTTCATCGGCGAGCTGCTCAACTGAGCTTGCGGCACTTTGCATGGAAGTTGATAGTTCCTGCATGGTCTCCACGGCCAGTTGCAACTGCTCCTGATTCTGCGAGGTGGTCGTTCGCGACTCACTGGCATGATTGGCCGTCTGGTTTGCGTTTTCAGCTATTTCCCTGACAGTGGTTTCCATTTCGTTCATAGCCACCGCAACTTGGTCGGTTTTGTTTTCCTGTTCAGAAGACAAACCATCAATTTGCAGCATGGACTTATCAATAGTTTGTACTTTTTCATTAACTTCGTAGGCTGTATTTCGAACGTGGGTAATAATACTGCCTAAGTTGGCTATAAAAGCATTAAAGCCTTTCGCCAGGTCACCGACCTCGTCATTACTCTCTATATCTAAACGCTGAGTCAAGTCACCGCCTTCATTGGACATTCTGTTGAGGCTATTAGCGACATATTTAATAGGACGAACAATACGGCGGGCATAAAACCAACTGGCAATTACAAAGCCCAGTCCAATGACTAAACTGATAAAAACAATTGCCGTAATGGTATTGTTCAGGCCTGAATAAAGTTCATCTTCCGGCAGTTCAATGACAATTCGCCAGTCACTGTTAGGCAGGTTGGTACTGGCTACAATGAGGTCATCGCCACTTTGGCTGGTGTAATCAATTTCTACTTCATTATTACTCATTAATTTATTCGCGACTTTATTGCCGACTTCCGATGACAGCTGTCGAAAATCACTAATGCTAGGGTGAATTTGAATACGTCCCTCAGCATCTACCAGGTAAGCAATACCGTTTTCTCCCACATTAAAATCGGCAATGGCATTTTGCAGTGCTTCGAGGCTTTGCCCTATACCACCGACGCCAAGAGTGCGCCCGTTATCCTGAATACGAACGTTGACAAAAACAGTGGGAATTCCAGACTGTTCATCAACATCAAAATTAAGTTCTTGCTCGGTATTACTTTCTACAAAGTCGAAAAACCACTGGTCTCTTTCTTCGTTAGCTGAAACGGTTTTAAATAGACCTTCTGCGGTGTAATAGTTGTTACTTTCGGCGCTGACTGTAAATGCTGCCACGGCATTTCTCTGCTGGTAAATACGGTTAAGGTAGCTAACAATTTCGTTTTGATCGGTTTGCGACTCACCATTCTTTAATGCGTCAATTAAATACTGGTTATTAGCCAGTTCCTGGGAAATTAACATTGGAGTCGCTATTAATTGGCCAACTTCCCCTCTAATTTCACCCAGTGTGGCCGGGAGTTCTTGTTTGGTTACGCGCTCTTCAATTAAAGAGCGCATCATGAAGGTTGATATTCCCAGGGCGATGACAAGTAACGTGGTTAACGCAATTGCCATGCTGAGAGTGAGTTTATTCTGTAAATTCATGAGAACCTCAAATAGTTACCCGACCGCAATTATATGCGTTAAGCTGATAGATGTTGTATCGACCAGAATAATACAAATATTAGAACAAATAACGGAGAGTAACCTCTTGGGTTACTAAAAGAATAATGGCAACACCAGATTATTTGATTACCAGTCGATGCGTTAACCTAGTGGCGCAAATTAGTACTGAATTTGGACGATGGCTGGCTTTGTTAGAGTCAGAGGGTAGCGACTTAGCAGAGTTTCAGTCTCAACAAATGCCGTTGAAAGTATTTGCTTCGGTCGGCATTGAAGAACAATCACAATTGTTGCAGAACATTCGTTTAAATGAAGCTTATACGCAGTTGGCGCAGTGGAGCTTTTCTTCAGAGGCTGACTTAAAGAATGCTCATCAGTTAGTTTGTGCAGGTGTCACTCCAAGTGCTGGTAGCTATCGTGCTACCGGAATGGGCGTTTATCAGAATAATAAACTTGTACATATGACTGCGCCGGCCGGGCAAGCCCGAAAGTCGGTCAGAGATCTGCTTAACTGGCTGCAGCAAAGCGACGAACATCCATTGCTTAAAGCGGCGATATTTTTGCAGCAATTTGAGTTTATCCAGCCTTTTTCTGTGGCAAATGGTTGTATCGGGAGGCTCTGGTTTAGCCTCATTCTTGCGGACTGGCATCCGGCCGTTGCATGGTTGAGTTTTGAAGAGACATTTAAAGCCAGTAAAGATGAGTACCTTGACTGCTTAAGACGATCAATTGCAGAGAATGACAAGGTGCCGATGGTTGAATTCGTTCTGAGCTGTATGCAGCAGACAATTTCCCGCACAGTTAAATCCGAGACAGCTAAAGCGACTGCTAAAAAAGAGAGTAATGCCGCTAATGCTTTAACTCTCCAGCAAGCCGAAGGTTCGGTTAAAAGTTCGTTGTTTTGTTCGGTTAATGGTTCGGAGAAGCGAGCTTATTCTGGTGTAAATACAAGAAATATGGTTCTTAGACTACTTAATGAACAACCTGACTGGAGCGCGGCCAGAGTGGCAGAGGTGTTGAATATTTCTTCGCGGGCGGTGGAAAAACACATTTCAAAACTGAAAGATCAGGGCCTGTTAGTTCGAAAAGGTTCTGCCAGAGGAGGTTACTGGAGAGTAACAACCGAAATAGAAGAGCAATTGAGCTTGCCAGCCGACTGGAACTAAATGATTGGTTTATCTGGATGTTAGGTTGTGACTCGGTTTATTAAGTTTGTTCTTTTACGTGCTCTAGCGGCTTTTCTCGTTCTTCTCGTGCTGTTTCATGGTGTGAGTTACATTTTGTATGCTGTTGGACTCAGCTCAGAGTATCTAGGCATAGAAAATTTCAAGCGTAATTATTATATCATTGTTGCCGCAAGCCTTGGGTGGGCTTTAGGTGAATTCATTTATAAGTCAGATAAGAAGCGACGTGTTTAGATTCGTGTGGTGAATTGAATTGTTGGAAGAAGGAAATTGGTCGGCGTGAGAGGATTTGAACCTCCGACCCCTGATACCCCATGACAAATCCAAGCAAATTTAGCATTAATTTTTTTGTAATGTCCGTCCATGAAGGTAGATGTCATCCTTTTATAAGTTCATGATTAGTTTAGTATTTCTACGTCTATTTGAAGGGATTTCGGTTGTCCGTTATTGAAGGGATATGTCCCATAACAAGCGGACAGAAATTACGTTGCTACATACGTGAAACATTTGCTTGGGAAACTATTATGAACTTGCAACATAAAGAAGATATCGGGCGGGGAAATAGTAGCTTGAGTTTCAACACGAGCTCGCGGTCGATGACAAAGAAACTTACAAAAACACTTTTGAACAACGTTGATGACGAAGTTTATAGAATAAACGATCCAGAAATTAAGGGGTTACATGTCCGCTTGGGGAAGGTGGATAACGTCGGTGTCCGGTCAAAAGTCTTTTATTTATTTTATCGAACTCGAACTAAGCCTGTTCGAACAGCGAACTTCCGTATTGGAAATATCCATGAGGTTGATATAGATACAGCTCGCAATATAGCGCTTGAATGCAAGGCAAAAGTAAGAGATTGGCTTGATATACAAATGGAGCGCAAGAAGCAAGGGGCTTCAAATTTTAAGAATGACCATACTATTGCGAGCTTTTATGAAGAGTTTTTTAACAATAAAATATTAAAGGAAAGAAAGCGTCCTGAGATAGTTGAAGCAAGTTTCAAGAAGGATATTTTACCGAGAGCTGGGCATGTGGCGTTAGGGAATGTTACTAGAGAGCAACTTCACGATGATGTATTTCAACCAATAGCTACGAGAGGGGCCTCAAGCCAAGCAGGAAAGACAGTGGCTCTTATGAAACAGTTTTTTAGCTACGCGGTAGGCGTTGGCCGACTGGACGTAAATCCTTTACAAGGCGCGTCAAAAACACTGTATGCGGGCAAATACTCACCCAGAGCAGTTACCCCAAGTGTTGAAGTACTCCGAGACAGCTTGAACAAACTAGTTGCAGGAGGAATTTCACTCCAGAACCTCAATTGTTTTAAGGTTTTGTCGCTAAGTGGTGTGAGAAGTAAGGCTGAGATAACGGCCAAGTGGAAGGATATAGACTTTAAGAACGATGTCTGGAACGCGATAAATGAAAAGCAAAGCACTAAACATAACGATATATACCAGTCTGTACTAATGTCCCCAGAACTCAGAAAAGTATTCGAACATCAGGCTACTATAACTGAGCACCTAAAAAGTGAATTTGTATTTCCGCGTAAACGAGACTCGAGCACAGCTTCTACAGCCGATGGAAATATGGACACAAAGACCCTTAATCGTGCAATGAATAGAATACGTTCTAAACACGTTATTGAGCTTGCGGACTTTACACCTCACGACATACGCAGATCGATCAGAACCCACCTAATCTCCGTCAAAAATGTAGGTTCGACAGGTCGTTATTCAACGTTTAGCGTGGCATGTGCAGAACGAATATTAGGTCACTCCCTAGGAGGAATGCATCGAAGTGTATGACCAACACGATTATTTTGATGAGATGAGAGAAGCACTTTGTTATTGGGGGACATTGTATCGGGATCTCATCTGAGACCATTCATTTGTAAGAACGAGCATATTAGGTCCCTATGTAGATAGAGGTAATTTGAGTTCGCTCATGTCCGAGTTCTTTGCTGAGAGTTGCTCTATGAGCGCTATCGATATGTCGCTCCAAATCTGTCATATTTCTGCGTGAGGGGCCTCCTTGATGAGGACATTTGTATCCGCTGATTTCATAAAAACGCTCTTGGGCAAACTGATGTCTCAATCTGTGGTTCCGATCCAAACCAACTCGGGATGTTTCGTACTCGTACACTTTTAGTTGTTCCTTGAAGTTACGATCCGAAGCGATGAGAGATCTCGCTCCCAACTTCTGCCGGAGCTCAGATATTAGTGTTTTTTGCTCTGGGGGGATTATAGCAATTTCTCGTGCTTTGCCGCCTTTGGTCCATGTACTTTTTAATCGAATATGGTCACCTTTGTCTGCGTATGCAACGTTGAACATTATGCTTTCGGCTCTGCGGAGCCCGAAATGAGATTGTAAAAGCAACGAATAGCGTGTTTGGATGTCTCTCACGTTTTGAAATCTGGACATGTCCAGATCTCTCGCTTTGTTTGGTCCGACAAATACTCACCTATCAATTGAATACGACCCGTTAGAGCTGTAAAATTATATTTTGCTTGCCGATTACTCTTGATAACCAGCGTAGTTCAGACATGCGATTTTTGATTGTGGAAGAGGATAACTCTTTTCGTTTCCACTCGGTAACGAGAAATTCAACGTGCTTTGGCTTTAGTTGGTTCGGGGCTCTGAGCTTAAAGCCGCCAGTTATAAGCTCGTTTGCTATCTGATTTAAAATTCTTTTCGATGCTGTTTGCGTTGCAAAGGAGCCTCCACGATGCTTTTTTATCAATTGATTGATTGTGTAACCTAGCTGGCTCATATTCGTCTCCTCCAAATAAAATAAAGGCCCGAATATTGAGTGCGTGTGAAGTTTGGTGAGTTTTAAACCCCGCTCAAAAAGCGCACTTTTTAAGCATGATGATTCATTAAAGGGGCAAGCACTCAAGCGGCTAACTAGCCGAAGTATCAAGTTGATACAGTGGTGGGTTCGGGCATTTTTAAGTTTACGTTCTCCTCGAGGTTATTCGGCAGCCCAAGCGCCATTTGAAAGTAAAAAAATCCTATAACAGATATCTGCTTTAGTCAAAAGAGTAGGATTTTAGGTGATATCCCCTCCGCAAAAGGGTTGGCAATAAACACATAAATCGGCTAACCTATGTGCTGAAACTAATTTTCTCGTCGAAAATTGACGAATACGCCCAAGAGGGACGATAAATTGATCATCGACTTTACTGTTGAAAATTTTAGATCTATTAAAGACGAGCAACTTTTCAGTATGTATGCTGAGAGAAAACCGAAACATCATGCTGGAAATATTGAATTTATAGATCCTGATATCGGTATTCTTAAGACAGCTGCGATTTATGGAGCAAATGCTTCAGGGAAAACCAATCTACTATTGGCTGTAGACGCTTTGCGAGAAATGGTAGTAGAAAGTGGAAGCTTGAAAGATGGAGACGCAATAAAAGGTTATGAGCCTTACCTCTTGTCCAGTTCTTCTAGAGAAAGTGACACTAAGTTCGAAATTGAGTTTATAGTAAAGAAAACTCGTTACAGCTACAGTATTCATTATAATAGAGAGCGAATCTCTTTTGAAAAACTAGATGTGTACAGAAGTTCTAGACCATCAAATCTATTCACTAGAGATGAGTTCTCAGATCCAAAGACGATAAAGTTTGGAGATTCGTTTAGAGGGGGGAGGAAAGCTCACGCTTTTTTCCGAAACAACTCTTACTTGTCCAAAGCTGGTAATAACCCTGAGTCTCCGGATTTCATTCGGGATATTTATAATTACTTTTATCGTTCTGTGAACGTACTTGAAAATGGTGCAAGATTTGGTGTTAGGGATTGGGAAAAGAGCTCATATATAAGGAACGTTGTCGACGCTTTTTTATCAAAAGCTGACTTCGGGATCGAGAAATTTGAAATAAATGAGATCGACTTGCCAGAGGGACTAGAAAAATTTCCTGATAGCATGCCGAAACCTATAAGAGAAGAGGTACTCGATAGATTTGGCAAAGAGCGGCTCTTTTATCACAAGGGAGAAAGTGGGGAGTTAATCGAGTTTGATTACAAACTCGAGTCGCACGGAACTCGGAGTCTTTTGGATTTAATACCGTATATTTCGATGGTCTTAAAGCATGGGGAGGTTCTCATGATAGATGAGATTGAATCGAGTTTGCATCCTCACATTGCAGAACTAGTTATTAGATTGTTTAATGATCAAAGTGTTAACAGAAATGGTGCCCAGCTAATCTTTACGACTCATGATATTTCTCTGATGTCTCAGCGGTTGCTTCGTAAGGACCAGGTTTATCTGTGTTCCAAAACTGCTAAAACGGGAACCGAGTATAGTTCTTTGGATCAATTTGATAGTTCCTTGAGAGATAGTAGTCCATTTTCAAAATGGTACAACGAGGGACGTTTTGGTGGGATTCCCGAAATTAATTACAAAGATATTGCGAATACTTTGAAGAATATGGAGTAAGGGATGCCGAAACGCCGAAAGAATAAGGAAAAAAGGGTAAAGCCAGTATTCAGAATATTCTGTGAGGGAGAAAAGACTGAACCTCTTTATTTTAAAGGCTTGAAAGAAGATAAATATCCTGAACATCGAAGTATAATCGTCATTGAAGATACTGACAAAAACACTCCTGTACAGTTGGTGGAACAAGCGATAAAAAGTAAAAAGGCAGGTGTGAAAGGAGACGAGGTGTGGGTTGTTTATGACCGAGAGTCTCCGGCAAAGTACGAAGATGAGCTTCACCATCGAGCTAGACAAAAAGCTGAAGCTCACGGGATAAATATAGGCTTTTCGAATGTGTGTTTCGAATACTGGATATTACTTCATTTCCAAAAAACGACAACCCCTTACAGCAATTGTGCTGACCTTGAAAAGCATAGTGGGATCAAAGAGTATTATCAGAGTATTGGGCTAGATTACGACAAAGTTCAGCCCGAACTCTACGATAAGATTAAAGATAAAGTGGCAGTAGCTATTGATAATGCTAAGAGAATAAATCAACAATCTATGGATTGCGCTGAACACGGAAAAACAGCGCCTTACCAACTTAATCCTTATGTCGATGTTTACGAATTGCTCGATGCTTTAGAGAACTACGTTAAATAAGTATTCCTACCGCGTATTTGAATACGTCAACTATTGTTAATGCAGTAATTTGCGCTCGATCTTATTGCGTAAAGGCAAGGCCACTGGCTCACTTTAAAAATTGGACATTTCCGTTTTTTCAAACTCTTTTGCTTGTCGCGAAGTCTATGGTTAATACCGAGCACAGCACATGTGCTGTTTTTTAACCTCTATATTCAGCGAAAATCACCTGGATAGTAGTGCTGCAAAGTGACATGTCCAGTTTTTGAAGTAACGAAATCTGAAGGTCTTTTATATTGTTTAGATCTGAAAATTAATTTTTGCACAGACTATATTGTGTTTTCCCTCGCTCATCCCTTTTTTTTGGTCTAAAAGGCCGAGTCTGTGGGCGCTTTAGACCGATGCCTGTCCTCTAAGCTTTCTTTATTCCGACCGTGTCCATTCAGTTGAAAGAAACCCGCCATCAAAAAAAAGTCGCTTTTTTGTGTTTGTTGTCCGCCCTTTATAGCTAAAAGTATTTCAAACAAAATTTAAAATTAAGAAGTACTTTTCACTTAAGACGCATAATCGGATAAGTAGCTAAAATAGGACTTATCAATAACTCCATAGTCGATAGCGATGATGAGTCTGTCAGAGCAATAGTCGTTAAATTTTCTACTTTGTGGACTTACCTGTACCTTTTATACTCTCTATGGTTTCTTGAGCCGGTGAACCGTCGCTGCGCGCACTATCAAGGGTTTCTGACGAGTTACGCGAAATAGCTTTGATTGCGGCCGTTAATAGCTGCTTCATCATTGCGTCATCGCTATCATTAAGGTTATTTATTTGCATCTTAAAGCTTTGGTAAGACTTAGCGATAGCCTCTTTATGGGCATATTCCTGTTGTAGCCGGTGTGCTTCATTTCTTCGTTTAGACGAAAACATGGCTATCCAAATTAGTGGTATATAAATAGGTAAACGGTTGATAAAGTTACTAGACAGTTCAGAAAAGCTCTTTGCATCAACCGTGAACAGAGCAACTGTAGCTATGAGCGCTATTGAGCCGAAAAATACCCATGTATATATTTTGATAGGGCCAGAGAACTGGTTTTTTAACTCTCTGTAAGCGGACGCCAATCCAGCAGTCGTAGCGCCAGGAATAAGGCTATTTATTTCAGAGTTCAGCTCTTCATACCTTTTCTTTTGAACCGCCTCAAAATCAGTTAGTTCTTTTTTCCTCAGTTCGAGCTCACTTTTTAACCCGCCTTGCCTGTTGCCGGCTTCATCAACAGAACCAAAAACCTCAGAATAATAGTCGTGAAACTGAGAGAGCTTCTTCTTAGTGTCAGATAGAAGCTCTTTTATTTCCGTACTATCGTCAGCAGCAGCCTGTTTTGCTTCTTTAATTTCATAAGCAATAGACGGCTCGTCGTCATCCCCCTCAAGTAACTGAGCTTTAAAGCCATTAATTTTTCGGCTTGACTCCTCAAGTTGAATGACCAGTTCATCAACCTGCTTTTCTACACTATCCGCTTCATCAGTATCAACCAGAAGACGTGTTCGAAGAGACTCTATCTCATACTCGATATCTCTAGAGTTATTTAGAGCGTTTTGCCCTTCATCTAGTAGTTCATTGAGCTTCTTGACTGTTTCCGTAGCATCACTGTCTCTTAACGCTTTAATATCCTCTAATAATCTATTCGCAGTATCATGAAAGCTTGATAAATGCTGTTTAATGGTTTTTGAATATTCCGTATAAGATCTCTTCGCAGACTTTGCTTGGTTGGACGCCGTTACCTGATAAGGGCGAATATAGGTTAAAAGGTTATCAACGTGAGTATTTGCATTCCTAATATGACCGACATTTCTATCCGATTGATAATTTCTCAACCTTTGAAGGCAGTGTTGAGCTTGCCCATCAAAGTTAGCCCAAGTTTGTTCTGGAGTAAGTTCTGGATCAATAGACTGTAGCAATTCATTGACAAAAGTAACTGCTTTCTTAAATCTAGAGAGCTCTTGAACTTCCGTAGTTACAGAGGAGTCGTCAATTATAAGTGCATCTGATGCTTCTAGTATTTCCGACCACTTTGCCTGAAATGGGTGATTTTCGAAGTTTTCAATCCATCTACTCATTTCTATTCCCTTAAACCTATTAAAGCAAAACTTCGGCAAGCTAAGTAGCTTGTATAGGAAACTCGCAATACATTAGCTTTAAAAACCTTGTTAAACACCAATTTAGCTTAGTTTCGAATCTAAGGCTAGTGAGATAAAAAGGAAAAGACAGATGCCTTATAAAAGGGGGGAAGGTTTAGGTACTGTATTCTTAAATATCACTCTGAGAAACTAGACCTGACGGGCTTCTTTTAGAATTGAAAGTTGGTTCGGGTATCAGGTATTCGTATGATTAATTTTAATGTTTAGGCTTAAAACAGGACGCTACACTGGTGCTACATTTGGTGAAAAGGAACATCCCAACTGAAACATAAGATGTTGAGTGAGGTGTTCTAACGTACTGTTTTTGTTTGAAATCCTATGGAAGAATTGGTCGGCGTGAGAGGATTTGAACCTCCGACCCCTGACACCCCATGACAGTGCGCTACCAGGCTGCGCTACACGCCGACCGAGGAGTGCTATGTTACTGTATTGGTCTGAATTAGCAAGCACGAACGCGGTTTAGGGCAGTCAACTGCTGCTATTTTCATCAATTAATTGGTTTCTTCCGTTTTGCTAAAGCGCTTCAAGTCTTTAAGTGCGTCAATCAGCACAGGAACCGGTGGCTCGGCTTGTTTCTTCAATTCAAATTTGTCGCTGCTGTATACGCTAAACTGACCGCTGTTATCCAGAATCGTAATCTCTTTTTCATCGTAGATAACAATGTAAGGGCTGTAGGTTTCAACTAAAGGCCAGCGGCGTTTAAGTGTTTGCAAGCTTTCGCCATTTGTATAATTTTTATGAGAGCCTGCGCAGGAAATTCGGTTTTCCAGCATGGTTGGTACAATGTCCATTAGCCCGGCAATCGGTTGATTAGCCAGCTGGTAGTCACGCTGCCAAAGTGGTACTTGCATATTCTCAAGTGCAAACTGCTTATTCCCTAACAACTCTTCACTTTGTGCGGGTGATAAGGATGTTATCAGCAACTGATGACCTGCCGTTTGCTGAAGTACCTTGTCTAGTGCTGAAATATCGCTTTCGGTCATTAGAACAACATTCAGTTGATTTTGACTACGGGCCGAAAACTCTGTGAGATTTTGGCTGTGCCAATCACTGTTGAACTGGCTCAGGCTAAGCGAATCTTCCCAGTTCTGACTATGATACCAGCGAATATCAAAGTTAAAGTCATTCAGCGGCTTCAGATACGCCGGAGTGAGTTGCTGACGCTCAATAGATTCCTGATAAAAGTCGGGCAGACCATACAGAACCTGAAACAGACCACCTTCGCGGTTAGGGTGTGCCAGCAATTGCAGCTTGGGCTTCTCCAGCCGGTGTTTAGCTGCCAGAGTCTCTAATACCTGCTGTATGTCGGAACTTGCCCGGTCAAAGAGTACAAGAGTGGTTGACTGCTGTGTGTCGGTTTTTGAACACAGTAGGGGCTGCTGAGGATATTTTAGTTTGATCTGATCAGTCGCCATGAGCATTTGCTGTCTGGCCTGATAACTTTCAACGTCTATTACCCCGTGTTTCGCCATTAAGGTTTTTGCCGTTGTCGGGTAGGACAAGGGGAACATGTCGTCTTGTTGCGTAATGGGGTCGTAAAGCACCGCATCAGCCCACACATGAACGCTGTGACTAACAAAAAAGCATAGAACAAAAACCGCTGTGACCGGAGCACCAATTTTACGGTTTTGCAGATCATCGAGACGCTTCCAGGCTAAATTAGCGAGCAGAAGCTGAATACCGACAATAAGCAGGAAGCCAAGTAAAATGGCAGAAATGATAACGAAACTGGCTCCGGTGAACACGGCCTCGGCGTCCCGGGTCATTTGCGCCAGAGAATAGGTATTTAAATGATAACCGTATTGACGGAAAAATAATGCATCGGCGATAAGTGCTATCAGGCCGAACGAGGTTATTAATGCGGCAAAACCTCTAAGTATCTTTGAGTATGGCACAACCAGACAGAATGGAAATATCAGAATGATAAAGAAAACGAAGGGTAAAAATGCAAAGTGGCCAACCCAGCTAACCAACATATAGAGGTTGCCAATAGCACTAGATGGCTTGGGAGCCGCTTCAATATATAAAAGGCCAATAAATAAGCAAAGAATGATATTGGCAAAGGTAAACCAATGTCCCCAGCTTATTAGTCGGGCAATTTTATCTCTACGTTGGTACTTTCCCATCGTTCGTCAGTCCCGTGTTACAATGTCGGTATAGTAACACAGCAAAACAGCAAGGATAGTCCCCGTTATGCAATTGCGGATAGAAGAAAGCATTATTCACCAGTTTTACCAAAATGACGGACAGGTCGGCTTGCGACTGGCTCCCTCAGCGTTAACGGAAGATGACCAGTTACATGACTTATTAGTTGAGTTAACGGATGTCTATACCAGCAAACCCGCAAAAGGTTATGCCAGCTTTATAAAAGAAGGCGAAGAGGGCGAGCCGGGGCCTTTCCCCGAGCAGCTAACCTCTTGGTATGACGGACAACTGGACTTTGTTGAATTCAGTCAGCAGTCTGCCAAGTTACTTTTAGAAGAGCTGCAAAACTATAACTTATTGGAAGCGGGTTTCCTGTTGGTTACTCGTTACCAGCACATTAGTATTGAATATTTATTGGTGTGTTTCTTACCGGTAAAGGAAGGGGTCACAATTAACCCTGACTTAGCTGTTGACCGCTCGTCTCAACTTGATATTACAAAGGTACAGTTAGCGGCACGAATTGATTTAACTGAATGGAAAACGGCGCCTGAAAGCGAAAGGTACATTTCTTTTATTAAAGGTCGTGCCGGACGTAAGGTTTCCGATTTCTTTTTAGATTTTTTAGGCTGTACCGAGCGCTTAAATTCAAAAGCTCATACACAACAACTGGTTGATTCCGTGCAAGAGTATGCCAAGCAGTCTGAGCTGGAAAATGAGCAACGGCAAGCATTAAGCAAAGCCGCTTATGAATACTGTGACGACCAATGGAAGCAAGGCGATACGGTAAAAATTAAAGATCTCTCAGAGCAGTTTGCAGAGGCTTATCCTGCAGAGAAAAGCTTTGAAAGTTTCTCTAAAGATTTTGCAGAACAGAATTCACGCGAATTAGTTGATGATTTTCCGGCGGATAAGTCGACATTGCGTAAGCTGGTGAAGTTTCAAGGACAGGGGGGCGGTGTTAGTGTCGGCTTTGATCACACAGCCTTAGGTGAGAGAGTGCATTACGATGCAGCCACTGATACGTTGACAATAAACGGGACGCCACCGAATTTACGTGATCAATTACGGCGTTATTTTGGTATAGATAGTTAGAAGATGTTTTAGTGAATTAAAACGCCGGACAAGCCGGCGTTTTAAAGGCACTTAATTGTTTGGTTAAGCCGGTATTATTTATCGGCAGGACCGGGAACAATGTTGTTGGCGTGCAAACCTTTGGGACCTTCCTCGAGTTCGAACTCTACGGGTTGTCCCGCTTTCAGTGTGCGATAGCCTTCCATCTCAATGGTTGAATAGTGAGCGAAAATATCACCTTCGCGGTCCTCGCTTTCGATAAAGCCGAAGCCTTTCGAATTATTGAACCATTTGACTTTTCCGGTAGCCATACTTCTACATCCTTCTTCTGTAACAGATAGTTTATTATTATTAGGTGCGGTGGCTTGAAAAATCGCCGATTTAGCACCATGTTTAACTCTAGGTGACGTGAGTGATTAGTCAAGCCCTAAAGTTTAAAAAATAACCTACGTTGTTAATATTTTGGTTGTTTTTTTATCATTTCGGGTAAATTTAAAACTATTATTATGGCAGGTTGTTAATAAATGAGTCAGTTTGACCACCAGCACCTTAGCGATACAGAGGAAAAGCAGGAGCTCAAGCCACCATCCATGTACAAAGTCATCATTAATAACGATGACTACACGCCCATGGATTTTGTGATTGAAGTGTTGATGAGATTTTTTAAGATGGATCAGGAGCGCGCCACGGACACCATGTTACAGGTGCATTATAAAGGGAAGGCCGTTTGCGGTGTATATTCTGCGGAAATCGCCGAAACTAAAGTCGTACAGGTAAACCAATACGCTCGGGAAAATCAGCATCCGTTATTGTGTACTATGGAGCAGGAATGAGCCGAGTTGTCTGGGAAGGAGTGGTCTATGTTGAATAAAGCCCTTGAATTAACGCTAAACGATGCGTTTCGGCTAGCGCGCGAACGTAATCATGAACTGATGACAGTTGAGCACTTATTGGTTGCATTGCTGGATAACCCAGATGCATCTGAAGCGCTTCGTGCCTGTGGGGCAAACTTTCAACAATTGAAAGAAGAACTGCTGAGTTACATTGACCGTAGTACACCATTGTTCGGTCCTGACGAGGAAAGTCCTGATACACAGCCGACATTAGGCTTCCAACGTGTGCTGCAGCGCGCTGTGTTTCATGTGCAGTCTTCTGGCAACGCTGAGGTTACCGGAGCGAACGTTCTTGTCGCTATTTTTAGTGAGCAAGAATCCCAAGCTGTTTATTTATTGAATAAGAACGACATTACCCGGCTGGATATTGTTAACTTCATTTCACACGGAATATCTCGTATTGATGACGAGCCGATAGATGAAGAAATGGTCGAAGAAGAGGCAATGAAAGGTAATGACGAGCAGCAGAGTTATTTACAACGCTTCTGCTCTAACCTTAATGTGCAGGCTAAAGAAGGCAAAATAGACCCACTGATAGGCCGCGATTACGAGCTTGAGCGTTGCGCTCAAATTCTCTGCCGTCGGCGCAAAAACAACCCGCTTTTAGTGGGTGAAGCCGGTGTGGGTAAAACAGCCATAGCCGAGGGCCTGGCTTACCGAATTATTAAGGGCGAAGTGCCTGAAATTCTCTCCGATGCAACCATCTATTCACTGGATATGGGTGACCTGCTGGCGGGAACAAAATACCGGGGGGATTTTGAGAAGCGTTTTAAAATGCTTTTGAAAGAGCTTCAGGAAAAAGAGCATGCCATTTTATTTATCGATGAAATTCATACCATTATTGGGGCCGGTGCGGCCAGCGGTGGCGTATTGGATGCGTCTAACCTGATAAAACCTCTGCTTTCCAGTGGTCAGTTAAAATGTATTGGCTCGACGACATATAACGAGTTTAAGAACGTTTTTGAAAAAGACAGAGCATTAGTTCGCCGCTTCCAGAAAGTAGATGTGGTTGAACCTTCAGTGGAAGACACCACAAAAATATTAATGGGTCTAAAAGAGAGATACGAAAGCCATCATGGCATTCGCTACACGCAGCCAGCTATTAAAGCAGCGGCAGAACTCTCTGCTAAATATATTAATGAACGGCATTTACCGGATAAAGCCATCGATGTCATGGATGAAGCCGGTGCTTCACAGCGTTTACTGCCGCCATCGAAACGTCGTAAAACGGTCGGTGTATCGGATATTGAAACCATTATTGCGAAAATAGCCCGTATTCCTGAGCAGTCGATCTCCCAGTCCGATCAAGACTTGTTGAAACAGCTTGATCGCAATCTGAAAATGGTTGTCTTTGGTCAGGATGAAGCGATTGATAAGCTGACAGCGGCTATTCGCTTGTCACGCTCAGGCCTTGCTAACGAAAACCAGCCAATAGGTTCTTTCATTTTTGCCGGGCCAACGGGTGTTGGTAAAACGGAAGTTACTCAGCAACTGGCTAAAGCTATGGGCATTGAGCTGGTACGTTTTGATATGTCGGAATACATGGAACGCCACGCAGTGAGTCGCTTAATCGGTGCACCTCCCGGCTATGTCGGCTATGAGCAGGGTGGTTTGTTAACCGATGCGGTTATCAAGCAGCCACACTGTGTGTTGTTGCTGGATGAGCTTGAAAAAGCTCACAGCGATGTATTCAACATACTGCTGCAGGTAATGGATAACGGTACTTTAACGGATAATAATGGCCGTAAGGCTGATTTCCGCAACGTCATTATTGTTATGACAACAAACGCAGGTGTTCGTGAAACTGTTCGTAAATCCATTGGCTTTAAGCAGCAGGATCACAGTTTTGATGCGCTTGCTGAAATTAACAACATTTTCACGCCGGAATTTCGTAACCGCCTGGACGGTATTGTTTGGTTTAACCACCTGACGCGGGAAGTGCTTGAACAAGTCGTTGATAAGTTTATTTGCGAGTTGCAGGCTCAGTTGGATAAGAAAGGCGTTTCTCTTGAGGTTGATCCTTCAGCTCATGCCTGGATAGCAGAGAAGGGCTATGACAAGGAAATGGGTGCCCGTCCAATGAGCCGGGTTATCCAGGAACACCTGAAAAAGACGTTAGCCAATGAAATTCTGTTCGGTAAGCTTGCCCGTGGCGGAAGCGTGAAGGTCAGCGCGAACGACAAAGACGGATTAACCTTTGACTACGACAGTAAGAACGAAACTGTCGAAGGCTAATTTAGGACGTCAGTCAGAAATGAAAAAACCGGCCCGTTAACCAGGCCGGTTTTTTTAATCCTCAGTGCGGATTAACGTGCGCGGAAGACGATGCGGCCTTTAGTCAGGTCGTACGGAGTTAACTGTACAGTCACGGTATCGCCTGTCAGGATGCGGATATAGTGCTTGCGCATTTTTCCTGAAATATGGGCAGTAACCACATGACCATTTTCCAACTCTACTCGGAACATAGTGTTAGGAAGGGTTTCAAGAACCGTTCCTTGCATCTCAATACTGTCTTCTTTCGCCATTAAAATCCTCTAATATTTGTTTGAAGCCTAAAGTGTGTGCGATTTTAGCTCTTTTTTCCAATGATTGCCAACCAGTCGTTCATATGGCGCAAATCGAGTCTTATAATTCATCTTCTTGCAGTCATCAATTTGGTACCCAAGATACAGTCTCGATACCTGTCTTTGCTGCGCTAAGCGGAGCATTTCCAGTACGGCGTATGTTCCCGGTGAGCGTTTGTCGTGATCAGGATTAAAGAAGGTATAAACTGCTGACATGGCGTCCGCGGTTCTGTCGACAACCGAAACAATAATGAGCTCTTCCTGGTCATTACGCCATTCTAATAATTCCGGTGTTAACCAGTCACAGGAAACCCAGTTCCAAAACTTATCAGGGTCAGGCGGGTACATCTCGCCGTCAGAGTGACGTTCATTAATAAAGCGCGAGAATAGCTCATCATAGTCAGCCTCCGGTGCTTGTTTAATGCTAAGAGTTAAATCGCTGTTTTTGTTTAACAGTCGCTTTTGATTCTTACTAAAGCGAAACTCGGGCACAACTACCCGGAGAGACTGGCAGGCGCTGCATAAACGACAATGAGGGCGGTAAACGTCGTTGTGACTTCTTCGAAAGCCGTGTTGCATTAATTGCTGATAAAGATCGGCGTTAAGTGGTTCCAGCTCATTGGGGAGGGCGACAACGAGACGTTCGTCTTCTGCCGTTAAGTAGTGACACTGACTTTCTTTCGTCACTCCAAACTGCACTATAACTCTCCGAAATTAGAAAGCTCGCGAGTTTGCCAGAAAGTTTCCGGCATGGACTGTTGTTGAGCTATATTCAATTTCATTAAAAAGCGTTCCCGATGCAGATTAACCGCACCCAATGAAAATAGATGAGGGTTACCGACCTGGCAATCGATAAGTTGTCCGCCACAGTTATTAAAATGCTGGGCAAAGCGCACTAATGCAATTTTAGAGGCATCAGTTTTATAATGAAACATGCTTTCTCCACAAAATGCACGACCAACAGAAATACCATATAAACCGCCGGCGAGTTCGTTATCGAACCAAACCTCGACCGAGTGTGCATGACCTAACTGGTGAAGTTTGCAATAAGCCTCAATCATTTCTTCGGTTATCCAGGTACCTTCGTTCTCTGAACGCTGATCGGCACAGGCACGAACAACATCAACAAAACAACGGTTAATACTGATTTGCCAGTTTGGTTTCCGGTTTGCCTTGGCAAGAGAGCGGCTGACGTGAATTTTGTCCGGAAAAAAGACGGCTCTGGGGTTGGGAGACCACCAAAGAATAGGGTCGTTATCAGAAAACCAGGGAAATATACCTTGTTGGTAAGCATGTATTAGCCGACCCGGCGATAAATCACCACCGACAGCGAGTAGCCCATTGGGTTCGTGCAAAGCTGTCGCTGTTGGTGGGAAACTGATCGATGCCGGATCGAGCTGGACAATCACTGTAGACGACTAAGACTTAGTCAGTGCGTCAAGGTAACGCTCGGCATCCAATGCAGCCATACAGCCTGTGCCTGCAGAAGTAATAGCCTGACGGTAGATATGATCCATGACATCACCTGCAGCGAAAACACCCGGTACACTGGTTGCCGTTGCATTGCCCTGAAGACCGCTCTGCACCTGAATGTAACCGTCCTGCATTTCCAGTTCGCCGTCAAAAATACCGGTATTTGGCTGGTGTCCAATAGCAATGAAGCAACCAGCGACTTCCAGCTCTTCTGTACTGCCGTCTTTGGTGTCTTTAATACGAACACCGGTAACGCCTGCATCATCACCCAGAACTTCATCTAAGGTTTTGTTGAGGTGGAAGGTAACGTTCCCGTTTTGCTCTTTTTCATGCAGCCGGTCAACCAGGATTTTCTCCGCACGGAAAGTGTCGCGGCGATGAATAACGTGTACTTCGCTGGCAATGTTCGACAGGTATAGCGCTTCCTCAACGGCTGTATTACCACCGCCGACAACGCAGACCTTTTGCTTTTTGTAGAAAAAGCCGTCACACGTTGCGCAAGCTGAAACGCCTTTACCCATGAAGGCTTCTTCTGAGTCTAAGCCTAAGTACTTAGCTGAAGCGCCTGTGCTGATAATAACTGAGTCCGCGGTATACTCGCCAACGTCACCTTTTAACTGGAAAGGGCGCTTAGAAAAATCGACGCTGCTGATATGATCAAACACAATTTCTGTATCAAAACGTTCCGCATGCTGTTGCATACGCACCATAAGATCAGGACCGGTCAGACCTTCTGCGTCCCCGGGCCAGTTCTCTACATCGGTCGTGGTGGTTAACTGCCCACCTTGTTGCATACCTGTGACCATAACAGGGTTTAAATTAGCGCGTGCAGCATAGACTGCAGCTGTATAGCCAGCAGGTCCTGATCCCAGAATAAGTAACTTACAGTGTTTGGCTTCAGCCATTAGAAAAACTCCATTAATGCGTTTTTGATTGTTTATTATTTAGCTATGGGGATTGATTGTAGGGTTTACAAGCTTGACCGACAAGAACCGCAACAAAAAAGCCCGCAAACTTTTGTTCACGGGCTTGTTTCTATTAGAGTCAGTATTAACCCTGCAGAGCTTCGCGTGGGTCCTGGTAGTCCAGACCTAGCTGCTGACCCAGATCGTCGTGAATAGCTTTGTAGGTAATTTTACCCTTGTGCATATTCAGGCCGCGTAACAGGTGCTCGTTTTCCAACATGGCTTTAACGCCTTTGTTCGCAAGTGCAATGCCGTAAGGCAAAGTTGCATTGTTAAGAGCGATAGTAGAGGTACGTGCAACGCCACCTGGCATATTAGCGACGCAGTAGTGAACAACGTCATCAATGATGTAAACAGGGTCCTGGTGCGTTGTCGCTTTTGATGTTTCAAAACAACCGCCCTGGTCAATAGCTACGTCAACCAGTACTGAACCGGGTTTCATCTTACTGATGTTTTCACGCGTAAGCAGTTTAGGTGCTGCAGCGCCGGGAATAAGAACCGCGCCAACGACTAAATCGGCTTCCTGAGAATATTTATCGATGGCATCAACGGTAGAGTAAACCGTTTGTACACGGCCAGCGAAAATATCATCCAGTTCACGTAAGCGAGGCAGAGAGCGATCTAGAATAGTGACTTCAGCACCCAGGCCAATAGCCATTTTTGCAGCATTAGTTCCAACAACACCACCACCGATGATCAGTACTTTGCCCGGCGCTACGCCAGGAACGCCACCTAATAAGGTACCACTGCCACCGTGTGCTTTTTCTAAGTAGTGTGCACCTGCCTGAATTGACATACGACCGGCAACTTCACTCATCGGTGCTAAAAGAGGCAAACCGTTGCGGTTATCTGTGACCGTTTCGTAAGCAATAGCAGTACAACCTGCTTTACCCAGTAACTCCGTTTGAGTTGGGTCTGGGGCTAAATGCAGGAAAGTATAAAGAATTTGGCCTTCACGAAGCATTTTGCATTCGTTTGGCTGAGGTTCTTTTACTTTTACAATCATGTCGGCACGCTGGAAAATCTCTTCTGGTGTATCAATAATAGTCGCGCCGGCTTCCATGTATTGTTCGTTCGTGAAGCCAATAGCAGCACCACCGTTGTTTTCAACGATAACGTCGTGGCCATTCTCCACATACTCGCGCACAGCAGCAGGTGTTAAGCCGATGCGGTATTCGTGGTTTTTAATTTCTTTTGGTACACCAATTAGCATTGTCTGCCTCTTAAAATTTTCGTGTTTAAGGGAAATTATTTGGCGCAAATTATAGACGTAAACCCTAGTGTATTACTTACTTTTTTTAAGTTATTTTTTGGTGTGATACACTATTTAAAGTTAATTATTTAGAGAATTATGATGTTTAATGCCGAGCAGCCCGTAGAAGTCACTATTGATAAAACTGACAGGAAGATCCTTCGTCTATTGCAAGACGATGGACGCATGTCAAACGTGGAGCTGGCAAGGCGTGTAGGCCTTAGCCAGACAGCCTGCCTGGAGCGTGTTCGCAAGCTGGAGCGCGAACAGGTTATAGAAAGTTACCATGCTAAAATTAATCCTGCTAAATTAGGTGCTAACCTGATGGTTTTCGTTGAAATAACGTTGACGCGAACTTCCGCAGACGCTTTTGCGGAGTTTAGTGAGGCAGCACGAAAAACGGATGAAATTCTAGAGTGCCATTTAGTGGCGGGTGATTTCGATTTTCTGATAAAGGCACGAGTTCCCGATATGCGTGCATATCGTAAATTACTGGGTGAAACTTTGTTAATGATGCCCGGGGTTGATGAGTCACGAACTTATGTGGTCATGGAAGAGGTAAAACAGGAAAATAAAGTATTAGTAAAGGGGTAACATTAGGGCTGACATCCGCTACAATCATGCGAATACTAATGAATACCAATAATAATATTAACGAAGGCGCTGCAATAAGATAATGACAGGTGTACAAAGAGTTTTAGAAGCAGGGTTGCTAATAAGTGGTGCGCTAGCCATTTTCATTTTTTTGTCATTGGTGAGCTTTAACCCGGCTGATCCCAGTTGGTCACAAACAGGTTATGAAGGAAGCATACATAATGCGGGTGGAGCCGTAGGCGCGTGGGTGGCCGATGTCCTTCTATTTGCTTTTGGCTTTGTGGCCTATCTTATTCCTTTTGGCTTTGTCGGTGTAGGCTACTTATTATTCCGAAAAACCTACCAACTGCTGGAAATGGATTACCTGGCAGTTAGTTTACGTATGATTGGCGCAATGCTCGCGCTGATTGGCGCTTCTGCGCTGTCTTCCATTAACTTCGATGATATTTATTACTTTTCAGCCGGTGGCGTCATTGGCGACGTTATCGCCGCTTCATTACTGCCGTATTTGAATTTTGTGGGTACCACCTTACTGCTACTGACTTTCTTTTTTACCGGAGTAACCTTAGTTACCGGAATAAGCTGGTTACAGGTTGCAGACAAATTAGGTGAGTGGGTTATCGACGGTGTTTTATGGCTGATAGAAAAGGCAAAAGTTCTATGGAATAGCCGAGGTAGCACAGAAGCATCAGATAGTGAAAATGACGAAACCTACAATGAAAAGCGAGAGCAAGCGCTGGAAGAAAAAAGCGCTTCGAGCTTAACCAGCGACTTATTTGGCGCGGATAAACAAGAGCCGGTATTGAGCCTGCCGTCGATAAACTCTGTCGATGATGAGCATGATGAGAGTGGTGCACCACGGTTCAGCAAACAAGCTGCGAAGAAAAAAACAAACAGTAGCGAACCGGCAACACCAAAAACAAAAGAGCCGGAAAGCGATGATGCAGACGAAGGCGAATTACTTCCTCCTTTACCGTCGATAGAGCTTCTGGACCGGCCAAACAAAAAAGACAACCCCATTACCCAGGAAGAACTTGATCAAGTTTCACGTACGGTTGAAACCGTATTAAAAGAGTTTGGCGTTGATGTTCGTGTAGCCCACGTTCAGCCGGGACCTGTTATCACCCGGTTTGAGCTGGACTTAGCGCCGGGGGTTAAGGTTTCGAAAATATCGAATTTAGCAAAAGATATTGCTCGTACGTTGTCCGCTGTTGCAGTGCGGGTAGTTGAGGTTATACCCGGTAAGTCTTATGTGGGGCTGGAGCTTCCGAATAAGCATCGCGAAATCGTACAGCTGAGTGAGGTGATCAACAGCGACCAATTCACGAACAGCGACTCGCCACTGACAATGATTTTAGGTAAAGACATTGCGGGTAAACCTGTGGTTGTGGACTTAGCTAAAATGCCGCACCTCCTGGTCGCAGGTACGACAGGTTCAGGTAAGTCCGTTGGTGTCAACGTGATGATTCTGAGCTTGCTTTATAAGAGCACACCGGAAGATGTCCGACTCATTATGATTGACCCGAAAATGCTCGAGTTGTCTGTCTACGAGGGTATTCCACACTTGCTGACAGAAGTTGTGACCGACATGAAAGATGCGGCAAACTCTTTACGCTGGTGTGTCGGCGAAATGGAGCGTCGTTATAAGTTAATGTCAGCATTAGGTGTGCGTAACTTAAAAGGCTATAACGCCAAAGTTAAAGCGGCAGAAAAAGCCGGCGAACCGCTGCGGGATCCTATCTGGAAACCGGGTGACTCTATGGATGAGTTGCCACCGGTGTTAGAGAAGTTGCCAAACATAGTTGTTGTCATTGATGAATTCGCCGACATGATGATGATTGTTGGCAAAAAAGTAGAAGAGCTTATTGCTCGCATAGCTCAAAAGGCCCGAGCCGCTGGTATCCATCTTATTTTGGCAACACAGCGCCCGTCAGTGGATGTTATTACTGGTTTGATAAAAGCTAACATCCCAACCCGTATTGCGTTTCAGGTGTCCTCCAAAGTGGACTCTCGTACTATCCTTGACCAACCGGGGGCAGATCAGCTTTTAGGTCAGGGTGACATGCTCTATTTACCGCCGGGAAGTGGTTCTCCGGTGCGTGTTCACGGAGCCTTTGTTGATGATCACGAAGTGCATGCCGTGGTTAAAGACTGGAAGAAACGCGGTCGACCAAATTATTTGGAAGAAATACTGTCCGGCGACCAGGGTGAAGAGGGTTTACTGCCGGGTGAGCAACAAGAAATGGATGACGCAGAGTCCGATCCGCTTTATGACGAAGCTGTTGCTTTCGTGACCGAAACTCAACGAGTATCTGTGTCCAGTGTACAGCGGAAATTCCGTATTGGTTATAATCGCGCTGCACGTATTGTCGAACAAATGGAAATGTCCGGTGTCGTAACCAGTGCCGGTAACAATGGCCAGCGCGAAGTGTTGGCCCCAAGAACTCCAAGGGATTAAATTCATGAAAGCAGTTGTATTTACCATGATTATGGCCGTTTCTTTTAGTGCATTTGCTTCAGAGCCTGAGTCATATAAGCATGAGTTACAGAAACTCCTGAAACAAACGCAAAGCCTATCTGCCGACTTTCAGCAAAGGGTGAGAGACGAGCAGGGCAGTGTATTGCAAAACCTTAGTGGCACATTAAAGCTAAAGCGTCCGGCAAGCCTTTACTGGCATACTAAAGAGCCGGATGAGAGTGTAATGATCGCTAATGGTACTAAGGTTTGGTACTACAACCCATTTGTCGAGCAAGTCACTGTCTATGCACAGCAGGACATGGTGGATGACAGTCCGTTATTGTTGGTGCTGGACAGCAATGGCAAGCAATGGGAAAACTATAGCGTGAGTTCAGAAGCAGGACGTTATTTCGTTGAGCATGAAACCAATGGTCGGAAGCTTGAGCTTCTTTTCTCCGATGAAAAGTTAAAAGAGATAACGATGGTTCAGGCACAAGGTGAACGCACCGAGTTGATGTTAAGTGACGTTGTTTTAAACGAAAGTATTGATGATGAGCAATTCGTTTTTGACGTGCCTGACGGCGTTGATGTTGACGACCAAAGTTAACTGTTGTGGCCAGCCTTGATTTAGACTTTCAGCCTGATTTCAAACCTCTTGCGGCGCGCATGCGTCCGCAAACTATTGAAGAGTATGTCGGGCAACAGCATTTATTAGCCCCCGGAAAGCCGTTGCGAGTGGCGGTTGAACAAGGTCATTTGCACTCAATGATTCTCTGGGGGCCTCCGGGTACCGGTAAAACCACCTTGGCTGAGCTCATCGCCACTACCGCCAATGCCACTGTCAGTCGCATCAGTGCGGTTACTTCCGGTGTAAAAGACATAAGACAAGCCATTGAAGAAGCAAAGCAGGTTGCCCAACAGCAGGGGCGACGGACTATTTTGTTTGTCGACGAGGTGCACCGTTTTAATAAAAGCCAACAGGACGCATTTTTACCCCATATTGAAGACGGTACTATTGTGTTTGTTGGCGCGACGACAGAAAACCCCGGGTTCGAATTAAACAATGCGTTGTTATCACGTGCTCGAGTTTATCGTTTGCAAACCTTGTCAAAAAACGATCTTGAAGTTGCTTTGGAGCGAGCGTTAAAAGACTCTGAAAGAGGGCTGGGAGAAAGACAGCTTCAACTTGAAGGAGAGGCCAGAGCAAAGTTACTGGACTTAGCCGGTGGTGACGCTCGACGGCTACTGAATTACCTTGAGGTGGTGGCCGACTTTGTTGAAAGCAGCAGTCAGCCTATTACGCCTGAGCTAATTACCGCCGCTATTGGTGAAAAGGCAACCGCATTCGACCATCAGGGTGACCATTATTACGATATTCTATCGGCGTTTCATAAATCGGTACGAGGCTCTTCGCCAGACGGTGCCTTATATTGGTACGCGCGCTTATTAACAGGCGGCGGTGACGCTCTGGTCATAGCACGTAGGTTACTGGCTATTGCCTCTGAAGATATTGGTAATGCTGACCCAAGAGCCCTGCAGCTAGCGTTAAACGCCTGGGATACGTATCACAGAGTAGGGCCGGCAGAGGGCGAAAGAGCCATAGCTCAGGCCGTTATTTATTGTGCTTGTGCCGCTAAGAGTAATGCGGTGTACAATGCGTTTAAAGGGGCACTCAGGGCGGCAAAAGAGCACAGCGACGCGCCGGTACCGGAACACCTACGCAATGCACCCACCAAAGTGCATAAAGAGCAGGGCTACGGTGCTGATTACCAATATGCGCACAATTACCCAAATGCTTATGTGCCCGGTGAACGTTATTTACCGTCAGAACTGGCAGAAGCGCAGTTTTATCAGCCCGAGCCGCGAGGCTTAGAAATTAAGTTGCAGGAAAAGCTGCGCTGGCTACAGGACATGGACGCTAAGTCAGACTGGAAAAGGGAGCCGGATGAATAACTTATTGCTGCATTTTTTCTGCGTAGCTGCCGGCGGAGCCATTGGCGCCTCGGGACGTTACGCTATTGGCCTTGGGATGCAATCATTTGGACTGCGGGCATTCCCTTTTGCGACGCTGACCGTTAACATATTAGGCTCTTTTTTATTGGGGCTGTTACTGGCGTATGGGCAACAACAATCCGTGTCAGAGACAACCCGCTTATTCCTTGGTGTTGGGGTTTTAGGGGCATTTACAACCTTTTCAACGTTCTCGGTTGAGGTTGTGACGCTTGCCAGCCAGGGCGAAATGCTAAAAGCCGCCT
Organism: Idiomarina sp. HB; assembly: GCF_048059115.1. Taxonomy (NCBI): domain Bacteria; kingdom Pseudomonadati; phylum Pseudomonadota; class Gammaproteobacteria; order Alteromonadales; family Idiomarinaceae; genus Idiomarina; species Idiomarina sp. HB. The sequence goes on from NZ_JAYLVU010000001.1 coordinate 466,486, forward strand.
TACACATAGGCTTAAACGTAATTATCTGTATTGCTGCTGTTGTTGCAGCAATGATGTTGTACTCAACAACGGTTAAATAGGACACTCATGCTAGACGCTAAATACTTCCGTGAGGAATTAGACAATACCGCAGAAGCACTTGCTAAAAGAGGCTTCGACTTAGACGTTGCTAAACTCAGCAAGCTTGAAGAACAACGTAAAGAGGTACAGGTACGTACTGAACAACTTCAGGCTGAACGTAACAGTCGCTCCAAAGCGATTGGTAAAGCGAAAGCAGCGGGTGAAGATATACAGCCGTTACTCGATGCGGTGAGTGATTTAGGTGACCAGCTGGATAGCGCAAAAGAAGAACTTAAAGCCATTCAGGATGAACTAAACGACATTATTCTGGGTGTCCCTAACCTGCCGGCAGACGAAGTGCCGCAAGGTGAAGACGAGAGTGAAAACCAGGAAGTACTGACCTGGGGCGAACCTAAGTCGTTCGACTTTGAAGTAAAAGATCACGTTGATCTTGGCGAAGCGTTAGCCAAAGGCATGGACTTTGAAGCTGCAGCGAAATTAACCGGTGCGCGCTTTGTGGTTATGCGTGGTGGCATTGCTCGTCTGCATCGTGCGCTGACTCAGTTCATGCTGGACTTGCATACACAAGAGCACGGTTACCTGGAAACCTACGTGCCTTATATGGTGAATCAGGATTCTTTGCTGGGAACAGGGCAGTTACCTAAATTTGGTAAAGACTTATTCCACATTGAAGGCGAGTCACAAGACCAAATACCAATGTCATTGATTCCAACGGCCGAAGTACCGTTAACGAACCTATACCGTGACGAGATAGCCGACGAAGACGAACTGCCGCTTAAATTTACGGCGCATACACCGTGTTTCCGCAGTGAAGCTGGCTCTCATGGTCGTGATACTCGAGGCCTTATTCGACAGCATCAGTTCGATAAAGTCGAGCTTGTCTGGCTAGTGAAACCTGAAGAATCAATGGACGCTTTAGAGCAACTGACTGGCCACGCTGAAACCGTGTTGCAAAAGCTTGAGCTGCCTTACCGTAAGGTACTGCTTTGCACAGGTGACATGGGCTTTGGCGCCGCTAAAACTTACGATTTAGAAGTATGGTTACCAGCGCAACAGGCGTACCGTGAAATCAGCTCTTGCTCAAATATGCAGGACTTTCAGGCACGTCGTATGCAGGCTCGTTTTCGTCGCAAGGGTGCGAAAAAACCAGAGCTTATGCACACACTAAATGGCTCTGGACTGGCAGTAGGCCGGGCGTTAGTCGCTGTACTGGAGAACTACCAACAGGAAGACGGCTCAATAGTTGTGCCTGAAGCTCTGCGGCCTTATATGGGTGGCCTTGAAGTTATTAAGGGCTAAGGTTAACCCTAAATGCATTTAGCCGGTTTAGGCAGGCCCGCAATTCGTGTGGCCTGCTTAGCCGGGCCTTTCGGGAACAATTTGTAAAGGTAACGACTGTTGCCTTTATCTTCCCCCAACTGCTTTTTCATGGCTTTCACCAAAACACGCATAGCCGGACTGGTATCGAATTCTCGGTAAAAGTCTTGTACAAAATTGACAACTTCCCAGTGTGCCGGTGTCATATCAATGCTTTCAAGCTCCGCAATATGCAGGGCCAGCTCTTCATTCCAGTCATCAATATTGGCTAAATACTCGTGCTTGTCGGTTTCGTATGTTTTACCGTTAAATTCAATCATGCGGACTACCAGGTAATTTGCTGCTGAAAACTGAGAACCAGTTCAACCCACTCTTCGTCAGATTTTAACATGACATAAGTTGGTAAGGTATTTCCTAAACACTCAGCGTCATTTTTTCTGGCATATATTGACTGCTTTACAGGCTGTTTATCAGGTAACTGACCCAGTTGTTCCCCGGAAATAAGCAGAGCGTCCCTATTGCCGAGTAAATGACTGTACTGTGCTAACCATTGAGTTAGTGCCGTATTTCTTAACCAGTGCAGGGTAGATGTCATGAGAACTGTAGAACCTCGTCAAATTGATCCAGGTGCTGCTTTAGTTCATTTGCAGAAATAATTACTGTGTCTAACGAATCCGGCAGAGCGTCTATGTTAATTGTAGACTCTGAGCTTATAGCGATAGGTTCTGCATCGAGTAGCTCCAGCATGCCGTAACGCTTTGAGGGGCTATTGAGTAGGCAGTTAACTGCTTCGCCTGCCAGTATGAGTTGAACAGGGTGATCAAAGCTTGCCAGCGATAAAGCGACATCTAATGCTTCGGTTGCTGCGTTAGTGTCTGAACTGCATTGTAAAATAGCGATTTTCTTCATAATGGTTAAAATTGTAAAGTCCGGTCACTGTCGGCAATAGCTGTTGCCAGAGCGGTCAAGCCCGAAGCTTGAAAACTTGGGTGGAACTCTTCAATTCCTTTACGCTCTGCTACCGTGTGACATACCACTAAGGGGACATTATGCTGACGGCTCATTGCTTCCCATTGATTTATTAAAGCCTTATTTTCAACCGATGTTGTCAGTAGTGCATGATTCACGGCTTCCCGGTAGAAAAAGATACAAGCAATCTCATGGCCCCCGTTAATTGCAGCGAGAGCAAAGGATAAAGCTTCCTGAGACTTTAGCTGTTCTTCAGCACTGTGTTGAACTATGAGCGTTATTTTGGCCATAAATACTCACTTTAAACAAAAACGCCCCGCATGGCGGGGCGTTTATTGTAACCCTGTAGGCAGTCGCTTTTATTCGTCGCCGCCAAACGCCATTAGCAGCTGTAGCATGCTAAGGAATAAGTTATAAATTGAGACATACAAAGTCACTGTTGCGAGGATGTAGTTGCGCTCGCCACCGTTAATGATGTCGCTGGTCTGCCACATAATCAACATAGCCATTAATGGAATCATGATAGCAGAGATTGCAAGCTGTAATGCTGGCAACTGGAAGAACAGGTTAGCTATTATCGCTACAAAGACCATGATAATACCGGCAGTAACCAGGCCACCTAATTTAGACATGTCCTTTTTAGTGGTTAAGACATAGGCTGAAGTTGCAAAGAACGTCAGGGCTGTACCACCTAGCGCAGTAGCAACCATCTCGCCGCCCCCAGGCATTGACAGTGCCATATTAAGGATAGGGCCAAGGGTGTAACCTAAAAAGCCAGTTAGAGCGAAGGTTAATACAATACCCATGCCGCTATCTTTGGTCTTGTGAATACCAAAAAGCAAACCAAAGTAGGCAACTAAAGTAATGATGAGGCCCGGATAAGGTAAGTTCATCATAGTGCTGATAGTTGCAACAACAGCACTGAAAGCCAGTGTCATTGCCAATAATGTATAAGTGTTGCGTAGTACCTTATTAACGGCCAGCGTCGATTCGTTCTGACCGACATAAGTCTGACTGCGATTGTTCATAGATTTCTCCGTGTTGAACTTACTGTCTGTTAAGACGGTTTTTTATTTAAAAAGTTTCCTAAATACTACAGCATTAATGGGGGCCTTGGGTAGGAAATTAAAGGGTAATTTCTAGCGAAAAACGTTCAGTTTGTCTAATAAACGCCCAAACGGACACTTTGTTCAAATTTTTCCTTTACAAGCGTAATTTAGGTCTTTAATATTCGCTTCGTTCTCAACGACGCAGTTGAAGAGAACAAACAATACGGAGAGGTGGCAGAGCTCGGTTGAATGCACCTGACTTGAAATCAGGCGTGGGTTCATTCCCACCGGGGGTTCGAATCCCTCCCTCTCCGCCAAATTTAGCAAAAAAGCCCAGCTCCTTGAGTTGGGCTTTTTTGCTTTTTACGCACCTCCAGAGTTATTCGACAATTTCTCCTAAGCTGATATGTTTATAAAACCTCTATGGTATTAACGTGGTTTATTGGTTTTTGCTAATAACATCCTTTGTCATCATGGTGATAATTGGTATTCTTAATAGCTAATTCAAACAACTGTTTAACAGGGAAGCGTCATGCTGTTTCACGAGACTTTAGCGTTAATAGAAAACGACAAAAACAATCAAACCATTAAGCTACCGGAAGGCTGGGCACAGGGTAGGGCATTTTTTGGTGGTTTTAGTGCGGCTTTAGCTGCACAGTTTCTATTGCGACAGTTCCCGGGAGATTACCATTTGCGTAGTTTAGCTATTTCTTTTGTCGCGCCGGCGACACCAGGGGATGCAACGTTAAGTTATCGGGTATTAAGACAGGGATCTTCTGTGTTGCAGGTGTCGGTTGAAATAACACAAAATGACGAAGTCATATTAGCTGGATTAGCCAGTTTAGGTAAAGGGCGCTCATCCTCTGTATCGGTTAGCGGTGAAACACCGCCTGACTTAAAAACAATTAATGACGGTCCTGGCTTACCTGAAGCCGATATTGTTCCTGAATTTGCAAAAAACTTTGATTACCGTATTACTTCCGGCGGTATGCCATTTAGTGGGCAGCCGGGTCGAACCTTTGGTGGGTGGATACGCTTTCGTAAAGAGCAGCAAGAACTGACCACAGCAGCAGTTTTGGCGTTAGTTGATGCCTGGCCACCTGCGGTACTCCCTCACCTGGATAGCCCCGCACCGGCTTCGTCACTTACCTGGACTATCGAATTTCCGGATCTCCCCCTGGACGAATTTAACACCAACGACTGGTTTCAGTACGAAGCTTTTATTGAGCATGCGGAACATGGCTATGGCCACAGCAGAGCAGGCTTATGGAGTGAAGAAGGGAAATTGTTAGCTATCAGTCGACAGAGCTTCACTGTGTTCGCATAATAGGTTTATGGAAACAACACCTGAAATAATCCGACAGCACCTTATCGATACTCAACCGGGTATCGATTTGCTGTTGTTACAGTTACCGTCACGAGAATTGCTGGCTCCTTCACATATGCCGGTAATTGAGGCATTACCCCGGATCATTATCCGTCAAATGCTGTCATTGAAAGCGTCGGCGACCATCATTGAAAGAGCTGAGCAAAAGGCTAAATCACTTGGTGCCGGATGTATCGCTTATCTTCCGGTCGAAGAACTTATGAGTTGCGGAGTTAGTCGCACCAAAGCTGCCGCTATTAGTCGTGTTGCGCAATGTCAGCAAAAAGAACCGGATAGGGTACAGTCGTGGTCTGGCATGAGGTCGAAAGAGTTAATTACCGATGTGACCCGGCTTAAGGGGGTTGGTCCGTGGACTGCCTCTATTTTAGCGATGTTTCACTTTGCCCATCAGGATCTTTTCCCAATTCAGGACAGCTCGCTTCGTAAAGCTATGAGTCTTTTAAAAGATCAGGATATCCTAATTATTCCGGAAAGGGCTCAACCCTACAGAAGCTACCTGGCTTGTTATTTGTGGGATATGTTGGACCAGGCCCGCCTGTAACCTCTACTCAAAAACTCCACCTTTCGCTTGTCTTCAATAGCTATTGGCAAACCCTGAAACTGGCTTTTCCCGAGCTTTTGTAAAATTCTGTAAAAGCAACTTGTTATCGTCGTTAAAAGCTCAGAATATGCGACGCGAATTCGGGCAGGGCGGTACGGATTTAAACTAATAAGGATGACCAACAAGGTATACAAATAAGGAATGTAACCTATGAACCGTATTATATTAGCTATTCCCAATCCAATTATAAGTGCCGGTATGGCCTCTGTTTTACAGCAGCATTTTAGCGACAAGGTGCTGACTGTTACGGGAATAGCTGACTTGCGTCGCACGTGTTATGAATATGAAGATGCTGTGGTGGTACTTTGCAGTCAACTTGGCGGGGCCGCTACAGTTGAGCACTGGCGGCGTCTAAAAAGGCGTCATTGCGACTTAAAGCTCATTGTGTGGGGAAGAAACCAGCAGGATATACTGGATTTTCAGTGTGGTATCAGTGTTGTCGATGGCTACTTGCTTGACTCATGTGACAGCTCCGATTTAGTTCAGGCAATTCGGTCATTAAAACAGGGCAATGTTTATGTCGCGGCGCCGGTAGCGGCATATTTGGCGCAAAACCCACGTTCTCAGAAACAGAAAAGCATGGTTGATATGCTCAGTGAACGCGAGTTGCAAGTTGCGCAAATGCTCAGTCGTGGTATTCGTGTCAGAGAAATAGCCCGGCATCTGTGTATAAGTAGTAAAACAATTAATACTTTCCGTTATCGTATTTTCTCTAAACTCGGTATCGATGGTGATGTACAATTGTCCCATCTTGCAATTCAGCACGGTCTTGTCGACCTAATTCAGTTTGAAGGTAGATGACGGAAGGTAATACACAGAAACATTTTGATAGCGACAGCTTTCTTCGTCACTTGACTCATCAACCCGGTGTATACCGCATGTACGATGAGTCGGGTGACGTAATTTATGTTGGTAAAGCAAAAGACTTAAAAAAACGCGTATCCAGCTATTTTCGCGATAAAGTTGATCGTGTAAAGACTCAGGTCATGGTTAAGCAAATTGCTTCTATGGATGTCACCGTAACCAACACCGAAGCTGAAGCTTTAATACTCGAAAACTCCTTTATTAAAAAGTATCGCCCACGTTACAACGTGTTACTGCGGGACGATAAGTCTTACCCGTACATTATTCTGACAGCGCACCAACATCCCAGGCTGGGTTTTCACCGCGGAGCCCGTCGCACCAAGGGCGAATACTTCGGGCCTTTTCCAAATGGCTCAGCAGTGCGTGAAAGCTTAAACCTGCTACAAAAGCTGTTTCCGATTCGCCAATGTGACGATACCTATTATCGGGCACGTACCAGGCCTTGCCTGCAGCATCAGCTGAAACGCTGCCTTGCGCCTTGCGTTAATGTCTGCACTGATGAGGAATACAGTGAGCAAGTGGCTCTGGCGCGGCAATTCCTGCAAGGGAAAAACCAGCAGGTTATTGACGAGCTTATGAGCAAGATGGAGCAGGCGAGTGAAAACCTGGACTTTGAAAGGGCTGCAAGGTTTCGTGATCAGATTGCCGCATTAAGAAAAACGCAGGAGCGTAACTCGGTGACCGGTAGCCAGCAGGAACTGGACGTTATTGGTTTAGCGCGTGGTAATGGAATGACCACAGTACAGATGCTTTTTATCCGAGATAACCACTTACAGGGCAGTCGTAGCTATTTTCCTAAGGTGCCAACCGATACGCCTGACGATGAAGTGCTCAGAGCCTTTTTGTTGCAGTTTTATTTGTCGGATACGGCTGGACGCAAAATTCCAAAGGAAGTGGTTCTTCCCGTCGATATTCAGCCGGACAACGTATTAGCCGAAGTGATGAGTGATGCATTGTCACAACCCGTCAAACTGCAAAGCAAAGTGAGAGGGGATAAACGTCAGTATCAGTCGCTGGCTCAGAAAAATGCCGTTAATGCGCTGGAAAGCCGGTTAAATCAACAAAGTACAATGAACCGTCGTACTCAGGCATTACAACAAGTGTTAGATTTCGGCGTGCCCATACAGCGTATGGAATGTTTTGATATTAGCCATATTATGGGGCAACAAACGGTAGCCTCCTGCGTGGTGTTTGATCAAAACGGACCTAAAAAGTCTGACTACCGTCGCTATAATATTACCGGCATTACTCCGGGAGATGATTACGCAGCAATGTCAAAAGCTCTGGCTAAGCGTTATGATAACGCCAAAGAACAAGGCAACATACCCGATATATTGTTTATTGACGGCGGTAAGGGACAGTTGGCCCAAGCAGAGAATTACTTTAGTGACTGGGGCAAAGAGGCGCCGGTTTTAATTGGTGTTGCGAAGGGAGAGTCGCGTAAGCCCGGACTGGAAACTTTAATTATGGCCGGTAGTCACGAGACTATTCCGTTAAGTAAAGACGCCAGCGCGCTACATTTGATTCAACACATACGTGATGAATCGCATCGTTTTGCTATAACGGGACACAGACAGAAAAGAGCGAAAGTTAAGAAAACCTCAACCTTAGAACAAATTGAAGGGGTAGGGGCAAAGCGCAGACAAACAATCTTGAAAAATCTAGGTGGATTACAAGAGGTAAAAAACGCTAGTATTGAGAAACTTGCCAGCGTACCTGGTATTAGCCGAGCATTGGCGGAAAAAATTTATTACTCATTTCGTGATGAGTAAAAACAATAAGGAATGAGCGGATAATGAAGTGGAATATCCCTAATATTTTGACCAGCTTTCGGATAGTACTGATACCGGTGTTTCTGGTGGTTTTCTATTTACCAATGGAAGATGCGCGCTTTTGGGCTGCATTTATTTTTTGGTTAGCTGCAATTACCGATGCGTTAGATGGCTATATCGCCCGGCGCTTTAATCAATTCACTAAGTTTGGTGAGTTTCTTGATCCGGTAGCAGATAAAGCGATGGTTGTTGCTGCTCTGGTGGTGATTGTCGAAGATTACAACTCCGCCTTTATTACTATTCCCGCTTTAACAATGATTTGCCGAGAGCTTATTGTGAGCGCCCTGCGGGAGTGGATGGCACAAAGTGGCAATAGAGCAAAAGTCGCGGTTTCCAATTTAGGAAAGTGGAAGACGGTGGCACAAATGATTGCCTTAATTGGATTGCTCTGGAACGCTAATATTTATATTTATTGGTTATCGATGTTTTTATTCTACGCAGCCTTTGTATTAACGGTTTGGTCAATGTGGGAATATTTACGCGGAGCCAAGGGTGAATTGACCAGAAAATAACAGCTTTGCCGTAAATTTGCGCAAACAGTCACTAAATTGATAAAAAGTCATTGACTGAAAATGATTAAACAGTAGAATGCCACGGCAGATGACGGTGCGGGAATAGCTCAGCTGGTAGAGCACAACCTTGCCAAGGTTGGGGTCGCGAGTTCGAATCTCGTTTCCCGCTCCAAATTCTGGCGGGTTGGCAGAATGGCTATGCAGCGGATTGCAAATCCGTGGATCTCGGTTCGACTCCGGGACCCGCCTCCATTATTCGAGAACACTTCTATGTAGTGCCCGGGTGGTGGAATTGGTAGACACAAGGGATTTAAAATCCCTCGAAGGTAACTTCGTGCCGGTTCAAGTCCGGCCCCGGGCACCAATTCCGATTAGATTAAACTTCAGTTCCTTTTGAACTATCTTAGTGTTTTCCCTAGCTAACTTTAACTAGTATTGCTGGTCTCACAATCATTCCTCTCGCATTTTGTGGCCTTGCAGAGCAAGGACGTGCAGCACCGTCAAAACCGTTAGAACTGCCCTCATACCCAGCACAAGACTGGGAGTCGCTCTAAGACATCTGGAAGGTAGCATTCAGAAGCCGCTTAAGGCTTCTTTCGCCAATCTCCATCGACATTGATGTAAAGGCCTGATTTAGTCAGCTCAATGGCACGCTTTCCGGCTACTAACTCAACATCGGCAACAGCAATGTCGTTCTCGTTAGCAATTCGGGTGTATTCTTTACGGCGAGCCTCGTTAATTTTCTTAACGATTTGCTCAGTAACTTCTGTCGATTCTACTACTCCCAGGTAACCGTCAGCTTTTTCGCCCACCAGGCCTTGTTCCTTCGCTTCACTTAATTGTGCCTTTGCCTGTTGCAAATCTAACTGTTGTGCTTGCGCCAGCGGGCTTGATAAACCAATAAAAGTAACTAATAGCAGCGTCAGTAAATATTTCATAGTTGCATTCCTTTGTCGTTAAAATAAGCCACTGGATTCAGAAATTACATCGTCGAGCGCTTTATCAACTTTGACGTAAATTTGGTGTTCAATCTTAACATTTAGGTTGATAGTAATGGGCTCTTTAGGCGCAGCTACCTGAACAGTTGGGGTACACCCCAAAACAAAAAAAGGTACGCTTACTAGTAAAAACAATTGTCTCATATCATCCCCTGATTAATTGATTTTCTGTTGTACTCGCTTACGAATGGCTTCGTTCAAGCTGTTACTAAGTGTTAGTCCTTTCATCAATGCAGGTAAGTCCTCTTCTAAATTTACGTTAAGTTCTACCGGGCGTCCATTTTCTACCTCAGGGTTTGAGCCCTTTAATTTCACCGCTAAGGTCAACTTACCGTTTTTATCATAGTCGATCACCGTGGATAGCTGCTGATAATAGAAGTTACTAAGAACGCCGGCCAGAGTCTGTAAACTCGGATTATTGCCGGCTACCGACACTAACGCCGATGAATCTACCTGCAAGTGACCACCGGGAGCCAGGGCATTTAAATAACCTCGGTCAACTGTAAACTGGTTAGAGTCCCAGTGCACTGGTATGGTTCCGGAGACATTACCGTCTATCGCCACTTTATTACTTGGGTATTGGCGCATAAGCTCGCCCAGAGAAATTTCTTCGAAAACAACGGGCAGTGCAAACTTGTTGGCCATAGAATAGCTTTGGTTAGGAATACTGATACTTCCGCCAAGGCCTTTTATGCTGTGGCTGGTTAAGTTAAGCGTGGACTGTTTGGGGTTATCAAAGGGTATTTGAGCCCCAAACTCAGCCGTTACAGGGCCTAGCGTAAATCCCTGTTGCACACTACCGATGTAAAGTTGAGCGTTATTAACATGGAGCTGTTCGTTATTGGCATTAAACTGAAAGTTGAGGCTACTATCAACCGCCGATAAAGTATCCGCAACCCAGTCGCTTTGCTGAATATCGACGTGACCGTTATCGAGCTGCCAGCGATTATCATTCCAGTCGAAGTTTACGTCTGCGTGACCATTAATCGTCGCTTTACTGATAACAACCTGAGGCGTGAAGTGCTTGAGTAGCGTATCGAGTTGTGGTGTTTGCTTCCAGTTAAAGTCGTGAATTTTAACCTTACTTTGTAAGCGGTTGGTTGTAATTTCGCTGTGATGTTGTACACGAATGTGCTCGCCAAGTCTAAGTTCTCCGTTACCGATAAGCTTTTGCTGTCGATATTTAAAGTCACTGTTAAAAGCCGCCTTTATTTGAGGTAGCTGATCAAAACTAAGCGCGTCGGCATGAATACTGAGACCAAGCTCAGCGGTAATGTCGTCAGGCTCTGAGTATGGATAAAAAACATGTGAGAAATTGACGACTGCAGTGGCATCGTCAGTTAAGTGCGAGAACTCAATGTGCATCGACTCAGTGCTTTGGAGCGTGGCAGTCTCATTTGAAATCTGACCGGAAAACGCTGCTGTAAGCTTATTAATAATCAATGATTGCTCTGCAACGGGTAAAGCTACGTTGTGGAGCTGAAGGTTTAAATGATCGAAATTAACTGAATTAAACTGCCACTGTTTTTGCTCAACGGACAGCTCTGATGAGAGGTTGAGTGTTTCGTTTTTCTTGCCTTTAGCAACGGCTTTGGCACTAACAGGCCAGTGAGTTCTATTTACTGCCTGCTGAATTTTAAGCAGCGGCAATGCAAGCTGATCATTGCTACTTAACTGCCATGTTACTGATTCTAATTGTACCGGCAACTCAGGCACGTTTAAGGACATTAGATTGTTGGTTTCACCATTCAATTCAAGTGTATAGAAGTTAATAACGCCTTTACTCAAATTAAGCTGAAGCTTGCCAGATGCTGCGGTGGTGCTATCAGCCGCGACTATTTCAACGCTATTTTTAACCGACAGCAATAATTCACCGGACAGGGCGGATGTAATGCTTTCAAGGTTTGTGAATTCAGTATCAGGTGAAAAGTTACCTTGCCATTGTGCACTCATTGGAATTTGCCCGGTGCTTAGGCTATCTGCAACGTTCTGTGCTGCGAGTAAGTAGCTCGCATCGGCGGTGAGCTGGCCTGAGCTATAGTTGTAATTTGCCTGCAAAGTTGCACTGTCGTGTTGAGCGGAGAGATCAAGACTGCCATTTTCTCGGGTCAGTTGCAGAGAGGCTGTAACAGGCTCCCGGCTGTTAACTTTTAGCTGGAGCGGTTCTCGGTTTAATAACTTAAAAGTCGCTGAAATTGGCTCTGGTAATAATGTTCCTTTTACGCGCAGAGATTTGATATCAAAGCGTTCCGGAACTATGGCCGGCACTTCGGCGGAGAGTATCTGTGTTAGGTTTAGTACGGTTGATGACTGACTTGCGGAGGACTCTGGTAATGAGTCTATTGTTAACTCCAGCCGCTCAATAACAATGTGATTAATCGATAAGCGTTCAAACTCTATGCTCCAGTCGCTGATACCAAGCGATTTTAGTTGTTGATTCAAATAGGAATAACCTAATAGACCTATAGCGAATGCAATAACTAATATTGTAAGCAGTACGCGCCATAGCTTCATTCCGATATCATTCCCTTTGATAAACGCTAAGTCCCAATTGTAGTCTAATCAATATAACCAGCACTTGGGTTCTCTACAAGTTAGTGTTCTGTATAAAAATTGACCAACTCATAAAGAGGGTATACTCTATTGTTATAGAAATAGTTGACCCACTTATTCTTAAGTGCCAATTATCATAAGTTTATATAATTAATTGCGCTGACTTCAGGTCTACCCGTTATTTTCTTTGGCTTCTAGTCAGAAATTGCTAGCAAAGGTTAAAGTTCTGTAAAGGCTCTTTTATAGGCTGAGTGACAAAGATAGTCTGAGAGCTGTCTAATAATTCACCTGTAATGGCTTTGATTAACTTGTGACAGGAGCTGACCGTGAGCACGATAACCAATACAGCAGTCAATGTGACGCCGGATAGCCCAGCGTTTCTGGGAAGTAGTAATCCGCTGGAAAATGATGCTCAGTACAGTTATTTCTTTAATGGCTGTTTCATCTATTCGTACAACCATACGACAGGTCGTTGTGCCTGCCTTACTGAGCTCGATGTTGCTACTACCATAGTTAAGCCTTACGGATTGGTCGATAAGCATTACGTTGTTATCGGTGATAAGGCATTTCGTTCTGTCACACAAGCTCAAAAAGCCAGAAGTAAAGTGTCTGTCGCAAATGCTTCCAATGATAATAGCCCGGGTAAACATCCGGCACTTCCTACCATCGAGCAATTGTCTCCGATAAAATCGTTAACCAGGATAGAGGAATGGTTTAATACGGACTTTGAAGCTAAATGGGAAGCCTATAGAGAAACCTCTGAATTTTACAATCTTATTCAATACTACCTGGCACTTAGCTGCGACGCTTATAAACAAAAGGCGGACACAGCATTTTTGGATGCAGGAATTGAGTTTTATTTAAGTATGGCTCATTACAGTTGGCTAAACCCATCTATTCTGCATAATGCGGCCTGTGTTTACTGGTTAGCCGGTGAGCAGGAGAATGCTCTCGATTGCATCGAGTTAGCTCTTAACTTCCGTTATTCAGGTATGGGCAGTTTATTAGCAGATGAAGACCTTCAGGGACTTAGAAAAAACCGAAGGTTTCGTCAGCTTTCACGGAAGTACGAAGCACTTAAGCCTCGGTTTAATTACGTAACACTTGAGTTATTTGAAGTGTTTGAAAATTTTTCAGTGCAACAACCTGAATCTTTTGTCCGGTTCATGCGCAGTCATCTTTTAACCAATTTCCGGTTTTACGATATATCGGATTTAAGCGCTCGCATTGACGGTAGCGAAGATGAGGATGAGCGTGAGTACTGGCAACGTCTTGCAGCATTCAATAACAGTTATCTTTACAAGTATATGTTGATTGATGAGCCTATGGATCTTTTAACGGAGCAGGGCAAGACTAACTACCAACGTTTTCAACAGTACCGGCATTATCGAGTACTGAACCCTATTGTATTTGCCCGAATTTCAGAGCAACTCTTTCATCATGCTCATTACTGGGCCAGCAGGCACCAGGGTGTCTTTAATGAAAGAGACCAAGCATTACTGTCGCAGAGCTTTCAGCTACTTGAAGAGTTTAGTGTTGCGACGGAAAGCCTGTGTTTTGAAAAAAGAAATGAGCTTATGGAGAAGGCTAAAAGCTATGACATTCATCACTATATGCAGAACTTAAAGCGCTTTTAATTATTCTGCCTGACGAATGGTCAGGTTAACTCTGCAGCGCCCTGTAACGGGGTGAATGCCGTCTTTAAGCTGCTGTACCCCATGATACCGGAGTCTGTCACTCCCACCCCAAACTAAAGCATCCGTGTGTTGAAGCTGAAACTTCTGGTATTTTTCCGAACGCTTAAAACCACCCCATAAAAAGTTAACCGGTAAGCCAAAGGAAAAAGAAACGATAGGCTTTGTAAAGTCCGCCTCATCTTTATCCTGATGCAGGCCCATTTTTGTGCCGGGTAAATAAACATTAATAAGGCAGGAGTCTGGTTTGAAATTTTCAAACCCCGCAAGTGTTGCCGCTTCTATTGCTTTAGTTTTAATGAGAGAGGGCATTTGGGGCCAGGGCGCTTTGGTGACTGGGTCAATCTTCTGGTACCGATAGCCCTGGCTATCGCTCAGCCAGCCATACTCGCCGCAATTACTGCTTTTAACCGACATTTTATGCCCGGCGGGCGTTTGTAAGTGACGTAAGGGAGCGCTCTTTAGTACACCGCGAACGTCAGTTAGCAAAGCATCGTCACTTTTAGCTAAAAACTGATGAAACAGCGTTGCCTGTTCACTAATATTTGAACGCAGTGGTTCAGAACCCAGGTTGCCGAATAAATCCAGAGAGGTCATGTTATGTCTTTGCTAAAGGTAAGCTCATTAGAATGCGATCTTCACCAGGCCCTAAGTAATCTTTATAAGAATCAGTCGCCTGAAAGCCAAACCTTTCATATAAACAAACGGCGGATTTATTTTCCGGGGAAACGCTCAACTCAAGGCGTTTATAATGAAGTGACTGGGCAAGCAAAATAGACTGCTGCAGTAATTCCTTACCCAATCCCTGTCCCTGAAAGCTTTTTCCAATAAGCAAGGACATAAGTGCTAAAGCGTTGTCAGCCAGAGGGACCATAAGGCTGTAGCCAGCCACTTTGTTATCAACTTTCAGTGATAAAAATGTGTCGCGCCACTGTTGCAAAGCCTGATAAAAAAATAGAGGAGGGTATGCCTGGTTTGAGTAGAGCTGCTTTTCCAGAAACGCCATTCTGGCAATGTCATCATAAACCGTTTTGGCGATGGAGAACTCATTCTCATTGTGAGCAGTTGCTGTTAGCGAACCGACACACAAACGGCAGTCCTCCTCGATGGGGGCTGAGGCTTCGACATAACGCAGTTTATGAGATGCTCGCTCACGGTTAGTGGAAACCTGGTATATACGTTCTCTGGGTTCTTTTTCCTCAGTCATGGCGCTTTACCCGGCGTTTGCCGTTAATCATAGGTCGGATAAGCTCTATTTTACCAAAGTAAGCGGTAATAAATACGGCAATAATGTGAATAATCACGAGCGTAAAAATGATGTTGGCGGATATGCCGTGCAATGAGGTTAAAAAGCTGTCTCCATATAGTGCATCCACTTCTTCACGAAGAAAGCCAGTAACAGCCTGAACTAAAAACAAAGCTAGTATAGAAAACACCATAAGGCCACCGAGTGGATTATGACCCTGAGTCTGCTTCACCTCTCTCTCTTTCAGTTCATTAAGATGTTTTTTTATACCAGAAAATGAAGGGAGAAAACTTTTAAAGCGCGCATTAGGAGGCCCAATAAAGCCCCAGACAACACGACTCATAACCAAAGCTGCGGCAGTATAACCTACTGCCTGATGGATGCTGCTGCCATGTTCGAGGAAAAAATAGTTCAGACAAAAGCACAGTACCAATAACCAATGAAAGGTTCTTATAAACTTATCCCAAATGATCATTGGCACTGCCTTTACCGTTATTATTCAGTTTCTTGCTTAACAATACTGCCATCTACTGGGTTAAAGTAAATTTCAACTTTCTGCTTATTCTGGTTAAATCCGTAGATTTCATAACAATTCCCGTCGGTTACTTTAAACTCGTTTATTTCATAACCCTGCTCTTTCAACGAGCTCTGAAATTGCTCCTGATCCAACCAGTTTTCTTTAGGCTCCATAGTGCACTGCGTCATTCCTGATTCAGGACTGCCGCAAGCTGAAACAAAGAGTCCCGTAGCCGCAATAGCCGATAGTTTAAGAAGTTGTTTTCTCATTTGACCTCCAGTTGAATAGAACTTAAGACTAAATGTAGCAACTTCAGACAGATAACGCTAATTCATCCGGAGGTTAAAATGGTAGGGCCCAACTTAACCAAAAGAAATCGAGTCCGTCGTTAGGCCGTTTGATATCAGCGTTTGAATAGTGGGTATACCCCAAGGCGATACGAGCAGTAGAGCTGCGGTTGTATTGCCAGGAGAGTGATATTCTGTCCTCAAATTGAAATTGGGTTGATAAGCGGCGATTACTTATTTGTGTTTTGTCGAAATAACTACCACCTATACCAGCCTCTAAAAATAACGGTCGCTGAGCTCCTGCTATGTGCCAGGAAAGAATCGGGCTGATAGTAAAAGCCGTTATATTATCTTCTGTATTGTTTGAGTCTTGCCAGTGGTTTAAAGCCGCCTCGACATGAAGTTTTGGTGAGCCAATCCATGTCGGCAATTCGACTGGTAAGTTTGTTACCCTGTAACCAGCCCTGACGCCCCTTAGCTGATCCGCAGAATAAGCTCCGGTAAAGTGAACCTCATCAGCAAAAGATGGGAAGTTTAAGATTATCAGTACAACCAGTGATGCTATACGCCACATATCACTCTCCAATAATAAAAAAGAGCAATATTTTACATACAAACATGAATGTATGTAAACAAGGACGTCACCGTTAATTCATGAAATGATTAGCTGTAACCATTTTATAAAAGCAACAAGGGCAACAGGCTGTCTTTGTCGCTTACGATAGTAAACACTTAACGGATACTGACAGGGTCGGGCGAAATCATTATAAACTTTTAAGTTAGACAGACCGGGCGTGATAAGGCTGCTGTCGATAAGTGCAATTGCTTGTTCTGCCGCAGATAAGTCGAGAGACATTTGTACATCGTTACAGTGGATCATACGTGTAGAGGCTAACTCCTGGCTGTAAGCTTTTAACATAGCCTGATGATCCGGGTTATCCGGGTTGATTAACCAGGGTAAATGAAACGGGCTTTCATTTGTCTGAATAGCAGAAACCGGTACCAGTTGGTTCTTCTGTAATGTAACAGACTGAATGTTTTTGTCCGTCGTCTTGCCATAACCAATAGCGAGATCCCAGCTTTGGTGTTGTATTGCTGATGCCATTTCCGCGGCACTTTCATTAACAAAATGCTCATTACAACGACTAAAACTCAATTGTATGTGAGGATACAGAGAATGAAAGTCTGCAAGCTTTCCGGCCAGCCAGAAACGTAAACGCTCGGAACTGATTGCGACGGTTAGCTGTGTTGTTGTATTGTCACTTAGGTTTCGGGTGCGTTCTATCGTCCGTTCCAGCTGCTCGAATATTTGTTCAATTTGAGGAGCTAGCTCAAGACCTACCGGGGTGAGCGAATGAACTCGGTTGTCGCGTTGAAACAAGCGAACTTCGAGCTGCTCTTCCAGAGTTTGTATTTGCCGGGTTACCGCGGACTGAGTGACTCCAAGCTCTTGTGAGGCTTGCTTAAACGATCCGCTTCTGGCAGCAACATCAAACACTCTCAGTGCATTTAATGAGGGGAGTTTCGAGTTTTTCATATTGATTAATAGTAATCTGTAATTAATAAAAAGTAACTTTGATTCTGGCAGTTAAAGTGTAAATACGCAATAAGGAGTTTGTGTTGTCTTACTGGAGTGAGTTTTTAACCATTGCCTTGATTCATCTGTTCGCGGTTGCAAGCCCTGGCCCTGATTTTGCGGTCGTATCACGTTATAGCTTAAGTTTTGGGCGTAAGGCAGGTTACTGGGTGAGTCTTGGAATAGCCGCAGGAATTGTCATTCATGTGACTTATTCACTTGTTGGCGTTGCGCTCATCATTCACCAGACAGACTGGCTATATCAAACCCTGCTTTGTGCAGGTGCATTGTACTTAGGTTTTATCGGAACTCAGGCAATTAAAGCGAAGCCAAGAAAAGATATGTCGGACAGCGAGCTTGCCTCTACTCAACCACGTAAGCGTAAAGCCTTTATTGTTGGTTTTATTACCAATGGTCTCAATGTTAAGGCAACAATTTTCTTCTTAACCCTATTTACTACTATTATTGCGCCGGAAACACCTTTTAGTATCCAATTTGGGTACGGCGTGTACCTTATTGTTGCAACTGGGCTGTGGTTTTTGTTTTTAACCTGGCTACTTACTCAGCCCCGTATTTTTAAAACACTCTGGCACTACAGCCACTGGGTAGATCGCACCATGGGCGCTGCATTAATTTTGCTTTCACTGAAATTATTGTGGGAATGGGCCAACCTGATTGAGCTTATCGGATAAGGCGTTTCAGGTTATACTGGTTGCAGTTCTTAAAGAAGAGATGAGAAAAGCTCACTATGCAGTTATTTGTGAATGATTTGACCGTTATTGATTGCTCTTACCTATGCCCTGAGAGGGGAATAGTCGGTGAGAGCTGGATTGTTGATATTGTGCTGGATGGCGCTCTAAATGAGCAATCTATGGTGCTGGATTTTGGTCGTGTGAAAAAGCAAGTTAAAGCCATTATCGATAATTCGGTTGATCATAAGTTGGTTGTGCCGGCGGAACATCCATACACAAAAGTCACGCATAACTCCGACGACAGTGCTAACTGGGTTGACTTTGTGCGCCCGGAACAGCGCTCTATCCATTTGTTCTGTCCTGCGGATGCCTTTGCTTTTATAGATGCGGAAGTTGTCTCCATTGAAACGGTTACTGACTACCTTAAAGCCGTCATAAAAAGAGAGTTGCCGGTTAACGTTGAAGGGCTTAGCTTGTTTTTACGACCTGAGAATATTGATGGTTTTTATTACCACTACACTCATGGTCTGAAAAAGCACGATGGAAATTGCCAACGTATAGCCCATGGCCATCGCTCAAAAATCCAGATTAAGCTGGATAACATACGACAGCCGGTACTTGAAAAAGAGTGGTCGGATAAATGGCAGGATATTTATTTAGGTACAACGGAAGATGTCTGCACTCGCAGCAATCTTCAATTATCTGACGCAGCCAGTGATTTGAGCTCTGATTCCAACCATACTTTTTATAGCTATATTGCTGATCAGGGCCTGTTTGAGCTTGTGGTTCCTAATGCAGAAAACTTTGTTATTGATACCGACTCAACCGTTGAATGTATCGCGGATTATTTAGTTGCAGAAATAAAATCACAAAACCCCGATAAAAAAGTCGAAGTTCGTGCGTTTGAAGGGGTTGGGAAGGGAGCCATTGCCTATGCGTAGAACAATTACCGCTTTTATTTTGTCGCTTTGCTCAATAAACGTTGCATTGGCGGACGAACCTATTGAACTGGAGATAAAAGGGCCATTGACTCAGGGAGCGCTTATTTTAGCTAAATCTGAGCCCGGAGTTACTGCCACTTTGAATGACGAACCTCTGCAAGTGACCGAGCAGGGTTATATTGTTTTTGGTTTCGCACGAAAAGCTCCGCTTAAAAACACCTTAGTAATTCAGAAAGGTGACAGCAGAATAACCAAAGAGCTCACGTTAACGCCTCGTGAATATAAAATTGACCGTGTCGACGGAGTGCCTCAAAAGACGGTAACACCAGATCCCGCACAGGTTAAAAGGGCAAGAAAAGAAGCAGAGAAAGTTTGGGTAGCGCGGCAAAAAGAAACGCAGAGAACGGACTTTCTAACCCCAGTCGTTAAACCTGCAAAGGGGCGTATTAGTGGTGTTTACGGAAGTCAGAGAGTTTTTAACGGAGAACCTCGTAACCCGCATTATGGTGAAGATATCGCAGGGCCGACGGGTACTCCGGTAAAAGCCCCTTGGCCGGGTGAGGTGGTGTTAGCTGAACCCGACTTATTCTATTCGGGCGGCACAATTATTATTGAGCATGGCTATAAAGTCACGACCACATACTTGCACTTGAGCGAACTTAACGTGGACGTTGGCGACAAGGTTAAGCAGGGCGAGTTAATCGGTGCTATTGGTGCTACCGGTCGTGCAACCGGGCCTCATCTTGACTGGCGGGTTAACTGGGGAAATGAACGACTCGATCCAGCGTTACTTCCCCAGCTTTATCAGGACTAACCGGAAGGCGTTAGCCAGCCTTTCAACTTATCAGGTTGTTTCACGCTTAACAGGTAACTGCTTTTCGCGGGCTCCAGCCAGGTAAGCTCCAGGGTCATCAATTCATCTCTTCGGAATGCATGAACCGTTACTGTATCCCCGGGAACGTAGCGTTCAAGAATGGTTTTTATGGACAGCTCATTTACCTGCAAGTGATCAACCGCAATAATTCGGTCTCCGGCTGACAACCCTGCATGATAGGCGCTTTCGTCGTGGTAAACATTGATGATCTCCAGCCCTTGTGCAGATGCTTTATATTTTGCGCCGAAGTTTACTCTGGCTGGCTGATCGGCTGCTTTGCCTCCACTGTTGTTGTCATCTACTGGTACTTGCCGTTGAACGTCGATACCGAAGTTTTGCAGCAACTCGATAAGTGGTATGGAGTCCTTGTTGTATAGCGCGTCTTTTAAGAAGTCGGAAACATCAATGCCAGGATAATGATTTAGCCAACTCAGAACGGTATCATCGGCTGTGCCAATTGAGGTTTTACCGAATTCGTGCCACAGGTCTTTCATGACGTTGCCCAGAGTTAACTTATGCTCAGATTGCAGGCGTAACATTAAATCCAGACTTAAAGCAATTAATGCACCTTTAGCGTAATAACTGACAATGCTGTTAGGCGCATTTTCGTTCTGTTGATAAAACTTAGTCCACGCCAGAAAACTCGACTCGGTAACACTTTGTTGATACTGACCCGCGCCTCGTTCAACTCTTGAGAGCGTATCACCAAGCACTTTTAAATAGCGCTTTTCATCAATGATACCGCTGGCATGAAGCAGATAGTCATCAAAATACGACGTCATTCCTTCGTAGAACCAGAGCTGCTCGGTATAGGACTCTTTGTCCAGTTGATACGGCAGAAACGCTCGTGGCTTTAGGGTTTTAATGTTCCAACTATGAAAATACTCGTGGCAACAAAGGCTCAGAAAAGTTTGATAGTTGTCATTCATTTCATATTGATGAGCACTAATAAGATCTTTACGGCTGCATAGTAGGGCAGTTGAGTTTCTATGCTCGAGTCCACCGAAGCCGTTACCGACAACCATGGTCAAAAATGTATAAGACTGGAAGGGGGCTTCGTCGAACATTTGCAATTGGGTTTCACAAATACGAGCAAGGTCAGCGGTTATTCTTGAGGTATCCGCAAAGTGCCTGCCACTTAAAACAAAGGAATGTTTTATCCCATGAGCGATAAATTCCTCAATGGTCAAGTCACCGATTAAAAACGGATAATCAATTAAAGCGTCGTAGTTTTCCGCCTGAAATGTTCCCCATGAGTGTGCTTGTCCATTTTTTCTTGGCATACCGGTTGCCACTTTCCACTGAGGTGCTTCAGGTGGCGCGTGAAGATGCAGTTCACAGGGAAGATCGGTCTGTCCTTCAACTGCCAGACATAAACTTGTGTTGTTAAAGAACCCCTGGAACTGATCAAGGTATGCGGAGCGAACAGACAAGTCCCAGGCGTAGACTTGATAATAGACGGTAATGGGATGGTTTGATTTGTCGAGACGCCAACGATTCTTTGCTATTTGCTCAATCGTTAACTCTTGTCCGTTACTTTCAGCATGTAGCCCTATGATGTGCTTACTAAAGTCTCGTATTAAGTAACTGCCCGGGATCCAGTTCGGTAACCAAAGTTCTTGTTCGTCAACCGCTCGTTCAATAGTGAGCGAGACATTAAATAAATGCCCGTGTAAATCGATGGGGGTTATATCGTAAGCGACCAAGGGACTCTCCTTTGCTTGACACAGCCAGACAACTAGCGATCATAGTAACATATCGATTCATCTCAAAGAGACCCCTATGACAAGCAAAATTTCGGAGCTCGTAACCGGTCAAAGAATAGAAGTTCAATTAGCCAGCTCAAATGTCCCGGCTCGTTTTTTCTCAGAGTTTATAGGTGCAGTTAATGACCGCTGGGTCATTATTAATATGCCGGACGTACGCAAATACAAGGATGTTCGAGATTTTTTGCAAGAGAAAACGCCAGTTATTGTTCGTTTTGTACTCGAAAATGAAAATGGGGAGATCTGTGCTTTTCGTAGCGAGGTAAGTTACGTCATCTCACATCCAACAAAAATGCTTTTCATTTTGTGGCCTAACCAGATAGAGCACAGAGTCATTAGAAAAGGGCGTCGGTTTGACGCTTTTTTGCCTGCCGAAGTAGCCGGAAAGTCGGTGAGCGGTGACGAAGTATCTTTTAAAGGCCACGTGTTGGATGTTTCAGAAAGTGGCTGTCGGTTAAAGCATGAAAAACCGGACGGTAAGCTGGAAGAACTATGGGAAAATGGCAGTAAAATTGTTCTGAATATAGAACAAAAAAGAAATGGTGATCTCACCCTTAATGCAATAGTCCGACAAATAAAAGTGCTTGAGGAGCAGGTTGAGTTAGGCGTGCAGTTTATGGGAAATCAGAAGGAGCAAGTCAATTCACTTTTCTCAGGAAGCTTAGTTGATATTGATGAGCTATCGAGACTAGAGTCTTCAGCGCGATGAAAAAACCGATAAAAACGCAGTGGCAGTTACTGATGGACAATCGTAACCGCTTTTTCTGGTTGCTGCAGGCGGGTGGCTGGATAGGCTACGCATTAGTGAATTATATTGGCTCACTAATGCATGAAATGCGAGACATATACACCTTGATCATCATTCTTGGTGCCTATGCTGGTTTTTTGATAACAATCCCTTTGCGGTATTTGTATCGCAGAATATGGGAGCTGCCGCCACCTTTGATGGTCCTTATCGCAATAGGTGTCTCATACATTACAGCGGTAGCCTGGGCCATTGTTGATAACGCAACCTATTGGGAAATTTACAAATTTGGGTTTCGGCCGGACAGTCCTTTTTTCTATTTAAAAAACAGTTTGGCTAAGTTCTACATTGTTCTTAGCTGGAGCGGATTGTACTTTGGCATTAAGTACTATCAGATGCTGCAAGAAGAAAAGCAAAAAGCGTTGCTTGCCTCGTCTATGGCGCATCAGGCACAGTTAAAAATGCTGAGATATCAGTTGAACCCGCACTTTTTGTTCAACACTTTAAATGCGATATCGACACTGATTCTGCTAAAAGACAACGAAAAAGCCAATTTAATGGTAAACAAACTTAGCCGCTTTTTGCGTTTTTCGTTAGATAATGAGCCGATTAAAAAAGTGACGCTAGAGAAAGAAGTTGACGCGCTGTTGCTGTATCTGGATATCGAGAAAGTTCGTTTTGACGAGCAACTTGAAATTGATATTCATTTGTCCGATGAGACAAAACACGCGTTGGTTCCAAGTTTGATTTGCCAGCCTTTGATTGAGAATTCAATAAAGTACGCTATTTCTAACGTTGAAGGGGTCGGGCTAATAAAAGTGCGCTCGTGGGCTGATAATGGCAATTTGATACTGGAAGTTTGTGACAACGGTCCCGAAATACAAACAGACCCTGAAAGGCTTTTCCGTAAAGATGGTGTGGGACTCAATAACACTCGACAACGATTAAAATCTTTATACGGCAAGCATTATCGTTTTGAGATGCTCAAAGGTGAAGAAAGTGGTCTTTGTGTTCGCATTACTATTCCGATCGAAACGGTGGAGAATCAATAATGAATCGATTGAAAACCTTGGTTGTTGACGATGAGTCACTTGCCAGAAAAGGTTTGGCTATTCGTTTAAAAGAATTTGAGCAACTGGAGCTGATGCCCGAGTGTAAAACCAGTCGAGAGGCTGTGGAAATTATTGTAAAAGAAAAGCCCGATTTGATTTTTCTTGATATTCAAATGCCTGGCCTTAATGGATTTGAAGTGTTGAAAGCGGTTAAGGAGCAAGGGCAGGACTTGCCTATTGTGGTTTTTGTAACCGCTTATGATGAATATGCGATAAAGGCATTTGAAGTCAGGGCACTGGATTACTTGTTAAAGCCCGTGGATGATGCTCGCTTAGCGGAATGCGTTAAACGTGTGATAAGTGAGCATCAAAATGTCAATGACGAACAGCAGAGTAAATTAATCAGCCTTGTAGCTGAGGTGACCGGGCAGGACGCTGACACCTTGCTGGAAAGGTTGTCAGCAGGAGAGAACATTACTGCTGATGAATATCCGGATTACATTGCAATAAAAGATAGTGGCGAAATTACTCGGGTGGCGGTTAAAGATATCAAGTGGGTTGATGCCGCAGGTGACTACATGTGCATACATGCCGGAGACGAGACCCACATACTGCGTCGTACCATGAAAGAGCTGGAACAGGACTTAAACCCTAAGTTATTTCAACGGGTTCACCGCTCAGCTATCGTCAATATAAAACAGGTGGAGAAGTTGTGTAACCAGCAAAATGGTGAGTATCATTTACAATTAAAAAATGGTCAAAAACTGAAAGTCAGCCGTAGTTATAAAGACCGTATTAAACAACTTATTCTGAGCTGAACATGTATCGACTGACAGGCGTGCTTACCGTTCTTATTTTTATTGCTGGTTGTACAGCTAATATAGGCTATCAGTTTGCTGATACTCTGGTGGAGTGGAAGGTAAAGGACTACGTTGACTTGAACGGTGAACAACAAGAGCTGCTATCAGAAAAAGTCGATGAACTTCATCAGTGGCATGCTCAGACACAGCTTCCTTTGTACCGCAAGGAACTAAAAGCATTGCGCGATAAGGTTAAAGAAAAGTCGTTAACACAAAACGATATTGGTGATTTTGAAGATACTTTATGGGCTTTTTGGGAAAACGTACTCATAAAAATTGAGTCCGAAGCCGACTTACTCGCAACACTTTCTGTAAAACAGCGCCAGCAACTGGTAAGCCGACTAGAGGAAGCTCAGGAAGAACGCTATCAGCGTTTGAAAGAAGATAAAGAACAGAGTGACATACTACGACGTCTTGATCGCATTTCCGACGTTGAGGAAGATTTAGAGGATATCCTCGGTGACTTAACAACAGAGCAAGATAAGTTATTGCGTAGTTGGGTAAGTGATTCACCCCGGCTACGGGAGCCTTGGTTAAGTTACCGTGCAAGCTGGATAACCGAATTTGAAAAGGCGCTACTGAAACAGCCTGTTGATGAAGAAAGGATGTCGTCTTTAATCCTTGATCCTAAACAACTCAGAAGTGAGTCTTTTCAACAGAAATCAGAAGAAAGCAGTGAACTGCGAAATAAATTTCTTTGGGATATGTATCAAAGTTTGACTCAGGAACAGCGTAAGAATGTGATTAAAAAGGCCGATGAATATATCGACCTTCTCGATTCGTTAATTAAAGATTTTAGTAACTAGCGCACTTCAATAATTTTACAGGTGTTACTTGAGCCTACGGTTTCCATAACGTCACCATGAGTGAGTATGACTAAATCACCCGCTTTAATGTGACCACTCTTTTTAACCACTTCGATAGCTTCAGTGATTGGGTTTTCTACACTGGTGGAATCAAAGTTTATAGGATAGACACCACGATAAAGCGCTGACTTATCGCGGCTGTGAGAATGGCGTGATAACGAGAATATTGGCAGGTGCGAGGTAATACGAGACATTAACTTGGCAGTAAAGCCCGATTCTGTCAGAGCAATAATAGCGGTCACACCATTGAGATGTGTGGCAGCGTACATTGCAGACATTGCAGTAGCCTCGGTAATACTGGAAAACATTTCTTCCAGGTCCTGATGGCGCAGTTGAGCTGAAGGGTGAGTTTCAGCGCCAAGACAAATATCCGCCATTGCTTTAACTGTCGCTATCGGGTGTTTTCCTGCAGCGGTTTCAGCTGACAACATAACGGCATCTGTGCCATCTAATACAGCGTTGGCAACATCCATTACCTCAGCACGAGTTGGCATAGGGTTTTCGATCATCGACTCCATCATTTGAGTCGCTGTGATAACAACACGATTTAATTGACGAGCACGAGAAATAATCTGTTTTTGCTTGCCAACTAATTGTGCATCGCCAATTTCAACACCTAAGTCACCACGGGCAACCATAACAGCGTCAGAAGCTCTGATGATATCGTCTAAAGCATGCTCGCTGGCGACAGCTTCTGCGCGTTCTATTTTTGCGCACAACACGCCTTGCCCGCCAGCTTCTCGCAGTAGGTGACGTGCCTGATTTATGTCGTCTCCGGAGCGGGGGAAAGAAACTGCGAGGTAATCGACACCAATTTCTGCGGCCAACTTTATATCAGTATAATCTTTTTCAGTTAATGCTGCGGCTGATAAACCACCGCCCTGACGGTTAATCCCTTTATTGTTGGAGAGGAGACCTCCAACGGTTACTTCAGTCATTACCTGACTGCCGTTAATTTCTTCAACTTTTAATTGAATACGGCCGTCGTCAAGTAACAGAATATCGCCGGGGTTAACGTCATTAGGTAAATCTTTATAGTCCAGCCCGACTCTGTTCTGGTCACCACTGTCTTTTTCAAGCTCAGCATCTAAAATGAACTTATCGCCAACGGATAACATAATTTTATTTTGTTGAAAGCGCGCTACGCGAATTTTAGGGCCTTGTAGATCACCTAAAATAGCAACATGCGCTTCTAGTTCGCGGGCTATTTTTCTGACCATTGAAGCTCGGTGTTTGTGATCGTCTGCATTACCGTGAGAGAAGTTAAGGCGAACGACATTGGCGCCAGCTCTGATAAGTTCTCTGAGAGTTTCCTCAGAGTCTGTGGCCGGTCCAAGAGTGGTCACAATTTTGGTACGACGAAGCATGCAAAACCTCAGCAAAAATTAGCCATGAATGTTAGCTTAAGTTTAGCATACGCAGTATGACAGTAGTACGAAATTTAATTGAAAGATAAAGAGGTTAGTCCTTTATGAGTGAGCATAACTGGGAAGATAAAAGCGAGCAGGAGTGGCGTGAATTGCTAGGTGATGAAGCCTATTATGTCTTAAGGGAAAAAGGCACGGAAAGGCCTTTTTCAGGTAAGTATCTAAGTTGTGATAAAGAGGGCATATACCGTTGTGCGGGCTGTGGGCAAAAACTTTTCGACGCTAACCATCAATTCGATGCACACTGTGGTTGGCCAAGCTTCGATAAGGCAATACAAGGTTCAGTTGACTACGTAAAAGATGCAAGCCATGGGATGATAAGGACGGAAATACTCTGCAGTCGCTGTGGTGGTCATCTGGGCCACGTGTTTGATGACGGGCCCACCGAGACCGGACAGCGTTATTGTGTTAACTCGCTAGCTATGCGTCACGAAGACGATGAGTAATAACCGCGAAAGTTTCCTTCTTCGATTTTCTCAACTATGTCTTCGGCTTGTTCGTCCCACTGTTCGTATTGTTCTTCGCTGGCATTAACAATGTTCTTCATACTGTTTTTCTCCAGGTTGTCCTGACCAAGCTGCCAGGCAACCTGAGACCATATATAGGCTTGAGACCCATTACCTTCTTTGAGGTACATGGAGACTAAGGTTGACGGTATTTCAGGGTTAATACGATCACCGGGTTTATATAACCGTAATGCATTGTAGAGAAGCTCGAATGTTTTTTGCGAGTCCTGCTTTGCATAATAGGTGGCCAGGGCCAACTTCAGTTCAGGCGTCTCCATTTGCGGAGTCCCTTCTAAGGACAGCAGTTTTTGTAAAGCCTGGTCGTTTCCCCGGTTTGACCAATGCCAATATAACCAAAGCGGGTGGTCGGAACCGGCCGTTTTATCGGCTAACTTTTTAATGTTTTTTTGCGAGTTGATATAGGCTTCAATACGGTTTGACTGTTTTTGCTTGAGCTTTTTGTGCTCAATAGTTGAAGCTAATTCCATACATTGGGCGTACTCTTGCAGGTCACGCATTAAAAAGTATTGGTTTTCACTGGTATCTTTCTGGTGTCGCTCGTAACGACTGAATATAAGCTGCCTGCGCTCAGAGTTACACCAGTTATCGTCATTTAAGTCACTGCACATTGCGGGGTTGGACTGGCAAATTTCACGTACAGTTGGTTTTCCTTCAACACAACCGACGAGGGCAACGACAGCACTTGTAATGGCGATTCTTTTTAACATAGGCTTCAACATTTAATTAGTGAAATACGATTGTTTCTTAAAATTGGCTTCATGCCAAGCTTTTCAGTACAATATCGCGGTTTTTAAAGCGTAGCATTTTAATTAGCTCACTGACATTAGCATAGAGGACAGGGCTCACTATGAACTCTAACCAGCAAGATCCAACCTTATCAAGTTGGCAGGAACGCCAGGAATTCGCCGAGCAAATGCAACCGTTGCTTGGTAAGTTGTACCGCAACTTCGGTGTCGAAATTTTAGTTTACGGACGTTCATTATTGAATGTATCAACTATCAATATCATTAAGGCACATCGTCTTATTCTTCGTCACGAAGGGCAGAAAGTTCGCTTACGTGAAAGCTTTCCTTTCCTGCAGGCTATGGCAGAACTGAAGCTGTCACCAGCCCGAGTTGATTTGGGTAAACTTGCCTATGGTTATTTGTTTGGTGGCAAAGGCGATAACTTGTCGGTTACTGAGTATGTTCAGCGTGAATTAGCGGACATCATCGACTCGGAAGATAACATTGAGCCGCGCGATGTCGTTCTATATGGTTTTGGCCGTATCGGTCGTTTGCTGGCGCGTTTACTTATTGAGCGTAACGGTGCGAACAATAAAATGCGTTTGCGTGCAATTGTTGTTCGTGGTGGCCGTGACGGAGATTTAGAGAAACGGGCAAGTTTATTACGTCGCGACTCTATCCATGGTCTGTTTAACGGTTCAATCACCGTCGATCACGAAAACCAGAGCATAAAAGCCAACGGCACTAATATTAAAGTTATTTACTCTGATGGACCAGATCAAGTTGACTACACCCAATACGGTATTGATAACGCAATCGTTATCGATAACACAGGTATTTGGAAGGATGAAGCCGGGTTAGGTCTGCACCTTAAGTCAAAAGGTGTGAATAAAGTTCTTCTGACGGCGCCATCAAAAGGTGACATTAAGAATATCGTATTCGGTGTTAACGACAATATGATTGAAGACAGCGATAGCATCGTTTCAGCTGCAAGTTGTACAACGAATGCTATTACACCTGTTCTTAAAGCCTTGAATGATGAGTATGGTATTCGTAACGGTCACGTTGAAACGGTGCATTCGTATACAAACGATCAAAACTTGATTGATAACTATCATAAAGCCGACCGTCGCGGTCGCTCTGCGCCATTGAACATGGTTATTACTTCTACAGGTGCTGCTAAGGCCGTTGCAAAAGCACTTCCTGAAATGGAAGGAAAGCTGACAGGAAACGCTATTCGTGTACCGACACCGAACGTTTCAATGGCTATCATGAATTTGAACTTTGAAAAATCGACTAACCGTGATGAGTTAAATGATTATCTGCGTCAGGTAGCGTTGCATTCAGAGTTGGTTAATCAGATAGACTATACCGCCTCAACCGAAATTGTTTCGTCGGACTTAGTGGGCTCGCGTCATGCCGGCGTTGTCGACTCTCAGGCGACCATCGTAGAGGATGACAGGGCTGTACTGTATGTTTGGTATGACAACGAATTTGGTTACAGTTGCCAGGTTGTACGTGTAGCAGAAGCTATGGCTGGGCTAAAAGTACCTAATTTACCTAAATAATTGAAAAAGCGCCTTTAAGGCGCTTTTTTTCTAGTATTTCTTATTTAACAAAGCAAAGGGTGACGTATGCATATCACTGCAAACTTTGACAGTGGCAATATTCAGGTTATCAGCGCAAATAATGCAGATGATATCCGCCTGGCAATCAGAAAAGATCACCAATCCGATTTTTACCAATGGTTCCATTTTAAGCTGTTTGCCGAAGCCGGCGAAGAGCATGTAATGACAATAGAGAACGCATCTGGGTCAGCTTATCCAGACGGTTGGAAAGGTTATCAGACATTAGCTTCTTATGATCGTGAAACCTGGTTCCGTGTGCCGACTGAATATAATGGTAAAGAGCTGGTTATTCGTCACACACCGGAACAAGAAAGTGTTTATTACGCTTACTTTATTCCTTATTCGTATGAGCGTCATCAGGATCTTATCCAATCTGCTCAACAGTCTATCGATTGCTACCATGAGCTACTGGGTGAAACCATTGACGGGCGTGAGTTGAACTTGCTAGTAATTGGCGAGCCGGATGAGAGTAAAAATACCATTTGGGTAACCGCTCGTCAGCATCCGGGTGAGTCAATGGCCGAATGGTTTATGGAAGGCTTTATTACTCGCTTATTGGACGACGAAGACGGCGTAGCTCGCAAATTGCTTGATGAAAACGTATTTTATGTCGTGCCGAATATGAACCCAGACGGCAGCGTTCGTGGCCATCTGAGAACCAACGCCGTAGGTACTAACCTGAACCGTGAATGGGCTGAGCCGAGTCTGGAAAAAAGTCCGGAAGTTTTCTACGTGCTAAAACGCATGCAGGAAACGGGCGTTGACATGTTCCTTGATGTTCATGGTGACGAAGACTTACCTTATAACTTCGTAGCAGGTTGTGAAGGCATTCCATCTTACGATGATCGCCATAAAGAGCTGGAAGATACCTTTAAAGCAGCGTTCTTGGCAGCAACACCTGAATTCCAGACGGAATATGGCTACGAACGAGATGAGCCGGGTAAAGCTAACATGACGGTTGCCAATTCGGCAGTTGGCGAGCGCTTCAAGTGTTTGTCTTACACGCTTGAAATGCCGTTTAAAGATAACGCGAATTTACCAGACGAAGATTTCGGTTGGTCTGTCGCCCGTTGTCAGCGGTTAGGGGAAGATGTTTTAACGGCAATGTTGGCAGTCTCACCTAAATTACGTTAAAACTAGAGTTGTATCACAAAATAATAACAACAAAGGGGGTCTTCCTTGGAAGTGCTCAACAATTTTTTGCTTTGGATTGATGGGTTCTTAGGTTCTGCAGCCTATTTCCCATTTATTTTGCTCGGTGTCGGTTTATTTTTCACCTTATATCTTGGCTTTCCTCAAGTGCGCTATTTTCGGCATGCCTGGAGAGTACTAGCGGGCAAGTTTGATAAAAAAGACTCGCAAGGTGATACCAGCCACTTTGAAGCGTTATCTACCGCTTTATCCGGTACCGTCGGTACCGGTAATATCGGCGGCGTCGCACTAGCCATTTTTTTAGGTGGTCCGGCGGCTATTTTCTGGATGTGGATGACAGCATTCCTTGGTATGACCACGAAATTTGTCGAAGTTACTCTGTCGCATAAATATCGTGTTAAAACCGAAGACGGAACGATGGCAGGCGGTCCAATGTATTACATGGATCGTCGTCTGAATATGAAATGGCTGGCTGTAATTTTTGCCATTGCAACAATCATCAGTTCGTTTGGCACCGGGAATATGCCGCAAATTAATAATATCGCCCAGTCGATGGAACAGACCTTTGAGATTGATCCGATCTGGACTGGCGCCATTTTATCGATTTTGCTGGCGATGGTTATTATTGGCGGTATTAAACGAATCGCGGCGGTTACCTCGAAAATCGTACCGATAATGGGGATTCTTTATGTTATCGGTTCTTTGAGCGTTATTTTCTTCAATATCGATAACATTGGTGAGTCGTTTGTTTCTATCTTTCGTGATGCCTTCACTGGTTCAGCTGCGGCTGGCGGGTTCCTTGGTGCAAGCTTTGCTTATGCCTTTAACCGTGGTGTAAACCGTGGTTTATTCTCGAACGAAGCCGGTCAGGGTTCTGCTCCTATTGCACACGCATCGGCAAAAGCGAAAGACCCTGTAGCTGAAGGTTTGGTTTCGATTCTTGAGCCGTTCCTGGATACCATTTTAATTTGTACTTTAACCGGTTTGGTTATTTTATCTTCGGGTGTTTGGACTGAGAAGTTTGAGAACAATTTTGCCCGAAGTGATCTGGATTTTGTTGTCGGTGAATACAACGACGTTGACAGCGAAGACAGACAAGAACTGTATAAGTACTTAAATGGTATTAGCGATACTGAAATAAAACGTTACTCGGGCACTTTACAAGTTGTAGATGGCCAGGCTCAG
This sequence comes from Idiomarina sp. HB, assembly GCF_048059115.1. Lineage (NCBI taxonomy): Bacteria > Pseudomonadati > Pseudomonadota > Gammaproteobacteria > Alteromonadales > Idiomarinaceae > Idiomarina > Idiomarina sp. HB. Next base: position 498,409 of record NZ_JAYLVU010000001.1, read on the forward strand.
ACGAATGGTGAAATCACGATTTTACACGCGCGTTCTGTTGCTGAAGATGTACGTTTTGTTATCGCAGGAGAAGATGCCTACAACGGTCAGGTTAGAATTGAAAATGGTAATCTGATCAAAGAGGATATTCAGGTTGTTGGTAAGTCATTAGTGCACTCAGCGGCTCTTACCTCACTGGCTTTTGCAAACGGTTACTTTGGTGATTACGGTCAGTATATTATTCCAATTACCTTGTTAATGTTCGCATTTTCAACGGCCATTGCCTGGTCCTATTATGGTGACAGGGCGGTTGTCTACCTGGTTGGACAGAAAGGGGTCATGCCTTATCGCATACTGTATGTGGCGGGCTTCTTCTGGGCGTCTTTTGCCGATACAACGCTGGTTTGGACAGCCTCTGCCGTTGCCATTGTCTTAATGACATTACCCAACTTACTGGGCATGATTTTGCTTCACCGCGAAATGAAATCGACCGTTAAGTCGTACTGGAAAGACTTTGGTGATGCCGATAAGAAGAAGTGATTTATTGCAATAAACTGAAGCTAAGCGGCCAACGATAAGTTGGCCGTTTTACTTTTATTCCCGGGTAACGCTTGAAATTAAGAGCAAAAGCCTTATATTGCAAGGACTGCATAAGAGATAGGTTGTATATGGCGTTAACACAATGTCCTTCGTGTAATAAACGAATTTCAAGCAAAGTAAAAGAATGTCCGCATTGCCAGTTTGTGCTGGCCGGTCAGTCAAAGGAAGATATGGAACGTGAGTGGCTAAGACTTAAACAAGAAAAGTCTGATAAGCTGGTTTCACGTTCAATGCTCGCCTTACTTATTGCTATTGCTGCTTTTACTTATTTGTTCATGCAGCAGCCTATGCCTAATACCTGGCAATACGGTATTGCTGTTGGTGCAATGGTTGGTGGAGTCGTCTGGTTTTTAATCAACCGTGTGCAGCTTCTCTTCTTAAAAAAGAAAAAGCGGTAACCCCTATGCAATTCGACGATTTAATTAAAAGTATGAACCAGGAAGTCTATGAACGCCTGGTACAAGCTGTTGAAACGGGGAAATGGCCTGACGGCAACCGTTTATCTGACGAGCAACGTGAAAACTCCATTCAATTAGTTATGGCTTATCAGGCGCGCTATGCAAGCTCCGATGAGGCCTTTACTATTGGTGCTAATGGAGAGATGGTGACAAAAACAAAACGCGAGCTTAAAGAGCAGTTTAAAGACACTCCCGAAGAATCAATCGCGCGTTTTAAACTCGATGGACAAGAAGGCGGACTATGAGCTCTCAGCTGTATTCAGATTTGTTAGCCCAAAGCAGGGCATTAACAGAGGCCGAGCCCGATTTAATTGCAAACCTTGCGAATATTTCTGCGCTACTTTACGAACATATTGATGACGTTAACTGGTTAGGTTTTTATTTAACCCGCTCAGACGATGAATTAGTGCTTGGTCCTTTTCAGGGGCGAGTTGCCTGTGTCCGGATATCTTTTGGCAAAGGCGTTTGCGGAGTAGCGGCACAGTCACAAGAGTGCCAGCGAGTCGAAGATGTTCATCAGTTTGCCGGACACATTGCGTGTGACTCGGCATCAAACAGCGAAGTGGTGGCACCTATTGTTGTAAATGGAAAAACGGTTGCGGTACTGGACATCGATAGCCCATCAATCGGCCGTTTTAGTGAAGAAGATGAAAAGGGTATTAAAGCGATTGCTGAATATTGCCAATCATTAGATTGGTCAGGGTTGCAGCGCTGATATGTTTGTTGAATTCGATATTCATAGCTATTTAGTGACGAAGCAGGACGTTGTTTTTTTCGAAGAGCAGGAAGAAGAAGCCGCTGACCGAATCAACGAAATGCTTCATCACATTAATGCATTACGAGAGGATGACGATACAACAGAGCAGCTTGAAGAAATGGTTCGTCGTACGCTGTACGACTGGATCGAAGAGCCTGCCTTATTAGATTTGTCATTTGATGAAATGGACGACTATGTTCGAAACTTAATGAAAGTTGTCCGCGAACAGGAAGAAGAATGGAATGAGTGAACCTGAAAAGCTGACGAAGAGCAAAGATGTTATTGCCTACTTAACTGAGCAATTTCCTGAGTGTTTTAGTATTAAAGGCGATGCTAAGCCATTAAAAATCGGTATTTTTGAAGACTTAGCGAAACGTCTGGAAAATGATGACAAAGTGAGTAAAACGCGCTTGAGAACAGCGTTACGTCATTATACGAACAGTTGGCGTTACCTTCACAGTATTAAAGCTGGTAGTCAGCGCGTGGATCTTGATGGTAAGTCAGTTGAAGCGGTTACTGAAGAGCATCAGCAACACGCTCAGGAGACATTAAAAGAGTCAAAGGCGAAAGTTGCCGAAAAGAATAAGGCTTCTGCTAAGGCTAATGCAAAGAAGGCGCCGGCTAAGAAGAAAACGGAAGGTGCAGGTAAACCTAAGTCTAAGCCCACCAAAAAAGCTAACAAACCTGAAGTTAAATTGGCCGATGTGGAACTCAATAACCTTTCCGTTGGTCAACAGGTACAGGTAAAAGCAGGGAATACCCCAATGTCAGCAACAATTTTGGAACTGGACAAAGATGATGTTCAGGTTCAGTTGCAAAACGGGTTAACCATGAAAGTTAAAGCAGATAAAATTTTTCTGCGCGCGTAGGAGTAGTCGATGAAACACTGGGCTGTAAGAAAATGTGCATTGGCACTGATGTGTGTTGTTCCTGCTGCGGTTGCGATACCGCCAGAACACAAAATCAGTGAGTTACCAGAATTAGAGCAAGAAGCTCAACACGATACAGCCAGTGAGCGTATTACCTCTTATTTTACCCGTTATCACTTCAGTAGTCTGACGCTTGATAATGAGCTGTCTGAAGATATCCACGAACGCTATTTTGAGCTGCTTGATTACAGCAAGATGTTTTTACTCAAAGAAGATATAGAAGCGGCTGCTGAATATCGCCATTTATTCGATGACATGTTGAAGCGTGGTGAGTTGGATGTTGCTTTCGATATCTATCAGAAAAGCCTGGAACGCCGTTTCCAGCGTTATGAGTATGCCTTGTCTTTGCTTGATGAAGAGGAGCCTATGGACTTCTCAGCAAAAGATGACAAGTACTACTACGACCGGGAAGACGCAGAATGGGCATCGTCTCTGGAAGAGCTCAATGAACTTTGGCAAAGCCGGGTTAAATACGACGCTCTTAACTTGAAGCTTGCCGGTAAAGAATGGCCGGAAATTGTTGAAACCTTAGGCAAGCGTTATAACAGCGCATTAAACCGATTGACCAAATCTAAAAGTGAAGACGTTTTTCAAACCTTGATGAATGCATTTGCTCGCTCGGTTGAGGCGCATACCAGTTATTTATCTCCTTCTAATTCAGAACGTTTTCAGCAGAATATGAACCTTGAACTTGAAGGTATCGGTGCCGTTTTGCAGTCAGAATATGATTACACCGTAATCCGTAGCCTGGTTCCGGGGGGGCCGGCGGACAAAACTGGAGAGCTCTCACCTGAAGATAAGATTATCGCTGTTGGCCAGGGTAAAGGTGAAGATGAAGAAGACTTCGTTGATATTATTGGCATGCGGTTGGATGACGTTGTTGAACTCATTAAAGGGCCAAAAGGAACCACGGTTCGCTTACAGGTCTTAAAGGCTAGCCAGGGCGCTGGCGGTACGCCAAGCGAAGTTGAGATTGTCCGTGACAAAGTTAAGCTGGAAGATCGCGCGGCCAAAGCAGAAGTAAAAGAATTTGAAGAAGGCCCTTATAAAGGCCGACGCTTGGGAGTTATTGAAATCCCGGGGTTCTACAATAATTTAACTGCTGATGTTAAAAAGCTAATAGAAGACTTAGAAAGCAAGGATGTCGAAGGCCTTATCGTAGATTTACGTGGTAACGGCGGCGGAGCGTTAACAGAGGCTATTAGCTTAAGTGGTTTATTCATTGATAAGGGGCCGGTTGTACAGGTGAGCGATGGGCGTGGCCGAATTGACGTCAGTGAAGATAAAGACGGAAAGACATATTATGAAGGACCATTGTTCGTTATGGTCGACCGTTACAGTGCATCAGCCTCTGAAATTTTTGCTGCAGCTATGCAAGATTATGAACGGGCACTTATTATTGGTGAAAACACCTTTGGGAAGGGCACTGTACAGCAGCATCGCGGTCTGGCTCGTCGCTTTGACTTTTACGATAATCCGTTAGGAAGCGTACAGTATACGATTGCGAAGTTTTACCGTATTGACGGTGGTAGCACCCAACTGAAAGGTGTTCAGCCTGACGTTGTTTTCCCTTCTTTTGTTGAAGCTTCTGAATGGGGTGAAAGTAAAGAAGACAATGCTTTGCCCTGGGATAAAATTGATAAAGCGACATATAGCACAGTTGGCAACATCAATAGTGCAGAGGTAAAAGAGTTGCAACAACAGCTGAATCAACGAATAGAGGATGATCCTGAATTTTCTTATGTGTTTGAGGAAATCGAAAGATTCAGAAAGGAACGTGATAAAACCTGGGTTAGCCTGGTTTTAGCTGAGCGTGAAGAGAAACAGGAAAAGCAGAAAGCAATACAGCTAGAGCGCGTTAATGAACGTTTAAAGCGTGCGGGTAAAAAGCCTGTTGAAGATATTGAAGAAGCGCCGGAAGACTTTGTTGAGGTGGATCCTTACCTTGACCAGGCCGCTCTGGTTGCATTCGATTTTATTGATGATAAGCAACTTGCTTCGAATTAAGAGTGTAATTTTTAAAGTACCGCCTTTACGGCGGTATTTTTTTGTGAACTTGTCATAGACCCTGTTTTTGTGGTCATATAGCGCGTTAATAAACACAAACGATTAATAATAATGACAACAAATAATCAAGCTATCTCGAGCCGGTGGTCAAGCCGGCTAAGTTTTATATTGGCTTCTTCTGCCGCTGCTGTTGGCTTAGGTAACATTTGGAAGTTTCCTTATGTAATGGGCGAAAACGGGGGCGGTGCTTTTGTCCTTGTTTATCTGCTTTGTATTTTGGCTATTGGCATACCCATTATGATGGCTGAGGTCATTATAGGACGGCGTGGGCGCCACTCTCCAGGGTATGCCGCAAAATCAGTTGCGTTAGAATCCGGTAAGCACTCTGCCTGGCAATCGGCCGGATGGCTGGGCATGCTTACCGGCTACTTAGTTTTAAGCTTCTATGCCGTGATCGCAGGCTGGGCATTAGCTTACGTATTCAAAGCAGGACAGGGTGCATTTACCCAGGCTTCAGCTGAAGAGATAGGAAAAACCTTTGAAGGTTTATTGGCATCTCCTGGTGAGCTAATGCTTTGGCACAGCCTGGTGATCATAGCCACAGTTTTGGTTGTTGGTAATGGTGTAAAAAATGGCCTTGAAAGGTCGGTTAGATTATTACTGCCCTGCATGATTGTTCTATTGGTGGTCATTGCGGTCTACTCCGGCAGTATTGGCGATTTCTCTGCTGCAATAGGCTTTATGTTTGAGCCTGACTTTAGCAAGCTCAGTGTTAATGGTGTCATGATAGCACTAGGCCATTCATTCTTTACTTTAGGCCTGGCCTCTGGCGTTGTCATTATGTATGGCGCCTACCTTCCACGTGAAACTTCAATTGTGCAAACCAGCCTCTGGATTGCTGTTATAGATACTTTTGTAGCATTGCTTGCCGGTCTGGCCATATTCCCGCTGGTTTTTGGTTATGGCTTAACTCCAAGTGAAGGCCCCGGGCTTATTTTCACAACCTTGCCTTTAGCCTTTAGTGAGATGCCGGCGGGTGGTTTTGTCGGAACAGTGTTCTTTATCATGCTGGTTATTGCAGCATTTACATCGGCCATTGCGATGATTGAGTCGTCTGTGGCTTTTGTTGCTGAAAAATTTTCCTTAAGTCGCTGGCCGGCAACAATCGTATCGGCCGGAGTATTGTGGCTTCTTGGGCAGTTAACGATCCATTCCTTTGCCGGGTCTGAATGGGCGCAGTTAAGCGGAGAATGGTTTGGTAAGCCAATTAATTCACTCTTTGATATCATAGATGTTTTAACATCGAGCTTGTTACTACCACTAGGCGGTTTACTGTTGGCGGTATTAGCAGGTTGGGTGATGCGTTCTGAATTCACAAAAGACGAACTGGATACCAAAAAAGGCATTTTCGATGTCTGGTTACTTTGTGTTAAATACATTTCTCCAGTCGCCATCATTATTATTTTTTTACAGCTAATTGGCTTTATAAAACTTTAGGTTGAATAATTAATGAGTCATAAAACAAAAGCACCCAGTTTATTACAAGCGCTGATCCCTTTAATTGCGCTAATTGCTATGTTGTCTTCGTCGGTTTATTTGTTTGGCGAAGACTCTTCTTACGGACCGAACCAGATAGCATTGTTAGTTGCGGCTGGCATTGCCGTTATTATCGGCTTCCGAAATGGTTTTAGCTGGCAGCAAATTGAAGAGGGTATTACCGAGGGCATTTCCGTTGCTCTGGGTGCAATGCTTATCATTCTTGCGGTTGGCTCATTGATTGGTACCTGGCTCTTATCGGGTACCGTCCCTACACTCATTTATTTTGGCCTTGAGCTGCTAAATCCGAGCTTATTCTATGCCGCTAGCTGTATTATCTGTGGTGTTGTTGCCTTGTCTATCGGTAGCTCCTGGACTACCGCCGCGACTATTGGTGTGGCTTTAATGGGCGTAGCATCAGGAATGGGTTTAGAGCCAGGCATTGCAGCGGGCGCTATTGTTTCAGGGGCTTATTTTGGCGATAAAATGTCGCCATTATCGGATACCACAAACCTTGCGCCAGCGGTTTCGGGGACGGAACTGTTCGCACACATTCGTTATATGGGCTACACCGCAGGCCCTGCGTTTGTTATTTCAGTCGTGCTGTTTTTAATTCTTGGCCTTAATGCCGATACTAATGTGAGTTTACAGCGCCTGGAGCTTATGCAGGAACAGTTGCAGGGTACCTTTAATATCGGTTGGCCGATGTTAGTTCCATTAGCTGTATTGCTTTATTTGGCTGCAACTCGAAAGCCTGCGTTACCAACGGTATTTTTTGGCGCATTACTGGGCGGTGCCTGGGCGCTTATTTTTCAGCCTGAAATGATCAGTTTTATTGCCGGAGAAGAAGGTTGGGTGCCGGCCATTAAAGTCGTTTGGTTAGCATTATCAGACGGTGTGGAGGTCAGTACCGGCAGTGCCAATTTAGATTCCCTGCTAAGTGGGGGCGGAATGGTGTCAATGCTGAACACTGTCTGGCTTATCTTAAGTGCTATGACTTTTGGCGCTATCATGGAAAAAGTCGGCCTGTTAGAACGCTTTATCCGCGGCATGCTGAAGTCGGCTAAAAGTGTTGGCTCGCTAATTACAGGCACCATTTTTACTTGCTTTGGGGCAAACGTGTTAACGGCTGATCAGTATATGGCTATTGTATTGCCAGGGCGTATGTTTAAAGAAGAATATGAGCGCCGTAATTTAGACCCTCGCGTTCTGTCCCGAACTCTGGAAGACAGCGGTACGATCACCTCGGCTCTTATTCCATGGAACACCTGTGGTGCTTATATGTTCTCAGTACTTGCAGTGAGCCCGTTTGAATATGGTATTTATGCGTTCTTTAACTATCTGACACCGCTTATTGCCATTGTATTTGCTTACACGGGTTGGACGATACTGTATCTAAACCCTAAAGAAGAGACAGCTAAAGCTTAATCAATACAGAAGGAAGCTATGACACAATTACCAAAGGCTAAATATCGTAAAGATTATCAAGAACCTGAATTCACAATAACGGATGTCGATTTAACGTTTGATCTTCATCCGACTGAAACTCGGGTAAAGAGCGTCTTAAAAGTTGTACGACAAGGCGAACATGAAAAGCCTTTGGTACTTGATGGAGAACAGTTAACTTTGCTGAGTATCAAAGTTGATGGGGAAGAGGTTTCGGAAGACTTATACCAGCATGATGAGCATAGTCTGACCCTCAAAACGCCTCTCAACTCTTTTACTTTAGAAATTGAGAACCGTGTTAATCCGACGGCTAATGAAGCTCTCGAAGGTTTATACCTGGCAGAAAATACGTTCTGCACACAGTGTGAAGCGGAAGGTTTTCGGAGAATAACCTTCTACCTTGACCGCCCGGATGTTTTAGCTAAATTCACCACGACTGTTATTGCCGATAAGAGTGACTTTCCGTACTTGCTATCAAATGGTAACCGGATCAAACATCTTGAGCTTGAAAACGGTAAGCATTTGGCCACCTGGCAAGACCCTTTTCCTAAGCCTTGTTACTTGTTCGCTCTGGTTGCCGGCGACTTTGATATTTTACGTGATGAGTTTACCACCCGGGAAGGGCAAACTGTTGATTTAGAACTCTTTGTCGATAAAGGCAATCTTGATCGCGCTGATCATGCCATGCTGTCGCTTAAAAATGCGATGAAGTGGGATGAAGAGCGTTTTGACCTGGTTTACGATCTTGATATCTACATGGTCGTCGCTGTGGACTTCTTCAATATGGGGGCGATGGAAAACAAAGGTCTGAATGTTTTTAACGCAAAGTATGTACTAGCGAACCCAAAAACCGCAACCGATCAGGATTTTCTCAATGTTGAGTCGGTTATAGGTCACGAGTATTTTCACAACTGGACCGGCAACCGAGTCACTTGTCGTGACTGGTTTCAACTGAGCTTAAAAGAAGGCTTAACGGTGTTTCGTGATCAAGAATTCAGTTCAGATTTAGGCTCTCGCGCAGTTAACCGAATTCAGGATGTTCGGGTTATTCGTAGCCACCAATTTGCTGAAGACTCAGGTCCAATGGCGCACCCAATTAGACCGGATAAAGTGGTTCAAATGAACAACTTCTACACGGTAACGGTCTATAATAAGGGTGCTGAAGTTATTCGTATGATCCACACTCTGCTTGGCGAAGCAGGTTTCCAAAAAGGCATGAAGCTTTATTTTGAGCGTCACGACGGCAACGCAGTAACCTGCGAAGACTTTGTCAAAGCTATGGAAGATGCTAACGGTAAAGATTTCAGCACCTTCCGTAACTGGTACTCGCAGGCTGGCACACCGGTTGTGACCGTTGAGGAAGTTTACGAAGAAAACGAAAAACGTCTTACGTTGATATTAAAACAGTCAACAGCTTCAACTCCCGGCCAAGAAGAAAAGGCCCCGTTCCATATTCCCGTTAAATGGTCCGCTTATAGCGAACAAGGTCAACGTTTGTCATTAAGCGATGATGATGTTTTGCATTTGAAAGATGCCGAGGCAACTTTTGCTTTTGACAATGTTCCAGAGAAACCGATTTTGTCCTTATTTGACAACTTTTCGGCTCCGGTAAAAGTAAAACGGTCGTTAACCGATGACGAGCTAAGAGTCTTACTTGCTCATAGCGAAGACGATTTCAGCCGCTGGGATGCTGCCCAGTCTCTGTTTACACGTATTGTGGAAAAGGGCATTGCTACTAAAAGCAGCGCCGAACTGTCCGAACAAACCATTCAGGCGTGCCGGAACTTACTTCAGGCAAATACGGATCCGGCTTTAAAAGCTCTCGCCTTAACTCTGCCAACGGCATCAACTATCGCTGATGGTTATGAAACCATTCCGGTTGAAGCCATTAATGCTCAGTTGAAGTCGCTAAAACTGCAGTTGGCCGAAGCATTAGAGGATGACTTCAAAGAGCTTCTGGATGTTTGTGTCTCTGAAAAAGCTTACCAGTTAAATGGCGAGGATATTGCTAAGCGTCAATTGAAGCAGGTTTGCTTAAGCTACTTAGCTGAACTTGGTGACAAAACTTCTAATCGCTTAAAGCAACAATTTAACCAGGCTGATAATTTGACCGACCAGCTTGGCGCTTTACAGGCGGCTGTCTGGGCGAATAACGTCGTTGCGGAACCTTTGTTAAATCAGTTTGAAGAACAGTGGCGTGGTGAAAAACTGGTTATGGATAAATGGTTCAGCACCCAGGCACTTGCTAACAATGAAAAAACGGTTGAACGAGTTAAAAGTTTAATGACGCATCCGGACTTTTCACTGAAAAATCCTAACCGTATATATTCTTTATTAGCAGCATTTACGCAGAATCAGCCGCAATTTCATAGAGCTGATGGAACCGGGTACGAATTAATTGGCTCAGTCATTCAGCAATTAAATACCAGCAACCCTCAGGTTGCTTCGCGTTTGCTTTCCGCTTTTGTTAGCTGGCGACGTTATGACAGTAGCCGACAGCAACTTATGCGTAAAGAGCTTGAGACATTACGAGAACTGCCAAACTTGGCGAGTGATTTGTTTGAAAAGATAGAAAGTTGTCTAAGTGAATAATTATCTAAAGGTATAACGCGACGGTGATCATTGAATATGTTTTTAACCTGGGAATGAGCTATCAAGAGTTCTGCGATGTTTATTACAGTAAAGGTTATCAACAAGTCGTTGTTACAACGGTTAACGGCACGCGGGTTGCACTTCCCGCGGGTCGTTTAATTCCTTTTATTGACACCCAGGGAATACACGGACGCTTCCTTTTACAGGTTGACGAGCAACAAAAGTTTGTAGGTTTAAAGCGACTGACCTAGAGTCCATTCAGTTAAACTAAATACTTATATTAGTTTCCCCGTCATATCTGGTCTAAACACCTGTTTTTAGCGCGAATAAGCGTTGAAACCCCAGCGTAAATGTTCGACAATAACATCAATCATATATTCTCTGGCCGTGGGCCGCATTTGGGCTTGCCTACGACGTTTCACCAACAACCTCAAGGACTCTGTAATTATGTCGTTGGTCGATAGTCAATCTCCGGTTTTACTGGAAAAAGTCGTTGAATTGATAAATAAGAAAGTTCCTTCCTCTCAGGCGCACTTAGTAGCAGATTTTGCCAAGCGCCTATATCGTAATATTGCCAGTGATGACTTAACTAACCGCCACGACAGCGATATGTATGGTGCGGTTTTAGGCCTGTGGCACAGTTTTAATGAATATAAGTCCGGTGATAAAGCGCTGATTAAAGTTTACAACCCTGAAGTTCCAACCGATGGCTGGGAGTCACCGCATACCATTATTGAAATCATTCAGAGTGACATGCCTTTTATGGTCGACTCTGTGCGGATGGCGTTGGCTAGACTAGGGATCACCTCTCATTTGCTGTTGCATATGCCTTTAAGCCATAAACGCGACAATAAAGGCCAGGTTACAGAGCTGCAAAAGCCGGGCACCCGTAGCAATGACAACTATGTAGATACGGTATTTTTGATTGAAATAGACCGTCAGACAAGCCAGAAAGAAATTAAGACTTTAAAAAGTGAACTGGTTTCTGTTATGGAAGAGATCAGTCTTGCGGTGCAAGATTGGCAGTCGATGCGCAGCCGTCTGCAGGTTGTTTCGGAACAATTGAGTAATGATTATTACCCAGGCTCAAAAAAAGAGAAAAAAGAAATTCAGCGCTTTTTACAGTGGCTGGCAAACGATAATTTCACGTTAACAGGTTATCGCTCGTATGAATTAACCCCGGTAAAAGGGGACTACGAACTTAAACAAGTAAAAGATTCCAGCCTGGGTCTGATGAAAAATTCCGTCAGCGACAAAGGCCGTATGGTTTCAAGTTTACCGGAAGATGCCCGCGAAATTACCCAAAATGATCGTTTGTTGTTGTTAACAAAAACGAACTCTAAATCGCGGGTGCATCGCCCGGCATATTCTGACTATATCGGTGTTAAGCGATTTAACGAGAAAGGCGAAGTGGTCGGTGAGGATCGTTTCATCGGTCTTTATTCAGCAAACTTCTACAATAACAGCGCCCGTGATATTCCGCTTGTCAGCGAAAAAATCTCTCGTGTGTTAGAGATGTCAGGCTTTGCTCCACAGTCCCACGCCGCAAAAGCGTTATTGAACATTTTAGAAACGTATCCGCGAGATGAAATCGTTCAGGCTGAAGAAGATGACTTGCTGACTGTTGGCCTGGGCGTCTTACAAATGCAAGAGCGTGACATGACCCGCGCTTTTCTGCGTCGTGATATCTTCGGCCGCTTTATGTCCTGCATGGTTTACGTACCAAAAGAGCGTTATAACACGCTGTTGCGCCAGAGAACTCAAAGCGTTTTAGCCCGTACATTAAAAACTGAATATGACGTGGACTTTACCACTTACTTCTCCGAGTCTTCATTAGCGAGAACACATTACACTGTGCGTTTGAGCCAAGATCATCAGGATGTGAACGTGAAAGAATTAGAACAGAATTTAATTGAAGCGGCCCGCACATGGGAAGATAATTTCGAACGTATTTTGCAGTCGACATTTGGGGAAGCCAATGCAACGCGTTTAAACAAACGTTACGCCACAGCGTTCCCACGAGCTTATAAAGAAGACGTACTTCCCTCAGTTGCTATATCAGACATTAAGCAGCTTGAGTCGCTAAATGACGAACATAAGTTGGGTATGGTTTTATACCGTGCGCAGGAAGAAAAAGACGACAGCAAGCATTTGCACCTGAAGTTGTTCCATAAAGATGAACCGATTCATTTGTCAGATGTTTTACCGATGTTGGAAAACTTTGGTTTGCGCGTCATTGGTGAGAGTCCGTACCAGATAAAAACAGCCGATGGCGATGTGTACTGGGTACTGGACTTTCATATGTTGCATACCGCAGGTTCACTGAACCTGGAAGAAAGTCGTGAAACTTTCCAGGAAGCGTTTGCACTCGTCTGGAATGGTAAATTAGAAGATGATGGATTCAACCGTCTGGTGCTAGGTGCTGGCATGAATGGTCGCCAGGCAACTATTTTGCGCATGTTTGCCAAATATATGCGTCAAATTGGAACGACATTCAGTCAGAGTTACATAGAGAGCACATTCAGTAAGTATCCGCTGTTGGCCAAGCTGGTTGTGAAAATGTTCTACAGCAAGTTTGAGCCGGGAACAAAAGGCGCAGAGAAGAAAATTGAAGCGCTTCATACTCGTATCAATACTGAACTGGATAACGTAGCAAACCTTGATGACGATCGTATTATTCGTCGCTATGTTGAGCTCATTGATGCCGCGTTACGCACTAACTTCTTCCAGCAGGATGAACAAGGTAACGATAAACCCTATATTTCGGTTAAGTTCTTACCTGAACTTGTTCCGGAAATGCCATTGCCGTTGCCTAAGTTTGAAATCTTTGTTTACTCTCCGAGAGTGGAAGGTGTGCACCTTCGTGGTGGAAAAGTAGCGCGTGGTGGTTTGCGTTGGTCTGACCGTCGGGAAGACTTCCGTACTGAAGTGCTTGGATTGGTTAAAGCGCAGCAGGTTAAAAACACAGTTATCGTTCCTGTTGGTGCTAAAGGTGGCTTTATTTGCAAAGCGTTACCAGAAGACCGTGAAGGTATGATGACCGAAGGCAAAGAGTGCTATAAAACCTTTATCCGTGCTTTGCTGGATATCACAGATAACATTGTTGAAGGTGAGATTGTTCCACCTAAAGATGTGGTTCGTCACGACGAAGATGACTCTTATTTAGTGGTTGCTGCTGATAAAGGTACCGCTACTTTCTCTGACATTGCTAACGGCATTTCTGCTGAGTACAACTTTTGGCTCGGTGATGCTTTCGCATCAGGCGGTTCCGTTGGCTATGACCACAAGAAAATGGGTATCACCGCTCGCGGCGCCTGGGAGTCTGTAAAACGTCACTTCCGGGAAATGGGTATCGATTGTCAAACAACCGACTTTACCTGTGTCGCTGTCGGCGATATGGGAGGGGATGTTTTCGGTAACGGTATGCTGCTGTCCAAACACACTCGCTTGCAGGCGGCATTTAACCATTTACACATTTTTATTGACCCTGAACCGAATGCGGCGAAGTCATGGGAAGAACGAGATCGCTTGTTTAAAATGCCTCGTTCAAGCTGGGACGACTACAATCGCGACTTAATTTCAAAAGGTGGTGGCATATTCTCAAGAAGCGCGAAAGCTATTGAGCTAACGCCTGAAATTAAGAAAATGCTGGGCACCCAGAAGAAATCCATGACGCCTAACGAGTTAATAAAAGCCTGCTTAACAATGGAAGTCGATCTTATCTGGAACGGCGGCATTGGTACCTATGTTAAAGGTAAGGCCGAAACGGACAGTGATGTTGGCGACCGCGCTAACGACGCATTACGCGTAAATGGCCGGGATCTAAACGCTAAAATTATTGGAGAAGGCGGTAATTTAGGCTTTACTCAGTTAGGACGTATTGAATTTGCCCAGAAGGGCGGTCGAGTCAATACGGACTTCGTCGACAACGTTGGTGGTGTCGACTGTTCGGATAACGAAGTTAATATCAAAATATTGCTAAACGGTTTGGTCAATAATGGCGACCTTACTAAGAAGCAACGCGATAAGCTGCTTTATGATATGACCGACGACGTTGCAAAGATTGTGCTTGATGACTGTAACAGACAAACACAATCTATCTCTGTAACGGCATTGCGTGGTACCGATCAGGTTAAAGAATACCAGCGCTTCATTCATCATCTCGAGCGGGAACATGCATTAAACCGTCAGCTTGAGTTTTTACCCGATGATGACGAACTGGTCGAACGTCAGGCAGCTAACCAAGGCCTGACACGCCCAGAATTAGCCACTATAACGGCTTATGGGAAGATGGTTCTGAAAGAGCAACTGATTACGGATGAAATTACTGAAGATCCGTATCACATGCGCGAGTTATTTGATTCTTTCCCGGAAGCATTGCGTGAAAGCTTTGCGGATAGCATGACATCACATCCGCTAAAAGGTCAGATTATTGCTACTAAGTTGGCTAATAATATCGTTAACGATATGGGACCGAACTTCGTATTCCGTAAGCAAGAAGCTACCGGCGCATCGTATGCAGAAATTGCATCAGCTTATGTGGTTGCACGTGAATGTTTTAAAGTTGAAGAGCTCTGGGAACAAATTGAAGCCTTGAATAACAAAGTTCCGGCTGAAGTTCAGAATGACGTTCTATTCCAGCTCCGTCGTATGGTGCGTCGGGCAACGCGTTGGTTCTTACGCCATCGTAACCCGGCATTGAGCGGAGTGCAGGAACACCTGGACTTCTATATGGGCGCCTTCGATGACTTGCGCAAAAATAGCCTTAAGTACATGGTGGAAGAGGAAGCGAATGTCATTGAGCAAAGCATTGAGAAGTACAAAGAACATGGCTTCCCGGCTAACCTTGCTAAGCAGGTTGCCAGCCTGAGCACAGTGTTCTCTGCTATGGACTTAGCGGAAGTGGCTAACGAAACAGGTCAATCGTTTAAGACTGTGGGCACACTGTATTTCCGTTTAGGCGCAGAGATAAACCTGCATTGGTTCTTAACTCAAATTAATAATCAACCTGTTGCAAATCACTGGCAGGCACTGGCACGAGCAGCGTTCCGGGAAGAGCTTGACTGGCAGCAACGTTCTTTGACTCAGGTTGTGCTGCGTTCCACACCGGATGTCAGTGACCCTGAGAAAATGATCAGTGAGTGGATAGAGCAAAATGAAGTCTTGCTTTCCCGTTGGCAGCAGATGTTATCGGATTTCCGTACAACGAAGAGCCATGAGTTTGCTAAGTTCTCGGTTGCTCTGAGAGAGCTGATGCTGTTAAGCCACAACTGTGCACCGAAAGTTGTCAGTTAATGTATAAGCTGATTCGACCATGGTTGTTTAAACAAGATCCCGAGAAAACGCACGAGCTTACGCTCGGGATCTTAAGTAAATGGCATCGGACTCCGTTGTCTTTGCTTTGGAAGCAAAACCTACCAAGTAAACCTGTCCGGGTTATGGGGATAGACTTTCCTAACCCGGTAGGCTTAGCGGCGGGGCTTGATAAAAATGCTGAGTGTATCGATGCCTTTGCACAAATGGGCTTTGGATTTATTGAAGTTGGTACAGTTACGCCTTTAGCACAGCCAGGAAATGATAAACCGCGTTTATTTCGACTGGTTGAAGATGAAGCAATTATCAACCGCATGGGGTTCAACAACCACGGTGTGGATGTATTGCTCGAAAACGTAAAGGCTTCATCTTATAAAGGTGTGCTGGGCATCAATATCGGTAAGAATAAAAACACCGCGGAAGAGCGAGCCCTTGATGATTATCTTGCGTGCCTGGAAAAGGTTTACCCTTACGCCGGTTACGTGACAATTAATATTTCATCACCTAATACACCTGGTTTAAGAGATCTTCAACATGGTTCAAGTCTTGATGCTTTGCTTTCCGGGCTTAAGGAGTCGCAACTTGAACTGGCGAATAAATATGATCGTTATGTTCCGCTGGTTGTGAAAATAGCTCCGGATCTTGAAGAAAGCGAAGTTGAAGTCATGGCTCAGTCTTTGTTGCGAAATAAAATGGATGGTGTGATTGCCACAAACACGACACTTTCGCGAGATGGTTTGCGTGATGATAAGGCTAAGGAAGCAGGGGGCTTAAGCGGTAAACCACTACAGGATAAAAGTACTCGAGTGATAGAGCTCTTATGTAAAACTTTGCAAAGGCAGATACCAGTAATTGGTGTTGGTGGCATAGATTCACCCGAGGCGGCGCAGGCCAAATTCAGGGCTGGAGCTAGCCTGGTGCAAATTTATACAGGGTTTATTTATCAGGGGCCGGGGCTTATTCGCTCAATTGTTAACCGCTTGTAATAGCCGTGCGAGTTTAGTATCTTATCGCAAGGCTTAAATTCTTCTAATTATAAAGGCTAACACTGTGGAATCGGAATCCCATTGGCTATGGTTGTTCAATGCAGAAACTGGCAAGCTCAGCATTAAGCTGAACGAAGACAGCGTCTTTGAAACACCTTACAAACCGAGTCAATTAGTCAATATTCACTTTAGTGAACAGCTAATGGATATTGAGGATGCTACAACCTTCCAAAAGGTTAGTGAGGTTTTAGAGTCTTATCCTTCAGATAAAATCCCCTGTACCCCATGTAGTGCGGCACTCAATGCAACTGCATGGAGTCGTTTTGGTCGTCCTCAAATGCCTCAAAGCTGGCATTTCCAAAAGTCCGACATTAATGAATGGCCGGCAGAGCGCACCTTATGCGAGTTAAATTCAGGCTTCGACCAAGGGTTATTTTTAATTCTTGATGCAGATGATGAATTTGCAACCTGCTTATTATTAAGCGATGGAATGCAGCTTTCGGCAATTAAGTCGTTAAAACAGTTTTACGTTATAAAAGTCACATTAAATCGACTTTTACCTGCGACAGTCGACTTAGCAATGTCAGCGCAGTCTAACTGGAGCCAACAGCTGGCTTAGTAAGTTTATTTATTAATTTTTTCAGGGAAGTACAGAAAGTACAGATGTGTTCTGGGGAATTAATATGAAGATATTTCTGTCCGGACGTTGGTTGCGGGGGCAGGATTTGAACCTACGACCTTCGGGTTATGAGCCCGACGAGCTACCAGACTGCTCCACCCCGCGTCCGATTGAGAGCGCATAGTATAGTCATAATTCGTGTCGCGCAAGCTTTATTTAAACCAACCGCATAGTATTTATACAAATACGGTTTAACTGTTGCTTTATTAGTCATTCTCTCTGTAATTCCCTTATTTCAGCTGGAATTACAGACAGCCACTGAGCTCTCCGTTATAATTGTCCCCTTAATTTTTTAGGCGAAGTTTCTATGTATCGTTTTTTTATTGCGTGCTCCAAAGGTCTTGAAGGGCTTTTGTTTGATGAGTTGCAAGAATTCAATTTAAGTCATGTTAAGCAAACCCTTGCGGGTTGCTATATCGAGACTGATTTGCAGCAGGCTTATACCGTAGCTATGTGGTCCAGGTTAGCAAGCCGTATGCTATTACAACTGGGTGAAAAGGAAGTTTCCAGCCTGGATGAGATTAAACTGGCATTGACTCAATTCTCCTGGAGCAAGGTTTTCGATGCGAACAGAACTTTCGTGGTTGATTTTTCCGGCGGTAATGACGACATTCGCCATACCCAGTTTGGCGCACAGTTAGTTAAAGACTGCATTGTCGACAACTTTCGCAATAACGGGTTTGAACGCCCCAGTATTGATAAGCAGGATCCGGACATTCGTATTGCGGTACGAGTGCATAAAGACAAGCTAACCTGGTCTTTAGACTTTACCGGCGACGGTATGCACAAAAGGGGATACCGCCTGCAGCAGGGCGAAGCGCCGTTGCGGGAAACCTTAGCCGCCGCCATATTAGTTCGTGCGGGCATCAAAAATGAATTAGAAAAAGATGAACCTGTTATTTTTGACCCGTTTTGTGGTTCAGGCACCTTAGTAATAGAAGCAGCCATGATGGCTATGGATCACGCACCAGGCTTGAGCCGCGCGCATTGGGGCTTTTTGTATTGGCATGAGCATTCGCCGCAATTATGGCATGACGTACTCGAGCAGGCAGAACAGCGCTTTAAAGAAGGGAAGATGAGCTTTAAAGGCCAGTTAAAAGGCTCTGACAACAACCCACACCTGGTCGCTAAAGCTAAAGATAACGCCAAGCGGGTGTTATTACATGAAGTGATAGAGTTTGAAGTTGCAGATGCGACAAACTGTGTAGCACCGGCGGAAAGTGGCCTGTTAGTCTGTAATCCTCCCTACGGGGAACGTCTGGGTGAGGCCGTTGAAACCTTACTATTGTACCGCCGTTTTGGCCGTCAATTAAAAGACACTTTCCACAATTGGCATATAGCCGTATTGGCTGGAGACGAACAGTTACTTAAACGCCTTAAATTGCGCAGCCATAAGAAATATCCGCTATTAAACGGTGCAATTCCGGTTAATCTGGCGCTTTACGACTTAACTAAAGAGCAACCTGACTTCGCAGAGAGTCAAGCTGATGACTTGGTTAATAGGGTTAAGAAAAACTACGCAAAATTAAGCAAGTGGGCGGACAAGGAAGGACTGGATTGCTGGCGTGTTTATGACGCGGACATTCCTGAGTACAACGCCGCTATCGATATCTACCAGGATTACGTGGTTGTGCAGGAATATGCAGCTCCAAAAGACATTCCGGAAGGCGTTGCCAATGACCGTTTGTGGTTCATGCTCGAGTCTTTGAGTTCAGCCTTGCCGGTGTCAGAAGATAAAATCATTTTGAAACGCCGCCAGCGCCAAAGCGGTAAACAGCAATACGAAAAGCAGTCGCAGGAAAGCACAGTATTAGCGGTTAACGAATACGGCGCCAAGTTTGAGGTGAATTTAACCGACTACCTGGATACCGGTTTATTTATGGACCACAGATTAGTGCGTAAAGAGCTACTGGATAAATGCGAAGAATTGGATGTGCTGAATTTATTTGCCTATACCTGCACAGCCTCTGTTCAGGCCGCCAGAGCCGGAGCCGCACGAGTCGTTTCTGTTGATATGTCGAAAACTTACCTGAAGTGGGGCGAGCGTAACTTTGCCTTAAACCGCTTACGAGGCGACTACCAGTTTATTCAGGCTGACTGCTTTAGCTGGATGCGGGAACAAAGGGGCAAGCAACTGTTTGACGTTATTTTCCTTGATCCGCCCACCTTTAGTAACTCAAAACGTATGAGCGGAACCTTAGACATACAGCGTGACCACGTCGGTTTGATAAAAACCGCCACGGGAATGTTGAAAGAGGATGGCGTGATTCTATTCTCTAACAATAGAAAGAAATTCCGCATCGACACCGAAGGCCTGGATAAAGCCGGTCTTGAAGTAAATGATCAAACTCAAGCGTCGATACCGGAAGATTTTAAACGTCATAAGGGTATTCACCACTATTTTATTATTTCAAGAGCGTAATTAATGTCGGATTTTTATTTGCTAACCAAACCAAATTGTCCGCTTTGCACGCAGGCTATTCAGTTATTGCATTTGCTTGATCTGGAAGAGCCGGTTGAACTTGGCGTGGTCGATATAGCCGAACAGCAGGAGCTGCAGGAAGAATACGGCTGGTTAGTGCCAGTATTTATTCGAGGAAAAGACGACGCCGAGTTGCGTTGGCCTTTCGATGCTAATCAATTGCTGGAGTTTGTAGAGCAATGAGTTTATTACGTGTACAGGATGCGCACCTGGCCTTTGGCGCCGATGCCATTTTAGACGGTGTTGATTTTACTATTGAAGCGGGTGAAAGGGTTTGTTTAGTTGGCCGAAATGGTGCGGGCAAATCAACTTTACTGAAAGCTATCGACAGTGAAGTGGTTCTGGACTCGGGACAAATACAGTGGGTTGGAGATACTAAGGTAACACGCTTACCTCAGGACCCGCCCAAACAGTCAGAGCAGAGAGTATTTGACTACGTTGCCGAAGCCCTGGCGGAATCGGGTAAAGCGTTGGCTCGTTATCATGAACTCTCAGCCAGCCTTACTGACTCGCCAAGCAGTGCCACACTTGATGAAATGGATAAATTGCAGAATCAATTGGACGCCATTAACGGGTGGCAGGTGAATACGCGAATAGAGCAGGTCTTAACGAAACTGCAATTGCCGGCCGATGAAACCATGGCTTCACTTTCTGGTGGTTGGCTACGTCGTGTGGCTTTGGCTCGTGCCTTGGTTGTTGATCCCGACATTTTGTTGCTGGACGAACCGACCAACCATTTGGATATTGAAATGGTGCGTTGGCTGGAAGAGCAAATCGTTAATTTTTCTGGTGCTGTACTATTTATTAGTCACGACAGGGCATTTATTCGTCGTCTGGCCACCCGAATTATCGATCTTGATCGTGGGCATTTGACCAGTTACCCCGGAAATTACGATACCTATTTGCAAAAGAAGCAAGAAGCGCTGGAAGTCGAAGCAACTCACAATGCCGAGTTTGATAAAAAGTTAGCTGCTGAGGAAACCTGGATCCGACAAGGAATAAAGGCACGACGAACTCGTAACGAAGGTCGGGTGCGTGCACTCCAGGATTTGCGCAAACAACGACAGCAACGTCGGGAACTTCAGGGAAAAGCGAACCTGTCTGTTAATGAATCATCTCGTTCAGGCAAAAAAGTTTTTGAAGGGGAAGATCTGTCCTTACGTTTTGGTGAAAAACCGATTATTAATGATTTGGACTTATTGCTAATGCGCGGCGACAAAGTCGCTTTTGTCGGTCCGAATGGTTGCGGCAAAAGTACCTTAATCAAGGTTATTCTGGGCATGCAGGACGTTGACAGCGGAAAAGTTCAACTGGGTACAAACCTTGAAGTTGCTTATTTTGATCAACATCGATCGCAGCTTGATCCTGAACAAACCGTGATGGATAACGTTGGTGATGGTAAGCAGGATATCGAATTTCAGGGACGTAGCCGTCATATTCTTAGTTACTTACAGGACTTTCTGTTTAGCCCTAAACAATCCCGGACTCCCGTTCGTGCCTTATCTGGTGGTGAGAGAAACCGAGCTCTGTTAGCTAAGATCTTGCTGAAACCCAGCAATATTTTGGTACTGGATGAGCCGACCAACGACCTTGATATCGAAACTTTAGAGTTACTGGAGCAAATTGTTGCAAATTATCAGGGGACTGTTCTGTTAGTCAGCCACGATAGGGAGTTTGTCGATAACACCGCCACTAGCGTTTTGTATTTTGAAGGAGAGGGCGTTATTACTGAAATAATTGGTGGTTTTACTGAGCTAAACCATTATTTAGCCGCTAAGGCTGAAAATTCATTTTCAAATAGCGGAACCAAAGCATCGTCAAAAGAGTCAGACAGCAACAAAAGTGCGCAAAATAAGCAGAAAACGGGTGACAAAGGTTCAGACAAGCCTAAGAAGAAGTTATCCTATAAACTGCAGCGCGAACTAGAACAGTTACCAAAGGTTATTGCTGACAAAGAAGCAAAACTTGAAGAATTACAAAAAATAATGAATGAACCGGGGTTCTTTGAACAGCCACTAGATAAAACGGAACCAGTGATGACTGAAATTGCCAGTATTGAAGAGCAATTGATGCAGGATCTGGAGCGCTGGGAAGAACTGGAAAACTTATCAGAACAGAGTAGTTAGTTAATAATGAAATCATTTACGCTGAAAACACTCACAGTCGCGATAGTGTCGACAATATCTTTCTCTGCTGTAGCAGATAAATATGAAATTGAAGAGATTCCAACCGCTGATAATTTTCGCCACAGTTTTGCGAAGGATATCAATGCTCAGGAGTTTGTTGTCGGTGTTTCGCGCCTACCGACCGATGTTGAACTTGATCTGACTAAGATATCTCCAGCTATTTTGCAGAATGCGGGAATCGCCGACATAGAGGAGGTTGATACCTTAACGCCGGAACAACGAGAATACATTATTCAGCAAATAGCCAATGAGCGAAACTCTGAACCTCAGCAGCAAAGGGTCGGCATTAACCGTTCTTATTATTTTGATACGACTGTTCAGTCCATTGTTCCCTTTCCTGCAAACGAAGATCAGTTAGAAGACAGCACGGACAGCTTTTTTTATTCAATAAATAACCAGAATTCGGCAGTGGGTTACAGCAGCGCTCCGTTTGGTTTAATTGAATACACATATACAGATGGTGAAGGTGAGGAGCAAACTTCTGAATTTTTTGTTTCAGACTTCATTACTCGGGGCGTTTGGTATAACAACGGTGAAACGACTTCAATAACGCCTCCAGCAACGGATTATCTTGGTGGTGAAAGTGCTCTTTTCGATATTAACGATAGCGGACTAGCGGCGGGATACGCCAGTGTAGGTGTAAGCCCAAGATCCGAAGAGCGCATAGCTAACTGCGAACCAGAAGATGAAGATGATATCGTTTCTGCTCCACTTCAGGTTTGCGCCTGGAACATCTGGTTTGAGACAAAAAGCACCGGCGCGTCAAATATAGAGCCTTTTTATAATCCTCGCTTTGGCGGAGGCAGATCTAGCTTTTCTGCACGACGTTCAATTTATGATGTTAGAGGCTTCTTATGGCAGCTTGATGCTAGTGGCGAAGTTATTAGCCAGCAAGAGCTTGGGACATTAGTTCCAAGAAACGAGGAAGATGATCGAGATTTCTCAAGTTATGCTTTTGCTGTCAACAATAACGGTATTGCTGTCGGCCAGAGTTGGACTTATCATCCCCAGCGCGGCGCTATTCGTATGCCAGCCATTTTTGTCGACGGTGAAGCAGTACCTGTGACAGAAGATGAAAAATATTTTTGGGGGTCAGCAAAAGACATCAATGATAATAACCAGGCGGCTGGTTATTTAGTTGAAAACTTGTCTGGTACCTTAAGAAACACAGCTTTCATTTATGATGTTGATCTCGATGAATTGACGATGGTACCCGGGTTCTTCACTGGATCCTCAACCATTATTCATTCAATTAACAATAATGGCATGGCAGTAGGTACAGGCGAGATTGAAGCAACGTTGTCTAACGTTCGGCAACGCGTTGGTTTTGCTTATGACAGTACCGATGATGCTGCAGAGTTTATTAACTTAAACGACGCGATTAGCTGTGATAGTCCTTACGATATAGTAGAAGCCAATAGCATAAATGATAACGGTGTTATCCTTGCTACAGCCCTAAAGCAGGAAGAGTATCAGGACGAATCGGGTGAGACTCAAACGCGGGAAGTCGCAGTAACAATCAAACTTGATCCTGTTGATGGTGAACTGAATAACTGCCGCCAGGAAGAGAATCAAATTGAGCGTGAAGGTGCGTCAACCGGCCTGTTTTCACTGCTTACTTTAGGCTCACTTGGTTTGCTTATTACCGCAATACGCAGAAGAGCCTTCCTTAAGACCAAAAAATCATAATCGTTTAGAAAATAAAAAGTAGCACAGTTTCAATCCGTTAAAAAAAGTCAATGGATACTGTGCTGCTTTTACGATTGAACTCTCCTGAAATAAGTCTATCAATAGTAATGAGGCAACAAAAAAACGCCTCAACTCTCTAAATAATAATCTGTGAATAACAGGCGAGGGATAGATTTATGAAAAGACAAAAGCGTGATCGCTTTGAAAGAGCACATACTCAAGGCTTTAAAGCTGGTTTGCATGGCCGCTCAAAAGACCACTGTCCTTATCAAACTCAAGATGATTTTAGATCCCACTGGCTGGGAGGTTGGCGAGATGCAATGGAGGCCAGAAATACCGGCTTATTCCGCTAAGTGTCAGAAGTAAATAGATAGATAATTTAAACGCCGATGCTTAAATATAAAAAAGCATCGGCGTTTTTTCGTTTAAGACGAGTTTTAGAAAGTAGAAGTATCTGTAAATAGACCCACTTTTAAGTCTTTGGCGGTATAGATCTCGCGGCCGTCTACTTCCACGCGTCCATTGCCCACACCCATGAACAATTTGCGCTTAATGACTCGCGTCATATCAATGTAGTAGCTTACTTTTTTATGTTCAGGAAGTATTTGCCCGGTGAATTTCACTTCACCAACACCTAATGCGCGTCCGCGGCCCGGTCCACCAGACCATGCCAGGTGAAAACCAAGTAATTGCCACATAGCATCAAGACCAAGACAACCAGGCATGACAGGGTCACCCTTAAAGTGACAATCAAAAAACCAAAGGTCAGGGTGGATATCGAGCTCAGCATGGATAAAACCTTTGCCGGCCGAACCGCCGTCTTCATTAATTTCAATGATGCGATCCATCATTAGCATATTGGGGGCTGGCAGCTTGCTGTTGCCAGGACCAAACATTTCCCCGCGACTGCAGGCCAGAAGTTCTTCGCGAGTAAAGCTCGACTGATTCATAAATACCCTAATTTAGTTATTCAAAAACTAGGGCGCAGTTTAGCGTACAACTGTACGCCAAACAAATCCGACAAGTTCTTTCTTAGCTAAAAATACGGCGCCAAAAGCTGCGAGGTTGATCATTGTCAGAACTATCCAATGTACGGTCTCGCACGTGCTGGAAAAGGGTTTTAATCGGTATTTCGGTTAATAGCTCTAAGGCTTCCTCGACATGTTCAACAGTATAAACGTGAAACTGCCCATTTTTTACGGCTTCAACGATTTCGTCATTAAGGTTGAGTTGATGTTTGTTTGACTGCGGAATAATGACACCTTGCTCACCGTTAAGTCCCCGGTGTGCACAAAGCGCATAGTAACCCTCAATTTTTTCATTGACCGCACCAATTGACTGAACATTACCAAATTGGTCAACCGCGCCGGTAATGGCAAGAGACTGTTTAACGGGCTGTTCTGCCAGGGCTGAAATTAAGCAACAAAGCTCGCCAAGTGACGCGCTGTCTCCATCAACTTCGTAGTAAGACTGTTCAAACACAACGGTTGCTGAGACTGACAAAGGTTCATGGCGGGCAAACTGATTAGCCAAATAAGCACTTAGAATCATGACGCCTTTGGTATGAATATTACCGGAGAGATCAGATTTACGCTCTATATCGATAATGTCGCCGTCACCGTAGTGAATGGTCGCGGTAATTCGGGAAGGTTCGCCGAACTCACTGCCGCCCATAGTCACAACGGTCAAACCGTTCAATTGGCCAACGGCGGTGCCGTGCGTATCAATTCGAACCTGCTGCTCAAGAATGCTGCGTCGACTGAGTTCGGCAAGGTTACCTTCGCGATCGCGTTGTTGCTGAAGCGCTAAATCTATCGCTGCTTTATCAATTTTTGCGTGTTGATTCTGCAACGCGCAATCATTGGCTTCCCGAAGAAGCTGGAGCAGACTGACTGTATTAAGTGTCAATTCTTGCTGGTAATCGGTATATCTGGCACAAACGCGCAGCAAGGCAGAATAACCGTCGGTGCTCAAGGGCAATACGTCAGCCAGTTGCCATACATACTGTAAATAATTGAAGTAGGGCGCTACTGGCTCGTTTTGTGTCGCGTAATGACCATGAAAGTCCGCAAGAAACGGGAAAAAATGGTCGAAGTCTTCGTCGTATTCGCGCAGTTGCGCGTACTCGTTGCGAGAGCCGAGTAAAACAATTTTTATGCTCACAGGGACTGACTCAGGCCGATAGAAAAAAGCAGCACCTGAATCAGGAGACTGTCTTGGCCATTCAAATTCACCGCCTTCTATAACGTCCTTTAAACGTTTCCAGAGCTTGATATTTTCCAGCAATTGCGCAACTTCAATGGCCAATACACCGCCATTTGCTTTGTGCAGTAAGCCCGCTTCAATAAGGTGAAGCTCTGAGCTAACCGTGCCTTCAATGGATTGAACCCCAATATGTCCGAACAAACGCTCTTCGGTTACGCGGTCGCAATAATAATAAGGGGCAGGGTGTTCATGTCCTACAAGAACAGAAGCCAGACTTTCACCCTGAATTTCCTCGGCTTTTTTATCTCTAATCTGCTGCATATAATCACGCAACTTATGGGTATCAAACTGCTCAATTATCGCTTTGTAGGCCTCGTCGCGCTGGTCTAGTGGACGTTGTAGAAACCCCCAGATAGCTTTGATAGCGGCATCAGCGCAACCTGAGGGTAAATTCACGCATAATGGCCTTAGTGGATCTGTTGGGTTTGCCAGGTAAATCCAGTCATACCACTGGGTAAACTCCCAATGGTTGTCGTTAAAATATGAGTCGAGAAGATCGCGCTTCAAAAGCCCTGTAGGAAACAACGCATAGATATTTGAATAAGTGCCTTGTTGGCGCAAGGCGTTGTTCAATGCATTAACAGCTCGTCTTTGTCCAACTAATGCATCTTCTTTAAGTTCGGCCGGCAGCTCATTCAGCCATTCATTTGTTTGTGGCTGCAATGCGAAATTATCTAATTTCATTGAATTGTTCTTCCTTAACTAGCAATAAAGACATGATAACAGAAATGGCTAATTGAGAGCGTTTTGCTGTGGTAATAAAAAACGGAGAAGAACAATGCAGCCTGCAAGTCGACAACAGGCTTTAGACAGATTAAGAGCTAAATGTACAACTTAGGCGGTAACGTTGTCGTTTTGTCATCTTGTCACGACGCCAGAAATAACCAATGCCAGAGTTCAATTTCTTGTATTGGTGGTGCGTACTTTATTCCTTGGCAACGCCAACCGGGGAACCACCGAAGAACCTTCTAAAGAAATAGCGGAATTTGAAGGTATCTGCTTCAAATACATAATTGCGTATAATGTATATTATGTTAAATCATAATCATATCAGTATAACAGCCCTACGAAGTGCTTACTTTTTAAAACTGCTGCTGAGCTAGATCTGGAAGCTTTTCGGCAAGAAAGTCGATAAAAACACGTACAGCGGGAAGAATTCCCCGTCGGTGTGAGTACGTCATATGCATAATTCCGATTGGCAAATGCCAGTCGGTTAATACCGGAACTAAGTCGCCATTATTGACCGCTTCGTTACAGAGGTAATTAGGTAAAGCGGCAATCCCTAATTGTTTGATTGCGGCTTCTCTTAACACAATCATGTCGTCGGTAATAAGCCGTGGTTTTATTCTGATATTCTTTTGCTGGCCCGAACTGTGAATCAGTTCATAGCCATAGCGGCCGTTTGTGTAGTGCATACTGAGATGCTCGAATTTTAGTAAATCTTCGGGTTTCAGAATGGCTTTGTCCTGAATTAAGCCGGGCGCAATGTAAAGTGTCTGAGGTGCCTGGCTAATTGGTCTGGCAATCAGGCTGGAGTCTTCTATGGTGGGTCTAACCCGCAAGGCAACATCAATGCCCTCTTCAACCAGATTCACTGGACGGTTAGTAACCACGAGCTGGATTTCGACCTCCGGGTACAAACTCATGAATTCTGGTAACACCTGAACTAACAAACTCTGACTGATTGCATAAGGCGCGCTAACTTCAACTTTTCCTCGCGGCTTATCCAGTAGACGCTGAGTGACTTGTTGAGCTGACTCCGCAGCACTGACAAGGCGTTCACAATGCACCAGAAACTCACGGCCAACATCAGTTAGTTTAAGGCCGCTTCGACTTCTGTGAAAAAGTCTTGTGCCCTGTTCCTCCTCCAATTGAGTCATTTTCCGGCTTATGGTTGATTTTGGCAGACTTAAATCCCTTGAGGCAGCGCTAATACTGCCGGAGGCGATAACTTGGGCAAATAGATAGTAATTTGTGACATCGGGAAAAGACATAAAAACCTCAAGGTTCCGTTAATGGAACGTAAGTTCTCATTTTAGCTTCTTATTAAAGTATTTGGAACGAATTATACTGTGCCTATCTTAAAAAAGAGAATAATGAGGTTTGTATGAAAGTCTTACATTTTGATTCGGGTATCTTTATTGATCAGTCAGTTAGTCGCCAATTAACTCGCGACATTCTCTCTCAGCTTAAAAATAACCAAGAAACAACGGTTGTGTACCGCGACTTGGTTGCCAACCCGGTTGATCACCTTACGGCTGAAGAGCTTTTAGCCGAAGATAAACCTTTGATTAATGAGTTGGTACAAGAACTTTTTGATGCAGATACCATTATTATTGGTGCGCCCATGTACAACTTTACTATCCCTACGCAGTTGAAAGCCTGGATTGATCGGGTGCTGCAGGCCGGAGTAACTTTCAAATATACGGAACAAGGTCCACAGGGCTTAGTTAAGGACAAGAAAGTTTATATCGCTTCAGGCCGTGGGGGCATTTATTCTGAGGGTGATATGCAGGCATTGGATCATCAGGAAAGTTATTTAAAGCAGGCACTTTCTTTTATCGGAATTACTGACGTTACTGTAGTTCGTGCAGAAGGAATGAATATGGGCGATGAACCCCGTCAACAAGGGTTCGAGCAAGCCTCTAAAGAAATCGCTGCTATATAACTTCATAAAGCCCACCCTATTCGTCATCGCGGTGCGCTTTTATTTGTATCTCATCGCCTAATTGTATTACTTCTATTTCTATTGGCTGACAGCAGACCTGGCAATCGACAATCTGCTGTTGCCCAATATCATTTAACCAGTCCACTTCAATATCGTTAATTGTCATGCAATAAGGACACTCAAATGTTTTTGGATCGGTAAGACTCATAGCAGGCACCTTAAATTAAAGCTCTGGTCTACAATAGTAATCGAATCTTTGAACTTTTGCGTAGCTTATAAAATATTCAATTTAAATAACCGGCTGAGTGCGAATGATGACATCGTGGTTAAAACAATCCTTAATAGTAACGTCGTTATTGGTCGCTAGTACAACGCAGGCTCAAACACCCGTTGAGTATATCGAGGCGAATAAAAAATCGATAGTAAACACAGTTAAAGTACCAACCACCCTTTCAGCCATGAATAACTCGCAGCTTGGTTTTGCGGTTGAAGGGAAACTATTAGAGCTTCAAAAGGATACCGGCGACTCGGTCAGTAAGGGAGATGTTTTGGCCACGTTAGATGTGCGTCAGATAAACTCCCGGATAGAGTCTTTGCAAGCGCAGGTACAAAGTGCTCAGGCGACTCTGGAAGATGAAAAACAACAACTGAATGAATTAGACACACTTGCTGAAACGGACTTTGTACCAGCAAGTGACTTACGACGTTCGCGTACCAGGGTTCAGGTGGCAGAGTCACAACTGGCTGAAAGCAGAGCTTTGTTGAAAGAAACCGAAGTAAACCAAGAATATCATGAACTTAAAGCGCCTTATGATGGTGTTATCACAAACCGAAGCGCTGACCTTGGTGAATGGCTGGGTGTCGATCAGAATGTTTTTCAGTTAGTTGCCGACAAAGACCGCTACGCCGATGTTTTTCTGTCGCAGTCTTACTACCCTTCTATTGACTCTGACACATTGGTGAAACTCAGTCACAAAGAGACTTCTATTAGCGCTAGTATTAAAAGAGTTGTGCCCTATGTGGACGGAAATGATCGCTCTTTTCGGATTCGCATTACGGGCGACTATCCGGACAATTGGATTTCAGGCATACCTTTAACTGCAACCTTTGAAATTGATACAAAACGCAGACAAACCGCCGTGCCGCAAGACGCTATAGTGCGTTACAGTGATGGCCGTACATCGGTTTGGGTCGCAAAAAAAGAGAATGATAATTGGCAGGCAATTGAAAGACCGGTGGAACTTGGCCTGAGGTTTAACGGCTATGTGGAAATAGAAAACGGCCTGGATAATGGTGAGCGCGTGATAGTCCGGGGGAATGAGGCCCTGACCGATGGGCAGGCTTTGGAGCTGACGGAGTCTGCGGATTATGATTGAAGCGGTTATTAAGCATAAGCACGTAACTATAGTCTCTATCTTGATCCTTTGCCTGCTGGGCATTACTGCGGCACTCCGTATTCCCGTACAAATGATACCGGATTTAGAAGTTCGAACCATTTCTGTTCAGACACAATGGCCCGGTGCTACGCCTCAGGACATAGAGAAAGAAATACTCATCGAGCAGGAAGAGTTTCTTCGTACGGTACCTAACTTACAGCGCATGGAAAGCAGTGCAAGTAATGGCGAAGCGAGTATAGAACTGGACTTTCCTTTTGGTGTTGATGTTACTGAAACATTAATCCTGGTTAACAATGCGTTAAGTCAGGTGCCGGATTACCCAGAGAATGTCGATGAGCCTAGAATTTTCTCTGCATCTTTTTCAAGTAATGCTTTCATGTACTTTCGCGTCGCTCCTGTTGAGGGTAACCCGAAAAATATCGATATGGTTATGATGCGAGATTACATTGAGGATAATGTACGACCGCGAATGTCATCGGTTGCCGGAGTATCTCAGGTAAACGTTAGCGGAGGTGCTCAGCGACAAGTTCGTATTCTGATGGACAAAGACGCCCTCATTCAATACAACGTGTCGGTTAATGAGGTTCGCTCTGCAATTAGCAGTCGTAACCGCGACACCTCGGCAGGTGAACTGGAGCAAGGTAAACGCCGTTTTTTGCTACGAACCGTTGGTCGGTTCGAGTCACTTGAAGAAATTGAAAACACAATTATCCGTAGAACCGGTGACAGCCTGGTTAGACTTAAAGACGTGGCTGACATCGATTTTAATCACTTTGAGCTTAACAGCGAGTCCTGGTTCAAAGGCCAGCAGGTACTTAGCTTGCAGGTTCAACGTGAACTTGGTTCTAATGTCATTGATATCAAGTATGCCATGATGGACGAAGTCGAACGCATCAATGAAGAGTTACTTCGCCCTGCCGGAATGGAAATTACATTAAACTCGGACGATGTTCGCTATGTGGAAAGTTCCGTCCAAAATGTGCTCTTTAACCTATTACTGGGCGCCCTATTTGCAACCTTAGTCATGTACGGATTGATGCGCTCCGGGCGCGCAACGCTTATTGCCGTGATTGGCATCCCCATTTGTACTCTGGCCGGCTTTTTAGGGCTGCTGTTACTCGACAGAACCATTAATGTTATTTCTTTAGCCGGTATTGCCTTTGCCATTGGTATGACACTGGATAACACGATTGTTGTGCTGGAAAGTATCGAGCTGGAGCGACGTAAAGGGTTAAATCCTAAAGAAGCGGCTATTGAAGGAGTAAAACGAGTCTGGACTGCGGTACTCACGTCAACACTCACGACAGTGATGGTTTTTCTTCCTATACTCTTTATCGTTCAGGAAGCCGGGCAGCTCTATTCTGATATTGCAATTGCCATTTCTGCATCGATTATTGCCTCGATGTTTGTCGCCGTAACTTTAGTACCTTTGTTAGCGGCCTACTTCCCTGCTGAAGCCAAAACAAAAGTCACCGACAAATTAACTAACCGTATTGATTCTGCGAGTCAAAAGATACTGGCTTCAAAGAACTCCAAGTTAACCACTGTGGGCGTTACTTTTGTTGCGGTCGTAGGTATTTGGTGGTTTCTAACGCCGCCAGCGGAATATCTGCCAGAGGGTGAAGAAGCAAAAACCTTCGCCACAATGAGTGCACCGCCGGGCTACAACTTAAAAACCATGTCATCTATTGGTGACGAAATTAGAGCCATTTTTGATCCGGCTTTAATGACAGAAGAGACAGAAGTAACACGCTCAGGCGTTACCATTCCTGCGCTTCAGACAATGAGCCTTAGTGTGGCACCCTCAAACATTCGTATTATTGCTGAGACTCGTGATAAAAACCGAATTGACGAATTAATGGGTGTGATAACAGAGGTTTACGAGCGTTACCCGGGTATGCGGGCTTTTGCCGCTAAAGGATCAATTATTAGCAGTAATGACGGTGGCACCCGCAGCATTAATGTGGATGTTGGTGGTCGGGAGCTTAATGAAGTTTATGCTGCGGCGCGTGCAATATATAACCGGTCGCAGGAGGTTTTTGATAACCCAAGAATACAGTCAACGCCTAATTCACTTACGCTGGCACAACCCCTATTAGAAATACGACCCGACTGGGAGCGTATGAGTGAGTTAGGTTTAGATGCAGACAGTTTTGGTTATGCGGTTTCTGCGCTGACAGACGGTGCCTTTGTCGGTGAGTATTTCCAGGGCGACGATAAAATTGATATGTATCTTTATAGCGAAAAAGGTACCGAAGTAACCCCGGAAATGCTGGATGACTTACCCGTTCTTAACGTAAATGGCCGCCCGGTATCACTCAACGCCATTAGCGAAGTGCGCCAAATAGTTGATACCAGTACGGTTCGCCGGGTAGACAGTAGACGTACCGTAACCTTGAATATTATACCTCCAGAATCGGTGGCTCTTGAGTCCGGTGTTGAAATGGTGCGAACCCAAGTGCTGCAGCACTTAAGAGAGCAAGGCGTTATAGCAGCAGACATCTCCACTCAGTTATCGGGAGCTGCCGATCAACTGGCAGAAACGCAGGCAGCATTAAGTGAAAACTACGTTATCTCAATAGCTATTATTTATCTGCTGATGGTGGCTATTTTCGCCCACTGGGGTTACCC
This sequence comes from Idiomarina sp. HB, assembly GCF_048059115.1. Classification (NCBI taxonomy): domain Bacteria; kingdom Pseudomonadati; phylum Pseudomonadota; class Gammaproteobacteria; order Alteromonadales; family Idiomarinaceae; genus Idiomarina; species Idiomarina sp. HB. Next base: position 531,009 of record NZ_JAYLVU010000001.1, read on the forward strand.
CCTGCTTATTATGGCGACTATTCCCATGGGGATCAGTGCAGGTATTGCCGGCTTGGCTCTGATGAATGGTGTTGGTCAGCTATTGCCAATCTTTGGGTTACAACCGCTAAATCAACCGTTCGATATGATCACTATGCTGGGCTTTCTTATTCTTATGGGAACGGTAATCAACAACCCTATTTTGGTTGTAGAGCGTGCAATCTACCTACGTGATAAAGAAAACTACCCTATCAAGAGAGCCGTTCAGGAAGGCCTATTGTCGCGGGTCAGACCTATTACTATTACCACTTTAACAACACTGTGTGGTATTGCTCCCCTGGTCTTTATTCCAGGCGCTGGTACAGAGCTTTACCGCGGAGTTGGGGCTATTGTGATGTTTGGTCTCATAGGTGCTGCGCTTGTTACTATTTTCACTTTACCTGCACTATCTGCACTGGTACTAAAAAAACGAGGGGTGAATTCTTAGACAAAATATTGATCTTTGCGCTACTTTTTTACTGTAAATATTTTGTAAACTGCCGATAGTCTATTAAGTAAGCTTTCCGTCGGTTGACTAAGGATCATCAATGAAGATCATACAGCAGTTAAGTATTACGCAGAGACTGGTTTCACTACTGGGGATTGCCGCTTTAGGTACTGCACTAATGGTCGCGTTTATGATGTTCATTTTGAATAACCTGCTGGTTGAAGAAGAAAAACGTAAACTCAATGCCGTACTTGATACAGCTCATACCATAGTCAGTCATTATCATCAGGAATATCAGGATGGTAACCTCAGCGAATCTGAAGCCAGAACGGAAGCTTATGCTCGCCTTGATAACATTCGCTACGAAGGCGTGGAGTACATATTTACGCTAAGTCGTGACGGCGTTTTAGTACAACACCCTTTCTCTAAACAATTAGTCGGCAAAGATGTAACCAGCTACGAAGATCCGGAAGGCACTCGACTGTTTCAGGAAATGGTCCAGAAAGCACGTTCAGCTGACCGCGCTACCGTGGAATACATATGGCAAAAAGGCAGTTATGCCAACAACCTGGTTCCTAAAATTAGCAGAATAAGAGTATTTGAACCCTGGAACCTTATTATGGGGACAGGTCAGTACACCGATAATATTACCAGCATGTTGTGGCAGGAGTTTTTTAAACTAGCTGGGTTGGCTCTGTTTCTTGCTGTGCCTCTCCTTCTTTTGTTTGTTTTGATCATACGCAGTATTACTCGTCCCTTGAAAACGATTAATAACGCCATGTTTGATATTGCTGAAGGTGAAGGTGATTTAACCCGGCGGCTTGATGATTCTGGCTCTGATGAACTCGCTAAATTAGCGACCTCTTTCAATACTTTTGTACACAAAATACAGCAACTCGTACAAAGCGTTCAGGAAAGTGCTAAACATGAAAGCGAGGCTGCTAGTCAACTCACTGACTTATCGGCTACGAGCAGTCGACAGAGTGATGAATTAAGTTCTCAAACAAGCTCTATCGCTACAGCAATCACTGAATTATCTTCATCGGCTTCGGAAGTTGCCGACCATGCCCGTCAGGCCGCCGATTCAGCGAATACTGCCGATGAAGAAGCTGGTCGTTCAGCAATTATTGTTCGTGAATCGGTCAATAATATTGAGGCACTGACCTCTGAATTGGGTAAAGCCGGTGAGAAGGCCCGGTTATTACAGGACGGTTCAGATAAGATTGGTAATATACTCGGTGTTATTGTTGCAATTGCTGAACAAACGAACTTACTTGCATTAAATGCAGCCATTGAGGCCGCCCGGGCCGGTGATGCAGGACGTGGGTTTGCTGTAGTTGCTGATGAAGTCAGAACTTTAGCAACCCGAACCCAACATTCAACCGATGAAATCTCCTCTATTGTGGAAAGCATTCAGGGAGCAATTAAAGAGGTCAGTCAAATTATCAATGATGTGGAGCACCGCTCAGCATCGACCAACGAAGAGGCGTTGAAAGCCGAACGAGCAATCAGCCAAATTCAGGAAGCGGTCGCCAATATTTCCAGTATGAACATACAAATTGCATCAGCCACCGATGAACAAAGTCGGGTCACTAAAGATTTGAATGAAAACATCACGGGCATTTCTGACCTTTCCCATGCTAACCAGGACGCAAATACGCGGGTATCTGAAGTAAGCCGGGATCTCAGTAAAAACAGCATTGATCTGAGTCAACTTGTGAGCCGGTTTAAAACAAAATAACCTTAAAAAGACTAGGGACAATAGTAATCTGCCCTGTACCTTTTGAGTCACAAGACGTAAAATGCACGTACTTTTACATGGATCGTGTCTGGTAAAAGTCACCTTTTTCCTGATCTTAATCACTGCGGATTTAAAAGATGAGTCAAACAATTCCACAACAACCGATCGAATATAATATGAAGGTCGTTCGGCAGTTTACTGTCATGACCATTATTTGGGGTATCGTCGGTATGGCGTTGGGCGTATTGATAGCTGCTCAGCTAGTCTGGCCAGAGCTAAACTTCAATACACCTTGGTTAACCTACTCCCGTCTTCGCCCACTACACACTAACGCGGTTATTTTTGCGTTTGGTACCAGTGCACTTTTTGCTACCTCTTACTATGTGGTTCAAAAGACCTGTAAAGTGAGCTTGTTCTCAGACAAGTTGGCTGCTTTCACCTTCTGGGGTTGGCAAGCCGTTATCGTAGCCGCGGTTATCACTCTGCCTCTGGGTTTAACCAGTACGAAAGAGTACGCTGAACTTGAATGGCCAATCGATATCCTGATTGCTGTCGTTTGGGTTGCTTATCTCATTGTTTTCTTTGGGACATTGGCTATTCGTAAGACATCGCACATTTATGTGGCGAACTGGTTCTACGGTGGCTTTATTGTTGTTATCGCCATGCTGCATATTGTGAACAGCTTCGCGATACCAGTGTCGTTTACTAAGTCATATTCAATCTACTCAGGTGCTGTAGATGCCATGGTTCAATGGTGGTACGGACATAACGCTGTAGGTTTCCTTTTGACAGCCGGCTTCCTGGGCATGATGTATTACTTTGTGCCAAAGCAGGCAGAACGCCCCGTTTACTCGTACCGTTTGTCGGTTGTTCATTTCTGGGCACTTATTTCCTTATACATTTGGGCCGGACCGCACCACTTGCACTACACCGCTTTACCAGACTGGACTCAGTCAGTGGGTATGGTGATGTCAGTCATTCTGTTCGTTCCTTCGTGGGGCGGCATGATCAACGGCATCATGACCTTATCGGGAGCCTGGCATAAACTGCGTACCGACCCAATTCTGCGCTTCCTGATTGTATCTCTGTCATTCTATGGTATGTCGACTTTCGAAGGTCCGATGATGGCAATCAAATCAGTAAACGCCCTTTCTCACTACACCGACTGGACCGTTGGTCACGTGCATTCAGGTGCTCTAGGCTGGGTTGCGATGATTACCATCGGCTCTATGTACTACCTGGTACCTCGCTTGTTTAATCAGAAAGAAATTCACAGCATTAAGCTGGTTAACGTTCATTTCTGGTTACACACTATCGGCGTAGTTTTCTACATTGTTTCAATGTGGATTTCAGGTGTTATGCAAGGTCTTATGTGGCGTGCGACAAACTCTGATGGAACACTAACTTATAGTTTCGTAGAGAGTGTTCAAGCATCGTATCCGTTCTGGACAGGCCGCTTTATTGGTGGTGTGTTCATTGTCGTTGGTATGCTGCTTATGGCTTATAACTGTTACCAGACAATTCGTGCCGGCCGTCGTGAGACAGCTGCAGGCAACGTCGTACAAACTGCCTGAGGGAGAGAATAATGAGTCGCTTTAAACACGAATTTGTTGAGAAAAACTTAGGTTGGCTGTCTATTTTAATGATTCTTGCTGTTTCTATTGGCGGTTTGGTAGAAATCACTCCCCTACTTTTTCAGAAGCAGACCAATGAACCGATTAAAGGGCTACAGCCATACACAGCATTAGAACTTGAAGGCCGTGATATCTATATCCGCGAAGGGTGTAACAACTGTCACAGTCAGATGATTCGACCTTTCCGTGCTGAAACAGAACGCTATGGACATTACTCTTTAGCCGGAGAACACGTATGGGAATTCCCTCACCTTTGGGGTTCTAAACGGACAGGTCCTGATTTGGCTCGGGTTGGTGGACGTTACAGTGATGAGTGGCATCACGTTCACTTAATGAACCCACGAAATGTGGTTCCTGAATCAAATATGCCAGCGTTCCCGTGGCTTGCAGAAAACAAGCTAACGGGTGAAGACACCGCTAAGAAAATGGAAGTTATGCGTTCGCTTGGCGTTCCTTATGAAGATGAGGATATTGCCGGGGCTAAAGAAGCTGTTCAGGGTGAAACCGAAATGGACGCTCTTATCGCATACTTGCAGTCTCTTGGCACTGCGTTACAGCAGGCTGATAAGTAATGGATTACGGAACCTGGCGCGGCGTGTTTAGCCTGATCATATTGGCAATTTTCATTGCTATTGTGTTTTGGGCTTTCAGTCGCCGCACAAAAAAACAATTTGATGAAGCGGCTAATTCCATATTTGAGGACGAGTCATCAGTAGATAAAAGCGACAAACCGGAGTCGAAGAAAGATGAGTAGCTTCTGGAGTGCATGGATAATTGTTCTGACGCTGGCCACTTTGGTGGTGCTAATTTGGCTATTGCGCTGGAACATGAAAAATTATACTCACATCGAAGAAGGTCAGGAAATGGACCACGAATTCGATGGAATTGTTGAGTTAAACAACCCTCTTCCAAAGTGGTGGACCTATTTATTCTGGGCCTGCTTTGCCTGGGGCTTTTTGTACTTAGCTTTATATCCTGGGTTAGGCAATTTCAATGGCCTATTGGACTGGAAAAGCTCAAACCAAGACGTTCGCTCATTAGAAGAGTCTCGTCAGGCAATGGAAGAAGCTCACGAAAAAGGAATGATAGTTGAGTACGATCGTTCAATTCGTGCAGCTGAAGAAAAATACGGCCCTATTTTTGAAGCATTTGCAGAGCAGTCTGTTAAAGAGCTGGCAAAAAATGAAGATGCTTTAGATGTTGGTCAACGACTATTCTTGCAAAACTGTGCTCAGTGCCACGGCTCAAACGCTATGGGTGGCCAAGGCTTCCCTAACTTGACTGATGATGACTGGTTGTACGGTGGTGAGCCAAGCGATATTAAGACATCGTTATTAGAAGGTCGCCGCGGTAACATGACACCTTTTGGTGAGCAGTTCAGTGATAAAGAAATTAATGAACTGGCAAACTACGTCGCAAGTCTTAGTGGCCGCGACAGAGATCCTGACTTGGTTGAAGCCGGCAAGGCAAACTTTGCAGTCTGCAGCGCTTGTCACGGACAGGATGGAAAAGGTAACCAGCAGCTGGGTGCTCCTAACTTGACTGATAATGTTTGGCTCTATGGTGGTTCAATTAATAAAATTGAAGAAACTATTAGGTATGGGCGTAGCGGCGTTATGCCTGCCTGGAAAAACATTTTAGGTGAAGATAAAATTCATGTTATCTCAGCTTATGTCTACAGCTTGTCAAACGACGAATAAAACGCAGTATATAGCCCCGCTACGGCGGGGTTTTTTGTAAGAGGTCCTATTATGATTCAACCTTGGTATAAGCAGTTTTGGCCATGGTTTCTTATTTCCCTTCCCGTTACTGTAATGATCGTTTGCGGTGTTATCATTTATTTGTCCATCTCTCAGGGCAACTTTTCGATGGTGGTCGACGATTACTATAAACGCGGCAAGACAATTAACGCTGTTATTGAAAACGTTGAAGAAGCTCAGCGTCGTAATATTTCCTTCGAATTTACTGCAAATCAGGGCAAGTTAACTCTAAAATATGCTTCAGGTGAACCGGAAGAGCTGTCAGCTTTACGGGTTTATTTTGTGCATGCCACTCAGCCTGAAAAGGATTTTAGTCGTTTGCTAAGTGTCGCCGCAGACGGCACCTACCGGGCTGATATTCCAGACAACATTAGCGGCAAGTGGACCGTTACTGTTGAACCCTATAACAAGGTATGGAAAGTGAGCGAAAAATATCAACTCCCTAAAAGTGAATTAACAAAGCTTCGTCCATTATTATACGGAGTTTAAACACATGGAATGCTTCCACTGCCTGCAACCTGTTCCCCGGGGAGTTAACCTTTCTGTTGAATACAAAGGGTCAGAAAAAACCGTCTGCTGTGCCGGTTGCCAGGCCGTGGCAGAAACCATTATTGAACATCGCTTACATGCTTATTATGAACACAGGGATGTCTCTCAACTTCAGGAGACTCCTGTACTTCCCGATGAGTTAAATGATTTGAATTTGTATGACCACCCTGACTTACAAAAAGAGTTCGTAAGACACGAAGGTGATGGCACTGAGGTTGCCACTCTGACAATAGAGAATATCACTTGTGGTGCGTGCGGCTGGCTTATTGAGCGCGAATTAATGCGTTTGAAAGGCATACACAAAGCTATCGTTAATGTTACCAGTCGTCGATTACAGGTTAGCTGGTCACCTGAGGAGTTAAAACTCAGCAATATTCTCAGAGCGTTAGCCGGAATTGGCTATAAGGCTTTACCATTCCAGGCCAATGAAGCTGAACAGCAATATACCCTCCAGAGAAAAAGTTATATAAGACGCTTGGGCGTGGCAGGTATTGCCACCATGCAAGTAATGATGATTGCTTTTGGCCTGTACTTTGGTGTGGTAAGTGACCTATCTCCTGACTTACAGCGTTTTTTATGGGGAGTCAGTCTGGTATTTGCAACTCCAGTCATTCTGTACAGTGCACAACCTTTCTATGCCGGCGCTCTTAGAGCGATACAAGCTTCACGCTTGAATATGGATATTCCGGTAAGTATCGCTTTGTTGGGAGCTTACAGTGCCAGTGTGTACGCTACTATTACCAATACTGGAGAGGTGTACTTTGAATCCATTTCCATGTTCACCTTCTTTCTCTTAACCGGGCGTTTTCTTGAGTTACTTGCAAAGGAACGTGCGTTAAAGTTTGCTACTAACCGTTTGACTCTTTTACCTAAGCTGGCGTCCAGAGAAACAGCTGAGGGCGTTGAATCTATTGCTATTAAGCAGTTAAATATTGGTGACATTATTCGTGTAAAGGCTGGTGAAACCATTCCCGCCGACGGGGAGTTGTTAAATCCGCAGGCACAGGTTGATGAAAGCTTACTGACAGGTGAAAGCCTGCCACGTTCGAAAAAGCTTGGCGACGCAATTATTGCCGGCAGTATTAACCAACACTCGCCGATACGCGTCAAAGTGACGGCTATTGCTCAGCAGACTGTGCTGGCGGGTATTATATCAATGCAGGACTCTGCATTAGCGGTTAAGCCAAGAGCTCAGCAAGTTATTGATAAAATTGCCGGCTATTTTATTGCTGGCATTTTAATTATTGCTGTTATTACGTTCTTCAGTTGGTGGTGGATTCAGTCTGAGCATGCGCTGTGGGTTACTTTGGCGGTTTTGGTTGCAACCTGCCCTTGTGCTTTGTCACTTGCCGCTCCCACCGCGCTTACCGGTATTATTCATCGGCTCAATCGAGATGGCATATTACTTAAAGGCGCTGATGTATTAGAGTCTGTAAAGCAGTTAGACAAAGTTTGTCTTGATAAAACCGGTACTTTAACCGAGGGGCAGTTTCGTCTTGTTGAACGCCAGGACTCTATCGACCCCAAAACAGTGGATCATATTGTTAGTGGACTGGAACTGTTTTCCGAGCACCCTCTTTCCGTTCCTTTGAGTCAACTTTCAGATACCCCTGCTAAGTTTACTCATGTCAGCAACGAAATGGGGGCCGGACTGCAAGGTGAGCTTGACGGTGAAGTTTACCGCGTCGGCAGTGAACGTTTTATTCAGCAATGGCACCCTGAGTTTAAAGCACTTAATAAATATCAGGTGATTGTGGCAAGCAAAAAACAGGTTTTGGCACAGTTCCGGGTTGAAGATCAGATAAGGGACGGTGCAGCAGAAACCATAGAATGGTTAAAAGAAAATGGCTACCAGCCTATTATCTTAAGTGGTGACAGCGAGCCCAGAGTCCATGAACTGGCGAAGGAACTGGGCATATCTGAGTACCATAGTGGATTAAAGCCAGAGGAAAAACTGGCATTCGTTACCGAACAACAACAATTAGATCATACTGTCTGGATGGTCGGTGACGGCATCAATGACAGCCCGGTTCTTGCAAAAGCTGATCTCTCAATGACCTTTTCAAAGGCATCTGACTTGGCGCAAACCGCAGCCGACGTTGTACTAATGTCAGAGTCATTGAACCAAATAAAAGTGGTTATAGAAAGTGCTCTGAAGACGCGCAAGGTGATGCAGCAAAATTTCACTTGGGCATTAGTTTATAATGTATCTATATTACCTGTTGCGGCTATTGGTATGGTTGCACCATGGGCAGCAGCGCTTGGCATGTCGCTCAGCTCTCTGTTGGTCATTGGTAACTCTTTAAGGTTGTATCGAAAATGAGTGTAATTTACGCGTTAATACCGGTTGCGATAATTTTTGTGATCATCGCCGTGGCTATTTTTTTCTGGGCGGTACGTTCCGATCAGTTTGAAGATATTGAGCGTCAGGGTCTCAATATTCTAATGGATGATGAAGACAACAAGGCCGATGATGAATCCGATAAGCCAAAGCGCTGATCTTGTAACCGCATTACTTATGGGCCTTGCGGGCGCTGGCCACTGCCTGATGATGTGTGGTGGGATAGCAAGCGCCATGGGCATTAATACTAAGCCCTATCATGTCTGGCTCTATAACTTAGGCCGAGTGTCCTCTTATATGATAATTGGCGCACTTGTCGGCGGTGCCATAGGCTTTTTTGCTCCCGAAGGTGGTTATACAACCGTTATCCTGCGTTGGTTGGCGGTTATTTTTCTGCTTCTATTAGGGCTTTATTTTACGGGCTGGTTTGCTGGCCTGGTTTATTTGGAAAAAGCTGCAAGCCCGGTATGGCGAAAGGTTCAGCCCTTTGCCGCTCAGCTGAGAAACAAACCGGGTATTTTTGCCACTTTCTTTGCCGGAACCCTATGGGGCTGGCTGCCTTGCGGTATGGTTTACAGTGCTCTTAGCTGGGCCGCGTTAAGTGGTTCAGCCAGCGGTGGCGCATTAACCATGGCGGCTTTTGGCTTAGGAACCTTGCCAGCTATGGTTGCAGCAGGTCATTTCAGCCAGTTTCTGCACAACTTTTTGCGAGCTCAGGGGGTTCGCACAGCCATGGGTGTTTTACTGATTATTTATGCCTTATGGAGTTTATTGACCCTCCTCAAACCTTTTTTTCAATAAAGCCTGCAAAGCTTTCTGCTTTCGTCTAATCTAACTAATAGACGCGGATTTATTATGAGGTGAGTATGGACGCATTCCGTCATGTTTTGGTCGTTATAGATGCCGCTGATGAGCAGCATAAAGCCTTGAAAAGAGGTCTGCATATGGCTCGATTGAGTGATGCCAGACTGACTTTGTTTTTATCCATTTACGACTTCTCTTATGAAATGACAACCATGTTATCCAGCGAAGAACGCGATATTATGCGTTCTAATCTCATTGCTGACAGAAAAGCCTGGCTAACAGACTTGTTGAGTGAATTTGATACAGACGCAATTGCTATTGATATCAGCGTTGTTTGGCACAATCGCCCGTTTGAAGCCATTATAAAAGAAGCGATTAAACACAAGCACGATCTCATCATAAAAGGTACTCAGGTCAGTGCGAGTTTCCAAAACCTCATTTTTACACCAACTGACTGGCACTTGTTAAGAAAAGCCCCCTGCCCGGTTTTGCTAGTCAAAGAACACGAATGGCCCAGTCATGGCCAAATTATTGCGGCTGTTCACACCGGTTCAGAAGAAGAGCATCATCAGCAATTAAATAAACGAATTATTGAACACGCTCAGTCAATGAGCAAAGTTCTCGATGCCAGTGTGCATTTGGTTAATGCGTACCCTAGTGCGCCTGTTAATGTAGCGGTAGAAATTCCGGAGTTTGATGTCAGCGAGTATACAGATGCTCTCGAGCAGCATCATGTAAACCGAATGGCTGCTCTTGGCCGGGAGTATGGCATTTCCAGTCACTATCAGTACCTTTCTCAAGGTTTACCGGAACAAGTGATACCTGAAGCAGCCAAACAACTGGATGCCGAATTAGTCGTGTTAGGGACTATTGGCCGCACTGGGTTAAGCGCTGCGTTACTGGGCAATACTGCGGAGCATGTGCTGGATCAGTTAAATTGCGACGTATTAGCTATTAAACCAGAAGACTTTGTTAGTCCCCTCGCTTGAGTTTAATGGCTCAGGTATAATCCGGCTCCTAATGCTTAAATATGACAGGTTGCAGGAGCCATTATGGCCAGTGAAGACAAATACCGTTTCAATAAACTACAGAAACGTATTCGCCGCGAAGCCGGCAAAGCCATACAAGATTTTGGTATGATAGAGGATGGTGATCGCATCATGGTCTGTCTGTCGGGTGGTAAGGACAGCTACACTCTGTTAGACACTTTGCAGTACCTTCAAAAAGTCGCTCCTGTGAGATTCTCCCTGATCGCTGTTAACCTTGATCAAAAACAACCGGGTTTCCCAGAGCATGTACTTCCTGAGTATTTAGAAAAGCTTGGTGTTGAATACAAAATTGTTGAAGAAGACACCTACAGTATCGTGAAAGATAAAATCCCTGAAGGAAAGACAACCTGCTCTCTTTGTTCGCGTTTACGCCGTGGAATTTTATACCGTACGGCAAAGGAGTTAAAAGCCACTAAGATAGCTCTGGGACACCACAGAGACGATATGATTGAAACCTTGTTTTTAAATATGTTTCATGGCGGCAAATTAAAATCGATGCCGCCGAAACTCGCAAGCGATAACGGTGAACATATTGTTATTCGACCACTTGCCTACGCCCGGGAAAAGGACATAGAGCAATATTCTGAGGCTATGGAGTTTCCAATTATTCCGTGCAACTTGTGTGGCTCTCAGGAAAACCTTCAAAGGAAGCAAATAAAGCAAATGCTTAACCAGTGGGATAAGCAGTTTCCAGGAAGAATTGAGAGTTTATGTACCGCAATGCAAAATGTTGTTCCTTCGCACCTGGCTGACAATGCCCTGTTTGACTTTAAAGCGGTTACTGCCAATGGCGTTGCCGATGAAAACGGCGATAAAGCTTTTGATACCGAAAATTTTAGCTCTGATGCAGTCAATAATGAACCTGCTTTAATGAGTGATATTCCGATTAAACAGCTGGCTTAAACAAGACAAAAAAGGCTCCTGATTGGAGCCTTTTTTTTATTATGTCGAAGTGCGTTATTCGGGTTGTGGTGGTGGATTCAACTCTTCGCTAACGCGTTCCACAATTGGTCGGTTTATACGGATCATTGCTCGTAGCTCTTCAATATAATCCTCGCCGCGCTCTGAATAGCTCGAAAGCCCAGTAATAAGATCTCGTGCCAAAATATCTGCATTATTTAAACGCTTTTGTTCACGTAGTAAACGTAAATCCAGATAAGCTCCGTGGGTGTTTATATTCCGCATGTAGCTCTTTACCGAGGCATTAACCGAGTCAAACTGCGCAACCTCATGGCGACCACCTTCAACTCTTCCGGTAGGCACTAGACCACAACCTTTCGAGTAACACCATTGCCCAAATAGGTTTAAACCTTTTCTGGAGAAACGCGAAGTTCCCCAACCAGATTCATTGGCGGCCTGCACCAAAACCATCATTTCCGGAATAATATCGATGCGTCGTTTCAGAAGACCAAACAGATTATCATCAATGGCAATATCGTCTTCCAGACGGTAGTAATTTATCCACTCTTCCATTTGTTTCTTGTCTGCAGCGGTAAGTTCGCCGTTTTTATAGCGTTCATAAATGGCTTTAAGATACGCTCTATCATGCAATATACGTATATTTTCAGCTTCAACTAAAGGCAGCAAAAAACGAAAGAACTCTTCCTTCTTTTCGGTGACATCTGTCATTGACATAAAATCCGGGAGATCTCTTTTAACTTCAACCTCCGGAATTGCTGGTAAATGCGCCGTAACCGATTGATCCGGAACTTTTACATCAGGCTCCTTAATAAGCCAGGGTAAAAGTAATGCAGCTATACTCAGTACTATGAACAGTAAAATTGTTAATAATCGCATGTAGTCCTCAAGCCGAAATATTTTCAGACGAATTATCTTTTTTGGATTTCTCAATAACAGTTACGCCAATAATGTCTCGATAGACCACTCCAATGAGGTTATAGATCATTGGGAGCATCCAAATAAGACCAAGTCCGAAAGGAATTATAGCGACAAACAGTAAACCCAGAATAATAAGAAACAACAGAATAAATTTGGGAAGTTTAAAATGCGTTATTTTTATCGAGTAGTACAATGCACTTAACGGCCCCACCCCTCGCTCAACGACTAACGGCATAGCAAGACTCAAAATTACCGTAATATAAAGCGATACTAATATTGCAAAATTAGGGTGGACCAGCACCATTAATTCACTGACCAGTATGCTAAGCAAGCTGCTAATAACGGCAACGGTAATGAGCGGAAGCAGTACATTGAATCCGTTAAAAACATCGGCTGTTTTTGTTTGAATCCCAACGCTATGTTTAATTCCCATTAGCATCAACCCGCCAAGTAACGGTGCGCTGATAACAGCCTGAAGAATACTGGCAAGGTATTGAATTTGCGCCGAGCTTTCTATGGCGTCAATTGAGAATACGCTCATTAAAGCCAGAACCATAAGCACGTTAATGCCTAACAAAATTAAGAAACCACCAATCAAAGACACTAAGTTTGACTTGGTTACATTAAACGACTGCTCTAATACTTGCCGCACTGACAGCTGATAGTTCCCTTTTAGGGCGTCAATCAGTGAGCCTCCAATGACTACTTTGTTATCATCCACAGAAATTCCCACACTTTTTTTAACAGTAAGATAAACTAGCGCCCGATATACTAGAGTATCCATTGACGCGATCCAATTTAAATCGACAGAACAATTTGAGGCAGGCATGAAATCACAGAAAAAGCGACCCGCCAATCCTAAGTTGGTTTTGCTAAACAAGCCCTACGGTGTGTTATCGCAATTTACAGGTGAGGAAGGCGACCAAACATTAAAGGCTTTCATCCCACATAATGATGTCTACCCCGCCGGACGATTGGATAAGGACAGTGAAGGCCTGCTTTTGTTAACCAACGATGGCGTTTATCAGGCGCGCCTGGCAAATCCTAAATATAAAGTATGGAAAACTTACTGGGTTCAAGTCGAAGGTGAACCCAGTGAAGAACAACTGGAGCAGTTACGAAATGGCGTTGAATTGAACGATGGAATGACGCGTCCAGCCGAAGCCTTTGTAATGCCCGAGCCAATGAACCTATGGCCACGAAACCCGCCAGTCAGAGAGCGTAAAACGGTGCCCGACACCTGGCTTTGCATTAAAATTCGTGAAGGTAAAAACCGTCAGATTCGCCGTATGACAGCGCATGTTGGACTCCCTACTCTGCGCCTTATACGTGCGGCAATTGGTCCGTTTCAGTTAAAAACGCTGCAGCCGGGCGAATGGCGTGAAGAACCGCCTGTTTGGTAGTTTCCTGAGCTACCCTAGCGCGGCCTAAAATGATAGAATGCGCAGCCAATTCAGGAGTTACAGTCAGCCAGGTCAGTCTATGTCAAATGCCAGTAAAAAAGTCATTGTTGGAATGTCAGGAGGAGTCGACTCTTCCGTGTCAGCCTATCTTCTTCTGCAACAGGGCTATCAGGTCGAAGGCCTGTTTATGAAAAACTGGGAAGAAGATGATACTGACGAATACTGCGCTGCATCCGAAGATTTAGCCGATGCCGAAAAGGTTTGCGAAACACTCGGCATAGAGCTGCACACAATCAATTTTGCCGCAGAGTACTGGGACAACGTGTTCGAGTACTTTTTGGAAGAATACAAAGCCGGGCGAACACCGAACCCGGATATCATGTGTAACAAAGAAATTAAATTTAAGGCCTTTCTGGAATTTGCCGCAGAAGCATTAAATGCCGATTACATTGCGACCGGACATTATGTGCGTCGTCAGCAGAACGACGGAAAGTGGGAAATGCTGCGCGGTTTAGACAGTAATAAAGACCAAAGCTACTTCCTTTATACGCTAAGCCATGAGCATATTGCACAAACTTTGTTTCCGGTTGGCGAGCTGGAGAAATCAGAAGTTCGGAGAATTGCAGAAGAGCAAGGCCTTGTTACAGCGGATAAAAAAGACTCTACAGGTATTTGCTTTATTGGCGAGCGCAAATTTAAAGACTTTCTCCAGCAGTACCTGCCGGCAAAGCCCGGCCCCATTGAGTCTGTCGATGGCGAACAGTTAGGTGAACATGAAGGTTTGATGTACCACACTCTGGGTCAGCGTAAAGGCTTACACATTGGCGGAATGGCCGACACCTCCGGCGAGCCCTGGTACGTTGTCGATAAAGACGTAGAGAGAAATGTGCTTATTGTTGCGCAGGGAAAAAATCATCCCCGCCTCTATTCTCAGGGGCTTATTGCCGGGCAACTGCACTGGGTGAGTCGTACCACACCATTAAAGGCTTTCGATTGTACGGTTAAAACGCGCTATCGCCAGCAGGATATACCGTGCAGGGTTACTCCGCTTGATAACGGCGACTTTCAGGTTCAGTTTAAAGAGCCTGTTGCAGCGGTAACGCCAGGACAATCCGCAGTATTCTACAGCGACGACGTTTGTTTAGGTGGCGGCATTATTGAACAGCGCATTACCGATTTTGAGGTCAAGCTATGAATGAGTGGCAGCAGCGAGTAATTGCTTTAGCTGGTATGTCGTTAAGTGCTATGGCCGTGCAGAAGCTGGCTCGCAGTGGAGAACTTTACCCTGAGTCTATTACCAACACTTTGGTCCACAGTCTTCTGCAACAAAACCCTGACAACATCGAAGATATTTACGGCGGTCTGGAGAATATTCAGCCAGGCATTCAGGCATTTATTCGTCAGGCCGGAAATAATAAAAATAAAGATCTAGAGGTCACCCGCTATTTAGTCGGATTGATCCACCTGTCCCGGCGCTTACTTAAGCAGCCCGACGTACTTAATTTACTGGGTGAACGTATCGCTCAGGTAAAACGTCAGAAAGAAGAATTTGAATTTGAAGATTATCGCGTACAGCAAAGTTTTGCGGGGATTTACCGCGAGTTGATAAGTCCTCTGGGACAGCCTATTCGAATTAATGGAAACCCGGAGTTTTTGAAGCGGGACTCAAATCAGCACCATATTAGAACCTTGTTGCTGGCCGGCATTCGTAGTGCCGTGCTTTGGCAGCAAGTAGGCGGCAAACGTCGTCATTTCGTATTTTCAAGAAAGAAAATGTTAGATACAGCGCAGCAATTGTTGCATGTCGCATAAAAGATTAATGACTTAATTAACTCTCGGAGAGCCAGTTTATGTTGCCCTTTTCTTCACTAACCGCAGTGTCACCTGTCGATGGACGATACGCTTCAAAAGCAGAAATGTTACGTCCTATTTTCAGCGAGTACGGACTGATTAAATTTCGTGTCACTGTTGAGGTTCGTTGGTTGCAGTTATTAGCCGAAGTCGATGGCATTAAAGAAGTGCCGGCATTAAGTGAAGAAGCGACACAAATACTGAACGCCATTGTTGAAAACTTCTCAGTAGAAGACGCTGAACGCATAAAGACCATTGAGCGCACAACCAATCACGACGTGAAAGCGGTTGAATACTTCCTGAAAGAACAAGTCGCTAATAACGAAGAACTGAATAAAGTATCCGAATTCATCCACTTTGCCTGTACTTCAGAGGACATTAACAACCTTTCTCATGGCTTAATGCTGAACACAGCTCGTGACGAAGTATTAGTACCGATGATGCAGGAATTAGTTGATCGGGTTAAAGAGCTGGCGAAAGAACACAAAGCCGTTCCTATGATGGCCCGTACGCACGGCCAACCGGCAACGCCAACCACAATGGGCAAAGAGTTTGCGAACGTTGCTGTGCGTCTACAACGTCAGCTGACGCAGCTTAAAGCTGTAGATGTCATGGGTAAAATCAACGGTGCTGTCGGTAACTATAACGCGCACCTTGCGGCCTACCCTAATGTCGACTGGCATCAAATCTCAGAGCAATTCGTTACGTCACTCGGTTTAAGCTGGAACGCGTACACGACTCAAATTGAGCCGCATGACTATGTTGCAGAATACTTTGACGCACTGGCTCGCTTTAACACCGTACTCATCGATTTTGATCGTGATGTCTGGGGTTATATTGCTTTGAACCACTTTAAACAGCGTACTGTTGAAGGTGAAGTTGGCTCTTCAACGATGCCTCATAAAGTGAACCCTATCGACTTTGAAAACTCCGAGGGCAACCTGGGTATTGCTAATGCGGTTATGCAACATTTGGCTCAGAAGCTGCCTATTTCCCGCTGGCAACGCGATCTGACTGACTCTACCGTTTTACGTAATTTAGGTGTAGGTGTTGCGCATGCTGTTATTGCATTTCAGGCAACGTTAAAAGGTTTGAGTAAGCTGGAAGTTAATGAAGCCCGTCTGGCAGCTGAGCTTGATGAAAATTGGGAATTGATGGCGGAACCGGTGCAAACCGTTATGCGCCGATACGGTGTTGAAAAGCCGTACGAAAAGCTTAAAACCTTAACTCGCGGAAAACGCATTACCAGCGATGATCTTGCGAAATTTATTGACTCTTTAGACGTGCCAGATGCTGCTAAAGATGAAATGAAAGCTTTAACACCAGCTAACTATATTGGCCGCGCAACTCAGTTTGTTGATGATCTTGTATGAAATTAGCTTTTGATAAAGACGATTTTTTAAAAAACTACTGGCAGAAAAAGCCTTGTCTTATTCGACAAGGCTTTGCTGATTTTACGGACCCTGTCAGCCCTGAAATTCTGGCTGGACTGGCCATGGAAGAAGGCGCCGACTCTCGGGTTATTGAGTCACAGGCAGATACAGAATCTGGCTGGTTGGTTACTCATGGCCCGTTTGAAGAATACGAGCAGTTTGGTGAGAGCCACTGGACCTTATTGGTTCAATCAGTAAATGAGTGGCTGCCAGACGTTGGCGAATTGATAACGCCTTTCCGTTTTCTTCCGGATTGGCGCATAGACGATGTCATGGTCAGTTTCTCATGCGAAAACGGTGGTGTTGGTCCGCACCTGGATCAGTATGACGTTTTTATCATACAGGGAGCCGGTTCTCGACACTGGCGCGTTGGTGAGCGACAATCAATGCGGGAGTGTCAGCCAGCAGCCGACCTTTGCCAGGTAGAAGGTGAGTTTAAAGCCGTTATTGATGAGCACCTGAAAGCCGGTGATGTTTTATATATTCCCGCAGGCTGTCCGCATGATGGTGTTGCCTTAGAGCCTTCGCTCAACTACTCGGTTGGGTTCCGGGCGCCGTCAAAAGCAGAGTTATTATTGCAGCTGGGCGATATTGCCATGCAACAGGAGTCCCTTCAGGAACGATACCAGGATCCAGAAATTGGCAGCGACGATATTTCCTGGGAAATTGAAGAAAAGCAATTAGCCGCCTTAAAAGGCTTTTTGAAAGAAGCCCTTGAGAGTGACGAAACAGACAGGTTACTGGCGAGAATTGTATCCCAATCAAAACGCCCTCTTCCCGAGCCAGAATTGCCAACAACAGCAGCGCAAGTGCCAGACTTATTGGCGCAACCTAATGCCTTCATTGAGAAAGCGTCCGGTGCCCGTTTCTTAAAACTGAGTCAGACCGAGTTTTATGGCAATGGGGAAGCTTTTGCGGTATCTCCGGAAGCCTTACCCACAGCAGAATGGCTGGGCCAACTGCAAGGCTCAAAACCCGCATCGGAGCTTTCGAAACGAGTAAATTCAACGGCACAGGCTGAGCTAGTTGCTGAAACGATAAATCAGGGAATTATCTATTTATACATTGAAGAATCCTGAGCGATTCTGTGTAAACAAGAGTTGATAAACACCCGTTTGAATTGCTGAATTTATTCACTTAATTAAGTAGCGCGAGCCCTATCTAAATGGTAATGTTCGCGCAATTTTTGAAGCAATGAGGAATTGAAATTCATGTCTCTATACGAGCATCCCGAATTCGATCATCACGAGCAAGTTGTCTTTTGTCATGATCAGGAATCAGGCCTAAAAGCCATTATTGCAATTCATGACACAACTTTAGGTCCAAGCCTTGGTGGTACCCGTTTGTGGAACTACGCTTCATCGGCCGAAGCTTTAACCGATGTGCTGCGCTTGTCGCGCGGTATGACTTATAAAAGTGCTATGGCCGGCTTACCATTAGGTGGCGGTAAAGCGGTTATTATTGGTGACGCCAAGAAAATTAAAAGCGAAGAACTGTTCCGCGCATACGGTCGTTTTATCGAGTCATTGAGCGGCCGTTATATTACTGCAGAAGATGTGAACATTCGTACCGAAGACATCGACATGGTTGCGAAAGAAACCAGTCATGTTGCCGGAACCGCTGATAAAGCTGGTGATCCTTCACCTCATACAGCACTGGGCACTTATCTGGGTCTTAAAGCTGCGGCAAAACACAAGTTAGGCAGTGAAGATCTTAAAGGTGTAAAAATAGCGGTTCAGGGCCTTGGTTCTGTTGGTTATGACTTTGCTAAGTACTGCGCAGAAGACGGTGCTGAGCTTATCGTTACAGACATTAACGAAGAAGCTATAGAGCGTGCCGTTAAAGAACTCGGCGCGAAAGCTGTTGGTTTGGATGAAATCTACAGTGTTGATGCTGACGTCTATGCGCCATGTGCGCTGGGTGCAACCATCAATGACGAAACTCTAAAGCAACTGAAAGTTAAAATCATTGCCGGAAGCGCTAATAACCAGTTAGCGAACCCTAAACACGATCAAGCAGTAAAAGATATGGGTATTCTTTACGCACCTGATTACGTGATTAATGCCGGTGGTGTCATTCATGTGTGTTCAGAAGCCGCTAATATGAGCTTAGAGGAAACTGATAAACGTGTTCGTGGTATTTACGACACTCTGGATCAGCTTTTTGCTCGTGCAAACGACGAAGACCGCCCTACCGGTGCAGTTGCTGACCAAATGGCACGTGAAATTATAGCCAAAGGTAAGCAGTAAACGTTGCTGCAAATAAAAGCCTGATTTAACTCAGGCTTTGTAAAATGATTTCAAGCGGGTGTTTCACCCGCTTTTTTTCTATCCGTTTTATCTGAGACCGGCATGAGAACCCGGTTACCAGCACACCGCTGCTGCCGTATTGCTGAACTGCCTGCTGCCACCCCATTTCATACAGGCCGAGGCTGTCACTTTGGTTCTGTTTTTCGTGACCAAAAGTTCCTGCCATACCACAACAACCAACGTTAACGATATCCAGTGTTAACCCTAATTTACTGAACAATTCTTGCCATTGATGCGCCGACTCTGGAACAAAGCTTTGCTCTGTACAGTGCAATAGCAGTCCATAATTGCTGGTGCTGGCTGGCCCGGCTTTCTCAAAGTTTAGCGTGCTTAACCATTCAACTACGGTCATTACCTCAACCTCTGGCAACTGACCTCCGTTTGATTTTCGGTATTCATCTCTGAATATCAAGGCCGTAGAGCTGTCTGGCCCAATCAGTGGAATTCCTGCATCGGAAAGCGGTTTCAATTGCTCAGTAACTTTAGTCGCCGTTTTGTCGAAATCACCAAGGAAACCTTTGACATGCTGTGCTTTACCATGCCCTATAAAAGGCAGTAAAACCGGAGTAAAACCGAGCTTCTTAATGAGTAGCCCCAGCTTTAATACAAAGTCAGCCTCATAGAATGTGGTAAAAGGATCCTGCGCAATAACAACCGCCTGTTCGCGTTCTCTTTCAGTTAAACTCAGAACTTGTTCTGTTGTTAGCTCAACGAGGCCGTGACGCTTCCATGCAGTTCTCAAATTGGGCGTTGAAAATAAAGGGGTATCGACATAACCCACACCGTATTTAAGAATAACCCGGCTTATAGGGTTATTAATCAGCAAATTACTCAAAACAGGGAACTGACTTGCAAGAGGCGCCGTTTTTTCTATGCCCTTTACTAAGTAGTCCTTTAATGGACGAGCGTATTTACTGTAATAATGATCGTAAAAACGCGCACGAAATGTTGGGACATCGACATTAACCGGACACTGATTCGTACAGGCTTTGCACGCCAGACATTTATCCATCGACTGTTTTACTTCATGACTAAAATCGCTTCGCCCTGTAAGTCGGTTTAGCTGGCGTTTAGCAAAGCTTACCGGCTGAGGCCTTTGAGTGGCGTCATAACCCGCGTTATGGGTCAACCGTAACCATTCGCGCAGAAGCCCTGCCCGACCTTTAGGAGAATAACGACGGTCCCGTGTGACTTTATACGAGGGGCACATAGCGGACTTGGGGTCATAATTGAAACACAAGCCATTACCGTTACAGTCCATTGCATTTTTGTAGCTGTTTCTGGTTGCTATTGGAATCTGCCTGTCAAAAAAGCCTCGTTTTACTGCGTCAACAGAAACTAATTGCACATCAGTATTCAGAGGCGTGCAAATTTTCCCCGGGTTCAATTGGTTAAACGGGTCAAAACTCGTCTTAATTTTCTGCAATTCTTTATAAAGGTGCTCTCCAAAAAAAGCGGGGGCGTATTCGGAGCGATAACCTTTTCCGTGCTCGCCCCACATGAGTCCGCCATACTTCTGGGTTAATTCTGCCACCTGGTCACTAATTTCTCTAAGCAGGACTTCATCGTCCGGCTCACACATGTCCAGGGCTGGCCGTACGTGTAAAACCCCGGCGTCCGCATGCCCAAACATTCCGTAGTGCAGGCCTTTAGCATCTAATAGCGCCCTAAACTCATTAATAAAGTCAGCCAGTTTTTCAGGAGGAACCGCCGTGTCTTCGGCAAAAGCAACGGGTTTACGTCGGCCTTTTGTCGCACCTAATAAACCCACCGACTTTTTGCGCATAGCATAAATCAGCTGTATACTCGGCAGGTCATCACAAATTTGATAACCAATAACACCTTTGTTGTCTTTGCTTTTAATCAGTTTATCCAGACGTTTGGTTAACGAACCGACCTTCTCGTCTATTTCCTCTTGATCAAGCCCGGTAAACTCAACCATGTTGATACCGTCCATCCGCTGACCTTCAACATCAGAAAGTAAAGGTTCAACCGACTTCCAAATGATATCCTCACGAGCAAGATCAAGCACCGTACTGTCAACAGTTTCTACTGAAGTTGCTTTAGCTTCCACTAAGAAAGGAGAATTCTCTAGTGCAGACTGAAAGTTTGAATATTTAACATTAACCAGCACTCTGTGCTTAGGAATGGGAGTGATATTCAGCTTCGCTTCGCTGACAAAGCCTAAGGTCCCTTCCGAGCCGGCGATGACTCGAGAAACGTCTATTTTTTGCTTTTCAGGGTCATAGGCATGCTTTAAATCGTACCCGGTCAGGAACCGGTTTAATGGCGGAAACTTTTCACGAATATGAGTTTCTTCACCAACACAGGTGTCTATCACCTGGCGGTAAATGCGAGCTATTCGGTTGTCCTGGCGAGCGATACTTTCCGCTTGCTCTAGCGAAACCGGACCGCTGTCTAGTACATGCCCATCAAGTAATACGGTTTTCAGGCCAAGAATATGATCACTGGTTTTACCGTAAACTAACGAGCCCTGACCTGAGGCGTCGGTATTAATCATGCCACCCAGAGTCGCGCGATTGCTGGTAGAAAGGTCAGGTGAAAAGAAGTAGCCGTGAGGCCTTAAAATATCATTGAGCTTATCTTTAACCACCCCAGCCTGAACTTTAACCCAACCTTCCTTAGGGTTAACTTCAAGCACTTTATTCATGTGTCGGCTTAGATCAACCACAACACCTGAGGTTAAGGACTGTCCATTAGTGCCGGTTCCGCCGCCTCGGGGAGAGAACTGCACACTGCTGTTACTCTCCTCACCAGCAAGCTTCATTAATAAAACAAGGTCGGCATGATGCAGTGGGTACAACACTGCCTGAGGCAGACTTTGATAAACGCTGTTATCCGTAGCCGCAATTAAACGGCCAGAGTAACTGACATCAATTTCACCAGCGAACCCCGACTCTTTTAACTGCTCTATAAAGTGCCGGTAGTTCTCTGGTAAAGCGTTTTCAGCAGCAACCTTGGGTAATACTGTCATTTTTACAGGTGGTCCGCCAAGTACATCCATGTCTCAATAACGGTATCCGGGTTCAGTGATACCGAATCGATCCCCTGTTCTACCAACCAGGCGGCAAAATCAGGATGATCCGACGGCCCCTGACCACAAATACCGACGTATTTACCGCGCTTCTTGGCCGTTTGAATGGCCATTGCCAGCAGCTTTTTCACCGCTTCGTTACGCTCGTCAAATAAATGTGCGATAACGCCGGAATCACGATCCAAACCTAATGTTAACTGGGTTAAGTCGTTAGAACCAATTGAGAAACCGTCGAAGATGTCGAGGAATTCGTCTGCCAACAGAGCGTTAGAAGGCAGCTCACACATCATAATTACGCGTAAACCATTTTCGCCCTGAACCAGTCCCTGTTCGGCCAGAAGTTCAATAACCTTGCGACCTTCTTCAAGAGTTCTGACAAATGGGATCATGATTTCGATATTGGTCAGACCCATATCGTTACGAACGCGTTTAATTGCTTCACACTCCAGTGCAAAGCAGTCGCGGAATTCTTCAGAGATATAACGAGATGCACCACGGAAACCCAGCATTGGGTTTTCTTCGCCAGGCTCGTACTGCTTTCCGCCGATAAGGTTGGCGTATTCGTTCGACTTAAAGTCGGACATACGCACAATGACGCGTTCGGGTGAGAATGCGGCACCTAAAGTAGAAATGCCTTCAGCTAAACGCGCTACGTAATACTCGCGAGGGCTGCTGTAGCCGGCCATCATGCTATCAATCGTCTTTTTCAGATCATCGCTTTGCTGATCGTAATTTAGCAAGGCTTTAGGGTGAACGCCTATCATGCGGTTAATAATAAACTCCAGGCGAGCCAGCCCAATACCGGCATGCGGCAAGCTGGCAAAATCGAACGCTCTGTCCGGGTTACCCACATTCATCATAATTTTTAAGGGTAGATCCGGCATAGCATCAATTTGTGACTCAGTGATATCAAAGTCCAGTTCGCCCTGGTAGATATAACCCGTGTCGCCTTCAGCACAAGAAACCGTAACCGCTTGTCCATTACTGATATGGTCAGTCGCATCACCACAACCAACAACCGCCGGAATGCCAAGTTCACGGGCTATAATAGCCGCGTGACAAGTACGGCCACCACGGTTAGTCACAATGGCAGCAGCGCGCTTCATAATCGGTTCCCAGTCAGGGTCGGTCATATCGGTTACCAATACGTCGCCCGGCTGGACTTTATCCATTTCACTGATGTCATTCAGAACACGAGCAACACCACGGCCAATACGCTGGCCAATAGCACGCCCAGTACAAACAACGTCACTTTTGGCTTTTAGTGCAAAGCGTTCAATAGCTTGCCCTTTTTGGTTTGACTGAACCGTTTCCGGGCGTGCCTGAACAATATACAGTTTGCCGTCGATGCCGTCTTTTGCCCACTCGATGTCCATTGGACGACCGTAGTGCTCCTCAATAATCAGAGCCTGTTTAGCCAAATCTTCAACTTCTTCATCGGTTATCGAGAAGGTCAGACTTTTCGACTTTTCGATGTCTTCAATTATTGTCTGCTTTCCATGCTCTCTGTCGTCAGAGAAAATCATCTGGATTTTTTTGCTGCCGAGCGTTCTACGCAGTACTGAAGGACGCCCTGCTTTTAACGTTGGCTTATGCACGTAGAATTCGTCCGGATTAACCGCGCCTTGTACGACCATCTCACCAAGACCGAAAGATGAGGTAATGAAAACAACATCGTCAAAGCCTGATTCAGTGTCAATGCTGAACATAACCCCGGAAGAGGCAATGTCACTGCGGACCATACGCTGTATACCTGCTGACAAGGCAACACCGCGGTGGTCGTAGCCCTGATGAACACGGTATGAAATAGCGCGGTCGTTAAACAAAGAGGCGAATACGTGCTTAATAGCTTCCATAACGCTACCCAGACCACGTACGTTCAGGAAGGTTTCCTGCTGGCCGGCAAACGAGGCATCCGGCATGTCTTCAGCCGTTGCGGAGCTGCGTACCGCAAAACTGAATTCATCGTTATTTTCGCTAAGTTCGGAAAAAGCGTCCTTTATGGCAGCTTCAAATTCCGGTTGGAACGGCGTATCGATGATCCACTGACGAATTTCCTTACCAGCCTTTGCTAAGGCCTGAACATCGTCAACATCAAGTGTGTCGAGCAAATCGTGAATACGATCGTTTAAGCCGCTTTGCTCCAGAAACTGGTTATAGGCGTCTGCCGTTGTCGCAAAACCACCGGGAACTTCAACCCCTGCTCCGGCTAAGTTACTGATCATTTCACCCAGTGAGGCATTTTTACCACCGACTCGGTTTACGTCCTGCATTCCCAGATGTTGGTACCAAACTACGTATTCTTGCACGTCACAATCCTTAATTGATTTTTTCGGCATGGAAGTGACTACTATTTTACACGCTGCGGCCCAACAAGTTAATATCGAACCTTCAATCGCTTAAAAAGAGATCCGCCTGTGCGCTATGCGTTTTACATTTCTGACGGTACGGCACTGACCGCCGAGGCCTTTGGTCACGCGCTTTTATCGATGTTCCCGGTCACTTTTGAACACAAAACATTGCCTTTTATCGATAATCAGAAAAAAGCCGATGAAGTGTGTAAAACAATAAAAAAGGCCGTTTTAGACAGTGGCGAGCCTCCTTTAATCTTCCATACTTTCGTAAATGAGAAGCTGAAAGCCAAAATCACCGACTGTGGCGGCATATGTTATGACTTTCTGGATCATTTCATCGCGCCAGTAGAAAAAGAGCTGGGAGTTGAAGCTCAGCCTAAAACGCATCGTACTCATGGCGTACATAAAAACTACAACTTCCGAATAGATGCGATTAATTATGCTCTGGATAACGATGACGGGAAGCGTCTGAATCAACTGGATAAAGCCGATTTGATTTTAATTGGGGTGTCCCGTACAGGGAAAACACCAACCAGTTTATACCTTGCCATGCAGTATGGTATTAAGGTTGCGAACTATCCATTGACCGATGATGATGATTTTGAACGGTTACAATTACCTAAAGAACTGAAGCTGCATCGTCATAAGCTATTTGGTTTAACTCTCTCTTCACAGCGGCTACATGAAATAAGAAGTCAACGACGAGAAGGCAGTCAGTACGCCTCAATGGCTCAATGCCGATTTGAACTTGCAGAAGTAGAAAGGCTTTATAGCCGCGAGGCCATACCCTTTATTAATTCAACGCACTATTCCGTGGAAGAAATTGCGGCAAAAATTCTGGCTAAAACTAACTTAGAGCGGCATCGCTATTAATGCCGCCCTATTCTTTTTGGGACAATGAAACTAGTTAGCGTTGGTGCTTTCAAAAATTTTGTCTGCTGACGCGGCGACAAAGCCGGTATAAAGCTTGCCGTTTTCAATTTCGTAGCGCTTAGCAAACTCATAGAAGCAACTGGGGATCTCGGCAGTCTTGTCAGAAAACTCAACCGGATGGCGATCGGCCATGGTTGATGACTGTTCCAGGTAAACTTCCGGAGAACCTTTAATTTCGCCACCAGAGTCATTCAGTTTGAAGCCATTGTCTTTCAACTTCTGGTTCACTTGTTCAAGAGACTCATATCCGGGCAGTTGATTCACACTGACCGTGAAGTGGTTAGCGCAATAACCAAACGCTGCCATCCAGGCTGCGTACTCACTTTCTTCTAACAAAGCCTGATAATCAGCATGGCTGACTTTCCAGTGCGTCCCTGAGTACAAGAAGTCTGACTTTTTCGTGTCTTCAACTGATACTTGAGCCACCATGTCTTTCACTTTCTTTTGCAGCTCTTCTGAGAACTCAGCAGTCATCAACTCGCTGATAAACACTTTTGGTAGTTCAGGGTCTTCATGCTCAAAATGTTTTGCACGAAGCTTCTTCGCTTCAAAGTGGTAATCACCACCTTCTTTATAGCCCAAGTCTAAAAAGTGCTGAGCCAATACTTCTAAGCCTACCGGACTGATATCGAAGGTACGAAAGGCAACGTGGTCATTCACTATAGGATGCCCTTCTCCTAAAATTTGATGAACCTTCTTTGCTGAAGGTGTCCGTGATAAATAATCTTGCCACAAGTTTTCAAATAACACTTCTACCTGTTGCGACATACAACAATATACCTCTTAAATAATCGGTTAAAGGAGACTATCAGCCCTCGCCGTTGCGGGCTGCTTTTAATGACTCGGCGACTAAGAACGCCAATTCTAACACTTGATCAGCGTTCAGTCGCGGATCGCATTGTGTGCGATAACGGCTGGATAAATCGGCTTCACTGATACGGTAAGCGCCACCGGTACATTCAGTAACATCCTCACCTGTCATTTCTAAGTGAATACCACCAGGGTAAGTGCCTTCCGCCTGGTGAATAGCAAAGAAATGTCTTAATTCTTTATGTATGGCGTCAAAATTGCGAGTTTTCAGACCATTATCCGCTTTAATGGTATTGCCGTGCATTGGGTCACTAGACCACACTACGTTTCGGCCTTCCTGCTTAACCCGACGTACCAGTTCCGGTAACTTATTGGCCAGATTGTCAGCCCCCATACGGGTAATGAGCGTTAAACGACCAGGCTCGTTATCAGGGTTCAGTATGTCGAGTAGTGCAATAAGTTCGTCGGCTGGCATGGTTGGGCCTACTTTCACACCAATCGGGTTATGAATACCGCGCATAAACTCAACATGGGCTTGATCCAGCTTGCGGGTACGCTCACCAATCCAGACCATGTGCGCAGAACAGTCATACGGAAGCCCTGTTAAGGTGTCTGTGCGCGTCAAAGCTTGCTCGTAAGGCAATAACAAAGCTTCATGAGAGGTGAACAGTGATGTCTCATGAATGGTTGCGTTGTTATCTGCGTTTATTCCCAACACTTCCATAAAACGCAAAGCAGACTGTATTTCTTCGGCAATTTGTTGGTAGCGTTCTTTTAACGGGTTTGACGCAAGAAAACTTAAGTTCCATTTGTGCACTTTATGTAAGTTGGCCAAACCACCCTGTGCAAATGCACGAAGTAAGTTTAAAGTTGCTGCAGAGTGGTGATATGCCTTAAGCATACGTTCAGGGTCGGGTTGACGAGCTGCGTCGACAAACTCTGGTCCGTTAATGATATCGCCACGATAGCTGGGCAAACTTAAGTCACCGACAGTTTCAAAGTCACTTGAGCGCGGTTTGGCGTACTGTCCTGCCATACGAGCCACTTTTGTCACCGGACAGGAGCCTGCAAACGTCATGACGATGGCCATTTGCAGAATCACTTTGAAAGTGTCACGAATTTTAGGGGCGTTAAAATCGCTAAAAGATTCTGCGCAGTCACCACCCTGTAACAGGAAACCTTCTCCTTCACAGACATTCTTAAGCTGGTTTCTTAGCGCCCGTATTTCTTCAGCGAATACAAGAGGCGGAAACTGACTAAGCTGCTGTTCTACAGCGTGTAATTGCGACGGATCTGAGTATTTCGGCTGTTGTTCAATTGGCTTATCGCGCCAACTGCGCGCACTCCACTGGGCCATAACAAAAATTTATCCGTTTTATCGGTGAGTAAGAACTAAGAATGTACCGCTGTATCCCTTGAAAAGCAACGACTAACGCCGTTGCTCAAGAGCATGAATGCGCTCATCCAAAGGCGGGTGACTCATAAACAACTTGGATATTGTCGAGCGTTTACCATTAATACCGAACGCCAGCATGGTGCCGTCAAGCTGTGACTCTTTGCCTTGTTGTAAGCGGCGTAAAGCGGCAATCATCTTTTGTTTACCTACTAAGTCTGCGGAGCCCGCATCGGCCCTGAACTCACGCTGACGAGAGAACCACATAACAATAGTGCTGGCTAATACCCCGAATACAACTTCAAGAAGCATAACAACGCCATAATAAGCAAAGCCACCGCCTCGTTGATTATTTCCACCACGCATCAACGCGCTGGCAATGATCCGTGCAAAAAACATTACGAAGGTGTTGATTACGCCCTGAATTAACGTCAGCGTTACCATATCGCCGTTAGCAATGTGACTCACTTCGTGTGCCAGAACTGCTTCCACTTCATCTGCGTTCATGTTCTGTAATAAGCCCGTGCTGACTGCAACTAAAGAAGCATTCTTACTGCGGCCGGTAGCAAAAGCATTAGGTTCCGGAGACTGATAAACCGCGACTTGAGGCATAGGAAGTCCGGCTTTTTGTGCCTGCTGCTGTACTGTGCGAAGCAGCCATTCTTCAGACTGATTCTGTGGTTGCTCGATAACCCGGGCACCGGTTGAACGCAAAGCCATCCAGCGTGATATCCAAAGCGATACGAAAGCACCACCAAAGCCAAACAACGCACAAAAAACTAATAGTCCGACTGACCCCTGAGCGTCAATTCCGGTTGCTGCAATCACAATGTTAAAGACCACACTAACTACCAGCAAAATGGCCAGGTTAGTGGCTAAAAACAGCAAAATTCTTTTCATTGTCCGTACTCCAGAGGGAACTTAATCTGCTAAGTTATGTGGGGTTATTTCGCCAAATTTCAATCGTGTTTGCGAAAATAAATGGTCAAATCTTTTTCCGGCCAATCCGGTACATAAGGTATATAAGCAAGCTCCTGAGTGCAGAGCAGTTCGCGTAACGAGGCTAGATTTTCCTCTTGTCTTGGCATTGGTTCCGGGCCCGTTTGTACAGCTATCCATCCAACAACGTCACAGCCTTCCTGTCGTATTGACTGAAGGCTAAGCAAAGCATGATTCAGGCAGCCCAGTTTTAATCCAACCACCAAAATGACTCGGGCATTGATATCTTTTACAACCTCGGGCATACGTAGTCCCGGGGCCAGAGGTAATTGCCACCCCCCTGCGCCTTCTATCACCAGACTGTCAATCGGTTGCTGACGAAACCACTCAACGGCAGTCATTAATTTTTCTTTTTCTATTACAACACCGTTATCAGTAGCTGCGATATGTGGCGCAATAGCAGCCTCAAAAGTATAAGGATTAACCCGGTCATAATCGAAGGCTGTATTACTGTGTTGCATTAAATTCAAAGCATCCTCATTCACTAACTGACCGTTTTGCCAGTAACAACCCGAAGCTACCGGCTTCATGACGGCGACATTTTTTTCTCGCTTAACTAAGCTTTGAACAAAAGCACATGCAGCAACGGTTTTTCCTGTGTCGGTGTCCGTTCCTGTAATAAAGTAAGTGTTCATATTAACCTAAACTCAATGTTACTTAACTAACCTGATATTAAGAACCGACCATTCAAGTGGCAGTCCCTCTGTTGTTCTATAGCTTTCAAATGCATCTTCAAGCTGTTGTAAGCGTCCCTTCGTCATTAAACCGGAGGTGGTTGTGCGTCTGACATAATTGGCACCAACGCCTTTAATACTTCCCATAAGCTCACGTGAACTAGCAAAGTATTGAATGTGTTTTTCCAGTTTAAAGTCGGCAGACTCCCAGTTAAACAAACGCACTTCGCGCTCTACCTTCTCCGGAGAATGAAATGTCTGAGTGTGTTGCCTGTCATCAACTGCATTCCAACTCTTAATAAATGAACTGAAAGTCCCTTCCACAACGGTATTAATCGTTGCAACACCGCCAGGCTTTAGAACTCGGTAAGCCTCGCCCATGGCTTTCTCTAAATGATGTACCCATTGCACTGATAAATTAGCAAAAAGCCAGTCAACAGAATGAGCACTGACA
This sequence comes from Idiomarina sp. HB, assembly GCF_048059115.1. NCBI lineage: Bacteria > Pseudomonadati > Pseudomonadota > Gammaproteobacteria > Alteromonadales > Idiomarinaceae > Idiomarina > Idiomarina sp. HB. The sequence goes on from NZ_JAYLVU010000001.1 coordinate 560,860, forward strand.
GGCAGAGCTTCCCATTCAGCATTCAGCCAAACCTGATTTGGGTAATTGCTTGCTGCCGTCGCCAGCATCGCCGGGGCAATATCAACACCCATATAGCATTCGGCCCGGGGCAATAGATGAGCGGTGGTTGACGCAGGCCCGCATCCGACATCCAGCAAAAGCCCTGCACTATTAGGCCCGAGCTTCAACAGACTGTACGCAGTCAGCCGTTGGATATCGGCGTGTTGATGATAGTGCTTAGCGGCTTTGTTGAACTGCCGCGCCACAGCTTGCTGAAAATTCATGGGCTTCATAGATTGTCACGGAGCCTGTCTACACACTGCCAAAAGGTTTCAAGAGTCACCTGTGGCATATTGGAAGTTAAACTGAAGCGAATACGGGAAGTCCCAACCGGCACCGTTGGTGGACGGATTACGCTGCATCGGTAACCGTTAGCCTGTAACTGCTTAGACATAGCCAGCGCTTCGGTATCGGAGTCAAATAGCCAGGTCTGTATTGCGGTATTGGAATCAATTATTTTTAAGTTACGTTGCTTCATTTGTTCACGAAAGTACTGAATACGGTTGGCTAGCTGTTCACGTCTTTCATCGCCTTCTGCACTGCGTACAATTTCGATTGAAGACTTTATTGCCGCAGCCTGTGCCGGCGGCATAGCGGTCGAATAGATATAGTCGCGACAAAATTGAATCAAGCTTTCAATCTCATCGTCTTTGGCGCAGACAAATGCCCCGCCAACACCCAGAGCTTTACCAAAGGTTCCGGTCAGCACATCGACAGCATCTGAACCCAAACTTGTTGACCCTTTTCCTTCAGAACCGTAAGCACCAAGCCCATGCGCATCATCCAACATTACTTTTATGTCAAACTGTTGCTTTAAGGAAGCCAGTTGTGTCAAGTCACAGGCGTCACCATCCATACTGAAGACGCCTTCAGTAACCAACCAGTCACCGGCATTTGCTTTATCAACGACGGGCAAAGGTTGATTGTGGGGGTAACGTTTAAACTGCGCTTCACTATGCTGCATACCGTCAATAATTGAGGCGTGAACTAGCTTGTCTGCAAAGACCTTTTGTTGCTTATCTACCAGGGTTGTCAGTACGCCATGATTCGCAGCAAAGCCCGAGTTAAACAGCAAAGCTCTGGGTTTCCCCAACCAGTCAGCCAGTAGCTCTTCGAGTTCCTGATGTGCACTGCTGTAGCCACTGAGTAGAGGCGAGCCTGTACTACCAACACCCCAGATATCAACAGCCTGCTTAAATGCTTGTCTGATGTGCCGATGCTGGCTTAGGCCAAGATAATCATTGGTGCTAAAATTTAGCTTCCACTGTGCGTCAGAGCTGCGCACGTTCCGAACACGAAAAAGCGAAGAACCTTTTCGCTCTTTCAGACGGCGTTGATATACGGACACGGCCTTTTCCACTATGAAGCGTCGTAATAGCGCACAGGGTTTTGCTGTTCCTGAATAGCGTCCTCTATTACTGCAGTATGGACTTCGTCATCGTATCCATCACGTTGTTCCGGTGTTATTCCCAGACGCTCAAACAATCGCAAATCAGCATCTGCTTCAGGGTTTGACGTTGTCAGTAACTTTTCGCCATAGAATATTGAGTTGGCACCAGCGAGAAAACACAACGCCTGCATTTCGTCGTTCATGTCTTCGCGACCAGCTGACAAGCGAACGTGCGAAGCCGGCATTAGAATACGCGCAACAGCGACCGTTCGTACAAACTCAAAGTTATCTAAGTCTTCCAGCTTGGCAAATGGTGTACCTTCAACTTTTACCAGCATATTAATGGGAACACTTTCAGGGTGTTTTGGTAAGTTAGCCAACTGTACTAATAAAGACGCACGATCGGTCACACTCTCACCCATACCAACAATACCGCCTGCGCAGACTTTCATACCTGCGTCGCGAACATTATTCAGGGTATTCAGGCGATCCTGATAAGTTCTGGTCGTAATGATGTCACCGTAAAACTCTGGTGAGGTATCCAAATTGTGATTGTAATAATCGAGCCCCGCCTGCTGCAGCATTTTCGCCTGTTCATTGCTTAGCATGCCAAGTGTCATGCAGCTTTCTAGGCCTAATGCTTTGACGCCTTTTATCATTTCAATAACGTAAGGCATATCGCGGTCTTTCGGGTTACGCCATGCGGCGCCCATACAAAAACGACTGGCACCCTTTTCTTTCGCAGCCTGAGCTTCTGCCAACACACTTTCTACAGCCATCAAGCGCTCACGATCCAGCCCCGTATGATAATGCGCGCTTTGCGGGCAGTATTTGCAGTCTTCGGGGCACGCACCGGTTTTAATCGATAGTAAGGTACTGACCTGAACTTCGTTCGGATTAAAGTGCTGGCGATGCACCGTTTGTGCTTCAAAAACTAAATCATTCAATGGTTTTTGTAACAGCTCCTGAACCTCTTCAATGGTCCAGTCATTGCGAACTTGTGACATGGTAAATCTCATATACTTGGCAAATTATGGTCGACTAGAATAATTCAGCTCGATACACTGTCAATATACTTTGAATTACATACTTTACAACAGATTAATTTATGAGCATAAGCGATATTGAGTTTGATCGACAGCATATCTGGCACCCCTACACTTCTATGCTTAACCCGTTACCCGCTTATAAAGTGGAGTCTGCGAAAGGTTGCTCGCTCACTTTTGAAAATGGAGCCCAGGTAATTGACGGTATGTCGTCCTGGTGGGCTGTGATTCATGGGTACCGTAACTCTCGCTTAGACTCAGTGGCACACCGTCAAATCGACAAAATGAGCCACGTTATGTTTGGCGGTATCACCCATCAGCCCGCGATTGATCTCGCCAGACGCCTGATTAATTTAACGCCTGCTGAACTGGAGCGAGTATTCATTGCCGACTCCGGCTCTGTAAGTGTTGAAGTCGCGATAAAAATGGCTCTGCAGTTTTGGCTGGCTCAGGAGCGCCCGGAAAAGCATCGCCTGCTGACAGTAAAAGGTGGATACCACGGCGACACCTTTAAAGCGATGTCAGTTTGTGACCCCGTCAACGGCATGCATCATCTGTTTAATAAAGCAATTAACTCACAGCTTTTTGCGGATGCGCCAACATTAACCCCTAATGACGAATGGACAGACGACGCAGGTCAGCAGCTTCGACTTTGGTTTGAACAGTTTCATGGTGAGCTTGCGGCGGTCATACTTGAGCCTATTGTTCAGGGCGCAGGCGGTATGCGGTTTTACCACCCGGAATACCTTAGGCTTATACGCAAACTCTGTGATGACTTCAATGTACTGCTCATTGCCGATGAAATTGCTACCGGCTTTGGTCGCACCGGTAAGTTGTTCGCCTGTGAACACGCCGATGTGACTCCTGATATCCTTTGTGTGGGTAAAGCTCTTACCGGTGGCTACATGACATTAGCTGCTACGTTAACCACGAAAAAGGTAGCAGAAACTATTGGTCAGGGGCCCGGGGGCGGTGCTTTGATGCATGGACCTACTTTTATGGGCAATCCCTTAGCATGCGCGGTTGCAGCAGAATCATTGGCTATTATTGCTGAGGGTAACTGGCAACAACAAGTCAAAAAAATAGAGAAACAATTAAAAAAGGAACTTCTTCCGTTAGGAGAATATAATTCAGTAAAAGACGCTCGTGTATTGGGAGCTATTGGCGTACTGGAAATGCATCAGCCTATTGACGTAGCCAGTGCACAAAAACGGTTTATTGAATTAGGTGTCTGGATTCGGCCTTTTGGCCGTTTGCTCTACATTATGCCGCCTTATGTGATTACTGCGGAAGAGCTCAGCAAGCTTACATATGCGATGAAAGACTATGTCGAAAACCAGGACAACGGCCAGGTTTAGAAGCCAAAGAAATAAAGCGATAAGCCACCTAAGCAACTCATGATTAATACCATAATATTAATCCATAAATGCTGCTTGTCCTGGCGAAAAAGAACGTAATTAAGAACAAAGCTCAGCAGACTAACAAGCAGCCCAACGACTAAAAGAATGACGAATAAGTCACCTAAAGTAATGTGCCAATAGTCACGTACCGAAATGCCGAAAATTTCGGTTAGAATGGTATTGCGTTCAGGCTTCGCATAATTAAAAACAATGGCGGCAACCACAAAGATAAGCCAGCCACAAATGGACAGCCATCCTAAAACACGGGACCAAAATGGTACTCGCTTTAAATCCGCTAAGGATCCCCTTTTCATAATTTTTCTCTCTGTTCTCAGGGGTTATACTTGAGTCTGCGCCAAACCGAGGTAACATAGCAACCTTTCTATAGCAAAATAGTGTAAATTTCGGAGAAAACCAACTCATGTCGTATGCTTCTGTAGTGGATGTTCTGGCAGGAAAAATCGCTGTCGATGAAACCGTCACAGTCCGGGGCTGGGTGCGCACTCGCCGTGACTCAAAAGCCGGTATTTCCTTTATTAACCTGCACGATGGCTCATGTTTTGATGCCATTCAGGCCGTTGTTCCGGCAGAACTCCCCAATTACAGTAACGAAGTTCAGAAGCTGACCACCGGTTGTTCTGTTGCTATTACGGGTGTTGTTGTTCCCTCTCAGGGCAAAGGCCAGTCATTTGAACTGCAGGCAACCAAAGTTCACGTTTATGGCTGGGTTGAAGATCCAGACACCTACCCTATGTCGCCAAAGCGTCATAGCATGGAGTATTTACGCGAATACGCTCACCTGCGTCCCCGTACAAACATTACTGGTGCCGTTATGCGTGTTCGTAATGCATTATCGCAGGCCGTTCATCGCTTTTTTCACGAGCAGGGGTATCTTTGGGTAAGTACGCCTATCATCACCACCTCCGATTGCGAAGGTGCCGGTGAGATGTTCCGTGTTTCAACGCTCGATATGCTGAATATTCCAAAAACCGACAAAGGTGAAGTCGACTTTTCAGAAGACTTTTTTGGTAAAGAAGCTTTTCTGACCGTTTCAGGTCAACTAAACGTTGAGTCTTATGCCTGTTCGTTGTCTAAAGTCTACACCTTTGGGCCGACGTTCCGCGCCGAAAACTCAAACACCAGCCGTCACTTGTCTGAATTTTGGATGGTTGAGCCAGAGTTAGCGTTTGCAACATTAGACGACATAGCAGGCTTAGCAGAAGCTATGTTGAAATATGTCTTTAAAGCCATACTTGAAGAACGTCCGGACGACATGGCGTTCTTTGCCGAGCGCATTAACCCGGACGCTATCAGCCGTTTGGAAGCCATAGTTAATAATGATTTCGTGCATATGGACTACACCGATGCCATCGAAATACTGAAAAACTGCGACAAAAAGTTTGAGTATCCGGTTGAATGGGGTGTGGATTTACAATCAGAGCACGAGCGCTATTTAGCCGAAGAACATGTGGGTGCACCGATTATTCTGAAAAACTACCCGCGTGATATTAAAGCCTTTTATATGCGTCAGAACGAAGATGGCAAAACCGTTGCTGCAATGGACGTTCTGGCTCCGGGTATTGGTGAGATCATCGGTGGCTCTGCGCGTGAAGAGCGTCTTGACGTTCTTGACCAGCGAATTGAAGAAATGAACCTGCCGAAGGAAGAATATGGTTTCTACCGAGATTTGCGTCGTTACGGTACTGTTCCTCACGCAGGCTTTGGACTGGGCTTTGAACGCTTAGTCGCTTACGTCACCGGTGTGCAAAACATTCGTGACGTGATTCCATTCCCACGAGCTCCGAAAAGTGCTGAATTTTAATCCAGCACCAGGTCGTTGCCGTTTATAAAGAACGGTGACGGATCTTTTTGCGGTTTTACTGGCGTAGGGACAGCAGGCGTCCCTACGTACAGAAAGCCAACTATGGCATCATCTACTGATAACCCTAACTGCTCCTTGATAAAGTCATCCTCAGCCATCCATCCCGTCCGCCAAATTGCTCCAATACCTTGAGCAAACGCCGCTTGCTGCATACCGTGAGTCGCGCAGGCTACTGTACAAAGTTGTTCGTCACGCGGGACTTTTTTATGGTCCTGAAGCCGTAAACACGAAGCTATCACTAAAGGCGCACGAAAAGGCAACTGCCCTGCTTGCTCGACGACCGTTTCAGAAAAGTCGTTAAGCCGGGCCGCCTGCTGGTAAACATCCGCAAGAACTTGCCTTTCTTTGCCTTGAAACAAAATAAATTGATAAGGTGCTAGCCCCATGTGATCAGGTGCTCGCACGGCTGCTGCCTGTATTAATTCGAGCTGTTCTTGTGTAGGTCCCGGTTCGTTTAAACGCGGCATAGAGGAACGAGTTGTTAGTAATTCTTCCGCTTTCATACATCAACCTTTTTCAATGTGTAACGCTTAGTTACATTCTCTGACTAGTCTGTCGCTCAGACATTCGATATGCTAAGGCCAATTTAAATTAGCAAATGAGAATTAACTATGCGTTCAGTCGGGTCAATCTTCAGTTATTTGTGGAAAATAATCAACGGTACTCGCAAGTTCATTTTGAACCTTGTGTTTTTTATTATTCTGGCAATTTTTATCGCGAGCTTAATGCAGGGAGAAGATCCTATTGAGGTTCCTGAAAATGGAATTATGGTTCTTAATCCAAATGGCATGTTAGTTGAAGAAAAGACCTGGGTTGACCCGTTTGATAAGTTCCTAAATGAAGCATTGGGGAGCGGAGACGAAGTTCCTGAAGTGCTGTTGTCTGATGTTATCGACTCAATTGAGAAAGCTAAAACTGACGAACGTATCGGTGCGCTATACCTCAACCTCCAAAACTTATACCCCAGTGGCTTGAATAAACTGCGTTCAGTTGCTGATGCATTAAATGATTTCCGTACCTCAGGGAAGCCAATTATCAGTAATGCTGACTACTATATGCAACATCAGTACTACCTGGCGGCGCACGCCGATCAGCTTTATCTGAACCCAATGGGTGCGGTAGTTTTCGAAGGGCTTGATTATACTCAGGTTTACTTTAAGGAGCTACTGGACAAACTTAAAGTTCAGCCGCACGTGTTCAAAGTCGGTAAATTTAAAGCCGCAGTTGAACCTTTCATTCGCAACGATATGTCAGATGAAGCGCGCGAAGCCAATGAGTTCTTGTATTCTGCATTGTGGGACACTTTCCATGCAGATGTTACCGCTGCCCGAAACATTAATCCGTTGGTTACAAGCGGTAAAATAGATGACTACATGTCAGCATTTAATAATGCCAATGGCGATATGGCTAAAATGGCGTTAGAAACGAACTTGGTTGATGCTCTGCGTACTCGTACAGAAGTCCGCAATGAACTTATTAACTTAGCCGGACACGACAAAGAAGAAGATACATTCCGTCATATTACTTTCGACAATTACTTAGCTTCTGAGAAAGTTGTTCCGGAAAGCCTGAAACCGAAAGACCGCAACCAAATTGCCGTTATAGTTGCTCGTGGTCAGATAGTTAATGGTTCACAAAAAGCCGGTATGATTGGCGGAGACAGCACAGCAAAGCTTATTCGCGACGCGCGTAATAACGAGCAGACCAAAGCAATCGTACTTCGAATAGACAGCCCCGGCGGCAGTGCTTTTGCGTCAGAAATTATTCGCCAGGAGATTTTACAGGCAAAAGAAGCGGGCATTCCTGTTATTGCGTCCATGAGCTCCGTAGCGGCTTCTGGTGGCTACTGGATTGCCGCTGATGCAGACAAAATTATTGCGGCACCAACAACAATTACAGGTTCAATTGGCGTCTTTGGCCTGCTAATGACGTTGGAAGACAGTTTTGCGGCTATCGGAATTCACAGTGACACTGTGAGTACAACAGAGATTTCGTCACTGAATCCGCTTGAAGAAATGACCGATTATCAGAAAACACTCATACAGCGTTCTGTTGAAACCACTTACGAAAACTTCCTAAGCATTGTCAGCAATGCGCGTAATATGTCTCGTGATGATGTTCATGAAGTTGCTCAGGGTCGTATATGGACGGGACAGCAAGCTATGGAATTTGGGCTGGTTGACCAATTAGGTGATTATGATGATTCCATTGCGCTTGCGGCTGAACTTGCAGCCATTGATGATTACGATGTGAATATTGTTAAGCAAGAGCTATCTTCAAAAGAGAAGTTTCTCGCTGACTTATTTAACAGCAGTTCAGATTACCTGCCAACGCCGAATATCAGTTCACAACACTGGTTAATGGGTACTTTGAATAAAGTGAAATCAGAAACTGCTGTTTTGCAGAACTTTGATGACCCTAAAAATGTTTACTCTTATTGTGCACTCTGCCCTCAACCGCGATAGAATTATCGCGGTTACTTTGTAGAGTAAGGGAGTAAACTTTGCCGCGTAAAAAGATTTACGTCGCCTATACGGGCGGCACTATCGGTATGAAAAAATCAGCTCAGGGTTATGTTCCGGTTGCGGGGCACCTGAGCCAATGCGTTGAAAATATGCACGAATTTTTTCGTGATGAGATGCCGGAATTTACCATTAATGAATACTGCCCATTAATGGACTCATCCAATATGGCACCATCTGATTGGGTAACCATAGCTCGGGATATTGAACAAAACTACGCAGACTACGATGGTTTCGTGATCCTACACGGAACCGACACCATGGCTTATACAGCTTCAGCTCTCTCCTTTATGCTGCAAAATTTGAGTAAGCCCGTTATTGTAACTGGCTCTCAAATTCCTCTGGCCGCACTGCGCTCAGATGGTCAGACTAATTTGCTTAATTCACTTTATGTTGCAGCTAACTACCCTATTCCAGAAGTCGGTCTGTTTTTTAACAATACTTTGTATCGGGGAAATCGCTCAACCAAAGCTGACGCTAACGGCTTTAATGCTTTTGCCTCACCGAATTACCCCTCCCTACTTGAAGCGGGTATTCAGATTCAGCTGAACGCTGGTGAACTGTCGGAACCCTTGACCCATGAGCTCAAGGTCATTGAAATGACGCCCCAGCCAATTGGGGTTGTAATGCTTTACCCTGGTATCTCAGCCAAAATTATACAAAACCAATTGCAACAGCCAGTAAAAGCAATGATTTTACAAAGTTACGGTGTCGGAAATGCGCCGCAGGATAACGCTTTACTGAAAAGCCTGGAAACAGGTATAGATCAGGGTATTACAATTCTTAACTGCACGCAGTGCTTTCGTGGACGTGTCAATATGGATGGCTACGCGACGGGAAATGCTCTGGCTGAACTGGGTATTGTATCCGGTGCCGATATGACAATTGAAGCGGCTCTTACCAAGCTGCATTACGTGCTTTCGCAAGACTTAAACCAAAACAAAATGCAAAAGCTGTTACAGAAGAATTTACGCGGCGAATTAACTCCGCCATAATTTGATATTGCTTAAATAATAATAAGAAGAACCATGGCAAATTCATCACCTGCGTTCGCAACGCGATTAGGCTTCATATTAGCCGCCGCTGGCTCAGCGGTCGGTGTAGGTAATATTTGGGGATTCCCAACACAAGCTGCCAGTAACGGCGGTGGTGCATTTTTATTGGTTTATTTAATCATGATTGCACTTCTGGCTTACCCTATGCTGGTAGCGGAAATTACTATCGGCAGAATTCGGCGCCAAAACCCTATTGAGTCGCTTAGGAATCTTTCTGCAAAGCCATTTTTTCGAGGTTCAGGCGCACTGGCAGGTATTGTTGGTTTAATTGTGCTGAGTTTGATACTGAGCTTCTATGCCATCGTTTCCGGTTGGCTTTTATCTTATATGATCGAGCCTCTTATGATCTTAATTGGTCTGCCGGAAACCGCCGCTTGGTTTACTGAGTTTTCAGTGTCCAGAAATATGGCAACCATGGTGTTCTTCATGTTGCTGACTGTTTATGTTGTCCGGTCAGGCGTGAATAATGGAATAGAGCGTTGGTCAAGACGTCTAATGCCACTACTCTTCATTTTGCTGATAGGTATGTCCGCCTATATCTTGACTCAGGACGGGGCCATTGAAGGCCTGAAAATGTATCTGGTTCCGGACTTCTCAACCATAACCGATCCAAACCTGATTATTCGTGCCATGGGGCAGGCGTTTTTCTCCCTGTCACTGGGTGTCTGCGTAATGATGACTTATGGTGCCTACCTGTCGAATTCCGAAAACATTCCAAAAACGGCAGCCTGGGTAGCCGGCATCGATACCAGTGTCGCGTTTTTAGCGGGGCTATTGATTCTACCAGCGATGTTTGTCGCTCAGTCTAATGGTGTTCCCATCTATGCAGAGGATGGCAGTTTACTGTCTGCCGATACCTTAGTTTTTACCGTGCTTCCGGCAATGTTCGACGCACTGGGTTACACTGGACTCTTCGTGTCTTTTGGCTTTTTCCTGTTGATGGTTATTGCTGCTATTACATCGTCAATTTCAATGCTTGAAGCTCCTGTCAACGCACTACGAGAAGAAGCTAAATGTGATCGCAGTAGTGGAGTGTGGATTATTGCCCTGGTCGTTACCGCAATTTCTACAACCATTATCTATAATTTTGAAACTCTTTTTGGCGCCGTTATTACCTTCAGCACCGTCTACATGCAACCGATAATGGCACTGGTGTTTGGCATCATGCTAACTTGGGTACTGCGACAAAACCATTTACTGAAAGCGCTTCAGCAAGGCTCACCTAATATAGATAAAAGCCTGTTTTGGAAAATATGGCCCTGGTACGTTAAGTTTGTTTGCCCAATCCTCATTATTCTGGTCATTTGGCGAGGATAAAGCCCCACGTAGGTGTGGGGCTGCACCCATTAAATAGTGAACATATCCATGAACTCATTAACAGGTATCTGTTCAAATGATGACTGTTGACGGCAATGTTCAAAAATTGAACTCACCCTGTGTTCGGGAAACCGTGTCGCTAAATTTGCCTTAAACTTGTTTTCAAGTACAGGAACGCCCTCTTCTCTGCGGCGTCTATGGCCAATTGGGTACTCCACCACAACCTTGTCGGTATGACTACCGTCTTTAAAAAATACTTGTAGTGCATTAGCTATCGAGCGCTTTTTCGGGTCGTGATAGTCCTTACTGTACTGGTTGTCTTCAATCACCTGAATTTTTTCCCGGATAGTGTCAATTACCGGATGATTTTCATGAAAACTGTTTTCATAGTGATCAGCATTCAGTTCGCCAAATATTAGGGGAACGGCTGCCATATACTGTAAACAATGATCTCTGTCGGCAGGGTTAGCAAGTTTGCCCTGTTTGGAGATAATTCGAATAGCGGACTCGTGGGTAGTAATTTCAATCTTCTCTATTTCATCAATTCTGTCTTTAACTTCCGGGTGTAATGTAACCGCCGCTTCACAGGCTGTCTGCGCATGAAACTCTGCCGGGAATGACAACTTAAACAAAATATTTTCCATCACATAACTGCCATAATCCCGTTGGAACTTAAACTGCCAGTCATCTTTAGGTTTTAGTTTCTGATCTTTATTCGTTTTATTGAAGAGCACATCATAGAATCCCCATTGTGGAGCCGTCAGGGCCCCCGGAATACCCATTTCGCCACGCATCGTCATATCGGCTAAACGCACCGCTCTTGAAGTGGCGTCCCCTGCTGCCCACGACTTACGCGAACCGGCGTTGGGAGCATGACGATAGGTTCTTAAAGACTGGCCATCGACCCATGCCTGGGAAACCGCTGCCATAATTTGTTCTTTAGTTCCGCCCATTAACCAAGTCACAACGGCCGTTGAAGCCACCTTAACCAGAACCACATGATCAAGACCCACACGGTTAAAACTGTTTTCTATCGCCAGATTACCCTGAATTTCATGGGCTTTGATCATAGCTTCCAAGACCGTTTTCATTGTTAACGGCTTTTCACCTTTAGAGACGCGGTTTTGAGAAATATAATCTGCTGTTGCCAGTATTCCACCTAAGTTATCGGATGGGTGTCCCCACTCGGCTGCCAGCCAGGTGTCATTGAAATCAAGCCAACGTATAATGCAGCCAATATCCCAGGCCGCCTTGACAGGATCCATACGAAACTGAGTTCCCGGCACTCGGGAGCCATTTGGAACACTTGTACCTTCTACTAAAGGCCCCAGGTGTTTACTACACTCCGGAAATCGCAGTGCCAACAAACCGCAACCCAGGGTATCCATTAGGCAGTTGCGGGCGGTATCCCAAGCTTCGTCGCTTTTAACTTCATAACCCGTAACATAGTCTGCGATATCCTCAATAACCTTGTCGTAATCTGGACGTTCGTTACTTTCTACTGTCGCACTCATCGCTGACTCCTTAACTCTAAAGTTCAATGACAAATATTGTTAGCTCATGTAACTATTTGTACCAAAACAACGCTTTTTTTGATCGCTACCTATTAGGCTTTTCGCCAAATAATGAATAAAAAAAACCCGGAACCAATCCAAATTGTTCCGGGTATAGGGGAATGGCTCAAGGGTTGAGCCGTGCGCTAACTCATGAATAATAAATTGTAAAATAGTTCGCCTAAAATTTGTTCGGTAAATTTCAGTGTAGACAATATTAAAGAGATGTCTAATATTTTTGCACTTTTTTTTGCTTTAGCTTATCTCACTGTTTTTAATTGATTTTAGGTAAGTAAAACACAGGTTATGCACAGCTAATTAAGCGTTATTAAACAGCTTGTAATAGTTAGCCGTTGTCGTTTTAGCAACCTCTTCCAAAGTAATTCCTTTAACATCTGCAACGCATTTAGCAACGTCGACAACGTAGGCTGGCTGGTTCTCTTTACCTCGATGGGGCACTGGAGCTAACCAGGGACTGTCGGTTTCAATGAGCAGCTTTTCAAGCGGTAATGCTTTGATAGTTGCACGCAATTGCTCTGCGTTTCGAAATGAAGCGATTCCCGAAATAGAAATATAGAAATCAAGATCATCGATAGCCTTTTTAGCCATATCCAGAGACTCAGTAAAGCAGTGCAAAACACCGCCGGATTTCTCAGCGTGGCCATTTTTTAATAACGAGAGGGTGTCATCCTGAGCGTCACGTGTATGAATAATTAAAGGCTTATTAATATCCTTGGCAATTTCAATATGCTGTTCGAAGTTTTCTCGTTGTAATGCTTTAGACTCTGGATGATAAAAATAGTCCAGACCCGTTTCACCTATAGCGACCACATTATTTGCCGAAGCCAGCTGACGTAACTTGGTACCCAACTCTACGATAGGTGTCTGGCTGTCCTTAACGTATAAAGGATGCACCCCACAAGAAATGGAAACATCGTTAAAACCTGCAACGGCTTGCTGCATAGCCGGAAAGTCTTCCAGTGTAACGCACACACACAGCATGTGTTCGACCTTATTGGCTCTTGCCATTTCCACAATTTGCGTTAGATCAGCGCCCGCCTTTTCAGGATTAATTTTATCCAGATGGCAATGCGAGTCGACGAACATAAATAGCTCCACTTATCGTTAATGTGAGTGACAAAAATCCGTAATTAATTGCTCAAAGAGTTTACCATAGTCGTTTCTGTGATGGCGGCATAGGTAATTGATCTGATGAATCCGAGCTTGTTGCTCCGAGCTAAGGGTCACGGCAACCCAGTCTTTAGCTGCCTTAATTTCAAAGCACAAAGCAATGCTTCCTGATAAATCAACTGGTTTAGGGCCGAGTTCAGGGTACCTAAGCTCCAGAGTGACGCTCTCTCCCAGAGCAGCTTCTTCTGAAAGCTGTGCACCGGTTTGTATCATTAGAGTCAAAGGAGAAAGTTCGGGAATAATGCGCTCAGCAAGTTCCCTCGCTGAGTTTATATTTAATTGAAAACTAGACAAAAGGCTCTCCTTTTTAAGGAGCCCCTAACCCGAAAGAGTATTTGACCAGCGACTCCAGGCAAAACCTAATAATAACGGTAAATTAATGCCAGTGGAGCCCTGAAATTTCTGACGTAACTGTCTGCATTCTGCTACCCATTCACTGAGCTGTGCAATATTCACCCAATCAAAACCGCTCAACTGTTGAAGCTCGTCCGCTAATTGCTGATATCGCAAACGCGAAACAGCCGCCTTTTGGTGAATCAGCAGCCAATCTAGTACCAGGTTTTCTGATATATCCAGCCAGTTTAAAGCTGCTTCTTTATCTTTTATTACAGGAAACTCTTTATTACCGCGAAGACTGTCCAGAAGAGTTTTCGCAGAAACCATCTGTTCGTCGCTTTGCACTGAAGCTGGATAAGCAATGCTGATCCATTGCATACGACTTCTCAGGGTTGGTAATAAGCGTTCCGCATCTTTTGTTGATACTAGCCAGTGAGTGTCCGCCGGTGGCTCTTCCAGAACCTTCAATAAGGCATTGCCGGCCTGTTCCGTCATTTTTTCTGCCTGCAGTATCACAGCAACTTTTAAACCGCTCTGGTTAGCTGTCTGCATAACATTTTGCTGCAGTTCACGAACACTATCGACACCAATTCGGTTGACTTCGGCGCCGTCGATAGTCCAGGTGTCTGGATGATTCCCGGACTGATAAAGCAAGCATGACTTACATTGCCCGCACGCACTTTTGCCGGGTTGTTTGCACAACAAGAACTGATTTAATCGTTCAATAAATTCGGTTGAACCAGCCTCAACGTTATGTTGCAAATAATAAGCGTGAGCAAGCCGACCTGAATCGGCACTCGCAACGAGTCTTAACCAAGGTTCCCGCAGCCATGGAAACGCCATTAAAACAAATACTCCTCAATTGCTTGCAGTATGGCCTGATGTACATCCAGCATCGGCTGGTTAGCATCAATGACGATAATTGTCGGGTCTTTTGCTGCTATATTCAAATAGGCTTGTCTTGTACGCTGGAAAAACGCCAGATCTTCTTCTTCTATACGATCCAGGTCTCCTCGCTCACGGGCGCGCTCAAGACCTTTTTTCTCGTCAACATCCAATAATAGGGTTAAGTCAGGTTTAAAACTTCCCAGAGTTATTTCGCGTACTTTTTCTAATAATTCATCACCAAGCTGACGACCGCCCCCCTGATAGGCACGTGAGGATAAATCATGCCTATCACCGATAACCCAGCGGTTTTTTAATAGAGCCGGCTTAATAACATTATCAACCAACTGAACTCTGCTTGCGTACATTAATAGCAGCTCGGTTGTTGAACTGACTTTCTCGTCCCATTTCTTTTTTACCAGTTCCCGCAGTGACTCTGCCAGCGGCGTACCGCCCGGTTCTCGTACGGTTTCCGGTCGAACACCTTTCGCCTGTAGATGAGTAACTACGCTTGCAATTGCTGAGCTCTTACCGGCACCTTCAAGTCCTTCAATAACAATAAATTTTCCTGACATAATTACTCTTGATTCAGTTGATAACGGCGAACAGCCTGCTGGTGTTCTTCCAGTGTTTCTGAGAAAACATGTCCACCCGACTTATCCGCCACAAAATAATAGTAAGGTGATCGCACCGGGTTAGCCGCGGCTTCAATGGATGCTTTTCCCGGCATCGCAATTGGTGTTGGCGGCAACCCGTTAATTCGATAGGTATTATAAGCGGTTTTCTCGCGCAAGTGAGCTCGCGTCAGATTACCGTCAAAATCTTCAATACCATAAATTGTCGTGGGATCAGATTGTAACCGCATACCAATTTCCAGACGGTTAGCAAAAACACTTGCAACCATAGGACGTTCGTCAGCCAGTCCCGTTTCTTTTTCAATAATTGAGGCCAATATTAGTAATTCGTACGGTGAGCCTACAGGACACCTGTCTGACCGCTGCTCCCAGGCTTCTGATAATACAGTCTGCATAGAAAGGTAAGCTTGTTTTAATATTGAAATGTCTGTGGTGTACGCTCTGTAGCTGTAGGTTTCGGGCAGCAGTACACCCTCAATAGCGGGCTCTTTAATACCTAAGGTTTGTTTGAGTTCTGAATCATTTAGATCAGAAGATTTACTGACCAAATAAGGCTGTTCTTTTAATTGAGCCAACCACTGATTAAAAGTTAAGCCTTCTACCAGAGTGACGGTAAATGTCTTTTCTCTGCCCTGGCTAAGCATTTCCCAAATATCAAACCAGCTTTGCTGTCCGTGTATTTCATACAGTCCTGCCTGCAGGTGATCAATATCTGCGAAAACCTGACTAATACGATAACTGACTAGCGGATGCCCACCCTGGAAGTGTTCAGTTACTTTGGCAGTTACCGTTCTGGCACTTTCTCCGCCTCTGAAGTCGAGCAACAAAGGAGTTGCAGACTCACCTTGAATAGGCTGCGATAAATACCAACGCCCGGAAATAAAAACAAGAACAGCTGAAATAGCTAACGCGGCAATAACGAACAAAAAAGTAAAACGTATTTTTTTCATATAAGCTGTTCTAATACTGAGGGTAATTCATCATTGGCCACTACTTTATCATTAAACTGAGTGACGGCGACAGCGCCTCTAACACTATTGGTAACGATTATTTTTTCCGCTCCGGCAAGTTCATTTAATGGGTAACAACCAATGTTTAAAGGTGCTAATAATTTTTCATCAATAATGAGTTGTCGAATAATACCGTTGATACCAGCAGCGCTGAGGTCAGGTGTGAACCACTGGCCCTCTTTAAACCAGAATACATTGCCTTGTATCGCCTCTACAATATATCCGCTTGAGTCACAAACCAGCAAATCATCATAACGGGAAGCGCTACACTCTCTCGTTAATAATACTTGCTCCAGCCTATTCAACGTTTTCAAGCCAGCTAACTCGGGTTGCTGAGCTAACCTTAATGTCGCAACTCCCATATGAACAGTGCCGGTTGTCGGCGGAGCGTCACTTACCTGAATGTATTCGTTAGCAATACAATCATCAGAAAAGCGGTAGCCTCTGCCACCGTTACCCCGGGTAACTATAACTTTACAAACACCCTTCTCTACTCCTGAGCATGCAACTTTTATGCGCTCAGCCAAAGAGTCGAAACTCGAATGGTTTATAAAGAGACGTTGGTTCGTATTTGAAAGTCTTTCAAGATGCCGTTCAATAAAGAGAGGAACACCATTAACAATGCGCATGGTGGTGAAGTGGCCATCACCAAATTGCAGACCTCTGTCGAGCTCTGAGCAGTGATAAGACACATTATTAAGTAGTATTTTACGTATAGTCATAACAAAAAAGGCGGAACCAGTGGCTCCGCCTTTTATATCACGTTCAACGACAAATTAGTCGTTAGAATGATTATTTACGTAATCGATTGCTGACTGAACTGTTTTAATTTTTTCAGCTTCTTCGTCTGGAATTTCAGTTTCAAATTCTTCTTCCAAAGCCATTACCAGTTCAACAGTATCTAAAGAGTCGGCACCTAAGTCATTTTCAAATGACGCTTCAGGCTTAACTTCTTCTTCTTTAACACCTAACTGTTCAACAATGATTTTCTTTACGCGTTCTTCAATAGTACTCATTTATAAAATCCCTCAAATAGTCATCGCGAGAGTGAAAATTGGCTGTAGTGTAGTGAAACCAGCCCCATTAATAAAGTAAAAAATAGCATAAAGTTAAGAGGTCGTACCGCTAACCTCTTAAACCATAGCCATACCACCATTAACGTGAATGGTCTCACCAGTGATATAAGCTGCACCTTCCGATGCTAAAAATGCTACCGCAGCAGCAATTTCCCTTGGCTCGCCTAAGCGCGCTGCCGGAATATTATCAAAAATAGCTTGTTTTTGTTCATCATTCAGCGACTTGGTCATGTCAGTATCAATAAAACCTGGCGCCACACAATTTACCGTGATGCCACGTGCAGCAACTTCTTTCGCCATAGCTTTGCTAAAACCAACCAAGCCAGCTTTAGCTGCACAGTAGTTTACCTGTCCGGGGTTTCCGGTTGTACCAACAACTGAACTGATGTTGATAATACGCCCATTACGGCGTTTCATCATACCACGCACCACCGCTTTACAAACCTTAAATACCGCTGACAAATTGGTGTTTAGTACGGCATCCCACTCGTCATCTTTCATTCTCATCATTAAATTATCACGAGTAATACCCGCATTATTAACCAGAATATCAATAGAACCGTACTTCTTTTCAATATCTTTTATGGTCTGCTGCAAGCTTTCCGCGTCAGTAACGTCCAGCGCTAAACCTTCACCATTAGACCCCAGGTATTCTGAAATTGCGGCTGCACCTTTATCGGATGTTGCAGTACCAATAACTTTGGCGCCCTGACTGGCTAGAGTTTCTGCTATGGCCTTTCCTATTCCGCGGCTTGCGCCGGTAATCAATGCGACTTTATTTTCAAAGTTTTGCACGTTAATAACCTATTAATTAAAGTGAGTTTAAAGAGTCTAACGTATTCAGTGCGCTACAACCAAAAGACTTCGTAATACGCTTATTCAGACCGGTAAGTACTTTGCCCGGACCAACCTCATAAGCTGTTTCGACACCCATTTGGGCAATCTGTTCCACAGTTTCTGTCCAGCGCACCGGACAATATAGCTGACGTACCAATGCATCTTTAATGGCGTCTTCGCTATCGGCTACAGCGACATCGACATTATTAATAACCGCTGTATGTGGTTGCTGTAGCTTCACCGACTTTAACGCTTCACCCAATTGACTGGCTGCCGGCTGCATTAAAGCACAATGCGACGGAACGCTGACAGGTAATGGTAATACACGCTTAGCACCGGCTTCTTTTAAAGCTTCTGCAGCTCGGGCTACTGCTTCTGCGTGCCCTGCTATAACAACCTGACCCGGTGAGTTATAGTTCACCGGAGTGACCACCTGTCCTGCCGCTTGCTCCAGGCAAATATTCTCAATGTCAGCGTCTTCCAGGCCAATTACTGCAGCCATAGCGCCTTCACCTTCAGCAACGGCTTGTTGCATAAATTGACCGCGTAAAGCGACTAATTTAACCGCATCAGAAAAACCAAGAGCTCCCGCGCAAACAAGTGCTGAATATTCACCTAGGCTGTGCCCCGCCATAACGCTCACATCGGCAAGGCCTTTTTCTTTAGCGACACGGTATAAAGCAACGCTAGCGGTCAGTAAAGCTGGCTGTGTGCGCTGGGTATCATTAAGTTTCTTCTCCGGCCCCTGTTGAACCAGTTCCCATAGGTCGTAATCTAAAACTGAACTTGCTTCAGAAAATGTTTCTTTAATTAAGGCAAAGTCGTTCGATAAATCGCCTAACATTCCAACGCTTTGTGACCCTTGTCCCGGAAATAACAATGCCGTTTTAGTCATAATTACCCTCTTAATATTGAACCAGCGCAGAGCCCCAGGCGAAACCACCACCAAAGGCCTCTAACAATAATTTTTGGCCGCGTTTTATACGTCCGTCTTTGACCGCCCAGTCAAGTGCTATTGGCACCGATGCCGCAGAAGTATTACCGGTTTTATCCAAAGTAATAACCACTCGCTCCATCGGCATATGTAATTTCTTTGCTGTTGCTTTAATGATACGCAAATTTGCCTGGTGAGGTATTAGCCAGTCCAGGTCCTGCGCCTGTAATCTATTCTCTGCCAGAGTATCGGTAACCAAACTGCTCAACTTAGCAACGGCAACTTTAAAAACCTCGTTACCTTTCATATACATCCAGGCGCTTTCTGCACTACCTTCAGTACCTCTGGGGGCTTGTTTCGCACCTAATAAGTGGCTGTATTCACCGGCGCTGTACAAGTGAGTTGAGAGAATACCGGGGGAGTCACTTTGTTCAAGTATGACAGCACCGGCCCCGTCACCAAAAAGTACCAGAGTGTTGCGATCATCGGGATCACACAACCGGGCAAGAACGTCGGCTCCTATCACCAGTATACGGCGATGTTGACCACTTTTAATAAATTGATCGGCAACAGAAAGTGCATAAATAAAACCGGAGCATGCGGCTCCGACATCAAACGCGGGAATGGATGTAATACCCAGCATACGCTGAATTTCACATGCAGCACTTGGAAATGCGTGTTCTGCAGAAGTGGTCGCAACCACTATCATATCCACATCTTGTGGATTCAGTTGAGCCGCAGCTAAGGCTTCTTTAGCGGCTTCAAACCCAATTGTTGCGGCCGTTTCGTTAGCTCCCGCAATACGTCGTTCCTTGATACCCGTACGTTCGGTTATCCATTCATCGGAGGTATCAACGCGTTTCGAGAGTTCTTCATTGGTCAGTCGTTGTTCCGGAAGATAATGCCCGGTACCAACAATTTTTGAATAAGTCATAGCGCTACTTAACTGATTACAGCTGTTCTGATAAGACTGCTTCGACACGATGTTTAATTCGTTCAGGAAGCTGTTCATGCGCTTCTGCGACGGCTTGCTGAATTGCACTATAGAAAGCGCCGGCGCTAGCGCTACCGTGACTTTTTATCACGACATGCCGCAATCCTATCAGACTCGCACCATTGTAGTGGTCGGGCTTCAGCCTATCCCAGGACTTGTGCGTTCGTTTTTGTAGAAAACGGAAGAAGAATCGGTACAACCAATGTGAGTTAAGCGTTTCCCGCATCTGCTCAATAATGAAAGTTGCAAGACCTTCACAGCTTTTCAGTGCAATATTACCCACGAAGCCATCACAAACAACGACATCGGCACGTCCACTGAATAAATGATTACCTTCAATAAAACCAATATAGTTGACGTGGTCGCATTGTGCGAGTCGCGCGGCCGCGTTCCGCACTACATCGTTACCTTTAATGTCCTCTTCGCCCATATTAAGAAGGCTAATTTTTGGGGCAGGCACTCCAGAAAGATACTCCGCAGCTACAGCTCCCATAACACCAAATTGAAATAATGTTTCCGAGTCACAGCTTGCGTTGGCGCCCAAGTCCAATAGATACGATTTACCACCGGTTTGATTCGGCAGTGCTGTCATTAACGCCGGGCGTAACACTCCGGGCAAGGTTTTTAAAGTAAAATAGGCGTTAGTCATCAGCGCGCCGGTATTTCCCCCGCTTACCATAGCCTGGCAATCGCCCTCTGTTAGTGTATTAAGAGCAATGCGCATGGAGGATTCTGGTTTGCTGCGTAAAGACTGCCCAGGCTTATCATCCATTTCGATGATTTGCTCTGCATGAATGAGTTTTACTGCCGGATGAGAGTTTAAGTGATGCTTTTCAAGCAACGGGGTGAGTTCATGCTGATGCCCGACAACGGTGAATTTAACATCAGGATACTGATGAACCGCTTTTTCCAGGGCTTCTATAACAATAGAGGGGCCATTATCGCCCCCCATTGCATCAATCGCTATGTTCAGTTCAGGCATGGCCTGTCTTACTTATTAACGACCTTACGACCCTTATAATAACCGTCGGCTGTTACGTGGTGACGACGATGCGTTTCACCCGTAGTTGAGTCAACCGACAGTGTTGGGCCGTCTATCGCATCGTGTGAACGACGCATGTCGCGTCTTGAACGACTTTTCTTACTCTTTTGAACAGCCATTTACGCTATCTCCTGATTATTTACGCTTCAATTCTTGTAATACGGCAAACGGGTTCTCAGACTCTTCAGCAGCTGATTCGTCAATTTCGCCCCACGTCATCGCATCACGATCCACCTGACATGCCTTAGCGTCGTGCTTAGGAGCTAATGGCATAGCCAGAATTAATTCGTCTTCAACAAGCCCATGCAAGTTAATTTCCCCAAAATCGTTTACCTCAATAGCTTCATAGCTATCAGGAAAGTCATCTGCCACCTGCCGCTTAGTGACAGGAGCATACGCAAATTGCGCCAGAATATCAACTGCCAAGGGCGTATTACAGCGTTCACAAAGTACTTTTACAGCAACTTTTGCTTTCCCTGTAAAATAGCTAATGCCCTGTTCATCAATTCCAAACTCAACGCTGGCCTCAGGGTCCGGGCATGGTTCAACCAGGCTTTCCTGAAGTCGTGTCATTGTTTTTCCAGGCACAACCCCGTCATATACCACTTTCTTATTGGCACTTTTGACTGGATCTACTGTTACGGGAATACGAACGTTTTGCATAGCGCGCGAATGTTAACGAAGTTCCACCTTAGTGACAAGGGAAATCTGTCGTTATTCCTTATTTAGAGGGTTAATTTTATGAGTTCTCAGCATATCCAATAAGGCAATGGCCGGTAACCCAATTAATGTGTTGGGATCATTCCCTTTTAAACTGTTAAATAAACTGATACCCAGGCCTTCACTTTTAAAACTCCCGGCACAATCAAATGGCTCTTCCAACTCGACGTAGCGCTCAATTTCGTTTTCACTTAAGTGTCGAAATTCTACGTTAAAAGGTTCCACTCTCACTTCGCACTGTTCCGTCGCGGTGTTCAGTACTGCCAGACCGGTGTAAAAAGTAACGGTTTTACCAACAAACCCCAGTAATTGCTTAACGGCATTCTCAGCATTACCGGGTTTTCCTAGTATCTGTCCGTCACAAACTGCAACCTGATCGGAACCAATAATAACCGCCTGTTTATGAGCCATGAGCTTTTCAACTGCACGGGCTTTGGCTTCAGCTAAACGCCCTACCAACTGTTGTGGGCTCTCGGAAGTGATTGCAGACTCATCAATATCGGGCTTAACAACTTCGTACTTCAAGTGCAGTTTATCTAAAATTTCACGACGGTATTTAGAACCTGAACCAAGGATTAACGGTAATGTCATGGTCTCTCCTTTATAAGTCTGTCACTGAGCTCTGTTAATGAGTCTACAACCAAAGCAGCACCTGCCTCACGTAATCTCTCTGCATTATGTACACCAAAACTAACACCAACAGGATGCACACCTGCTGCAATAGCCATTTTCATATCATGAACCGAATCGCCAACCATGACTGTTTCTTCCTGATGAGCGTTTAATTCATCCATTATCTCATAAAGCATTTGAGGGTCAGGTTTACCCCGGGTCTCGCTTGCACACCGGGAAGCTACAAAGTAATGTTCGGTTTCGCTTTCTGACCAAACTCGCTGTAAGCCTCTGCGAGCTTTTCCCGTTGCCACGGCCAGCTGAAGACCCGAATCTGTGAGCTGAGACAAGACAGCTTTCGCATCATTGAATAAGGGCGACGGTGTGGGATTTAAATCGACATATTCATCACGGTATTGGACTAAAAAGCCATCCAACTCTACTGGGTTAAGCACACCAAACAACTTCTCAATGGCCGGCTCAAGGCTCAAACCAATAATATCTCTAACGGCAACATCGGTTGGAACGGGCAAACCAATATGCCGGGCGGTGTTCTGCATAGACGACACAATTCGGCCTATCGAATCCATCAAGGTGCCATCCCAGTCAAACACAATAAGTCGCTTATCGTACATCATTATAAGCTGTCCATATTATTGGGGAGTCAGTCGCTTTAATGTTTCTTGTAAGTTGTCGTCCAGCGGTGCCTCAAAAGCAACTTCTTTAGCCGTAACAGGATGTAGGAAGCGTAACTGCCAGGCGTGTAAAAACAAACGCTTTAAGCCAACTTGAGACATTGTGTTATCAAAATCCGCGTCACCGTATTTAGGGTCCTTTGCTATAGGATGTCCGGCGTGCAGTGCGTGCACTCTAATTTGGTGAGTTCTTCCGGTAACAGGAGAAGCTTCTACTAATGTCCCTTCCTTATACCTTTGCTGGATACGAAAACGGGTTAAAGAGGCTTTACCTTCCGCATCAACACGTACAATTCGTTCACCGGACTTTAATGTGTTTTTCTTTAGCGGAGCTTCAACACTGCGAACCCGCTTTTGCCATTGCCCCCGAACTAATGCCAGGTATTGCTTATTCATTTCTTTATTGCGCAACTGTTCATGCAAGTTTCGCAACACCGAACGTTTTTTAGCAACCAACAACAAGCCGCTGGTATCTCTGTCCAGCCTATGTACCAGCTCTAAGCTCTTTTCTTTAGGGCGTAAGGCTCTAAGCCCTTCAATTAGACCGAACTGCAAGCCCGAACCACCATGCACTGCAACACCTGAAGGTTTATTAATTAACATCAGTGCGTCATCTTCGTACAAAATGGCATGTTCAAGCGCCGCTACCTGCTCTAAATTAGCTGACGGTAAATCCGGGCGTTCGCTGACTTTAACCGGAGGGATACGAATAAGATCGCCCTCCTTCAGCTTATAATCAGGTTTTATCCGCTTTTTATTCGCGCGCACTTCACCTTTACGTACAATTCGGTATACCAATGACTTAGGCACACCGCGTAATTGCGCAATTAGGAAGTTGTCTATTCGCTGCCCCGACTCGTCTGCAGAGACGGTGTGCCAGCGGACTTCTTGTTGTATCGTTTTCATAACGCCATTTTACCATCATCTGCAGGATTCAACAGAGAAATTGTTGCTTGTATTTTCAGTGGTTTTCATGAAATAATTAAGTGTCAAAGTCCATCGAAGATGGCAGACGAAGAATATATTTCGCGCAGTCGAAGTAACAGAGCGACGCATTATCCACATCAGCATACGGTTTTAAAGTTTAAAAAGAGACTTGCCCGAGATGTTGATGGCACGGAGAAGAACACAGCACATCGAACACGCTTTGTTTAATAATCGATTGCAGACGTAAAATTTAGCGACAATATGACACCGAACAGTTGGTGTTATCGGCACAGTCAAACTCATTTTAGTTACACGTTGTAGATGACGGGTAACGCAGGTCCCAAAGGGCCTGCAGCGACAGACGAATTCGATAATTGCACGATCGCCATAGGGGCGTGTCATATTGTGGCCCAAAGAATTGAGTCACAGTAATGAAAAGAATGCTAATAAATGCCACGCAATTAGAAGAATTGCGTGTAGCGTTGGTTGACGGCCAACGCCTTTACGATTTAGATATTGAAAGCCCTGGTCACGAACAAAAGAAAGCCAACATCTATAAAGGCAAAATTACTCGTATTGAGCCTAGCCTTGAAGCGGCTTTCGTTGATTATGGCGCTGACCGCCACGGCTTCCTTCCTCTTAAAGAAATCGCAAAAACCTACTTCCCACAAGGTTATACCTTCCAGGGCCGCCCGAATATCAAAGACGTGGTTAAAGAAGGTCAGGAAGTTATTGTTCAAATTGATAAAGAAGAACGCGGACAAAAAGGCGCCGCCTTAACCACGTTTATTTCTTTAGCGGGCAGTTATTTGGTACTTATGCCAAATAACCCTCGCGCAGGCGGTATTTCACGTCGCATTGAAGGCGACGAGCGCTCAGCACTTAAAGAAGCTTTATCAGAACTGAATGTGCCTAAAGAAATGGGGCTCATTGTTCGTACAGCTGGCGTAGGGAAATCTAAGGAAGAATTAGAGTGGGATTTAAACGTCTTACTTAACCATTGGGAAGCTATTAGTAAAGCCGCCGATGAACGCCCTGCCCCTTTCCTTATTCACCAGGAAAGTAATGTTATTTTCCGTGCTCTGCGGGACTACTTACGCCGTGACATCGGCGAAGTGCTTATTGATAGCCCGAAAGTATACGAGCAGGTACGCACACACATACAATTAATTCGTCCGGACTTTCTGCAACGAGTAAAACAATATGAAGGTGACGTTCCGCTATTCAGTCACTATCAAATTGAAAGCCAAATTGAATCAGCTTTTCAACGCGAAGTTCGCCTTCCGTCCGGTGGTTCAATTGTTATCGATCCGACAGAAGCCTTAACCTCTATCGACATTAACTCCTCTCGCGCCACTAAAGGCGGAGATATCGAAGAGACGGCACTGCAGACTAACCTTGAAGCAGCAGAAGAAATTGCGCGTCAGTTGCGCCTTCGTGATGTGGGTGGCTTAGTTGTTATCGATTTTATTGATATGACGCCTTCTCGCCACCAACGCGATGTGGAAAACCGCCTGCGCGATAGTCTGTCTCAAGACAGAGCTCGCATTCAGGTTGCCCGTATTTCACGGTTTGGCTTGATGGAAATGTCGCGCCAACGCCTGCGCCCATCACTGGGCGAGTCTGCAAACAATGTTTGTCCTCGTTGTAACGGTCAGGGAACCATACGTTCAAGTGACTCTTTAGCACTTTCAATCTTACGTTTGATTGAAGAAGAAGCGATTAAAGACAATACCATTCAGGTTCATTCACAGGTGCCAGTTGACGTAGCCACGTATTTGTTAAACGAAAAGCGTCAATCGGTTAACCATATTGAAAAACGCCATAACGTTAAAATCGTCATTATTCCAAACCATCACCTGGAAACCCCGCATTTTGAAGTTTTACGAATTCGTGATGACGAAGTTCCTGAATCAGCAAGTTTTCAGTTGGTGCAAAAACCAGAGCAAACAGAGTCTCCGGTTTCTATTACCCTGACCCAGGATAAAGCTAAGTTTGAGGAGCCAGCATTAAAAGGCCTTCAGGCTCCGAGCGCAGCGCCTACCCCAGCGCCAAAAGTTGAAGCTAAAAAACCAGCTCAACCATCATTACTGACTCGTTTGAAAGCTTGGTTCTCAGGTTTATTTGGTTCCGATGAAGCAGAAAGCCAGGCCGAAGCAAATAAAAACAAACAAAGAACTTCGCAAAATCAACGGAATCAGCAACGTCGAGGCCGTAACCGCCGTTCTGGTAACCGTCAGCAACGGGGTCGCAACCAGTCTACAGTTAACAAGGATGAGCCTAGCAAAGAAGCGGCTTCTACAGCTGAAGAGAAGTCGACCGATTCACGTGATGATGCAGGCACTCGCAACACACGTAACCGGAATGACCGCAGACGTCGTGGACGCAGTAATAAAGCAAACCAGACACCAAAAACTGAAGCGGCTAAGAACGATCAAGCGAGTACTGCGGCTGAGCCAGAAAAAGCCAAAGAGCCAAAAGCTCCTCAAGATAAGCCTCGCCGTCAGCGTAAACCTATTGAAAAGTCGGTTAGAGTTTCATCTGCCGGGGATACAGTAAAAGCAAAAGAGGCTAAGCAAGAGGAACAAAGTACTGAGCAGGTCAGTGCCGACAATAGCTCTCAAAAGCAAACAGCGGCAAAAGAAAAGCCGGCACAGCAAAGTAGCTCCGGTAAAGCTGAAAACAAGGCCATTTCTGATAAGGTGCTTGATCCACGCATTCAGGCTGCTGCTGAACTCGTGCAAAATCAGGCTCAGTCTAAAACAGCTGATGATGAAAAGCATGAAGAGCAGCCAACAGCTCCTCAGGTAGAAAAAGCTAAGCAGGAAAGCGTGGAGCAAGAAGAAAAGGCAAAAGAAGCCGTTTCCGATAATGCGCCTCAGTCTGAAGAGAAAGCTGAAACGGCTGTTGAGAAAGCTGAAGCACCTACGCCAGCAGAGCATGCTGATGCAGCTGAACCTGAAGCGTCTCATGAAGCGCCAAAGGCCAAGGCCGTAGAAGAAGAGCCAGCAAAAGAAAACACTGAGCCCAAAGCAAATGAAGAAAAGAAAGGTCGGGATCGCTCTCGCCGTTCTCCTCGCCACCAGCGTGCTGCGGGTCAAAAACGCAAGCAACAAGGTAAGGCCGAGGCCGTTATACCAAACCGTTCTTTGAGCGGCTCATCCTTTTCGGCCATGACTAAAGCTACAGCAGTAGAGCGCACTGAAGATTTCAAAGCACTACCTATTGCACAAGCGACCAGTCGCCAGGAGTTTACTAAGGACAGTCGTGTAGCGAGTATTTCTCAGGCTCGCTCCAGTTCTTATGCTGAAATGGCGAAATGTGACTAAGGGTATTTAAGCAACAAAAAGGGTCGGTAGTTATACGCTACCGACCTTTTTTTATCTCTGGAGTTTAAGTTTCTTACTGCTTAATAGTAATGAATGCGCGGTTTTTTTCTAAGGTTTTTGCGCCTATACCTTTCACATCAAGTAGTTGCTCAACTTCTGTAAAGCCACCTAATTTCTCACGTAACTCGATAATTTGCTCGGCTCGTTTCACGCCGACACCAACCAGAACGTCGGAAATTTCCTGAGCAGAGCCGGTATTAATGTTGACAGTTTTTACGTTGGTATCTTGCACTACTGGTGATGCAGTTGCTGTAACCGGCATTGAGCCCGCTTGTGCACCGCAAACCCAAAAGAGTGATGTTCCTAATAGTATGGATAATAATTTTAGCTTCATAGTATCTATTCCCTTTCGATAAAGTCACTGCGTCACTGCAGTAGAGATACTATAGCCGAACTTTTTTACCATCTGGCGAGATTACGATATTACCAGGCGTTAAGTAGGTTACTCTCCTATGGAAGCCAGAATTTCTGCAACGGTCTCTTCAGGGTTTTCTGAGCGCGTGATAGGACGCCCGATAACCATATAGTCAACACCAGCAAGCATAGCTTCCTTAGGGGTCATTACTCGCTTCTGATCGTCCGTTGCACTATTGGCAGGTCTTATCCCCGGCGTAACCAGTTTAAATGATTCACCCAGTGCGTCTTTAACCATTCGCGCTTCTTGTGCAGAGCATACCACACCGTCTAAGCCTGCTTTCTGCGTCAACTTAGCTAAATTGAGTACCTGTTGTTCTGCCGTTACCTGAATACCAATATCAGCAAGATCTGCATCACTCATACTGGTCAGCACCGTTACAGCAATTAACAGTGGTGGGTTATCAAAAGGCTCGAGCGCATCTTTAGCCGCTTTCATCATGTCACTTCCGCCACTGGCGTGGACATTGACAATATCAACACCAATTTTAGCCGCCGAAGTGACAGCTTTAGCAACTGTATTGGGAATATCGTGAAATTTTAAATCCAGAAAGATGGAAAAACCTTGTTCTACTTGCTTGCGTACCCATTCAGGGCCAATAGAGGTAAACAACTCCTTTCCAACTTTAAGTCCAACTTGCCCGGAAGGAAGCCTGCTGACTAACTGGTCAGCTTCTTCTTGTGTCTGGCAATCTAAAGCTACATATATTTTCGGCAATGCCATGTCTTATTCACCATCTAGTCCAAAAATAGGTTTTGTTGTTGACCAACTCTTACAGGAAGGACAACGCCAATACAAAGTATGCCCTGAGAAACCGCAATGACGGCACTTATAATTTGGCCTCTGCACTATGTGTTCGTGCACCATTTTCTGCAGTCTACGAAGACTGTCACGGGCATTACCAACATCAGCGGCCCGGATGTGAAGCCCCATTAAATAATGGAACCCTCGCATCGTTGGATGCTGCTCTAACACCTGAGTCATAAAGTGCTCGGCATCTTCAATGCTTTGAGATTCGCAAATTTTTTCGGCCAGTGTAATTGCTGCCGTTATTCCGGCGTTCTGCTCGACACAAGTATGGAGAAATTCGATAAACGTATGAGTATCAGAAGTCTTTTCAAAAGCTTCCTCTAGCAACGGTATGGTTTCGCAAACAAACGACTTATCTTGTTCAAATACCCGGGTCAGATAATTAATAGACTCACTATACCGCCCTTCATTCATATAGATTTTACCCAGGGAAAGTACGGCGCGAACACAGTTATCATCATGTTTTAATGCTTTATTGTAATGCTTTATTTTACTGGTGGTATTGTCATCTAATTCAGCAAGTTCGCAATAAAGTTGCGCCAGAACCACTCGAGCTTCCGGGTCTTGCTTAGACAGCCGTAAGGCAATCTTTATGGCTTTATCCCACTCATGGGTAGATTCGTACAGCTCCAGAAGGTGCTTTTGGCTCTTTTCCCGAAACAGTTTGTAACTTTGCAAACCCGCAAACATCTGTTCAGCGCGATCGTAAATTCCGGCAGAAAGGTAATCTTTTCCTAACTCATACATAGCTGTTAAACGGTCGTGCTCGGATAAATTAGGAAGTGATGTCAGATTTTTATGAATTTTTATTGCCCGCTCTACTTCGCCCCGGCGACGGAATAGCTTCCCTAAAGTCCAGTGCGTTTCAATGGTTTCGCTATCAACATCTAACAGCTCAACAAATAAGTCTACAGCTTTGTCTGGCTGGTCTGATAATAAAAGGTTGATACCAGTGGCGTACTGTTTGGAAAATCGTTTTTGCTCTTTCCGCTCTTCTGTGCGAACACTGTTACGACCCATGAACCAGCCATAGGCAGCAGCAATTGGTAGAAGTAGGAAAAGAAGCTCTAGCATGAGCTATTAACTCTCTTTATCCAATTTATTGACGCGTCTAAGCAGGCGATTGTAACGATAACGCCAGGACAGACTCGACAGGAAAAGTAGGAGAATACCAACAACAAACCCGCTACCAAAAAAGATAGCCAGTAATGATGCAACAGCCATTTCAGTTTGCAGTACCAACAAATTCACAATAACAGTTTGTGGGTTCTGGGCACCAAAAGCCATTGCTAAAAGAAATATGAGTAATACAGGAATGAGAATAAGCAGCTTCTTCAGCATAATCGCTTACCTGTTAGTTATAAAAAAACGGCATGCCAGTATAGCATGCCGTTTTTATCAATCGAGCTTAAAAACTAACTTAACGTATCGACCCTCTCGCGAAGCTCTTTGCCCGCCTTAAAATGCGGTACATACTTACCGTCTAATTCAACGGCTTCACCCGTTTTTGGGTTACGACCTACACGAGGAGCCCGATAATGCAGAGAGAAGCTTCCAAACCCTCGAATTTCTACGCGCTTGCC
This sequence comes from Idiomarina sp. HB, assembly GCF_048059115.1. Lineage (NCBI taxonomy): Bacteria > Pseudomonadati > Pseudomonadota > Gammaproteobacteria > Alteromonadales > Idiomarinaceae > Idiomarina > Idiomarina sp. HB. Next base: position 591,176 of record NZ_JAYLVU010000001.1, read on the forward strand.
TTGTGACAAGGACTGCACCATCTGTTCAAGAATTTCTTTTACCGAAGCTTCAACCTGCTTAGGAGGTAACTCGTGTTTCAAAGTTAACCTTTCAATCAGCTCTGATTTAGTCATCATTACCTCCTCTAATCAACTGCGTAAGTGCAGGAAATTATTCGTCGTCAGTTTTTGCAGCTTTAAAGGCTTCAGCCATTGCGCTGTTAAGACCGCCGCTTTCTTGCTGCTTGTTGACGCTTTCAACCGCTTCTTTCTCTTCTGCTTCGTCTTTCGCTTTGATAGACAAGCTCAGAGTACGGTTTTTGCGATCAACGCCCATGAAGCGAGCTTCAATAGAATCACCAACGCTTAATTCAGTGCTTGCATCTTCAACACGCTCACGTGAGATGTCTGCTGCACGAACATAGCCTTCAACGCTTTCAGCTAATTCAACTTTAGCGCCTTTAGCGTCTACTTCAGTAACTGTACCTGTAACAATAGCACCTTTTTTATTGGCTGCCAGGTAGTTATTGAATGGGTCTTCTTCAAGCTGCTTGATACCTAGTGAGATACGCTCACGTTCAGCATCAACCTGCATAACTACAGCGGTAACTTCTTCACCTTTTTTGTAGTCACGAACGGCTTCTTCGCCAGTAGCGTTCCAGCTAATGTCTGACAAGTGAACCAAACCATCAATACCGCCGTCAAGACCGATGAAGATACCGAAGTCAGTGATTGACTTGATCTTACCAGTAACTTGCTCGCCTTTATTGTGGTTCTTCGCAAACTCTTCCCAAGGGTTAGGTTTGCACTGCTTAAGGCCTAGTGAAATACGACGACGTTCTTCGTCAATTTCCAGAACCATAACTTCAACAGTGTCGTCCAGGTTAACCACTTTAGAAGGATGAACGTTTTTGTTAGTCCAGTCCATTTCTGAGACGTGTACCAGACCTTCAACACCCTCTTCGATTTCAACGAAGCAGCCGTAATCAGTCAAGTTCGTAACACGACCAGTTAAACGGTGACCTTCTGGGTAACGGTTTGCGATATCTGCCCATGGATCTTCGCCTAATTGCTTAAGGCCAAGAGATACACGAGTGCGCTCACGATCAAACTTCAATACTTTAACAGTGATTTCATCGCCAACGTTTACGATTTCACTTGGGTGCTTAACGCGTTTCCAAGCCATATCGGTAATGTGCAATAAGCCATCGACGCCGCCTAAATCAACGAATGCGCCGTAGTCAGTCAGGTTCTTAACGATACCCTGAACTTCCTGACCTTCTTGCAAGTTTTCAAGCAGCTCTTCACGCTCTGCACTGTTCTCTTTCTCGATAACAGCACGGCGAGACACAACAACGTTGTTACGTTTTTGATCAAGCTTGATAACTTTGAATTCTAAATCTTTGTTTTCCAGGTGCGTTGTTTCACGTACTGGACGTACATCAACCAGTGAACCAGGCAAGAATGCGCGAACGCCGCCTAAGTCTACTGTGAAGCCACCCTTAACCTTACCAGAAATAATACCGATAACGGTTGCATTGTCTTCGTGTGCTTTTTCAAGCTGCAGCCATGCTTCGTAACGTTTCGCTTTTTCGCGAGACAGAATGGTTTCACCAAAGCCGTCTTCTACTGCATCAAGGGCTACATCAACTTCGTCACCGACGCTGACTTCTAATTCACCTTCTGCATTACGGAACTGTTCTGCTGGAATCGCGCTTTCTGATTTAAGACCCGCGTCTACTAAGACCAAATCTTTTTCGATGGCAACGATAGTACCTTTAACAATGGAGCCCGGGCGTGTTTCAACTTCCTTTAGGCTTTCTTCAAATAATTCTGCAAAATTTTCTGACATAGTGATTAACTTCGCTTATAAATAAGACGTCCACTGAACTTCCGTATACAGCGGGGTTATTAAAAAAGTCTGTTTGCTTCCTTACAACAGACGCCTAATTAAGGTCACATGACCCTAGCTAGCCTTTGAGAGTTTGCTATGAGCAAACATCAATACTTGTTCCAACACGTCGTCTACCGGCGTATCGGTGGAATCCAGATATAACGCATCCTCGGCTGGCTTTAGTGGGGCCACCGAGCGATTCGTATCTCGATCATCTCGTTCTTTTATTTCGTTCACTAATTGATCAATGTTAGCATCAAAACCTTTTTCCTTCAATTGCTCAAAGCGTCGCCTTGCGCGCTCTTCGGCTGAAGCCGTCAAAAAGATTTTGGCATCGGCATCGGTAAACACAACGGTTCCCATATCGCGCCCATCGGCTACTAACCCCGGAAGCTCTTTAAAGCCACGCTGACGGCGAAGAAGCGCTTCTCGCACTCTTGGAAGAGCGGCAATTTTAGAGGCCATATTACCCACCTGTTCAGTTCGGATCGTCATGGTGACGTCCTCACCTTCAAGAATGATATGCGTTAATGAGCGTTCTTCTTCTGCTTCAAACTTCACGTCCAGGTGCGCCGCTAAAGCCACCAGACTTTCTTCATCTTCCGGCGTAAAATCGTGATGCAAAGCCGCTAATGCCAGCACGCGATAAATCGCGCCGCTGTCCAGCAAATGCCAACCTAGCTTCTCTGCCAGTAGTCGGCTTATCGTTCCTTTTCCTGCCCCACTCGGCCCGTCAATCGTAATGACTGGAATATGAGTTGCCATAAAATCCTCTAATTGCTCTGCATTACGCAGCATTTAGCCGCGCAATTATACGCATTTGTAAAAAAATTGCATTAATCAAAGTCAGCAAGTCTATGAGTTAACTGTGACAGAGCCGTGAAAACTCAGAGAAATAGTTGGGATAGGTCTTAGCGCAGCAATCCGGATCATTGATCGTAACGCCGGCAGGTGAAAACGCCGCAAGTGAAAAGCACATTGCCATGCGGTGATCATCATAAGTATCAATACACGCGTGTTGCCAGTTCTTAATCGGTTCTATATAGAGGTAATCTCGCCCTTCTTCTACTAGGGCACCCAGTTTGCGCAATTCTGTTGCCATAGCGTACAGGCGATCGGTTTCTTTAACGCGCCAATTAGCCACATTACGAATGGTTGTAGGTTTATCAGCAAAAAGTGCTAATGGTGCAACCGTCATTGCCGCATCTGGAATATCGTTAAAGTCCTGATCGATGCCTTTGACTATTCCCGTTCCGGTAACTGTTATGCTGTTGTCCTGGTAAGCCACAGAGGCTCCCATTTGCTCTATTACCTCAGCAAAACGTTTATCGCCCTGTATCGAGTTTTTACCGACGCCTATTATCTCAACCGGACCTCGCCCTAATAATGCTGCAGCCATCCAGTAGGAGGCCGCACTGGCATCACCTTCTACCCAGTATTCTCCGGGCGACTGATAAACTTGTTTTCCGGCAATGACATAGCATTGAGGAGACTCCTCTTTTACCGAAATACCAAAGTCCGCCAGCATTTGCAGAGTTAGGTTAATATAAGGTCGGGAAACCACCTCGCCTTTTAGCGTTAAGGTTGAATCACCGGGCAACAGAGGAAGCGCCATAAGTAACGCCGAAATAAACTGACTGGATACTGAGCCATCAATTTCAAACTTGCCCGGGGCTAAACCTTGTGAAATAGCGAGTGGTGGAAAGCCCGACTCGCCCAAGTAATCAATTGACGCTCCCTGCATTTGCAAAGCATCAACTAAGTGTTGAACCGGTCGTTCATGCATTCGGGCATCGCCCTTCAGAACAATAGGTGCCTGCTCTTCTTTTGCCGTCGCTGATAACACGGCAATAAGCGGTCGCATCGCTGTTCCGGCATTTCCTAAATAAAGTTCAGAGGAAGCCTGACGCCAATGACCACCTAAACCTTCAACCTGAGTTGTAAGTTCATCGTCTTTAAAGCTAACACCCAGAGCAAGCAAAGCTTCACGCATACGACTGGTGTCATCACTAACCAGTAAATTGTGTAAGGTAACGGGAGTCTGGCATAAAGCGGCCATAAGCAGTGCCCGGTTAGCAATGCTTTTTGAGCCGGGTAAAGTGACAGTACCGCGACAATGCTGTCGCGGCTCTAAATGAATAGAATTAACCACGCAGCTTTTTCATTGCCTTAATAAAAGCCTGGTTTTCTTCAGGCAGGCCAATGCTGACACGTAAATGATTAGGCAACTCATAGCCGCCAACAGGACGTACAATAACGCCTTCATGCAGAAGTTCGTCATAGAGCTTCTCGGCATCGGGCCCGACTTCTATGGTCAAAAAGTTACCATAAGAAGGAATGTAGTTAAGGCCTAGTTCTTCACAAAACTCAGTTAGCTGCTTCATGCCCTGTGCGTTTAACTCAACCGCTTTTTGCAAATAGGCATGATCATCCAGTACCACTTCCGCCGCTTTAAGTGACAGCGAATTCATGTTGAATGGCTGGCGAATACGGTTAAGCACATCGGCTACGCTCTCATGACTTACGGCATAACCTGCGCGTAAACCGGCTAACCCATAGGCTTTAGAAAAGGTTCGGCTAACCACCAGGTTAGGGTGATTTTTTATCCACTCAACCGATGGCGCCCGCTCTTCTTCTGGCACATACTCGTAATAAGCTTCATCAAGAACCACGATAATATTTTGCGGTATTTTATCCAGAAAACTTTTCAGTGCAGAAGTCGATAAAAATGTACCCGTTGGATTATTGGGGTTAGCAATAAAAATCATCTTGGTTTTATCGGTAACGGCTTTAGCCATACCATCAAGGTCATGGCCATAATCTACCGCAGGAACGGCAACAGGTTTTGCGCCAATAGCCTGAGTAACTAGCGGATACACCACAAACGCATGCTGAGAGAAAATAACTTCGTCTTTATCTGACACAAAGGTACGAGCTAAAATCTCTAAAACATCGTTAGAGCCGTTACCCAGAGTAATTTGTTGCGTATCGACCTCGTTGAGTTCTGCCAGACGACTTTTAAGGTAATAACCGTTAGCATCGGGGTAACGCACTAAATCGGTTAACTCAGCTTCCAGAGCCGTTTTGACCTTTTCACTCAAGCCCAATGGGTTTTCATTTGAAGCCAGCTTAACCACGTGTTGTAAACCTAACTCACGCTGCAATTCGGATGTTGGCTTGCCCGCCTGATACGGACGTAACTGTTTAACTCCAGGATTAACCAGTTCTAATGCGTTGAATTCTGCCATAGCGATTCACTACCTTTTTTATTCTATTTATTTAGCCAAGCTTACGTTCAAAATCAGCCATATAACTTAGCAATGCTTCTACGCCTTCCACCGGCATTGCGTTATAAATACTGGCTCTCATGCCACCAACAAAGCGATGCCCTTTTAACCCTAATAAACCTTCCTTTTTAGCACCCGCTAAAAAGTCGGCATCGAGTTTGTCATCGGCTAACTGGAAAGGCACATTCATGATTGAACGGTAAGCAGGATTAATGTTGTTTCTGTAAAAATCTGAAGCATCAACAAAGTCATAGATAAGCTGAGCTTTACGATGGTTGCGTTCACCCATAGCCGCTAATCCGCCCTGAGCTTTTAACCACTTGAAAACCAACCCTGCCAGATACCAGGCAAAGGTATTGGGCGTGTTGTACATAGACCCGTCTTTCGCCTGGAGTTGGTAATCCATAATAGATGACACTTGTTTCTGCGGTTGACCCAAAAGCTTTTTATTGACGATAGCGATAGCAAAACCTGAAGGGCCTATATTCTTCTGAGCGCCGGCGTATATAACACCAAACTTTGAGACATTCAGAGGTTCAGAAAGGATATTTGACGACATATCAGCCACAATGGGTGCTTTAACGTCAGGGATCTCATGCAGTGCAATACCATCGACGGTTTCATTAGGACAGTAATGAAAATAGGCAGCATTTTCAGACAGTTTCCAGTCTTTTGGCGACTGAATTTCCTTGCCTTTAGCGCCTTCCTGAACTTGCCCTGCAATATTCACTCTGGAAACGAACTTTTCGGCTTCACGGATAGCAAAACCAGACCATATTCCTGTATCCAGGTAATCTACGGTGGCATCCGGTGACGCGATATTCTGTGGAACCGCAGAGAATTGACCACGCCCTCCGCCTTGTAAAAAGAGTACTTCGTAGTCGTCCGGCACATTTAGCAAGTCGCGCAGGTCTTGCTCAGCTTCACGTGCCATATGGACATAAGCAGGGTCACGGTGGGAAATTTCCATCACCGATACACCCTGCCCATTCCAGTTCAATAACTCTTCCTGAGCTTGCTTCAACACCTCGACCGGCAACATTGCCGGTCCGGCAGAAAAGTTAAACAACTGGCTCATGACTCGTCGGAACCCTCGTGATTTTCAGTGTTATCTTCAGCTGCGGTTTCACCTTCTTCAGTAACAACCTCGCCGTCAATTAACACTTCGTCTTCATCAATTTCATCAATGCGCTGCAGGCCAACCACTTTTTCGTCATCAGCTGTACGAATTAAGCGTACGCCCTGAGTGTTACGACCAACGGTTGAGACCTCATTAACACGCGTTCTGACCAGAGTACCTTTATTACTGATAAGCATGATCTCATTGCCATCAATAACTTCCATGGCGCCGACAACGGAACCATTACGCTCGCTGACCTTAATAGAGACAACACCTTTGGTAGCGCGGCTCTTAGCCGGGTATTCACTTAGCGGTGTACGTTTGCCGTAACCGTTTTCAGTCACGGTTAATACATTCGCTTCTTCATCTTCGTATTCACGAGGAACAATCAGTGATACAACACGCTGTCCTTCCTCTAGACGAATACCACGAACACCGGTTGCTGTGCGGCCCATTGAACGCACTTGCTCTTCCGCGAAGCGCACCACTTTGCCAGCGTCAGAGAACAGCATAATTTCGCCGCTACCGTCAGTGATATCAACACCAATCAGTTCATCGTCATCAACCAGGTTCAGTGCAATGATTCCGCCGTTACGAGGACGTGAGTACTCTGGTAATGGCGTTTTCTTAATGGTCCCTTTACGGGTAGCCATAACAACGAACTTATCTTCCGGGTAATCCCGTGTTGGCAGAATAGCGGTAATACGTTCGTCGGCTTCAAGCGGTAACAAGTTGACGATAGGCTTGCCTCGAGAAGCACGACTTGCCAACGGCAACTGGTAAACTTTCATCCAGTAAATACGACCACGGGTTGAGAAGCATAAAATGGTGTCATGCGTGTTCGCTACCCACAGTCTTTCAATAAAGTCTTCGTCTTTCATCTTAGTGGCGGCTTTGCCTTTACCACCACGACGCTGAGCTTCGTACTCAGTCAACGGCTGATACTTCACATAACCTTCGTGAGAAAGCGTCAGAACAACATCTTCTTCGTTGATTAAGTCTTCCATGCTGATGTCATGTGCAGCGGCGGTAATATCGGTTTTACGCTCATCACCAAAGTTACTGCGTATTTCAACCAGCTCTTCACGAATCACTTCCATCAGGCGCTCTGAACTGTTCAGAATATGCAGCAGTTCAGCAATTTGTTCTAACAGGCCTTTGTATTCATCCAGAATTTTTTCGTGCTCTAAACCAGTCAGTTTATGCAGACGTAAATCCAAAATGGCCTGAGCCTGTTCTTCAGTCAGGTGATAGTTGTCACCCCGAATGCCGTATTCTTCAGGCAGATGATCAGGACGCGCGGCATCAACACCGGCGGTTTCCAGCATTGAAGCAACATCACCCAGCTGCCATGCGCGGGCAATTAGCCCGGCTTTAGCTTCAGCTGGCGTGGGTGAACGACGGATAAGCTCAATAATTTCGTCAATATTAGCCAGCGATATCGCCAGACCTTCCAGGATATGAGCACGTTCACGAGCTTTGCGTAATTCGTAGACTGAGCGGCGGGTAACCACTTCACGACGGTGGCGAATGAAGCAATCCAGCATATCGCGCAGGTTAAACAGACGCGGCTGACCTTTATCCAGGGCAACCATATTAATGCCAAACACAACCTGTAACTGGGTATTAGCATACAAATGGTTAAGAACAACTTCGCCAACATCGCCACGACGAATTTCAATGACGATACGCATACCGTCTTTGTCAGACTCGTCACGTAAAGCACTAATACCTTCAACGCGCTTTTCTTTAACCAGTTCAGCTATTTTTTCAATTAAGCGGGCTTTATTCACCTGATACGGAATTTCCGTAACAATGATGGTTTCTTTACCCGTTTTCTCGTCGACTTCCACTTCCGCCTGAGCGCGCAAATGAATACGACCACGACCGGTTTTATAAGCTTCAACGATACCGCTGCGACCTGAAATTGTCGCTGCTGTTGGGAAGTCCGGACCCGGGATGTATTCCATTAACCCTTCAACATCAATATCCGGGTTATCAATCATCGCCAGTGAGCCGTCAATAACTTCCGTCAGGTTATGAGGCGGAATATTAGTTGCCATACCAACAGCAATACCCGAGGAACCGTTAACTAACAGGTTGGGTACGCGGGTTGGCAATACATCAGGAATACGCTCTGTACCGTCGTAGTTATCGACAAAGTTAACGGTCTCTTTGTCCAGGTCGGCTAAAAGCTGATGAGCAATTTTTGCCATGCGAATTTCGGTATAACGCATCGCAGCGGCTGAGTCTCCGTCAACAGAACCAAAGTTCCCCTGACCATCAACCAACATATAACGCAATGAAAAGTCCTGCGCCATACGAACAATCGTGTCATAAACTGCGCTGTCTCCGTGAGGGTGATATTTACCAATCACATCACCGACAACACGCGCTGACTTTTTATAAGGTTTATTAAAGTCGTTGCGCAATTCGTTCATTGCGAACAGGACACGTCTGTGTACTGGCTTCAGGCCGTCACGGACATCAGGTAAAGCACGCCCAACAATGACGCTCATGGCATAATCGAGGTACGAACTTTTCAGTTCGTCTTCAATATTTACCGGTGACACTTCTCTGGCTAGATCGCTCATAGTTTATTCCCTAAATATAGATCCGCATATTCATTGTTATTTTGATCCAATCATTGTACCCATCCCAAACGCGTCTCGCACCCTCTTTTTCTTATTCTTTGCCTGAGGTAGACTAGCCGCGTTATCCATCTCTTAAAGACGCATAATCTATGACCACCAGTCGCTCTAAAACTGAACAAAAAAACGTCGATCCGGAAGAGATCGCAAAATTTTCAGCACTCGCCTCGCGCTGGTGGGACCCGGATGGCGAATTTAAACCTTTGCATAAAATCAACCCGGTCCGGCTGGGCTTTATCGAAAACCATACCGAAGGGCTTTTCGGCAAGAAAGTACTGGATGTCGGTTGTGGCGGTGGATTACTCAGTGAAGCCATGGCGGAACGAGGCGCTGAGGTTACCGGTATTGATTTGGCCGAACAGTCATTAAAGGTGGCACGTTTGCACGCATTAGAAAGTGGCCGCCAAATTGACTATCAATGCATTGCCGTTGAAACGCTGGCCGAACAAAACACCGACAGCTACGACGTAGTGACCTGTCTGGAAATGCTCGAACACGTGCCTGACCCGGCCGCCATAGTACAAGCCTGCGCCAAAGCGGTTAAGCCCGGGGGATTAGTCTTTTTCTCCACTTTGAATCGTAATGTGAAATCCTGGTTATTGGGTATTGTCGCTGCCGAGCATATTTTAGGCTGGGTACCGAAAGGAACTCATCAGCATCAACGTTTTATTCGCCCGTCAGAACTTTTAAGTATGACTGACAAAGCCGCTTTAGAAGATATCGCTATTAATGGCTTAATTTTTCATCCTTTAAAAGGCTTTGTACTTTCAGACAAAGATGTTGATGTAAATTACATTGTCGCTTTGAAAAAGCCGGAGTAATTCATGAGTTCCTCAGATAAAAGTTCTCCGGTAAAAGCTGTCCTGTTTGATTTAGATGGCACCTTACTTGATACCGCACCCGATTTAGGCGCCGCATTAAATGCTGTTTGCGAGCAATACGAGCGCCCTGCTGTCAATGCTGAGGTGTTCACACCAGTTGCGTCCCATGGTTCCAGAGGCTTACTAAAATTGGCCTTTGATGACAATTACACACACATGGAAACAGAGCTGAGACACGCCTTCCTGAGTGCCTATAAGAATAATATCGCGACTCATACCCAACCTTACCCGGGTGTCCTGGAGCTACTGGCGGTATTACAGCGTGAGTCCATTAAAGTCGCGATAGTGACCAACAAGCCTGAACGCCTGACACACCTGTTATTACCGCACTTCCCCGAATTTGAAGCTATTGAAGTTGTGGTGAGCGGCGATACTCTCAGTGTCGCAAAACCATCGCCTGAACCTTTATTCTATGCGGCTGAGAAACTGGGTGTTGAACCAACAGACTGCCTTTACGTGGGTGATGCCGAACGCGATATTGAAGCCGGCCGTAACGCCGGAATGGTCACTGTGCTTGCCGAGTACGGTTATATCAGTAACGAAGACCAACCCCAGCGCTGGCAGGCCGATTATCATATTGAATCTCCGCTGGCATTGCTGGAGTTACTGGCTATCAACAACTCTTGATCTATTAACTTCTTTTAAAAGACAAAAAAATTATATAGAAAACTTTTCAGCGCAAACTCAGGCCAGTTAAAGGCTGGCAAAAAATCAAGATTCTGAATTCAAAATTATTCCGTTTTTACCGTTAAATTCACTTGATCGTATTGCCAGTTAGACCTAGCATACAGTTCATCCCAGACACACTAGATATTGTGTAAATATCGCTCTGTACAACTAATAAACACTATATCTTGTGGCTACAAACCTATAACAAAAAGCTAAGAGTCGGCGCAAAATGAACGAGCAACTTTATGTTACGAAACGCAGCGGCGAACGCGAACCGCTAAACCTCGATAAAATTCACCGAGTGATCATGTGGGCGGCCGAAGGACTGAATAATGTCTCAGCCTCTCAGGTTGAAATTAAATCTCACATTCAGTTTTACGATGGCATTAAAACTGAAGACATTCATGAAACTATCATTAAGGCAGCTGCCGATCTCATTTCGGAAGATGCGCCCGACTATCAGTACATGGCAGCGCGACTGGCTATCTTCCACTTGCGTAAACGAGCTTACGGTAAGTTTGAACCGCCGCGTCTTTATGACCATGTGAAAAAAATGGTGGCCGAGCATCGCTACGATGAACACCTGATGGATGACTACAGCGAAGAAGAGTTTGATCAAATGGACGAGTTCCTTGATCACTGGCGTGACATGAACTTCTCTTATGCTGCGGTTAAACAGCTGGAAAACAAGTATCTGGTTCAAAACCGGGTAACGGGTGACATCTATGAAAGCGCGCAGTTCTTATACATATTAGTCGCCGCTTGTCTGTTTTCGGATTACCCGAAAAGCACTCGTATGGATTACGTTAAACGTTTCTACGATGCAGCTTCTGAATTTAAAATTTCTCTACCGACACCGATTATGTCAGGTGTACGTACGCCGACACGTCAATTCAGCTCCTGTGTTTTAATTGAAGCTGGCGATAGTCTCGATTCTATTAATGCCACCGCCAGTGCTATCGTAAAATACGTATCTCAGCGCGCCGGTATTGGTATTAACGCGGGGCGTATTCGCGCATTAGGCAGCCCTATCCGTAATGGTGAAGCTTTCCACACGGGCTGTATCCCATTCTATAAGTACTTCCAGACAGCCGTTAAAAGCTGCTCGCAAGGTGGTGTTCGTGGTGGCGCGGCTACCTTGTTCTACCCACTTTGGCATCTGGAAGTTGAAAGCTTATTAGTACTGAAAAATAACCGTGGTGTTGAAGAAAACCGGGTTCGTCATCTGGATTATGGTGTTCAGTTTAACCGCACCATGTATCAGCGCCTGATTAAAGACGATTACATTACCTTGTTCAGCCCATCTGACGTTCCGGGGCTTTACGACGCCTTCTTCGAAGATCAGGACGAGTTTGAGCGTTTATACCAGCAGTACGAACAGGATGAAAGCATCCGTAAAAAGCGTATTAAGGCCATTGAGTTGTTTGGTCTGTTTATGCAAGAGCGTGCCAGCACCGGCCGTATCTATGTGCAAAACGTAGACCATTGCAACACGCACAGCCCATTTGACTCTAAAGTTGCGCCTATCCGTCAAAGTAACTTGTGTCTTGAAATTGCATTGCCAACTAAGCCATTAAGTCACGTAAATGACGAAGAAGGTGAAATAGCGCTTTGTACTCTGTCAGCCTTTAACTTAGGTAAAATTGAAAGCCTGAGTGAATTTGAAAACTTAGCAGACTTGGCCGTTCGCGCACTGGACAGCCTGCTGGATTATCAGGAGTACCCTGTTCCGGCAGCTTACAACGCCACCATGAACCGCCGTACTCTGGGTATTGGTGTTATTAACTTTGCTTATTACTTAGCCAAGCACGGTGTTAAATATTCAGACGGCTCTGCAAACGGCCTGGTTCACCAGACCTTTGAAGCTATACAGTATTACCTGATGCAAGCTTCAATGAATCTGGCTAAAGAAAAAGGCGCCTGCCCTAAATTTAATGAGACCACCTACTCTCAGGGCATTATGCCAACCGATACCTATAAGAAAGATCTGGACAAAGTGTGCAACGAACCACTGCATTTAGACTGGGATAAGCTCCGTGCTGACATTAAACAACACGGTATGCGTAATTCAACATTATCCGCTCTAATGCCGTCAGAAACATCGTCGCAGATTTCTAATGCAACTAACGGTATCGAGCCTCCTCGTGGTTTTGTCAGCATTAAGTCGTCAAAAGACGGGGTAACTAAACAGGTTGTCCCTGACTACGAAAACTTGAAAGACAAATACGAGTTGTTATGGCAAATACCGAATAACAAAGGGTATCTTGAGCTGGTTGGTATCATGCAAAAATTTGTGGACCAGACAATTTCTGCAAATACCAATTACGACCCGAACAAGTTTGATGCGGGTAAAGTACCGATGAAACAGCTTCTGCAAGACTTGTTAACCGCTTATAAACTGGGAGTTAAAACGCTCTACTATCACAACACTCGTGATGGTGCTGCTGACAACCAGTCCGACATTGCTGCACGTCAACGTGCCGACAAGCCTCAGGCCCAGAGCGCAGAAGTTATCATCGAAGAAGATGACGATTGTGCCGGTGGTGCTTGTAAAATTTAATAATAAGGATTTTAGCGAATGTCGTACTCAACGTTTAACCAAGAGCAGAATAACCCGTTAACGGAGCCTATGTTTTTAGGCAACTCCGTTAACGTTGCTCGCTATGATCAACAAAAACACAGTATTTTCGAAAAGCTTATCGAAAAACAAATCAGCTTTTTCTGGCGCCCTGAAGAAATCGATGTCAGCCGTGACCGTATCGACTTTAATAAACTGACTGCCAGCGAAAAGCATGTGTTTATTTCTAACTTGAAGTATCAGACACTTCTGGATTCGATTCAGGGTCGTTCGCCGAATATCGCGCTACTACCTATCGTATCCCTTCCTGAGTTAGAAACCTGGATCGAAACCTGGTCATTCTTTGAGACCATTCACTCGCGGTCATACACGCACATACTGCGTAACTTGTTTAGTGACCCCAGCGAAGTCTTTGAAGATATTGTCATTAACGAGCAAATTAAAATTCGCGCTAATGACATTTCAAAGTACTACGACGATCTTATTTTTTACACTCAGCTGCTACAAACCCACGGCGAAGGCGATATTGTCGTTGACGGTAAGACCTATACGGTCACTCAGCGCGAAATAAAGAAAAAGCTGTTTTTGTGCATTAACTCGGTTAACGCTCTGGAAGCTATTCGTTTTTACGTTAGCTTTGCCTGCACCTTTGCTTTTGCAGAACGTGAATTAATGGAAGGTAACGCAAAAATCATCAAACTGATTGCTCGCGATGAAAACGTTCACCTTACATCAACACAGCACATTCTTAATTTGTGGCAGTACGGCGAAGACGACCCGGAAATGAAAGAAATTGCCGAAGAGCTTCGCGATGATGCCTACGAGATTTTCATGACAGCTGTTAAACAGGAAAAACAGTGGGCGCACTACTTGTTTAAAGACGGTTCAATGATAGGTCTGAACGAAAGCATGCTGTGCCAATATGTCGAGTACATTGCCAACTTGCGTATGCAGGCCATAGGCTTTGATGCTCCATTTGAAAATCAGCGTTCTAACCCACTGCCCTGGATGAACAAGTATCTGGTATCGGACAACGTTCAGGTAGCACCACAAGAGTCTGAAATTACCTCTTACCTTGTTGGTCAAATAGACAGTGAGGTTAATGCCTCCGACCTTGGGGACTTTGATCTCTAAGCTATGGCCAACACCTTTAAAGTCAAAGTCAACGGCGGGCCCGAGCTTGCCGTTGATGCGACTGAAGGCACTTTACTCGAAGCCTTAGAGAAGCATCAGTTAGAAATGCATTACCATTGTCGTAGTGGTTTCTGTGGTGCCTGCAGAAGTACGTTAAAGTCTGGTAAGGTTCGCTACACAACCGAGCCGCTCGCCTATGTCAGAAAAGGCGATATTCTGCCCTGTTGTTGCGTTCCTGAATCAGATTTAGATATTGAGCACTAGCCTTATTCATTAAATCGATTGTGCCCATCGTACAGAAGAATTGTTAACCAGCACTAAAATCTGGATAATGGCCGCAATCTATTTTTGCGAGAGAGGTATTTCATGTTTACAGTAATTTTTGGACGTCCTGGTTGTCCTTTTTGTGTTCGTGCCGTAGAAGTTGCGGACAAATTAAAAGCCGATATGGATGACTTTGATTATCGCTATGTCGATATTCACGCTGAAGGTATCAGCAAGGCTGACCTTGAAAAAACAGTCGGTAAACCTGTCCAGACTGTTCCTCAAATTTTTGTCGACGAACAACACGTTGGCGGCTTCACTGAGTTTGAAGCTTACGCAAAAGAAAACTTAGGGCTTTACACCGCCTAATTTACGCTTACGAATTCATGTCTAGAGGCGGCTATTTAGCCGCCTCTATTGCTTGTTTAACCCGCTTTTCAGACACCGGATACTTGGTTCCCAGGGTTTGCGCAAAGAACGAGACTCTTAACTCTTCAATCATCCAGCGGATCTCGGCAACATCATCGGGAACTACCGAACCTTTATTTTCGTAAGCTTTCACCACCGCTTTATACTGTTCTTCAAGGTTAGCTAAAGTCAGTGTCATTAAGCGATCCTTATTAGGATCAACCGGCAGCTTCTCCAGACGTCGTTGAATAGCTTTGAGATAACGCACTATGTCGCTAAGCCGTTGACTGCCATAAGCGGAAACAAACCCCGCAAACACCAGGTTATCTAACTGGTCCTGAATATCGCCCCGGGACTGGATTTGATCCAGCGGAATTTTTCCTTTCAGTGCTTTTCGAACTTGTTGTGACAACAGCAGGCATTGCTCGACTTCCAATGCGATTTTTTCAACGCGCTCATTCAAGTTTGCGCGTACAACGTCTTTGAGTTGCCCAAAACTTTGTTTATCTCTTAGCTTATTGCCCTGTTCTATCTGCTCCTGGATAAGGCCATCTACCGCTGCGGCGATACAATCCGCGATTAATGCGTCTACCTTGCCCCAGGGGTTAAAATACATGGCTAATTTAGCTTTGTTCGATAAAGACTTCTGCAAGTGCTTAACAGGCGATGGTATCTGTTGCAGCAGCAACTCCCGCACGCCGGTTTTATGATGCTGTTTTGCTTGCTCCGGGTTATCGAATAGCTGCAGTGCAACCTGACCTTTACCTTTGTTTATCAGACCGGGGTAAGCCTTGAGCTCAAAACCTTGCTGGCGCTCGGTAATCACCTCCGGTAAGTCATCAAAATCCCAGCTATCAACCTGTTCACGGCTAATATCATCACCGGCGGTTTTTTCTAAACGCTGCTGCACCTTACCGGATAACTGTTGTTGAAGACTTTGCAGGTCACGTCCCTGGCTAACCAGTTTCTTTCCATCAAAAATTTTAAAATTCATACGTAGGTGAGCCGGTAGAGAGGACTCATCCCAGTTTTCTTCCGGGACCGTCACACCGGTCATGCGACGCAGCTTAGTCGCCATAGCGTCGGTTAAACGCCCTTGCATAGGCTCAACATCAGCCATTATCGCGCCAGCAAAGTTTGGTGCCGGCACAAAATTTCGGCGCAGGGCTTTTGGCAACGATTTAATTAAGTGGGCAATACGCTCTTCCCGTAATGCCGGAATGTGCCAGTCAAAGCCCTCAAGCTTCACCTGATTCAGAATACCCAGCTGGATATTCACACTGACACCGTCGTCTTCCGCATTGGGTTCAAAATGGTAACTCAAGGGTAAGCGTAAGTTGCCTTGTCGCCAAAACTCCGGATATTCGTTTTCAGTAATGTGCTCGGTTTCGCCGGCAATTAAATCATCTCGTTCAAAGAACAGTAATTTGGGCTCTTTCTTAGCTGCTTTGTGCCACCAGCCGGCCAATAGCTTTTCGTTATAAATCCCTTCGGGTATGGCACGGTCGTAAGCCTCAAATAAAACCTCTTCATCCACCAGAATATCCCGACGCCGAGACTTCGCTTCCAGAGCTTGAATATCGCTAATTAATTTCAAGTTATGTTGAATAAAAGGCAACTTGCGCGTTAGCTGGGAGTTAACTAAAGCTTCCCGGATAAAAATCTCCCGAGCTTTAACCGGTTCAACCGGCCCATATTGAACGCGTCGTCTGGGCACCAGGATAAGACCCAGCAAAGTTACTTGCTCATCAGCAATAACACTGCCTTTTTTCTTTTCAAAATGAGGTTCCAGGTACTGTTTTTTGACTAAATGAGAAGCCGCTTCCTCAACCCATAAAGGATCAATATCGGCGTTAATTCGTGCGTACAATTTAGACGTTTCCGCCAGCTCTGCAGTAACAACCCATTTTGGTGGCTTACCAAATAACCCTGAACCAGGGAAAATATGAAACCGGCTTTGTCGGGTTCCCTGATATTCATGTCGATCTTCTTTAAAGCCTACCTGCGACAATAAGCCAGCAATTAAAGCCCGATGCACTTGCTCATAGGTAGCGGCTTCATCGTTAATGGATAAACCCATCTCCCGAACCGTTTGCCGGCTTTGTGTATAAATGTCCTGCCACTCGCGCAGCCGCATAAAATGAATAAATTCACGGCCCATCTGTTTACGGAATTGGTTACCTGACAGCGCTTTTTGCTGTTCTTTTATATAATTCCATAAGTTTAAAAAGGCCATAAAGTCGGAGCTTTTATCACGAAAGCGCTGGTGCCATTCATCCGCTTTTTGCTGTGCGTCGTGGGGACGCTCACGCGGGTCCTGAATACTCAGCGCGGCGGTAATTACGAGCATTTCTCTCACACAGCCATATTGCTGCCCCGCCAGCACCATTCTGGCTAATCTTGGGTCCAGAGGCAGTCGTGACAATTGTCGGCCCGTATCAGTTAACTGTGGACGCTCAGCTTTGCGCCCAGGCTCAATTGCGTGCAGCTCCTCCAGCAGGTTCAGACCATCTTTAACAAAGCGTTCATCCGGCTTCTGTACAAAAGGAAACTGGCGAATATCACCTAACCGTAACGCCGACATTTGCAAGATAACGGCTGCTAAGTTAGTACGAAGGATCTCGGGGTCGGTGTACTCCGGGCGCTGCAAAAAGTCATCTTCGCTATAGAGGCGAATGCAAATACCCGGGCCAATACGCCCACAACGCCCTTTACGCTGGTTAGCACTGGCTTGAGAAATAGGTTCAATAGGTAAACGCTGTACTTTAGTGCGGTAACTGTAACGGCTCATGCGCACGGTGCCCGGATCAATAACAAAGCGTATACCCGGAACCGTTAATGAGGTTTCTGCTACGTTTGTGGCGATAACCACTCGGCGTTGACTGTGCGCCTGAAACACCCGATTCTGCTCATGCGATGACAAACGCGCATACAGAGGAAGAACCTCTGTACTTCGCAACTTCAAATCGCCAATAGCTTCCGCATAGTCGCGTATTTCCCGTTCGCCACTGGCAAAAATAAGAATGTCACCTTCACTTTCGCGCTGCAGCTCTTCAACCGCGTCACAAACGCCCTGAAGTACGTCTGCATCAGCTGCTTTCCCGTCTTCTCTTGGCGGTCGATACCGAACCTCCACGGGGTAAGTTCGCCCGGTTACCGTCAACACAGGCGCATCATGAAAGTGCTTTGAAAAACGCTCAGTTTCAATGGTTGCTGAGGTAATAACCAGTTTAAGATCGCGTCGCTTAGGCAATAACGTATGCAGAACACCTAACAAAAAGTCGATATTAAGGCTCCGTTCATGAGCCTCATCGATAATAATGGCATCGTATTGTAGTAGCAGAGGATCTTGCTGCAATTCAGACAACAACATGCCATCGGTCATCAGCTTAATTGCCGTGGTTGGTGCCGTTTCATCCTGAAACCGTATTTTGTAGCCAACCTGAGTTTTATTGTGGTCCTGCAGTTCTTCACCAATACGGGCGGCTACACTGCGTGCGGCTAAGCGCCGGGGTTGCGTGTGACCTATAGTCCCTTTACGGCCATAGCCCAGTTCCAGCAACATTTTCGGTAACTGGGTGGTTTTACCCGACCCGGTTTCGCCGGCAATAACCACCACCTGATTCTGTTCAATGGCCGACTTAATGTCATTACGCTGCTGAGCAACCGGTAATTCGTCTGGGTAACTAATATGAAACTTTTGTTGTTGCCGCTCCAGATACTCCAGCTCGGCAGTTTCAATGTCGGCAGCTATCCGCTCCAGCACCTGTTGCTGTCGTTGCTCGTTTTTAATTTTGCTCAGACCACGCAAACGGCCGCGCAATAGCGCGGCCTGACGTGTTGTACATTGCTCTAATTGTGTCTGAAACTTCTCAACAAAAGGGTTACTGTGCGATTTTTGACGACTCATAGACTCCGAACTTATTCATCCTCGTTATAAATAGCGACTTCCGCTTTATCCTCACCTTTAAAATAACCCCGGTACATGCCTTCGGTATTAAATGGCATCGCAATATTACCCTGAGCATCAATAATTATGACACCACCGGTACCGCCGGCATCCTGCAACACACCGTGAATAACTTCATCGCCCGCGTCACTTACCGAAAGCCCTTTATATTTAACTCGAGAGCAAATATCGGCAGCCACGTGGAAGCGAATAAAATACTCGCCGTGTCCGGTAGCCGAGACAGCACAGCTGTCATTATCAGCCCATGTACCAGCACCAATAATCGGGGAATCCCCTATTCTACCATAACGTTTAGCCGTCATGCCTCCGGTTGACGTACCGGCACTCAAGAGCCCGTCTTTATCAACCGCAACAGCCCCAACCGTTCCGTATTTGTAATCAATATCCAGGTATTCCCAGGCCTGTTGCTCTGGCTGTTCACTTTTCCTAATGGTTTCTTTGGCTTTCTGTAACTGCTGATAACGGTGCTCGGTATTAAAGTAACTGTTCTCTACCTGTTCCAGTCCCTGCTGACGAGAAAACTGCTCTGCGCCTTCACCACTTAGCATCACATGTACAGACTCTTCCATTACTTCGCGGGCTAATTCTATTGGACTTTTTACCGTCTTCACACCCGCAACTGCCCCAGCATTTCCGTTCAGACCTTCCATCAGTGAAGCGTCAAGCTCATGTTCTTCGTCCCAGGTATAAACGGCGCCTTTGCCAGAGTTAAAAAGTGGTGAGGCTTCCATTACCTGAATAGCGGCAATAACGGCTGTGGTACTGTCACCACCTTCTTTCAATACCTTTCGGCCGGCTTCTAACGCTTCTGTCAGTTTATCTTTGTAGGCTTGTTCCTGTTCAGCGGTTAAATTGGCCCGGGTAATTGTTCCGGCTCCGCCGTGAATGGCCATGGCATATTCAACATCGTGATCATCAGCGTGCGCCGGTAACAACGATCCAAACGCAGCAGCGGTAAGTAATGCAGATAAATAGAGTTTTTTCATCTCGACCTCGGTTTTATTGTTATAGGCTAGACTGTTAGTAATAGCATAGTCGCAGGAAACTACCGAACTGACAACGAGGAGATTTTCAGATGCCGACTTATCACGTTGAATACACACACTTAGGCGATAAACAGCAAATAACACTGGAAGTTGACGGCAACTCATTAGGTGACGACCAGGAGTTCAGAGACGCTATTGCACGACGGTTAGCTGAACGTATATTACCCCACGCCGAACTCGCTTTTCGTCATGAAGATGAACGCACTCTCGAGCAGAAACTGAATAAAGCCTACGATGTTCAAGTGAACAAAATTGAAAGGCAGTGAGTGGCTGAATTTCTCCTTGTCCTCGTGCTATAGTTTTCTTTTTCCGCTGAGCAGTTAGGCTTATGGCACAAAACGAACAAGAAACTTTTTACTGGCACGATTACGAGACATGGGGGGCTAACCCATTAGTCGATCGCCCTGCACAGTTTGCCGGCTTGCGCACAGATGCCAATTTTAACGTTATCGGTCGGCCGTTAACGCTTTACGCTCAGCCGACGCCAGACTTTCTGCCTAACCCGGAAGCCACCTTAATTACCGGTATTACGCCACAGCTTGCACTGAAACAAGGTGTCGGTGAAGCCGAATTCAGCAAAGCCATAGCAAAAGAGTTTCAGCAGCCCAATACCACCATTATTGGTTACAACAATATTCGCTTTGACGACGAAGTCACCCGTTTATTGTTCTATCGTAATTTTTATGACCCCTACGAGTACAGCTGGCAAAATGGCAATTCACGCTGGGACTTAATAGATGTGGTGCGCGCCTGTTTTGCGCTGCGTCCGGACGGTATTAACTGGCCGGAAAATGCAGACGGACAGCCCAGTTTAAAACTCGAGCACTTAAGTGTTGCTAATAACATTGAACATGGTCAGGCGCACGATGCTATGTCGGACGTTTATGCAACCATCGGCCTGGCGAAGCTTATTAGTGAAAAGCAACCTAAACTCTGGCAGTGGGCCTACAGTATTCGCCGTAAACAAAAATTACTGAACCTGTTTAACTGGCAGGCACCTGAACCTTTAGCCCATGTTAGTGGGTTTTACGGTACAGCAAACCGCTATTTGTCGGCCATACTGCCGCTGGGCTTTCACCCTAAACAGAACAATAACGTCATAGCCTGGGACTTGCGCGTTCCCCCTATGGATTTTGCTGAGAAATCAGTCGAGGAATTAACCGCTTTAACTTACACCAGCCGCAAAGAACTCGATGAGCAAGGACTTAAGAAGAGTGGATTACAAAATATTCATTTGGGTCGCTGTCCTTTCTTAGCGCCCATTAAAACCATTTCTTCTGAGGCAGCAAGTAACGCAACGTTAGATACAGCAGCTATTGAAGCAAACGCCAAATGGCTGCAGGACAACAGCGACTTCCGCGACAAACTCATGCAGGTGTTCGAACAAACAAAAGAGTTCGCGCCCAGAACAGACGTTGATCACCAGATATACGATGGCTTCTTCTCCCCCCAGGATAAAAAGCATATGGAGATTATTCGCTCATCTGAACCTCAGCAACTGGCTGGGCTGGAGCTGGACTTTCAGGACAAGCGCATGCCGCAGTTGTTACTGCGCTACCGGGCAAGAAACTACCCTTCAACGCTCACGGACAAAGAGCTGAACCAGTGGCGTCAATTTTGCCAGCAAC
Source organism: Idiomarina sp. HB (assembly GCF_048059115.1). Taxonomy (NCBI): domain Bacteria; kingdom Pseudomonadati; phylum Pseudomonadota; class Gammaproteobacteria; order Alteromonadales; family Idiomarinaceae; genus Idiomarina; species Idiomarina sp. HB. Next base: position 612,685 of record NZ_JAYLVU010000001.1, read on the forward strand.
GCTTAGTAGAGCCACCAGAAGGTATGTTGTCTGCTGAGGAGTTTGCGCTCAAACTTGAGGACTTAGCGAGCCAACACCAGGAAGACACGCATAAACTACGTTTATTAAAGTCTCTGTATGACTACGCCGCTTCCCTGTAATAACACCGAGTCCTTTGACTACATTATAGTCGGTGCCGGCTCTGCCGGCTGTACTTTAGCGAACAGATTAACTGAATGTGGCAGGTACAGCGTTTTGCTATTAGAAGCCGGAACCTCTCATGGCGGTCTGTTCTCAGATATGCCCTCCGGCTTTGCGCGCTTTATGCACAGCCGAAAATTCAACTGGCTGTACCGCAGTCAAAAAGAGCCTCAACTCGATAACGAAAAAGGCTGCTATACCCCAAGAGGAAAGATGCTGGGTGGAAGTAGCGGTATCAATGCCATGATATACACCCGCGGCCTGGCAAGTGACTATAACGCCTGGGCTGAACTGGGGAATCACGGCTGGAGCTATAGAGACCTGCTTCCCTATTTTATAAAGAGTGAAAATAACAGCCGCGGACACTCAAAGTACCATGGTGACAACGGACCATTGTCGGTATCCGATGTAGCCCCGTACTATAGTGTATCAAGACAATTCTTAGAGGCCTGTGATCAATACGGTTTAACAGCTAACCCGGACTTTAATGGCTCTCAACTTGAGGGGCACGGTGCATACCAGTTTACGATTAAAGACGGGAAACGATGCAGTGCATACCACGCTTACCTAAAACCGGTTCTAACTCGCACAAACTTAACGGTGTTATCTGGTTGTTTAACAGAGCGCGTGCTGTTTTCAGGTAAACAGGTCACAGGCGTTTGCTACCAGCAAGGCAGAAACCGATATATAGCGAATGCAGAGAAAGAGGTCATCCTTTGTGCTGGGGCATTTAACTCTCCTCAAATTCTATTACGTTCGGGTATTGGCTCCGCCGAGCAATTAACTAAGTCCGGAATTGAGTTAGTTCATGAAAACTCTGCTGTCGGCAAAAACCTCCAGGAGCACGTTGATATCAGTATTCATTGTAAGAACAACGCCAAAGACGGACTGACTCTTACGCCCTGGGGTTTAGTGAAGCTATCAGTTCCTTTTGTGAGCTACCTATTCACAAAGAAAGGTCAGTTAGCCCATTCTCTGGCTGAAGTCGGTGCGTTTTACTGCTCGTCCGGCAAAGTGCAGGAGCCGGACATTCAAGTTCACTTGCTGCCGGTAATGTTTAACGACAGCGGCTATGACTGGACACCAACCTTAAAACAAGGTTTTACCTGTCATGTCTGTTTATTAAGGCCGGAGTCCCGCGGGGAAGTTCGGCTGAACCCTGAAAATCCTCTCGGCAAACCGCTCATTACTTATGGTTTTTTAAAAGAAGAAAGCGACAAGAAAGCCTTAGTTAACGGTATAGAAAAAGCCTTTGAAATACTAAAGCAGCCCGCTTTATCAAAGCATCATGGTGGGTTTATATTCCCCAGCCCAGAACTTAGTGACGACCAACTTTTAAAGCAAATTAAGTCAAAATGCGGACTTATCTACCACCCGACAGGAACCTGTAAAATGGGGCCTGAAAATGACAGCGACGCTGTCGTTAGCCCAGAGTTAAAAGTAAAAGGTGTTGAACGGCTTCGGGTCGTGGATGCATCCATTATGCCCCGCGTTATAAGTGGTAATACGAACGCCCCCACCATCGCTATAGCAGAAAAAGGCGCCGACTTAATAAAAGCCGACGCCTGATAAAACCGCTCGTGAGTTTGTCAGTGACTAGCTCAGCTGTTTTTATTCCCCACTCGGAATAAACGAGCCAGTGCAGGAATAAGAATAAGCGCACCCAGCATATTCCACAGGAACATAAAGGTTAACAGTATGCCCATGTCCGCCTGGAACTTAATGGGTGAGAATATCCAGGTTGCAACACCAATGGCCAGCGTGAGGCCAGTAAAGCCTACCGCTTTGCCAGTGTTGTCCAGCGAGTGCTTATAGGTATCCTGCAGCGACATGCCCTGCTCCAGACCTTCTTTCACCTTACTGTAGATATAAATGCCGTAATCGACACCAATACCAACCCCTAAGGCAATAACCGGTAAGGTCGCAACTTTAATACCAATGCCTAATACCGCCATCAGACCCTGACTCATTACCGTAGTGAAAGCCAGAGGCAGAACAATACAGGCAACCGTACGAATACTGCGGAAAGTAATAAAGCACAACAAAACCACAACGCCGTATACCCACAGCAGCATTTTATTCTGAGCCGCTTCTATAACCGAGTTTGTTGCAGCTTCTATCCCGGAGTTACCAGCCGCCATTAGCAGCTCTAAACCCTCCTGCTGATAGTTCTGGTTAAAGTTATTAACCGATGCAACAACGTTTTCAAGCGTTTCGGCTTTGTGATCATCCAGGTAGATAATCACCGGAGCCATTGAGCAGTCGTTATTAATAAGCCCGTCGGGAATGCGACTTAACGACGCATTAATCACGTATTGGTTCCGGTTTAAGCTGAACCACTTCAGGTTACCTTCGTTAATACCGAACATACCCATTTTAGAAACGTAAACCACAGACTTAACATCCTGAACGCCGCTGGTGTTTTCCATATGCCAGCTAAAACGTTCCATCAACTCGAGGTTGTCATAGGCAATACACTGCTCTGGAGCCGATGCCGCCATAACAACAAAGATGTCAGTACTGGAACTGTAGTTATCAACGATAAAGGCATTATCCTGATTATAACGACTGTCAGGACGAAGCTCTGGCGCCCCTTTGTCCAGGTCGCCGATAGCCATATTTTGACTGTTAACCAGACCCCAGGCAAGCATAACAAGTGCAACACCTATTGCTGAATAAGCCCACTTAGGTTGAGTAAACTTAGCAAAGAACTCAAATAATGGATGACGTTCGCCTTCAATCTTCTTCTGATAAGCCACGCCGTTATCGGATGTGCCCAGATAAGACATCAGGATAGGCAGCAAACCAAGGTTGGTTAACACAACAACAGCTACACCAATACTTGCAGCAATAGCCAATTCCTTAATCACTTCAATATCAATAACCATTAAAGTGGTAAAGCCAATAGCATCACTGGCTAAAGCCGTTAGCCCCGCTATGTACAAACCGCGGAACGCTGCCCGCGCAGCAGCAACTTTATCAAGTCCGGCTACCCGGTTAATACCAATGGCATTAATAATTTGCACACCATGGGAAACCCCAATGGCAAAAACCAGGAACGGAACCAGCATAGAATACGGATTAATGCCGCTTCCTATGAGTTTAATGATTCCTAACTGCCATATTACAGCAATTATGGAGCAACTCAGCACCATAAAGGTACTACGCCAGCAGCGGCTGTAGAAATAAAGCATGATGAGCGTGATAGCAATTGCCAACAGGAAGAACAAGCCAACCTGCTCAGCACCTTCGATCAAGTCGCCAATTAGCTTAGCAAAGCCGGTAATATGAATTTCAATGCTGTCGCTTTGGTATTTGTCACGAACCAGGGTTTCCAGCTTTTCCGAAAACTGCTGATAGTCCAGCTTTTCACCGGTATCTGGATTAACCTCATCAAGTGGCACATAAACAATAGTGGATTCAAAGTTGTTGGCAACCAGGTTGCCCACTTCACCCGAGCGCAAAACATTCGTTCTTAACTGCTCTAGTGACTCTTCGCTGCCATCGTAACCATCGGGAATGACCGGGCCTCCGACAAAACCTTCTTCAGTAACTTCCATCCAGCGAACATTTGGCGTCCATAAGCTTCTTAGTCCTGAACGGTTTACGCCGGGGATGAAAAATATCTCGTCGGTAATTTCCTGCAGCTTTTGCTGAAACTCCTGATCAAAAATATCTCCGTCTTTATGCTCAACAGCAACCCGAACCACGTTGCCTAAACTGGCCAGATCACCCTGATAGTCAAAGTAGTTTTGAATAAAAGGATGGTTGGTCGGAATCATTTTTGTCAGGCTGGCGTCAGGACGCACCTGCGAAGCGTGGTAGCCCAAAAACAATGTCAGTAACAGAAATACAATTAGCCAGGGAGCCCGTACCGTGAATAATAGTTTCTCCAGCAGTCCTGCCGACTTATTCGCACTCGGATTATCCATTTACTGCGCTCCTTGTTGCGTTGCTAAAGCTTCTTCTTCGGTTGTTTTGGCGGGCCAGTGCAGCAAACCGCTGCGCCCGGTCATGATCCACTCGCCGTCACTCACTTCGATAATATCAGTCATGACTGAACCAGTAGGATGAGTTCTGTTCGTTACATTCAGCTGTTCATCGACCTCCAGGATAGTCCCTGAATGTCCAACAATAAGTTGTGTTCCGGACTCAGTCGTTGTACCAGCCGACAAGTTAACTCTGGTGCCTGTGTCTATGGTAGTGAAGCTCCGGCCTTTATCTTCAGAAACAAACGCGTTTCCTCGCAGCCCATAAACCCATAGCCTGCCCTCGGTATCAACATGACCACCGAACAGCGAACCATGGTAAGGCGAATTCAATGTTTCCCAGCTCGCTCCACCGTCATTACTGGCAAATGCCAAACCGGACTCGCCCATAATATAAAGATCATCGCCTTTTCCGAAAATAGCATTTAAGTGATAGCCATTAGGGTTTTCCAGTCGATGAGAAATCACTTGCCAACTCTCACCACCATCTTCAGTTTTCAGAAAAGTTCCATAGGCTCCAATTGCTAAGGCTTCACGTGCGTTTTTAGCGTAAAGGTCTAAAAATGGTTTGCTTGGACCTTCTTCTTCGGCAACCTCAATGTTACTAATTTGAAATTGCGCCTCTTCAACTTGCCATTCGAGTTCGCCAACAACCTCTTCGTCATCGCTCGATTCAATTTGCTCGTTTAATTTAGCAATACGCTTTTCATAGTAACTCTTTTCAAGCTTCATAAGCTCGAAACCATCGAACTGCCGTTTCCAGCTATTACCGCCATCTTCAGTTTTAATAATGACGCCATGATGGCCTGTTCCCCAACCAATTTGGTCATTGGCGAACGCAACACTGGTTAACAGTACACTGGTATCAACATCGGCTTGTTGCCAGTCGTCGCCCTCTTTCCATAGAATGTTGCCATGCGCGCCAACCGCGACTAGACGCGGTCCGACAGTTGTCACCTCAATAAGTACTTCGCTTTTAATTCTGTCTGATGACAATGCTGGTGCACTGATCACTTCGTAATCAGTTATTGTTGTTGTGTCGCCTTCCTGTGCAAGCACTGTGGTACTAAAAATAGCCCCCAACAACACCCCTAATGGGGTTAAAGACAAGCGCATGGAACCTCCCGGGTACTAAAAATGTCATAGGATTGTATAAGCTCAAGAATATTTGAAAACCTTTTTTCGTTAAATTCGTGCTTTTTTTCGTTAAAGTATTGCTTGAGAGGTCAGTCCTCTGGCAAAGTGATGTTGGAAAGTAGAACAACAAGGAAAATTATAATGAATAAACTGATGCTAAAAGCTGGCGTATTCGCCATGTCGGTGATTTCCGCGAGCGTTGCGGCTAAAGTATCACCAGAAGAAGCCGCTCGGCTCGGTCAGGATTTAACCCCTATCGGTGCTGAGAAAGCAGCTAACGCTGATGGATCTATCCCTGCCTGGGATGGTGGTTACTCTGATAAGTCGGTCGATGTTGTTCGCGGTAATAACCCATTTGCCGATGATAAACCGTTATTTACCATCACCCACGACAATCTCGATGAGCACAAAGAACATCTTAGCGAAGGTCAAATCGCAATGTTTGAGAAGTACTCAGACTATAAGATGAACGTTTATCCAACTCGTCGTACAGCAACTTATCCGGACGAACTGTGGCCGAAAATCAAATCAAATGCAGAAAATGCAGAAATGGTTGCCGGTGGTAACGGTGTCGAGAACTTCGATACAACCATTCCGTTTCCTATTCCGGAAAATGGCTTAGAAGCAGTATGGAACCATATTACACGCTACCGTGGTGGCGCAGTAACACGTAACATTGCACAGTTCCCGGTATTATCAAACGGTAATTACACGACGGTCGAGTTAAAAGAGACACTGGTGTTCCCAGAGTACCTTGAAACCGGACGTCAGGAAGCTGATGACAACGTTCTGTTTTACTTTATGCAGGAAGTTGAAGCTCCTTCTCGTTTAACCGGTACTGTACTTCTGGTACATGAAACCATTAACCAGGTAAAAGAAGGTCGTCGTGCCTGGATTTATAACGCCGGTCAACGTCGCGTCCGCCGTGCGCCTAACGTAGCCTATGATGGACCAGGTACAGCAGCTGATGGTCTTCGTACTTCAGACAACCTGGATATGTACAATGGTGCTCCGGACAAGTACAACTGGGAACTAAAAGGGAAAAAAGAAGTTTATATTCCTTACAACAACTACGAAATTATGAATCCTGAGCTGGATTATGACGACATTATCAAAGCCGGTCATATGAATCAGGACTTAATTCGTTACGAAAAACACCGTGTTTGGGTTGTTGAAGGTACCCTTAAAGATGGCGAACGCCATATCTACTCCAAGCGTACTATGTACCTGGACGAAGATAGCTGGACAGCCTCTTTGGTTGATCACTATGACGGACGTGGTGAACTATGGCGCGTTGGTGAAGCTCTGAATACTCAGTTCTACAACCAGGACGTACCATGGATGGCCGCAGAAGCACTGTATGATCTGGACTCAGGTCGCTACATCTCGCTTGGTCTGGGTAATGAAGAAAGTACTTACATGGAATGGGATATTTCTCCAAGCCGTGATGACTTCAGTACAAACGCATTACGCCGTAAAGGCTTCCGTTAAGTTTTAAAACTTAACCAAATAAAAAGGAGGCATTTGCCTCCTTTTTTTCTTCCTAAAGTAATATCACTACTTTTCCAGGCGAGCCAAAAGGCTTGAAGTATCCCAACGGTTACCCCCCATTTTTTGAACATCTGCATAGAACTGGTCAATTAGTGCTGTCGCAGGCAAAGAAACGCCCTGCCGATCCGCTTCAGCCAGCGCAATTTTCAAGTCTTTGCGCATCCAGTCCACTGCGAAACCATGCTCATAATGGTTATCCCACATAGTTTTGTAGCGGTTTTCCATTTGCCACGAACCTGCGGCACCCTTGCTAATGGCGGCAATAAGCTTATCCGGATCAAGCCCAACCTTACGTGCTAGTTGAAGACCTTCCGATAACCCTTGCAGTACACCGGCAATACAAATTTGATTAACCATTTTTGCCAGCTGGCCACTACCAACAGGCCCCATTAACTGGCGAGTTTTTGCATAGCATTGGAATAACTCATCTGCGGCAGCAAACGTTTTATCACTGCCGCCGACCATTGCCGTTAAAACGCCATTTTCAGCACCAGCTTGCCCGCCGGAAACCGGTGCATCAAGAAAGCTCCCCTCTTTTTCTTTTACCGCCAGCTCTAACTCCCGAGCCAATTCTGCAGAAGCCGTTGTATGGTCAATAACCACTGCACCGGGTTTTAGTTTTGAGAGCAGACCGTCGTCACCATAAAAAACACTGCGAACATCGTCGTCATTTCCCACACAAACCATGACAAAATCGGCGTTTTTAACGGCCTCTGCTGGCGTTTTTCCGTAGTTCCCCGAGAATTCCTTTGACCATTTTTCAGCTTTAGCTGTGGTGCGGTTAAATACGCTAACGCTGTGCCCGGCATTTTGTAAATGTCCCGCCATAGGGTAGCCCATAACACCTAAGCCAATAAATGCGCACTGCTTTCCCATACTCACTCCTCCTGAAAGTTTGGCTTTTCGATAAGCCAATGCTGGTAACGTCCCAACTCGCGATAAGGGGATGTTTGGTTGTATTTCATCTCAAGTGACAGTAACTCATCAAACCGTTGTTGATCGTCTAAGTTTCGTAAGTAATCGTGAAAGCATCTAACCCCCGTTTTCTGCCTGACTTTTAGTTTGTTATCTTGCAGGTAGTCATCCACTTTTTCTGGCACAACGGGGTTTTGGGGGCTTAAACGAACGGTCTTCTTAACTTTTAATCCCCGTTCTATGTAATCAAAATTTCCATAAACGGCATTAGCAAATAGTTGAGCGTGATGATTATAAAACATGAGCGAAAGCCTGCCACCGGGCTTCAATAATGACGCCAGTTGCTCAATAGCAACCTCAGTGTCCGGCAGCCATTCCAGCACCGCGTGACAAAGGACAATATCGTATTGAACGACAGGTTGCTGATTAACCAAATCGTTTAAACTGGCCGTAATATACTGACACTGACCTCCCAACCCTGCGGCTTTATGTCTTCGGGAAGCGTCTTCAACCATGTCCGTTGACAGGTCAGAGTGCACAACGGTAAAGCCTTTTTCCTGGAACCATTGGTTTACCTGACCTAAACCGGCACCAACATCCAGCACAGAGCATGGCTCACTCGCCAGTAGAGAGGCTAAATCGCGTTTAAGCACCTCAACTCTTAACTGGCCTTTTGTGGTGTCGTAGATTGATTTAGAGAATTTTTGGCTGATACCGCTAAAGTCCCCTCTTTCTTGCTTCTTTCTGTTCATTTAGCGCTTCTCTTAAGCCGGACTATCGATATCAATGAACTTAACCCCAAGTTTGAAATGTTCAGCTAAATGCTCCCCCAGCGCTTTAACACCGTAACGCTCAGTAGCGTGGTGCCCGGCCGCAAAGAAGGCAACATTCTGTTCACGGGCACTATGAATGGTCGGTTCTGAAACCTCACCTGTAATAAAGGCATCAACACCCAGTTGGGCAGCTCTATCAATAAATCCTTGCCCACCGCCGGTACACCAGGCGACTTTTTCAATTTTATGCCCCCCAGTGACACGGCAAACCAGCTGCCGTTTTAACTTCTCCTCCAAATGGGCTGCCAACTCATCATCGAGCATAGGTTGTTCTAAACGGCCTGTGACCAGAGGGCATGCGGGATCAGAAGAGTCGACCGCACCATCGAAATGCCAACCCATTAATTTTGCCAGTTGGGCGTTATTGCCAAGCTCAGGGTGAACATCCAGAGGCAAGTGATAAGCAAACAGGTTGATGTCATTGTTCAACAACTGTTGTAACCGGCGTTTCTTCATACCTGTGACCTCGGCAGGCTCACCCTTCCAAAAGTAGCCATGATGAACAAGTATTGCGTCGGCGCCTTCAGAAACGGCTCTATCAACCAAGGCCTGGCATGCCGTAACCCCGGTAATAACTTTGCTTATTTCAGCCTTGCCTTCGACCTGTAAACCATTCGGGCAGTAGTCCTTAATTTGGTTACTGTTTAATAGAGTATTAAGGTAGTTTTGTAACTCGTTTCTTGTAATCGACATAATTAAAAACCAAATTCACTGTGCAAATAGGCTTAAGTTTACCCGAAATTAGACAATAATCCGAAAAAACGGTATAAACGAAGGGTGAAGTATTTTTATACAAACCTTTTAAAACAAACCTTGAATAAAGGAACAATTGAATGAGCAAACTGGATAAAGAAAAGGTACTCGCTGAATATACCGAAGCTTATCAAAAGGCTCACGGTAAAAAGCCTAAAATTGAAAGCAGCAACGGCTGGTACAGCGTTGATGGTGGCAAAAATGTGCGCCTGGCACAATTAGCAGATGAAGCTAAAGCTCTGGGTAAAGAGAAAAAGTCAGCGCCTAAAAAATCTGAAGCTAAAAAGTCTGAACCCAAAAAGACGGAAGCCAAGAAACCGGCTGCGAAAAAAGCTGAGCCTAAGAAAAAAGCTGAGAAAAAGCCTGCCGCTAAAAAATCGACAGCGAAGCAGTCACCGGCTAAAAAATCCAGTTCTGGCGGCTTAACCGCAAAAGAGTTATGGAAGCAAAAGTTGGAAAATAAAGGAAGTGATTGCCGCTTGCCTCGTGGTACAGCGTAAATCCTAACCCGTAAAGCAAAAAGCGACCCTAAGGTCGCTTTTTTGTTTATCTTTTTTGCTTACAAAACATCGGGGTTCTTACCCGCTACGCGGTCAATAGGTACCTTGATTTTACGATAACGATGCACTAAAAAGTCACTGCGTTTAAAGATTACCTGCTCAGAGCCAAACTCGGCCTGAGAAACAAGAAACCGTTCGTTATCCAATGTTTTTACGACTATCCCTAACTTCCCCTGATGCGGACCACGCTTAATAAAAACCGTCTGCCCTTGTATGCGGGGGTTGTTGTAAGAAAATGTCGGATAATTTATTGCCACTGCAGCTTCCCTAAACCTTTTAAGGCTTGACCAATACTCTGGATTATACTCCTATTATCGGTCGCTGACAGAGATTCTTGATATTTATTTCTTACCAATATAGAGCGTGATCTCTCCTACCGGGAAGCCCCACTTGGACATATCCGTTCGATTGATCATATTGTCTTCATCAATCAGATAAAGCCAGTCATCCAGTGTCAAAACCATGGGTTCACCATCAACCTCTACTTCTAGCTGATAGCCCCAGTTTAATACATTACCCGCAGTCGTCCCTCTGGCTACGCCTTTTACATCATCTGCGCGCCCTTCGTAACTGTTAGGCCCTGTTTTTGTTATACGCCAGACGCGGCGCTCTTCACGACCATCGGCATAGGTAAAATGTTCATCAAGAACACCTTCATTACCCTGCCAGGTGCCGGTCATAGTCACTTCAAAACGCTGAATAACTTCGCCGCTATAGTCCTGAACCATGCCATAAGCTACAAGCTCACCATTAAAAAACTCTTCCAGTTTTAATTCTGGCTTTTCACTCTTGTAAGCATCAATTCCGGTAGAGCAAGCGGACACTAAAAAAAGCAGAACGGTTACCGCTATCACTTTAAATAACTGCATACTATTTCTCTCCAATCAATTCGTTTCTTTCCGAACGAAAACGGCTGTTTTCAGATAACCAAATGGCTAAAAACTGTTCTGTGAACTCTTTGTCTTTAATGGTTCCCAGGAGTTTTTCGCCTTGATAAAACTCGGCCGATCCCTCTTCATCTTCAACCAGTAAGAGGCAGTCTCCTTCTTCTATATTCGGCCAAATTGAATCTAATTGCGCTAACCAGTCTTTGTGCTTTTCACGGTCAAGCTCCAGCTTCTGCCATTCTTCTTCTGTCGTCTCTATTAAATCTTTCGCTTTAATATCGCGCAGGTACTCTAATAACAGCGCTTGACGCTCATTCTTTTCATAATTCCCTGACGGGCTGAACAAGGTCGCATCGTAAACATCCCAGAAATAAACACTTAACCGGGTTTCTCCAACCTTACTGAAGTTACCAGGCACCGACTGCGAGCATTCGGCGGCGAAAAGGTTGACGCTGAAAAGCGCCAATAAACCAAATAATGTAAACCTCATAACTTCACTCTCCCGACTCTTTTTTGGGTGACATGGAGAAAACAAAGTAGGCCATCATTAATCCCCATATGACCGCATAACAGGCAATGACCAGCGGCATTGAATCAATTGTGGCGGCGTTCAGTTTAACACCTGCTACATAAGTGACAGGCCCGGATACAGCACCAACCAGGACAGCAAAAATAGGCTTAGGAACCAGCCAGTCCAGAGCAACCGGCGCCATGGAAGAAAAGCCAAGCCACAGCATAGCTAACCATAAAGGGAAGTAACCGCCGGCAAAGTCAATCACCCCCAGGCTTATGCTTATGGCCTCCAGTAACAGTCCAACTGCGAATAAGCGCAGAATTAAAGTCCAGCTGACTTTGACAACCCCAACGCTATAAACAAACTGCAATGCCAACAGAACACCGCTAAGAATGATATAACTGTCACGACCCGCCACAGCGCTAAACCACAACGCGTTAAATAAAACGAAGCTGACTATTTTGTGCTGAATAGAAGTCATTAGTAAGCCTGCGCTTTGCTGGCCGTAACCTGAACAACAGAAACTCGCTGTTCAAGAAAGCCACCTTCACAATAGCTAAAATAATAATTCCATAACCGCGAGAACCGCTCATCGTAGCCAAGTTCTTCCAGTTCCTTCTGGCGGCTGTTAAAACGTTCTTCCCATTGCCTTAGTGTTTTTGCGTAACTTAGACCAAAGTCATGTACATCACGAACAACTAAGTCGGTATAACGCGTAAATAGCTGAGTCATCTGGCTTAACGAAGGCAAAAAGCCTCCTGGAAAGATGTGCTTTTGGATAAAATCGACGGAGCGCGCGTACGATGCCGCACGCTGATCAGCAATAGTTATAGCCTGCAATGACATTTTTCCGTCTTCTTTTAAAAGCTTGTTGCAGGTACGGAAGAAGGTTGGCAAATACTCTTTGCCAACGGCTTCTATCATTTCAACGGAAACCAACTTGTCATACTGCCCTTCCAGGTCCCGGTAATCTCGTTTGAGCAATTCAATTTTATCGGAGAGACCGGCGGCCTCAACTTGCTCTTTAGCGTACTGAAACTGCTCTTCTGATATAGTAGTTGTAGTAACCCGGCAGCCATAATGTTTCGCAGCGTAAACTGCCAGGCCACCCCAGCCGGTACCTATTTCCAATAAATGATCGTCAGGTTTTAATGCCAAAGAGTCGCATAAGCGCTTCATTTTATTACATTGAGCCTGCTCTAAAGAATCAGCTGCATCCAGGAACAATGCACTTGAATACTGCATCGCTTCGTCTAGAAAGCGAGTATAGAGCTCGTTACCCAAGTCATAGTGAGCTGAAATATTCTTTTTAGCCTGGCCTTTATGATTCCGGTTACTCCAATGCTGGTATTTATTAAACGGAAAAGTTAACCAAGCCAGACGAGTTTCCAGTTTATCCAGCGCCGGCAAATTGCGTGCAAAAACCCGGATAACAGCGGTTAAATCGGGAGTATCCCAGTGCTTATCGATATAAAGTTCGGCTGCACCAATACTTCCCCCGGTTACCAGGCGACGATAAAAAGAAGAGTCCTTAACATCAATTTCAGCGCTAAGCTCTTTATCGGCGTGACCAAAGGTATCAATGAACGTGCCTTTTTCTTTTATCGTTAGCTGGCCATATTCCAAATGCGCTAATAATTTAAATGCGATAGTTCGGAATAATTTATCCCACACGCCGTATTGGATAGGCGCCACCATAGTCGTTTCACCACTGGACATACAAACTTGCCTTCTGATTATTTAACTACCAGGGTTTCCGTAAAATGGAACCCGCTTGATAAAAAGTTTTAACGCCTGCCAATAAATGCCACCAATAATTTTTATGGCCATGAAAGGTGTTGTTCTTAATACGCGGTAAATCGCACTACGGTTTAGCGGTTGCCGATTTAATTTCATTCCGGCAACAAAATCTTTGTTTTCCTGGTGAGCACTTAAAATGATTTTTAAGCTCTCATTAGGCGGGGTAATCTCCCAATGGTAAGTCATATCCATTGGGTTAAAAGGTGAGACATGAAACTGTTTCGTTGTTTTAGGCGAGTCTTCCGATAAATCAACTAAATAATAATGGCGTTGCAGCCATGGAGTATTACTAACTTCAGCCAGCATATAAGTAAATTCACCGGTTTCCTGCTGAAGAAAGTAAAAGTTTACCGGGCTAAAAAAAATGCCAAAAGTTCGTATATTACCCACAAAAAAAACATCACCGGTTAACGTTTTTCCAGCGAGGGAGGACATTTTCTTCAACGCCGCCTGATGCAGGCTGCCCTCTTCATCTTTCAGGTAATCTTTTCGACGAAACCACAAAGGGGCAAAACCTTTACATGACATCCAGCGACTTAAACGATGGACGTCTTCGAGCTCGGATAAATCGATGCACCACTGCTGAAACTTATAGTTAAATGCGTGGTGCTTAGGCCGATGCCTTACGTGAAAAACATCGCCCCAATAAATTACGCTGTTCATGAGTTTTCAATTGCCGCGGCATTTAGCCTGTTAACAACATCGATAGCACTTCTGACACCATCCTCATGGAATCCGTTATACCAATAAGCCCCGGCAAAATGGGTGTTATTTTTACCACAAATAAGATCACGCTTAGCTCTTGCTTTTAAAGATGCCACCGAATATTGAGGGTGATCATAAGTGAATTCCTCAATTATTTTTTCTGGATCAATGGCCGCAGTATTGTTTAATGTGACACAAACCGTCTTATCACACTGCAACCCCTGCAGAATATTCATATTGTAAGTAACAGAGCTCGGTTGCATTGCTGCTGCTTCTTCACGCAGAAGGTAGTTCCAGCTCGCCCAGGCACGCCGGTTCTTCGGTAGTAATTTTTCATCGGTATGAAGAACGACATCATTTGGACAATACTCAATAGCCCCCAGAATGTCTTTCTCTGATTCTGTTGCATCATGCAGCAAAGACAAAGCCTGATCACTGTGACAGGCAAATATCACTTCATCAAAAAACTCTTCTTCCCCGCTACTGAATACTAAAACAACCTGTTCTTTCTGCCGCTTTACTGTCACGATCTCACTGTTTAAGTGAATGCTTTCCTTAAAAGGTTCTGTCAGCCTTGGTATATAGGCATGAGAGCCGCCCACCAGGGTATGCCATTGAGGCCGGTCACTGACATTGAGCAAACCGTGATTATTAAAAAAGCGCAGGAAAAACCCGAGGGGAAAATCTTTAGCATCTGCAAGGCTTGCCGACCAAATGGCTGAAACCATCGGCAGCAAATAGTATTCAGAAACAGGCGCCGGAATATCATGTTCGGTCAGAAACTCCGATAAGGTAACATTATCAAGATCATTGACGTCGCCTTCTAATGCCTTTTTGGCCGCCTCGTTGAACTTAAGAATGCCCTTTAGAAGTCGATAAAATGACAAGCTGAACAAGTTTTTTCGCTGCGCGAACAAGGTATTCAAATTATGGCCGTTAAACTCCAACCCTGATTTCGGGTCGCGCACACTAAAGCTCATTTCAGTATCCCGCCACACGACCTTTAGTTCGCTTAGTAAGCGTTTGAACCTTGGATAAGTTTTATCATTAAAAACGATAAATCCGGTATCAACAGCAAACATATTACCGTTAATTTTTATATCACGAGTACAGGTATGGCCACCAATGTAATCATTCTTCTCATAAACGCTCACCTGATGCTCTTTACTCAAATAATAAGCGCTTGTTAAACCCGCAATACCACTTCCTATAACGGCTATCTTCATTACTGCTGCTTCCTTGCCATTTGTTCTGATAATTTAACTTGAATGCTTTCGGGTAAAATTGACATGAATTTCAAAAGGCTGCTGAAGAGCCACGGGAATGCGATATCCCGCTTACCCTTTTTAATTCCTTTAATGATTGCCTGAGACGCAAACTCAACATCAACGCGCATCGGCATTTCAAAATCATTGGCATCTGTCATTGGTGTTTTAACAAAGCCTGGGGACACTGTCTGAACCTTAATCCCTTTCGGCTTTAAATCCACTTCCAGGCTTCTGGCAATATAATGCATCGCTGCTTTAGAGCCACCGTATGCCTGAGCTTTGGTGAAAGGCAGAAGACGAGCCAGGCTGTCGACAATAACCAGATGTGCTGAATCGTTAAACTGTGGCAACAAGGCTTCTACACAATTCATGGTGCCAAAAACATTAACTTTAAATACGCGCTCAAACATGTCCGCATCAAACTCTGCAACATTCAGGTACTCGCAGACACCCGCGCATAATATGGCGACATCAATGTTTTCGACTTCTTTTAGCGAAGCCTTGGCAGACTCTTTATTGGTAATATCAAAAACGGCACACGATATTTGTTCAGGGTATTGCTTCTGCAACTCACTAAGAGCCTCGTTATTGCGGCCGCAAACGACAACCATGTTCCCGTCGGCTGCATAGTCCAGCGCAAGCTGCCGGCCAATACCTGAGGAAGCACCCGTAATTAAGACTTTCATTCGTCTGTCAGCCTCTGTTTAATTTTATCAATAACATAACCGACCAGAGGCACGTGCTCGTATAGCATGGCGCCGAGGTCATAATAATCTCGTTGCTCTCTAATTTTGCCATCTTCAAAAGTCAGGTAAGAAACCCCCGGCAGAATAATTTCCATACCGTTAGCTAATTTAGGGTGCGCATAACGCATTTGCCAGGCCAGAAAAGCTTGCCCCTCACCAACACACTCATCATCAAATGCGAAGTGGCAATATTCCACATTCTCCATTGTGTGCTTTAAATACTTACGAAAATCCTCTAGCCCAACCACATGCTGAATAGGATCAGTAAAGGAAATTTCCTCGTGATAGAGATCATCTAAGTCGTCGAGGTTTTCGGTTTTTAGCTCGTCGTAAAAGTCTTTTAACTTTTCAACTAATTCACTGTTATCCATTTTTCACCTGCTTAAACGTTGTTAAGAATCGCTCTCGAGCAAACTTATGCTCAACTACGGGTTCGCAATAGTTATTACTGCTTTGTTGCTGAAGCCAACTATGAGGCCAGTGAATATACTTTGTTGGTACTTCCTTAAGCTCGTGTACCCATTTACGAATGTATTCCCCTTCAGGATCAAACTTCTCACTTTGTTTAACAGGATTGAAAACTCTAAAATACGGAACTGCATCGGTACCAACCGAAGCGCTCCATTGCCAGCCGCCATTGTTTGCCGGAAAACTTCCGTCAATCAAATGCTGCATAAAAAAAGCTTCGCCTTTTCGCCAGTCCACTAGTAGATCTTTTACCAGAAAATTAGCTGTAATCATCCTTAAGCGGTTGTGCATCCATCCAGTTGATGTCAATTGACGCATTCCGGCGTCAACAATTGGGTATCCTGTACGACCCTCACACCAACGTTGAAAGGCGTCACTGTCGTCTAACCATTGAATACTATCGGTTTCAGCCTGAAAACTTTCACCCTTAGATAAGCGTGGCACAAAATACATAAGATGCTGATAAAATTCGCGCCAGGCTAACTCAGTAAGCCAGGTATCTGCTCCTGACGGCAACCCAAAAGGAAACTCCGGGGAAAACTGATGCAGCGCACGCGCCGCGGTTTGCGGGCCGACAACACCCAAGGCTAAATAAGCAGAAAGTTTTGAGGTGCCACTTTCCGCCGGTATGTCTCTGGCGCTTTTATACTGCGATACACTATGGCCAACAAACTGCCCTAACTTACCCAAAGCTTCTTGCTCTCCTGCACTCCAGTCAGACGAATCCTTACTTTTAAAAGGAAGCTCCGGAAGCCCTTTGGCCTTTACCATGGTGTAGGGGGTAATTTTTAAGGGGTCATTTTGCCCTAGCTCGCTGATAACTTGTCGCCAACGTCGGCTAAAAGGAGTGAACTTCTTATAATAATCACCCTGCTGCGTCCTGACTTGTCCGGGGGCAACCAGTAAGTTTCCATGGTAAGTTATAAGTTCGATATCATCGTTGCTGAGTACAGCTTCTACCGCTGCGTCCCGACGTTTTTCATCCAGCGCATACTCTGCGTTAATATGAACCCGCTTAACTTCATGTTCACGGCAAAACTGCCTAAGCGCCCCCGGAACCTGGCTGAATTTTGGAACCAACCTGACTTCAAGCTCAATTCCGTTATCTGCTAAGTCTTGTTGTAGACTCTTCAGGTTACGCCAAAGAAAATCGACTTTTATTGGCGCCCAGTTATGGTTATCCCAAGTTTCATAACAGGCAAAAAATACAGCAACCGGCGCGTCATCACTTTTACAGGCATGAAATAACGCCGGGTTATCTAACATTCTCAAGTCACTACGGAACCAAATTGCTTCACGCATCTTTATAGCCCATAACGTAATTTTAAATCTTCAGGGTACGGTTTCAGGTACCACTGACCTTCCAGGTACTCTTTTGGAAACTCTCTGAGATAATGTCGTATTAGTGTGAGTGGGGACATAAGCGGTAAAATACCGTCATGATACTGAAGAATTATGTCGCTCAGTTCTTCCCTGCGTCGCTGTTCAAGATCGGATTTAAAATAGCCCTGAATATGTTGAAGTACGTTGGTATGGTTTTTACGCGACGCCGGCTTAGCTAAAGCGTCCATAACGTCGACAATGTATTGTTGAGCAAATACGTCGTCAATAACATCCTGCTCGCCCAGACGTTTGCCCAGTTCACGGTAAGCCTGCTGGTTGTGAGCCAGCAACAGCAACTTGCAACTTTGGTGAAACTGCAAAAGCCGATGTTTTGATAGGTTATTCCTAACTTCTTTCCACTGATTAAAAACATAGACGCGCATAACGAAGTTTTCGCGCAAGTGAGGGTCATTCAACCGCCCGTCTTCTTCTAAAGGTAACGCCGGATTATTCTCCTTAAGCCGGGCTGCAAAAATACCCATTCCCGCTTTTTGCGCATGGCCGGTTTCGGGATCATACAACTTAACACGCTCCATACCGCAACTGGGCGACTTAGCACAAAGAATATAGCCACTCAGCTCATCAACTTTAACCTGAACCTTGTCAGCAAAAGTCGCTAAGTCTTTTGTTACATTTTGCCCCGTCTTAGGCACCACCGCTTGAACAGTATCGTGCTGTTCAAGTCTAATGGTTGGTCTGGGCACCGGCATTCCTATTCCAACCTCCGGACAAAAACGTACAAGCTGAATGTGTCGGCTTAGCTCATCGACACAGAAAGAAGATTTTTTATGTCCCCCATCAAACCTGACTTCGTCACCCATCAAACAGGAACTGATACCAACCTTTAGTTTCACAATGTTATCCTTATTCACGTTTCCTGATGATAACCTACGGTATATCGCTAAAAATAGTTTGTCATTTACAAGATAAAAAAGATCCAACAAGACCCGCGCCGACGTAATGTTTGTTAAATGTTCAAAGTCGCTAACCAAATGAGGTTATATGCAGCAGTATCAGCAGTTACCGCTATTCCCGCTCACAGCGCATATAATGCCGGGCGGGCGCATGAAACTAAAAGTGTTCGAGCCTCGCTATACTCGGTTAGTTAAAGAGTGTCTGCAGAACGACAGCGAATTTGTTGTAGCCATGTTCAATAATGAACATGCCGCGACATCTGCTGACTATTTGCTGCCTTATGCAACCACAGTGAAAATCATTGATTTTGAACCGAGAGATGACGGCTTATTAGGTATTACCGTTGAAGGAAAAAACCGGGTTCGAATCGATGAACACTGGTCAGAGAGTGACAAGCTCAGATTCGGCAAAGTTGAATACCTTGAGAACTGGCCGGAACTTGCGCTTGATGCAACCTCAAATAAGTTAAAAACCCGGCTTCAGGAAGCATTTGAAACTTACCCTGAACTTTCTGAGTTGCTGCCTGATTTGGGCTACGAAAATCTGGACTGGATCTGTTCACGTTGGCTGGAAATACTGCCATTGGATGTTTACACCAAACAAGAACTTATTCGATGCGAAAATTGTCTTAAAGCAAAGGAATATCTGCTAGACTTAATTCGTTAATTGAATAAATATTCTGCCATCCGGGTGATCTTTTTTTTTAGCACCCCGTAATAGTTAGAACTAGTGAACAAAAGTAGCAGGTCTAATTATGCAAATGATGTCAGAAAGAACATCGACTCGGGGGTCTATGACTACCACCCAGACAGACGCTGCAGATAGAGCAGCGGAACTGCTGGCAAAGATCGCAGAAAATAGAAGTCGTGCTGCCTTTAGTGAACTTTTCAGGCAATTTGCACCAAAACTGCAATCCTACGCTACAAGACAATTTGGTAATGAACAAACCGCTATGGACTTAGTCCAGGAAACCATGACAAACGTCTGGCATAAAGCGCATTTGTTCAAGCCTGACCGTGGTTCACCTTCTACATGGATATTTACCATAGCGCGTAATATTCGTTTTGACTTACTCCGTAAGAACAAAAAACGTAAAGACGATATTAGTGCCGATGAACTATGGCCTATCCTCTCTGAACAAAACGACAGTCTCGATGACGGTTATGCGTTAGATCATGATGTGTTAATGCAGGAAATTTCGTTTTATTACGCACAACTGCCTGACGCACAACGCGTTGTTATAGAAAAGATTTATATTGAAGGCAAGTCCCAACAAGAAGTATCCGATGCACTGGGAGTGCCTTTAGGGACAATTAAGTCCCGTACTCGTCTAGCATTAAAAAAATTGAAAGAGTTGATAGTCGATGATAATTAAATCACATCCAGGCGAAGGCCTTTTATACCAGTACGCTGCAGGTGACTTAAGTGCAGCGATGACGCTTGTCGTTGGGACACACATCGATATGTGTAAAGCATGTCGTCAAACAGTGTGTGAAATTGAACAAAAGCTGTGTGAAGAAAACCTGGATACTCTTGTTAGTGTCGCCAGCACTACCATGAGCAAGTCTCAGTGCGATCAAATGCTGGAAGCTATCTTTGCGTCTTCAGCATGTAACAAGCAAACTCGTCAGCCAAATGAGATACTTTCTCTGGAAGGTCGTCGATTCACTTTGCCCCGCACTTTAGCTCACAATAGCCATCGTATTGGTGAATGGTCTAAGCTGGTCGGAAAACTCTGGAGAGCACCTTTGACGTTGGATAACGGTAACCAAACTAACCTTATCTATATGGCACCCGGTGCAAAAGTGCCTGAACATACGCACAAAGGTCAGGAAGCGACATTGGTCATTGATGGCGTTTTTAACGATGAAAAAAGTGAATACCGGGATGGTGACTTTGTTTTGTTGGATCCAAGCAGAACGCATACACCGGAGACACAGGATGAAGATTGCTTAACTTTGGCAACATTAGATGCACCACTGCATTTTACTTCTGGCATCAGTCGTTTATTAAACCCCTTTAGCCAGTTGTTCTTTCGCTAATTCAAGTAATAAAATTTAGTACCTAAATACGAAAAGAGCCTGAAGTTAACCTTCAGGCTCTGCGTTTTCTACACGGCTTTTAAATTTTTGCCCGGGTTTAAAAGTAACCACGCGACGCGCCGAAATTGGAATTTCTTCACCCGTTTTAGGATTACGGCCAGGGCGCTGATTTTTGGTTCGCAGTTCAAAGTTGCCAAAACCTGACAACTTCACTTGCTCCCCTTTTTCCAAAGCAACTCTGATTTCTTCAAAAAAATCTTCAACCAACACTTTGGCATCTTGTTTACTAATACCGTATTTGTCGAACAGTACTTCCGCCAATTCTGCTTTGGTCAGCGCCATAGTTTAATCCCTCAATGTTGCATTAAACTCACTCTTTAATGTCTCAATAAATTTCGTCATAAGCTCAGTGACCTCGGCTTCTTCAAGCGTCTTGTCGCTGTCTTGTAATGTCACAGACAGTGCCAAGCTCTGCTTACCTTCTGGTACACCGTCGCCGACATAAACATCAAACAAGTTTAGGTCAACTAACTGTTTTACGCCAACATTTTCCATCGCAGCTATCAGCTCACCCGCCGCAATATGCTTATCAACGACGACAGCAAGGTCCCTGCGAATGGATGGATAGCGAGAGACGGGCTTTGCCAACGGTAAAGGTCGTTGAGTCACAGCTGATAACGACAACTCGAAAACAAAGGTGCGTTGATTAAGACCGAGAGCCTTATCAAACTTCGGATGTAAAGCACCGATGTCACCAACTTTTTCAGAGCCATGGTAAATAGCCGCCGACTGCCCCGGATGCAAAGCCGGGTTTTGCGACGCAACAAACCGAAATTCAGCTGAATTACCCGTTTTAGCTAACAGGGCTTCGACATCCCCTTTCACGTCATAAAAGTCAACGCTGCGATCACCTTCAGACCAATGCTCTGAATGCGCTTTACCAGACCGTATACCGCTGATTACCGCTTCCTGACGAACGCCATTTTCTGCCGACTCATCGGGGATAAAACGTAATCCCGTTTCAACAAAAGCTAAAACAGCCTGTTGACGCTTCTGGTTATGAGCAACCGCGCCGACTAAGCCCGGCCACAAGCTCACACGCATAGAAGACATATCCACTGAAATTGGGTGTGGCAAGGTCAGTGCTGCAGTTTCATCAAACATTAACGCCTGGTGTTTAGGATCAACAAAGCTGTAAGTTATTGCTTCCTGATAACCACGGCAGACCATAGCATCAATCAGTTTGTGAGTACTAAGCTCGCCTTCTTTACGCTCTGTCATGCGCAGTTGAGCTGCAGGAGGCGCTGCCTGAATTGAGTTGTAACCGTAGATACGGGCAACTTCTTCAATCAAGTCTTCTTCTATACTCAAGTCAAAGCGGTATGAAGGAATACCGACTTGCCATTGCTGGCCGTCAAATGAAACATCAAAGCCTAAACGCTCTAAAATTTCGGTAACGCTATCGTCAGCAATGCTAACGCCTAACACTTTTGCTAAGCGGCTAATTCTTAGTGTGATATCCGAGCGTTGTGGTAAAAACTCTTCTGACACCGCTTCGGTTACCGGCCCCGCTTCACCACCGCAAATTGCCAACAATAATTCTGTGGCTCTCTCCATAGCAGCGCGCTGCAACTGGGGGTCTACGCCGCGCTCGTAACGATGCGAAGCGTCGGTATGCAAACCATAACGGCGGGCTTTTCCTAAAATAGCATCCGGTGCGAAGAACGCACTTTCCAGAAAGATGTTCTTGCTGTTTTCAGTAACACCGCTGTTCTTACCACCGTAAACACCAGCCATTGCTAATGCTTTGTTATCATCGGCAATAACCAGGGTATCCTCATCCAACTCAACTTCTTGATCATCAAGCAAAGTAAGCTGTTCTTTAGGCTGGGCTAAACGAACCGTTATGTCGCCCTCTAACGCATCTAAGTCAAACGCATGCATTGGGTGACCCAGCTCTAGCAACACGTAGTTAGTGACATCAACGACCGGATCAATGCTGCGAATACCACTACGTCTTAATTTCTCTGTCATCCAGACCGGCGTTGGGCGGGTTAAATCCACACCCTTAACAACCCGGCCTAAATAACGCGGACATTGCTCTGCAGCCGACAAAGTAATACTTAGTGCGTCATCAATAGTCGCTTTCACTTCACTGCTTTGTGGTGCTGACACATCCATACGATTCAACACACCCACCTCACGCGCTATACCTCTAATACTCAGGCAGTCACCACGGTTAGGTGTTAAGTCAATATCGATACTGTTGTCATCAAGCTGCAGGTACTTACGATAATCTTCGCCTACCGGAGCATCTGTTGGTAGCTCGATAATGCCTTCATGTTCATCAATCAGACCTAACTCTTTAAACGAACACAGCATTCCGTTTGATGGCTGACCACGCAGTTTTGCTTTTTTGATTTTGAAGTCGCCGGGTAAAACTGCACCGACTTTAGCAACAGCAACTTTAATGCCCTGGCGGCAGTTCGGCGCACCACAAACAATATCAACAGGCTCGCTTTCGCCAACGTTAACTTTGGTAATTTGTAGTTTATCTGCGTCCGGGTGAGGACCACATTCAATCACTTCACCAACGACGACAGTATGGAATTCATCGGCAACCGGCTCAACAGCATCTACTTCAAGACCTGCCATGCTGAGCTGCTCACTCAATTCATGACTGCTGATGTCGGGGTTAACCCATTCCCTTAACCATTGTTCACTGAATTTCATTGCTTACTGCCCGTTAGTTGAATTGTTTGAGGAAACGCAGATCGTTCTCGAAGAACGCACGTAAGTCATTCACGCCGTAGCGCAACATGGTAAGACGCTCAACGCCCATACCAAACGCAAAGCCGGTGTACTTTTCCGAATCAATGCCTACCGCCTTCAATACGTTTGGGTGCACCATGCCGCAACCTAAAACTTCTAGCCATTTACCGTCTTTACCCATTACATCAACTTCTGCTGAAGGTTCGGTAAACGGGAAGTACGAAGGTCTGAAACGCACCGTCAGCGACTCTTCGAAAAAGTGATTCAGGAAGTCTTCTAAAATTCCTTTTAATTGCGTAAAGCTGACATCGGTATCAACCATTAACCCTTCGACCTGGTGAAACATTGGCGTGTGGGTCTGATCGTAATCGTTCCGGTACACACGGCCCGGAGAAATGATACGCAATGGAGGTTTTTCATTCTCCATAGTACGAATTTGCACACCAGAGGTTTGTGTACGCAGCATTGTTGAGGGAGTGAAATAAAACGTATCGTGATCAGCTCGAGCCGGATGATTCGCTGGAATATTCAGCGCATCGAAGTTATGAAAACCGTCTTCTACTTCCGGACCTTCTTTTACGCTAAAACCTAAGTCACCGAAAAACTGTTCAATACGACGAATAGTCTGAGTAACCGGATGCACACCACCTACTGCTGAATGCCGTCCGGGCAGAGTAACGTCTATCCGCTCCGCTTCCAGCTTTTGTGCTAACTCAGCCGCTTTCAATAGTTCTTTACGAGCATTGATACTCGTCTGAACTTGCTGTTTGGCTTCGTTAATTTTCTGTCCGGCTTCCCGACGTTCAGACGGATCCAGCTTACCCAAGCCTTTTAAAAGCTCGGTAAGCTGTCCTTTTTTGCCCATATACTCGACGCGGACTTCGTCTAACGCAGTCGGTGAATCTGCGGCCGCAATGGCCGATTCAGCCTGCTCAACAATTTGCTCTAGCTGCATCGTATCCCTCAACAACACAAGATAAATAATAAAGGCGCTATAATAGCGAATTTTCAATGAAAAAGGGAGCCAATTGGCTCCCTTCTGAATCTGTTTATTCTAACCAATAAAGGTCTTGAATAATTACAGTGCGCCTTTTGCTTTCTCAACCAAAGCGGCAAAACCGTTTTGATCATGAACAGCGATATCGGCTAAGATTTTACGATCGATTTCAATAGATGCTTTTTTCAGACCATTGATAAAGCGGCTGTAAGACAGACCGTTTTGACGAGCCGCAGCATTGATACGAACAATCCATAATTGACGGAATTGACGTTTCTTGTTGCGACGGTCACGGTATGCGTATTGACCTGCTTTAGTTACTGCCTGGACCGCTACGCGATAAACGCGACTACGGGCACCATAATAACCTTTCGCCTGCTTCAGGACTTTTTTGTGACGCGCTCTCGCGATTACACCACGTTTTACTCGTGCCATTTGCTATCTCCCCTTATGCGTACGGTAACATGCGAGCGACTAATTGAACGTCGGCCTCATGGACCATGTTCTTCGCGCGAAGCTGACGCTTACGCTTAGGGCTCTTCTTAGTCAGAATGTGACGCAAGTGAGATTGCTTGCACTTAAAACCACCAGAAGCAGTCTTCTTAAAGCGCTTGGAAGCGCCTTTGTTCGATTTCATTTTTGGCATGAAATTAAACTCCGCATTGTTGATAAAAGTGTGAAAGGGTGAGCCTGACAATCAGACTACTTGTAAACCACGATCACTTCTTGTTGGGTGCCAAGACCATAATCATCTGGCGCCCTTCGGCACGTCTTGGGAACGACTCAACAATTGAGATTTCTTCTAAATCGTTTTTAACGCGATTCAGCAATTCAATGCCCAACTCTTGGTGTGCCATTTCCCGGCCACGGAAACGGATAGTGACTTTGGTTTTGTCACCTCCCTCGAGGAAACGACGCAGGTTGCGCAGTTTTACCTGGTAGTCGCCCTCATCAGTACCAGGTCGGAACTTAACTTCCTTAACCTGAATCTGTTTCTGTTTTTTCTTCTGCTCTTTCTGTTCTTTACTCTTTTCAAAGAGGAACTTGCCGTAATCCATCAGGCGGCAGACTGGTGGTTCTGCGTTAGGGCTCATCTCCACCAAATCAACACCAGCTTCTGCTGCTGCATCAAGAGCCTCGTTAATACTGACGACACCAGCTTGTTCACCATCGGTTCCGATTAAGCGAACTTCATCAACGCCTGTAATTTGTTCGTTGATACGGTTTTTATCTGCAGCTTTCTGAGTTCTTTTTCCGCCTTTAATGGTTTATTCCTCCAAACAATTAATCAATTTTGCGAGTACGGACTTCGTCCTCTACACGAGTAATGAAGTCTTCTAACGGGAATTTGCCCAAGTCTTCACCACCACGTGTACGTACCGCAACCTCACCAGCGTCGACTTCTTTGTCGCCGACAACCAGTAAATATGGAACACGTTTTAATGTGTGTTCACGGATTTTAAAGCCTATCTTCTCATTTCTCAAGTCGGCTGATGCACGAATTCCCTTTTCGTTCAGGGTTTTGACAACTTTTCGCACATAATCGCTTTGATTATCCGTGATATTCATTAATACAACTTGCGTTGGCGACAACCACAACGGGAAGTGCCCTGCGTACTCTTCAATAAGAATACCCATAAAGCGTTCAAGTGAGCCCAAAATAGCGCGGTGAATCATAACTGGCGTATGTCGCTCGTTATCTTCGCCCACGTAAGTAGCGCCTAAACGCCCTGGCAACGCAAAATCGAGCTGTATTGTACCACATTGCCAGGCTCTGCCCAGACAATCGAACAAAGTAAATTCTATTTTCGGACCATAAAAGGCCCCTTCACCCGGTAAATAAGAGAAATCGATGTCATTATTCTTCAGAGCCTGAGCCAATGCTGTTTCAGAACGATCCCAGGTAGCATCGTCGCCTAAGCGTTTTTCAGGGCGCGTTGAAAGCTTCACATCGATGTTCTCAAAACCAAAGGTTTTGTAGGTTTCATAAACCATTCTGATGCAACCCGCGACTTCTTCCTGAACCTGCTCTTCAGTACAGAAAATGTGCGCATCATCTTGTGTGAAACCACGAACACGCATCAGACCGTGCAATGCACCTGAAGGTTCATTACGGTGACAGCTACCAAACTCAGCCATACGTAGCGGCAAATCACGGTAAGATTTCAAGCCCTGATTAAAGATTTGAACATGGCCCGGGCAGTTCATTGGCTTAACGGCGTATTCGCGGTTTTCCGATGACGTGGTGAACATCAGTTCTGAAAACTTCTCCCAGTGACCCGATTTTTCCCACAACACCCGGTCCATCATCATAGGACCTTTCACTTCCTGATAGTCATACTCGCGCATCTTCTCACGAATGTAAGTTTCCAGCTCACGGAAAATAGTCCAGCCGTTGTGGTGCCAGAAAACCATACCCGGCGCTTCTTCCTGCCAGTGAAATAAGTCCTGAGCCTTAGCTATTTTACGGTGGTCGCGCTTTTCAGCTTCTTCTAAACGCTGTAAATAGGCTTTTAACTGCTTCTTATCTGCCCAGGCCGTACCGTATATACGCTGCAGCATTTTGTTGTCAGAGTCACCACGCCAGTATGCGCCGGCCATTTTCATAATTTTAAAATGTTGGCAAAATTTCATGTTTGGCACATGAGGGCCACGACACATGTCGACGTATTCTTCGTGATGATAAAGCCCCGGGTTGGCATCGGTTGGGATGTCTTCGTCCAGGATCTCTATTTTATAAGGTTCATGGCGTTCTACGAAAGTTTCACGGGCTTCTTTCCAACTGACCTTTTTCTTAATAACGGCATATTCCGTCTTAGCCAGTTCTTTCATCCGCTTTTCAAGCTTTTCCAGGTCTTCCTGAGTGAAAGTGTGATCAACGTCGATGTCGTAGTAAAAGCCATTATCGATGACCGGACCAATAGCCATTTTCGCATCTGGCCACAGCTGTTTTACCGCGTGCCCCATTAAGTGAGCACAAGAGTGACGAATAATGTGTACGCCGTCGTCATCTTTTGGTGTCACAATTTCAATGCGAGCGTCGTGCTCGATGACTTCACAGGCATCAACCAGCTCACCGTCAATACGGCCAGCGACCGTTGCTTTAGCAAGGCCAGCGCCAATATCGGCAGCCACTTCCATAATGCTTACGGGTTTATCGAATTCGCGTTGACTTCCGTCAGGGAGAGTAATTACAGGCATGAAACTTCCTTTCCAACCAGTGGTGACACCTACCAAGTGCCACGTGCTCTATTTTTGGTTTTAACTGTTCTATAGAAAAAACCTACGAAATTTTTTGCGTTCGGTACCATCGAACGCGAGACGCTACTATAATCGACCGCTTACATTTGAGCAACCGCCGAGCCTGTTTTGACATCAGACATTGCCGGAGAATTGACCGGGCAACTTGCCGCTTTATTAGCCGCCAGTTTTTGGGCTGTCGCCACGCTGCTGTATCACCGCGCCGGTAGTCATTTCTCGCCCTTACAAATGAATTTGGTTAAAGGCGTTATTGCAACTCCCCTGCTTTTGATTGTGAGCCTGTTACTAGGTAACTCGCTGGAACTCAATTCCGGCCTTTGGTTACTTGCCCTAAGCGGTATTATAGGTATTACCATTGGCGACAGTTGTCATTTTGCCGCTCTGCGCCGTTTAGGCCCCTGGCACGCTATGTTACTGGAGTACCTGGCACCGCCACTGGCTGCATTCATGGCCTGGTTATTCTTGAATGACGGTCTATCCACCATTGAAATTACCGGTGCAGTCATAACCTTAAGCGGCGTTCTGTGGGTCGTTACAGAAAAAGCCCCTGACAAACAACCTGCGCTTTCTTTATCTGGTATCTTTTTCGGTTGCGGCGCGGCGCTCTGTCAGGCCACCGGGTTAGTCATGGCTTTTGCGGTACTAATGCAGTCGAATGTTAACGCTATTGATGCGGCATTTGTGCGTCTTGCCGCAGGGTCTTTGTTGCTTGCCATAATTGTCGGGCTTTCAAAGCGAGGCGCGTACAACGCAATCATAAAACAAGTTCGCTCTATCAATCCGTTGCCACTGCTCGGCGCCATTGTATTCGGTACATTTCTGGCTATTTGGCTACAGCAAATTTCAATCGCCAATATCAACCCGGGCCTTACCCAAACCTTGCTATCTACCGCACCACTCTTTTTAATACCGATATCTTTACTGAAAAAACAACGAATTACCCCACGTTCTATAGCCGGAGCCCTAATCTCATTGGGCGGAATCAGTATTTTATTTCTATAGTAAGACGTAGAACCTTATTTCGTTGAGGATGCGAGGATAAACACTGACATCCCGGCAAAGGAGTTACCAATGAACGAAGAAAACTTACAAAGTGTGTCGGTGAAATGCCCGCACTGTGGTCACAATACTTTTTTGGATATTGACGCATCGGAGGGAAATCAGGACTATCAGGAAGAGTGTTCCGCCTGCGGTGACCTCATTCATGTTCAGTTACAGGTTGATGAAGTTAACCAACAGGCGCGCGTTAAAGTAGACGGCAACGACGAACAGTTTTACTGACGTTTAGCCAGCACTCGCTCAACGGTTTCAACAATAGTGATGGTTTGCTGATCAAGTTCAATGTTTAAACTGTCACCCACCTGCGTTGACTCTAAGTTGGTTAAGCGCAACGTTTCAGGAATTAAGTGCAGACTAAAGTAATTTGCGTCTACCTGACCTACCGTCAAACTCGCTCCATTAACTGCAATAAACCCTTTGGCAAACAAATATGGCGTGTATTGCTCCGGGAGTTCTACCCACATAGCGACATTATTGCCGGACGTATCAATTTTAGTCACTTTGCCCTGACAATGAATATGACCAGAAACCGCGTGCCCGCCAATTTCATCGCCTACTTTAAGCGACCGCTCCAGGTTCACCGTATCCCCCTCGCTTAACAACCCCAGGTTCGTTAACCGCAAGGTTTCATCAATAACGTCAAAGTGCACCTGGGTATCGTTAAACTCAACCACAGTTAAACAGCAACCATTTATCGCAATACTTGCACCAATGGCCAAGTTTTGTAGAAATTGAGGTTCAGTTTTAATGACCAAGTGTCGAAAAGATCCTTGGTCAGAGACTGAAAATATCGTAGCTTGGGTTTGGACAATACCGGTAAACATCGATAAAACCTTGTTGCAAGGAATAAAATAATGAAGCGAAGTGTACTGATTTTCAGGCCTTTTGGCTATGTGTTAGTGGTCTTAGGATTATCTGCCTGCTCAGATGATCCCGGACTAACAGAGTACGCCGATAAGCTGAATAACCAAGTTCACAGTACACTCAACCTGCCTGCTCAAACGATACAGGCACCTAAGCCTCAATTGCAGTACCCTGCTAAACGCGATTTAGCGCATAATATTGAGCGAACCAGCATGGGGTTACTGGACAGTCTGCAGCTTAATCATTGCCAGTTAGGCCAGTTGATTGCCGAAAACAACAGCTCGCTGGGCAAGCTAAAAAATGGGTTCAGCCGCTACCATGCTGACCTGACAATGATTCAGGCACTCAATGAATGCATTGAACACCCTGATTCAACCGGTGTTAAAGACAAATTAAAAGAAGCTCTGGCCCATAAAGAGTCACAGCTTAAGAACAGCCTGGCGAACGCCTTTGCCCGCGACGACGGGCTCAGAAAAGCTTTGTCAGTAGGAAATAATTCGTTACCCAAAATACACGTTACCGAATACAACTACGCGGTAAATGCACTGGAACGTTTCACCCGCATACTGGAACGCTGGAGCTACACAAAAAAAGCGGATGACCCGGCAGAACTCATAAAAATGCTTGGCCGTTTAGAGCGTAGTAATTACCTTCCCGACCTTTACCGCACTATGCTGGACTACTCCTATAAATTGGAGAAAATGACCGAACTTCTGCCTGAAATTCCGCAATCGGTTTACTGCCAAAATGACCAAGTACCCGATAAAGCTCTGGAGCTGAAAAAAGCTTTTAACGCCATTTATATTGAAGAAATGCAAGGCGACATAGCGGAAATTATCGAACAGCATCAGCGTTTACTGATGACTCTTGAAAGTCTCGAAGGCATAGCACCTCAGCCCGAGTTAAAGACCTACATTGCAGAGTTGGGTACGCTCAGTAAAAAGCTCACCGATGCATCAGTGCATTTTGTTCGCCCGTGGCAGAGGTTTTACAGTGCCTGTGACTTTACGCCGGGCCTGGATTAAACGTAGCTGACTCAATTTACTGGCGCCGACTTTACGCTTACAGATGCCATATTTTAGTCAGACTGGGGTGTGGCTTACCTTGCTCTTTTTCATGAATTTCATTGATAACGTAGCGTAAACCAAGAAATACCCAGAGCCAGAAAGCCGCAAACAGTGTACCAACCATAATAACGATGACCGATGAACGCATCAAAATATCCACATGCAGAATATTAAACCCAAGCTGCGCGATGATACCCGCTATTCCGGCAAGAAAAAGAAGCCCGGCAAACGCCCGTATTACTCGTAAAAAATTTAACATGAAACCTCCTGAGTCTTTGCCGATTTCCCCCCTATCCCCTTTTATTGAAGCCGAAAAAGAAAATTTGAGCAAATTCAACGGGACTTAAGCGCAACACCTCTGGCTCTGTATTGAATAGAATTTCGACAAACAAATGGGTTTCATAAAAAATCACTTGCACCTGTTAGCGCAAATCACTAATATACCGCCCGTCTTAACGACACTTCTAAATGTGCGTCCGTAGCTCAGTTGGTTAGAGCGCTGCCTTGACATGGCAGAGGTCGGTAGTTCGAGTCTACTCGGACGCACCATTTGAAAATCCCTCTCAAGTCTTCTAAATTCAATACTTTCAGCACGTTAAACTTTTCACATAGAAGTTGACTCATGCATGACTAATTCGGGCATCATACTGGTAGCGTCAGCGGCGCTTTTCTGGGGTTTGTCGGGCGGAATTGCCGGTATTCTCATTAACAACGACTGGGATGCCCTGTTAATCTCTTTCTACCGCGGCGCAATTGGATTAGTATTTGTGCTTATTTGGCTGGCACTGAGGCCTCGATACAGCGGTCTGGCCAATAGTCGGTTATGGCTATGGGCCGTCATTGCAGGGCTGGGTGTAGCCGGTAACTTCGGTTTTTACTTCTTTAGTATTTCCGAAAGCAACGTTGCGGTTGCTGCAACCCTTATGTATTGCGCGCCAATATTTGTTTACCTCATTTCTTTTGCGCTCAAGCTGGAAAGCCCTACGCTCGTAAAATGGGCAGCAATTGCGTTAGTTATGGTGGGTGTTGTGCTGCTGACCCGTGTTTATCAAATGGAAGGGAACAGCATTACCCTGCTGGGTGTGGCAACCGGGTTACTTTCAGGATTGTCCCTGGCTCTTTTTATCTTCGGCTTTAAATACGCCACTCAGCACGGCAGCCCGCAGACCATTCTTAGCATTGCTTTTTTAACCCTTGTTGTGGTGCTGGGTGTTCTGATAGATCCGGCAGAAGCAGCTCAGGTGCCAGGTTCGGTCGACTGGCCCCTATTTGCCATTATTGGGGTGCTTGGCGGCGGTGCATCCTTTATTCTGTATCTTATTGGCTTACGAAGAACACCACCGGCCTTAGCCTCTATTGTGGCCACAATAGAGCCCGTCACGGCTTCGCTTTTCGGCGTAATTGTTTTAGGTGAAATACTGGCTTACTCACAAGTATTAGGCATGCTGCTTATTCTTGTCACTGTCACTGCTTTGGGTGTTTATTCCGGTAAAGAGTCTTCTGATTAAACGGATTATCGCACTACCTTTTGTCCAAAGCCTGTTACAATACACCAAGAAACTTAAACCGAAAGTAGCCTCTTAATGCCTGACCAGACTCCAGCAAAAACAGCCGAAATTACTCAATTTAATCAGCTAAGCTTAGCGCCAGCCTTAATCTCCAGACTGAATGAAATTGGTTATGAACAAATGACGCCAGTTCAGTCATTAAGCTTGCCAGTTATTCTGGATAATGCGGATGCGGTTGTACGGGCCAATACCGGTTCAGGAAAAACAACGGCTTTTGCGCTGGCTCTGCTGTCCAAGTTGAATACTAAAAGCTTTGCCCCACAAGCGTTAGTGCTTTGCCCTACACGCGAATTAGCTCATCAAGTTGCCGAAGAAGTTCGTAACTTAGCTAAATCTATGACGAACATAAAAGTATTAACCTTATGTGGTGGAGAGCCAAGCCGTATCCAGACCAGCTCTCTTGAGCATGGCGCTCATGTACTGGTTGGAACTCCCGGGCGTGTACTTGACCACCTTGAGCAACGAAATGTTGATTTGTCCGCGCTGAACACCTTCGTTCTGGACGAGGCTGACCGTATGCTTGAGATGGGCTTTCAGGAGAGCCTGAGCGCTATTGTTAAGCATATTCCTAAAGCGCGACAAACCCTGTTATTTAGTGCGACTTATCCAAAGAATATCGCGGCTTTGGCTGAGCAGGTAACAACCAAAGCGACCAATATTAATGCGATTCAGGAAGCAGCAAGACCCAGAATTAAACAACACTTTTATGCAATGAACAACGAAGACAGCGCACAACTGGTTATGAGCGTGTTAACGGAGCACCAGCCAGAAAACTGTCTTGTTTTTTGCAACACAAAGAACGAAGTTAAGGACATACTCAGTACGCTGCAGGCAAATAAATTCAGCGTGTTAGCTTTGCATGGAGAGCTTGAACAAAAAGACCGTGATCAGGCAATTATACAATTCAGTAACGGCAGTGTGCGGGTACTTGTAGCAACCGATGTCGCCTCTCGCGGGTTAGATATTGCTGAGCTCGACTTGGTTGTTAATGTTCATATGGCTCACGATTTAGATACCCATACCCACCGTATAGGCCGTACCGGCCGTGCCGGAAAGGAAGGTATGGCTATAACCTTAGTTTCCGCACAGGACGACTATAAAATGCGACTGCTGGAAGACACTTTCGCCGAGCCCATTCAGGTACAACCTGCACCAAACCTACCTGGCATTAAACCTCTGAAAGCGACTATGACAACGCTGCAAATAAGTGGCGGAAAGAAAGATAAGTTAAGACCAGGTGACATTGTCGGAGCACTAACCAAAGACGATGTTCTGAGTGCAGACGATATTGGAAAAATAAAGCTGGAAAGTACGTTTGGTTTTGTTGCCGTACATTCTCGTTTGGCAAAACACGCTTTAGGTCTTATTAGTAACAATAAGATAAAGGGTAAGAAGTTTCGCGCAAAACTGCTTTAAATAATTCAGAGAATCAATAAAAAAACGGTGGCATTTTACCGCCACCGTTTTCACTTCTACTTTCCTGAGCTCAGGTTTTATTTCAGATCAAAACGATCTAACTGCATGACTTTCGTCCATGCTTGAACAAAGTCACCAACAAACTTCTGGTCTGCATCACTCATTGCATAAACTTCTGCAACCGCACGCAATTCAGAGTTCGAACCAAAAATCAGGTCAACCGGCGTTGCTGTATATTTCTGCTCTCCGGTTTTACGGTCGTAACCTTCGTAGATAGCTTCATTGTCCGATGACTGCTTCCATTCGTTATCCATGCTTAGCAGGTTAACGAAAAAGTCATTACTTAATGTACCAGGCTTGTCAGTAAATACACCATGGTCACTGCCATCATAGTTAGCATCTAAACTACGCAAACCACCGACTAATACAGTCATTTCCGGCACGGTTAAGGTTAGCTGGTCAGCTTTATCGACCATGTGCTGAGCTGGCGGCACTCGGTTACCTTCAGCATAATAGTTGCGGAAGGCATCGGCTTTAGGTTCAAGGAAAGAAAACGAATTAACGTCGGTCATTTCCTGAGACGCGTCAGTGCGGCCCGGCTCAAACGGAACGGTCACATCATAGCCAGCGTCTTTCGCTGCTTTTTCAATAGCCGCTGCACCACCAAGAACAATAACGTCAGCTAACGACACTTGCTTGTCGCCTGATAGCTCTTCATTAAAGTCTTCCTGAACACCCTTCAATGTATTTAGCGCTTTCTTAAGCTCAGTTGGGTTATTCGCTTCCCAACTCACCTGAGGCTCTAATGCAATACGAGCACCATTAGCACCACCACGCATGTCAGTACCGCGGAAGCTTGATGCCGATGCCCAGGCTGTACGCACTAACTGAGGTACAGAAAGACCAGAGTCCAGAATTACCGCTTTAAGCTGCTCAATTTCACCATCGTTAATCAGCTCAAAGTCCACTTCAGGGATAGGATCTTGCCATAGAAGATCTTCCTGCGGAGCCATATCGCCAAGATAACGCTGCTTAGGACCCATATCACGGTGCGTCAGCTTGAACCAGGCTTTGGCAAAGGCCAATTCAAACTCTTTAGGGTCTTCGTGGAAGCGCTTAGCGATTTTACGATACTCAGGGTCCTCTTTTAGCGAAAGGTCCGTCGTAAACATAATAGGTGCATGACGTTTGCCTTCAACGTGCGCGTCCGGCACCAGCTCTGACGCCTGACCGTCAACAGGGATCCACTGAATAGCGCCGGCAGGACTCTTTGTCTGTTCCCACTCAAAACCAAACAAGTTATCCAGGTACTGAGTTGTCCATGCGGTTGGATTCACTGACCACGCACCTTCTAAACCACTGGTGATGGTATCTTCAGCGTTACCTTTACCACACTTATTTTTCCAGCCCAGGCCCTGCTCTTCCACACCCGCAGCTGCTGGTTCTGCACCTAAGCAGTCTTCTGGTTTGTGCGCGCCGTGCGCCTTTCCAAAGGTGTGTCCACCGGCAATTAAGGCGACCGTTTCTTCGTCGTTCATTGCCATACGGCCAAAGGTGTCGCGTATATCTTTTGCTGCCAATAACGGATCAGGTTTACCGTTTGGTCCTTCAGGATTAACGTAAATTAAACCCATCTGAACGGCCGCCAAAGGGTTTTCAAGTTCGCGATCACCTGAGTAACGTTCGTCACCGGCTAACCATTCTTTTTCAGGACCCCAGTAAACAATATCGGGTTCCCATGCATCTTCACGTCCACCGGCAAAACCAAAGGTTTCAAACCCCATAGATTCAAGTGCAACGTTACCGGTTAGCACCATCAAGTCAGCCCATGAGATATCTCGGCCGTATTTTTGCTTAACCGGCCACAACAAGCGACGCGCTTTATCTAAACTGACGTTATCCGGCCAGCTGTTCAAAGGTTCAAAACGTTGCTGAGCGCCTGCGGCACCACCACGGCCGTCCTGAACCCTATAAGTTCCGGCTCCGTGCCAGGCCATACGAATAAAGAAAGGACCATAATGACCGTAGTCGGCAGGCCACCAGTCCTGATCCGATGTCATTAGTTCTTCAATGTCTTTTTTGACTTGCTCTAGATCAAGCTGACTGAAAGCCTCAGCGTAATCAAAATCATCGCCATAAGGGTCTGACTCCGGGCTGTGTTGACGTAGAGGCTCTAAATTTAGCTTATTTGGCCACCAAAACTCGTTCGACTTAGGCTCAGGAGAATTCACCTCGTAAGATGAGTTTTCCTGGGCATTGGCAACACCTGATCCCACTGAAAGCGATATCGCAATCGCTACAGTAGAAAGTAAAGGTACTGTTTTATTAAACATGATTAATTACCCTTTTTGTTAGACACAGTAAGTGCGCTATTAATATAGACTAAACGCGGTGTTTTGGGGTGCTCAGATAGATTCGAAAAATAGATTGAGCTAATCGGATAGTCAGCTTTAACGACAAGAGTGATTTGAAAAGTGTTAAGAAAGGTTAAAGATTAAGGTAAAAACGAAGAACCGCATATATACCTATTACAGAGTCATTTGTTAATACGGTGTGGGTTTTCATCATGATTAAATACAAACAAAACTACTTAACACTCTGCTTGTGTACTGCCTTGACGTCTTTTGCCTTTTCCGCGCAAATCTATGCAACTCCCCTTCAGCAGGAAGAAAATGAAACAGACGAAGAGTCTATGGAAAAAATTACCGTTATTGGTAGCAACATCAGCGGCGCTCAGGCAGCCGGAAGGCTTCCTGTTACTACCCTGAATGCGGACGACATAACCAATACAGGCGCGGTAACCGGAGACGAACTGCTCCGCTCTATTCCCCAAATTGGCGACATTAGCTTTAATAACGAACGGGCAATTGGTGGTGTTAACGACGCCCGTGGCGATGTCGCCTCAATTAACTTACGAGGTATAGGAACTGGTAATACATTGACCTTACTGAACGGCCGGCGACTGGTTCTTCATCCGGGCACACAGACTGAAAATTTCGTGCCCGTCACTACCGTCAATTCCAATACCCTACCGGTTTCTGGTTTAAGACGGCTGGAAGTACTTCGGGACGGTGCTTCCGCTCTCTACGGGACTGATGCTGTAGCCGGTGTCGTAAATTATGTCTTGAAAAAGGACACCACTCAAAGCCAGTTAAAACTCAACGCGGGAAATGCCGCCGGTACCTCAATGCAGCAATACTTGGTCAGTGGTTCTACCGGGCTGTTCTTTAACGATGATAAAAGCCATTTAAGTCTCTCTTTCGCTTACTACACCCGCGACGAGATAGGCGCTAACGAACGTTCCTATTCAGCCAGCGAAGACCGTCGCTTTAATGACAGAATACCGGACGAGTTTATAGGCGACACGCAACTGGATAACCGCTCATTGTCTAGCCCCTGGGCCATTTTTGACGGTGAAAACATCGGCCGCTTTCATATACGCCCGGAATCTATGGGGGAATGCTTCCAGAGTTTATCCGACGATGTATGTGCCGCCGAAGGTTCTATCCCAAGAGACATGCGCTATGACTCGGCTCTTGAGGATCAGAGCATGACCTCTGCAATTGATCGAGCGAATCTGTTTGCTTATTTTACCCACAAACTTTCACCGGGTCTGGAGTTTTTCGGCGAAGCTTTATATTACGAAGCCATCTCGAAGCGTCGGCGAGAACAAAACGCTAACTTAACCGCACAGCGTTTTACCATAAGTGAAGACGCTGCATACAACCCTTTTGGCGAAACCGTCACTCTGCGTAACATCCGTCCAATGGATGTTGGCCCCAGAAGGATTGAAGTCGAAGACTCCAGTTACCGCGTGCTGGGAGGGTTAAAGGGTTACTCAAATCAATGGGAGTGGGAATCAGCCTTGCTTTATTCCCGGGCTGACACTCTGGATACCGGATACAACAGAATTCGGGTTAGTGCACTGCAACAAGCGATTAACTCAACCAATATCGACGAAGCTTATAACCCTTTTATTGGTGGAGATCCAAATAATTTAAATAGCGGAACCTCAGTCTATAATTCACCGGAGGTGATAGCCGGACTGACCGAAGACATTACTCGTGACAGCTCTACCGAGCTTGCTCTTTGGGACTTTAAACTGTCCAATCCCGCATTGGCAAACTGGTATGCCGGAGATATAGGCATTGCCACCGGTGTTGAGTATCGTTACGAATCTTACGCTGATGATCGTCACCCCCTACTTGATGGTTCTAATCCATTTTACGATCAAATTACCGGCGAGCTTATGACAAACTCGGACGTACTGGGTAGCAGCTCAACGCCCGATGCTGAAGGAAGTCGCAATGTTTTTTCGGCCTACGCCGAACTCTTAGTCCCCTTGCATCAAACCTTCGATATGCAGTTAGCCTTTCGTTATGAGAAGTTTTCTGATGTAGGCAGCGTCACCAAGCCAAAAATCGCGCTTAGCTGGTTGCCAGCTGAATGGCTGCAGCTGCGTGCGTCCTATTCCGGTGGTTTCCGCGCGCCTAACCTGCCTCAGGTCGTTGAGGAAAGCGTCTCCCGCACCAATACCAGAACCGATCCGGTAATCGACGATCGCTATGGGATAACTGAAGTTCGGGGCGGTAATAGTGAGCTTACTCCTGAAGACGATGAGATTTATAACTTTGGTATTGCGGTTACACCTTTTGATAACTTCCTTATTACGATAGACCGCTGGACCATTGAGCAAGAAGGTGTTGTTGGGATTTTAAACAGCCAGACTCATCTACTTTACGACTCCCTGTTACGCTCACAAGGCGAATCTAACCCTGCAGTTATACGCAACGACGACTTAGAAGTGGTTTACGTCAATAACCAATACGATAACTTAGAGGTTCGTGAAATTTCAGGGACAGATATAAGTATGAGCTACGAAGTAAATACGGAAGCACTTGGACGGTTTAACCTGTCTATAAATGCCGCTCATTTGCGTAAATTTATGCAAACACCTGACCCAATAAGTGCCATTGTTTTAGAGGCACAAGAAAACGGTAACCCTGCGGTGCCCATTGACATACCGGTGGTTGGCGCCGGTGACTTAAGACAGATGAACGGTAACCCCAAATGGCGTTCCTTTGCTCAGCTTAACTGGGATTTAGGGAACTGGGGCGCAGGCATTCGGGTCAACTATATTGATGACTTTTATGAAACAAGCGTAACAACATCTTCAGGTGAAATGATGCCAATTGATAGCTGGACAACAATGGATATCTACCTTGATTACCACTTTAGTCAGAAGTCACTTGATGGCTTAAGCCTGCGGCTAGGCGCACGTAACCTTGCAAATAAAAAGCCTCCAATTGCAGATGAAAGCTTTGGTTACTTTTCCGATGTTCACTCGAACCGTGGGCGCTATACATACGCAACCTTATCATGGGCATTTTAGGAGAATAGATGCTTTCACTGGCCAGTGTCGCGTTATTTAGTCAGTTATCGCTTCAACAACCTGAGGAAGTGAACAAAGGGCCGGAAGACTGCTCTTTTGAGAAAGTCGACTTTACAACCAACTTCGCTGTTGGTCGTTTGCACCATTGTGAGAAAACTGGTGACAATCAATACAGTCTGTACCTTGAACCAGAAAGAGAAAAAATCAATCCGAGCCCTTGGTATGCCTTTGCCGTCGAGAACCTGACTGAAGAGAGTCAAACCATTGATATCACACTGGTCGCCAGTGAAGGGGTATCTCGTTATAAGCCTAAGCGCAGCGCAGGAGACGATATGTGGCATCCCATTCCCTTTTCGGAAGGTGATGGCTGGCTTCAGTTTGAGCTGACGCTATCGGCCCAAACAAAAGAGCTTATAGCCGGGCAGGAGATCATCGATAACGTCCATTACATTGAGTGGCTTAGTAGCTTAATTAAAGAGCCACAACAATCGGAAGTTATTTCTCTGGGCGTTTCTAGTGAAGGCCGCAACTTAGCAGCCTTAGAGCACAAAGTGAAATCCAGCGACAAGTGGATAATACTGATTGGCCGGCAACACCCGCCGGAGGTTACTGGAGCACTTGCCCTGCTCCATTTTGGTGAGCTTTTATTCAGCGACGAAGCTTACGTGGTTAAGTTTCGTCAAAAGTACAATATATTACTGGTTCCTAACATGAACCCGGACGGCGTCTATCATGGCAACTGGCGGTTAACCGCAGCTGGCATCGATATGAACCGCGACTGGAACAGCCAAACGCTTCCGGAAACCCAAGCCTTAACCAACTACCTTGAAAAGCTCGTAGAAAACGGTGGTCAAATAGAGTTTGCGATAGACTTTCACTCCACTCACCGTAATGTCTTTTACACTATGCCTAAAGACTATGAGTCACCAAGTGGCGTCCCTTTAAGAAACCCACAGCGAGTTTATGACTGGATTGAAGAAATAGCCGAAATGGTCGATTCAGTGGAACTCGAATATCAACCGGGTGACCATCCTGAAAGCGGTGTTTTTAAACAATTTATCGCTGATGAGTTCGCCGCTCACGCCGTCACCTATGAAGTCAGTGACAGCGAAGATCGAAATAACATTAAAAGAGTTGCGGAAGCCGCTCTCATTTCTCTGGTGAACCGCCTAGATTAAAGGTTTCGTAAAGTTCATTGCTGCCTGTCGTTGGTGTCGCTATTTTTTAACGCAGGATAGCCAATTGGTTATCTCTGCTTAGCGACTCTCAACAAAGGAAGTATTATGAAGAAAACATTAATTGCAATTGCATTGATTGGAACTTCAACTAGCGCATTAGCGGACTCTCCTAACTGGAATAAACTTCAGGCGTCGTACATTGACACCGATATCGAAACGCCTATTGACGAAGATATCTCAATGGACGGATATGCCGTATCGGGGTCACTATCGCTGAATGAGTCCATTTTTATCTTGGCTAACTTCGACTCTGTTGGCGATGAGTCGGAATTCGGCGATGTCGATTTAGACTCGCTTAACGCCGGCATCGGGTTCAATCATGGCATCACAGAATCCACCGATATTTTTGCAACCGTCACCTACGAAAAGCTTGAACTTGTAGGCTCTGTTGACGACATCGGCTCTGAGTCATTTGATGAATCTGGATACGGTGCCGGACTAGGTGTTCGCTCAATGTTGACAGATTTTCTTGAGTTGTCAGTAAAAGCTGATTACCTGGACATTGATGATGAAAATGCCATTCGTTACGATGCTTCAGCGTTCTTTCATTTGACTGAAAACCTGTCTCTTGGGGTTGGCTATAAACTTTACGACCTCGATGAAATTGACCAGGACATTGATACTGTCGCCGCAACAGTCCGGTACAGTTTTTAATACCAGGATTGTTCCCCTAAACACTGACGTGCGGCTCGATGCAGCGCACGTCAGTATCCTTCCTAATTAAATTTGTTTCTCTAATCTATTATTTTTACAGCGAAAAATCGATCTAACTTTGAGAAATCTGCGTAGCTCTCTATACTCTAGTAATGAATTTAGAATAAATGTTTAAATTCAAGGCGGTAAAATGCCTACTTCTATAAAGGGGAGAGCTAATGTCCAAAAAAGAAGAAGAAGTGCTCCGCGGAGATAAAGATCTCGAGCGTGAGCGTAAAGCTAACGACCCAATGATTCCTGATGGTGAAGTCAACCCAATCAATACCGATTATCAAGTAGGACAAGACAACGTTGTGATGAAATTCGGGCCTTTTGGTCTCGATTTTCATAATCGCGTATTTGCCATTTCAGGACTGGCAATTGTTGCCTTTGTCTTCATAACCTTAATGTTTCAAAATCAGGCTGAACCTGTATTTACAAGCACCAAAGACTGGCTTACAGCCAATCTTGACTGGTTCTTTATTGGAGCGGCCAATATATTTGTAATCCTGTGTTTCTTTCTCATCTTTTCTCCACTCGGTAATGTCCGTCTGGGGGGCACCGAGGCCAGCCCTGATTTTTCTTATTTAGGTTGGTTTTCAATGCTATTCGCTGCCGGTATGGGTATCGGACTCATGTTCTATGGGGTTTCCGAGCCAATAACCCACTTCAGTACCGCCCTGGGTGGTACTGAAACAAATGCCGACGGTATACGCACAGACTGGGCACCTCTTGGTGGTGCTGGTGGCGATGAAGCCGCAGCTATGAGACTTGGTATGGCCGCTACGATTTTCCACTGGGCACTGCACCCATGGGCAATCTATGCGGTATTAGCGCTAGGGCTCGCTTTATTCTCTTTCAATAAAGGGTTACCGCTTACTATTCGCTCAATTTTCTACCCTATTTTGGGTGAGCGTGTATGGGGCTGGCCAGGTCATGTCATCGACATTGTAGCCATACTGGCAACCTTGTTTGGCTTAGCAACGTCACTTGGCTTAGGTGCTTCCCAGGCAGCGTCCGGTTTTAATTTCTTGTTTGGCTGGAGTGAGGGAACCACAACACAGGTTCTGCTAGTTATCGGTATTACCGCTGTCGCACTAGTATCCGTGCTTGCAGGACTAGAGTCTGGCGTTCAGCGTTTATCGCAAATCAACATGACATTAGCCGCGATTTTAATGTTGTTCGTCATTATTGTTGGTCCGACGGTCGCGATTCTGACTGGCTTTGTCGATAACCTCTATAACTACGTTGTAAACTTACCGGCCTTGTCCAACCCAGTTGGTCGTGAAGACTTAAACTTTTCTCAAGGCTGGACGTCTTTCTACTGGGCCTGGTGGATAGCATGGTCACCATTCGTGGGGATGTTCATTGCCCGTGTTTCACGGGGGCGTACTGTACGTGAATTCTTGATCTCAGTGCTGCTAATACCGTCTATAGCCTGTGTTTTTTGGATGAGTGTATTTGGTACCGCAGCTATTGAACAGTTTTTAGCTGGGGCCGAGAAAGTCGCGGAGGTTGATTTATCATTACAGCTGTTTGTGATGTTAGATGGCTTACCATGGACAGGCATTACCTCATTCGTGGGGATTATCCTTGTTATGGTTTTCTTCATTACCTCCTCTGATTCCGGTTCACTGGTTATCGATACCATCAGTGCCGGCGGTAAAGTCGAAGCGCCAGTACCTCAGCGTATCTTCTGGTGTACCTTTGAAGGGTTAGTCGCAATTGCCCTGATACTGGGCGGTGGTTTAGTTGCACTACAAGCCATGGCCGTTTCAGCGGGCTTACCTTTCACTCTTGTTCTGCTGGCCGCGTGTGTCGCAGTCATTCAGGGCTTGCGCTCTGAACCAAGAGTTGGTAAAACCACAAAATAACCTACCACGAGCGACACCTCTGGGTGTCGCTCACTTTCTAAGGTGCTTATATGGAAGCTGAGCACGTCGAAATACTGAACTTCTTACGCAAATATTCTCCATTTAATGAGTTACCGGAAGAAGAGCTTCAATTAGCCGCTAAGAACACGTCAGTAGCATACTTCAAAGCAAAGACTCAGATATTAGAGTTTAATCAGCATATCGATTCTCTGCATGTCGTCAGAAGTGGGTCTATTGAGACCTACCACAAAGACGGTTCGCTGTTTAACCGGCTGGACGAAGGTGGTTTTTTCGGTGAAGCAGGTTTACTTCGTAAAGGCCGTGTCCGCTTTCCGGTCAGAACCATTGAAGACACATTACTTTACTACATTCCGGGCGAGCTCTTTAATCGCTTTTATGACGAATACGACTCTTTTGCCGACGCGGTGGAGGTTGAAGAACAACGCCGTGTTAGCCATGCGGTAAAAGAACACGAGAACCGGAACCGCACATTATCAGCCCGCGTCGAAACGTTAATTACACGCGAGCCTGTGGCCATCGACAAAAACGCATCAATACGTGAAGCCGCTGGTTTAATGACCGATGAGAAAGTATCGTCATTGCTTATTTACGACGGCGAAAAACAAGACAAACCTGTTGGCATAATCACCGACAAAGACTTGCGTAAACGTGTACTCGCCGTAGACAGAGATGCTTCCAGTCCGGTCTCTGACATCATGTCTGAAAATTTGATTTTTATTCAGCATAACAACCGCGTTTTTGAAGCGTTTTTAACCATGCTACGTACCAACCTGCATCACTTACCGGTGCTACGTCAGCAGAAAGTGGTCGGCGTTATTGCTTTGTCTGACGTCGCACGACATGAATCGCAAAGTAGCTTATATGTTGTTTCCAGCATTTTTAAGCAAACCAGCATTGAAGAGCTCTCGCAGCTGGTGCCTGACGTGCATAAAAGCTTTGTGCGTATGGTGGAAGAAGACGCCAACTCACGCATTATTGGCTCGGCCATGGCTACTATTGGACGCAGCTTCAAACAGCGCCTATTAGAGTTAGCCGAAGAAAAATACGGACCGCCGCCGGTTCCTTACTGCTTTCTGGCGCTGGGCTCCATGGCTCGCGACGAACAAACCGTTGTAACAGATCAGGACAATGCCATGGTGCTGGATGACAGTTTTGATCCCAAACTACACGATGAATATTTTCTTAATATCGCGCAGTTTGTTTCCGATGGCCTGAATGCCTGCGGTTATACCTACTGCACTGGCGATATTATGGCAACAAACCCAAACTGGCGGCAGCCTCTCTCTAAATGGAAGCATTACTTTACCGACTGGATAGATAACCCATCGCCCGAAAAGTTACTGCAGTCCTCCATATTTTTTGACCTGGACGGTGTGGGTGGTGAAACCCGTTTTGCTAAAGAGCTGAATCAACTTATTCGCAAAAAGGCACCAAAAAACAAACGATTCCTAGGCTCTATGGCTCGTAATGCATTGAATCGAACACCGCCTTTAGGCTTTTTTAAAGACTTTGTGATGGAAAAAGACGGCAAGCATCGTGACAGTATCAATACGAAGCGCCGTGGCACCGGTCCGGTTGCTGACTTAATTCGGGTACATGCTCTGGCCATTGGTGCGCAACGACAGAATTCCTTTGCGCGGTTAGAGGAAATAATTGAGGCCAACGTTCTGCCGAAAGGTCGCGGCCCTGATTTACGCGACGCGCTTGAACTCATTTCTATGGTGCGAATTCGTCACCAGGCTTTAGCATTAGAAGCTGGGGATCCCCCCGATAACAATGTCGCACCGGAAGACTTATCGGATTTTGAGCGTAAAAACCTAAAGGACGCTTTTCAAATTCTTAGCAACGCGCAGAAATACCTGCGTTATAAGTACTCCGGAGGCTGATAATGTTGTATCTGCCGCCGGATGCTGAGAATAAACAACAGAAAAGCACCATAGACTGGCCAAAACGTTTTCAGGAACTGGCCAAAACAGCCAAATACCCTGCCCTGAA
The DNA here is from genome assembly GCF_048059115.1 of Idiomarina sp. HB. Classification (NCBI taxonomy): domain Bacteria; kingdom Pseudomonadati; phylum Pseudomonadota; class Gammaproteobacteria; order Alteromonadales; family Idiomarinaceae; genus Idiomarina; species Idiomarina sp. HB. Next base: position 657,548 of record NZ_JAYLVU010000001.1, read on the forward strand.
AAAATACTATGAGGCGGGTATAGCTAGTAGCAGCTCTCCTATTAGCCATGTCCCTATGGTCGCAGTCGACTTTGAGACCACCGGTATGAACCCCGATAAGCACGGCATTATTAGCATTGCTGTTATACCCATGACGCTTGACCGAATCCACATGAGTCAGGCAAAACAATGGATTGTTAAGCCCCGAAGGCTACTAACCAATGAGTCAATTACCATTCACGGTATAACACACAGTGCCATTGAAAGAGCTCCCGACTTTTCCGAAATTATCGACCCTTTATTAGAATCCGTAGCCGGAAAAATTTGGGTGGTGCATTACAACGGTATAGAGCGCCCGTTTCTACAAGGTGCCTTTAAAGAGCGCCTAAAAGAAAGCATTCATTTCCCGGTTATCGACACAATGGAAATTGAAGCGCGCTTTCATCGCCAGAAACGCAGTTTATGGGACAAGTTAACTGGTAAAGAGCGGGTGTCTATTCGTTTAAGTGATAGCAGAGATCGCTATAACCTGCCCTTCTATGCACCGCACGACGCTATGACTGACGCTCTTGCCTGCGGTGAGCTCCTGCAAGCACAAGTTGCTCACCACTTTTCAGCTGAAAAGCCTATTGGAGATATTTGGTTGCCTTAACTTCCAAACAGGAAGCTGTAATCTCTGTTACTAATGTTTGAGTCATAAGTTTACGTAAAAGTACTGGCATGTGCCTTTAATTCATGGCAGGTTTTAATGACTCATATAATTAAAATTAAACATTATCTAATGGTCTAAAAATGAAAAATATTCTTTTTCTTACGTCAATTGCCGTCGCAAGCTTTGCACCCTTTATCAGTTCTGCCCAGGTAGTAAAGCCTGCTCCACGCGTTAGTACTCAAGCTCAGGCTGAGTTTTTTGCGGCAATTAACGAGCACTGTGGCAACTCATACGCTGGCGAAGTAACGGTTGATACCCCTGCAAGTGAGGGCTTTGAAGGCCCGTTGATTATGCATGTGCGCAAGTGCGGTGATACTAAAATTGAAATCCCGTTTCACGTTGGGGACAACCATTCGCGCACCTGGATCTTAACGCAAACAGGGTCTGGTATTAGTCTTAAACATGATCATCGCAAGCAAGATGGCAACTATGATCCTTTAACCATGTACGGTGGTCATACTGTTGATAAGGGTCACTCGACAGCTCAATCTTTCCCTGCTGATGCTTACTCAAAAGAACTATTTATTGAACTGGGAGTGCCGCAGTCGAATACCAACATTTGGCAAATGTATATCCACGATGACACATTTACCTATCGTTTAATTCGCGAAGGCAGAGAGTTTCGGGTTGATTTTGACTTAACAGAAACCGTTGATACGCCACCAACACCCTGGGGCTATGCTGATTAATCTGAGTTTCTATCGCTCCAATGAGTATTTTCATTGTCGCGCTCTTCTTTTTCCATGAGCACTAAAGTGAGATAAATCTTAGTAGGCAGCGATAAAATAACGCCAATGGCGTTCATCGCTGCCCCTAAAATATACCCACGAAAGCCAATGTCATCATTGCCGAAGGTAACAACCAACACCACGTGACCTAATAATATTAGGCTGATGCCGGTGATCATAGCGGCTTTGAGCAGTTTGGCCTGCGTGGCGTCCTTCATTTACAGTACGTCACCAGGAATGCGAACCGCTCCTTCCATTAAGACCCGTGCGCTGCGGCTCATAATGGCTTTAATAGCGGTCCATTGACCATTTACTTGTTTACACTCAGCACCAACTTGCAAAGTGCCCGACGGGTGACCGAAGTTCACCATAGTACGGTCTTTGCCACCTGCAGCTAAGTTTACGGTAGTACCAGGAATTGCCGCGGCAGTTCCGATAGCAACAGCAGCAGTTCCCATCATGGCGTGATGCAATTTTCCCATCGACATCGCCCTTACCAGCAAGTCAACGTCATCGGCTTTAATGACCTTACCACTGGATGCCGTGTAATCTTTCGGCGCTGCAACAAAAGCCACTTTTGGGGTGTGCTGGCGGTTTGCCGCTTCTGCAACATTGCCAATTAGCCCCATTTTTACCGCGCCATAGGCACGAATGGTTTCAAAGTGTTCCAGTGCTTCCGGACTGCCGTTAATGACTTCCTGCAGCTCTGTGCCGTCGTATCCAATTTCTTCTGCATTAAGGAAAATGGTCGGAATACCAGCGTTGATCATCGTTGCTTTTAATGTGCCAATGCCAGGAACCTCTAGATCATCAATAAGGTTACCGGTCGGAAACATGGACTCACCATCCGCTGATGGATCCATAAACTCCACCGGCACTTCAGCCGCCGGAAAGGTGACACCGTCCAGAATAAAGTCACCGGTTTCCTGCACTTCACCATTGACCATAGGCACTTTGTTGACAATGGTTTTACCAATATTGGCCTGCCAGATACGGACTTCGCACACACCGTTTTCAGGGATACGCTCAGCATCGACAAGACCATTAGCAATAGCAAAAGGCCCTACGGCTGACGATAAATTGCCGCAGTTACCGCTCCAGTCAACAAAAGGCTTATCAATAGATACCTGACCAAACAGGTAGTCTACGTCATGGTCTGGTTGCTCGCTTTTAGAGACTATAACCGTTTTGCTGGTGCTGGAGGTAGCACCACCCATGCCGTCCGTATGCTTAGCATAAGGATCCGGACTGCCGATTACGCGCATCAATATAGCGTCACGCACAGCGCCCGGCTGTTGAGCCGGCTCGGGTAAGTCCTGCAGACGAAAGAAAACCCCTTTTGAGGTCCCGCCACGCATATAGGTGGCGGGAATTTTAATTTGTGGTTTATGCATCGTTTTAGAACCCCTTAGCTTGCTTCTGCTTCTAAAAAGTCCTGAGCAAAACGTTGTAATACACCACCGGCTTCATAAATTGATACTTCTTCTTTGGTGTCTAAGCGGCACTGTACCGGCACTTCTTCACTGTCACCATTGGCACGATGAATGACTAAAGTCAGTCTCGCACCAGCTTCCGGCGTACCTTTCACATCAAAGGTTTCAGTACCATCAATATTCAGCGTTTTACGGGTTGTGCCTTCTTCAAACTGCAACGGCAATACACCCATACCAATTAAGTTGGTACGGTGAATGCGCTCAAAGCCTTCGGCAACAATGACTTCAACACCGGCTAAGCGCACACCTTTTGCAGCCCAGTCGCGTGACGAGCCCTGACCATAATCAGCACCAGCCACAATAATAAGCGGCTGTTTGTTCTCCATATAGTGTTCAATAGCTTCCCACATGCGCACGGTTTTACCTTCAGGTTCAATTCGTGCCAGCGAGCCCTGAATGACTTTACCGTCTTCGCCTTTCACCATTTCATTAAACAGTTTCGGGTTAGCAAAGGTCGCGCGCTGCGCTGTTAAATGGTCGCCACGGTGCGTTGCGTAAGAGTTAAAGTCCTCCTCCGGCACACCCATTTTCGCCAAATATTCACCGGCGGCACTGTCAGCCATAATAGCGTTTGACGGTGACAAGTGGTCAGTGGTGATATTGTCGCCCAGCACCGCTAACGGACGCATACCTTTCATGGTGCGCTCTGCAGCTAATGCGCCTTCCCAATATGGCGGACGGCGAATATAGGTAGTTTGCGGGCGCCAGTCGTACAACGGGTTGTTCTTCTCACCGTAGTCAACTGACAAGTCAAACATCGGGTCATAAACCTTACGGAATTGCTCAGGTTTAACGCTCTGTTTCACAATGGCATCAATCTCTTCATCGCTTGGCCAAATGTCTTTCAGCGTTACCGGATTACCGTCCGGATCAATGCCCAATACGTCTTTCTCAATATCAAAGCGAATAGTACCCGCTATGGCGTAAGCTACAACCAATGGCGGCGAAGCCAGGAACGCCTGCTTAGCATAAGGGTGAATACGACCGTCAAAGTTACGGTTACCAGACAATACCGCCGTAGAGAATAAGTCGCGATCAATAATTTCCTGCTGTATTTTCGGATCCAACGAACCACTCATGCCGTTACAGGTGGTACAGGCAAAGGCGACTACGCCAAAACCTAAATCTTCCAGTTCAGGCAACAGTTCCGCTTCTTCCAGATACATTTTGACCGTCTTAGACCCTGGAGCCAGCGATGATTTTACCCATGGCTTACGGGTTAAGCCCAGCTTGTTCGCGTTACGAGCAATTAGGCCGGCAGCAATCATGTTGCGTGGGTTACTGGTATTGGTACAGCTGGTAATGGCTGCGATAATCACCGCGCCGTCAGGCATTTTGCCTTCTTCCGGGTTCTCAATGTGTTTCGCAACACCACGCTCAGATAGCTCCGATGCAGGTAATAGCGAATGCGGGTTCGAAGGCCCGGCCAAGTTACGCTTAACTTTTGACAAATCGAATTTAAGTACCCGACCATACTCCGCAGACTTTAAGCTGTCAGCCCACAACCCGGTTTCTTTGGCAAAGTGTTCAACCAATTCAACCTGGTCATCGTCACGCCCGGTCAGCTTCAGATAATCAATGGTCTGATCATCAATATAGAACATGGCTGCAGTCGCGCCGTATTCCGGTGTCATATTTGAAATGGTTGCACGGTCGCCTACCGTTAAGGCTTCTGCACCTTCACCATAAAATTCCAGATACGCACCAACAACACGCTCTTTACGCAAAAACTCGGTCATTTCCAACACTAAATCGGTACTGGTAATGCCCGGTTGCAGCTTGCCGCTAAGCTCAACGCCTACAATATCAGGCAAGCGCATGTAAGATGCTCGCCCAAGCATAACGCTTTCCGCTTCCAGACCACCTACGCCCACAGAAATAACACCTAAGGCATCAACCATTGGCGTATGGCTGTCAGTACCCACACAGGTATCAACAAAAGCGACATTGTCGCGAACCTGCACCACCGGAGACATTTTCTCCAGATTTATCTGGTGCATAATGCCGTTGCCAGGAGGAATGACATCAACGTTTTTAAACGCTGTTTTGGTCCAGTTAATAAAGTGAAAACGATCGTCGTTACGACGGTCTTCAATAGCCCGGTTCTTCTCGAAAGCATCTTTATCAAAACCGGCGTGCTCAACAGCCAGTGAGTGGTCAACAATCAGCTGCGTAGGAACCACGGGGTTTACTTTGGCAGGGTCACCGCCCTTTTCTGCAATAGCGTCACGTAGGCCAGCTAGATCAACCAGCGCCGTTTGGCCCAGAATGTCATGGCAGACAACCCGTGCAGGAAACCACGGGAAATCGTGTTCTTTTTTACGGTAAATCAACTGTTCCAGTGACTGCGTCAGGATATCCTGAGGGCAGCGGCGAACTAAGTTTTCAGCTAGTACACGAGAAGTGTATGGCAGGCGCGCATAAGCGCCGGGTTCAATCGCATCCACAGCAGCTTGAGCATCAAAGTACTCGAGCGTGGTACCAGCGAGTTTTTTACGGTATGAAGTCATGAGTTACCACTTATCGTCATCGTTAAACGAAAAAAGGAGCAGTCGATAACTGCTCCTGTACAAATATCAGTTCCAATCGGATTAGCGCTCTTCTAAAGCTGGAACTTTGCGCGGCTCTGGGCCCGTATAATCAGCACTTGGGCGAATAATACGGTTGTTAGCGCGCTGCTCTTTCACATGAGCGGTCCAGCCGGTCACACGTGACATCACAAAGATTGGTGTGAACAGTTTGGTTGGAATGCCCATGTAGTGATAAGCCGATGCATGGAAGAAGTCCGCGTTCGGGAAGAGTTTCTTCTCGTCCCACATGACTTTTTCACAACGCACTGAAACGTCGTATAAGCGGCTATCACCCACTTCTTCAGACAACTTCTTAGACCAGGCTTTAATCACATCGTTACGCGGGTCAAAGTCACGGTAAATGGCGTGGCCAAAGCCCATGATTTTCTCTTTGCGTTCAAGCATGCCTTTCAGCTTCTGCTCAGCATCATCAGCATCTTTCATGCCTTCAATCAGCTCCATTGCCGCTTCGTTTGCACCGCCATGAAGTGGGCCGCGTAATGAACCAATAGCACCGGTTACACAAGAGTGAATATCTGACAAGGTTGACGCACAAACGCGAGCCGTAAAGGTTGATGCATTAAACTCGTGCTCAGCATACAGAATTAATGAGGTATTCATTACTGCCGCATGCAGCTCTGAAGGTGCTTTGTCGTGCAACAGACGCAGAAAGTGAGCACCAATAGATTCTTCTTCAGAATCAGTATCAATACGAACACCGTCATGAGTAAAGCGGTACCAGTACAGTACAATACCCGGGAAAGTCGCGAGCATGCGTTCAATGTGACCGTCCGCTTCATCAAAGCTTTCTTCTGTTTCCAGGTTCCCCAGCATAGAACAGCCGGTACGCATAACGTCCATTGGGTGCGCTGACTTTGGAATACGCTCAAGTACGTCTTTGACTTCCTGAGGTAAGGTGCGCAGTGACTTCAAACGCTTTTTATAGTCTTCTAACTGCTGTTTATTGGGCAGCTCGCCTTTCGCTAAAAGGTAAGCCACTTCTTCAAAACTGACTTTTTCCGCCAGTTCAGAGATGTCATAACCACGGTAGGTTAAACCTGAGCCGCTTTTACCAACAGTACATAGTGCGGTTTCTCCGGCTGACTGTCCGCGCAAACCTGCGCCGCTTAGTTTCTTCTCTGCCATAATGTTGTTCCCTTCTTAATTTTACAAAGTCTTTTGTATTCGATATTTCACCTGACGTGAGCGTCAGGCTACGTCGTATTATTTCTTAAATAACTGGTCCAATTTTTCTTCGAAATCGTGATAGTTCAAAAAGTCATACAACTCTGAGCGAGTCTGCATGTCATCTACAACGGCTTTCTGATCACCGTTCTCTAAAATACTATTGTAGACGTTCAATGCGGCTTTGTTCATTGCCCGGAAAGCACTCAGAGGGTAAAGAACAATTTCCACCCCAACATCGGCCAGTTCCTGTTTATTAAACAATGGGGTTGCACCGAATTCAGTGATATTCGCCAGAACCGGCACGTTCAACGCTTCGCTGAAAGCTTTATACTGGTCAAGTGTATGGACAGCTTCTGCAAAAATGGCATCAGCACCAGCATCCACACAGGCCTGAGCACGTTCAATAGCGGCTTCCAGCCCTTGTTGTTGTAGTGCGTCGGTGCGCGCCATAATCAAAAACTGGTCATCAATACGCGCATCAACCGCCGCTTTAACGCGGTCAACCATTTCTTCCTGAGTGACAATTTCTTTGTTTGGACGGTGTCCGCAGCGCTTCTGAGCCACCTGATCTTCAATGTGCATTCCGGCAGCACCGGCACGCGTCATTTCCTGAACGGTACGGGCAATGTTAAATGCTCCGCCCCAACCTGTGTCAGCATCAACTAACAGAGGTAGATCGGTTGCTGCAGTAATACGACGAATGTCTTCACAAACATCATTCAACGACGTCATGCCTAAGTCAGGCAAACCAAAAGACGCATTCGCCACACCGGCACCAGACAGGTAAAGCGCTTTATGCCCAACCTTCTCTGCCATCATTGCTGTGTAGGCGTTAATGGTGCCAACAATCTGTAAAGGATTTTCGTCGGCAATAGCTTGGCGCAACTTAGCGCCCGGGCTTGTCATATGAGTCATGATGTTTCCTTTTGTGTTTGTAACCGTAATTCAATATTCTTACGAGACGCGCCAATATGGCGGCGCATGAGCAGATCGGCCAATTCCCCATCGCGGTTAGCAATAGCGTTAATAATGGCTTTGTGTTCATCGAAGGCGCGCGAAACTCTTGGACCATTCATTCCCATTTGTACTCGATACATACGGACAAGATAGTAGAGTTCGTCGCAAAGCATATTAATTAAATACTGATTTTTACTGCCGAGTATAATGCGATAATGAAAATCGAGATCGCCGGCTTCCTGATAATAACTTTCACCTTCACGAACTCGCTGAGTTTCCAGGTGCTTATCGAGTAATTGCCGTAATTCATCAATTTCGTTTTCCGGCATTTGTTCTGCCGCTAAACGACAGGCCAGACCTTCCAGCTCTTCGCGTATTTGATACAACGAAATTAAGCCTTCCGGTGACAAGGTAACCACTCTGGCACCTGCGTTCGGAATTCGTTCAATAAGATGGCAACGCTCAAGTCTCGCTAAAGCTTCACGCAATGGCGCTCGGCTAACATTAAAACGTCTAGCCAGCTCAGGTTCACTAATTTTTGAGCCCGCTGCTATATCCCCTTCCACAATAGCGCGCTGTATTTCAAACAGAACTCGGTCTGAAGAGGTAATGGCTGAGCGTTCTAAAGGACTGACTATTTGCATTAATTGTCGACAGTAATTATTGATTGCTCTATTTTCCATGAAAATAACGCTATTAGCAAGCTAACATGAACTAAATTGTCGACAATATTAGTGTATTCACCTTATCCTCAAAAATATCCCTTAAGCTGTCGAACTCTGTCAGTTCCGGCGTAGAAACAGCTCAAAAACCGAGTATTTCGTCGTTTTCGGTTTTATTTATCAGTCTTCGCTAGTAAAGTAAGGCCACTTTTTCCGACTTAGACCAAAGTCGAATGAGCTACTAATAACGCTAACTATTTAATATTAAATAACAAAATGGATAACAAGAATGGATCCAACAAAAATAGTCGATAAAGATTCAAGCTTTTTCGGACAGCCAGGGGGCTTACAGACCCTGTTCTTTACCGAAATGTGGGAGCGCATGAGCTACTACGGTATGCGCGCGCTACTCGTTTTATTCATGACCGCCAGCTTGCAAGAAGGCGGTATCGCCTTAACTGTTGCCTCTGCAACCGCTATCTACGGCCTATACACCGGTGCGGTCTATTTCATGGGCTTACCCGGCGGTTGGATTGCTGACCGTTTATTAGGCGGTCAGCGCGCAACCTGGTACGGCGGCATCATTATTATGCTGGGACACATTGTCTTGGCCATACCGAGTGAGGCTGGCTTCTTCGTTGGTATGATTTTGGTGGTACTTGGCACAGGGTTATTAAAACCCAACATTACCGCCATGGTTGGTCAGTTATATAGTTCCAACGATGACCGTCGTGATGGTGGTTATACCCTTTATTACATGGGTATCAACATCGGTTCTATCATCGGTTACATCGTTACTGGTTACCTTATGGAAAATGCTGGTTACCATTGGGGCTTTGGGGCCGCAGCTGTCGGTATGGCGTTCGGCCTTATTCAGTACAAACTGACTAAACCTAAACTTGGCGATGTTGGAGCGAAACCGCCTAAACCTCTGGGTCCTAAAGCAGCAAAACGCAGCTGGGGAGTTATCTGGCTCTTATTAGCTGGTTTAGCGGTTTATACATATTTAGCATTAAATAACTACGTTACTTTGGACCCAACGCTGATTGCCGGTAATGTCGCTGTTATTTTCACTGTTATCTTTTTCGTGTATTACCTGTCCATATTCCTGTTTGGTAAGTTGACCAAAGATGAAATGAAGCGACTGGGTGCCCTATTTCTGGTCTGTATTGCCTCAACCATGTTCTGGGCAGGCTTCGAGCAGGCAGGATCATCATTCAACCTATTTGCTCGCGACTTAACGGATCGCATGGTCGGCGACTTTGAAATTCCTACAACCTGGTTCCAGTCGCTGAACTCGCTCTTCTTAGTCGCGTTGTCACCGTTTTTCGCTGCGCTTTGGATTAATCTCAGCAAACGCATGATCAATCCATCGTACGGTTTTAAAAGCGCGATTGGCCTTATCATTATGGCGACCGGCTTCATTGTCATGTTCTTTGCGTCGCAAGCGGCGGCTAGCGGCTTAAAAGTAGCACCTTACTGGTTGGTTGCAGTGTACTTTATTCACACCGTTGGTGAGCTTTGCTTAAGCCCGGTAGCGTTAAGTGCGGTCAGTAAACTTTCGCCGAAACGTATGGCCGGACAGTTAATGGGCGTTTTCGTTCTGACTTATGCCATGGGTAATGTGATTGCGGGTCTTCTGGCAGGTGGTCTTGACCCGGAAAACCCACAGGCAATGCCTGAACTTTACTGGACCATTTTTGTGTTCGGTGTGAGCGTTGGTGCGGTTGTATTCGTATTAGCTCTGTTTACCCGTAAATGGGAAAAGCTGGCGCCGGACGATGGCGAAGACGAGCACCCGGGTGCAGTTATCGATGCCAACGAGCCCGTTGGTAAGCCTTAATTCACTTCTTTGTGAAAAGCTGATAGAAAGGGACCTTCGGGTCCCTTTTTTATTATCGGTCGCACTTATGCTAAAACAAATTATTTTACTGGTTAGTCTCACCTTTGGCGCAGTATTTTCCACCAACGTATTTGCAGATACTATAAGCCCACTCCCCCTTAAGCAGCGTGCAGAAGTTGTTGATGAGCTTCTTCAGCAGCGCGTGCAAAAACTGCTCCCGGAGCTAATGCGAAAAGCTGACATAGATATGTGGGTATTGATAAGTCGCGAGTACAACGAGGACCCGGTACTTAAAACCTTCCTGCCCAGCGACTGGTTGTCAGCCAGACGAAGAACAATTCTGCTTATCCATGACCCAGGTGAAGATAAGAATCTGGAGACTCTGGCAATAGCCCGCTACGACGTTGGCGAGGTGTTTAAAAGCGCATGGAACCCGGAACAACAGCCAGACCAATGGAAGCGTCTGGCTCAAATTATTGCAGAGCGTAACCCAGCCTCTATCGCAATTAATCAATCAAAAGATTTCGCTCAGGCCGACGGCATTACAGCCACGGATAAAGAGCTTTTTATGGCTGCTTTACCCGATAACCTAGACAGTAAAATTGTGAGTGCTGAACCGCTTGCTGTTTCCTGGCTTGAAAAGCGAATAGAAGCAGAACTGCCCTATTATCGGGATGCCGTTAAGCTTGGTCACCAAATTATCGCTGAAGGGTTTTCTGACAAAGTTATTGCAGTTGGTGAAACGACCACAGAAGATCTTCAATGGTGGTTCCGTAAACGTGCGGCACAAGAGAACCTGCCGGTTTGGTTCCATCCTTCCGTGAGTGTACAACGTATCAATGACCCTCAACCAGGGCACCCGCGTTCAACAGGCGTCACCATACAACGCGGCGACTTATTGCATATAGACTTTGGCATTACCTACCTGCGTTTAAACACCGATACTCAACAACATGCCTATGTTTTAAAAAAAGGCGAGTCAGACGCACCTGATACCCTAAAACAGGCATTAGCTAATGCCAATCAACTACAAGATATTTTGACAGCCCAGTTTGAAGAGACACGTTCTGGCAACGAAATATTACTTGCAGCGTTAGAGCAAGCTAAGGACAAAGGCCTGGAACCTATGATTTATACCCACCCAATTGGGTATTACGGCCATGGCTCAGGCCCTACCATTGGTATGTGGGATAAACAGCACGCTATACCAGGAGGGGGAGAATACCCATTATTCTCCAATACGGCCTATTCTATCGAGCTTAATAACAAAACCACATTCGAGGATAAAACCATCACCATCATGCTGGAAGAGGATGCATTTTTTGATGGTGACGGTGTTAGCTACTTAAACGGCAGACAGCAGTCCTTTCATCTTATCGACTAGGCTTTTCTGACACATAAATAGTAATGTGCCCGGCGGCTACAACGGTGCCGTCGCTGCGCTTAGCTTCTACCGATATGGGTTGATCGCCCGGTTGCCAGGTGGACTCTGAGCTTGTTGCTTCTATGGTCACATCGCTATCGGTTTTGGCCAAATACTGCACATTCATACCTTTCGGCAGCCAACGCAGATGCTTTGGAATAGAAGCTTCAGCTAATGCTCCCATCGCCATTTCCATTCCGTTGCATACCGCAATGGCGTGCACCGTACCAATATGGTTCTGGACTGCTTTTCGTTTCTTAAACGTCAGCTGACAAAGGTTAGGCTTTAATTCAGTAATAAGCGGCTTAATCGTTTTAAAATAAGGCGCTTTTCGGGCAAACATTGCCGAAAAAACCTGACGTCCAAAAGGTAGTTTTAAGCAGCGTTCGTACAAATTAATAAGGTAGTTGCTACTGGCCAAAATCATGACTCCAAATAGATTGGTAACAATTTATCGATATAAAAAAAGCAGGCCGAAGCCTGCTTCTTACACTTATCGCCTAATTTACAGTGTGTAAATTATAAGCTGGCAAGCGTTTCATTTAATACAGAGCAAGGGCGCATTGCTGCTGATACCTTATCGGTATTTGGCTGATAGTAACCACCAATATCCACTTTAACGCCCTGAACCTTGTTCAGTTCATCGATAATGGCTTGCTCGTTGCCAGACAGCTTTTCAGACAGCTTGCTGAAACGCTCTTTAAGTTCAGCATCGTCGTTCTGGTTCGCCAGCGCTTCTGCCCAGTACATTGCCAGGTAGAAGTGTGAGCCACGGTTATCGATTTCACCCACTTTACGTGACGGTGATTTGTTCTCTTCCAGGAACTTAGCCGTTGCGACATCGAGGCTATCTGCCAGAATTTGCGCGCGCTTGTTATCAAAGGTGCGGCTTAGGTGCTCAAGAGACGCAGCTAACGCCAAAAACTCACCTAAAGAGTCCCAACGTAAGTGATTCTCTTCAACAAACTGCTGCACGTGTTTAGGCGCTGAACCGCCGGCACCAGTTTCAAACAAACCACCACCGTTCATTAACGGAACAATTGACAGCATTTTCGCTGATGTGCCCAGTTCCAGAATTGGGAACAAGTCCGTCAGGTAGTCACGCAGTACGTTACCGGTAACAGAAATGGTGTCTTTGCCTTCTTTAACACGCTGTAGCGTGTGGCGAGTCGCTTCAACCGGCGCCATGATCTGAATGTCCAGACCATCGGTGTCGTGCTCTTTCAGGTACTCTTCCACTTTCTTAATTAACTGAGCGTCGTGAGCGCGGTTGCTGTCTAACCAAAATACTGCAGGCATGCCGCTTAAGCGTGAACGGTTAACCGCCAGCTTAACCCAGTCACGAATCGGTGCGTCTTTTACCTGACACATGCGCCAGATATCACCTTCTTCAACGTGGTGCTCGAACACAACATCACCGGCTTTGTTAAATACTTTTACTGTACCCTTTGCCGGAATTTCAAAGGTCTTGTCGTGAGAACCATACTCTTCAGCTTTTTGCGCCATTAGGCCAACGTTAGGTACGGTACCCATAGTTGCCGGATCAAAGGCGCCATTTTCTCTACAGAAATTAATGGTTTCCTGGTAAACGCCTGCGTAGCTACGATCCGGGATCATTGCTTTAGCATCTTGTCGGCTGTCGTTCTTATCCCACATTTTTCCAGAATCACGAATCATTGCCGGCATTGATGCGTCAATGATGATGTCACTTGGTACGTGTAGGTTTGTAATGCCCTTATGCGAGTTAACCATTGCCAGTTCCGGCTGTTTTGAATAAACCGCTTCCAGGTCTGATTCAATTTCAGCACGCTTGCCTGAACCAATTTTTTCCAGTTTGTTGTAAAGGTCGCCAATACCGTTACTTGCGTCAAACTCAATTTCTTTCATAACGTCAGCGTGTTTTTCCAATACGTCTTTATAGAAAACACGTACCGCATGACCAAACATAATTGGATCAGAGACTTTCATCATGGTGGCTTTTAAGTGCAGTGACAATAATACGCCCTGCTCTTTAGCAGCTGCAGTTTCTTTCTCAAAGAACGCCTGCAATTGCTTTTTACTCATCGTTGCAGCGTCAACTACTTCACCTGCCAGTACGGGTACCGATTCTTTCAGTACTTTTTGCTCACCGTTGCTCTCAAAAACAATTTTAAATGTATCATCGCCCGAGGAGGTTACCGATTTCTCACTGCTGTAGAAATCGCCGTCGTTCATGTGTGCAACGTGCGATTTAGAATCCTTAGACCACTCGCCCATGCTATGTGGGTGCTTCTTCGCGTAATTTTTTACAGCACTTGGTGCTCGACGATCAGAGTTACCTTCACGTAATACCGGGTTAACCGCACTGCCCTTCACTTTGTCATAACGAGCACGAACGTCTTTTTCTTCATCCGTTTGTGGGTCAAACGGAAAGTCAGGCAGCTTATAACCTTGTTCCTGAAGCTCTTTGATGCAAGCTGTCATCTGCGGGATAGATGCACTGATGTTTGGCAGCTTAATAATGTTTGCTTCCGCTGTCTTCGCCATTTCACCCAGTTCAGCTAAAGCATCTGACTGACGTTGTTCTTCGCTCAGGTATTCCGGAAACTGCGAAATAATACGACCAGCTAAAGAAATATCACGAGTTTCAACTGAAACACCAGCTGCCTTAGTAAATGCTTCAATAAAAGGCAGAAACGAATAGGTAGCAAGGCGCGGCGCCTCGTCCGTTTCAGTATAAATAATCTTTGCTTTATCAGTCGACATAGTCATTCCTATTTATTGGACCAAAGTAAAAATCTATTAGCTTACTTATGTAATTTTGTGGCGCAGATTATAGAGGATCTGGCTCTGAATTACCATTCACCCGTGTTTTCCATAGAGGCCCACGGCTCTTGTGGCGGCAAGTTATCACCTTTTTGCAGCAGCTCTATTGAGATATTATCCGGCGAGCGTACAAAGGCCATGTGCCCGTCTCTCGGAGGCCGGTTAATAATGACGCCGTTATCCATCAGTTTTTGGCACAACTCATAAATATTCTCGACTCGAAACGCTAAATGGCCAAAGTTACGGCCGCCGCTATAAGTTTCCGGGTCCCAGTTGTAGGTCAACTCCATCATCGGCGCCTGTTCTTTTTTAGCGCGCTCAACGTCATCCGGTGCAGCTAAAAAGACTAAAGTGAAACGGCCTTTTTCTACCTCCTTCCTTCTAACTTCCTGCAATCCCAATAAATCACAATAGAAATTCAAAGATTGTTCTAAGTCGTGCACCCGCACCATGGTGTGTAAATATTGCACTTTCTAATCTCCTTCCTGCTCAATAAGGGCTTCAGAACTTCGTTCAATAAGGTCTAAACGGTGTCCAAACCCTTTCTGTCTTCAAAATACGGCTCTGACACCGGCAATGGTTCATCACTGTTCTCTATTTTCTTACCTTTCCTTGATTTAAGTTAAAGATACATTTAATATGCATTTATTAGATGCATTAGGAATCTCTCTTATGAAACCACGTAAACTATTGCAAACCTCTAACACTTCTATGGTGGTGTTTTTATTACTTTCAATCGTCGTTTTTTATCTGGCCTGGTTCCAGGAAGAAAACTTACCTTTGATGCTGTTAGTTTTCTTGCATTTGTCACAGGTAATCTTAGCCGGTTTGTTCAAAGTGGCTTATGTATTTAGATTGATAGCGCAGAATCAATTAGGGGAAGAACTCAGATAAACTCGTTGGTCAGTTTTTTTCGCTCACGCCAGTCAGGAAGAAACTCATCCATGAGTGCGTAAAAGCGCGCGTTATGATAACGCTCAAACAGGTGTGTTAGTTCATGAACCACTACGTACTCAAGGCACTCGACCGGTTTTTTAACGAGTTCCAGATTCAGCCATATCTTTTTGCTGCGTATATTGCAGGTACCCCAGCGGGTTTTCATCGCCCTGATACCGAAACCGCTGCTGTAAACTCCCATTCGCGGTTGCCAGATACCCAGTAAGGCTTCAACTTCGCGGGTAATTTGTTCCCGGTACCAACGATCCAGAACCTGTTTACGCTGAACTGCATCGTAATGTGGCAAAGAAACCAGCTGCAGTTTATTATCGTTCAAGCTAACCGCGGCACCACGCTTTTTAAGTGCAATATCCAGTGTGTACACTTTTCCCCAGAACTTATGCTCTTCACCTGATACAAACTGAAGTTCTGGCTGTACCGGTTGCATCGCAATTCTTTCCCGTTGCTTTATCAACCAGTCATGACGCTCAAACAACCAGCTTTCAATCTCATTCAACGAGCACTGCTTAGGAGCCGAAACTTCAACATCACCCGAGGGCGCACGCACCCTTAAGTACATATTCTTAATCCGCTTACTCTTAACCGTAACGGGAATATCGTTAATGAGCAGCTTTGCGCTGTATAAACTTTTACCTTCTTTCGGCATCTTGCTGAGCCACTATCAGTTGCTTTAATTCCCGAATTTCCTGCTGTAAATCAGTTATAGAAGGTTCTTTATCTCCGAGTTCTTGAGCCTCATTTTCCTGGCCAAGCTCAACCTTACGACCCTCTTTGTCCATGACGTTAATCACAATACCGATAACCATGTTTAAAAACGCAAAAGCAGTCAGGAAAATAAAAGTCATATAGTAAATCCAGCTCCAACCATAAACTTCCATGGTTTCATACTGAATATCCGTCCAGTCTTCAAAGGTCATCACCCTGAACAGCGTAAGCATTGAAGTGGCAATGTTATCCCATAAGAACGGGTTGATGTCGGCGAACAAGTAGCTACCAACTGCCGCATAAATATAGAAGATAATAAACATAAGCAGTACAACGTAACCCATCTGGGGAAGCGCTTTTAGCAAGGAGTTTATTAAGGTTCTAAGCTCAGGAATAATGGATATCATCCTAAGTACTCGGAAAATCCGGACCAAGCGCGCCAGCAAGGCAAGTTCAGAGTCATTGATTGGAATAAGACTGACCAATACGACCAGGGTATCAAACACATTCCAGCCATCTTTAAAGAAGGCTTTTTTATTGTCTTCGGCAATAAAACGAATGGTAATTTCAATTAGAAAAAACAGCGTTATAAAAAGGTCTAAACCATACGTCAGGCTATTAGCAAAAGCGGGTAACTCGTAGGTTTTAGCGCCAATTTCCAAAGCTGAAATAATGATAACGGCAACCACCAGCGCTTCAAAAATCTTGTTACTTTTAAGCTGAAACAACTGCTTTTTAATGTTTTCGTACATAAATTAACGACTCAGAAGAATAATAAGTACAAGACAACCGCCAGGACTAAACGGTAGATAACGTAGGGCCACATACCGAACGCATTAAGCCACTTCAGGAAAAAGTGAATAGCGGTAATGGCCGTTAAAAACGACACAACGCCACCAACCAAAAAACCTAACCAATCTACGGCAATGGACTCTGAGGCTATGGTTAATAGCTTAATCAACGCAGCAGCAGCGGTAATTGGAATGGCCATAAAAAATGAAAACTTTGAAGCTGACTCTCGGTTTAACCCTAAAAACAAACCCGCGGTTATGGTAGCGCCTGAACGCGAAGTACCCGGAATCAGTGCTAAAGCTTGGGCAAGTCCAACAATAATCGCATCTTTAAAGCCAATGTCCTGCAAGGTTCTGCTGCCTCGGGCGAAGCGATCGGCAACAGCCAAAAGTACAGCGAAAACAACCGTGGTAGTGATGATAACCCCCACAGCTCTTAGCGCAGTGTCTATGTAATCCAGTAGCAGTATACCCGCAATACAAGCAGGTATAGTTCCAACAACAACAGCCCAGCCTAAGCGGCTTTGTCCGACATGTTGGCGAGCAGCGATAGAACGAAGGCCATCGACAAAGAGTTCAGTGACATCTTTGCGAAAATAGAGAATGACAGCAAGCAAAGTACCGACATGAACGGCGAGATCAAAGCCTACACCTTGATCTTCCCAGCCAGTAAGTATTGGCATCAAAATTAAATGAGCAGAACTGGATATTGGAAGAAACTCGGTTATCCCCTGGATAATGCCAAGGATGATCGATTGTAAGAAATCCATTAAAAATGCTCGCCTTCATTCTGCTCAAATAGAAAGCGAGCATTATAGTCAGTTTCGTCGCTAGAACGAAAGTAAGATTAAGTGATTAAGCGCCACATTTACCTTCGCCGCACTTACCTTCACCACATTTCCCTTCTTCCGACTTTTCTGATTTTTCACCTTTTCTCTCGGCCTTTTCTTTCTTCATTTCTTCGCCGCACTTACCTTCACCGCATTTCCCTTCACCACACTTGCCTTCTTTGGCCTTTTCCTTTCTCTCTTTCATTTCTTCTTTGGATTTTTCTTTCATTTTCTCTTCGCCACATTTTCCTTCACCGCATTTCATTTCTTGTGGTTGAGAAACCTCATAGCCCGAAGAAAGCTCCGTTGCTTCAAAAGGGTTTGCCTGAGCAGCGCCCATGCTCATTGCTGAAGCGACAGATAAGGCCGAAGTAATAGCCAGAGTTTTTGATGTCAGTTGTTTCATAATAATTACCTGAATTTGTTTGTTGGAGTCTCTTTAACTGTAGTTTATTTTTACAATAAATAGACAGTTATTTACATATTATTAACTCAATATTCTATCATGCAAGGTTCGGATCACATTCTCACCCTCACTGTCTTCTACCAGAAAGCAAAGATTATGCTCGCTCGCTCCCTGGCAAATTAAACGCACAGCATAGTCATTCACTGTATTAAAAGTGAGTTGGCTGATATGAGCATCTCGTCCAATGCCGTTTCCAATAATAGCCACCAGCGATAACCCCGTTTCAATTTCTACGCGGCAAAACTGCTCAAGCTCCTCTAAAGCAGCAGCCGGTAATAACGCTTGTCCATTTGCAATGCTTCCGCCTTCATCCAAAGTCAGCGCAATGCTCACTTCTGAGGTTGTGACCAAATCCACACTGACATTATAGCGCGCCAATATTTCAAAAAGTCGCGCCAGGAAACCGCTCGCATGCAACATGCTCAAACTATGAACGGTTACTAAAGTCTGATTCCGGCGAAGTGCAACCGCTCGTACGTCAGGCCGTGTTGTAGGATTTGCGGATATATACGTACCACCGGCGGCTGCATTCTGACTACTGCCAATGAAAACCCGAATTGAGTTTTTTATAGCTGGTGCCAGACTGGATGGGTGCAGGATCTTAGCTCCAAAAGTTGCTAACTCTGCCGCTTCTGAGAAACTCATTTCGGCTATAGCCCGGGCGCTGGAACAGATTCTTGGGTCTGTTGTGTAAATTCCCGCAACGTCCGTCCAAATTTGTAAATCCGTTGCATTAAAACCTGCTGCTAGCAAGGCGGCACTATAGTCGCTTCCCCCGCGGCCTAAAGTCGTTGTCTGAGTTTTATCATCTGAGCCAATAAACCCCTGAGTTACCCACACACACCCGGAGTCCAACTTCTGCTTCTGTTCAAGACAATGTGACTTAGTTGAAACTTCATCCGGTTGCGCCCGGCCAAAAGCGCTGTTTGTTTTCAGCAGTTGCCGCGCATCCAACGTATCCGATAACAAGCCTTGTTCATTTAGAACGCAAGAAAACAAAAGACTCGAGCAACGCTCACCAAAGCTTAATAACTCATCCCGCCAGGCGGCCCAGTTTGCTATTGCTTTTTGACAGTGAGACTCCAGTTCATCATGTAACTGAGACAAGGATAGTTCCAGAGCACCGGAGCTCTTCAGTTTTTGCTGAATAGAAGCATGAATAGTATAAATTTCATTTCGCAGAGATTCTGTTTGCTTACCCTGTTTATCAGCTATTTCTGCCAGCCGATTCGTGACTCCGGCGCAGGCACTAACAACGACCAGACGAATAGAGGGGGTATTCTGAACGATTTGAGCACAGCGCAGCATTGAGGAATAGTCGGCAACGCTCGTACCTCCGAACTTAGCAACAGTAAAAGACACAGTTTTCTCCTGAACATAACAACATAAGTGTTCGGAGAACTCAGGTTTTGCAGAGTAAGTGGCGAGATTAACTTAATAGCCAATAGGCAAATGCAAACACCAGAAGCTCTCCACCCTGAAGGTGACAGTTGTGGGTGTTCAAACCCTGCAACCGGCAACATTGCCGCCAAATGACTATGCTACCTCGGCGTAATACCCCTCCCCTTCGACTCAAATCCGGCTTTGGCAACCTAAGTTCGAAAGTTCCTGGTGTACGCACCTCTTCTTTGTGCAAATTAGACCACGCCCGACAAAGCGTGGTCAATTTATTTACTCACTAAGACTGCTTTAGCGAGTCCATATTAATTACAAATCGATACTTCACATCACCTTTTTTCATCCGTACAAAGGCATCGTTGATGTTCTGGATATCCAGCATTTCAACATCGCAATGAATAGAGTGTTCGGCACAGAAGTCGAGCATTTCCTGTGTTTCAGGAATGCCACCAATTAAAGAGCCAGCAAGTACCCGGCGTTTCATCACCAGCGCTCCGGCTTGTAATGCAGGGTCAACCGGCTCTAACAGACCCACTAGAATGTGCGTACCATCGACTTTCAAACAGTTAATGTACGGATTGAGATCATGCTGTACCGGCACGGTATCCAGTAAAAAATCGAAGGTCTCTGCTGCCGCTTCCATTTGTTTATCATCAGTTGAGATAATCACATGATCTGCGCCTTGCTTTTTAGCTTCGGACACTTTGCTTTCTGAGCGCGTAAAAATAGTGACTTCAGCTCCCATGGCTTTAGCAAATTTAACGCCCATATGCCCTAAGCCACCCATGCCGATGACACCTACCTTGTGCCCTTTTTGCACACCAAAGTGGCGCAATGGTGAATAGGTTGTAATACCGGCACACAGGAGTGGCGCTGCTTTTGCCGGATCCAACTTCTCTGACACCCTAACCACGAAGCGATCACTGACGACTATCTTCTCGGAGTAACCACCATAAGTAATGCTTTTATCGTGCAAGTCTTCTCCGTTATAGGTTGGTACCATCCCATTAAGGCAATATTGTTCCAGACCTTTTTCACAAGAAGAGCACTCGCGACACGAGTCAACCATACAGCCAACACCAACTGTGTCTCCCACATTGAAGTCCTTAACATTATCGCCTACTGCCGTGACTTTACCGATTATCTCATGGCCGGGCACAACCGGGTATATGGTGCCTCCCCAGTCATTCTCTGCATAGTGAATGTCAGTATGGCAAACGCCACAATAGGTTATGTCGATAGCAACATCATCGTTACGTAACTCACGACGTTCTATAGCATGAGGTGCCAACTTAGAATTTTCTGATTGTGCTGCATAGGCTTTCGTCATTTATCGCTCCTTTGAATTATTGTCTCTCACTAATGTACTCATTAACTGATTTTTTAGATTGTAGACTCTAGAGTTATTGCAACCCACTCGGCGACAACATACCATCCAATAATACTGTTTAATAAATAGATGACTTATGAAGTACACACTATTTTCGCTGTTAGCTGTATTTTTCTGCATTAGTGCTCCGGGAAGCTCAGCCGCAGTCTATGAAAAAGAGGCTACTGGTGAACAACGGCCGCTCAACGACTACTTAGTTCGACACTGGGAAACGCGTGATGGATTACCCCACAACTCAGTCAATGAACTTATTCAAGATGACAAAGGGTATCTTTGGCTGGCGACCTGGCAAGGGCCCGCACGCTTTAATGGCCGACGGTTTGATATCTATGACAACTTACGCGAGACCGGCTTACCTGATATAGGAATGTATACTGCCGCCTACAGTGATTGTGATAGCAGCATTTATGTTGCAGGCAGCCGGGGAGGAATAGCCCGTTTCTATGATGGGCACTGGGAAGCACTTGAGTCCGCCCCACCTTTTGTGAACCACTTATTTACTGATGATAACTGTAACCTTTGGGTCTCAACTTCAGAGCTTGGTCTGCTCGTTTATAAAAACAATCAACGCACCGCACAATTTACGACTAACCATGGTCTAAATTCCATGTTTGTCTATGAGTCGCTGGTCGATAGCCAAGGCAACTTGTGGGCAGCCACCAATAAAGGGCTTCAGGTAAAAAAGGTCGGGAAGGCTCGCTTTGAAACTATTACAGCCATTCCTGAGCGGTTAGTCACCGCCCTACTTGAACTGCAAAACGGTACTTTACTAGTAGGCACGGAAAATGGGTTGTATCAGCAAAAGGTAAATACCGAGTTCGAGCGTACACTTCCCGAAATTGACAGAAGAATCAGTACCCTGTTTCAGTCACCTGACAAGCAACTTTGGCTGGGAACCTATCGGGACGGGCTCATTCGCATTAGCGATAAATACGGTATAGAAATTTTCGATACCAGCGAAGGTCTGCCTAATAATCATGTATTGGATATTATTCAAGACAGAGAAGGCAGCTTTTGGGTCTCAACTCACGGTGGACTGGTTCAGTTCAGAGATGCACTTTTTTCGACTTATACAAAAAAAGACGGGCTTACAGGTAACTATATCAGAGCCTTAGCAGAAAGTGACAAAAGTGAAATCATCGTTGGTTCCAGCAATGGTGTTTCACTTGTAGGCAAAACGGGAGTTTCTGCCCTCGCTCCCGACACCCCATTAAACGAGCAGTCGGTATTATCACTGGCGTATGATGATACGCAACAACTCCACGTCGGAACATACACTGACGGCCTTTATATTTGGGACGGAGAAAGAATTGTCCGGCACTTTGACACTAATAACTTATTAAAAGCGGACGAAGTTCGTCAAATTGAGCTTGACCCTAAACTGGGGAAATTCCTGGCTACACCTTTGGGCATTACGCATTTGTACCAAAACTCCGAAGGGCAATGGGTATCCCAACATATTTCTCAAGAAGATGGTTTAACCAATAATTATACGACCTCGTTACATCTCGATAAAACAGGCAGGCTTTGGGCTGGTTCAGCACGTGGTGTGGTTAGTATTAATATCGTCGCTAAAAATGATGCATTCGATTACCAAATCACTCCTGTTGACTTAACCGAACTGAACAATGCCGAACTGGCTTTTCATATTACCGAGCATTCTGGTTACCTATGGATGGCAACCGATCGCGGACTTATTGCTCATAACCTTAGTAAGAACACTTGGAACATTTTCAACCGTGACCAAGGCTTGCCCTTTGATAATTTTATGTCCGTGGCTTTCGACGGCAATGGTAATCTCTGGCTGGGTTCAAACCGTGGCCCAGTGATGATTGAACATGATTCTTTTACTAAAGTCTTAGCAGGACAGGCAGACAAACTTAATGTTCAGCGCTTCAGTGAAGTCGACGGTCTTGAGAGCGCTCAAATAAACAGTGGTGGTCCATCCATGCTCCAGGCCCGCGATGGCAGTATTTGGCTAGCAACCAGCAATGGGGTTTCAGAGGTTGATCCGAAAACGATTACGGAAATTGGCAACCTTCCTCCTGAGGTTAATATTGAGTCAGTAAAAGCCGACGGTGAAACAGTCATCTTCGGAGAGAAACTGAGTGCTGAAACGGACCGAATCGTGTTCGAATTTGTTGCTCCCGGTTATCTTATGGCCGAACAAATTGACTATCAGGTACGCCTGGTTGGCTTTGACGAAAATTGGGTGAATAAAAACTCTCTTAACTCTGCAGAGTACACGACCTTGCCGGCCAACGATTATATCTTTCAGGTTCGGGCCAGGTATCCCGGTGGCCAATGGAGTCAACCCGACTATTTTGCTTTCCGGCAGTCGGCTCATATCTGGATGCAGGCATGGTTTTGGATTGTTGCCTCTTTAGCTGTTGCGCTTTTAGCATTGGTTGGCGTAAAAGCACGCCTTAACCAGCATAACCAGACACGGCTGCGACTGGAAAAAATGGTTAAAGAGAAAACAGCTGACTTAGAGACCATGGCACGGCAGGATCCATTAACGAATCTTGGAAACCGGCGCGCCTTTGATGAACGCCTGCAACATGAGCTGAGTCGCTGCAGACGCGACGGAACCTATTTAAGTTTAGCTATCCTTGATGTCGACTACTTTAAGGATGTCAACGACCATTACTTACATACTGTCGGCGATAAGGTACTGGTAAGAATCGCGGAGGTCCTGCGCGATGAAATCAGAGACATTGATTATGTCGCTCGTTGGGGCGGTGAAGAGTTTGCCGTATTAATTACGAACTCAGAGCTTGAAGTCGCTAAGGAAGCCAGTGAACGAATGCGTGAGCGAATAGCTGCAACACCATTCGACGATCTTGTTGAAGACATGAAGATTACCGTTAGTATTGGTGTTGCCAGTAGTTTTCACTATGCTGATCATGCTGGTTTACTCGTTGCAGCTGATCAGGCTCTTTATCAGGCAAAAAGTGCCGGTCGCAACCGAATGGAGTCAAAACCATGAACAAGCATAACTCAATAAACGTTGAAGCTTTTCTTGATAACGACAGTGAAACCTTCAGTTATGTTGTCTTTGATTCGGATGAAAAAGATGCCGTTATTATCGACCCCGTGCTCGACTTTGATTACCCATCGGGTAAAACTTGTACTAACGGCGCACAACGCATTTTAGACTTTGTTCACAAAAACAGTCTAAATGTTGCCTGGATACTGGAAACGCATGCGCATGCTGATCACTTAAGTGCCGCTCCTTTTTTAAAAAAGCAACTTAATGCGCCTATTGCCATCGGCGAGCATATTACGGATGTGCAAAAAATATTTAAGCAAGTCTATAATCTTGAAAAAGAGTTTTTACCTAATGGAGAGCACTTCGATAAACTGTTGAGTGACGGAGAGACCTTTCAGGTAGGGTCAATGAGTTTCCGTGTAATACATACACCAGGCCACACACCTGCTGATATTGCTTACGTTGTGAATGAAAACAAAGTCTTTGTGGGTGATACATTATTTAACCCGGACGTAGGAACCGCTCGCTGTGACTTCCCCGGAGGCAGTGCCAATACTTTGTATCAATCTATTCAAAAGCTTTTCCAACTGGACGGTACAACGAACGTTTACATTTGCCACGACTACCCTCCCGAGGGGCGCGAGCATCAATGTAAAACCACGATACAAGAACAAAAACAAAACAACATCCATGTCGGCGGACAAGCCAGCGAAGAACAGTTTGTAAAATGGAGAGAAGAGCGCGATGCAACACTGGATATGCCACGACTTATCATTCCTTCCATTCAAGTTAATATTCGTGCGGGTCAAATGCCCCCGGCAGAAAGCAATGGTACTGTTTACCTAAAAGTCCCTTTGAACCGTTTATAACTGCAAGCAGGTACTTAAAATGATGAACAAAACCACTCTCGCTATTTCACTATCACTATTGTTAGCTGGTTGTGGCCAGCCACAGCAAACAGAAACAGCATCAGACAGTCAAACAAGCTCAGTTAAACAAACGTCTCAAACCGAAGAACTGCAAGAGATCTATAAGAATTACTTTGACGAACAACTGAAACTAAACCCGTTATTAGCGACTTATATTGGTGACAATCAATATAATGATGAATTGCCGAACTTCTATTCAGAAGAGCATCTTGACGAATTACTCGCTTTAGAAAAAAGCTACTTAGAGAAAATTAAAGTCATCAATGCCGAGCAGCTCACCCGCTCAGAGCGGATCAGTTATGAAATCTTCAAGCGAAACAGGGAACTGGCCATTGAGGGCGCTCAATATCCTGAGCATTTGTTACCTATCAACCAGTTTTATAATATCGCCGGTCGTCTGGCAATGCTGGGCTCTGGCACATCGGCTCAACCATTCAATACAGTAGAAGACTACCGTGCATGGGCCAGTCGCATGAAACAAATTCCGCGACTTTTCCAGCAAGCTATTGAGAACATGAAAGTTGGCGTTAAACAAGACATTGTTCAGCCGCGCGTTTTAATTGAGAAAGCCATTCCCCAAATTGATGCACAAATTACCGAAGACGTTACGCAAAGCATTTTTTGGCGTCCGGTAAAAGATTTACCTGAGGACATCGCAAATACAGACGCCAAAGCAATTCGTGAAGAATACCGCGATGTTATCGCCAATACCGTCATGCCTGCTTATCAAAAACTCAGTGATTACCTCAGTAATGAGTATTTACCGGAGACTCGTACAGACAGTTTCGGCTTGGGTCAGTTGCCCGGCGGTACTGAGTGGTACAAGTATAAAATTAAGGCTAACACTTCAACTGAGTTAAGCGCTGATCGTATTCACAATATTGGTTTAGATGAAGTTGCCCGTATTCACGGTGAAATGCGCGAAATCATGGAGGAAACCAACTTTGAAGGCGACTTACAGGCCTTTTTTGACTTCATGACGAACGACGAACAATTCATTTACGATAGCAGAGACGAAATGGTCGAAGACTACCGGTCCTTGCGAGGTACTGTTGATGAAGTCGTTGGCGAGCTGTTCGATATCTTTCCTCAGGCTGAGTACGAAGTGCGTAAAGTTGAGGAGTTTCGTGAGCAGTCGGCAAGTTCAGGTTCTTACCAGGCCGCACCTACTGATAACTCGCGACCCGCAATTTTCTACTTGAACACTTACGACTTACCATCGCGCCCCAGTTGGGCAAAAACGGCGCTATTCCTGCACGAGGCAGCACCGGGTCATCATTTCCAGATATCCATCCAGCAAGAATTGGAAGACTTACCCCGGTTCCGGAAGTTTGGCCGGGAAACGGCCTACACTGAAGGCTGGGGGTTATACTCAGAGGCGCTAGGCTACGATATGGGGCTCTACGATGACCCTTACCAGCGTTTCGGACAGCTGGCTGCAGAGTTGTGGCGCTCTATACGCTTGGTCGTTGATACAGGAATTCACGCTAAAGGCTGGAGTCGTCAACAAGTACTAGACTACATGTATGACAACGCCCCGGTTGCAGAAGCTCGTGCGGTATCAGAGGCAGAGCGCTTTATGGCGTTACCCGGTCAGGCTCTGGCCTACAAAATTGGTCAGCTAAAAATTAGCGAGCTGCGCCGCGATGCTGAGAGAAAGCTGGGTAATAACTTTGATATCAAAGCTTTCCACCGTGTGGTTCTTGAGGACGGTGCTGTTCCACTGACCGTACTGGAGCGCAAGGTGAAACGTTGGGTTGCTCAGCAACTGTAGTTTAAAGCAAGTGATCAACCGGCAAACGGGCGGTTAACCAAACCGCCAAGCGCCGCCAAATACCGGCCCCCGGCTCTTTATAAAGCCTCCGCGCCGATATTTTACTTCTATCCAGCCAATACAGCTTATAAAAACGATTAAGCCTCGCTTCGTAAGTGCGCAGCGGTAATTCATGCTCAAACATTGCGTTAATTCGTTCTGCCATCTCTACCGACTCGATTAACAAGCCTGACTCTGTATTGATCTGAGCTGATCTCGGATCAAAATTAAACGAACCGACAAACACTCTCTTAGCGTCAACGGTTACTGTTTTTGCATGCAGGCTTGAGGCAGAGCGTCTAAAATATGGCCTGACATCTTTACGCAGACGCTTCTCTTCTGTTCGGCGCAATTCAAATAGCTGCACCCCTGACAGTAATAAGCGTCGGCGATGACGCTGGTAACCAGCATGTACTGCCGGCACATCGGTTACTGCTAACGAATTAGTCAGGACCCGAACCTTAACCCCCTGCTCCGACAAATTCTCGAGTTCTTTAACACCAGCGGGTGTCGGAACAAAGTAAGGAGAAACCATCACAATTGAATGCTGCGCCGAGCCTAATGTCTTTGCTAGTTGTTGCGTAACTAGCCGTTGCGGCTTGCTATTTAACTGAGCCTTTAAAGGGTCATCACTGACCACAATGGCAGGCGCTTCATACCAACGCTCGGAGTCTTTGTCCGGAAAATTATTCAAATGTTCGTCCGACAGAACAAACTGCTTTAAATCCTGCAGTTCAGGATGCTTTTGGAATCCGGACCAAATATCCTCGAATAGTCGTTTCTGGTTGCCCGACTTTATTGAACTGACCGGCACCGACAAAAGACAATTCCAGTAGTGTTGCCAGTCCTCAAGAAGCTTATTAACAACCTCACCTTTGGCAATAACATCAAGATCGGAAAAGAGTTGACCGGCATGGGTGCCAAAATACTCATTACCAACGTTGCGGCCACCTACAATGCCGACTTTTCCATCGACCAGTAAGGCTTTATTGTGCATCCGTCGATTCATTCGCTTAAAGTCGGTAAGCCAGTTAAGCCAGCGCCAACGACGATGCGTAAAAGGGTTAAACAGTTTAATATTAAAATTGGTTCGGGAAGATAAGTCTCGTAATAACGGCTCTAACGGTTTGCTGTGTAAATCATCCAACAACAAATCAATGCGCACGCCCCTCTCGGCAGCGTCTAGCAACTCCTTTAGCAGCGTCAGGCCGCTACTATCCGGGCGCCACAAATAGTATTGCAAAGCAATATGGTATTTTGCCTCACGTATTAAACGGACTCTGGCAATAAGCGAACGATGAGCATCGCTTAAAAACTGAAACTTATTATCGGCAGAGGCCGCAAGTAAAGGAGTCATTTTATGCCACTTATTGCCCGTTCCAGACCATCAAGAGTCAGCGGGTACATTCTGCCTCCGACTAAATCATTTATCATGCGCACCGACATGTAATACCGCCAATGTTCTTCAGGTTGAGGGTTAAGCCAGGCCACTTTTTCGAAGTGCTGAGTTAAACGGTTCATCCAGGCTTCGCCGGGCTCTTCATTCCAATGTTCAACACTGCCACCTGGGTAGGCAATTTCATACGGCCCCATGGTTGCATCACCGACAAATAGCAATTTGTAATCCTCACCATATGTCTGGATCAACTGCTCGGTCGGAATTTGCTCCTGCCGACGTCTGGAGTTCTCTCGCCAGACACCTTCATAAACGCAGTTATGAAAATAAAACAACTCCAGATGCTTGAACTCATTTTTTAACGCTGTGAACAGTTGCTCACATTGATAAACATAATCATCCATTGACCCACCAACATCCAGCAACAAAATAATTTTAACCGCATTATGTCGCTCAGACTGCCATTTCAGATCAAGTAAACCACCTTTTTTTGACGTAGCTTCAATGGTGCTTTTTAAGTCAAGTTCGCTAGCCGCACCAGTGCGCGCAAATTGCCTTAGCTTTCTAAGAGCCATCTGAAAGCCGCGTTGTTCCAGTCTGGCGTTATCATCAAGGTCACGAAACTCGCGTTTATCCCACACTTTGGCCGCACTTCGATTACGATTGCCATCCTGGCCTATTCGAATACCTCCGGGATGGTAACCATAAGCTCCAAAGGGCGATGTTCCTCCGGTACCAATCCATTTCGAGCCTCCCTGGTGACGCTTCTGTTGTTCCTTTAAGCGTTCGTGAAAGGTTTTCATTAACTCATCCAGACTACCGAGTTGCTGTACCTTTTTCCTTTCTTCTTCGCTTAAGTTTCGTTTCAGTGCGTTTTCCAGCCAATCCTTAGGTATCTTATCGGTCACATCGACATTAGCGACCTTATCCACATATTCGCTGAACGCACGATCAAACTTATCGTACTGAGACTCATCCTTGACCAGAATAAGCCGGGACAAATAATAAAACTGCTCGACGTCAGCAAAAGCCAGGTTAGCCTTCATCGCGCTGAGCAAATCCAGCCATTCGGTAATGCTGGTTTTAAGCCCATGCCGGCGCAGAGTTTGAAAAAAATCAATAAACATAACGCGGTTTAGCGCCGTTGGATGCGAGCGTATTCAGCTAAGCGCTCGACATCCTGTTCATGCTTGAGTAAAGCGCCTGACAGAGGCAATAAACCGCCTTGCTCACGGCTTTTTCGTAGTGACTTCGCGTCAATATCTTCCACAAGCAAAAGTCGCAGCCAATCCAGCAGTTCCGACGTTGAGGGCTTCTTTTTCAATCCGGGAACGTCTCTTAACTCAAAGAAAAGTGCCAATGCAGTATCAAGTAAATTCTTATGCAAGTTCGGAAAGTGAACATCAACAATGGCTTTTAACGTGTCACTGTCAGGAAACTGAATGTAATGAAAAAAGCACCGACGTAAAAACGCATCCGGCAGGGCTTTTTCATTATTCGATGTTATAAGCACAATAGGACGTTGCTGCGCTTTTATCTGTTCACCTGTTTCGTAAACATGAAAGGCCATTTGATCCAGTTCGTGCAGTAAGTCATTAGGAAACTCAACATCGGCTTTATCAATTTCATCAATAAGCAGAACCGGACGCTTTTCTGCTGTAAATGCCTGCCAAAGCTTACCAGGACGAATATAATTACTGATATCGTGGACTTTATCGCTACCCAGCTGGCTATCACGTAACCGCGATACAGCGTCGTATTCATACAAGCCTTGCTGTGCTTTTGTGGTTGATTTAATAGACCATTGCAGCAGCTCGGTATCTAATGCGCTCGCTAACTCTTCAGCCAGGCGCGTCTTCCCGGTGCCAGGCTCACCTTTTAATAATAACGGCTTTTCTAACGTCACCGCGGCATTGACGGCTGTTGCCAGTTCCTGCGAAACGACATACTGAGAACTGCTACTAAACTCCATTCTTGGATCCCTTAATTCAGTGAAAACTGCGCCTATGGTACAACAGGCATCAAGGGTTGTGCCAATCAGCGAGCTTTTCTGCTCTGCAGCTCAGTAAATCTTTGAAGAACCTTTGCAATATCTGCCTTAACAAATGGTTTGGTGACATAATCATTCATTCCGGCACGCAACGCCTGAGTCCGGGTCTCAGGGTAAGCATCGGCAGTTAAAGCAATAACATAGGGCTGATGGATGTCCATTTCGCGCAGCACCCGAGTTGCTTCCATACCGTCCATATGCGGCATATGAAGGTCCATAAACAATACATCGTAGTTTCTTGCCTGCATCATCTTCAGCGCATTTTGTGCGTCGCTCACCAGCTCAACATTCTGATTCAGAGACAACAGCATCTCCTTTATTATCAGCTGATTTATTTTATTATCATCGACAACCAAAACTTGCACTTTGGGTAAAGGTGGCATCTTCTCAGTCTTTGGTTCATTCGCTCCTGCGATCTGAACCGTCATGGGCAGACAAAGGGTGAAACAAGAACCGTGATCAGGTTTGCTATCAACCTGAATGGTACCGCTCAATAATTGTACAATATTGCGAACAATAGCCAGTCCAAGTCCACTTCCACCTTCCGGCCGGTTAAAGCCATCCTGCTCTTGCTCAAACAGTTGCCATATCCGCTGGGTATCATGGATCCCCTTCCCTGTATCCTGGACTTTTACAACCAGTTCCCCTTCGTTTTTCTTGTTTTCGTAGCCTTGCCAGCTTGCGCTGACAGAAATGGAGCCATTTGTAGTGAACTTTAATGCGTTACTGACCAGGTTACTGACAACCTGCGCCACCCGAGCCTGATCCATCAACACGCTTTCCGGAATGTCTTCGCTAATATCCACAATAAAGTCTAACTCTTTGTCCTTTATCGGTTGCTCAAACAAACGAATAACATGGTGTAATACCCTGACTGGAGAGTGCACTCCTAAAGTCACCTTCAGCTGCCCCTCTTCTGCCCGAGTTAAATCAAGTACGTCGTTCAGTGTGGTCAACAAGTAGTCACCGCTGTTCTTAATAGTGGCAAGCAACTGCTGTTGGTGAGAGTTGAGGTTCGTCGATTCTAACACTGAAGCTATACCCAGTATGCCATGCAGTGGAGTTCTAATTTCATGAGACATATTGGCTAAGAATACATTTTTCGCATGTGCAGCCCTGCGGGCATCGAGTTCCGCTTTTTTCTGTTCAGTCACATCGGTAACGGTACCCGTGTAACGAATCGCCCGGCCTTCACTATCACGCTCTATAATCTTTCCCCGATCCAGAACATAAACCCAATGCCCTTCTCTATGTCTTATCCGATGCGTACTCTCGTAAAAGGGGGTAATACCGTCCAGGTGGTCTTTAATGGCTCGCCAAACGCCGTCGTAATCTTCCGGATGCAAACGACTTGACCAACTTTCTACATTTGCCTCCAGTTCGTTCACCTCCCAACCAAACATATTGGCCCAGCGCTTATTAAAAATTGTGACTCCCGTTTGCGGATTCCATTCCCAGGTGCCCAGCCGCGTTGCGTCTAAAATGAGTTGTAACCGGTTACGTTCCATTTCCAAGGCTATTTGCAACTGTTTACGCTCAGTAATATCGATTAAATAACCATACAGATGGTTAGTGCCATCTTCATGCTGCATTACCACTGTGGTATCGGACACCCAGACATCTTGCCCGTTAACATGCTTTACCCGGTAATCCTGATGCGTTATTGAGCCACCAGACTCTTTCCCTAAAAGCACCTCCACTTCATCCATAACGCGTGGAAGGTCATCCTGATGAATCAGATCACGATATTCTATTTCTCGTTTTTCTAATCTTTCCTTCTTATAGCCAAGCAGACTTTCAATGTTGTCAGACACAAAAAGAACAGGCCAGCCAGGAGAGTCCTCCCATACAAACAGGCTTAAGCGGCTGCCCACGTTCAGCAGGGCCGCTAAATTTTCATTAGTTACAGGTGTTGTCATCAACTTAGACTCTCTTTAGAGGCTTTACTTCGACCAGTTTGCCGCACTAGCAACTTGGTGTACACTGGCAAAAACAATAACATAAAAACAACGATACCCGGATGACCCAGGCAAACGTCAATGAATGGCAAACAGCGCTACTAAAGCAGGTTGATCAACTCATAGAGTTGGCTAAGACTCGTTTACCTGCCAGACAACAGCCTACCATCCGCGGCCCCGAATACTGGCAGCGTTTTGCTAAACATCACTACGTAAGAGCGGCTGATTTATTGAAGGCCGGAAACGGTTTTGAAGCTGCGAAGCATTTCCGTAGAGCAGCACTTTTTGGTCACAGCAAAGCGATGTTATATTTAGGACAAATGTTTTTGCAAGGTAAAGACTTACCTGAAAGTGTCTTTCACGCCTGCTGCTGGCTAACACTGGCGGATAGAGCCGGAGAGGTTGAGGCGGAGCAAATTATTAATGATTTGCTCCATAAACTGACCGCTAGAGAATTAAACAGCGCCCGTCAATTGGCTGCCGAGCGCTTTGAGCAAATCTGTGAGGCCAGCTTCGACGTCCATGGTCTGTAGCTTAAGGATGCCACAGCTTAGTTTTTTCACGAAGCTTGCCACTGGCTACCCAGTCCTGAAGCTGATCCGCCATGCGTTTGCCCGCATCAACCGCTTTTTCCCAGTAATCGATACGAGTCGCTGCATCCAGACTGGCAAAATCTGTTCTGTCTGGAATTTTGCCGTAAGGTAAAGACTGAATGAAGTCTTCCGATGGTGTAACAAATACTACGTTAGGCCATTTTTTCCCGGTAGTCCGCCGCCAACTCAGACGTTTATCGAACCAACCCGGAATTGCTTCGCGGTGGAAGTGAGGATAAAGCACCAGACCATTAACTTCTGACAAATCTAAATCGAAATGGTAGTCAGTGATCCCGCCGTCACGGTATGTTCCTGCTGGCGCTCCCGGAATGTCGGTAACACCGTCCAACACCAGAGGAATTGAACCTGTCGCTAACAGAGCCGACTGAAAATTTTCATGGGTCAGCTCAACGTGGTGTGTCGGCAAGTCGCGCCAACCTCGCGAAAAGCTAAGATCCGACTGCGGGTGATGAAAAATAACTCGCTCGTAAAACCGCCCTAACCACCGACGATTTAAGCCATTAGCAAAAGCAGAGCTTAACAAACCCAGCATTTGTTTCTTTGTTTCAGCCGCTGTCCACCCCCGGCATCGAGCTACAATGAAATGATGCCGTACGGCCGACTGACCTAAAATTTCAGTTACTGCCTGCTCGGGAACATACTTGGCCAATAAAGCTTTAGCTTCGCTGGTTATCTCATCCCTGTCAGGTTTCGCGCTGTAAGTCTGGGTTCTGTATAAACGACAGAATAAGTCACTGGCTGCTACTGGGTCCTGCTGCCCAAGCGCCGCGAAACGCCATGCACCGGCAGAAGTCCCTAAGGTATTAAGAGGCTCTTTTTTATCTTTAAAAAATTCGCCAAACATCCACCGGTCCAGCCCCTGAAGCACAAACCACTTAGGTCCGCCGGAAGCCCCTAATAACAAACCGACATCGTCGGCGGTAAGCCCCTGCTCCTGTATATGCTGATAAGCCGAGGCTCCAGCCTTTATGTCAATCCAATCTGTCATACCACCTTCCCAGGCTTATAGTTGTCGTTTTCTTTCTGCGAGGAACCCCAGCAAGAATAATATTCCAATAGTGCTAACCGCCAGCAAATGAAGCGGAATAAGACTTAACCATCCGGCTAAAACCGGTGTGAACCAAACGGTTAACCAACCATACCCAAAAGCACAAACAAGAATAAAGGCCATTGTACGGAACACAAAGTGCCAGTGGCCCACTTGCCTTTTCACCATACGGTTAACTTCGGCACCATAGATGACCAGTAATGTGGCAATAATCATCATGGCTAACTCGTAAAAATGCGGGCGAATCATTAAGCCCAGATTATTTAGCACATTCTGCATGCTAATACCCCTCTCAAAATCGTCGCCCGAGTATACGAATTTTCTCGAGCGTTCGCATCCCAAGTTTGCCTTTTGCTGTGTTATCCTACGACAATAAAGAGGCTTATTTATAGGACGTTCAATGAAAATCATCTCATTTAATATCAATGGTATACGCGCACGTCTGCACCAGCTGCAAGCGTTAATCGATAAACATCAACCTGATGTCATCGGCCTTCAGGAAACTAAAGTCCACGATGACCAGTTTCCGTTAAAAGACGTAGAGGCAATGGGTTATCACGTCATTTTCCATGGGCAGAAAGGCCACTACGGAGTAGCAATGCTCAGTAAAAAGCCTCTGGAAAACCCTCAGTTTGGCTTTCCTTCTGACGACGAAGACGCCCAGCGCCGAATGATTATGGGTGACTATCAACTTAACGACGGTAGTTATGTGCGCATTTTAAACGGTTATTTTCCTCAGGGAGAAAGTCGCGATCACCCAACCAAATTTCCGGCAAAAGAGAAATTCTATCAGGACTTAATGAGCTATCTGGATAACGACCTCTCTCCTGAGCAGCCCGTTATAGTTATGGGTGACGTGAATATATCCCGCATCGATCTGGACATCGGCATTGGTGAGAACAACAAAAAGCGTTGGTTGAAAACCGGCAAGTGCAGCTTCCTACCAGAAGAACGCGAGTGGATGCAAAAGCTCATGGACTGGGGCTTTACAGATACCTACCGCAAACTAAACCCAGATGTGGATAACCAGTTTAGCTGGTTTGATTATCGCTCTCGTGGCTTTGACGATAACCGCGGACTGCGGATTGATCTTATTCTCGCCACACAAGCATTGGCAACAAAGTGCGAGGACAGCGGCATAGACTACGAACTCAGGGGTATCGAGAAGCCTTCCGATCACGCGCCTGTCTGGTCAACCTTTACAGTCTGATTAACACATTGCCGCCGGTTGATATTAATGTTCTTCCGGCGGTAATGTTTCCAGCGCTTTGCGCAAAATAATTGCCAGATCCATATACTCCGGCCCTTTTTTACCTTGTGGATGACACTCAACGCCTTGTTTTCTTAGCTTGTCTCTTAATTCTTTATACCAATGACGCAACGAAGGCTTCAGTAGTTGTCTCGAACGCCACCCCAGCCAGTATAATCCCTGCAACGGCAGGCTTAGCATAATTAAAGACAGCATAAATCCCGGAGCCAGTTGTTCTTCTGGCATAAATTGCCAGGTTAATGCTGCATTTAAAACAGCAATGGCCGGAGTCCAGCTAATGGCCTTGCGTGTCACCGGTATAATTCTCGATTCAGCCATAGCGGCAACAACTGAATGATGAGGCCATTTATCGGCATACACCTTTCCATCTCTTAAAACAGCAAAAAATGAACGACTCATGATGACCTCTTTGCCAAACCTGATGTAATTATAAACGATTACCTGTCTATTGTACGATATTCGCACTTTCATTATTATCTTTATTTTTCATGCACTTGCAGCCTTACAACCGCGTAGTGCACAAAGATATCCACAGTTAATGTGGATACAGTTGCAGCCAGCCTTTAGCTTTGCCACTATACTATCTGAATTAGTCAGTAGCATGGTGTCAGCAGTGACAACAAGTAAGCTTCCCATTCTCTATGCGCCGATAACCGGACGCATTATCACAGCGCAACCTTCTCCACCAGTATGCCAGCATGGTTTACTCGGTAAAGGTGTTGTCATAGAAATGACCGGCAGTACCTTGTATGCGCCGGCTGATGGCGAACTGACCCAGATAAGCAGTAGTGGCGATTACTTGTCTTTACGTCTGAATGACACTTACTCTCTACAGTTAATCACAGGTTCAGGCGATGCCTTCGGAACCCACCCAGCTTTGACCGTACTTTGCCGTGAACAAAGCCAGGTTAAATGCGGCGATCCTCTGGTTAAAATTAACCAATCGTTGCTGCGCAGTTTAAAGCCTGTGCAACAACGGCTTGCGGTTCTCATTTGTTCGCTCGGTCCTGAACAGATAACTGAACCCTTTGACTGGCTGCAATCCGGACTCGTTACCGCAAAAGACAGTCCACTTATTACTTATTAACACCGACAGGAGCTGTACCTATGTTGCGCGTTTATGGCATAAAAAACTGCGACACCGTTAAGAAATCACTTAAATGGTTAGATAAAAACAAAGTCGATTACGAATTTATTGACGTTCGGCAGCAGCCATTACAAAAAGAAACGGTAAACGTCTGGTTACAGCAAGTGCCTGCAGAGTCGCTATTAAACAAACGCAGTACCAGTTGGCGTAACCTTTCTGATGGACAAAAAGCGCTTGAAGATACAACTAAGATAGCTGAGTTAATTGCCGAGCAACCAACTCTGTTTAAACGTCCACTGGTTCAGTCCGGCCAGGCTATTCATTGTGGTTTTAATGAAAAACTCTGGAGCGAACGCTACTTATGAGTTCAGAGACACTAAAGCTTGCTCATGAGCTCATTTCCCGCCCTTCTATTACACCAGAAGATGAAGGCTGCCAGCAGCTTATCGGTGAAAGGCTCGCAGCGTTGGGATTTGAGCTCGAATCCATGATCTTTGAGGACACAACCAATTTATGGGCGCGTCGTGGTCAGGGCCGTAAACTGTTTTGTTTCGCCGGGCACACCGATGTGGTTCCTCCTGGTGATGTCAACGACTGGCAGTTTCCTCCATTCCAGCCAACGATTCATAATGGCTATCTTTATGGACGCGGTGCAGCCGATATGAAAGGCAGTTTAGCGGCTATGCTCACCGCGACCGAACGTTTCGTAAAGGATTACCCTGAGGTTGATGCTGATATTGGTTTTTTGATCACCAGTGACGAAGAAGGGCCTTTTATTAACGGAACCAAGCGGGTTATCGAAACGCTGGAACAGCGTAACGAAAAAATTGACTGGTGCATTGTTGGTGAGCCCTCCAGTACCGAAACTCTGGGAGACATTGTTAAAAATGGTCGCAGGGGAAGTTTAACCGGTGACTTAACGGTATTAGGCATACAAGGCCACGTTGCATACCCTCATCTGGCACAAAACCCGGTACACGACCTTGCCCCCGCACTCAGTGACTTGATTCAAGAGGAATGGGACACAGGCAACGACAGCTTTCCGCCAACGACCTTTCAGGTGTCAAACATTCAGGCCGGAACCGGCGCAGGAAATGTGATACCAGGACGTATTGAGACACAGTTCAACTTTCGCTTCTCAACTGAACTGACCGCGGACAAAATTAAGCAGCGGGTTGAGGCAATTCTCAATAAGCATTCATTAAAGTACAAACTGCAATGGAAGCTTAACGGACCACCGTTTCTAACCGATTCCGGCGCGCTTGTAGAGGCCGTTCAGTCTGCCATTGAGCATGAGTGTGGCTTTTCGACAACCCTCTCCACCGCTGGTGGTACTTCCGACGGACGTTTCATTGCGCCGACCGGAGCTCAGGTAATAGAACTTGGCCCCGTCAATGCCACCATTCATAAAGTGAACGAATGCGTTAAAGCCAGTGATTTAGATAAGCTCAGCGAAGTGTATTACCGCTGTATGGAGAAGCTACTATGTTGAGTAGCAACGAGCTTACGGGCGCCTCTGAAACACATCTAACTGCGGTAGACGGGCATAAACTTCACCCGGATGCCGCACAAGCTTATCTTGCTATGCAGAAAGCAGCGGCCACTAATGGAATTGAGCTCGCTATTGCCAGCGGGTTCCGTTCACTGGACAGGCAGCTCTCTATCTGGAATAGAAAATGGCGAGGCAAGTTGCCACTGTTGTCCAAACAAGGTGAGCCGCAGGATGTTTCCACCTTAACCGATACAGAAAAAATGCACGCTATTTTGCACTGGTCTGCATTACCTGGCAGTAGCCGACATCACTGGGGAAGTGACTTCGATATCTATGACCCTCGCCCATTTCAAAGCAATGAGCTTAAATTACGTTTAGTACCAGCAGAATATACGGATGCGGAAGGCCCCTGTCATACACTTTGGCAATGGCTAACTCAACATGCTCACGAAAGCGGCTTCTTTTTTCCGTACGCCCGTTATCAGGGAGGCGTTGCCCAGGAACCATGGCATTTAAGTTACCGCCCAGTGGCGAAAGAATGCCACCAGCAGCTGAACCTGGAGTTACTGGCCGAAACCATCAATTCGCTTGCTATTGAAGGCAAGCACATCATATTGGAAAATCTGGAGCAAATTAAAAAACAGTATATCGATACAATAACGGAGGATGACGGATGGACGAATATTTGGTGTGGTTACTGATACTGTTAGTACTGGGTGTCGTTATCAGCAATATTATGGTCTTAAAATATACAGCGAAGTTTAAATGGCCTGGTACGAAATCGTCTAAAACCGAAGACGACTCCGACCAGGAACCCGATAAAAAAGACTAATCCAGCTTCACGCCCAGACGTTTAGCAACTTCGCGGTACGCTTCAACAACGCCGCCTAAGCCCTGACGAAAACGATCTTTGTCGAGCTT
Source organism: Idiomarina sp. HB (assembly GCF_048059115.1). Lineage (NCBI taxonomy): Bacteria > Pseudomonadati > Pseudomonadota > Gammaproteobacteria > Alteromonadales > Idiomarinaceae > Idiomarina > Idiomarina sp. HB. Next base: position 696,015 of record NZ_JAYLVU010000001.1, read on the forward strand.
TTCACGGGTTTCAGCGTCCCACAAGCGACAACCGTCTGGAGTGAACTCATCACCCAGCATGATTTGCCCGTCAAACACGCCAAACTCAAGCTTGTAATCAACCAGCAGCAAACCTGCATCGGCAAACAAAGCTTTAAGTACGTCGTTCACTTTAAACGTCAGTTCTTTCATCTTTTCAATTTGCTCTGCCGTTGCCCAACCGAAGGCCTGAATGTGATATTCATTAACCATAGGGTCGTGTAACGCATCGTTTTTCAAAAAGAATTCAAATGTTGGTGGATTAAGTTCTTTACCTTCTTCAACACCTAAACGGCGAACCAGAGAGCCAGCAGCGACGTTACGAACAACACATTCAACCGGAATCATATCCAGTTTTTTCACCAACGAATCGGTATCGTTTAAGCATTCGTCCAACTGTGTCGGAATACCGGCTTCTTCTAATTTAGCCATAATAAAGTGGTTAAATTTGTTATTTACCATTCCTTTATCATCAAGCTGTTCGACCTTTTCGCCGTCGAACGCTGAAGTGTCATTACGAAACTCCAGAATAAGACGGTTAGGATCGTCGGTATGATAGACCGTCTTTGCTTTACCCCGATACAGTTCACTGCGTTTTTCCATGAATCTTTCCACTCGCGCTTAAGTTAAAGTTTGCTTTGCTGTTTAACAGCTGCTTTAAAGGCTTCAAATACTTTGTTCATCCATTCATCCGAGACAAGTTTATCGTCTTTATAAACCGTAACCGATGTATTCTCGCCGTCATCCAATAACCAGAATTCGTACTCACCTTCAGCTATACCAAGGTTTTCATAGTCATCGCCGCCGATAAACAGGAAGCCACTACCCGGTTCACTATACTCAACAAAGTAAGTGCCTGATTCACGGTTTAAGTCGTCAACTTCGAACCCAATTTCTTCCAGAGCAAGGTTAACCAGTGGCCATGCTTGATCGAAGTTATCTTCAACCACAAATATAGAGTGACCTTCAGCCGCTTGTGATAAACGAGTATCAATTCCTTCTGCTTTATTACGGGCAACAGCCAATTGCTGCTTACGGTTCACTTCAGAAATAATAGCGTTTAATAAATCGGTTTCCAGGTTTCGCACAATGAGTGGAGCAACCACTTTCTCTTCACCACCAACGACTTGGGTGAAGTCATTAACATTTACCCGCAAACTTGTCGTACGCTTGTGAGACTCTGTTTCCTGAAGCAACTCGTAACGAAATGTTCTTTCTAACTCACTGTCGCTTTCACCACCAAAACCAAGAAAGCCGCCTTCTCCGTCAATTGTTTGCTGAATGGTCATTTGCTCAGTTAACCAACGGTTCTCGTTAACTTCTTGCCATTCAAGGTTACGGCGCTTCAGAACATCTCGCGCTGCCTGACGAACAAATTCAGCAACTGAATCACCCATGCCATCGACAACGTCAAAATACACCCGAGTTTCTGTTTCAGTTTCTAAAACGCGACTTCCTAAACCCAGAGGACGAACTTGCTGAGGGGCAGTAATGTTAACCCGGTGGCCAATAGGAGCTTGTGCAATATCGGTTTCAGGAATTCGATACTTACTTCCTTTTTCCGGCTGTTCCAGGCCCCCCGGAATATCCAGTGCTGAAGTCGGCTGAATATTCACATACTCAAACCCGCCACTTGCACGTTCTTTTTCTACCGAAGAACAACCTGTGATAACTGCGGCAGCTAAGCCCATATACGCAAGGCGAGACAATTTCATTAAGACTCCTGAATATTCAATAGATTTGCTTTTTGCAACACTGACTCAATCAATTGTTGATTCTGTTCTTCCGGAGGAGTCAGAGGCAGTCGATAGTTTGCACTTACCCAGCCCATTAACGCTAAAGACCATTTAACAGGTATTGGGTTGGATTCAACAAATAACATATTATGCAAAGGTTCCAGCTCAGCATCGATTTGATTAGCCCGCTCGGTATCACCTGAAACTGCAGCCGTAACCAGTTCTTTCATTTTGGCAGGGACAATATTGGCAGTAACACTAATAACGCCATGACCACCCGCAAACATAAATTCGCGTGCTGTCGGATCATCACCGCTTAACAATATAAAGTCATCGCCACAGCGCTTTTTCAGCTCTTGTACACGACTTACGTCACCAGTTGCTTCTTTTATACCAATAACATTATCAATTTTTGCTAACTGTTCGACCATGTCAGGTGTCATATCAAGACTTGTACGGCCCGGAACATTATATAGGATTTGGGGTTTATCAGAGGCGTCGGCGCAAGCCTTGTAATGTGCAATAAGACCGGTTAAAGAAGGTTTATTGTAGTACGGCGTAACATTTAAAAATCCACTCACACCTGCCTGAGTCATTTTTTCAGTTAATTGCACCGCTTCGCTGGTCGAGTTTGAACCGTTACCAGCAATAATATCAATACGTCCTGCGCTAAGTTCGACCATCGCATTAACGACATCAATATGCTCTTCATGCGTTAAGGTTGTTGACTCCCCTGTCGTGCCAACCGCTACAATAGCGTCCGTACCCGCTTCGCAATGTTTATTCACCAGAAACTCAAGTTCGCTGTAATCGACATTGCCATATTTTGTAAAAGGGGTAACTAAAGCGACAATACTGCCCTTAAGCATACATTCTCCAAGTCCTAAATTGGGGCTCCAATGGTAATGCCAGCCCTAACGAAACACAAGTGATAGGAACATAAGTTACCAAGAAGGTTCCATAAACTTCTGCGACTTAAGCATTTTCCAAGTTTGCTTGTGTCCGTTATCATGTAGCGTACTGTTAACGAAGTTCCAGGAGAAAGCTATGCAAACACTAAAAGCCGGAGATAAAGCACCGGATTTCACCTTACTTGATGCGAATGAAAACTCCGTCACTTTATCGGAGTTATTAAAAGAGCATCGTGTACTGGTTTATTTCTACCCTAAAGCCATGACCCCCGGTTGTACCGTTCAGGCGCAAAACTTACGCGACAGTCGTAAGCAGCTTGAAGAGTTTAATGTTGTATCTGTTGGCATTAGTCCTGATGCGCCTAAGCGTTTAGCGAAATTTACCGAACGTGATGAGTTAAACTTTACTTTGTTAAGCGATGAAGACCATAAAGTTGCTGAAGATTTTGGAGTTTGGGGACTCAAGAAGTTTATGGGTAAAGAATACGATGGTATCCACCGTATTAGCTTTTTAGTTGAACAAGACGGAACCGTGTCTCAGGTATTTAATAAGTTTAAAACAAAAGAGCACCATGACGTAGTACTGGATCACCTAAAACAAGCTTAATACTCCAGAAACACCGCATTATTGCGGTGTTTCTTCCACCATATTGTCACCCGTATTACTGTCCCAGGCTGTTAAGACGGCTTTAACCAAACTCGCCAACGGAATAGCAAAGAAAACGCCCCAGAAGCCCCAAATACCGCCGAAAATTAATACCGCGGCAATAATATAAACCGGATTCAGACTTATAGCTTCAGAGAATAATAGCGGCACTAAAAGGTTGCCATCCAGGGCCTGAATAATTAAATAAGCGACAGTAACCCAGACAAATGCGGCTGTCGGGCCAAACTGGAACAAAGCCACAAGCACAACCGGTATCGTTGCAACCGCGGCCCCAATATAAGGAATTAAAACGGATAGCCCCACCATAATGGAAAGCAACGCCGAATAACGCAAACCAAACAGACTGAAGGTAACAAAGGTTACTACGGCAACCACGACCACTTCTATAGCTTTACCTCGAATGTAGTTCATAATTTGCAGGTTCATTTCCTGCCCCACCTGCGAAATTAGCTGTCTGTTTGAAGGCAACAACCGACTAAAGTGAGCAATTAAAATATCCCGATCTTTTAGCATAAAGAAAATGAGTAACGGCACGATAATTAAATAAACCAACATAGCCATAACGTTAACAATAGAAGTTAACGACACCGTTAGCAGGTTCTCACCCAGACCGACCGCCCGTCGCTTCATTTCTTGAGTGAATTCATTAATTTGGTGGTCATCAACTATGCCGGGAAACATCTCGGGCAACTTATGTAGCCAAATTTGTAGGTTGGTCACCATATCCGGCATTTCCTGAATTAAGGTCGTGCTCTGCTGCCAAATAACTGGCACCAGCGTCAGTAAGCCAATGAGCATTACTGCCAGGAACAGGGAAAATGTAATAATGGTCGCTGTAAGTCGGGACAAGCCTAACTGCATGAGTCGCATCACAGGCCAATCTAGCAGGTACGCTAAAGAAATAGCGATTAATAAAGGCACGATTAAACTGCCAAAAAGCACAATGACAAGTACAGTAACTACCAGTAATAGAAACAAAGTCACCGCATTAGGGTCTGAAAATTTCCGTCTATACCACTGCTGAATATATTCCCACATAGTCATCGTCCCTTATTCTTAAGTTCTCTTGATAATATCAGCCCTTGCAATCTTTCCATAACCCCATAGAGTAAAAAGGAACTAAAGATAAGAATTCTGTTCTGATAGTTAGATAGAACCTGTTCCATTGAACCAATGAGTCGTTGATGTCCACCAAAATATTACACTTTTTTATCGCTTGCTTATTCACTTTTTCAATAAGCTATAGCGCTGCAAGTAATGCCGTTCAGGATAATAAGCGTTTACCGGAGATAGGCACCACTGGTGCAGCCTTCATGAGTATTGAGCGTGAACGTGTGGTTGGCGACTTCTATATGCGACAAGTGCGCTCACAAGCCCCTATCATTCACGATCCGGTGTTAGATAGCTATTTAAATAGTATAGGGCAGCGCCTGGTAAGAAATACCAGTGGTGTCCGATACCCATTTAACTTTTTCTGGATTAACAATAAAGAAATTAATGCCTTCGCTTTTATGGGCGGATACGTTGGTGTGCACACAGGGTTAATTGACGAAGCCAGAACCGAGTCAGAACTGGCCGCAGTGCTGGGGCACGAGGTTGCGCACATAACTCAACGCCATATTGTGCGACGCATGCAGGAGCAGCAACGCAGCATGCCAATGACCATAGCTGGCATTATTGGGTCAATTTTAGTCGGCATGGCGAATCCAGAAGCCGGAGCGGCGGGACTGTATACCACTATAGGTATGGCCGGACAGTCTCAAATTAATTACACCAGAATGTATGAACAAGAGGCTGACCGCATTGGCCTTTCAGTTTTGTTAGCCGCCGGGTTTGACCCAAGAGGTGCACCTGATTTCTTTGGGCGTCTAGCGGAGAAGTACCGGTACGTTAGCAAACCGCCTGAAATGCTAATGACGCATCCCCTTCCGGAGTCTCGTATTGCCGATACCCGAAGCCGGGCAGAAAACATGCAACGTGTCGATGTCCCGCCAAGTCTCGATTTTGCTCTGGCAAAGGCCAGGATTCAGGCTCGATATATTGGCAACAGCACCCAAAGCGACTTTCAATCTATGCGCTCTAGCCGTAACGCGATAAACCAGCAAGCCGGACAGTACGCTCTTGCGATACGTGCTTTAGATAACGGTCATACCGATGTTGCCCTTGAGCTGATGCAGCCTTTGCTGGAGCGAGCACCCAACAACCCCTTTTATATCGATGTTCAAACCGATATTTTGCTTGCAAAAGATGACTATGAAACGGTATTGGACTGGTTGCGCGGCAAGTATGTTCAACAACCCAATGAACCCGTTATTACATTAAATTTTGCCAATGCTGCCCTGAAGGCGCAGGACACCTCTCTGGCAGAGAAGCTGCTACGAGACTTTCTGTTACAACAACCCAATGATCCACTCGCGCTTGACCTTCTTACCCAGGTTTATGAACGTAATGGAAAACGTGCGGCTATGTATGAAACTCGCGCTGAGGCACTCGCGCTAAGAGGTAACTTTAAACTGGCTATCGACCAGTTGCATACGGCTCATAATCATACAGACAGTGACCTTACTCACAAACGACTTAACGCACGTATTGACCAAATTCGTAACTTAGAGCAGCAAGTACAAAACTTAATGTGAATTAATGGCACTTTCCAATGATTCAAGATCTTGCTCGCCCATAAGGGGGCCTTTTACCGTGCCATCAGGCTTTATCACATAGGTTGCCGGTAACATTTGTGGGCGTTGAAATGGAAACGCAGGTGCAGGGTCCATCAGCGCCAGTTGGAATTCAATGCCATGGCGCTTTTTGAGCTCAGCGAGTTCGCTATTTGACATCGGGTCAAAACTTACTCCAACTAGTTCAACATTTTCGGGTTTATGGCTGTTAAATTCATTAAGTTCCGGAAGTTCTCGCAAACACGGCGCGCACCATTCAGCAAAATAGTTAACAACAACAGTTTTGCCTTCAAGCTGAGACCAACTGAACTCATTGTTTTGGTCGGTAATAACATCTGGCTTTGGTGAGCATGCCGTTATCAATAACACCGTGGCGGCGTAGACTAGTGTTCTCAGTTTCATTCCTTACCTCAATTACGTTACTATTAACGGATATTCAGATACTACAAGGTACGACACTTATGAGCCAAGTAACAATTTATCATAATCCACGTTGTTCAAAATCAAGACAAACTTTGGAACTACTGCAGAAAAATAATATTGAACCGGAAATTGTCGAGTACCTTAAAACACCCCCGAATGCGGCAGAATTACAAGACATACTGGCTAAATTAAACCTCTCTGCTGAGCAACTCATGAGAAAAAAAGAGACTGTCTATAAAGAGTTGGGGCTAGCCGGCATAAACGACGAAGACGAATTAATTACCGCTATGATCAACAACCCCAAACTGATTGAGCGCCCTATTGTCATTTCCGGGGACAAAGCCGCTATTGGGCGTCCTCCTGAAGCCGTTTTGGATATTCTGTCATGACTTCTGTCGTGATCCTGTATTACAGCCGCAACGGGGCAACACAAAGGCTTGCCGACGCTATTGCAGAAGGAGTAACCAGCGCAGGTGGCGAAGCTGTTCTGCGTAGCACTGGGCACGGCAGTAATGCGGTCAGCGACAGAGATCTGGAAGTTGAAAACAGCGATATTGAAAACTGTGACGCACTGATTCTCGGAAGCCCGACCCGCTTTGGTCATATGGCATCAAGCCTGCAGAAGTTTTGGGAAGGAACCTCTCGTGAATGGTTGCAAGGCGCATTGACCGATAAGCCTGGTGCCGTATTTACTTCATCCAGCTCACTTCATGGTGGACAGGAGTCAACGCTGCTAACACTGGCACTGCCTTTAATTCACCATGGTATGATGTTAGTTGGTATTCCCTATTCGGAGCCTGCCCTGCATCAAACTCAATCGGGTGGCTCACCATACGGAGCCAGTCACCACGAGCACAGTAACAAGCTGACTGAGCACGAACGTCAATGTGCTATTGCACTAGGCAAACGGGTTACAAACTTTGCTAGCAAGCTTTCATCATAGGAATTTTAAATGCCGACATCTCCGCGCTTTTACCGCTGGTTAACACAGGTTTTCTACTGGCCATTACTGGTTTTGGTGGCTTTATGGCACGGTATGCCAACCGATGCGCCAGGAACGCTGCCCGTTTATATTGCTCTTGTTTTATGGGTACTGCCGTTGTTGTTTCCACTCTACGGTCTGGTTAAAGGCAAAGCCTATACACACGCGTGGACCAACTTTATTTTAATGTTTTACTTTCTTCACGGACTCACTGTTGTTTACACACATCCGGACGAGCGGATTTGGTCGATACTGGAAATCATATTGACAACCGGAGCCTTTATCGGGGCAACCGGTTATGCCCGTTATCAAGGACGAGCAGAAGGTTTAGGACTTAAAAAGCTAAAAGACTACAACTAAATTTCCAGAACCTGCTTAACAAAAGGAATTGTTAAGCGTCGCTGATAGGTAATAGAAGCTTGATCAAGTTCATTCAGGGCTTTCATTAAATCACGCATAGAACGCCCCAGTCGCTGAGTCATAAAAGCCGCCACATCGGCAGGAAGCTCCAGTCCACGCCATTGTGCTCTGAGTATTAAAGCGTTATTTTTCTCATCATCGTTTAACGGGTGTACCTGAAACCCCGTTGCCCATTGAAAACGCGACTGTAAGTCCGGCAATACGACCTCGGTCTGAGCCGCCGACTGCTTTGCTGTCATAATGAGCCGGGTAGACTCATTATCGGTTACCCGGTTAATTAAAGAGAACAGTTCGAAGCACCAGTCCTGTTTCAACGTCACAGTGTCAATATCATCCAGGCAAATAAGATCAGCTTGATCAATACCGTTCAACACCGCTTCTGCATCAACCTCAACAAGTTCCTTTAATGGTAAATAAGCAATACGCTGCTGAGGCCCAACCGATGCAATAACACTGTGCATTAAATGGCTTTTCCCCACACCGCTTGTTCCCGACAACCAGGTTAACTGCTGATTTCTTTTTAACGGAGGTTTAGCTTCGGGTAAGGCTTTTAGCCAACTTAATAAGGTCGCGTTATTGCCCTCAAGAAAGGTGGAAAAAAGCTCATCGTCCGGTAACTGAACAGCCAGCGGCAATTGCTGTGGAGGCATCAGCGACCCTCATCCCAGCGGTAAACGGGGGTTTCCGTTTGTTTTGCAGCGACAAAAGGACCAACTTCCTGAGAAACAAGACGCCCATCCAGGTTGATAGCCTGCAGTATTTGGTCGACCGGTCCGTTCACAACAATCTCGAATTCGCTCATATTCTGAGAGTATTTCAATAAGCGAACCTCCCGAACCGATACAATACTTTTCAAAAAGCTTTCCAGTTTTAAAACACTGCTCAGACTGTTTAGCTGCTCAACTTTGACCGTCAGTGTGTTGCGTACGTTCTCATCACCGGCGGTCATGCTGTATTTAGCTGACAGCTTCATCATTAACTGTTCTACTAAAGGTTCTGCCAGCCAGTCAACGCTTGTTGCCGTCACTTCTCCGGCAAACCTGTCATCACCAATTTCTACAAACCAATTCAAACTCCAGGGTGTTTCCTCATTCTCCTGGCGAACAATACGTGCTACCAGTAACCCATCCGTACCATAGCGCTCTGTCGTTGTCCTCACAGGGTCTAAAAAGCGCCCCCAGACATCCATTGCGCTAATGGTGAAATTATCGGTTAAATCCATTAGCGGAAGCTGCACCGGAATACTGTACTGTTTTGCAAAAAATCGAAGTTGCTGGGTAAAAACAGATTCACTGTTACTGTCAATTATTGTGCGTTGCCCGTTGTCACTTTCTTTCGCAATCCACAACATTAACTGAGGTCTGCGACTCCCCCAGTAAGGCAGTTGATGCTCGGCAAGAAGTGCTCTTAACTTCCTGCCGTCAAACGTGGCTGTTAACGTTCGTTGCCCTTGGTTATCGCTGTAACCATATTGCACCAGGTAATTATTGACATCTCGCTTGGCTCGTTCTATCGCTTCGTGCTCTGTCGCATCCGATTTCCCGGTGAGCTTAATAATGACTCGATCAAAAGCCTCACCAATTGCCTGCTGTCGGTGCGATGAACTTTGTGACGCGACTTCAACTTCTGCCGAATACAAATTTTCAATTAACCGCGCTTCAGCATCTGTTGCCGTAAAAGTGACTAACAGCACTAAAAAAGCGACTGCAATGTAATGAATCTTCGACTTTGACATGTCATTATCCAAATAAGACTTTGAGAGCATATTAAACAGCCAGATAGCGAACAGCAAGTAACAACTTGTGGATAAGCTTGTGGGAATCTTCGCTAGGAAAATAAAGCGACTACAGGTAGTATTGCCACAAACGGACGAAGGGTGACAAAGGCATGCTAAAACAACAACTTCGCGGTATCAGCTCACTGCTTGGCAGCATCAGTTTAATTGGGGTCTGTGTTGGCATGACCAGTACCCTACTCAGTTTGCGTGCCACCATTGAAGACTTCGGTACCCTGGTTACCGGTTTTATTATGTCAGCCTACTTTATCGGTTACCTGTTTGGCTCTACCCGCGCACCTAAAGACATTCGCCGGGTAGGCTATATTCGCTCATTCGGGGGGCTTGCCGCATTAGCCGCCTTCAGTATTCTAATGCAGGCCATTTGGGTTGACCCCGTAGTCTGGTTTGTTATGCGTTTTATTACCGGTTTTGCCATTTCCGGTATTTTTGTCATTGTCGAAAGTTGGCTTAATACCATGGCAGATAACCGCAGCCGCGGTACTTTACTGTCTATCTATTTAGTCATTATTTACACTGGCCTCATTGCGGGGCAACTTATTCTAGGCGTGGCAGACCCTGCCGGCTTTGTCGCCTTTGCTATTGTCGCACTTCTGATTAACCTTGCTTTGATTCCAATTTTGGTCAGTGTAACAGTGGAACCGACAACCCATGAAAACCGTAAGGTTCCTGTCTCATTGCTGCTTAAAACGGTGCCGCTGGGTGTGGTAAACGCTTTCATTATGCAAGCCTGCTACGCCATGTTTTATGGTATCGGACCTATGTATGCGTCCTATATTGGTCTGAGCGTTGTGCAAATTACCTTCTTCATGTCAGCTTTTATTGTCGGCGGCCTGATCTCACAAGCCCCTTTCGGTTTATTATCCGATCGAATTGATCGCCGTTTTGTTATTGCTATTTGTGCAACCGGCGGCACGCTGACCGCAATCGCTCTTTCCCAGTTAGCCGCATCAAATGCGCTTCTTATTTACCTGAATGTTGGTTTATTAGGTGCCTTCATTTTGCCGTTATACTCACTGGGCATGGCACACACCAACGACTTTCTCGAACGCGATCAAATGGTCGGAGCAACGGGAGCTATCATAAAAATTGGCGGGGCTGGCTCTATTATCGGGGCACCTGCTGTAGCCGCATTAATGCAGTTTGGTGCTATTAATTACTTCTTCCTGCTTCTGGCTGCGTTAACCGCCTGTGTTGGTTTTTATTCGCTGTACCGCATTACGCGTCGCGCTAAAGCCGAAGACCAGCAACACAGTAACTTTGCCATACTGGCTCCGTCACAAACCTCTGATGAACTATTAACGTCAATGGCTGAAGAAGCGCCGGAGTCAGAAGAAGAGGACGACGAAGAAATGGAATCTAACGCCGTCCTTCGTTAAGAGACTAATCTGTCAGCAGGTCATTCACCCAGATGGTGGCCTGCGTCAGAATGTCATCTAGGTGTTGTTCGCTGACAAAACTTTCCGCGTAGATTTTATAAACCGGTTCAGTCCCTGAAGGTCTTGCCGCAAACCAACCATTGTCGGTGGTCACTTTAATACCGCCAAACTGTGCCCCGTTACCCGACGCTTTTGTAGAAATATCAGACACACTGTCACCTGCCAATTCTGGCAGTTTCATTTTGTATGCGCGAATGCCTTTAAAGCGAGCGTTTTTGTCGGCACTGGAAACGGTATCGACACGACGATAGTAAGACGTGCCATGCTGCTGACATAGTTCATCGTAGTACTGCCCCGGGTTTTTGCCGGTTTTTGCCAATATCTCGGCCGCTAATAAGGCCATGACAATGCCGTCTTTATCGGTGGTCCAGGTACAGCCTTTACGATCAAGCAAGGTTGCACCGGCACTCTCTTCTCCGGCAAACGCAACACTTTGCTCAGCTAACCCTTTCGCAAACCATTTAAAACCCACAGGCACTTCCATCAATGGACGTTCGTTTGCGCTCACCACACGATCAATCATAGCGCTGGATACGAGTGTTTTGCCGATGGCAAGCCCTTTGTCCCAACCACGATTTTTGCATAAGTAATCTATCGCAACCGACAAATAATGATTCGGGTTCAGCAAGCCGTGTGTAGGAGTTACTATACCGTGACGGTCGTAGTCCGGGTCATTGCCAAAAGCTAAGTCGTATTTTTCTTTTAGCTCCAGTAAACTGGCCATGGCAAACGGCGAGGAGCAATCCATGCGAATTTTGCCGTCTTTGTCCAGGGGCATAAATGCGAATGTTGGGTCAACAACGGCATTACGAACCTCAATCGATAAGTTGTAATGCTCAGCAATTTGCTGCCAGTATTTAGCACCTGATCCACCCATGGCATCGACCGCCAGCGTCAGTTTTGCATCCTGAATAGCTGACATATCAATACAGTTTTCAAGTTGACCGATATAATCCGAACGCCAGTCAACAAAAGTCAGTTTCGGATGTTGCAGTACATCTTCACTCTCACAGGTGTTCACCCCGACCAAACCTGATGACAACAACGCATTAGCGTATTTTTCAATAATTCGTGTGACATCAGAATCTGCTGGTCCGCCGTGCGGAGGGTTATATTTAAGCCCACCATCTTCCGGCGGGTTGTGCGATGGTGTGATCACGACACCGTCTGCTTTCGCTTTATTCTTGCTGTTCCACTCAATAACAGCACGGCTTAATACCGGCGTTGGTGTGTAATCGTGCTCCGTCTGAACCTGAACCTCAATGCCATTACCAATAAATACATCCAAAGCACTAATGTAAGCCGACTCTGACAAGGCGTGAGTATCTTTGGCCACCATAATCGGCCCAGTAATTCCCTGCTCTTCGCGATAAGCGCAAATGGCCTGAGCAATAGCCAGAATATGGGCTTCATTAAACGAGCGCTTCAATGAACTGCCACGATGACCCGATGTACCAAAGCTGACTTTTTCTGCCGCTTTACGTGGATCCGGCTCGTAAACGTAATAAGCACTGATCAATCGCGCAATATTCGTCAAATCGCCAGCTTGTGCCAACTGACCTGCTCGCTCGTGATTCGCCATTATAAAAAGTCCCTAATTTTTTCTGCATCTGCTGAATCATAACCCAGCTTTTCTGCAACCTGAGTCAGCATCGATTTTTTCTTTGTGGTATTGGTGTTGGTAATAACCCAAAACGGAGAGTCCGGTATCTGCTTCGGATTGGTGCTGTTACCCGAAGTCAGCAAAGCTTCTTCTGAGCGGGCAAAATACTGACGGTCACGTCCACGAATATCCAGCACCTGCGAGAACTCACTGGAATGACAACGGTAAAGCATGCTCAAAATATACAAAAAACGCGCGACCACACTTTTCTGAATACGAACATCCTGCTCATTTAAACGATTAAAAACCGATTCGGTTTGTTCGCCTTTAGCATCCACAGCAAATTCTGTACTACTCACATCAAGTAATCGGCGCAGAATATCTGAAGCACTCTCGCCTATTTGTCTGGTGTGGCTTGCAATATACGCGTATAAGTCGTCGTCAATGTCAATCCGCTTCATTGTTGACTTTCTACCTCTAAAATTTGAAAGGTTTCGCTTTGTCACTTGCAACGCCCCGACAAAGCCTTGAAAATATAGACCAAAGTTTATCACTAAAGGCCGTTCGATGGCAGACTCTTCATTGTTGAATCACGAAACACTTGGCACCGAAAGCAATCCGGCTGTCATCATTATTCATGGCCTGTTTGGCGACAAAGACAATTTAAAAAGTATCGCCCGCGAACTGTCCGAAGATTACTTCTGTATATTACCGGATGCTCGTAACCACGGTGACTCGTTTCACAGTGACACCATGACTTACCCGGCCCTGGCAGATGATATTATTAAACTGGCCGATGCCTTAGATATTGAGCAGTTTGCTGTACTGGGGCACTCCATGGGTGGCAAAATCGCTATGGAAGTCTGCATGGAGGCGCCGGAAAGGGTCAAAGCGGCCATATTCGCAGACATATCCCCCGCCGCTTATGACGGAACTCACGACAGCATCATGGATGCACTGTCAGGGCTGGATTTAAGTCAGGTAAAAAGTCGCAGCGACGCGGACAAGCAGTTAGCCGATAAAATTTCAGAAAAAGGCGTGCGTCAGTTTTTACTAAAAAACTTAAAAAAGACCGACGACGGCTATCAATGGCGCCTTAATCTCGAAGGGTTAAAACAAAATTACGAGCAAATTTCAGCGGCTGTCAGTAAAGGCCAATACGAAGGCCCTGTACTTTTTATCAAAGGCGGTAACTCAAACTACCTGACAGAAAAGCACCAACAAGAGGTTAACTCGCGCTTTAGCAATGCTTCAGTAAAAATAATAGAAGACGCAGGTCACTGGCTGCACGCCGAGAAGCCCCGAATATTCAACCGGCTCGTGCTTGAGTTTCTGGCTCAGTAATCTCGCCAGCGGCGGCGCTTTATGGTAATCTAGGCGCCGTTAAAAAAACAGTTCAGGCGTTACACATCAGCGAGGTTAAGCAGTATGTTAGCTGAGTATTACGAACAAATTGAAGTTCTGGCCACTAATTTCACACTGGCCATACTATTCTTACTCATAGGCTTAGCCATTCGTGATGTGTTAAAACGCTCAGCGGTACCCAAGTTCGGCCAAATAATTGTGTGGGCAGTACTGTTTCTTGGCTGTTTTGGTTTTATTGCTAAAGGTATTATTCAGGTGCTCTGGGAGTCCGGAGTTTAACCCAATTGATAATTTACGCCGCTGAATGGCAATCCATTCAGTATTGTTTGTTCGTATAACCAGGTGAAAATTGATTTATGGCAACTGTTGGAATTTTCTTTGGAAGCGACACCGGTAACACCGAAGCCGTCGCTCAGATGATTCAGAAAGAACTGGGTAAAAAACTTGTCGACGTTAAAGACGTCGCTAAATCCAGTAAAGAAGATATTGCCAGTTATGACCTACTACTGTTCGGTATTCCGACGTGGTACTACGGCGAAGCTCAGTGCGATTGGGACGATTTTTTCCCCGAACTTGAAGAAATAGACTTCACCGACAAGCTCATTGCTATTTTTGGCTGTGGTGATCAGGAAGACTACGCCGAATACTTCCTGGACGCTATGGGCATGGTACGCGATATTGTCGAAGCACGTGGCGGCATCATTGTCGGGCACTGGCCGACAGAAGGTTATAACTTCGAAGCCTCTAAAGGCATGGCAGATGATGATCACTTTGTCGGCCTGGGTATTGACGAAGACCGTCAACCAGAGCTCACTAAAGAGCGTGTTAGCAAATGGTGCCAGCAGGTTTATGAAGAAATGTGTCTGGCAGAACTGGCAAGTGACAGCTAATACAGGGTATGCTGTTGTACATGTTTAACTGAGATACGAATCATTATGGCGAGTAACGACGAACAGCTAAAAAAAGCAGGACTCAAAGTCACTTCCCCACGGATGAAAATTCTGGAGATTTTAAAACAACCAGAAAACCAACACATCAGTGCTGAAGACGTCTATAAAATTCTGCTGGAACAAAAAGATGAAATTGGCCTGGCTACCGTATATAGGGTACTAAACCAGTTTGATGACGCTGGTATTATTACTCGCCACCACTTTGAAGGTGGTCGTTCGGTATTTGAATTAAGCGCAAAACATCATCATGATCATTTGGTGTGTTTAACCTGCGGGCACGTCTTTGAGTTTGAAGACGACGTTATTGAAGAACGTCAGGACAAAGTTGCCGCAGCCAATAAAATTAAGCTAACAAACCACAGCCTTTATTTGTACGGCGAATGTCAGCGTGGCGAAAGCTGCGAATACAAAGCTGCTGCTGAGGCAGACTAATGGCTCTGCGCTGGCTCATTTACGGGGCATACGGTTACTCGGGCAAACTCATTGCTCATCAGGCAAAAAAGCGCGGTTATCAACCCATTTTAGCCGGCCGTAACGAAGACTCCCTTGAGCCAGTTGCCCGACATCTGAACTTTCAATACAAAGCCTTTTCGCTCGACAATATCGATGAAGTGAAAAAGCAATTAGAAGATGTTGATCTTGTCATTAATTGCGCTGGTCCGTTTAGTCAAACAGCGGCCCCTCTTATTCAAGCCTGTATCGATACCAAAACTCATTATTTAGATATTACCGGCGAGATAGACGTATTTGAATACGCTCACTCCATGGACAAAGCCGCGCGCGAGGCCGGTATTGTTATTTGTCCTGGTGTTGGGTTTGACGTTATTCCAACAGATTGCATTGCCGCAAGGCTAAATGCCCAAATGCCGGAAGCCGAGCATCTGGCTTTAGGCTTTGACTCCGGTTCACGTATGAGCCGGGGCACAGCCAAAACCAGTATCGAGCGTTTAGGTCGTGGAGGTGCAGCCCGCATTAACGGACAAATTACCGATGTTCCGCACGCCTGGCATTCTCGCTGGATAGATTTTGGTAATGGTGAGAAGTGTGCCATGACCATTCCCTGGGGCGATGTCTCTACCGCCTACTACACGACAGAAATTCCCAATATTGAAGTGTACATACCGGCCAGCCCACGCTTAGTGAAGAAAATGCGCCGGATGAACTGGTTCCGTTGGGTATTTAACTGGAAATGGGTTCAGGCTAAGCTGAAGAAGAAGCTGGAGTCTCAGCCTGCAGGCCCTGAAGAAAAAGAACGGAAGAACAACCCGACTTACGTTTGGGGTGAAATTACCGATGGCAAAGGTAATAAGAAAAGTATGCGGGTAAAAGTGAAAAATGGCTATTCGCTAACCGCCGAAGGCGCAGTTGAGTTAGCCATTCATACCTTAAGCCAGAAACAGTCAGGGGGCTTTTACACCCCCTCGCGTTTATACGGCGCTAAGCTACTGGACCAGTTTACGATTCAGTAGCTTGCTGCTGTTCTATTTTAGCCCAGCTGTCACGTAGTCCAACCGTCTGGTTGAATATCAAACGAGCTTCTGTATCAGCATCCTGATCCAGGCAGTAGTAGCCCAGGCGCTCAAACTGGAAGTTCTCGCCCAGTTTTGCATTCGCTAAGTTAGCTTCCACAAAGCCCTTCTTGATAACCAGAGACTCAGGGTTCAGCGTCGAGAATAAGTCTTCCTCTGCAGCCGGGTTAGGTACCTGGAATAAACGGTCATACACGCGGAACTCTGCTTCTTTCGCTGTTTCTGCCGAAACCCAATGAATAACCCCTTTTACCTTACGGCCGTCCGCAGGGTCCTTGCCTAAGGTCTCAGCGTCGTAGTGGCAGTAAATAGTCTGAATTTCACCGTTATCGTCTGTTTCAACGCGATCCGCGCGAATAACATAGGCATTGCGTAAGCGCACTTCTTTATCCAGCACCAGACGCTTGAACTTTTTATTCGCCGATTCACGGAAGTCTTCCCGCTCAATCCAAATCTCGCGGCTAAAGGTTACCTGACGCGAGCCCATTTCAGGGTCATTCGGATGGTTTGGCGCATCCAGCAACTCTTGCTCACCCTCAGGGTAGTTTTCAATAACAATCTTCACCGGATCCATAACAGCCATTGCGCGTGGTGCATTGGCGTTCAGGTCGTCACGAATGCAGGCTTCCAGCATGCTCATCTCTACCTGATTATCCATTTTGGTCACACCAATGCGACGACAGAACTCACGTATTGAGTCCGGCGTGTAACCTCTGCGGCGCAAACCAGCAATACTGGCAACACGCGGATCGTCCCACCCGGTCACTTTATTTTCTTCTACCAGCGTATTGATAATGCGCTTACTCATCACCGTGTATTGCAGGTTAAGACGCGAGAATTCAATTTGCTGCGGGTGACAGTCTATGCTGATGTTATCCAGTACCCAGTCGTACAAGCGACGGTTATCCTGGAACTCAAGCGTACACAGCGAGTGTGTAATGCCCTCCAGCGCATCTGAAATACAGTGAGTGAAGTCGTACATTGGGTAAACGCACCATTTATCACCCGTCTGGTGATGATGCACAAAACGCACACGGTAAATAACCGGATCGCGCATACACATAAACGGCGAGCTCATATCAATTTTTGCCCGTAATGCCGCGGTGCCTTCTTCGTGCTTACCTGCTGTCATGTCAGCGAAGTGCTTTAAATTCTCTTCCACAGAAGTATCACGGTAAGGGCTGTTCACACCCGGCTCTTTCAGGGTACCGCGCATTTCGCGCATTTTATCCTGCGAACTGAAATCAACGTAGGCCAGGCCTTTTTCAATGAGCTCAACTGCAAACGCGTGCAGCTGATCAAAGTAGTTAGAGGAATAACGCGGCTCGCCTTCCCAGTCATAACCCAGCCACTCCACGTCTTTTTTTATGGAGTTCACATAGTCCACTTTTTCTTTCAGTGGGTTGGTGTCATCAAAACGCAGGTTACAGGTGCCGTTATAGTCTTCGGCAATACCGAAATTCAGCACTATCGATTTGGCATGGCCAATATGCAGGTAACCATTAGGTTCCGGAGGAAAACGGGTATGTACGGTAGAGTGCTTACCACTGGCCAAATCTTTATCAATGATTTGACGAATAAAATTACTGGGACGTGAATCAGTATCAGCCATGAACCTTTTGTCTCCGCTACAAAATCAACACCGGATAAAATGAAGCGGTTATGATCGCAGGTTATCGCCTGCCTGACAAGTTAAGCGAACATTAAAAAACTGATAAAAACGGCGCAGTTGCTGCTGTGCAACTTTACCCTCAATGCGGGTAAAACGAACGGTCTGACCCGGTTGGCATTGCGCCAGCCGACCTAAATCGAACGGGTTAATGGTGCCCAGTTTGGGGTAGCCCCCTAAGGTCTGCCTGTCGTGCATCATAATAATAGGCTGGCCATTCGCCGGCACCTGTACAGACCCCACATTCACACCTTCAGATACCAGCCCCTCACCGTCATAATCTAAGGCTTTACCAGACAAACGAATGCCCATACGGTCGCTGTCTTTAGTGACTTCATAATCTTCGTAGCAGAAAGCTTCTCTTGCAGACATGGGAAAAGCCTCGTACTGAAAGCCCGGTATTAAGCCAATAACCGGTGTCTTTTCATAATTCGGCCGGTAAGCCCAGCCAACACGGCGAGACATCTGCAATTCTTGCTGATTAAAACTAATCTCATCGCCCGCTTTTAAAGGAGAGCCATCTCCATACAAACCACCCACTGCATCACGGGTAACGGTTGCACAGCTGCCCCACTTAGGTTCAACCTGAAACCCGCCCTGCACCGCTAAATACGCGCGAACACCCGCCGTAGCGTAACCCATTTTTAGCCGCTGACCAGCACGTACCTTAAAGTTCTGCCAGTTGTTTAGCGTTTCGCCGTCCAGTGTCAATTCAACACCAGCGCCGGTTACAGCACACTGACAATCACAGTCAAACTCTGCTTCAAAGCCACCCAAAGTGACTTCTATTTGTGCGGCATTAAAATCATTATTCAGTAGCCGGTTTGCCCATAAAAACGCATGTTCATCCATCGGTCCGCCCCGGGTCAGGCCTTTCGACAAATAGCCAAAGCGTCCAAAATCCTGAATGGCTGCGCGCATGCCCGGCTCAATAATACGCATCATGACAAAGCCTCCGTGTCGCCGCCGTCATCAACAAACTGCTCTTTGCTGACCGAGTAAAACTCCACTTCATCACCCACATTCAGTGGGCTGATGGTCCCGGAGGACGGGTCATACAATTGCGTTGAAGTGCGGCCAATAATGTTCCAACCGCCGGGAGACGATGACGGATAAACTGCGGTCTGGCTTTCGGCAATAGCAACGCTGCCTGCGGTAATACGTTTTCGGGGGTTATCTAAACGGGGCGTTCTGATCTTCTCGTTAACCTCACCCAGGTAAGCAAACCCCGGCGCAAAGCCCATAGCGTACACACGATAGGTTTGCTCAGTATGGGCTTTGATCACATCATCCACTGAACAATTGTTTGTCTCTGCAATGCGGGCTAAATCCGGCCCGACGCTTTCGTCATAATAAACCGGAATACGATGATGCTTGCCGGTCAGTTCTTGGTCATCGCTGGTTAAATCGCTTAGGGTTTTACGCAGGCGTTCGCGTATTTCCGGCTCATCGGTGCGCAGAACATCGTAATACACCATTAAAGAGTTATAAGACGGCACTAAGTCCAGCACCACGTCCGACAGTTGTTCTTCTACCGCTTTAACCGCTGCAAGAACCTGTTGGTTAACCGAAACACTGATGCCCTCGCCTAAGTAGACGATAACGGCATCGGCACCGGCAGAAACCAGTTTTGGAAAGTTAGACTCTTTAGTCGCAGAGTTAGTCATAAGCTTTTCGGACGATATCCCGCAGTTTCTCCACTGTTTCTATCGCCTTTGGATTATCCCCGTGAACACAAAGAGAATCGATTTCAATTTGCAACGACTTACCAGATACACTCTCAATAGCACGACCGTTAGCAAATGCCTCAGCTTGAGCATACATGGTTTCCGTATCACCATGCACGGCATCAGAATTGCTTCGTGAGCGCAGTTGCCCGTTGTCGTCATAAGCCCGGTCAGCAAAGCCTTCAAACCATAATTCGACATTAAATTTTTGTGCACGGTGGCGCCAGGCATCGTTTTCAGGGGTTGCCATAACCATTAACGGTAAAGGTTCATGGCGGTCGTCCTGCAATGCAGCGATAGCTTCGCAGACCGCATCAAACTGCTGCCCGTCGCTCAGCATGTCATTATAAAGTGCTCCGTGCGGCTTCACGTAACTCACTTCAGTTTTCTGTCCGGCGCAAATGCCCTGCAGAGCGCCGACCTGGTATTGAATTAATGCCGTCACTTCGTCGGGTTTTAACTTCATGTGGCGTCGCCCGAAACCAACAAGATCAGGATACGCCGGGTGCGCTCCTATGGTCACATTATGCTGTTTTGCCAGCTTAACCGTTTTTAGCATGGTCAGGGGGTCTGACGCATGAAAACCACAAGCCACATTGGCGCAGTCAATGTGGGGCATGATCAAATCATCTGCCCCCATTGTCCAGGCACCAAAACTTTCTCCAATATCACTGTTTAGTGTAATTTGACGGCTCATTCCTTACCTTTTTCAGACTTTCTGGCTTCAATATCACCCATTAGCTTGGTTAACCCCACACCAAACAAGTACAAACCAATACCAACAGAAGCTAGCTGTAATGGCGGTAAACTTAGTACTATCAACTGGTGTTTAGCAAATACGGCGATTGCACCAATGAGTCCCATAGTCGTTATGGCGCTGGCAACCAAGGTTACCGGCCCCATCCATGAGATAAGCGAGCGCAATCGAAGTAAGGCTCCCAGCCCACCAAGGACAAGCCCCCAGGCAATAGGAACGCCTAACTTGTACCAACTCAGATCAAAGTTCGCAATCAATGTAATCAGTTCTTCCTGCTCTGCAGTATAGAAAAATAAGCCGACTGCACCTGCTAAAATAACAATTCGTTTTGCTATATTCATTACTTAGATTCCTACATAAACAGACTGATAATAAAAAGGATAATCGCGATAATCGGAACCCAGAGAATTGGAGACTGATACCATTTTAACGTTGGCTTATCGGTGCGGTTAAGCGACTTTAAAGTCGGCTGCTTATAAAGCCAGATAATACCTATCAGCATCAGGACCGCACCCGACAGCCTGACATTAGTATCGTTGTCACTTACCACACCCAAAACAGCCATTAACAGGCCTGCAATAAGAATCAGTAATGCCAAAACACGTTGCCACATACTTCCCCCAAGTCATTGTTCTTATATTTATTGTCTTTATACTAAGAACTTATACTGTATCAGGTTCTGGAGCCATATGTTAAAGCAAATTCTGCTCGGCGTGAGCGCTATTATTATTACTGTTATCGTCATTCTTGGTAGCGCTGTTATTTATCAGAAGACCACCATGCAACCTGACCTTCCGCACGAGGAAGACTGTGAAATACAGCAAATAGTAACAACCGACGACGGTTCTTTAGAAGCTCATAGCTACTGGTGTGAGCGTGGTAAAAACACGCAATGGAAAGGTTATGAAATTTGGTTACACGAGCCGCAGCCGGATAAATGGCAACGCATTATGACCACCGAACACGACGGCTGCATTAAACTGGAATTGGCTGATCATAAACTCGAGATAAACCACGACGGAAAACGCGGTGACATGTTTTTAGTCGAACCGGTATTTCTGTTTAACGATGCACAAGGCGTCAGCCAATCTCTGTCGGTTCAGGTTTCTACCCGTGGCGACGCCGTGTGCCCTGGCTCTGAGTAAAACGCTGGCTCGGATTAAGCCAGCTTTAACACCCACTTGAGCGGCAGGCGTTTCATTAGGAACGCCATTAATGCCCAGGGCCAGTAAGGGACGTACGCTTTTACCGGCTCTTTATTAATGGCCTTCGCCAGCAGTCGGCAACCTGTCTCGGTATCCACCATAAAAGGCGTATTTTTCACTTTTTCATTAATTTCAGAGCGAATGTAGCCCGGATAAATGGTCGACACTTTAATTGGGCTGTTGCTGCCGTAGGTTTTCATTAAGTCTGCACGAATACCCTCGGTTAACGACGCCAAACCAGCCTTGGTTGCTGCATACACCGTCATAGCCCGTGGCATACCACGGAAAGCACTCATGGACGAAATAGTCACTAAATGCCCGCCTTTTTGCTCGCGCAGAATTTCCATAGCCGCTTCACATTGCGCCAGCGCCGCCACAAAATTCGTTTCCGCCGTGGCTTTATTGGCCTCAAAGTAGCCCGTACCTAACGCCGCGCCTTTGCCCATGCCCGCATTAATAATAAAGCGGTCAATGTGCCCCTGCTCTTGTTTAAATTCCTGAAACACACGGAATACGTCTTCGTGAGCATTTACGTCCAGCGTTTTAATGCTGACAGTTATGCCTGAGTGCTTGTCTTCCAGCTCGGTTTTTAGCGCTTCTAAGCGATCTAAACGGCGGGCGCACAGACATAAGTTTTTGCCTTCTGCAGCAAATTCGCGCGCCATGCCCTGCCCTAAGCCGGAGCTGGCACCCGTAATTAAAATGGTCTTCCGTTCTTGCGGCATTGTTGAGCTCTCTTTTTTTATTATAATTCGTTAAGCTTTAGCGATACGGCGACGGCAGCGCCACAGCAAATAATTCACCAGGAACCAAAAGTTCTTAAAGGCTTTGTTATTGGTTTGCTTATGGTGATACCGGTAATAAATTTGCTGGGCTATAACTGCCAAACGGAATAAGCCAAACACTTCATAAAAGGCAAAGTCTTCCACCTTGGTGCCGGTGCGCTCACAGTAGTAATCGATAATTTCTTTGCGCGTTAGCATGCCCGGATAGTCGCTGGGTTGGCGTTTAGTTGCGCGCGCCACTTTGTCATCGCCTGCTTCTATCCAGTACGCCAGCGAGTTACCTAAGTCCATTAACGGGTTGCCTAAGGTCGCCAGCTCCCAGTCCAGAATACCGATAATGTCAGTTGGGTCTTCCGGGTTGAGTATCAGGTTGTCCAGCCTAAAGTCATTATGAACAAGACAAATGGTTTCATTTTCAGGCTTATTTTCCTGCAACCAGCGCATGACCGAACCCGCACCGAACACATTCCAGGTTTTTGCTTTTTCGTAACGGCCACACCAACCATTCACCTGCCTGTCAGTATAGCCTTTACCTTTTGCAATTTTGCGTAGGCCAGTGCTGTCTAAATCTACCTGGTGCAGCTTTATCAGTTTATCCAGTGCATTCGTACATAGCTGCCGAGCCTGTTCAGAACTTAAGTCCAGCCCTTTTGGAAACTTCCGACGCGGGATAATACCGGTAATGTGCTCCATAACATAAAACTCAGCACCAATAACCGACTCGTCACGGCAATACGCCAACATTCTGGGTACGTGTGGAAACTCTGGTCTCAGTCGTTTTTGCAGGCGGAACTCACGACCCATGTCGTGGGCTGACTTGGCCTTTGTGCCATCTGGCGGGCGGCGCAAAACCAAAGCCAGACCGTTGTAATCTAATCGGTAAGTCCAGTTAGACACACCACCGGTATACTGAGTAATGCGTAGCGTACCCCGGTCTTTAGGCAGCTCATCACCAATATGCTCTGCCAACCAGTTATCTAATGCCTCAATTGGTAAGGTTTCTTCTTCGCGTACGTCACTCGCCTGGTCAACTACGGCGGATGAAGGATCAGTCATTGGTGCGCCCTTTCCATTGTTTTAATTCGTTTTTTGCAATAGTCGCACGGTGAACCGCATCGGGTCCATCGGCAATACGTAATGAACGGGCTACCGTCAGTAGCCCCGGTAACGGTGTGTCGTGACACATAGAAGCGCCACCAAACAGCTGCATGGTTTCATCCACCACTTTTTGCAGCACATTCGGTGCCACCAGCTTAATGGCCGATATTTCTTTAATGGCTTTCATGGCGCCAATGTTGTCGATTTGCCAGGCCGCGTGCAGAGTCAGCAAGCGCGCTTGATCAATCGCCACGCGTAAATCGGCTAAACGCTCGGTGTTGCCGCCAAGTTTCATTAAGGGTTCACCAAAGGCAATGCGCGACACGCCACGCTCAATGAAAAGCTCCAGCGCCCGCTCTGCCGCGCCAATAGCCCGCATACAATGGTGAATACGCCCCGGCCCTAAACGCCCCTGCGCAATTTTAAAACCCGCACCGGGGCCAACAATAATGTTCTCTTTCGGGACGCGCACGTTGTCGAACACCACCTCGCCATGACCATAAGGCGCGTCGTACTCGCCTAACGCCGGCAGCATGCGCTCTATGTTAACGCCCGGAGTGTTTAACGGCACCAACACCATAGAATGTCGATGATGCTTTTCAGCGTCTTCATCAGTAAGCCCCATAACAATGGCAATTTCAGCGTCAGGGTGTCCCAGCCCCGTACTCCACCACTTGCGGCCATTAATAACCCAGTCGGAGCCATCGGCCTTAATGGTGGTTTGCATATTGGTAGCATCGGAGGACGCGACATCGGGCTCTGTCATACAAAATACCGAGCGAATGTTGCCATTTAGAAGCGGTGTTAACCACTGCTCTTGCTGCGGATCATCACCAAAATGATACAGCACTTCCATATTGCCGGTGTCGGGAGCGTTACAGTTGAACACCTCGGGCGCTAGCAGACTGCGACCCATGCGCTCAGCTAATGGCGCATATTCCAGCGTGCTTAAACCAGCACCCAGTTCTTCGTCCGGCAAAAACAAGTTCCAAAGCCCCTGCTCTTTGGCTAACTGCTTAAGCTCAGCCACCCGTGGTGGCACCTGCCACTCACGCCAGTTAGGCGTGCTGTTCAGCCGATAATTCTCTTTCTGATACTGGTTTTCATACGGCTCAATATGCTCGCGCATAAACGCATCTAGCCGCGCCAAATAGTCCTTTGTTTTCGCACTGTAGGAAAAGTCCATAATGCCCGCTCCCAACGAATAGTTAACAGCATTGTAGACTTGAAAGTGTTGGTGGTACAACCAGAGTTGGAGGGGGAGCAAAACAAATGATCTGAGTTTGGAGACGCTGCGAGCTCATCCATGAGCGCTCACCACAGACTCAACAGTTTTTATTAATATCTAACTCGCTAAGATCTATGTCCTCTAAGAACAATAAAAATTCATCAGTCTGATCAACTTTCAAATAAACATCTAATTCGGAATTACCCCATGTGAGTTCCTTGCTTTGGCATGCCGATAACAATCTTACATTGATGCTACCAGCCCCACCCTCCTCATGTGCACTACGATATTTGCGAATCACTTCCTGTCCTTGCTTCATTAATTGAGCGTCCTTTTCAGATAAACGCATCACCGTAAACTGCTCGTCTTTCTCAAGCTCATTTTTTAGTGTTACAGGTATTACATAGCTTGAGTCAACAATCACAGGATAACTATAGCTGAAGCTAGTATCTGGGTTGCCTGTTCTAAAACTAAAGTCAATCACCACATCTCCATCTCTTACATCTACCTCGTCAGGAGATTTCACGGCAACAACGATTTGATTAGGATCTGCCTCTAAAGGGTTTAAGTTCATTAACTTAATCATGGTACTGAGAGGGATACTGCTACAACCGGTAACAACGCTGAGTGTTATAGCAATCAAGAGTGCTTTTAATTTCTTCACAGTTCATCCTAGTTTATTAGTTATTAATGTTAATAAAATGTTTATTTAGGAAGAATCTGACTGTGAACCTGAAGAAAAGTTTCAACTCTGTTAACTCACACCTGTGAGTCGAAAGACAGACATCGTTTCCTCAGCAAAGAGCACCTAAGCTTTTAAATTCATAAAGGTTATTCTGCGCCCCATACAGTTCTATTGTCTCTTTGAAGCTGAAACCAATAGTTTCCAGCAGCTTATTTGATCTAAAGTTGTCGGGAAGAGTGACAGCAACGATCGTATCGAGTGAACAGGTTCTCATAACGGTTTTTAAGGTATTTCCCGCAGCCTCTCTCGCATAACCTTTGCCGCTGTATTCTGGTAAAAAAGCGTAGCCTAAATCCGGACTTTCCAATTCGTCTCGTTTCAATAAGCCGCACATGCCAATTTTTGTGTGCGTTTATTTTAGGCAAACCAAGTTAAGACCGAAGCCGTGCTTCTTATAGCTAGCCATAGGACCTGTTTCAAGATAATTAATTGCGTCTTCTTGCGTACGAACGTTTTTATCGCCGATGTACCGGATAAATAAGTCGTCGTTGAGTAAGCGGACAATAAAAGGAGCATCGCTTAACGCAAACTGCCGGACAATTAAACGTTCAGTTTCACAGACTACTTTCATGGAAGCCCTTTTATAGCAATGGTTATTGGTAACCCGAAAGCATTTCCCAGTTATTCTCAAACTCAGCAACGTCTTTGATATTGAGTATCGCTTGCGGTGAAGCCCCGCCTCCAGGGCGGCGGTAGTCGTGCTTTTCCATGAAAGCCACGTACCTATCGACAATTTTTTTCTGTATGTCACGCTCAGTACAGATAAAGAATCTAGCTCCACTGACCCCTGAGTCAGGCAACCGCACCAAAATCCATATCAAATCAGGGTGCTTGAGAGGTGTCAATTCGCCCAGTGTTTGACGATTATTCTTATCAATACTGTGATTACACCACTTATCGATTGTGGACTGAACCAGAGCTCCCCTAGTACTTGCTTTAACCTGAACAGGAAACGACTTTAATGACTCGGAATGCACGGCTGTAACATCAAACCCAGGCACATTTCCAGAGTACGGAGAAGCGTAGTAACCTAACGTACCCAGTACTGCCGACACCAGATGTTCGCCGACCTGCCCTGTTAATTTATTTGATGTGCCTGATGCCATAATATTGTTTTTCTTGTTCTTAACGCGAAGCTAAGCGGCGGCCCGTCAGGGGCGTCCGGTGGACGGCCGTCAGGCCGGGAACGTACTTAAGCGCCTGGTTAGCTGCCAATTGGGGCATTGCACACAGGGCAGTGGCGGAATTTTGTGTTGATGCGAGTAGTCGATGATTTTCTTCGTTTAGAGTCCCAGCAAGCAGGGCAGTAAAGAGTCGTATCCCCCTCGAATTGATAGCAGCCCCACTTTCTCCCCGTAGGCTTTTCGTCTGAAGGAGATGCGGTTTGCTTTAACAAAGCATTTTCTTCCTTTAGCGCTGCGATCTGGTCTTTGAGCGAGGCCGCTTCCAGTTTCACATCTGCCAACTCACTCGATAGGTCTGCGAGTAGATTCTTAAACTCAGCATCTTCGATGTTCTTTGAGATTTCACGCAGCCTTCTAGCCAAGGTGATCGACGTGCTAATACCAGAAATTATGTCCATATGGCCTCTCGTGATCCTTACCAGCTAACGCCGCGCTAAGCTGCGAGTGAAAGCGTGCCATAATTTGAGCGAAGCGAAATTGGCACGCGTTTACGAATCAGACTTAAGCGCTTTGTTATGTGCGTATTACCATGACAACTCATGCTTAGATGCATTTAAGTTTTCGTTATACATCATTTCAATCATTTGATAAGTACACATATCAATTGTTCCACAATAATCATGTATAGCACGGTCTAGAATATCTGGATTTTTCGCATTAGTTAGCCGCTTAAATGCATCCAAATTTTCCTTCTCCATCATTCGCAACATAGTTTCCTGGCACATATCGACAGTGTCACAGTAATCTTTTTTGACGCGGTTTTGGATATAACTAATTACTTCGTTTTGTTGCGCTTTTGAGCCATCAAACTGTAAAGGATGAATAAATTCAGCATTCACCGAGAAGGCTGCTATAGCGGCTAGAAACATTACTTTTCTCATGATAATCCCTTTAAATACTGATTAGCACATAACGCCCGCGTAAAACACGCGAGTTACGAGCGTTGCCTTTAACGCGTTTGTTATGTGAGCTATCCACGATCTGCGGGGTGATTAACACCATCATAGGTTGGAATCCCCTCGATCTTTAGTGGATTTATGCCCTCCAGGCAGCCCACATTAACCCCATATTGGGTCGGATTGGAACGCCGCTGATGATGTGTATAAATTCCACAGTTGGAGCAGAAATAGTGCTTTGCTGTCTTTGTGTTGAACTGATATAGCTTCAGCGCTTCTGCTCCTTTGACGACCTTGATTCCTGACAAAGGCACGGAGGCAACGACAGCCCCTCTCCTGCGGCACATGGAGCAATCGCAACGACGCACGTCTACAAGACCATCTGGCAGACTAAGTTCAAGCTCTAAGATGCCGCAGTGGCATCTAGCTTTGTGTTTAACTTGTATGGGCGCACCGTCAACTTCTTTAAGATTTATCGTCATACTTGAATTCCTAAGACCACATAACGCGGAGCGAAGCGGCGGCCCGTCAGGGACGTCCGCCTTACGCGAATTGTTAAATGTTGAGTGGCTCGACGAAATCTTTATATGAGCCACGGGACGGGTGCTTTTTAGTCTTCAGAAGCCTCTTCCCGCTATGTTGTGTAAGCATCGAATTGATGGCTTGCTGCCGTTCTAGATAAGGGTTTCCGGCGCCCCAGGCAATAAGAACAATATCAGACTCATTGAGAGCATTTTCTATATGGCGGTCATTTTCGATGCCAATGTGATCGTCAACGCCTTCAAAATCATTCGTTTGAATCAAAGCGAACTGGTTAACGACGATTATGCGTTTGACACCTTTGAACTCGTCATAGTCCTTGTTGAAAATCAGATTTTCCAGAAATTGGACAGATCTGTCTGCAACTTCAGAATTGGCGACGCTCGGATTCTGCATAATGACAGATACGCTGCGGTCCCCAGTCGAATCTTCTCGATCAATCGTCAATCGATATCTGTAGCGGCCACAAGGAGAGAACTGAGCCTCGGCTACAACTCCATTGATATGATTGAATACCATTTCCAACCTCGTCTCTGGCTGACATTTAACATTTATATACTGCGCATGCGCATTTATAGCGCTCAAAAACAGCACTCTAAACCGTCTTAAACAACTGATAACAGTTACTATTTTCACCATTAATTCAAACTTTCCCGAAAAACTATTCGAGCATGCTCACTTTCGCTCTTATTAATGCGCAATATGAGACTTTAATTTTTTGTTATATCTATGACGATAAAAGAGTTAACCCCATAAGGCAATACTAAATCGAGCAACTCCGCCGACCGATATGCGCAAAGCATCACCACCAGCAGTTGAATCAGCGAGCCACTAATAACAAGCCGTTCCCCCGTACCAAACACATCACATCTAACGTACAATACTCGCCCTAAACACCATAAAACCACACACGACCACATGAACTTTTCTGATCTCGCACTTTCCCCTGAAACCCTTACTGCCCTTTCACGTCAGGGGTACAGCGAACCTACACCTATTCAGGCGCAGGCAATTCCGTTGGTGCTTGCAGGGAAAGATGTCATGGCCGCAGCGCAAACGGGTACGGGAAAGACAACGGCCTTTACGGCGCCTATTTTAGAGCTTCTGAAAGGTAACGACCGCGCCAAAGCAAACACAGCGCGTGCGCTTATTTTAACGCCCACTCGCGAGTTGGCGGCTCAGGTCGGTGAAAACGTTGCGAACTTAAGCGCGGGTCTGCCATTGAATTACGCGGTGGCGTTTGGTGGTGTAAAAATTAACCCGCAAATGATGAAGCTTCGCAAAGGCGTGGATATTCTGGTGGCAACACCGGGCCGCCTGCTGGACTTATGCAAACAAAACGCGGTTCGCTTTCCTAAGTTAGAAGTTCTGGTGCTGGATGAAGCCGACCGAATGCTCGACATGGGCTTTATTAACGACATTAAGAAAATTATTAAGTTACTTCCGGCTAAGCGCCAAACGCTTCTGTTCTCGGCAACCTTCTCTAACGACATTCGTGCGCTGGCTAAAGGCTTACTGAAAAGCCCGGTCGAAATTTCGGTGGCACTACCCAACGCCACTGCCGAGCCTATTGAACAAACTTTGTATGAGGTACAAAAAAGCCAAAAGCTGGGGCTGTTATTAAAACTTCTGAAAAACCTCGACTTATCCCAAGTACTTCTGTTCTCACGCACCAAGCAAGGGGCTAATCGATTAGTCAAACAGCTGGATAAAGCCGGCTTCTCAGCCGCCGCTATTCACAGCGCTAAAAGTCAGGGCGCCCGTACTAAAGCGTTGGCTGGCTTTAAAAGTGCCAAAGTGCAGGTGCTTATCGCCACTGACATAGCCTCACGTGGCATTGATATTGAAAAGCTGCCGTACGTGATTAACTACGACCTACCCCACGTCGCGGAAGACTACATACACCGCATTGGTCGCACAGGTCGCGCCGGCCAAACGGGTCATGCTATATCGTTAGTTACAGACGAGGACGCGCCCTTTCTGCAGGCCATTGAAAAACTCATTGGCCAGCCAATTGAACAGCGCACCTTGGAAGACTCTGCTAAAGTTAAATCATAAACGGAGAGCCCGAAAATGAGTAACTTAGCCAAAGCGTTAGAAAGTGAATGCCAAATTGTCTCGGGGTGCAATGCGCTTAAGCGCGTCATTAGCCCTAAATCGCGTGACTTGGGCGGTTTTACGGTAAAGCGCATATTACCTTCGGTAGGCATGAAATCGGTCGGTCCCTGGGTGTTCTTTGATCATATGGGTCCTGCTGAGTTTGCCGCTGGTGACGGTATTAACGTGCGCCCTCACCCACACATTGGGCTGGCTACGGTTACTTATTTGTTTGAGGGTGAAATTCAGCATAAAGACTCGCTAGGCACGGATGTCGCGGTGCAACCGGGTGACATAAACTTAATGGTTGCTGGTCATGGCATTGTTCACTCAGAGCGGCAACTCGAGAAAATTACAAAACACCCTCACAGCACTCATGGTTTGCAATTATGGTTAGCACTGCCGCAAGCCCATGAACAATGTGAGCCCAGTTTTCATCATTACGATAGCGACAGCCTGCCTACGGTGAAGTTTGATGGTGCGCGCGTAAAAGTACTTATTGGCGAGGCGTTTGGCGAACGTTCTCCGGTGAAAACATTTTCTGAGACCCTGTACGTTGAAGTGAATTTAAACGAGGGCATAAGTTTCGAGCTTCCCAAGGTTGAAGAGCTTGCACTTTATGTCGTCGCAGGTAGCCTGAAAATAGAAAACTTTACTTTGGCAGATCACCACATGGCGATATTCAATGAAGAGCAAGGTATAAAGGTGACCGCACAGGCTAACACTCGCTTTGTGTTGGTAGGTGGGGCCTCGCTTGGTCCTCGCTTCATGGAGTGGAACTTTGTGGCAACCGATCAAGCATTGATTGATGCGGCCAAACAGCGCTGGCAACAGCAGGAGTTTCCTGACGTGCCAGGAGATGCTGCGGAGTTTATTCCACTGCCATAAAGAGTAATTTTGGGATCACAACTAAAAAGTGTTGTTGAGAGCGTATCTGATATCATCAATACTAAATGATCGAAAAACCTAAAAAGACGGGTGCGTCATGCCAGAGAAATTAAAACTCTACGAAGCCATTATGCTGCTCGCATTCTGTGAGGAAAAAGGCACCATGAACGGCATGTACGTGGAATATGCCACCGCTGGAGCCATAGCCGCTGAGTTGCTAATGTTAGGCCGGATAAAGACCGATGAAGACAATAAAAACAAAGTCGCCGTGCTCGATGACAGCCCTACTGGCGATGCGTTGTTAGATGAAGCTTTAACGATGATCGCTGAAGCCAAACGTCCGCGTAAACTCAAGGACTGGGTGCAAAAACTCGGCGGCATTAAGAACCTGAAACATAAAGTTGCACAAGCATTAGCTGATGACGGCATTGTGTCTCATGAAAAAGAGAAAGTGTTGTGGCTGTTCGAGCGCCAGGTTTACCCCGAAGTAAACCCGCAACCAGAGCAGGAGTTGCGTCAGGCCATGCGAGATGCAGTACTCAGTGATAGCGAAGATATTGAACCGAAAATTGCTATTGCCGTTGCCTTAGCCAATAGCGCCAAGCTACTGCCACAGGTGTTCAGTAAGCAAGAGCTGAAAGACCGCAAACAACGCATTAAGCAGCTGGAAAATGGTGAACTTGTGTCTAAAGCCGCTAAAGAAGCTGTCCAGGCAATTGAAGCCGCGGTTATGGTGGCCGTGATTATGCCCGCCATAACAGCAGCGTCAGCGCCAACTTCCGGGGGATGTTAACTGTTAAAAGGAACTTACATGATACTTCTTAAGAAACTCAAACAATGGAAGGCTGGCTTAATTGCTATATTTATAAGCTTTGCCATTGCCTTCACTACTTACACAGCTCAAACCCGTGTCACCGAGACTGTACCTGACGCACAAGGTGGCATTGTCACAGTTTACTCGCTCATCATTAACGTTGTGCTCTGGTTATTTTTATCGATTGCGATTTTTCATTTTATGCGAGCACTCGCGCAAGGGCATCGGTTTAAATCCGTTATCACCGCCGCATTGATTTTTTTATTTGTCGGCTATGCAACTAACACCACTTATACCGCCATGCAATTAAATAGTGCTTTAATCGCTGCGGCTGATCCAACAACTTCTTCGCACAGGTTAACCGAACTTGCAAAAGCCGATATAGACTATGGCTACGAACTGGACAACAGAGTGGCAGGTAATCCATCAACGCCTGTTGATACGCTGGTGTCCTTATACAACAAAGAAGGCCAGATCGGCACCGACTTAACTCTGGCAGCTAACTCCAACACGCCTAATGAGATACTAATCGCATTGTCTAAACGCACCAACGAACGCTGGGGAGATGCTATCGTCAATGCTTTAAAACGTAACCCAAAAGTCATATCTGGCGAGTTGCGCTTTGATGAAGTAATGACTTTGCAGGGTAATTAAGCTTGTAATATTGAATAATTAAATAATTAAATTATTAAATTATTAAAGGGAACTTAACTCACATGAATTTAGACTCCTCAGTTAAAGCCATCATCGTAGGACTGCTATTAAGTTTTGCCGTAGGCTGTGCGCACTTCGTCGAACAACAGGTACTCTACCCGGGTGGCGACAACCTTGTTATTGAGGGGGTTAATGAAAGCGAACTATTAAAAATTTATCATTTACAGAAGCGCACATTGTCTAGCAAGCAACACTTACCGTTCTATTTTGGTGATGCCGAAACGCTGACCAGTGATTATGTACCGCCGACACTTGACTTAACCTTTACCTATACCGATGCACCGGAAGGTATAGATCCAGTAAGAAAATATCACCTGGAGCTCGAACCTTCAGTTAATAAAACAATTCGCGCCAAAGGTATCGTAATTCTATTGCACAGCTACAGTACCAATGCTCAGTCGGTTCTTTTTGATAGCATCGCGCTGCAGCTACAAGGCTACCACACAGCTATCGTTGATTTACTTGGGCACGGTACTGCACAGGACCAACCGGTGAGCTTTGGCCAAGCAGATGTTAGGCGTCTGCACCGGTTAGTCACAAAGCTAAAGCGGCAATATCAGCTACCCATAATTTTATATGGCAAATCTTATGGTGCTTCCATCGCTGCGCAGTACATTGAATCGTATGGCAATATCGCTCGATTTATCGCTGTCGCCCCCATGACCGACTTCACTCCGGCCGCACTGCGTATGGCTAAAAGCTCAAGCTCATTTATCACTTCGTTCGTATCTGACCAATGGCTACAAGAGACCTTCGAAGAAGTGCTTATCAACCACCAAACCAGTTCGCGTCGGCTATCCACACCACGTGTTTTATTGCGTCAGTCAGGGAAATCGCTGCCTCAGACATTAATTATAATCGGCTCGCTAGACAAAATCAGTGATTCCGACCAAGTCAAACGCCTGGAAAACATTGACACGATTCAAATAGAAACACTGGATAACCGCGGTCATATTGAAATGATGATTTACGATAATCACATCAACTCTGTTATCGAAGATTGGCTAAAAAACTCAGTCGTCGACAAACAACTTATGACGGCCCCCCAAGAAAAAGATCAACAAGGACGATGAATTTGGACATGATGAAAACCTACCGCGGCAACATTGAGGGTTAGCTTTTGTGTTTGAGTGCGCCCTTTATAGCTTGCTGCAAAGCTTTAATCACTGAATAAAATTAATTTTTCAATTCGCCAGAGGACGATTCAATATGGGCGCGGACAAGCCACTGAAACTGCTCTAACTCACCCAGGTTAACATGTCTTCAGATACTGGATCGAGCTCAGCCAGTATTTCCATAGCTTCTCGGTGGTCACCGTTGACGCCATTGTAAACTTTGTCCAGAGCAACTAAATGCTCTGCCACTAACCCTTTACCTAAAGAGTAGTCTTCCCATCTGCGACGCTCTTAAATCGCTTTAGGCGTACCTACTGGAACTCCACCTAACATTGCAATTCGCTCTGCGATGGTATCAGTCATTTCTCGCACTGCGTCTACTTGCGGATCTAACATTTCGTACACACCAATGAAGTTCGGCCCTACAACGTTCCAATGCACATGTTTTAGTGTCAATTGCAGGTCAAGCAATGCGACTAGGTGATCATCAAATACCCAGGAAGATCGCTTTGTGGCAGCGCAAGGAAGAAGAGTTCGCTATCACGGAGTGTCGAAGGCCAAGGATGGCCTTCGTCAAGCCCACAAGGATGTGCTCGTAGCGTCTCCGTGATAGCGAACTCTTTTTCCTTAGAAAGCAGCCACAAAAAACCCGGCGCGAAGGCCGGGTTTTGTTTAAGCGTTGGCGGGTTATTACCAGCCAGTTTTCTCTGCAACAGCTTTGCCAATTTCGGCCAGGCTGCGTACAGTTTTAACGCCTGCTGCTTCAAGTGCAGCGAATTTCTCGTCAGCAGTACCTTTACCGCCGGCAATGATGGCACCAGCGTGGCCCATACGTTTGCCCGGAGGAGCAGTAACACCAGCAATGTAAGAAACAACCGGCTTAGATACATTGTTTTTAATGTACTCTGCCGCTTCTTCTTCTGCTGTACCACCGATTTCACCAATCATTACGATAGCTTCGGTTTCTGGATCTTTTTCGAACAGTTCCAGAATATCAATGAAGTTAGAACCCGGGATAGGGTCGCCACCGATACCAACACAGCTAGACTGACCAAAGCCTGCGTCAGTAGTCTGCTTAACCGCTTCGTACGTCAATGTACCTGAACGTGAAACGATACCCACTTTACCTTTCTTGTGGATGTGGCCAGGCATGATACCGATTTTGCACTCGTCCGGAGTGATAACACCCGGGCAGTTTGGACCGATCATGCGCACGCCTTTGTGCGTCAGGTATTCTTTTACGTAAAGCATATCCAGTGTAGGAATACCTTCAGTAATACAAACAATCAGTTCGATACCAGCGTCTGCTGCTTCGATGATTGAGTCTTTACAGAAAGGTGCTGGTACGTAGATAACTGATGCGGTTGCGCCAGTTGCTTCTACTGCTTCTTTTACTGTGTTGAATACAGGCAGGCCTAAGTGCTCTTGACCACCTTTACCAGGTGTTACACCGCCAACCATTTGCGTACCGTAAGCAATTGCTTGCTCAGAGTGGAAAGTACCCTGACCGCCAGTGAAACCCTGACAGATTACTTTGGTGTTTTTATCGATCAAAATGCTCATTATTGACCTCCTGCCGCAGCAACCACTTTATCGGCAGCATCAGACAAGCTTTCTGCAGCGATAATGTTCAGGCCACTTTCGTTCAATTTCTGTGTACCCAGTTCAGCGTTGTTACCTTCAAGGCGAACAACCACTGGTACTTTAACGCCGACTTCTTCAACCGCGCCAATGATACCTTCTGCGATCATGTCGCAACGAACGATACCACCGAAGATGTTAACCAATACGGCTTTAACAGAGCTGTCAGACAAGATAATTTTGAACGCTTCAGAAACACGCTCTTTTGTTGCGCCGCCACCAACGTCAAGGAAGTTAGCAGGCTCGCCGCCACTCAGCTTAACGATGTCCATAGTACCCATCGCCAAACCTGCGCCGTTAACCATACAACCGATGTTGCCGTCTAACGCTACGTAGTTCAGTTCCCATTTAGCTGCTTCCGCTTCACGCGCATCGTCTTGTGACGGATCGTGCATTTCACGGATTTTAGGCTGACGGTACAATGCGTTGCTGTCGATGCCGACTTTCGCATCAAGACAGTGAACGTTGCCTTCGTCAGTGATAACCAATGGGTTAATTTCTAACAGGGCTAAGTCGTACTGTTCGAACATTTTAGCCAGGCCTAAGAAGACCTTAGTAAATTGCTTAACCTGGTCTGGAGTCAGACCCAGTTTAAAGCCTAATTCACGACCCTGGTATGGCTGCGCGCCGACCGTTGGGTCAATTTCAGCTTTCAGGATTTTTTCCGGTGTTTCTTCAGCAACGGTTTCGATTTCTACGCCGCCTTCGGTCGATGCCATGAACACGATTTTGCGTGAAGCACGGTCAACAACTGCACCTAAGTAAAGCTCGTCTGCGATATCAGTGCAGCTTTCAACTAAAATCTTAGCAACCGGCTGACCTTTTTCGTCGGTTTGGAAAGTTACTAAGTTTTTACCTAACCACTGCTCAGCAAATGCGCGAACATCGTCTAAACTTTTCACTAATTTCACGCCGCCCGCTTTACCGCGGCCACCAGCGTGAACCTGACATTTGACGACCCAAATGTCGCCACCAATACGTTTTGCCGCTTCTACCGCTTCATCAGCAGTGTCGCAAGCAAAACCTTCAGATACTGGTAAACCAAACTCTTTAAAGAGTTGCTTACCCTGATACTCATGCAAATTCATGATGCTCTTCCGATTCGTTGAAACAACTTAAGCAGCGAAGTGCTGCCTACCCGAATACCGCGCCGAATTTTAACGTGATCGGCGCATAATTAACAGCCGCAAGCTCAATTAGCGTTGCGGCTGGTTCTCAGCGTCTTTAGATATCCAGGATAAGACGTTGAGGATCTTCCAATAACTCTTTCACGGTAACCAGGAAACCTACCGATTGTTTACCATCAATGATTCGATGGTCATAAGAGAGAGCTAAGTACATCATCGGTAAGATTTCAATCTTACCGTCCACCACCATGGCACGCTCCTGGATTTTGTGCATACCCAGAATAGCGCTTTGTGGTGGGTTCAAGATTGGTGTCGATAACAGCGAACCAAATACGCCACCATTAGTGATGGTGAAGTTGCCACCCTGCATTTCGTCCATAGTCAACTTACCGTCACGACCTTTAATGGCCAAGTCACGAATACCGTTTTCCATGTCCGCAATGCT
This sequence comes from Idiomarina sp. HB, assembly GCF_048059115.1. NCBI lineage: Bacteria > Pseudomonadati > Pseudomonadota > Gammaproteobacteria > Alteromonadales > Idiomarinaceae > Idiomarina > Idiomarina sp. HB. The sequence continues at coordinate 733,203 of NZ_JAYLVU010000001.1, forward strand.
TAGGCGGTCAGTATCACGCAGAACTGGCGTTACCAGACCACGAGGTGTCGATACAGCAATACTGATGTCGAAGAAGTTGTGGTAAACAATATCGTCGCCATCAATGGATGCGTTCACGTCTGGGAAGCGTTTCAATGCTTCTGTTACAGCTTTGACATAAAAGCCCATAAAGCCAAGACGCGTGCCGTGCGTTTCTTCAAACACGTCTTTGTATTTCTTACGCAAGTCCATAATAGGCTTCATGTTGATTTCGTTAAACGTGGTCAACATGGCCGTGTCGTTCTTCGCTTGCAACAGACGTTCTGCGATACGTTTACGCAGACGTGTCATTGGTACGCGCTTCTGGTCTCGGTCACCTGAAACTGCAGGCTGTGAAGACTGTTGCTTGCTGCCACTGTCAGATGATTTAGACGAAGACTGACCTTTCACGTGTTTTTCAACGTCTTCTTTAGTGACGCGACCGCCTTTGCCTGTGCCTTTAACATCACTTGGCTTAAGACCGTGCTCACCTAACAAACGACGAACCGCAGGACCAGCTACTTCATTGTCACCACCGTCGTCTTTGCTCTCGTCTTTACTTTCTGAAGAAGACTCAGATTTACTATCGTCAGACTTACTTGAACTGCCACCGGCAGAACCGCCTGCTTCAACAATGCCGATGACATCGTCAGCGCCAACAGTGTCGCCTTCGTCGTGCTTAATTTCAGCCAAAACGCCGTCCGCCGGAGCTACAACTTCCAGAACCACTTTATCGGTTTCAATATCAACCAGGTTCTGGTCACGTTTTACCGCATCACCAGCTTTAACGTGCCAGGTAGAAATTGTCGCATCAGAGACAGACTCTGGTAATTGAGGAACTTTAACTTCCATCTTCTCGCCAGAGCCTTTGTCGTCTGAAGAATCAGATTCTTTCTTTTCTGACTTTTCTTTCTTGTCGCCTGAATCTTTATCTTCTGATTTATCTTCAGAAGCTGACCCACCGTCACCTTCTTCAATTTTACCGATAACTTCTTCAGCAGTTACGGTTGTGCCTTCTTCAGCCGTAATTTCGCCGAGCACACCGTCCGCTTCCGCAACAACTTCAAGCACTACCTTGTCGGTTTCGATGTCAACCAGATTCTGGTCGCGAGACACTTTATCGCCAGGTTTTACGTGCCATGTTGCAATGGTTGCATCTGCAACAGACTCGGGTAATTGAGGAACTTTTATATCAATCGCCATGGTTCATCTTCACCTATTTAATGGTTAGCGCTTCGTCAACAAGTTTTTGCTGCTGCTTGTTGTGCTCTGATATGTATCCGACCGCTGGTGCGGCTGACGCACTACGACCACGATAAGACAACTGAGCTCCTTTCGGAATTGCGGCCCAGAAGTGGTGCTGGCTGCTATACCATGCGCCTTGGTTCTGAGGCTCTTCCTGACACCAGACAAAATCTTTAACGTGCTGATAATCTTTCATAATTTCTGCCACTTCTTCCGCAGGGAACGGGTAAAGCTGTTCAATACGAATAAGGGCAACATCTTCTTGTTCGCGTTCGCGACGTTCTTTCAGTAAATCGTAGTAGACTTTACCGGAGCAAAATACCACGCGTTTTACCTTTTTCGGATTCAGGTCGTCAATTTCCGCAATCGCGTTCTGGAACCCGACATCCGCTAAATCGTCCATTTCTGAAACGGCTAACGGATGACGTAATAATGACTTCGGTGTCATCACAACTAACGGTCTGCGAACAGGACGTAAGTGCTGACGACGAATCATATGGAAAACCTGTGCCGGTGTCGTTGGCACACACACAGACCAGTTGTGATCAGCTGAAAGCTGCAAGAAACGCTCTAGCCGCGCCGAACTGTGTTCTGGCCCCTGACCTTCGTAACCGTGCGGTAACAATAATGTCAAACCACACAAACGGCCCCACTTCTGTTCGCCAGAGCTTAGGAACTGATCAATAACAACCTGAGCACCGTTTACGAAGTCTCCGAACTGAGCTTCCCACATGACCAATGCTTTTGGTTCCGCTGTGGCATAACCATATTCAAAGGCAACAACCGCGGCTTCTGACAGCACTGAATCATAAATTTCAATCTGGCCCTGCTCTGATCCCAGATTGTTCAGAGGCATATAAGTTGAAGCGTCTTCCTGATTATGCAGCACCGCATGACGGTGGAAGAACGTACCACGCCCACTGTCCTGCCCGGTCAGACGAATATGAGTACCGTCGTTTACCAGGGTGGCATAGGCTAAGGTTTCTGCAAAACCCCAGTCCATAGACTTTTCGCCTTTCGCCATTTTCAGACGTTCCTGATAAACCTTTGCAACGCGGGAGTTCAGCTTATGTTCTTCCGGGTATGTCGTAATTTTCTGACCCAGATCTTTCAGCTTTTTAATCGAGACTTTGTAGTCATACTCAACATCCCAGTCATTTCCAATATACGGTGACCAGTCAACGGAGTGTTGACGCATAGGGCGGTGTTCATCAACGACAACTTCGCCTTTATCTAATGCGTCACGATAGTCAGACATCCACTGTTTGGCAGTGTCTTCATCAACTATCGAGTTTTTAATTAATTGTTTGCCATAAATCTCACGAGCAACCGGCTGCTTTTTCACCTTAGCGTACATTAAAGGCTGGGTTGCACTCGGCTCGTCAGCTTCATTGTGCCCGTGACGGCGATAACAAACCAAGTCGATAACGACATCTCTCTGGAAGGCGTTTCGATAATCCAGGGCCAGTTGAGTCACAAAAACGACAGCTTCAGGGTCATCGGCATTAACGTGGAAAATTGGCGCCTGTACCATTTTTGCAATGTCAGTACAGTATTGAGTAGAACGCGCATCTTCCTGTTTTGCGGTCGTGAAACCAACCTGGTTATTCACAACAATGCGGATTGATCCGCCAACACGATAAGCCCGTGTTTGCGACATATTAAAGGTTTCTTGTACTACGCCCTGGCCAGCAACGGCGGCGTCACCGTGAATGGTAATTGGCAGTACTTTTTTGCCTTCTGGATCTTGCAGGCGGTCCATACGTGCGCGAACCGAGCCCATAACAACCGGATTAACAATTTCCAGATGCGATGGGTTAAAAGCTAATGCTAAGTGAACATCGCCGCCCGGTGTTGCATAGTCAGATGAAAAACCCATGTGATATTTAACATCACCTGAGCCTTTAGTGCTGTCATGCTTGCCGGCAAACTCGTCAAATAGGTCCTGAGGTTTCTTACCCAGAACATTCACTAATACGTTCAGACGACCGCGGTGAGCCATGCCAATGACCACTTCTTTGGCGCCTTGCTCACCCGAGCGTGAAATAAGTTCTTTTAACAACGGAACCAGACTGTCTCCGCCCTCTAACGAGAAGCGTTTAGCGCCAGGGAATTTAGACCCCAGATACTTTTCCAGCCCGTCTGCTGCTATAAGCTCTTTTAAGATTTTGGTTTGTTGCTCTTTTTTAAATTTAGGCTGACCAAGAACACCTTCCAACCGTTGCTGAATCCAGCGTTTTTCTTCGGTTGAAACAATGTGCATGTATTCGGCACCAATAGAGCCACAATAAATATTTTCTAAAGCTTCGTGAATGTCACTCAGCTTCATTGTGTCTTTGCCAACGGCTAAAGAGCCTACATTAAACTCGCGCTCTAAGTCGTCTTTGCTTAAATCGTGGAAGTTTAATGAAAGGTCTGGAACGGTTTCCTGTTTCCATAAACCAAGAGGATCAAGATTGGCATGCTGATGACCGCGGAATCGGTAAGCATTGATAAGTTGTAAAACCTTCACTTGCTTCTGATCGGCGGCGGTCGTGCTGCCGGTTTGAGACTGCTTGAGCTTATTCTTTGCTGCTTCTCGGAACTGCTCTCTCACTTCGCTGAGTTTGGTATCAACAATGTGATTCTCTTTCGGCAACGCATCGAACATTTGACGCCATTCATCACTGACTGCCGTCGGATCATCCAGATACGCCTCAAACATTTGTTCAATGTAGGCAACGTTACCACCGGCTAGATGCGATGTTTCTAACCATTCACGCATTACACCATCTTGCATTGCGTTTCCTTCACCTGAATAGATAAACCGTTTTTATAAAAAAATAGCCATCCTTGTGGGATGGCTATCCACAACATCAACCGTTCAAATTGACGCGACAATTTAACAACTTAAACTGCGCGGTTCAAAAGCATCGATTTAATGTGTCCAATAGCCTTAGTTGGGTTCAACCCTTTAGGACAAACGTTGACGCAATTCATAATTCCGTGGCAACGGAACACACTAAATGCATCGTCCAACTCGTCTAAACGCTCGTCCGTTGCTGTGTCACGACTATCGATTAAGAAACGATAAGCGTGTAACAACCCTGCCGGACCAACAAATTTATCCGGGTTCCACCAGAACGACGGGCATGATGACGAACAACATGCACATAAGATGCACTCATACAGTCCGTCAAGTTTAGCACGCTCTTCTGGTGACTGCAGACGCTCACGCGCCGGCGGCGTTTTATCATCGTTAATCAGGTACGGTTTAATCTTCTCGTACTGTTGATAGAACTGGCTCATATCAACAATTAAGTCACGAATAACCGGTAGCCCAGGCAACGGACGAATCACAATCTTGCTGCCTTTCAATGCAGAAGTTGGAGTAATACAAGCCAAGCCGTTTTTGCCGTTCATATTCAGACCATCTGAACCACAAACGCCTTCACGGCATGACCGCCGGAACGCCAACGATGGATCTTGCTCTTTCAGTTTGATAAGCAAGTCCAGCACCATCATGTCCTGATTTTCTTCCACCTCTAGGGTGTAATCTTTCATGTACGGCGCGTCATCAACATCCGGGTTGTAACGATAAATCGAAATATTCAATGTTTTCATCGTTGAACCCCTCTATTAGTACGTACGAGCTTTCGGAGGGAAAGCTTCGCGCAGTTTCGGTGCCATATTAACCTGACGAGTCACCATGTCTTCGGTTTCTGGACGGAACACAGTGTGAACCAACCATTTCTCGTCATCACGATCTGGATAGTCTGCGCGACTGTGAGCTCCACGGCTTTCTGTACGGAAGTTTGCGGCAACTGCAGTAGAGAAAGCAGTTTCCATTAAGTTATCAAGTTCCATACATTCAACACGCTGAGTATTAAACTCTTTAGACGTGTCGTCTAAGCGTGCGTGCTTAAGGCGCTCACGAATTTCTTTCAACTCTTTAAGACCATCAGCCATTGCTTCACCTTCACGGAATACCGAGAAGTTCATCTGCATACAGTTCTGTAGGTCTTTCTTAATTTGTACTGGGTCTTCGCCTTTCTGCGTATTTTCCCAACGGTTGAAACGAGCCATTGCCTCATCAACGTCAGACGCTGACGATTCACGTGCTTCGCTGTTCGCCGCTAATGTTTCACCTAAGTGCATGCCAGTCGCACGACCGAAAACAACAAGGTCAAGCAATGAGTTACCACCTAAGCGGTTAGCACCGTGAACAGATACACAAGCGATTTCACCACAAGCAAATAAACCAGGTACAGGCTTGGTTTCACCCTTTTCGTCAACTGTCAGAGCCTGACCGTTAACGTCTGTCGGAATACCGCCCATCATGTAGTGACAGGTTGGTATAACAGGAATCGGTTCTTTTACCGGGTCAACGTGAGCGAAGGTACGTGACAAGTCACAAACGCCCGGAAGACGACTTTCCAGAGTCTCTTTACCCAAGTGATCCAATTTCAGTTTCAGGTGAGGTCCCCAAGGGCCTTCACAACCACGGCCTTCACGAATTTCTGTCATCATTGAACGAGCAACAACGTCACGTGAAGCAAGGTCTTTCGCGTTTGGAGCGTAACGCTCCATGAAGCGTTCGCCGTCTTTATTTAACAGGTAACCACCCTCGCCACGGCAACCTTCAGTTACCAGACAGCCTGAACCAGCAATACCAGTTGGGTGGAACTGCCACATTTCCATATCCTGCACTGGAACGCCGGCACGTAGCGCCATACCAACACCATCACCGGTGTTAATGTGCGCATTTGTTGTTGAGGCATAAATTCGACCAGCACCGCCGGTAGCAAGCACAACAGATTTAGCTTTCACATAATAGACTTCACCAGTTTCAATATTCAGCGTAGTAACACCCGTTACTGCGCCGTCCTGGTTTTTCACTAAGTCTAGTGCGTACCACTCAGAGAAAACGGTCGTTTTGTTCTTAACGTTTTGCTGGTAAAGCAAGTGCAGAAGTGCGTGACCAGTACGGTCAGCGGCTGCGGCTGTACGAGCTGCCTGCTCGCCACCAAATTCTTTTGACTGACCACCAAACGGACGTTGATAAACTTTTCCGTTTTCAAAACGTGAAAATGGCAAGCCCATATTTTCCAGTTCAAGAATTGCTTCCGGACCTGCTTTACACATGTATTCAATAGCGTCCTGGTCACCAATGTAGTCCGAACCTTTTACGGTATCGAACATGTGCCATTGCCAGTCATCTTCGTGCGCATTACCTAAAGCGACAGTAATACCACCTTGTGCAGAAACTGTGTGAGAGCGCGTTGGAAACACTTTGGACATCAACGCACAGCTCATTCCCTCTTGGGAAATTTGCAATGCTGCTCGCATACCAGCACCGCCAGCACCGATCACCACTGCATCATATTCTAAAGTTTTAACGTTCACTTAAACACCCCACAGTACGAATAAGCCAGTGAGCCAAACAGCGATAAGACCAACGCTGAAAACTAGTTGGATAAAAGCTCTGAGACCAGCCGCTTTTACATAGTCTGTTGATACCTGCCAAATGCCAATCCAACCGTGAATCAACACAGCGGACAGTGCTAGCATGGTAAAAACCTTCACCCAGATACTGGCAAACAAGCCACTCCAGACTTCATACGTCACGTCTGGTGTAGAAAGGAAAAAGCCAGCCATGAACAGTGTGTAAAGAACCATAACGATCGCGCTGGCTCTCAACAAGATAAAGTCATGAGAACCGCTACGACCAAACGTTGCTGCTGCTGTTACCATAGCCAAACTCCTACTAATACGGAAAGAATGACAGAAAGAGCAATTGAAATATTTGCACTGATTCTTCCCGAATCGAGTTCTTCCCAGTAGCCCATATCCATCACTAAGTGACGCAGACCGATGATTAAGTGAAATCCTAGCGCTGTCAAAATACCCCAGCCAATAAACTTCGCAATAAAGCTGGTCATGATACTCTCGATTTGAGCAAAGCCTTCTGGGCCACTAAGTGACACGGCAAAAGCCCAAATTAAAAATGCCAGAGAGAACAGCATAACAACACCAGAAATACGGTGCAGTATGGATGCTTTGGCAGCGGCAGGAAACTTGATAGTTGATAAGTCTAAATTAACAGGTCTTTCTTTTTTCACGATAGATTGCCTTTTAATAAAGCACAAAAGAAATGCAATTTTCGTTTGCGCGACACAGATACATGCCACCAATACGGCGCAAAGTATATCGAGCCAAACCATTAATTACAACGAGAAACTCAGATTTGGACGCTCAGTTATTACGGCTTACTACTAAAGTCTAACGTAACTCAATAATTGTTCAATCTGAGTAATCTTTTCGTCATGTTTATTACGTATGTTTGACTATAATTAGTTCATGTTCCCCGATTAAAATTGACATTTAAGGGCATGATCGAGTTAAATTAGCGCACTTTTTCAAAGTAGACAGTGAGGAGAATTCCTTATGGCTGATCGTAAAGCCACTTTACAGATTGACGGCCAATCCATTGAGTTGCCGGTACTTTCACCAGCGGCAGGCAAGGATGTAGTTGACGTCCGAACTTTGGGCAAACATGGTTACTTCACCTTTGACCCTGGGTTCCTGGCTACAGGCTCTTGCGAGTCGGCTATCACCTACATCGATGGTGAGAACGGAGTTTTACTGCACCGCGGCTACCCAATTGGTGAGCTCGCAACAAAAGCAGACTATCTAGAAGTTTGCTATATGCTGTTACACGGCGAAGCGCCGAATGAAAAACAGTACACCGAATTTAAAGACACCATTACTAAACACACTATGGTGCACCAGGGAATCCATAACTTCTTTAATGGTTTCCGTCGTGACGCACACCCAATGGCGATGCTATGCGCAGTAACAGGTGCTTTATCATCTTTCTATCATGATGATTTAGACATTCACGATGAAAACCAGCGTTTACGTAGCGCTTATCGCCTAATTGCTAAGATTCCAACCATTGCGGCAATGGCCTACAAATTCAGCATTGGCCAACCTTTCGTTTACCCACGTAACGACTTAGGTTATGCAGAAAACTTCTTAAACATGATGTTCTCTGTACCAGCTGAAGATTACAAAATTAGCCCTGCAGTTGCCCGTGCAATGGATCGCATCTTTACTTTGCATGCCGACCACGAGCAAAACGCATCAACTTCAACCGTTCGTCTTGCCGGTTCTTCGGGTGCAAACCCTTACGCCTGTATTGCGGCTGGTGTTGCTTCTTTATGGGGACCTGCACACGGTGGTGCAAACGAAGCGTGTCTGCGCATGCTGGCTGAAATTGGCTCAGTAGAGAACATTCCAAAATACATCGAGAAAGCAAAAGACAAGAACGATCCGTTCCGTCTGATGGGCTTTGGTCACCGTGTCTACAAAAACACTGACCCTCGCGCTACCGTTATGCGTGAGTCATGCCACGAAGTATTGAAAGAACTTAACCGTGACGATCCATTATTGGACGTTGCAATGGAACTGGAGCGTATCGCTCTGGAAGACGATTACTTCATTGAGAAGAAGTTGTTCCCTAACGTTGATTTCTACTCAGGTATCGTGCTGAAAGCTATTGGTATTCCGACCAACATGTTCACTGTTATCTTTGCGCTGTCGCGTACTGTTGGCTGGGTTTCTCACTGGCACGAAATGATGGGCGAAGCGAACCAAAAAATTGGTCGTCCACGTCAATTGTATACCGGTTATACAAAACGCGAATTTACACCAATCAAAAAGTAAAATCGTCATGTTTTAAAAAAGCGCTCTCATGAGCGCTTTTTTTATGTCTATCGCTAATTAGTTCGTGTACATCGCTTTTTATCCCTTACAGAACGTGCAACTTACCCCCAATTTCTTTATACTACGTCGCATTTCGTTGGTCGCCCAAGAGCTGACAGACAAATTCATTTTCAACGTGCTTTTAGCAGGTTGCAGATAATTACAGAGAGGCTTATGCAGCAAGTAGTCAATGTACAACAACCCATCATTACGCCACGTAAGTTCAAGGTATATCAGCATCGCCAGTTAGATAAAATTGAGGCGCTTAAAAAAGTTCCTGCTGACATGCGCTTTGAAATGAAAGTCGTTGCTAATGTCCTGCCGTTCAGAGTAAACGAGTATGTGTTTAATGAACTCATTGACTGGGAAAATGTACCCAATGACCCGCTGTTTCAACTAACATTTCCACAAAAGGATATGCTGGAGCCGTCTGCCTATCAGCGCATGGCGGATTTGATGTCAGGTAAACACACGACTAACGAAGTGTTTGACTTAGCAACTCAGCTACGTGATGAAATGAACCCTCACCCTGCTGGCCAAATGCAAATGAACGTCCCCCATGTTGACGGTGAACCCTTGCCTGGCATGCAGCATAAATACCGTGAAACGGTTTTATTTTTCCCGGCTCAGGGGCAGTATTGCCATTCTTACTGCACCTTTTGCTTCCGCTGGGCACAATTCGTGGGTAAAGCAACACGCTTTAACTCTAATGACGCCGATCAATTACATCGCTACTTAGCTCAGCACAAAGAAGTGACCGACCTACTGGTCACCGGTGGCGACCCTATGGTTATGCGCACACGTAAGCTGGCTCACTACCTGGAAGACTTACTTAAACCAGAGTTTGAGCACATTAAGACCATACGTATTGGCACTAAGTCGCTGACCTTCTGGCCTTACCGCTTCATTACTGACCCGGATGCAGACGACATGCTGCGTCTATTAGAGCGTTTAGTTGCCGGCGGCAAACACGTATCCATTATGGCGCATTTAAACCACCCGAATGAACTGCGCACGGAAGTCTGTCAGGAAGCGATTCGTCGCCTGCGCGCTACTGGTGCACAAATACGCTGCCAGGCTCCACTGCTTAAACACATTAACGATGACCCCGATGTCTGGGCTTCTATGTGGGAGAAACAAGTACAGTTAGGTATGATCCCTTACTATATGTTTGTTGAGCGGGATACTGGTGCCAAACGTTACTTTGAAGTGCCACTGGAACGCACCTGGGAGATTTTCCAAAAAGCTTACCAACAGGTATCCGGCATTGCCCGCACGGTTCGCGGCCCTTCAATGAGTGCAGGCCCGGGTAAAGTGGAAGTTCAGGGTGTGACCGAAATTGCAGGCGAAAAAGTTTTTGCTTTACGCTTTATTCAGGGACGCAACCCGGACTGGGTTCAACGCCCCTTCTTTGCTAAGTACGACCCGGATGCAACCTGGTTACATCAATTAAAGCCGGCTTTTGGAGAAGAAAAGTTCTTTTTCGAAGACGAATACTCAAAAATGGCAGCGATGGATTAACCATCGACTGCCCGTTCTCGTGCCCGCTGCAGGTCTTCTTCTGTATCAATACCAGAAGCCGGCGCGAGAATAGCTTCGGCCACATGAATACGCTCCCCGTGCCAAAGCACTCGCAACTGTTCTAGGGATTCAAGCTGCTCTATAGGGCTAGCCTGCCACTCAATATAACGTCTGACAAAACCTGCCCGATAGGCATAAATACCAATGTGTCGGTGGTAATGATCGGCAATGACATTGGTATCCCGCTCTGCAGAAAAGTGCTCTCTGTCCCATGGAATAGCTGCACGGCTAAAGTACAGAGCGTATCCGGCCGCATCGGTAACCACTTTTACTGTATTCGGGTTAAAAATATCTTCAGCGTCGGTAATAGGAACGGCTAAAGTCGCCATAGGCGCCTGCCGTTGGTTGGCTAAGTTATCCGCAACCTGACGAATAATTTCAGGTGGAATGAAAGGCTCGTCGCCCTGCACATTAACCACCACTTCATTTTCCGCAAGCGCCAACTGTTCAATAACCTCAGCCAGTCGCTCAGTACCCGATGAATGTTCCGTTGAAGTCATCATGACTCGGCCGCCGAATTTCTCAACGCCCTCTTTTACCCTCAGGTCATCAGTTGCGACAATCACCTCCGCAGCGCCACTGGCTTCAGCCCTTTCAACCACATGCTGAATCATTGGTTTACCACCTATGTCAGCCAAAGGTTTACCAGGCAGTCGGCTGGAGCCATAACGTGCGGGAATAACAACGGTAAAACTCATGAAGGAACCTTCTCTAACTCTTCTGCAGATAATTCACGGGCTTTATCGGCTAATAAAACCGGAATGTTTTCATCGATAGGATAAGCCAGTCGCTCGCCCCGACAGACCAGTTCATTTTTTTCGGCGTAGTAAGTCAGCTTACCTTTGCACTTAGGGCAAGCTAAAATCGCTAATGTATTTTTATCAATGGGCATTTTTCTTCCTTTCCAGCTCTGCCAGTAAGTTAGTTTTCATTATCTCGGGCAGTTGCGCTTCTATTGTTTGATAATACCAGTCCGGTTGCGCGAATGACTGACACTTTCCGGCATCTTTCTCTGTCATCAATATAGGCTTACCACTTAATTGAGAAAAGTCTTCTTCGCTAAAAACGTGATGATCAGCAAATGCCTGGCTTTTCTCAACTTGTACCCCTTGCTCAGACAAAGAGTTAAAAAATCGCTGGGGGTAACCAATACCGGCAACTGCATTAAAACTACTATCCGTTTCTAGCTCAACTTTTTCATCGTTATCAACCCGATACCAGTGACCTGGTTTAACATCCACTACATGACGCGCAAAAGCATGACGACCGTAATTAGAAATAACCCAGTCCGCACCTTTTAAACGCCATGGTCCTTCACGTAAAGGACCTGCCGGCAGCAACCAGCCATTTCCTGTGCCTCTTTCACCGTCAATCATAATCAGCTCAATGTCACGTTTTAATGCGTAATGCTGTAAACCATCATCACTAATAATGACATCGACTTCGGGATGTTGTTCGGACAGGAGCTGCGCGGCCTCGGCTCGTTTAGGTGCGATGACTACCGGACAATCGGTTCTCCGGCGCATAAGCAAAGGCTCATCTCCAACACCTGCGGCATTATCATTTTCTGCAATGGAATGAGGAAATGGACCTTTTGCACCATAACCACGGCTAATAATACCTGGCGTCCAACCCTCATCTTTCAGCCACTGGCATAGAGCAACCACCATTGGCGTTTTCCCTGTACCGCCAACGCTGATATTGCCAACAACGATAACAGGCACTTCTGCTTTATAGCGTTTTATTAGGCCTAAATGGTAAAAACTGCGGCGCAGGTTGGTCAGTAGCCAAAACAGCAATGACAGCGGCGCCAGCAGAATTAAAAGGGGGTGCAGTTTGGCTTTATACCACTGCTTTTGTAGCCACACTAGGCGCCTCCGCTAAACTGCAAGTTATGCAATTGATAATACGCACCTTCGTGATCCAGTAACTGCTGATGGGTACCTCGCTCAACAATCTCGCCGTTATCCATTACGATAATTTCGTCCGCATTTTCAATGGTCGACAAGCGGTGTGCAATAACAATGGCGGTCCGGTTTTGGCGCAAGGTGCCTAAAGCATCCTGAATATGACGTTCAGACTCCGTATCTAGCGCAGATGTAGCTTCGTCCAGAATCAGAATAGGAGCGTCCTGCAATAATGCACGAGCAATAGCAATACGTTGCCGCTGCCCTCCGGATAACATCACTCCGTTTTCGCCGACCATGGTGTCCAGCCCTTTCGGCATGTTATCAGTAAACTCGGTAACGTAAGCCTGCTCTGCCGCTTTAGTGATTTGCTCCCGTGACAACTCTTTCGCTGCACCATAAGCAATATTATTAGCGATAGTGTCATTAAACAGCGTCACGTTTTGTGAAACCAGAGCAAACTGGCGACGCAGACATTTCAGTTTATAGTCGTTAATGTTGTAGCCGTCGAGCAAAATGCGACCCTGCTCTACATCATAGAACCGGGTCAGCAGGTTTGAAATCGTCGATTTACCACTGCCCGAGCGACCCACCAATGCAAGGGTTTTGCCTTGTTTTACGCTAAAATTAATTTGCTGAAGTGCTGGCTCATCATCTTTTTGATAAGCAAAAGTCACATCTTCAAAAACAATATCCCCGGCCGCACGATCAATAACTCGAGACCCTTTATCAATTTCAATGGGCTCATCAAGAATATCAAACACACTGGTAGCCGCGGCTATACCCCGCTGGAAATCACTGTTCACGTTCGTTAACTGCTTTAATGGGCGCAGCAACATAATCATAGCTGTCAGCAAAGTTGTAAATGCGCCGGCTGAAAGCTCTCCCAGCATCTCCGGAAAACTGGCAATAACCAAAACCATGGAAAGACTTAAAGAAGCGATGAACTGAATAACCGAAGTACTAATGGCCCGCGTATTAACCAGTTTCATATTCTGGTTACGGGTAATATTATTGATCTCGGAAAAACGTGCAGACTCACCTTTTTGTCCTTGATGCATTACGACCACTTTGTGGCCATTAATCATCTGCTCAGCCGTTGTTGTAACATTGCCCATCGCCGTCTGGATACGACTACTGACTTTTCTGAAGCGCTTGGACACGACCCCAACAACTTTAGCAATTAAAGGACCTACAACCAAAAATACTAACGACAGTTGCCAACTTTGATAAAACATCAACCCAAGCAAGCCAATAACAAACGCACCTTCCTTAATCAAAACCAGTAGCGCGCGGCTACTCGCTTCGGCTACTTGCTGAGTGTCATAAGTTATTTTCGAGATTAAGTCACCGGTTGAGTGCTGGTCGTGAAAGCTGACAGGCAGCTTCATCATATGGTCGAATAACTGCTGACGCATTTTAGTGACAACTTTAAAGCCAACCCAATGCAGGAAATAACTGGAAGCTACGTTTAGTAACCCTCTAAGGATAAAAATAAAAGGAACAAAAAGCGCACCGTAGAGCAATATTTTAGAGTCTTGCTCAGTTAAACCGTCATCAATTAAAGTTTCTATTTGGGACAAAAATAAGGTATCAATGGCCGAATAGCCAATCATGCAGATAATAGCAAGGGTAAAGGCCGCTTTATAAGGTTTGATGTAGCCTAACAAGCGCTTGAAGGTCGTCTTTTTTTTAATCTGAGAATCCATGTAGTCTCAATTAAGTCATTAACACTTTTGGTATTCTACCTGTTTTCAAAGGGTAACTCCAAACTCCATGTACTGCCGTCACTCACAATGGTTAATTGTCCACTCTTCATCGTCCCAAGCCAGGGGCGATTCTTTCGCGCAAGTCTTTCCAGAGTATATCGGTGGGGAAAACGGTATCCACGATGCCGACCATAGCTTATCAAGTAGATATCCGCATCTACGGCCTGCAATAATGGCCAACTGGTGGACGTTTTACTGCCGTGGTGCGGAACCAGCATGACATCGGACTCTATTTCAGCAGGGCTTCGCAACCGCTCTAACAGCATTTTCTCGGCAGGCATTTCAATGTCTCCGGGCAAAAGTACAGTAAAACCCCGGAATTGAACCCGTAAGACACAAGAACGATTATTTTTACTTAATGCGGGTGAATCTTGATATTCCCGCGCAGGCCATAAAACTCTCCATTGTAAGTCATTCCAGTATCCCGTATCACCTGCTAAACACGGTTTATCGCTGCCTTCCCCCTGCCACTGCAAATTGGGATAGCGCCTTGATAAGAAAGCACGGCCGCCGTTGTGGTCACTGTCTCCGTGGCTGATAAACGCAAGCTCCGGAACAAGTCCATGGTAATTCAAAAACGGTTCAATCACCGACTCGGCCACACTAAAACCGGAATTAAATTCAATACCTGTATCGACCAGCATGGCTCTGCCATTTCTCTCCAGCACCACAGCCTGGCTTTGCCCCACATCCAGAACGTGAAGGCGCAATTTCCCGTCTCTTTGATTTAGCAGCACCAAAACAGAAAGAGGCAAACATAAAAGCAGTATTGTGCGTTGCCAGGTGTTTTTAAGCGGCACCAGCAGCACGAGGATTAACGCAAACAAACCACCGAACCTTGCCTCACGGCTTACAGGCCACGCATCTAATTGCAACCAGGTTACTGGCTGCTTTGCTAAAAAACCGATAAACGGATTCATATGTACAATTGGAAGCTCTGCTAATTGCCAAAGCGTTGATGCAAAACTTAAATCCAAAAGTGCAGCAACCGTTCCGGTTAGCGCCAATGGCAACAACCAAAAGCTTATAACCGGTAATACCAGCAAGTTAACTAACGGTGCCAGCAGCGAAAACCCGCCAAATAACAAAAACGACAAAGGTGCCATAACCACCAGTAACAACCATTGCACGGACCAAAGACTCTTAATAGCAGAGAGTTTTCCACGGGCTTTTTGCCAGCGCCAGCTTGCCAGAAACAATGCCGCAACCGCTGTAATCGAAAGCCAAAAACCCGGATCCTGCAAAGCAAAAACATCAACCACAAGTACCGCAACAGTAACTCGTAACAGTAAACTTAATGGTCTTAATTTCAGGCTTAGCATCAGATGCAAAAGAACGATCAAAAACATGGCGAGCGCCCTTACTGTCGACACGGGAAAACCGGCCAGAACGGCATAACCTGTCACAACAAAAGCCGCTAAAACTAGCGACCAGAAACGGCTGTTAATGAGCTCTCTGGTTTTCAGGCCAACAGGGAGAAAGCGAAAGCAGAGGCGAAAAAAGAATACAGCGGAAGCGGCAACCATCCCCAAATGTAAACCCGATATAGCCAGGCTGTGAGCCAAACCGGTTTTTTGCCAACTTTCCCGGGTTTGTCGGCTCAATAAGCTGCGTTCACCAATAGTTAAGGCAGCCAGTATGCCGGGTTCGTTCAGATCACTCTGTTGTATCCAATCAAAGACTTTTTGCCGAAGACTGATATCAGAATCAAGCTTAACGCCCTCTTTAATACTTCCTATTGCGTGTATGTTATTGCGCAGCAAATATTGTCGATACCGAAAGCTCCCGTGGTTACGATAGTCTGTCGCTTCCTTTAAGCGCGCAACCAGCTGCCAGGTTTCTCCTGCTTTAGGGGCTTGTTTAAGATTCGCCCGGTACCAGTTCAACCGGACTCTGGATTGCTTCCAAATAGGCAACGCGTTGTCTGACAGCGTTTTAACCCTGCCCGTTATCCGTACGTGGTAAGGGTAACTCCGGGATATTTCATCCACCTCGATATTGAGCTTAACGTCGGAATTGAGAAAAGACGCCGGTATTGCCTGTATATTTTGCCAATAAAGGTTGGCATTAGCCCATAAAATACCGCAAAATAACGCCATCAGTAGTCGTGCGATCGATCGCCGTTTTGCTTTTTTCGGGCCGGCCCCCATGCGGGTGTAAGCTATCGCCAAAAGTAGTAATGCGATAGTTGAAACAATCAGCCAGAATTTAATGTCAGAGTGAGTGAAGGCGAACAAAATTCCGCCTGAAAACACGAGTAACCAGCGATCCATCGTTGCTCCTTCCTTGGGGCAGTAACAGGATAGGTAATAAACGTCACATTATGGCCAGACGCTTCATTAAACGGTTAATGCCTGATCACCAAAAAGTGCGCGAGTCAAAAGCGATCCGCTTATTTGGCAGCCTTTTGCATGACGCAAACTTGTGGCACCTGAACAGACGCTCGGCGTCAGGAGCCTTTGCGGTAGGCTTGTTCTGCGCTTTTATACCTGTTCCTTTTCAAATGTTATTAGCGGCAGCATCAGCAATTCCCTTTCGCGTAAATCTGCCACTCTCAGTTGGTCTGGTATGGGTCTCCAACCCTATTACCATGCCCCCCATGTTTTACCTTTGCTACCTGGTAGGAAATGCTTTGTTAGCAGAACCACCACAGCCCTTTGCTTTTGAAGCCAGTTGGGAGTGGTTAATGCACAGTATTTCAACCATAGGTCCGGCTTTCTTGCTTGGCTGTTTGGTTTTAGGAACGTTATCCAGCTTTATTGGTTACATTGGTATTCGTCTGTTGTGGCGCCAGTCTGTGGTCAAAGCCTGGCGCCGCCGTAATCCTTAAAATTAAATGCTTTGGTGTAAAGCTTTAGCCGGTTCAACTTTCACTGCTCTCCAGGCCGGATAAAGAGTCGCAAGCAAGCTCATTAGCAGTGCTACCCCCGCCACCAGAAAAACATCCGACCAAATCCATTCAGAAGGCACTTCACCGACAAAGTAGATATCGCTGGAAAGCACATCAAAATTAAACCAGGTTTCCAGCGTCAACATAATACTGGGTAAAAGTTGGGCCAGCAGTATTCCGCAAACACATCCGATAACAACGCCGTACAACCCATTCATAATCCCCTGCAGAACAAAAGACTGCAATAAGGTTTTGTCTTTCATACCCAAGGTTTTCAGCATTGCGATTTGGCTACGTTTTTTGGCGACCGTCATAATTAACGTCGATACAATGTTAAAACAGGCAACCGCCATAACCAGAATAAGAACCAGATAAACCACCCAGCGCACAAGTTCAATATCGCGATACAAGTGCCCGTGACTTCGCGTCCAGTCGTCAAGGTACACCAGTTCAGGCAGTTCATTACCCACTTGTCTGGCCACAGCCGGCGCAGAAAACACATCTTTTACCCGCAATCGGACAGAACTGACATCGCGGGCAAAATCCAGCTCATTTATCGCTGTATCGAGTGAAACGTAAGCGTTGTGGTAATCAATTTGCCCACCAAACTGAAAAAGCCCCGTCACTTGCAGCCTGACACGCTCGGGAGAGCGAAAACCTCGTTCTGATTTTTCGGGGGTTAACAACGAAACCGAGTCGCCTACTTCTAGATCCAGTTTTTCCGCTAACCCCGCACCTAATAGCAAGCCGCCCTTTTGCTGCCAGCGCTGCCAGTCTTCCTTACTGACGTAGTCCGATAAAGAAGAAACTTTTTGTTCATGCTCTGCCGAAACGCCCCGAACCTGAATGCCATGAAATGTCGACTGGGTTTGTACCATTACCGTGGCATTGACACCCGGTGCGGTAGCAACAACCTGAGGGTTCCGCTCAGCAATTTCTGCCACGAGCTCCCAGTCATCCAAAGCCCCTTCAACGGCACTGTATTCAATCTGAGGTACAACCGCTAAGAGCTTATTCTGTAACACCTGGTTGAAGCCATTCATCATTGACAGTGCTGCAATTAATACTGCACACCCAAGGGCAATACCAATAGTTGATGATGCCGATATAAACGACAAGAAGCCTTGCTTCGCTGTTCCCTGACGAAAGCGACGGGCAATTAACCAGGCAAGCCGCATTAGTCTTCTTCCTTATGCAAAACACCGTTCTTCAAGACTTCTACGCGCTGGAGTTGCTCTGCCAGATGCAAATCATGGGTTACCACAATAAAAGCCGTGTTGGTTTCTTTATTCAACTCCAGCATTAATTGATAAATACTCTCTGCGGCCTCACCATCCAGATTACCGGTAGGCTCGTCAGCAAGCACAATTTGAGGTTTATTCACGAAAGCCCGGGCAATAGCAACCCGCTGACGTTCTCCCCCCGACAACTGCGCAGGCCGATGAGATAATCTATGCTCTAAACCTACTCTGGTCAGCAATTGCTTTGCCTGATGCTTTGCCTCGGCCGGACTTTTACCCGCTATCATTTGCGGCATTGCGACATTTTCCAGTGCCGAAAACTCGGGCAACAAATGGTGGAATTGATACACAAACCCAAGGTTCTGATTACGCCACTGCGCCAGTTTGTCGGCTTTCCAGTGCGTCATTTCATCAGTTTTATAAAACAATTGTCCGCCGGAAGCTTTATCCAAGCCCCCCAACAAGTGCAGCAAAGTACTTTTCCCCGAGCCGGAGGTTCCGACTACAGCCACCATCTCGCCAGCCTGAAGGCTAAAGTCTATATCTTTTAAAACGGTCACTTCATTATTACCGTCCTGATACGATTTACTCAGTTTTGAGCAACGCAACAGCGCGTCAGTCATAGCGTAATGCCTCCGATGGTTGAACATGAGCTGCCTGTGAAGCCGGGTATAATGTTGCCACCAGAGTTAACAGAATTGCAGCAACAGCCGTAGCAGTAACCTGGAAAAGGTTGATGATAATAGGTAAGCCTTCCTCGGTGCCTGAAACTATATGAGCCCCGAATAAATCCAGAATGTCATTTAAATACCAACTCAAAAGAAGTCCTAAAATAATACCTAACAAAGACCCAAGAACGCCGTTATAAAGCCCCTGAAGTAAGAAAACCGTGCGAATGCGGCCGTTAGATAAACCCAGTGTTTGCAGTATGGCAATGTCATGGCGCTTATCATTTATGACCATAACCAGGGCAGACAATGTGTTAAATGCAGCCACGGCAATGATCAAGGCCAGCATTAGCCACATCATGCGTTTTTCCATGCCAACAGCCTCAAACAACTGCCCATAGCTTTGGCGCCAATCATCAACGCTTAACTCGGTTTGGTTGCGCAGGGTTTGAGCAACTTGGGGGGCATCAAAGGCATCATTTAGAAACAGCTGCAGGCCGGTCACTTTGCCTTCGGGAAGACGGATTAATCGCGCCAGGTCGTCACCGTGAGCGAACGCAACCGACTCATCAACTTCGGAGCCCATAGCGAATAAACCACTGACGACAAAGCGACGTTGCGAAGGTACCAGTCCAAAGGGGGTATAAACGCCACCCTGCGCGGCAATCACTCTGACAGTGTCACCCGGGGCGATACCTTGTTTTTGCGCCAGCCGCTGACCAATAACCAAGTGGTACCTTCCGGGTTCCAGGCTTTCCCAGTTGCCGGCAACCATCTTGTCGGTAAGTGAAGGCGGCAATGCGCCCTTGTCCGGGTAGACGCCCTGTATGTTGGCAACGGACATTTTATCCGATATTTGCAGTATGCCCTGCGTTTGTACAAAAGGGACAGAACCCTTTATTGTCGCCAGTTCAGGCAGTTGTTGTTGAACCTCCTGCCAGTTGCTTAGCTGCGTGCTACTGTCCGGATCCGTTACAGTGACCTGGGGCACGGCACCTAAAATACGGCTTTTCAACTGTCCTTCAAAGCCATTCATAACCGACATAACAACCACTAGCGCCATTACGCCCAGCGCAATACCTGCAAAAGCAAAGCGGTTAATAAATGCCGTAAAGGCAGAGCCCTGCCTTGCCCGGCTGTAACGCAGGCCAATAAACAGCACAACCGGCTGAAACATATACCCTCAATTATTTGATGGTTGCTAATTCATAACGAGCAAGGATAATGAGTTGTATTGAGCCTGACAACTAAAAGCCGAAACAATGACGCAATCGCAGACATCAATGACATCGCCAATAGGAGATTTCTTCACGGTAAGAGATCACTTCCCGGTCAATTTAATTGCGCTAGATTCGGCTGACAATATACCGGACGAAGACGCGTTTATTGCCGAGATCCCGGAACTGTTTACTATTGCATCCAGTATGGCTGAAAGTGATCAGCAACAACTGCAAAGCATTAAAGTTGAACAGTCGTCAGGTAGCGCGCTGGTGGCTTTTCTGGAGCAGCAGCACAAGCGTATGAACATATTACTCGGTTATATGCTCCGTAATGAGGATGACCCCGAGTACCGGTTTGAGGGTGTTGAATATGGCGGCGGCGGGATTCGTATTGTCAATGACTCGCCATTAACAGAAGACCAGACGTTCCAGGCCAAATTGTTCTTCAAAGAAGAAGCTCTGGCAATTTACTGCTACCTGAGAGCTGAAAAGTCAGAGCCTGAAGAAAATGGTGATACTTACCTTTGCACTCTTAGCTTTGCTCAAATTCGGGAGGAAGATCAGGAACTCTTGATTCGTGCCAGCCTTCATGCCCAAAGCCGCCAGCTTAAAGAACGTTCAAAACAGCGCAGGGAACAAAAAGAAAGCGACTCCTTGTCATCCAAATCCTGATTGATTTCGGTATAATACCGACGTTTTTCCAAACCAGTTGAGTAGTCATGACTAAGGCATCTGTATTAAGACCCCCTTTCCCACCGGCAGCGAATAAAGATCTCACCTGGCAGGAACTGCACGGCAGTGCCCCTGCACTGGCCATTGCTAAGCTAATTGATGCGACTCCGGGGCGGGTGCTAATTGTTACTGCAGATGCTAACCAGGCCTACCGATTAGAACAGGAAATTAAATATTTTGCCGGTGAACACACCGAGTATCATGACGACATAACGCTTTTCCCTGACTGGGAAACGCTTCCTTACGACAGCTTTTCTCCGCATCAGGACATTATATCTGATCGTTTGCGTGTGTTAGCACGCCTTCCGGAAGCTAAGCGTGGCGCACTGATTGTCAGTATTAATACCTTGCTCCACCGCATTGCACCAACGTCTTTTGTTCAGGGTCAAGCACTACAAATTGAGAAAGGCCAGCAACTCGACAGCTTGAAGCTCCGGCAGCAATTGGAAAATGCAGGTTACCGCCACGTAAACCAGGTTATGGAACATGGTGAATTCAGCGCCCGGGGGTCAATCTTAGATCTTTATCCTATGGGCAGCCAGACCCCATACCGGCTCGATTTTTTCGATGACGAAGTTGATAGTATAAGGCCTTTTGACCCGGAAACTCAGCTATCGAAAGACCCTATAGAGGGCATTAATTTACTGCCCGCACACGAGTTCCCGTTAACCAAAACGGCAATTGAACGCTTCCGCGCAAACTACCGCGAACACTTTGAAGCAAGTACTGAGCGCGAATCGGTCTATCAGCAAGTCAGTAAGGGTCAGTTACCCGGCGGGATTGAATACTATCTTCCGCTATTTTTTGAAGAAACAGCAAGCTTATTTGATTATCTTCCGGACGACACCGTACTGGTTACCTTCGGCAATATTCAGGCAAGCCTGGAGCGCCTCTGGCAGGATATTAATCATCGCTACGATCAACGCCAGTTTGATCCGTTACGGCCATTGTTACACCCTAATGAACTTTTTCTTCCGGTCGATAATATTCATGCTGGTTTCAAGCAGTACCGTCGAGTGCGAGCCAACGTACCGGCAGAAATGGCACAGCCCGGGCCGACACCGTTTCTGACAGAAGCCGTTACAGAAATAGCTGCGGATCACCAGCAAAAACAGCCTTTTGCCAAACTAAAAACCAAATTAGAACAGGCGTTAGCAAATAACGACAAGGTTCTGCTTTCCGCTGAGAGCGCAGGCCGTCGTGAAGCTCTGCGTGAAATTGTCAGCAAGCTCGGTTTTCCGGTTACGCTTTGCTCAGGCCTGGAAGAGTGTCCGACCAAACAAGTCGGTTTGATTATCAGCCCCATTATTAATTCGTTCTATTTACCCGATGCCAAACTCTGGTTTATCACCGAAACCGAACTGTTTGGTAACCGCGTGGTACAAAGCCGCCGACGTCAGCAAAAAGCCACTGTCAGCGCCGATACACTCATTCGCAACTTAGCAGAACTGCAGGCTGGCCAGCCGGTTGTTCACCTGGACCACGGTGTTGGTCGTTATCAAGGACTGACGACACTCGATGCCGGTAATGTCACCACGGAATTTGTCACCATTGAGTACGCTGGTGGCGCCAAACTTTATGTTCCGGTCGCTAACCTGAATGTTTTGAGCCGATACAGTGGCGGTGAAGAAAGCCATGCCCCTTTAAACAAACTGGGTAATGACAGTTGGGAAAAAGCCAAAAAACGTGCTGCAGAAAAAGTGCGAGACGTTGCAGCAGAACTGCTCGATATTTACGCCCGCCGCGAAGCTAAGCCCGGCTATGCATTTAATATTAACGAAGAAGACTACCAGCGTTTTGCCGCCGGCTTTCCGTTTGAAGAAACCATTGACCAGCAGGCCGCAATTGATGCTGTGAAACAGGATATGCAACAGCCACGGGCAATGGACCGGTTGGTATGCGGCGACGTGGGCTTTGGTAAAACCGAAGTGGCCATGCGCGCGGCCTTTATTGCCGTTAACGAAGGTAAGCAAGTGATGGTGTTGGTTCCAACCACCCTGCTGGCCCAGCAACATTATGAGAACTTTAGCGACCGTTTTGCAGATCAGGCCATTCGGGTTGAAGTGCTCTCTCGCTTTAAAACCGCCAAGCAGTCAAAAGGCATTCTTGAAGACTTATCTAACGGCAAAGTCGATATTGTTATTGGTACGCACAAGTTACTGCAAGACAATGTTAAGTGTCATGACTTAGGTCTGCTCATTGTCGATGAAGAACACCGCTTTGGTGTAAGACAAAAAGACACGATTAAACGCCTGCGCGCTGACGTAGATATTCTGACGCTAACAGCTACGCCTATTCCACGTACCCTGAATATGGCCATGAACAACATTCGTGACCTGTCAATTATAGCCACGCCACCAGCTAAGCGACTGGCAGTAAAAACCTTTGTCCGCGAATACGACGAGCCAACTGTTCGTGAGGCCATATTGCGTGAGATTCTGCGCGGTGGTCAGGTTTACTTCTTGCACAATAATGTCGATACCATTGAGAAAACGGCGGCCGATATTGAAACCCTGGTTCCGGAAGCGCGTGTTGTGGTTGCTCACGGACAAATGCGTGAGCGTGACCTGGAACGCATCATGTCGGACTTCTATCATCAGCGCTTTAATGTGCTGGTTTGTACCACCATTATTGAAACCGGTATCGATATACCCAGCGCCAACACCATTATTATGGATCGGGCGGATCACCTGGGTCTGGCACAGATGCACCAACTGCGGGGCCGAGTTGGACGCTCCCATCATCAGGCTTATGCGTACCTATTGACGCCACATCCCAAACGCATGACCAAAGACGCACACAAACGCCTCGAAGCCATTTCTCAGCTTGAAGATCTGGGCGCTGGCTTTATGCTCGCAACTCACGACTTAGAAATTCGTGGTGCCGGTGAGCTACTTGGAGACGATCAAAGCGGTCAAATTGAAAGCATTGGTTTTACTCTATACATGGACATGCTGGAGCAAGCGGTTAAAGCCTTAAAAGAAGGTAAAGAACCCGCTCTTGCGCAACTGCTGCATGAACGTGCTGAGATTGACTTGAAACTTCCGGCGCTTTTACCTGAAGCTTACATACCAGACGTTAATAACCGTTTAAGCTTGTACAAACGAATAGCCAACTGTGAAACCAGTAAAGAACTGGATGATTTGCAGGTGGAATTAATTGACCGTTTTGGGTTACTTCCGGACGCAGCCAAGAACTTGATGCGCCAAACACAACTGCGTAATAATGCCGAGCATTTGGGTATCCGTAAAATTGATATTGGTAATCAGGGCGGCATTATTGAGTTTGCCGACGATACAAAAATTAACCCGGAAATTATTATAGGGTTGATTCAAAAAGCGCCCAATTACTACAAACTGGATGGCCCGAACCGTTTACGTTTAAGTCAGTCACTGGAAGATACTCAAAGTCGGTTAAAACTGGTAGAGTCTCTGTTAGAAGAATTTGCAGAACAATCTCAGGCGGCGTAACACAGGAGTGAATAAATGGCGCTGGTTCATCGTGGATTAAAATCGGTACTGGGTTTAACAACAGCACTAATGACATTAGTGTCTGTTGATGCGGTAGCTCAGTCTGATAAAGACTACTGGCGCTGGTTTGAAGTTGAAGTTCTGGTCTTTAAACAGACCATCACCGACCAGTCCGGTGAGACTTTTCCTTTGACCATACAACCAATAGCCGTTAATCAAAGCCGGGATTTGCTGACCAGTTACCATAGCCTACAGAACCGCCGCCTTCGCAGCGCTTTGCCGGTTTGCGAGCCACTTTCAGATAATCAGTGGCAAATTGATATTGCTTGCCAATATGAAAACGAAGACCAATGGATACCCATTACCGGAAACCCTTTTGCCCCAGTTCATGCGTTGTCAGAGCTCAGTAATACTGAGGTTGTCATTGACGGCCCTGGTGGTGACATTCAGACAGCTTCACAACCTTTTTTAATGCCAAAAGACGTTTTAGAGCTAACACCTGTTAGTGAAGAGTTGGAGCGCAAAGGTCAAGGTAAACCGTTACTTCACCTGGCCTGGCGCCAACCCGTTTTTAAACGTGGCGAAAGTCGTAAGTTTCGACTCTATGGCGGCAAAAACTACAGCGAAACGTTTTTCTACAATGGCTTTCCAAGAGAACAAGAAGAACTTACTACGCCATTATCAAACGCCAGCCAGAAACAGCGGATGGATAATATTGAGTACCTTTTGTCGGCTATAGAGCAAGGCTCAGAACCTTTTAATCCGTTAAACGAAAGAACACCGGTACGTCCTCCTTTAATAGCAGCAGGCCACCCCAGCCTGGCTTGGGAGTTCGATGGACTCATCGATATTTTCCTGGTTGGTAATTACCTGCATATTGATGGCGAATTTAATCTGCGTGAAAAAGACAAAATAAAACAACTCGCCAACGACATCGAAACGCAGGCGTCTCTGGCCTTAAACAACGCAAACGAACAAACACCGTATCTGCGTAGTTTCTATTTCTCACAGTTAAGACGGGTTATCAGTCACGAGACACATTACTTTGATCACCCTAAGCTGGGTGTTGTGGTTCAAATTCGCCGTACTGACCTGTCAGCTCCACGGTACTAGTTGGTTTCGGGGAAACTATGGAAAAGTATGAAGAGTTACTACTGGCACTTAGGAAAGTCATTCGTGCAATCGACTTATATTCTAAACAACTCAACAAATATTCCGGATTAACAGGACCTCAGCTGCTCATTTTACGTGAAATTAATGCCGCAAATGGCATTACGGCCAGTAAAGTTGCGCAGAATATCAATTTAAGTCCTGCTACTGTTTCGAATGTTATCGAACGTCTGGAACACCGTAACCTCATCCACAGACACCGAAGTGAACAGGATAAACGCCGGGTTTCTCTGTACCTTACTGAACAGGGCTTAAATCTACTAGAGAAAGCACCTCAGCCCCTTCAGGAAGATTTTATTGAGAAATTTCAGGCATTGGACGAGTGGGAGCAATCGCTATTGCTTTCATCGATGCAAAGAATTGCCAATATGATGGATGCAGAACGTCTGGACGCAGCGCCCGTGCTCGAAGTTGGAAGCTATCACAAACTGGATAATTAAAATGAACAAACAACTATTTACTCTGCTACCGGTTCTCTTTTTCTCGGGCGCAGCGGTTGCTGATATTTGTGACAATGAAAATGAAGTTACCCCTATAGCCCAAATTCAAGGGGAAAACGAACAGTCCAGTCTAATTGACCAACAAGTCACCGTGCGCGGCATTGTAACGGCTAGTTGGCAAACCGATGAGCAGCTTAGCGGCTTTTTCATACACAGCTTTGCTGAAGATATGGATGATAACCCTGCTACCTCAGAAGGTTTATTTGCCGTTACAGAAAAGCATCATTCCAGTGTCGATATCGGTGAACAAGTGCAGCTAACCGGTAAGGTCACCGAGCGCTCGCAGTTAACGTCTTTGGTTGATATATCGAGCATAACAACTTGTGGTGACGCCGAGTCGCTCCCGGGCATAACCGACTTAAAACTGCCGGTTCAATCGCTGGCTGAGTTAGAAGCTTTAGAAGGTATGCCGATAAAGCTATCTGCCTCCTCAGCTAATGAGTTAACAATATCAGGGCATTATAATTATCCACGCCATGGCTATTTTGATGTGTCTTCTGGTCGTTTATGGACACCAACACAAATCGTTATGCCGGGCCAGGACGCCAAACGTCAAGCTAAAGAGAATCAATTGAATCGACTTCAGGTGGACGATAACAGCAATGTCGTTGAACCCAGCCCTTTACCTTTTTCAAACCTTTGGCACGGCAAACAAAACAGCTTACGTTCAGGAGCCACTATAGCCAGTTTTAGCGGTATCATCAGTCAGTTCAATAATGCGTATAGAGTTCAGCCAACTGAAGATTTAACGTTAGAGAGTTCATCCAAACAGCCTCAGTTACCTGAAAAAGCCAATGATTCTGTGCGAATTGCAAGCTTTAACGTTCTCAACTTCTTTAACGGAAATGGTTCAGGCCAGGGCTTCCCCACACCAAGAGGTGCAGACAATACGGAGCAAATGAAACGTCAGTTGCAAAAAATTGTTGCCGCATTAACCGCTCTTGATGCTGACATTGTCGGTTTGATGGAACTCGAAAACGATGGCTTTGGTGAGCGTAGTGCTATATTCCAACTGGTCGAAGCACTGGAAAAAGCTTCCGGCAAAGAGTACGAAGTTGCTGAGCCCCGGGCTGAAAAAATTGGTACGGATCAAATTACCGTTGGTATTATTTATCAACCCAAACGGGTTAAGCCGAGTTCACACGCACTCCTCACTCGTCAGGGCCCATTTTCATGGGGCAGCAGACCACCACTAGCACAGCGTTTTATTGATAGAAACACAGATAGCGAATTCAGCGTCATTGTTAATCACTTTAAGTCGAAAGGCAGCTGTCCGGAAGACTCTGACAGTCCTAATAGCAATAAGAACGATGGCCAGGCCTGTTGGAATGACTTACGTCTTAAATCATCCCAGCAGCTGCTGGAATGGATTTCTGAAGAGTCATTAGCAAGCCCGGTGTTATTAGGCGACTTCAACGCTTATTACCATGAAGACCCTATTCGCTACTTTAGTGAAAATGGCTTCCATAACCCTTCGGATGCTACAGATTACTCTTATGTATATGACAGTCAGGCGGGTTCTCTGGATCATATCTTTGTAGCCAATTCGCTGGAAAGTAAGGTTGAGGGAGTTTACCACTTACCCTTTAACGCAGATGAGCCATGGATTTACGACTATCGTGATGAGACGTACTTTTCTGACGGCCCCTTCCGTTCTTCAGACCATGATCCGCTGGTGCTTGATTTACGTTTTTCCGGATCGGGCATGTAAGCGTTATCGGTTCCAAAGTGAACTTCAAATTCAATACCGACTAACCACTGGCCACTGCGTTGCTCTGTAACTTCGCTACGAGGCCAGTGGTAGCCAACCCAGGCTTCGGCAAAAAACCATTCACGCAAGTAGCGCTGGCGATTTAAAAAACGTACGCCATAGTCCTGAATAGGCACAGCATGATCCGTATTGCCCTCTATCCAGGTTTCGGTTGCCCAGGCTTTATCCTCACCATAAAGGTGATACAGACGTGCCGTGCTGCTCCAGCGCAGTCCATGAGTTTCTTCGGCAAAGGTTCCTATCGAGGCCCAGCGAACAAGCCAGGTATCGGTTAACGTGGCTTCGTAATCGACCCGTTGTGCAACGCCGAAACCGTCGCTGTCCCTCCAGAAAGCGGAAGACTGAGTACGAACTTGTTGGTTATCAGAAAAAACAAAACCCGTCATATAACGCGCCCGGGCGTAGGTATCAAAGCGTAACCCCCCGCGAATACCAATGCTGTATGACATTCTATGAGCCTCATTAATTTCCGGGTCAAAACCCAGACCCACCAGCCACTCCTCATCAGACTGCGGTGAGCGAATAACAGAAGGCCTGCCTGCAGAATCATCATCCAGAAATTCGTTTTCATCCACTCGGCCAATAAAGGCTGAAAAGTTTTCTTTTAGCTTAGGCAGCGCCACTCGCGCTCTAAAACGTGACTTCACTTCAAAGCCGTCATACTGGTCCCACTGAGGCGCCACCGACAGCCGTCCGTACGAACGTTCGTACCGACCTATACTTTCATCACCAAATAGTCCGTCAAACCAGCGTGCTGTAGCGTCGACAGATGAGCCCAGGCCACTGCGAAACTGATCCAGCCACATGCCCTCACCTTCTTCATCTGACTGCTGAACAGCAACGGCAGATTGACAGCTAAGGCTAAAAATAAAAACGAACCAAGTAATCTTTTTCATGTTGAATAGTCTATAACTACATACCGTCTGAAGTTGGAGAATACAATGTCATTTCGCCTAATAATTGTTATTACCAGTTTGTTACTATCTTGTTTCAGCATGGCACAGAATAATGAGCCAACAAAGCAAAAAAATGAAAAAATCGCGACTTTTGCCGGTGGCTGTTTTTGGTGTGTCGAAGAGGCTTTCGAAAAAATGCCCGGTGTTCGTGAAGTTGTATCCGGATACAGTGGCGGTGATGAAGCTAACCCAACTTATGAGCAAGTTGCCGGAGGGCAAACAGGTCACACCGAAGCAGCACAAATCTACTATAACCCGGATATTATCAGTTACGCTGCTTTACTGCAGAAACTCTGGCGCATAAGTGACCCTACGGATAACCAGGGACAGTTCGTTGATCGTGGCGAGCAATACCGTCCCGCTATCTTCTATCATAATGACGAGCAAAAACGCATCGCCATGCAGTCACGTGAGTGGCTCGATAAAAACGGCCCTTTTTCTGAGCCGGTCGTTATAGAAATAACACCGCTGAAAAGTTTTTATCCGGCAGAAGAGTATCACCAAAATTACTACGACAAGAACCCTGTTCGTTATCGTATTTACACCTATAACTCGGGACGCTACGACTTTGTAGAGAAACACTGGGGAGACACCTCTGACGTTGACTACCAACAGTTCACCAACGACAACCCGGCCGGCGAACGTGAAAACACCGAGCAAAGTTACACTAAACCCGGTGACAAGGAATTAAAAGAGCGTTTAACGGACATTCAATACGCGGTTACGCAAGAGGACGCCACCGAACCTGCTTTTGATAACCCTTATTGGGATAATGAGCGACAAGGCATTTATGTTGATGTTGTCAGTGGTGAACCGCTTTTCTCTTCAGCGGATAAATATGAATCGGGTACTGGCTGGCCAAGTTTCACAAAACCAATAACACCGAACGCCGTTGTTGAAAAAGAAGACAATAGTTGGTTTTACACGCGTACTGAAATTCGCAGTCGTAAGGCAGACTCTCACATTGGTCATGTATTTACAGATGGCCCTCAGCCAACTGGACTGAGATACTGCATGAATTCTGCGGCACTGCGCTTTATTCCTTTAGAAGATATGGAAGAAGAAGGTTACGGTGACTACATTCCTGCAGTCACCGGAGATTAAAAGCTGAAAATTAGGCAGTCCAGCCGAGTTCTCTGGCTCGCTGTTCTGCTTGTTTAGGTACGTCAGTGGCCACAAAGTGGTGGTGCAGTACCTGAACACCCAACATATGATTTATGACCGCATCAAGCTGCACACGCTCTTCATTCGGAACGTTTTCATCCTGGTGTCGCTCAAAGGTCTTAACCACTTCGCTGTAATCGAGCAAACCAGCTGACTTAACCGCATCTTCACTCAGAAATTGCTCAGCCAGCTTCTCTACCGCTTTCCACTTTTCCGGATCCGTATGCGCCGGAGGTGCCATAAAAGCAAACTTCTCTCGCTTATATAGCGTTTCCGGAAGCAGCCCTTTCATCGCCTCACGCAACACATACTTTTCTTTATTGCCTTTAATACGTAAATGCGGTGGAACCGTGAATGCGTATTCCGCTAAATGGTGATCCAAAAATGCGGGGCGCGCCTCCATTGAGTTAGCCATGTCAACGCGGTCACCACCCCAGGTCAGTATTTGCCCTTCCAGCATGGTTTTTATCCATACATACTGGGCTCTGTCGAGCGGGTGACGGCCATCGAGCATGTTCTTGTCCAACGTATCAGCAATCGCCGTGCTGGGATCATAGCCCTCAACTTGTTGGCGTTTACTCTCTGACATGAGCGGCAATGCTACCGAAGAACAAGACAGCCACGGCTGTACACAGCTCGGAGTAAAGCCCATTTTCTGGTTAAAAGCGTCGCTGACAAACTCTTCGCGGGCCAACATAGCGCCTTTAAAGAGCTTATTATTTTTTTCCAGCAGCTCCTGCCATTCAACCCGCTCAACTTCTGGCAAGTGATCTAAGCCATGCAAAAACATATCTTTACGGAACGCCGGGTAACCGGCAAAGAGTTCATCCGACCCTTCGCCTGTCATCACCACCTTATAACCGGACTCATGCACCTCTTTACTCATAAGGTACTTAGCAACACCCAGGGTGTTGTAAATGGTGCGTTCGGTGTGCCATAGCGTTTTCACGAAGTGGTCATACAGGTCATCGGCTTTCAGCCGCATAATATGGTGGTCGGCCTGTGTCGCCTCCGCCATTTCTTGTGCTATTGGTGTTTCATCATAGTCATCAGAGTCAAACCCAATGGTAAAAGCTTTTACTGAAGTTTGAGTTGATGCCGATGCCAGACCAAGAATTGCGCATGAATCAATACCTCCGGACAGATAGCACCCGACAGGTACGTCAGCTGTCATACGATGCTGAACAGCTTCCAGTAATTTAGCACGAACACCTTCTATATAAGATTCTTCATCGACATCGGCGCCCGGATAGCTTTCTTCAGGCGGAAAGTCGACATCCCAGTACTTATGCTCGGTCGCAACCACCTTGCCGTTTTTTCGTTGTAGCTTAACCACATAACCGGGCTGAACCTGATTAATACCTTCAAAAGCCGTAGAACCCGGCACCATGACCTGAATTAACTGGTGGTATAAACCTTCGGCTGAAAACTCCCGCTTAACATCCGGGTGAGAAAATAACACTTTCAGCTCAGATCCAAACACAACCCCATGTTCTGTTTCTGTCCAGTACAGAGGCTTAATTCCAAAACGGTCACGTACTAAATAGAGGCTTTCGTCTTCGGCATCAAACAAACCAAAAGCAAACTCTCCCCGAAGCTCTTTTAGCGTGTCTTCCAGACCGTAACGCTCAAACAAATGCAGGACAATCTCAGAGTCACTTTTACTCTTAAAGCGTGCGCCACGAGCGGTTAAGTCCGCACGAATACGTTTAAAATCGTAAAACTCACCGTTGTGAGTCAGCATCAGTCGTTTGTCGGCTGACAAAAACGGCTGACGACCTCTTTTTTCGTCCAGGTCAATAATAGATAAGCGGGCGTGACTGAATCCCACGCCATAATCTTGTTGTACTTCGTAACCAAACCCATCAGGACCGCGATGATGCATTATCGCCGCCATATTCACCAGGGTTTGGGGTTCAATCGCTCTTTCCGTTTGATGATGAAAAACGCCAGCAATTCCGCACATTCTTTGCTTTTCCTCGTATCAGACGACATCAATGACGCGCTCAGCTCGCTGCACCATACAGGTCAAAAGCGCCATACGTAAAAACACCGCTCCCCGGGCCTGGCTGAAATACCAGTTATGGGGGGTGGAGTCGAGATCGGTCGATAATTCCTGACCGCGTGCTAATGGGTGTAAAATAATGGCGCTGTCTTTTAGCGGTGACTGCGTCGTTAAGTGAAACTCACTACCGTAAGTACTAAAGGTATCACCTTCCCACGAAATGGCGTTGATATAAACCACATCGAGTTCTGGTAATACCTGCTCTAAATCCCGAGTGGTACGAATTCTAATTCCGGCCTGCTCAATCTGCTCTTTTTGCTCTTCTCCAAACAATTGGGTAGAAGACTCTTCATCATGAATAATGACAATTTCATCAATAGCCTTAGGAAACTTAACCAAACATTTTATGAAGCTGCGCACCGTTCGCATTTTATCCGGCACCCCAATAATGCCAATTTTTATCGGAGCTTTATCGGCTGCATCAGTCACCAGGTCGGGACGCCACTTAAACAGTGCGTACATATCGGCTAATGCTTGAGTCGGATGCTCGTCTGAGCCATTGCCCGCGTTAATAATGGGAATGCGCAGCGAGTCGATCATCTCTTCTAATGAGGTTTCGTTGTTGTCACGCAAGACAACACAGTCACCGTAGTTGTTGAACATTTCAGCAACATCAGACAAGCACTCACCTTTAGCGATACCTGTCGTGGAACGATCAGTAATGGACATAATGTCACCGCCCAATCGATGCCAGGCACTTTCAAAGGATAACCGTGTGCGGGTGCTGGGCTCATAAAAGGCACTAATTAAAATCTTTCCCTGCAGCGATGTACTGAATCGACGTGGGTTAGCTTCGTATTTAGCGGCAAGTCGAAACAACTGCAACATACCCAGCTGCGAAAACTGGTCAGCAGATACCACATGCTGATTTGATAGTTTCAGCAGGTAATCACCATCTTCCTGAATTGCTTTCAATAACGCCTTTGGGTGAGCATCGCCACACACATCGGGGCGGTCTCTTTCAAAGGAGACATCCTTTATAGTCATACAATTACCATATGGTTTTAGAAATAAAATCTTTAATAAAAAGACCCAGTAACAACACCGGAGCCGCACAGGTCATAACCAGTGCCAGAGAAATCATCCATTCAAAAGCGACTTCACTAATCAGCATGAACTTGTTCCCCCTCATCTAACTGGTTCCAGTCAAACTTTTTATCGCTACGGATAATACCGACTAAACAGATCAGCCCGGATACCGCGCAAGACGTTAGTGCCGCTACGTAAAATCCGATAGCGAAATAGCCCAGCATGCCAAATAGAGTACCAAATGCCATAGCCGCTGCTGCATAACCGCCTGTTAATCTGCGTTGATAAAGCCCAAGCAATATTGGCCAGATAGTACTGGCGACAAAAGCACCGGCGAAATTAAGTAAAGCACCTAACGTAGCAATACGCGGCAAACACAGCAACCAGGTCAGAATGCCCAAGCCCAGGATGCAGCTGCGGTTAAAGCGCATTAAGGTTTTGTCACTTGCCTTTGGCTTAAGCCGCTTATGGAAAATATCTTGTGTCACCAGGTCTGATGTCGCTGCAAGTAAGGAGTCGAGACTGGACGCCAGTGCGGAAAAAATGATGATAAAGACAACAATAGCCCCGGCTTTTCCGAGTACGGCTGCTGCAACGGTCGGTCCTATCATATCCGGGCTTGGCGGAAATATTCCAAGCTGAGGAGCCGCAAGAGCAATAAAGCCCGTTACAATAGGAATGGGCAACCACAGTAGCCCCCCTGTTAAGTAGGCTTTGTAGGCAACGTTCTTTTTGAAAGAAAGCGCACGCGACCACCAGACATTGGAGTGAAAAATTTCACCAAGCCCAAAGAAAATATTATTGAACAGAAACATGACGGCTGCCGGAAACAGCAGGTCCAGCAACTGTGGGTGTTCAGCCGTTAAATTGCTGTGGATGCTCGACAACCCGACGTTATCAATCAGCCAGTAAGCGATAAAACTGACGCCAACAATAATAATCAAGGCCTGGATAAAGTCTGTAGCTATTACAGCCCGCATACCGCCAAATAAGGTATAACCGACACAAATGGCCAGTATGGTTGTCATGCCAATGTGGTAATCAAGACCGCTCAGCGATTCGAGCAAAATGCCACCTGCCATGCCCAGACTGATTAACCAACCGAACGCATACACCACCGAAATAATAATAAAAACAAGCCAGGCCAGGTTGCCATAGCGCAGGCGTACAAAGTCGCCGGAGGTGTAGCCATTAGGCAGCAACTCTTTAATTCGCTTGGCCATTGGAGCGAAGAGAATAAGTCCCAGGGCTGCAAAGGAATAACCTATCATTCCCCAAATCCCAAACTGATAGGTCAGTTGTGGCGCTACCAGCGTGGTGTTGCTGGTGACCCATGTGGCCATAGCGGTTGCCGCCGCAAATGCGAAGCCAACATTACGCCCCGCTAAAGCAAAGTCTTCATGGCTACGGTTTTTGCGTCCTAGCCAATAACCAAAGGCAACCCAAAACACCCCGAACAGGATGATAATTGTAATACCCGTACTCGTCTCTAGTGCGAACTCAGTCATGATGCTTATGGTGTTTAGAATGTATCCATTGGCGATGCAGCAACAACAGCGTTGCCACCAAAGTGATAAAAATAACGAGACCAATAAAGAATAGCGTTAAAGCCTGCCAAAGTGGGTAATGCTTTACTGTAATTTCAATGGTGTTACTGAGATAAGTTTGGTTTTTAGCGTCTTCTGCTCTTGCCCGCAAGTAGTAGGAGCCATTGCTAAAGCCGGTTAATGAAATGTCTTTAAAGTCGCCTAAAGCAGGAAACTGTTTAGTATTTTCCGAGAACTCTGAATCACTGGCAACTTCAATGGTAACTCTGTTAAGCTCGGCTGCAGCAGTCGTACTAACAGAAACGGTAAAATAGCCTTCTTTGACGACAGAGTCAGGCCCGCTTAGCTTCAGGGGGCTTGCAAGCGTGGTGGTTGGCAATACGCTTAAAAAACATAAAACCAACAATATATAGCGATAGTTAAAGCAGTTTTTCTGTATCGTCATTAAGACTTCTGCTCACCAATATCAGTTGAAATTTCAGGCTATCAGCAGAACTTCGCAATTTCAACTGTTTGAAGCAGTCATCTATTTGATGTTTAAAGCCGTAGTTATCTCAACATCTTATTTACGTTTAGCGGTCAATGAGTCAATGCAAAAATATTTATGCAGTTTAGGTTCCAATATAGAACCACAGAGTCACTTCCCTAAAGCCAGAGCTGCTCTTGAAGCTTTATCCGGCAATATAAGCTTTTCACGAAATATTCCTACGCGTCCGGTGAATATGAATACCAAAAGAGATTTTTTGAATGCCCTATTCATTATTCAAACATCGATGAGCGCGGAGCAACTTAAACAAGAGTTTAATCGCATTGAAGAGGCGTTGGGACGTGACCGTTCTGATCCACAAAGAAGCTTTAAAGACCGCACAATTGATATCGATATTCTGGGAAAGGTAAGTGATAACCCCAAAGTACCTGATTACTTAACCTCGTTACTAACGGATTTAGGAATTGCCTCATGAAAAAGACAGCACTCGTTACAGGTGCAGGCCGCCGCTTTGGTTTTGAGCTATCAAAGGCGCTGCTGGCTGAAGGCTATCAACTGTTTGCTCACTACAACAGTTCACGCGACGGTATAAGCGAGTTAGAGTCGCTCGGTGCCACAGCGGTGCAGGCAGACTTTACCGATATAGAAAGTATCCAGGGCATGATAAAAACAATCAGTAACGCCACTGATTCGATTGAGCTTTTGGTCAATAATGCATCCTGTTTCTTCGATAATGAAACCGTTGATAACGACAATAAAGCGCTTGCTGCCGTGTTTCAGGTACACGGGATAGCCCCTTACATGCTTATTAGCGGCCTTCAGCAGCAGCTAAGTCAGTCGGAAAACGGACTCGTCATCAATATAACGGACATATACGCTGATCGCCCCTCCACCGATTACATTGCTTATTGCGCAGCTAAAGCCGGACTGGCCAATATGACTCAGTCATTTGCTAAAACCTTAGCCCCATCGGTAAGAGTCAACGCAATTCAGCCGGGGCCCATTCTCTTTTTACCGGAACATGATAAAGAGCATCGTATGCAAGTTTTGGATGAAACACCGTTACGAGTTGAAGGTGGTTTAGAACCAATGATAGAAACCGTTCGCTTTTTACGCGACAACCCATTTATTACCGGCGAGTCCATTAAAGTCGACGGCGGTCGTGGCTTAATGATATAAAAAAACCCGGCACAACGGCCGGGTTTCAGTTCAGTATAGCGACGCTTATTTAAGCATTCCGCGCAATACGTAATGTAAGATACCACCACTTTTGTAGTAGCTCATTTCATTACCTGTATCGATACGGCACTTAACCTCAAACTCGACTTCGCTTCCGTCTTTGCGTTTAGCAACAACTTTCAGCATTTGTCCAGGCTTGAGGTTATCATCAAGGCCTAAAATCGATATCTGCTCTTCGCCGGTCAGCTTATGCTCTTTAACACCTTCGCCTTCAGCAAATTGCAGGGGCAGAACCCCCATACCTACCAGGTTAGAGCGGTGGATACGCTCGTAGCTTTCAGCCAGTACCGCTTTAACCCCTAACAGCGTTGTACCTTTCGCTGCCCAGTCACGGCTAGAGCCAGTACCGTACTCTTTACCAGCTAATACAACCAACGGCGTGTCGTTTTCCATATACTTCATGGCGGCATCGTAAATGGCCATTTGCTCGCCAGTAGGAATGTACTTGGTGTAACCACCTTCGACATCATCCAGCATTTGGTTTTTAATGCGAATATTGGCAAACGTACCACGCATCATCACTTCATGGTTACCACGACGCGAACCATAGGAGTTAAAGTCTTTAATTTCTACACCATTTTCCTGCAGATACTTACCTGCCGGTGAGTCCGGTTTGATAGAGCCTGCCGGTGAAATATGGTCCGTAGTAATTGAATCAGCGAACACGGCCAGAACATTAGCGTCTTTAATGTCGCTCGGTGCTTGCAGTGGCTTATCAATACCTTCGAAGAACGGAGGATTCTTAACGTAGGTAGAATCGTCCTGCCAGTTATAGGTATTGCCTTCTGCAACACTAATTGACTGCCACTCTTCGTCACCTTCAAAGACCTCACCATATTCTTTACCAAACATCGCGTTATCCACCATTTTCACAGCTTCAGCAATTTCAGCGCTGCTAGGCCAGATGTCTTTTAAGAATACGTCATTACCATCTGAGTCTTTCCCCAGGGGATCTTTACTCAAGTCAGTGCGCGTTGTACCCGACAAAGCATAGGCAACCACTAGCGGTGGTGAAGCCAGCCAGTTCGCTTTAACTTCAGGGTGAACACGGCCTTCAAAGTTACGGTTCCCTGACAATACCGAAGACACAGTCAAGTCGCCTTCGTTAATGGCTTCCGTTATTTCATCGTCCAGCGGGCCCGAGTTACCAATACAAGTGGTACAACCGTAACCCACCAGGTTAAAACCAAGCTTATCAAGGTACTCGTCTAAACCAGCTTTTGCGAAATAATCAGTAACGACTTTAGAACCCGGAGCCAATGACGATTTCACCCATGGCTTACGAACCAACCCTTTTTCCACTGCTTTCTTAGCTAGTAAGCCTGCTGCCATCATGACGCTTGGGTTTGACGTATTGGTACAAGAGGTTATAGCAGCGATGACAACATCACCGTGCGATAAGGAATAATCCTTACCTTTAACTTTTACTTCTTTGTCTTTCTCGCCCGACTTACCGTTAGTTTCCAGTATCAGGTCGAAATTACTGCCAAGCTGCTCCATATTCACCCTATCCTGCGGGCGTTTCGGGCCGGCCAGAGAAGCCGTTACGGTGCTTAAGTCTAATTCCAGCGTATCGGTGTACTCAGGTTCGTTATCATTGTCACGCCACAAACCCTGAGCTTTAGAGTATTTCTCGACCAGCTCAATAGTTTCTTCGTCACGACCTGACAGACGGAAATAGCGCAGGGTTTCATCATCGACCGGGAAGAAACCACAGGTTGCACCATATTCCGGCGACATATTTGAAATGGTTGCGCGATCAGCTAACGGCAAGTTGTCCAGACCAGGACCATAAAACTCAACAAACTTACCTACTACGCCTTTTTCACGCAGCATTTGAGTTACTGTTAAGACTAAATCCGTCGCGGTAACACCTTCTTTCAGCGCGCCCGTCATACGGAAGCCAACAACTTCTGGTATCAACATAGAAACCGGCTGACCCAACATAGCAGCTTCGGCTTCGATACCGCCAACACCCCAGCCTAAAACGCCAATACCGTTAATCATGGTGGTGTGTGAGTCGGTACCAACCAAGGTATCGGGGTAGGCGAAAGTTTTACCGTCTTCTTCTTTCGTCCAGACACTCTTACCTAAATACTCAAGGTTTACCTGGTGACAGATGCCTGTCCCCGGTGGTACCACACGAAAGTTTTCAAAGGCACCCTGCCCCCACTTCAGGAACTCGTAACGTTCTTTGTTACGTTCCATTTCAAAGCGGACGTTTTCCTTAAAGGCTTGTTCCGTCGCGTATTTGTCGACCATGACCGAGTGGTCAATCACCAAATCGACCGGTGACAACGGGTTGATGACTTCAGGGTCATGCCCTGCTTTGGCTACGGCGTCGCGCATTGCCGCTAAATCGACAATGCCCGGAACACCGGTAAAATCCTGCATTAAAACCCGCGCCGGGCGGTATTGAATTTCACGGTCGATTTTTTTCTTTTTCGACCAGTCAACCATGGCTTGTAAATCGTCTTTTGTGACGGTTTCGCCATCTTCATTTCGTAATAGGTTTTCAAGCAACACTTTCATTGAAGCCGGAAGCTTTGAAATGTCTCCTAAGGCTTCCTCTGCTTTAGGCAGGCTATAGTAATGAAAGGTTTTTCCTTTAACGTCTAACGAACTTAAGGTTTTCAGACTGTCTTTGCCTGACATAGATACTCTCCCATTCGCTTCCAAAAGCGTAGTTTTTAGCTCAACGGTCTTTTAAATATAGACAAACTGAACCGTTTCAGCCATTGAAATTGTGCTTTGATGAAAACATAAATCAAAGATTTGTGCCAATTAACTGATGGTTAAGTACTCAGTTAAGCAACTATTTTTATTATAAATTGTGTTTATATTACATAGTCTTTAAAAAGCGTTTAAGATCAACAGAACGTCAGTCTTACCGAAATCAATAAGGACATAATGGATGAGTCAGGTACTCGACGATTTACTCAACTTACTGACCCTCGAAGGCATTGAGGATGGTCTTTATCGTGGACAGAGTCAGGATTTAGGCTTTGGCGCTGTCTTTGGTGGACAGGTTATTGGACAAGCTTTGTCGGCGGCTAAAGAAACATTACCGCAAGAGCGCGTCTGCCATTCCTTTCACAGCTATTTTTTACGTCCGGGTGATGCGAAAAAGCCGATTGTCTACGACGTGGAAACCATACGCGACGGTAAAAGCTTTTCAGCCCGCAGAGTCAAAGCCATACAGTACGGTAAGCCAATTTTTTACATGACTGCATCTTTCCAGCAGCAGGAAAATGGCTATGAGCATCAGGACACTATGCCTGAAGTGCCCGGCCCTGAAGGTCTAGTTTCAGATTTGGATATTTATCGCGAGCATGAAGAACTAATACCGGCGCCACTTCGCAAAAAGTTCATTTGCGACAAACCCATAGAAATGCGGTTTGTGACTCCCTACAACCCGTTTAAGCCGGAAAAAGATGAGCCGCGCCGCTACGTCTGGTTCAGAGCAAACGGCAATATGCCGGATGATCAACGCGTTCATAAATACTTATTGGCTTATGCGTCAGACTTTAACTTCTTGCCAACAGCCTTGCAGCCTCATGGCGTCAGCTTTGCTCAACCCAACATGCAGGTTGCTACGGTTGATCATGCCATGTGGTTTCACCGCGATTTCCGCATGGATGACTGGCTGCTCTACGCAATAGACAGCCCTTCAGCCAGCGGTCAACGCGGTTTAGTTCGTGGGCAAATATTCACGCGAGATGGTGTGTTAGTTGCGTCGACAATACAGGAAGGCGTTATGCGGGACCGCGGTTAAATACGGCCCCACCTTGGGTTTGGTTTAGGTCAACGAAACAAAGAAACCGGCGATGGCGGCACTCATCATGTTTGCCAAAGTCGCTGCCAATAAGGCACGCATGCCTAAGCGAGCAATATCATGGCGTCGGCTGGGCGCCATACCACCTAACCCACCCAGTAAAATGGCAATGGATGAGAAATTCGCAAAACCACACAGGACAAAGGTAATAATCACCTGAGAGTTCTGACTCAACTGGTCCTTATAATTAACGAAGTCCAGATAGGCAACAAACTCGTTTATCACCAGCTTCTGGCCAATAAAACTTCCCGCCAGGTTCGCTTCGTCCCAACTTACGCCTAGTACATAGGCAACCGGCTGAAATACATACCCGAAAATTTGCTGTAAGGTCAGTTCAGAATAACCAAACCAACCGCCAACCCAGCCAAAGATACCGTTAACCAATGCAATAAGTGCAACAAAGGCCAGCAACATAGCACCCACGTTCATAGCCAGTTGCAGGCCGCTGGACGCGCCCTGCGCTGCGGCATCAATAACGTTCGCTGAATTATCTTCTACTTCCACTTCTTCCAGGTCGTTACGTGGTTTTTCACATTCGGGGATCATCATTTTTGCCATGAGGAAACCGCCCGGAGCTGCCATAAAACTTGCTGCAATCAGGTACTTCAACTCAACGCCAACACCGGCATAACCGGCTAAAACCGAACCAGACACCGACGCCATACCACCAACCATGACCGCGAATAGCTCTGAGCGCGTCATAGTGCCTATAAATGGTCTTACCATCATAGGTGCTTCGGTTTGCCCCACAAAAATATTAGCGGCAGCTGACATCGATTCAGGCCGACTGGTACCAAGCAACTTTTGCAAGCCACCACCTAAAATACGAATTACCCACTTCATAATGCCCAGGTAATACAGAACAGAAATGAGAGACGAGAAGAAAACAATGACTGAAAGAACTTGAATAGCGAATACGAAACCAAACTCTTCGGACGCAAGATTACCAAACAAGAAATCGATACCCGCTTTGGTATAACCAATAACGGCAGAAACACCTTGCGCGAAACTGAACAAAAGTTCCCGTCCAATAGGTACGTAGAGAACAAAGCCGGCCAACAGAACCTGAATGCCAAAAGCACCTAAAACGGTACGCCAGCGGATAGCTTTACGGTTCGTTGAAACCAAGTATGCAACGATAAATATGACGGCAACGCCGAGAATACTATTCATAAAAGAACCAATTTTATTCCGCCAGCAACTGACGTATTTTTGTTTTTATAATATCAATAGCGATTTCGTTTTGACCACCGCGAGTGACAACGAGATCAGCAAACTGCTTAGACGGGAATATAAAGTCAAAGAATGCGGGACGAACATACTGCTCATATTGCTCAGTAACCGACTGCAAAGTGCGCCCACGTTCTTCAATATCGCGTTTGATACGACGCAGCAAACAAATATCCAACGGCGTATCCATAAATACCGAAATATCAAACTGCTCGCGTAACTTCTCATCAGTTAACAGCAAAATACCTTCAACCATCACAACTTTTGCGGGCGCAACTCGTATTGATTCTTCCAACCGGGTATGAGTAGTGTGGCTGTACTGCGGCATCTCAACGGCTTCGCCGGCTTTTAACTGCCGCAAATGTTGCATCAGCAAATCGTGTTCGAAAGCGGCAGGCTGGTCATAGTTGGTTAAAACACGCTGTTCCATGGTCATATGACTCTGGTCACGGTAGTAAGCATCTTCGGCCAGAATAGCAATACCGTCAGTTCCTAACTCAGCCACCAACTCCTGATACACCGTTGAGGCAAACAGGCTCTTTCCTGACGCTGAAGCGCCAGCTATAGCTATCACTGTTATTTTACTCACAAGCTTCCGTTTCTATTTGCTGCAAACCGCGCGCAATTATCCTTGATTGTCTGCGTAATTAAAAGACTTGACTGCTACCTTTATTCTCACAATATCTGAGCACAAGTTTCCATATGTTTAATTTCGTTACAATTTAGCCTGAACATAAGCAGGCATATTAGTGATGACTCTCGTATAGTAATGGCGCTTAATAAAAAATAATTCAGGAACTACAATGAAAATGATGAAAACAATTACCGCTGTTGCGGTAGCCACAGCCCTTCTCGGAGGCTGTCAGTCAACCCAATCAGCTAATAACCAACAGGCTGTTAGCCAATCACAGTTTCCCGAAGTAAAGGTCAACTACGAGACATTTACTTTAGATAACGGCTTAACTGTCGTTGTTCACGAAGATCGCAAAGCCCCTATTGTTGCGGTAAACGTTTGGTACGCCGTTGGCTCTAAAGATGAAAAAGCCGGACAAACCGGTTTCGCTCACTTATTTGAGCACTTGATGTTCAATGGTACCGAAAACTACGATGACGAATACTTCGGTCCTTTTGAGCGCGCAGGTGCTACCGAAATGAACGGCACCACTAACAATGACCGTACTAACTACTTTGAGAATGTCCCTACGCCAGCACTTGATATGGCACTTTGGATGGAATCTGACCGTATGGGTCACCTGTTGGGAGCAGTAACTCAGGAAAAACTCGATGAGCAGCGTGGCGTTGTACAAAACGAAAAACGTCAAGGTGAAGCTCAACCCTATGGTAAAGCCTGGAGTTATATCGCCGAGCAAACCTTCCCTGAAGGTCACCCATACTCATGGTCTGTTATTGGCTCAATGGAAGACTTAAACGCAGCTTCTCTGGACGACGTACACCAGTGGTTTGAAGATTACTACGGCGCAGCTAATGCAGTATTGGTATTGGCAGGCGATATTGATGTGGAAACCGCAAAGGAGAAAGTCACTAAATACTTTGCCGATATCGGACCTGGCAAGCCATTGAAGAAGCATGAAGCCTGGGTTGCTAAGCGCGACGAACAAAAACGTGCAACCATGGAGGATCGCGTTCCGGCTCCTCGAGTTTATAAAGTGTGGAATACCGCACAAATGGGAACTGCTGACTCTGAGTACCTTAACCTTCTGGCCGATATTTTAGCTAACGGTAAAAACTCACGACTGTATGAACGTTTAGTTTACAACGAGCAAATTGCCAGTTCTGTAGGAGCCTTCCAGTACGGTCGCAAACTGGCCGGTCAATTTATGATCACGGCCGACGCCAAGCCTGGTGTTGAACTTGAACAAATTGAAAAAATTATCGATGAAGAACTTGCGCGCCTAATACAAGAAGGCCCGACAGCAGCAGAATTACAACGCACTAAGTTCAGCACTACGGCAGATTTTGTTCGTCGCGCTGAAAAAGTCGGTGGCTTCGGTGGCAAGTCCGACATACTCGCCTCTGGCGCGGTCTATCATAATGACCCGGGCTTTTACGAAAAAGAAATGGAGTGGACTAAACAAGCTTCAACCAACGACCTGCAAAACGCTGCAGAACAGTGGTTAAGTCATGGTGACTTCGTTCTTAATGTCGTTCCACAACCTAACTACACTGCGCAAGAGACCAATGCAGACCGTTCACAACTACCCAATGTCGGCGACTTACCACAAT
Source organism: Idiomarina sp. HB (assembly GCF_048059115.1). Lineage (NCBI taxonomy): Bacteria > Pseudomonadati > Pseudomonadota > Gammaproteobacteria > Alteromonadales > Idiomarinaceae > Idiomarina > Idiomarina sp. HB. The sequence goes on from NZ_JAYLVU010000001.1 coordinate 776,927, forward strand.
TAGAGCTGCCAGAAGTTGAGCAATTTACTTTGTCCAATGGTTTAGAAGTTTATCTGGCACAGCGCAGCGATACACCAACTATTGAAATGAGTCTGGTTTTTGACAGTGGTTATGCCTCAGATGTTGGCGGTAAACTCGGTACAGCAAGTTACACCATGTCGATGCTAAAAGAAGGTACTGAAAACCTGAGTGCACTAGAATTAAATAAGCGCTTAGAGTCTTTAGGAACCAACTTAAATGCCTCGGCCAGTCTCGATAGCTCACGTATTAGCATGGACACACTCAGCGTTAACTTCGCTGAAAGCCTGGCGTTAATGAATGACGTTCTACAAAATCCGGCCTTCTCTGAAGAAGAAATTGAACGCAAACGTTCAAACTGGATAGAAGGCATTCGCAAGGAAGAAGCACGCCCTCAAACTCAGGCTCTACGTGTTCTTCCGGGCTTGATGTTCGGTGAAGGTCACGCTTATAGTCAGCCGTTAACGGGTTCAGGTACGGTTGAGTCTATCAAGTCTTTAACTCGTAAAGACTTGGTCGAGCATGCGCAAGCCTGGTTACGTCCCGACAACGCAAAGTTGGTTATCGTTGGTGATACAACCGTTGAGCAAGCGCAGTCACTATTAGAAGAGCAGTTCTCCAGTTGGCAGGCTCCGGCTTCTGACAAGCCTGAAAAGTCGCTTGATGCTTCAATGGCATCTGGAACCAGCCGTGTTTTCCTTATCGACAAGCCAGGAAACCCACAGTCTTTAATTATAGCCGGACAGCTGGCACCTTCTGGTCAGGTTGATAACGCTGACACCATCGATGTTATGAACACCATCCTTGGTGGTAGTTTTACCAGCCGTCTGAACATGAATTTACGTGAAGATAAAGGCTGGTCTTACGGTGCTCGCTCAATTTGGCTGGACAACGAAGGTCCGGGCTTATTAGTGGCTTTGGCACCAGTACAAACGGACAAGACCAAAGAATCTGTTGAGGAAATCGTAAAAGAGTTTACTCAATACGAAGGCGATAAGCCTGCTACAGAAGACGAACTTGCCAAGGTGAAAGCTAATAAAACAGCTAAACTACCTGGCGCGTACGAAACGAAGGGCAGCCTGCTTAGCGGTTTGGTCAGTACTTTCAATAAAGGCAAAGACGTTGAATACCTGGAAGGTTATGGACAGCGCATCAACGCTATTACCCTTAACGATATTCATGAAAATGCCGATAAGGTTCTAAAACCTGACGCTATGACCTGGGTTATTGTTGGCGACTTAGCTGAAATTGAAGATAAGATTCGTGAACTTAACCTTGGGGAAGTGACTATCCTAAGTGAAGAAGACATTAAATAATGATGTTCGCCCCCAGCCTTCCCGGCTGGGGGATTTTTTATGCGCCAAATAATTGCTCTGCACGACTGTGCAGGATCCAACTGGTAAGAATATATTTATCGTTAGAAACCGGCGTTCTTCCTCTGTGAGTATGAGTAAAATACGCAGGTGCTATCACCATTTGACCCGCTTTAGGGTGTAACGAACGTTCCTGATAATAAAAGTCCGTTTCTCCGCCATCTTCCACGTCATTCAGGTAATACATAAACAATAAAGCTCTGTGCAATGGTTCCGTAGATCCTTTTTGCGGATAAGCTTCACAATGCCAGTAATTGTAATTGCCTTTGCCTTTTCTATAACGCTGCATTTGTATTGCGCCAACCCGAAACAGCTTTTGCATAATTGCCATTTCGTTGCCTTTCGCAACTTCATCAAAGTTATCATTAGTTAAAGCAACAGGTTGTTTTGTTTTCGGGTGCTGCAGTGTCAGTGCCACAGGCCCAATTAAAGCAAATCGGTACTTCTTAAAGTACTCCAGCGCGTGACGTGCTGTTGTCTGTTGAATTTTCAGCAATAATTCCTGGTACTCCGGGTGGGCATTGAGCGATAAATCGGTACTGACCTTCTTCGTGGTATCCACCCCACCACCCGTTCGGCCATCAAAGGTGTGAGGGGACTGTTCAAAAACATCAATGAGTTGCTGGCACAACTCGCTCGAAAGAGCATTATCATAAGTTTCAATGAAATCATTCATAACAGTGACTTTTCCTGACCTTATGTGTTTTAAAAATCAAAAAGGCTTAATTTAATACGCGGTTCACTTCCGGGGATGGCTTGCCAATGTAGTATCCCTGCAGATATTCAATCTGTTGGTCGCAGAGGTAGGTATTCACGTCTTCGTTCTCCACAAACTCAGCCACAATAGGAATACGTAATTCTTTACAAATACTAATTAGGCCATTGAGAATACTGGCACTTGTCGGGTCATGTAATACATTCTGAACAATACTGCCGTCAATTTTTAAATAATCCGGACGCAGGCGTATCAGCCGCGAAAAATTAGAGTAACCAACGCCAAAGTCATCAATTGCAATTTGGCCGCCTAATCGTCGAACATCTTTCGCAAAGGACTGGATTTTCGTGAAGTCCTCAGTTGATTCAGTTTCCGTAATTTCGAAAATAAGCTGAGCTTTCCTATGCTCAGCAAGCACATAATGGATGAAGCTTACGGTTTCTTCATTCAGAATGTCTTCTATTGATAGGTTTACGGAAATGGCAACCTGGTATTGTTCTGAGGTAAGAACCGCCTGCTCAATGACAGAGCGCGTAATTTCACAGTAGTAACGTGTTGCTTTTGCTTTATCGAGAAACAATCCGGGGGCTAAATCGTGGTTATCGTCTCTTAACCGCACCAGCGCTTCGTAATAATTCGGCTGCCCTTCTTTTGTACTTTTAATGGGCTGGTAATAGTTCACAAAGCGATGATCCGTCAAAGCGGACTGAATCTTCGGTATCCAGTTCACTTTATTCTCATGCATAAATTCTTTTTCATAAACCACTTCAATTTTGTAACCCGAGTAAATAACTTTTGCTTTTGATAACGCACTTTCTGCCAATTGCAATTGTTTACCACGACCCACACCCATGCCAATAGCAACATCCAACGCAATGTCGCTACTGCCAATCACGAACTTCTTTGATAGCAATGACTGATAGAAACTGAGCAGGTGATCCTCGAACAAATTAGGGATCATTCTAAAATCCGGGATAAGCGCAAACTTGTCGCTATACAGTCGATAAATTTTTACGTGTTTACTTTTTAAAGTCTCAGATGCCCAGTGGCTAAACTGGCGCAGTAATTCGTCACCAAACTCTAAACCGTAATAGTCGGCATAGCTTCTAAACTTACGAATATCCATAACGGCAAGACATTGTGTGCCAACACGTTTAAGGTCATTCAATAAATCAACTCGTGTCGCAAGCCCGGTAACCTGATCAAACCGGGCTTCATGCAATAGCTCATCAAGGTACATTTCACGCGAAATATCCTGAAACAGTAAAACCAGTTCGGTTAAGTGACCATCGGTTCCGTACAGAGGGATAGCCATACACCGACACCAATTGCTGCGACTGTTACTATTCAGGCAAAGTGAACCATTCCAGGCCTCACCACTGTCTGTCGCTTGTTTTATCGCATCCATTATATCGTTACGGTTGTCTTGATGCAGGAAGGCAGAAAAAACCGTGGCTTGCTTCAGATAATGAATGTCTAATAATTTATGGAGAGAAGAGCTCATCCAGCGAATGTTGCCGTTTGGCGACAGTCGCGCGCACAAAGCTGCAGATTCAAGCGTATTAATGTACTGCTTTAACAAAAATTGATCACGCATGCATGCTTGCTCGGCCTAAGTCGCAAAAGAAATGTTAGCTTTTTGTAATGTACCGAATTTACCGAGATAATAACAGTCCGTAACCCAAGATATTTACTTAACCTTACTCACCCAGTCCCGTATAATCCGCTCAAATTTAACTCAGCTAACTGCTTTTTAGGTTATACCCGATGAAAAAACTGATATTAGTACTTCTATTGTGCAGCTCATTTCCTTTTGCTGTGAACGCCGAACGTTATTGGTCTGACACCAGCCTTACCTATCTCAACGGAAGCGATTACGAAGTCGGCGATCCCGATCGTCACGTACTCACCCTGGAGTACGTTGGCGGATATAGTTGGGGCAAAATATTCAGTTTTGCTGACAGACTGGAATCGGATAACGGCGATACCGAAACCTATATCGAGTTTTCACCTGAATTCTACCTGCTTGAGTTTGACGATAATCCGGTAAAAAATATTAGCTTCACCACAACGGCTGAGGTCGGTGACGGTTTTACCAATTACTTATACGGTATTGGTGCCGCATTTGATGTTCCCGGCTTCCAGTTCTTTGAGCTTGATGCTTATAAAAGAAATAACGATGGCTTGCCAAATAACTATCAGTTGACTGCCAGCTGGGGCTTACCTTTCTCTATTGGTGAAACACAGTGGATGTTTGACGGTTTCATTGATTACGCTTCAGGTATCAGCAACGTTGGCCCGGCGAACCTTAACTTCACTTCTCAATTAAAGTGGAACATTGCCCCTTACTTTGAGCTATCGGCACCTCTTTACGTGGGTATTGAGTATGTTTACTGGCGTAATAAGTTCTATATTGACGGCGTGACAGAGAAAAACCCTAACCTTTTGGTTAAATGGCACTTCTAATTAAAAAAGGGGCTATCACAGCCCCTTTTTTTCACGTCCACTTCAAAAACGATAAGTCACACCAATATTTAAAGTATTAATCTCGTATTCGTCTTTATCAATCAGCTTTATCCAGTCGATAAAATAAGTGGTTCTCGGGTTCCGGTCATATTGAATTCCGCCCCCGTAGCTCACGCTGTTTAACGTTGTATCTTCACCAGCTACCATAAACTTCCCACGGGAAAAGCCACCGGTCACGTATAACGCAACTTCTGGCGACAAATACAAGCGCGGCTTCGCTAATAGACTGGTTATATAATCGGTCTCAAACTTGACGCCCCTATCACTACTGCTGTGTACTCCAAAGCCATAACGAGCTTCGGCAGAAAGGCTATTGCTATAGCGGTAGCCCAACATCAGGTTGACCACATGCGGAGTAAATGAAGGAGTACCTTCCAGTTCCGTATCAACATTCAGTTGAGCTAAAGATGCAGCTCCGTAATAACCACTGTCCTGCGCCTGACTCAACGCACTAAAGAATAAAAATGCACTACCTAATAAAGCCGCTCGAAAAAACACCATTGGATTTCCTTATAAAAACAATTTTTCCGTTACAGCTATTTTAACAGAACCGGCTAAAGGTGATATACCCCCTGATAATCAGCCACTTCAACATCATAAGATGTGCGTTGCATTAAGCAGTCGCGAAAAGCCTCAAGAGCATCGAGTTCACCATGCACTAATTGAATCGGCGTATTGGGCTTTAATTCAGACTGCGCTAGCCAATCCAAAATCTCTTGGTAATCGGCATGTCCAGACAACCCTTCTAACGAACGTATTCGGGCTTTGACCGGTAGCCACTGGCCATGCAGCTTTATAGATTCAACTCCCTGCAGCATTTTAGCCCCACGCGTTCCTCCCGCCTGGTGGCCACTAAACAGAACCGTTGCGCGATGATCGCCTAGCCAGCGCTTAAAGTGATGAAGAATACGCCCACCTGTCGCCATACCACTTCCGGCAATAATAATATGCGGTCCGGACTGAGAGGCAATAGCCTTAGACTCATCAACTGAGCGCGTATATTCAACGGTACCAAAGGTTCTGGCACAATCAGAGTCAGACAAACGATGCAGCTGATGAAAACGTTGATAAAGACCTGACACATTAATTGCCATAGGAGAGTCTAAATAGATGGTTTGTCTGGGTATTCGGCCTTCTTCCATAAGCTTGACTAATAAGTACTGCAACAATTGCGCCCTGCCGACGGAAAAGCTTGGAATTAGTAAAACACCACCAGCCTCAGACGTTTCTTTTACCACGGCAGCGAGTTGCTCTTCTGCATCTTCAGTTTCCTTGTGCAGCCGATCGCCGTAGGTGGACTCAAGCAATAGCAGATCTAAATCAGGTAAAGGTTCCGGCGGGTACATCATGATATCTTGTGGCCGCCCGACATCTCCTGAAAACCCAACTTTTTTGCCTTCTGCTTCTATAATAACGCTTGAAGCGCCCAGAATATGACCCGCCGGCTGCAAAGTGACCTTAATATCCCCTATTTCAAACTGCTGATGAAACTCAACGCCCTGAAATAGCTTCATAGCTGACTTTGCTGTAGCTTCATCGTATAAGGGTTCGGGCTTTTCGTGTCGACTTAACTTGTGTTTTCCCAGATACTTCGCATCTTCTTCCTGAATGCGTCCGCTGTCGGCGAGTAGAATATCGCAGAGTCCCGATGTTGCATGATGGGCAAAGACCGGGCCCCTAAAACCCGCTTTATAAAGCACAGGAACAAAGCCAGAGTGGTCAAGATGTGCGTGCGTTAGAACCACACCATCCACTTGGTTTATCCCCATAGGCAGGGGCTGCCAGTTACGCCTACGTAGCCATTTGTAGCCCTGAAAAAGCCCACAGTCGATAAGAATTCGGGTGGAATCTGTTTCCACCAAATATTTTGACCCGGTGACGGTTTCCGCTCCACCTAAAAATACAATACGCATCAGTTCTCCCTGGCTATACAGTTTTTCCCACGCTTTTTGGCTACTAGCAGCGCTTTATCAGCACGGTCGATAGTTGCCATAATATGCTCATCCGGCACGACTTCAGCCACTCCAAAGCTACAAGAAAAGGCATGATTAGTACCCTCTAATCTCGCCCTGCTTATTTCCATTCGCAGCCTTTCAGCTGTTTCTTCCGCAAATTGCAGTGAACTTTCCGGCAGTAAAATCATAAACTCGTCACCACCAAAACGTCCGAGCAAGTCACTGCTTCTCAGCACCGAAGTAACGATATTTGTCACCTGCACAAGAGCACGATCACCGGCCACATGTCCATAACTATCATTAATCTTTTTGAATTCATCCACATCGAACATGATCAACGAAAGTGGTTTATTTTGACGCTTACCCAGATTCATTAAAGCATCAGCACTTTGCATAAAATGTTCACGCGAAGCTGTTTTCGTTAATCCATCCTCAGAAACCTGCCGGGTCAGTAACTCGTTATGCGCCATGAGTGTCGGGACCGTTAATCCAAACCAGGCGCTTGCCGCAATTATTGTAACGGCAAACTGATACACAATAGCGTAGTCCATCAACCCTAAGATGCCGACAGAAAATGCCGTAATAGTGCTGAATAATGCTAATGATATGGCCGTATTTAAAGGCGACTCCGTATACGAGACCCACAGTAAAGGGAGAATCAGGAAGAATATTGAGAAAGCCGCTTCATCTTTGTTTGCGGTTGCCGTCAATATGAGGCTTAAACTCAGCAAAGCCAGAATAAGCAGCAGTTTCCAAAGAAAAGAGCTTTGGTTACCGGTTTTTACCGTAAAGCTAAGCCCTCCAAGCCAATGTTCCAGTTGCGGATAACGCCAACTCATCAGAGCAATAAAAATCGGTGAAAGAACAATAACCCCGCTCATATCTCCTATCCACCAGGGCAGCCAGGTATACCAAATAGCGTCGGCTTCCAGCAGCTTCCCTGAAATCATGACTTCGGTGCCCAACCAGGCGGCGCAAAATGATGAAAGCGCAGCAACACCAAGAAACGTCATTATGGTGCTGGCAAGCCCATAACTGCCCAGTCGGGTAAGCTTTGAACGCAATAACCAGGCGCCTAAGAAATAAGGTAAGGTGTGAGCAAAACCAAAAAGAACGCCCGTAGTTAGCAACTCTTTAGCCGGAGTACCGCCTCCGTATAACTCCGAAACCCAGAAGGTAGTGACAACTCCGGCAATAAGAATGGCCGGAAAGGCCCGCCAGCTCATAACCAGGAATGCGGCAAACGTCAGTCCCGCAGGGGGAAACCAGATACTCGCATGTGGTCCATACTCCATCACTGCCGCAATACGCCAAAGGAGTATCCAGACAACGACGAGTATCAGACTTCTAATAATAGTTTGAAGCAAAGCAACTACTGCATTTTTTGTTAATTGTTGACCTTACTGTTATCAAAAAACGTTCAAAAGGCAACCATTAGTCTATCTATTGACGAATAAAATTTATCCTGCTTCACTCAGAAGTAACAAGGAGTAAGAAATGACAGAGCACTACCCACAAGCCGAACAGTTTATGGCTAGCACCCATGAAGTTGAAAACCAGCCTAAACCGTTAGAAAACTATAACCTTTATCTGGCCGATAAAGCTCTGCAGCAAGCTGTAGAACGCGAAGGTGCCAGTTGGGCTTACTCCGACCTTATTGCTTTTGGCGAACTGGCAGGTAAAAAAGAAAGCATTGAACTTGGTTTCCAGGCTAACAAGTACCAACCCGAATTACGTACCCATGACCGCTACGGACATCGCATTGATCAGGTGGACTTCCACCCCAGTTATCATCAATTAATGACAACAGCAATTGAGCACGGGCTTCATGCCAGCCCATGGAGTGACCCTAAACCAGGAGCCCATGTCGCTCGCGCGGCTAAATATTACCTTCACACGCAGGTAGAAGCTTCACACGGCTGTCCTATTACCATGACCTTTGCCGCAATTCCGGCACTGAGGCATCAGCCTGGCTTATTCGAAGAGTGGGCCCCAAAAATTACCGCCCGTCAATACGACCCGAGAAACATTCCTCATACGGAAAAAAATGCCGTGACTATTGGTATGGCAATGACGGAAAAACAAGGAGGGTCAGACGTACGGCGTAACACTACGCGGGCCTATCCGTTGACAACAGAAGGCTCCGGCCAGGTATACGAACTGGTTGGTCATAAGTGGTTTGTCTCCGCTCCCATGTGTGATGCCTTTTTAGTGCTGGCACAAACCCGTAGTGGCCTGTCCTGCTTTTTAGTTCCAAGATGGCGCCCTGATGGCTCAAAAAACCCTATCCAACTTCAGCAATTGAAACAGAAAATGGGCAATGCAGCGAACGCTTCAAGTGAAACGGAGCTTCGCGGTGCTTTGGGCTGGATGGTCGGTGAAGAAGGCCGGGGCGTTCGAACCATCATCGAGATGGTCGCAACCACACGTTATGACTGCATGATTGGCTCATCGGCGGGTATGCGTCAGGCAACGGCTCAGGCGATTCATCACGCAAGTAACAGAGAAGCTTTTGGTGCCAGGCTTAGCGAGCAGCCACTGATGCAGAACTTATTAGCTGATCTGGCACTTGAAAGCGAAGCTGCCATGACTTACATGATGCGAATGGCTCGAGCAATGGATAACCAGGACAACGAACATGAAAAACTGTTGTCGCGCATTGCTACGCCTGTTGGCAAGTACTGGATTTGTAAGCGAACGCCTAATCATGCCTATGAAGCAATGGAGGTCATTGGTGGGAGTGGCGTTATGGAAAACCACATTATGCCAAGACTTTTCCGTGAGTCACCCGTCAACGCTATTTGGGAAGGCAGTGGTAATGTTCAGTGTCTTGATATTCTAAGAGCCATAGAGAAACAGCCTGAGGTCCTGGATGCTTATTTCGCAGAATTGCAACGTGCAAAAGGCGCTGACAAAAGACTCGACCAGTTTATGATCAAGCTAAAAGAGGAGTTTAGTAACAGCAAAGCCCTACAATATCATCGAGCACGCACCATTGCTGATTCTATGGCCGTTGGCCTCCAGGCGGCGTTACTGGTTCAACATGCAACCCCGGAAATGGCGGACGCCTTTTGCGCGGGTCGGCTTGATGTTAATTTCGGGTTTAATTACGGCACACTACCGAGCGGGCTTAACTGCGCTGCGATTGTCGAAAAGGCCTCGCCAGCAGTCGAACAATAAGTTCACCAAATACCGCCAGTATTAACCCCGAAACCAGGCCAAACAAAATAGCGCCGGGGTTCAGTCTTACGGTGTAAGAAAAGTCGTTTCTAACCTCTTGCTGAATATCTTCCACTGGCGTGAAAAATGCCTGTTGGTAGGCTCTCCATGCATTCTGATTAAACTCCTGATGGGCTTTATTCAACTGTTGATAACGTTGAAAGATTGCGTTGATACTCTGGCCACCTTCCTGAAAAACTCTGTCGTCGCTGGCTTGATAATGGGCAATAAGTTCTTCAATGCTACCGTCAAAAAACTTTTCAGCCTCGTCGCGAAATTCATTAAGGCTGCGTTCAGACTCAATTAAATGTGCCTGTAGGCTTTTTCCATACTGATCGACAAAGCCGGGCAACTGTATTCCCGCCAAAACACCGATAATCAGTAAAATCATTCGTAGATAGGATATGAAGATTCCCATGGCCTCTCCTTAAAAGTCCTGAAACCACTTTAGAGTAGACCTTGAGTAACAATCAAACTTAATTACGTTTTATTACAGTTAATTGGTAAGCACGACCGCATTTTTACCCTCTTTCTTTGCCTGGTACATAGCCTTGTCTGCCCTCGCCATAATATCTTCTATGGTGTAATGCTCTGAAGGTTTATCACACTGGCACAAGCCAATCGACAAAGTTACCGGAAGTTCAGCATGGTCAATACCACTAACTAATTCACTGCGCATTCGCTGCATCATCTGCTGTGCATCATTAGCAGAAATCATTGGGTGTATGGTCGCAAACTCGTCGCCGCCAATGCGGGCAACATAGTCGGTATGGCGACTGTGCAAACGAATCAGTTGAGCAATTTTCTGCAGAACCTCATCCCCAAAATGATGCCCATGCTCATCGTTAACGTCTTTAAAGTCATCCAAATCGATAAAGCTAACCGCGAAGGGCGTTCCATGTTCTGTCAGTTGCTCAATTTCATCCTGTAATTGTGCGGTAAAAGCTCTTCGATTCATAATGCCGGTTAAGTGGTCAGTCAGCGCCTGACGCTTTTCAAATTCCAGTTCCAGACGAATTTTATCTTCAGCTTTCTTTTGCAAAGTGTAGTCGCGTACTATGGCAATACCATACAGCTCACCTTCCAATTCAAGCTGATTAAGCATGATATCAACATGAAAAGTTGAACCGTCTCTGCGAATGGCTGAAAAGATTAAGCCGTTTCCCATAGAGCGTCGCCCCGGGTGTTTGAAAAAGGTCGCTAAATGCTGATCATGCCTTTCACGAACCTCTTCGGGAAGTAACTGGTTAAGGTGCAGCTCCAGCATAGAAGACGAGGAATAACGGAACATGGACGCTGCGGCCTGATTAACAGCAATAATTAAGCCCTTTCGATTAATAACAATAGCCCCGTCCGGAATCACTTCCAGAAACTCTATAAAGGTTTGTCTTACTTCCATTACTGGCTCCGCTCTTTGACCATATTTAAACGCTGCAATAGCATCCTTTTGCAACGGTATTAATCCATTCGGGAGCCTTCTCTTCCATTGAAACTAAAGGAATTAATGCTTCCACAAAACTACTTTCAGCTGTACAAAATGCACCATCGGCGTAAGGCCCAAGGTAAATTAATTCTGATGACTCATTAAACATAATAATGGCTGGTGTTGCAGGAACGAACCTTTTTAGTTCACTGAATTGATCTATATCAATGTTGTAGTTTCTGCCACCTGACTCCGTTACTTGCCGCTTTACGCTACTGGTATGTCCGGCACTGCGCCAATTACAGTTACAACTTTCTGAGCTAATATGGAAAACGCTTCCGCTTACTGAAAACCCTTTATTTACCAGTTCAGTAACCAAAGGTTGAGCTAATTCGCCATTATTGCCCAGCTCAAGTAATTGACTCTTTTCATCAAACCAGACCAAACGCTGTTCCAGTAAGTAACTCAAGCCCCAGAGAACTAATGCAAACCAGGCAAAAATGGTCACAATAAGCCAACGAGTTCGGGCTTCTCCTGATAGCTTAGTCAACAATAAAGCGCCCTACTTCTGAGTCCAGTTGGGTCGAAACTGTTTTTAGTGATGTGGCGTTTTCCTGCCCGTTCAGCAACAATTGTGTTTCTGCTTCAGACAACTCTCTCATTGTCTGCGCTGAACGAGAGATATCTTCACTAGCGTTTCTCTGCTCTTCGGTAGCAGCGGCGACTGAAATAACCTTTTGAGCCACATCATTAATACGTTGAGCAACGGTTTTCATTGACGTGCCTGACTCCTCTGAATAGGTTACCGCTTCATCAATTTGCTGAACACAAGCATCCATTGAGTTCACCGCTTCAGCTACTTCAGTGAGTATATTCTGACTAATTTGGCTAATTTGTTCAGCATTTTTTCCTGTAGTGGAGGCTAATGACCTTACTTCGTCAGCTACCACGGCAAAACCACGACCTTCTTCACCCGCTCGGGCGGCCTCAATAGCCGCATTCAGAGCCAGTAAGTTAGTTTGCTTGGTAATATCGTTAATGGCTCCAATAACATCGGATATTTGATGGCACTGCCTGTCCAGGGTTTTCAACTTGTCGTTCGTGGCAAGAACATTGGCTTTTAAGGAGCTTATAGAACCAGCTGCCGTTTCAGCGACATTTGCCGCATTCTCCGAGCGGTCAATTGACTCTTCCGCCGACATTTTAGCTAAATTAGCTTGCTCTGAAATACTGCTAATAGTAACGGCCATTTCCTCAATTGCGCTGGCTATACTGTCAACCTCTTGCGAGCTGTTCTGACGGCTCTTGATAAGCTCTTCGCTCTCCTTAGACAACGCACCCGACACATCCTGAACCCGTCTGGATAAACTGCGAGTACTTTGAATATTCTTCCGGAATTGAGTCAGTAAGTTTTTAAAGGCAGTAACTTCATCTGTTGTACCGCTGACATCGACCATCAGATTTAGTTTATCCGACTGCTTAACGATATCGGCAATGCTGTTACGTAATGCCTGTGCACTAACCGCTTCGGTATCGCTTTGTTTGGCTATAACACAAAGTACAGCCCCCTCAGCTACAGCAAAGCCTGCATGAATAGCGAGAATACCTAAGGTCACGTAACCCTCAGCAAAGATATAAACGTCGGCACCGTTGGACTGCAGCACAAAAAATAAAATGTGATGTACGGCAACCACCCCGACACTGGTCACCACAATCATCCAGTCCCGGTAATAAATAAGAAATGCCATTACCACAAAAATTTCAAAGTGCATTTCAACCAGACCCATGGTCTGATCGATATGAACCGCCGTAATTAATTGAATCGCGGCGGCTATAACATGCCTTGTCAGTTTACTTTGGCCTGAGGCTCTAATAAGAAGCAAAGGTAAAGAAACAATAAGCAATGACAGGACGACAGGAACAAACCAGTCGCCAGTAAGAAAAGCAATAACAAAGGTGATCAGTAACTGAACAAGTAGAACACCAGTGAAAACTCGGTTAGCGGAGTCGACCCAGGGGCGGTACAACATAAAAATTCCTCTAAACACCCTAAACTCAGGGTAAAGCGGCGCGAATAATGCGCTCACTTTTTCATCAAAGCAAGAAAAAGTTACCTTAATACGCCTGTTTCTAAATAAAGGTTTACTGTCGTCTGTGATACAATGCCAAAAAGCCACATAAGTGTGGTGTCGACTATTATAACTCCCGGAGCTTCATGTCCACAGAACAAAGCCAAACCTCATTCCAGTCATTGGGATTGAGCGACAATATACTACGTGCCGTTACTGAATGCGGTTATACCACCCCCACTCCAATTCAACAGCAAGCCATTCCGACAGTCATGGCCGGCCACGACTTGTTAGCAGCTGCGCAAACAGGTACCGGCAAGACAGCAGGTTTTACACTTCCTTTGTTGCACAAATTGTCGCAAACAAAAACCGACGGTAAGCCTGTTATTAAGGCGTTAATTTTGACACCAACCAGAGAGTTGGCGGCACAAGTTGAAGACAACCTCAACACCTACGCTAAATATACCGGTCTTAAGTCTTTAGTGATTTTTGGTGGTGTAGGTATTAACCCACAAATTAACGCATTGCGACGCGGTGTCGACATTCTTGTCGCCACGCCAGGTCGTTTGTTGGATCACAGTCGTCAGGGAACGGTAGATTTAAGTAAAATTGATGTATTGATTCTGGATGAAGCTGACCGGATGCTGGACATGGGCTTTATTCATGACATTAAAAAAGTCATGAAACTCATTCCGGAAAAACGTCAGACGCTGTTGTTTTCTGCAACCTTTTCAAGTGAAATAAAAGCTCTGGCTCAACAGTTTATGCAACAGCCAAAGTTAGTTGAAGTTGCCAGGCAAAATGCGGCAGCAGATACCATTCAGCAGCGCGTTTACCCTGTTGATAAGAAGCGTAAAAGAGAGCTAATCAGTTACCTGATAGGAAGTCGTAATTGGCGGCAGGTTCTTGTGTTTACACGAACTAAGCACGGGGCTAACCGACTGGCAACACAGTTAACGGATGATGGTCTGCCTGCAATGGCTATTCACGGCAATAAAAGCCAGGGCGCCAGAACCAAAGCATTAGCGCAATTTAAAGCCGGAAAATTACGAGTATTAGTTGCAACCGATATTGCTGCACGTGGTATTGATATTGACGAACTGCCGCACGTGATTAACTTTGAACTACCTCAGGTAGCTGAAGATTACGTACACCGTATTGGCCGTACAGGTCGTGCCGGAAGTGAAGGTGAAGCAGCGTCACTGGTCTGTGTGGACGAGCATAAATTGCTACGTGACATAGAAAAGCTGACTAAAAATGAAATACCAAAAGAACTGATTCCAGGCTTTGAGCCAGACCCGAATATAAAGCCGGAACCCATTCAAAAGCCACGAACCGGAAGGCCTCAAAACTCACGCCGTGCACCTCGCCAAAAGCGGCCAGACACACGACGTTAATTGACTAACCAGGTTTACCGACCAAGTAACGAGGGTTGGGCTTTACTTTAAAAAGTCCAGGCCTCCGGTGACCGCAGCAACCTGAGCTTCTATACATTGCTCCGGGGTTGCTTTCGGGCTGTCCGGATAAACCTCTGTCGTAGTGGCATACTCAGCTTTACTAAAGCTAATACATAAGCCCATTTTTGCTGTAGGCAATAAAATAAGACCACGCTGGGCAATATCTTCACCTATTAGCTTATTCTCTTCGTCAGCATCGGCAATGTGCGTAACTTTTTCTACCGAATCCAGTACCGCCTTTTGAAAATCAGGGTAAGGCTTTTCAGAGTTTCCAACTAAGTAGAAGCCGTCAGGAATATTCCAGTTGGTATTCACCTTTCCGTCCATTGCCGCCTTTGCAGGACGAAACTCGCTGTTATCGGTATCGGTTGTTTCGTGCAGATCAATGTGAGCCAGAATATCCACACCTAAGCCAGCAATGTAATTCATAATGTTTGCACATTCACCGGCTGGCGAATCGGCTACAAACGAGCGGTTAGGATCAATAGCCGCAGGATTCCAACGGTTAATGGTTTCATAGCCCCACGGGCTCAAACAGGGTGCAACCACCACATTAAAGTCTGTTTGATACTCATTGGCTTTAGTCTCTATAAACCGCAGTGCTCCGTGAACACCACTGGTTTCATAACCATGCACACCACCAGTCACTAAAACCGTTGGTTTGCCCGCATCCCAGTTGTTAGTTCTGACCACAAACAAAGGATAAGTATCGCTTTCGTACGCAAGTTCACCATATTGCTCTACGTCGAAGTTCGCTTTAAAAGTCTCTATTTTGCTGACAACATCATCAAAGTAGGAACGCTTTTTGCTTTGCTCAGCTAACCATTGCGCTTTTTCTTCAACGCCCCAAGGGGTACCCGGTGTTCCTATATGGTAAATCGTTTCTTGCGTCATCGTTCGATCCTATTCATTAAAACCAGGTCACTATAGTATCAAAATATTTAACTCGTATCGTGCCCACTAAGCCGCTTTCGACGACGCTTTATCGTTTGATTTTGATGACTCAACTTTTTCCGCAGATACTTTCTCGGTTTTTGGTTTCTTTGGCTTTTTAGCACCTAAAGCTATGAGAACATTTTCTCGTTCTTTCGCCAAAAACAGCGCCATATCCTCAAGCTGCTGTTCATCAGTGAAAAGCTTGCTGTCTTTAATGAGAGGATTCAGGGCCTCAGCCATGTCCAAAATTTTATCGTGCGCATCGGCTTCAGCTTTTGAAGTGAATGTCATTTTCTCGGCTCCGTCGCGAATAACTACATACTGGGTTACTACAGCCATGGTATGGTCCTTTGCTGATGTGTAAATATACTGTTTATTTGTACAGTAAAGTCATAGAGATTGCAATAGCTGCTGCATTCGATAAACTGCGCAATCCTAACCGACTCAACTAATACAGGAAGCAAACCTGATCCATGACTCAGTTCTCTAAAGCACAGGTTCAACTAGCCATTTTTGCCATGGCAGTTGGCAGTTTTGCTATTGGCATTGGTGAGTTCGTCATTATGGGATTGCTACCTGACGTTGCTGCTGACTTCAACACTGACACCCGACAAACCGGCCATCTGATCAGCCTTTATGCGCTGGGTGTGGTTATCGGCGCACCGCTCATTACGATTTTATTCGCGCGTTTTCCGCGCAAACCCATGTTACTGGTGCTGTTGCTTGCTTTCGCGCTCGGTAACTTTGCCAGTGCATCAGCAGAAAGCTACCCCTTGCTTCAGGTTTTGCGTTTCCTAACCGGTTTACCTCATGGTGCCTATTTTGGTATTGCATGTCTTGTCGCCGCCGACATGGTTCGTAAAAATCAACGAGGTATGGCTGTCACCATGGTAATGATGGGGCTGACTGTAGCAATTTTAGTCGGTAACCCCTTAGCAACCTGGCTTGGGCAACTTATCGACTGGCGCACGGTTTACCATACAGTCGGCGCTTTAGGACTTCTAGCTCTGGTCATGATTTTATTTGTCGTGCCAAAACACCCTAATGAGAAAAGAACCTCGGCAAGGGGAGAAATGAAGGCTCTGCAGAACCCTCAAGTCTGGCTTACGCTAGCCATAGGCGCCATAGGTTTCGGCGGTATGTTTGCGGTATTAAGTTATATAGCCCCAACCCTAATAAACGCCACAGGTCTTGCTCCGCACTGGATCCCTGTTGCTTTATTAATATACGGAATAGGCTCTTTGGCAGGTAGCTTAGTCGGAGGCTGGGCGGCCGACCGCAATTTGAAACTGACTATTGGTGGCTCTTTGTTGTGGTCAGCAATTGTACTGGCGATTTTCCCGTTAACATTGCAAAGCCTCTGGACCGTCATGCCAATGGTGTTATTACTGGGTAGCGCGGCGGCTCTGGTTCCGGCGCTTCAGGTACGTTTGATGGACGTTGCAGGTGAAGCACAGACTCTGGCGGCGTCATTGAACCATTCAGCTTTCAACGCCGCAAATGCCTTAGGGGCCTGGCTGGGCGGGCTGGCCATTATTTCCCCTCTCAGTTGGCAAGGCACAGGCTGGGTCGGCTGTGCACTGTCTATTGTCGGTTTACTGCTGTTTTGGATAACCAAGAAGCACAGCCGTAAAGTACCTGACATTATGAGTCTTTAGAGCGCCCCTCGACATCCAGTTCTTCTAGTTTCTTATCGGGCTTGGCATAAGATAAACGCGCCGCCCGTTGAGTACTGTGATAGCCATCCAGACCCGAAATGGCCATGGTCCCTAAAGATTCAATATCAATATAACCGTCACTTTTCACCGCCTTTTCCTTAACTTCGACCCACCGAATTTCACCTACGATTAATGCCGTGTCGTTATGCTGTATAGGGATAACCTCCACCAGTTGCATGCCAATTCGCAAGGCACTTTCAGCAACATGTGGGGCATGAAAACCGTCTTCAAATTCTGGTGTAAGACCACAGGCTTCAAACTCTGAAACTTCCCGGTCGTACCGTGCTGATGTCTGGTGAGCTTTCTGGAAAAACTCTTCACTCACCTGATTAATGGTGTAAACACCACTCTCTTCAATATTTTCCCAGGTGTGGCGGGTGGCCGATTTAGGGCGCATAACAAAGCCAAGCAACGGAGGATTACTTCCTAAGTGCACCACGGAGCTTATCATTGCTAAGTTATTCTGTTGATGCCTGTCACGGGTGCCTACCACATTCGCACTTTTAAACCCGGACAAACAATTAACAAAACGCGCTCTCTCTGTATCGTCCATGTTTGCAAGATCTTGCTGCTTGTAAGTTTTCATTGAAGCTCCAGGTTTCTTGTTTTGTAAGTTACTTATACGCATTATTTTTTAATTACGATCGTTTACAAATAACTTATTGCGAACCATTATCATTTGCGTTAGCTTATTTAACTAAAGCCGAGCAAAGGATCCAAAATGACAAACACCTATAAAGACTATTTTAATAGTCAGGAACAGTTAAAGACTGCAAGTTCACTCCTCAACAGCAAAGACTATGAGTCTGCGGCTGCTTACCTTAAACGGGCACGCGAGTCAGCAAAACAGGTATTTAACGAGCCAGTACTTGCCGCTAACGCAGTTCAAAGCTACACAACCAGCTCCATTTTATTAATAGCGACTTATATTCGGCGTCATCAGCAACTGCCAGCATACGAATTTCAACAGAACAGTACCAAACAACTCACCCAATGGTTAAATAACACCAACTCAAAATCATTAGCTGACCTTTGCCACTACTGTCATCAATTGCTTATTACTGGCTGTCAGCATTCTCGTTGTCTTGGGCACTGTTTACAACAACTTGAGGAGCACGGCTATGCGCAGGAAAAAACCTAATCGCTTACAAGTTTCAGTGAGTAAAGAACAACTTAAGAAATTATTACTGGAAAAAAAATTAGTCGCCAGCGACATCCGTTGCTGCGATTACTGCAGTCAATGCGAACTCAAGCAGCTCATACTTGAGTGTGCCCGAATAAATTGCTCAGGTTCGTTACAAAAGTTTGGAAATTAAAATTCTTTTTTCCGAAGCGCTTTTTTATAACCTTGCTGCTTTTTACTCGTCAGCCGCCTTTCTTTGGCAGAGCGACTGGGCTTTGTGGGAATACGCTTCTTTTGAACCTGTGCAACGCTGCGAATTAATTCAATCAACTGCTCCAGCGCCAGCTCTCGGTTACGGGCCTGACTCCGTGTCTCCTGACACTTAATTATGACCTTGCCACTTTGGGTAATGCGATGGTCTGACTTTTTTAGCAAGCGCTGCTTGTAGAAGTCCGGTAACGAAGAGGCCTGAATATCAAAAATGAGTTGAGCCGCAGTAGCGACTTTATTGACGTTCTGGCCTCCCGCACCGCTAGAGCGGATGAACTGCCACTCTATTTCGTGCTCTGCAAATTCAATGCGCTGTGAAACTCTGATCATTTTACTTTGCGGGTTCTATGAAGTTATCAATACCTTCCTCTTTTAGAGCGTCCAACGCTTCTACCAGGGCATCATTATCCTTTTCAAATTCATCTTCCCAAAGCGTCGAGTTGTTATTCTCATCGACAATCTCCAAAATCCAGCCACTGTCTTCAGTGCGGTAAATATCAATTTCTACGGTTTTACCGTCAACGCTGTAATTTTGTGTGTGTTCGCTTTGAATGACTTGCTGTTCTTCGCTCATAAGTAAGCTCTCTGTCCGTCAGGCTGGGGGAAGCAGTCTATCATTATTCAGCTTCCCCCGAAGGAGTTTTTATAGTGCTTTCAGTACATCTCGTACAAAGTCATGCTCGTTAAACCCTGGCTCTCCGGCAATATCATAACCACGACGAACAACCACTAAATTCTCTGACGGAATAACCACCAAAAATTGTCCCCGGTTTCCTCGCGCCGCAATAGTGTCATCGGGTAATTCAGGGAAACGTTCGTTATAAAGCCACCATTGTGCTCCGTATCCGGGGGAGTTCTCCGGCGGCTGAGCCGGTGCCGGCATACTGATATATTCAAGCCAGCCTTCGGGTAAAATTTGCTCGCCCTGCCATTGACCCTGTTGCAAATGCAAAACACCCAGACGAGCTAAATCACGAGACGTGGTCCACACCTGCGACGATAAAATAAAATCGCCACGCCAGTCGGTTTCGGCAAAGGTATGATTCATTCCTACTTTTTCCAGCAGTGCCTTATACGGAAACTTCAGATACTCTTCTGTGCTGTCAAAGCGCTCATGCAGGGCTCTTAAAGCCAACATAGTGTCATTATTCGCGTACTTCCAGCGACTGCCCGGAGCCACTTCAAGTGCCGTTTCAGTGGCAGTATCACTGACTAACCCTCCCCCCATATAAACGCGGTCGGTGCGGTTGCCCGCTTTATTGCTGTCCAGACCGGACGCCATATGCAATAAGTTTTCCAGTGTAATATGCCGGCGGGGATCAAGCGGGTGCGACCAATTTGAAATACCGGCAGCTTCATCTGGCTTTATCTTGTCTTGCTGAACTGCCGCTCCGATAACACTGGCACCAATACTTTTTGCAACTGACCAGGTGCGCTGCGCGGTTTCAGGTGTAAAACCCTCGATATAACGTTCTGCAATAATTTCATCAGGCGTCGCAATTAAAACAGCAGAAGTGCGAGCCCCAGAGCCGTACTTTTTGGTAAATGCCTGTTGCAGAACTGACTCTAATTGAGCATTACTACTGACTGAATTAACCTCAGCCTTTTGCTTCCAGGGCTGGCCGTTGTCTTTTCCGGCCTTCTTATGACCACTGAAAGGATCAGCAACAAATTTTACGTCATCAACACTTGCGCCAACCGGCAAATCGACACAACCGAGCTTCGGTCGCCAGACAGATATCCGCTCGCGGTTACCGTTATCATATGGCACTCGTACCCAGTGGTTTTGTTCATCAACTCTGGGCTCCATTTGTGCCACGCGATCAGCAATTAACGAATAAATGCCACTTAACTCATGCTCTCGAATTTGCTCCATGGACTTATCGCCATTAAAGATCGCACTGCAAGTAAAGCCTGCGGTATACCCGGCAGCATAGGCACTTAATGTCGTGTCTGTTTCCTCTGCCTGTGTCACCGCTGTGGCCAATAACCCACTAGCTAAAGTTATTTTTAGTGTCTTATTCATTAATTGCTCACCTGTTTCTACGTATAGATACTTCAATGTACGAGCATGCCTAACAAGAAGCAAATCGGCAGAGTCATCCAAATGTTAAAAATTATGGTATATTACGGCGCAACTATTTACCCAAGCAGGATAACTTTATGGCAGCTTTTGGCACTGTATTTATGCCGCAAATGACTTTGGCAACTTTCGAAAACTCAAACTGGAGTTCGCCTGAGCTAGTCTCCTCTGACAGCATACAATTACACCCCGGTGCTCATGTTCTGCACTATGCGAGCACCTGTTTTGAGGGGTTAAAAGCGTTTCGCCATGAAAATGGTTCAATAAACCTCTTTAGAATGGACCGCAACATAGAGCGTATGCAACAAAGCAGCCAGTTGCTTTCCTTACCGGCTTTTGATGCAAGCTTCCTGCAGAAAATGATTACCGATGTGGTTAAACATTTTCACAACGACGTGCCCAAACCGCCTGGCTCAATGTATATACGCCCTACTCATATAGGCACCGAAGCAGCCATTGGTAAAGCGGCCTCCCCGACCAGCTCATCCATGCTCTATGTGCTCCTTTCACCTGTTGGTGACTATTTTGCCAGCGGCGACCAGACCCTGCGTTTACTGCTTGAAGAAGATGGTTCGCGTTGCGCTGCCCATATGGGAATGGTGAAAAGTGGCGGTAACTACGCCAGTGCATTGCAGCCAATTTTGCAAGCACGTGCTTCTGTAAACGCCGATCAGGTTCTATTTTGCCCCAATGGCGACGTACAGGAAACCGGAGCAGCTAATTTCTTATTAATTGACGGCAACGAAATTATCACCAAGGCACTGGACAGCAGTTTCTTACACGGTGTCACCCGAGACTCCATTCTGACTATTGCCCGCGATATGGGCATGACGGTTTCGGAGCGCGAGTTGAGCGTCGATGAATTACTTGAACGTGCGGCCAAACCGGAAAGCGAAGCGGCTCTATCCGGAACAGCAGCGGTACTGGCGCCTGTTGGAACTTTAATTCATAAAGGAAAGGAAATTCCGGTCGGCGATGCAAGCCCAGGAAAGACGACACTGAAGCTGCGCAAAGCGCTGAACGACATTCAATGGGGTAAAGCTGAAGACAAACATGGTTGGTTAACGCAAATTTAATTTTTAGCTGGCATCACAACCCATTCAGGATCTTCAAACTCGCCTAATGGCGTTATTTCACAAAACGGCGCGGCGCTACGAATAATCTCTGCAACCTTTTGGTTATGCTGACCTTCCATAGCGTCTCGCTGCTCTTTACTGTCCCACGATGCTATTGCAATTAGGGTCTTATCATCACCAATTTTGCGATGTAACTCTGTGCCTCGGGCGCCCGGAGCCTGTTGAATAATTTCACTAGCCCGAACCCAGGCGTCTGCATATTCTTCTGCCGTATGACCTTCCTTAATACGAACTTGAAAAATATATTTCATATATCTCCTTTAAGCTTATTGTTTACGCTTTTTCTCTGACTTAATCATCTTTATATAGAAGAAAACAGCATAGAAAGCACACATCCCAATAACAATAGCCAAGCCGCTAAAAGAAAAAAATATTACCGGATCATTGAAAAACTCTTGCCATAAATTCATGGTTATTTCCTTTGTTTGAATTCTTAATTTCAGTTTATTCAAACTCGGGAATAACGATGTTGATCTCAATCAAAAATAATAATAACACTGCTTTTTATAGGGTTTTATTTATCTCCATTCAATATCAAACGCTAAGAACATCAATACTCTGTAAAGCGATGTAAATAAACTTGATTATATGCTTATCAGCGTCTTTGCTTAATAAGAGTTCTCAACAAAAAACGAGGGTATTATGAGTAACAATCAAGCAAAGACCGAAGACGCTGTTAACAAGTCAGCCAATAAAGCTCACGAAACCATCGATAAAGTTGCAGATGCCGCCAAACATGCCTCTGACAATTTAGGTGAAAAAGGGCATGAACTTAAGGCCACGCAGGAGAAATGGCTTTCTACTGCCACAGACTACGTTAAAGAAAACCCCATTAAGTCTTTGGGAATTGCGGCAGCAAGTGGCTATCTATTAAGTAGGCTATTTAGTGACCGCTCGTAATCAAACGGAAGCGAGCGAAGCCGAAGGGTTGCTTCAGCAAGTTCGCGCACTGCAAAGTGAAGTACGCGGCGTTGTTAGAGCACAGCTCCAGCTTGCAGGTATGGAAGCCCGCCGGGCTGGAGAAAGCTTCGTTCGCATGGTCGCGTTTGCCGTTATTGCCAGCTGCTTAGTTTTGTCAGCTTGGGGCGCGCTAGTGGCCGCTGCCGTAGCTGCTGTTGTAAGTAACGGCATTCTGTCCCTGACTACAGCACTTATTATTGTTGCTGCGTGTCATTTAGCCATTGCGCTTTATCTTATAAGACGTATAAAGCAGAACAGCCGCAATCTGCTTTTTTCTAAAACAAGCAGCAATCTTTAATGGAGGCTTTATGACTTCAAGCCTTGATGATCAAATTGCGCAATTGGAACAAAACCTTAAAAATCGCAAGCTGGCGTTGAAGGTTCGCTCCTGTCAGGTAGTTTCTACAACCTGTGACAAATTATCCTCCCCTACGGCTCTTTGCTTTGCCGTTGGTACAGGTTTCTTTATAGGGGAACTATCAGACAGACCGCAAAAAATGGAACCAAAAAAACAAGGTAAGTCGAAGTCAGGAGCAGCGTTAAAAATATTAAGAATTATCACGGGTGTACAGACTGCAGCCAGTTTTGCAAAACATCTGTAAAGATGACCGTAAAGTCGTAAATATGTAGCTATAGTGTTTGTGGTAACGATTTTCAATAACAGGAGGTTATCTATGAAAAACTTCAAGACGGCACTACCAGCAAGTTTAATCGCACTTTCAATGCTAACGCTTTCTGGCTGTAGTGAAGCAGAAACTGAAAAAGCTGAATCTAAAGCTGAAAGCGCAATGCAGGAAACGGAAGAAAAAGCTAAAGAAGCAAAAAGCTACACTGAGCAAAAAGCGAAAGACGCTGGCGAATATGTTGATGACGCTGTTATCACTACAAAGGTTAAAGCAGTTATCTTTGAAGATGACAACCTAAGCAGTATGGACATCAATGTTGAAACAAATAACGGTATTGTTCAGTTATCAGGCTTTGTTGACAATGAAGCTGATATTGATACAGCAGAAAATCTGACTGCTACCGTAAAAGGTGTCAAAGACATCGAGAACGATATTCAGGTTCGCGAAGAACAGTAATTATCGTTTATTTTAAAACTCCCTGAATAAAAGCGGCTTTTTTAAGCCGCTTTTTTATTGCCTTGAAACTAGAACGTGTCGAAAAATACTGTTAATTTTAAAACATAATAACAATCACAAAAGCGATATCATGCTAGACGATACTTTTAGCAATCAACCAATATTACCTGACAACCTTCCGAAGGTAAGCTCGCAGGCGTTTACTCCGCTAAGCCCAATGTACATGAAAGTCAATTTAATGTGCCGCTTAACCTTTTGGTTAATTGTGGTTAGCGCTCTCTTGAGCCTTTACTGGCAACCTTGGTTTGTTCTCCCAAAAACTCTTGAACTTTACTTACCACAGCTTCAGCTAGCCGCTGGCATTTTTGGCTTATTGACTTCCGCTTACGGCATTATTGCTGATAAAAACAAAGGCTATGCTCTACGTGAGCATGACTTCAGTTACCGTAGCGGAGTCATTTTTAAGTCTGTTGTCAGTCAACCCGTTTTGCGTATACAGCATGTAGAGTTAAAGCATGGGCCTATTGACCGGCACTTTGGTTTATCCACTCTGGAGATTTTTAGCGCCGGCGGTACCATGCATACCTTTGCAATACCCGGTTTACCGGACGAAAAAGCGCGAGAACTCAGATCCTACGTATTAACTCATAGTGATATTGCTGAAAATGACTAATTATCAAGGTCAATGGCTAAAACTATCGCCAGTCGCGATTATTTACTTTGCAGTGCAGTTCGTAAAAGACGTTGGCAACAATCTTATTTACTTATTACCGGCTATTCTTGTTGGCTATAATCAATTTTCTGAGAATGGTTTAGCGATTATTTCTGGGCTGGCGGCATTACTGCTGTTTGTTGCAATAAGTGCCCTGCTAAAATTCTATTTCTATCAATACCGATTAACTGACGGACGCGTACAAATTCATTCGGGCGTCTTTCAAAAGAACCATATCGACCTACCTTTTGAACGTATCCAAAATGTTCGCTTCGAACAGCCTATTTTTTACCGGCCTAGTAACCACGTATGTATGCTGTTGGATACGGCAGGCTCAAGTAAGCTCGAAGCAAAGATCATTGCATTATCGAAAGGTGTTGCGGAGTCTCTTAAGCAGGAAATCCTCTCCCACAAAACGGAGCAGGCCTCTAGTGCAGAAACTGAAAGCACTGAGACAGAACAAGAGCAACTTTTAAACTCTCGCTCAGTTCAGGACTTAGTTATCCACGGGCTTGCCAGCAACCGAATTTGGATTGTGTTAGGTGCTTTAGCTCCTTTCTTTAATTCCCTCTCAGAGAAGTTTATTGCGGGTATAGAAAACCTCGGGGTCGATGTTGATGCTTTAATGGCTTCCTCCCAGTATGCTTTTTGGCAATACGTGCTGTTCTTTCTGTCAATCGCTTTTGTAGTGATTGCTTTTATGGCGTTAATTTCCGTCTTAGGTTCAGTCATTACTTTCTATGACTTCAAGTTAACCCGGAGCAATGATCGCTACATTCGTCGTAACGGCTTTTTTACTCGCCATGAAGTTGTCATGAAGTTATCCCGTCTCCAGATGATTGTTTACCAACAGAATTGGCTTGACCGCATACTCCAAAGAGTTAACTTAAAGTTTGAACAGCTAGGTGCGAGCCTTGATCGTCAATCCGCAGGAGCATCCGGTGGGAAAATCATGGTGCCTTCTGTCACCCTGAGCGAAGCTGACGATTTAGCAAGCGATGCCTGGCCCGAAAATAAACTAAGCGCCATCAACTACCATCCGGTTAGCAAACGTCTGGCCATCAGAAACACGCTTATTGCCTTCTGGTTACTAATACCTCTTGCTATCGCTTTCATTTACTTTGACCAGGCAGAGCTTTCAGTCGCCGCTGGCGGACTTTTTATCTTAACCACCGGCCTCGTCATACTCAGTTGGAAAAGATGGGGTTACGCCATGGACGAGCAGTTTATCTACATAAGGAAAGGACTCATTGGCGTCAATTACCGATGCTTCCCAATTCATAAAGTGCAACAAACTCAATTGCATCAAAGCTGGTTTATGAGGCGCTTTCAATTGTGTTCCGTCAGGCTGGTACTGGCTTGCGGAGGTCAGACACTGCCATTCATTAAAAGGGCAACTGGAGAGAAATACATAGACACCTGTCTGTATCAGGTAGAAGCCTTGAGAAAGTCCTGGATGTAAAACCCTATTAATTCTCTCTTAAATTATTCGACACTAAGAAGACAACTCGGTGATATTTTATGGAACTCCCTTTCTCACAAGCCTGTGAAAACAATAAAGACCCAATACTTGGGGTTCTGGAAGTCGCTTTTGCTAATGCGTCACAAGTTTTAGAAGTTGGCAGCGGTACAGGGCAACATGCCGTCTACTTCGCCAAAAAACTCTCTCATTTAGAATGGCAGGCAAGTGACCAACCGGAGTATTTACCGGGGGTAAAAGCCAGAATTGAAAAAGAAGGGGTATCAGGTCAGCCTTTGCCGGTTGAGTTCGATGTGTTTCAGTCTGCACCTGATGGACAGTTCGATGCCTTATTTACCGCAAATACTTGTCACATTATGCCCAAAGAGGGTGTCGAAGCGCTGTTTAATCACTTAGGGGACAAACTTAAATCAGTAAAGCTTTTATGTATTTACGGACCGTTTAATGACAACGGGCATTTCACCAGTGACAGCAACCGTGCGTTTGATCAGTCTTTGCGTACTCGTGACAGCCAAATGGGAATACGTGATAAACAATGGATTGCAAAGCTTGCCAGCCAGCATGGGTTTCATTTGAAAAACACCCATACTATGCCGGCAAACAATCAACTTCTGGAGTTTCAGCGTTAACTCTTAACGCGCAGGCCTATTTGGTATTGGGGACAATGCGTAATTCAACACGACGGTTTAATTGACGACCGCTCTCTGTATCGTTGTCCGCAACTGGCATACTCTCGCCGTAACCTTCTGTTGTCACACGGCGCGAGTCCACGCCACTTCCAACTAAGTGATTGCGTACAGCTTTAGCACGGTTTAACGACAATTGCTGGTTATATTCTGCGGATCCTGTGCTGTCGGTATGGCCTTCAATCAGCATGGTGGTTTTCTCATACTTTTGCAGAACCCGGGCAACATCGTCCAGTACCGGATTAAAGCTTTGAGAAATGTTCGCACTGCCTGTGGCAAACGTAATATTGCTTGGCAGTTGCAAACGAAGGTTGTCGCCATCGCGTATTACCTTCACGCCACTGTCGGCCAGCTCTTCCCTGAATTCTTCTTCCTGCTTATCCATATATGAACCAATAGCTCCACCTGCCAGTGCGCCAACAGCAGCCCCCCAGACATAGCGGCTTTTATCGTGATCACCCGTTCCTTTACCAAGCAAGGCACCCGTCACAGCACCTATCGAAGCACCTTTTTGGGTGTTACTCATATTTTCACAGCCCACAAGCGCTAACGATGACATTGTCATAGCCAAAACTAATTTTTTCATACCATTACTCCTTTAAGTGGTTAATGCCTGAAAACTAGCATGCTTTAGTATAGACGCTAATAAGATTTGCGGATTCTTTACTAAGCGTTTCACCTTGGTACTCAGCAGTGGTAACTTTAGGGTAAAGTTGTAACCTGTAGATATTCATTACTATGACAATAACTGACCCTGCCCAGGCTCGCGAAGCTCTGATGGAGTTTCTGCATCGGAATGCACCGGTCACTATCATTACAGGTGCCGGTATAAGTACCGACTCTGGCATTCCTGACTATAGAGATAGTGACGGCGAGTGGAAACGGACACCTC
This sequence comes from Idiomarina sp. HB, assembly GCF_048059115.1. Classification (NCBI taxonomy): domain Bacteria; kingdom Pseudomonadati; phylum Pseudomonadota; class Gammaproteobacteria; order Alteromonadales; family Idiomarinaceae; genus Idiomarina; species Idiomarina sp. HB. The sequence continues at coordinate 804,760 of NZ_JAYLVU010000001.1, forward strand.
CGGTTCAGCATCAGGACTACATGCGCAGCGAAGCTGTTCGTAAAAGGTACTGGGCGCGCAGTTTGTTTGGCTGGCCAGTTCTATACCACGCTCAACCTAATTCCGCGCACCACGCTATTACCCAGTTGCAACAGCAGAAGCTCATTAGCCATATTATTACGCAAAATGTTGATGGTCTGCACCAAAAGGCCGGCGCGAACAACGTAATTAATTTGCATGGGTACGCCAATGACATGGTCTGTATGAGCTGCCAGCAGGTTACTCCAAGACTGGAGATGCACGAACGCAGCCTGAAAATGAACCCAGATTTTGCTGCGCTTGAAGCGACCGCCGCACCGGACGGAGATGCAGATTTAGAAGCTGATTTTGAACAGTTTAACGTCGCCAACTGCATGAGCTGTGGCGGAATTCTTAAACCCGATGTTGTCTACTTTGGTGATAACGTTCCCCGACCACGCGTCGAAGAAGCCCAAAACGCATTAAAGAACAGTAATGGCCTGCTCGCTATCGGAACCTCACTTATGGTGTTTTCAGGTTACCGTTTTGCACGACAGGCCTACCAAAATAACCAGCCTATAGCCTTATTAACGCTGGGTAAGACTCGAGCTGACGAGATAGCTGACATAAAACTAAACTGCTCAATCAAGGACGTACTGCTATGAATTACGAGCTTCCCAAAGACAATATCAGTTTATTTGAATTGAGGAAGAAAGCTTAATATTTCTTCCTCATTGGTGCCAGAAAAACTTATTGCATTAGGGCTTTCTGAATAGAGTCGTCTAAAAAAATTGACTCAAAACGATGCTTATAGATGCTCTGCATTTCATTTGAAATAAGCCCGTTACCTACATCATTCTCGCCTTTAAAGCTTCGATTGGTTTTCTCTTCGCCGTTTTTTCCGAGAACAATAACGTCCACGTCGTACCAGGAGCTATCGGAAAAGGCGTGGTAGTCGTATTTCCACTCATTCAGAGCAATAATAACTGATGGTCGCTCTTGCTTTGCCAGTGCTTCTTTAATACTGCCAACGCTCATTGAATGAGAGGTCAGATAAGCCTCGGCTTTTACACCCTGCTTTTTAAACCCTGCAACTAACCGATCTGTTAAGTATTCAGACATGGGCTGTCGGTTGTAGGTGTACTGCGAGTAAGGAATTCCAAAACTTGAACGCAAAAGCCCTTCAAAGCTTGGCGCTTTATCGTTATTCAAAACATATTCTCGCTTATCAACCACAGCTATTGAAACCGACTCAAGTTCATTCGGTGTATTTACGGCAGGAGCCGCTTGCTCAGCCGTCATTATCGAGGTACAGCCCGACAAATAGAAACTCGCAACGGCTAACGCAATCAACTTTCCAATTTTAAACATTTATTTTCCTTAATTATTAAATACTAAAAACGGTATTTCGAGGTTATCCGTGAAGCCCTCAAAAAAGCCGCGCCAATAGTATACTAATAACTAATTGTTATAAATATGGTGTCGACTGTATATTTTAGTTTTTAGTGATAAGCTACGGGTTGTTCATTAAAAACTTTGCTTGATTTAACGGAGCGATGCCATGAAAGCAGTGATTTTAGATAGCGATAGTTTGGGTGAAGGCGTTGACTTATCCCCTATTAAAAATCAAGTCGGCGAGCTCGTTTGCTACCCTCTCACCTCGCCTAATCAAGTCGATGAACGTATTCAAAATGCCGATGTCGTTATTACCAACAAAGTGGTGCTGAACGAGACTTCTTTAAAGAAGGCAGAGAAGTTAAAGCTCGTTTGTGTGCTTGCCACAGGCATGAATAATATCGACTTAAAGGCTGCTGAAAAGCTTGGTATTCCCGTTAAAAATGTCGAAGCCTACGGAACGCCCAGTGTGGTTCAGCACACATTAATGATGATGCTGTCGTTGGCAACAAAGATGCCGGTTATGCAAAAGCGTATGGCCGCTGGCGACTGGCAAAAGTCCCCTTTATTTACTCTGCTTGATCCGCCAACGTTTCAACTTGAGGGCAAGCGTCTGATTATTGTCGGCTCGGGTGAGCTTGGGCAAGCGGTAAAAAAACAGGCTGAAGCATTGGGTATGCGCGTGACCTTTACCGCACGACCGGGTAAAACAGACGACTCGCGCCCAAGTTTTGATGAACTCTTGCCTGAAGCCGACGTTATTTCATTTCATTGTCCGCTAACCGACGAAACAAAAGGCTTGCTTAACCGCCAGAATATCAAGCATTGCCGGCCTCACACGTTAGTCATTAATAATGCCCGGGGTGGCGTTGCTAACGAGCACGACGTGCTGGACGCATTACGGAAAGGCCAAATTGGCGGCTATGCAACGGATGTTCTTCCGCAAGAGCCGCCAAAAGACGGTCATCCGTTGCTAGATGCGTTAAATGAGCCCTTGAACCTCATTGTAACGCCGCATAACGCCTGGACCTCTCCAGAAGCACGACAACGCATTATTGAATTAACGGCTGAAAATATCTCAGCGTTAAAGTGATAGCCTTCTTACTACTGATAACGGCTTAACTCGTGAAAAGTAACGCGAGTTAAGCACGGTGTTTATAGAAGTGGCGAACCCCGCCACCAATATGTAATATCAATAGAAACGGCAGTATATAAGTACCCAGCACCTTGTGCACTTCCTCTGCAGGCTCATGAATCCATTCGAGAACTCTTAAGTCAAATGATACGGCAAACCAACCAAAAACTGACAGTGGATCATTTTCAGTAAATAAATACAGTGGTCCCGTTACAATTAAAACCAGCATTGTTAATAGCAGAGCGTAATGAAGGTATCTGGCAACCCTTTCTGTGGAAGTGTGGGCCGGCTCAGGGAACCCCTGATACAGTCGTAATACACTGCGCCAGCCTATTAATAAGAAGGCAAAAAAGCCAACACCAATGTGGGCAGCTTCAGAAAATTGTTTTACCTCCCGGGAGTCGGCAAAAAACATCATAAACCCGAGTGTCAGCATGACAATAACTGCCATGGCGCCTAGCCAGTGCAATATGCGCGATAATGGTGAATAATGCCTATCCATAATGTTACTCCTTCTAGTCATTAACTTCAGAGTAACAGGACAATATTAAGCCAACATTAAGGCTTTCTGGAGATTACAGGCTTTTCAAGCAATGCTTGATCAGCCTCAACTTTTGCAACAAACCAATCGTCTTCAAGAGCAAGAGTCAACTTTAACCCTAACTGTTTGGCTAAATTACTGACAATACTCAGACCTAACCCTGCGCCTTCTTCTCTCAACTGCCCACCACGATAAAAACGCTCGGTCAGCCGCTTAGCGTCAACATGGTGAGATTTTTCGATACGATTGCGTATCGTAAATGAAGAGCCATGGCATTGAATGTCAATCGACGATTGAGGTGCTGCATATTTAATCGCATTATCAACAAGGTTACTGAATAACATCGTTAGATAACGCTCTTCTGAGCGCCATAAGACGGTGTCGGGAAGATTCACATCCATCACTAACCGCCGCGAATCAGCCCACTGGTAATAATCCGAAATGACTTGTCGAAGAATAGCGGCAGCATTGACCTGCTTCCAATGCTGCGGCGGTAGCTCCGTCTTGGAGAGTAAAAGTAGACTTTCGACCAGACTTACTAACCTATCCGTACTGGCTAACAGCGATTCCAGCTCTTCTTTTTGCTGCTGAGTTGAAGCTTTTTGCCACTGATTCTGCAACTGCGCTTTCAGGCTGGCCAGTGGCGTTCTGAGCTCATGCGCGGCATCCGCAGAAAACTGCTTTTCGCGCAAAAATGTTTGCTCAATACGCGTCAGATAATGATTTAACGCGCCTTTCACCAACGACACTTCCTCAGTATCATTCGACTCAACGAACGGCCTATAATCGTCTGATCGCTTGCGCCTAAGTGCTTCTGCCAGCCTTCTGAAGCTGGCAAAGTTTTGGTTTATGGTCCACCAACCTAACCACAACATTAATGGCAATAAGGTTAAAATGGGCACAACCATGTCGGTCGTCAGATCACCGCGTATTTCAGAACGAAATTCATCTTGCTGCAAGAGAAGAATGCGATAATCTCTAGCCGGCGAACTCAAACCGAAGCTATGCCAAAGCTCATTATCTACCGTCTTAACTGAGAAGCCCTCTTTAAAAGGGATAACAGAGGGGTCCAAAGATCCTTCCGTTTGCATTATGCGCTTACCGTCAATCGTCTCGATACGATAGGAGAGTTTGTCTTCATATGAATGCGCATTTATACGACTAATCGTTATGTCACGCGATACGACAGCTCCATCGCGGGGTAATAATGCCAATAGCGTTTTTGCCTGCTGAACCATCTCTGCATCAAATAGCTCATCAACCTCGTGACTTATTTCTGCGTAAATCCATATGGCAGATACCGTCGCGCTTAACAAATAAACCGCAGAGACAGCGACAAGGATTCGCCGACGTATCGAGTTGAGTTTCGTTTTTACTCTGCTATTTAGCCACATGCTAAACGATACCCCACGCCGCGAATGGTCTGAATCCACTCCTTATTGCCAAGCTTTTTGCGCAAGTTGTGGACATGCACTTCCAACGCATTACTCTCTACCTGCTGCTCATTACGAAAAACGATTTGCTCTAACTTATCTCGACTATGAACCCGTTCCGGCGCAGCCATCATTGCACGCAATAACTCAAACTCACGTTTCGACAAGTTCACTGGCTGTTGATTAACAAGCACCTGAAAATTTAACTCATCCAGGCTGATAGGCCCACAACTCAACTCTGGTGTCGCATACCCTCGTTGACGCCTTACTAAAGCGCGCAGTCTCGCTGCAAGCTCGTTCATATCAAAAGGCTTTATCATGTAATCATCAGCACCAAGATCCAGCAGCTTCACAGTTTCTGAGCTGTCGTCTCTCGCTGTCAGCACTAATATCGGCAGCACTTGTCCTTTTTTACGCAAGGAGGACAATACGCGACTACCATCTAAATCCGGCAGCCCCAGGTCAAGGACAACGACATCATAATTAACTCGCTGACTCTCACTAATCGCTGCCGCACCAGTACGAACCCATTGCACATTAAATTGCCGCTCGGACAAACCAAGTTCAACGGCTTGTCCGAGCATTGCATCATCTTCGACCAACAATAGATCCATGTAGCCAACATCCTTACTATTTATTGTTCGCGCTGTATTTTAGCCAACAACTGATTCACCTCTGCACGACGCGCTTCATCCGCTAATGGTCGTTCAGGTCTGGGAGCCGCTTTTAATGCTTTTTGAGCGTAATGCTCTGCTTTTGCGTAATTGCCCTGCTCAAACCAATAATCCGCGTAAAAGTAGTTAGGGTCAATGCCATCAGGGTTAATTGTTAAGGCTTTTTCAAGCAGTTGCTGTGCCTTATCATCGTCACCAAATCCGAACGGCCAACCCGGGACTTTGTAATACAAGGTACCCAGAGAGGCATAAGCTGAACCATCGAGCGCATTCGGATCTAACTCAAGCGCTTTCTCCAGCGACTTTTTCGACTCTTTCGCCAGACTCAGCGCTCCTAACCCACCTTTTGCACCTGCGTAAGTGCTTTTAATAATACCCAACCAAATGTGTGCGGGGGCGGACTCAGGTTCTTGCTCAACCCACTGCTGAGCATCTGCGACAAGCGCTTCAAACTCTTGCTTTTGTTTGTCACTTTCTAATTGGTAGTTCACCGTTGCCCAGCGCTGTTGAAGGTCATGCAAGCGTTGCTGGCTGTTATCGCTGCTATTAAATTCAGCCGATAACGCTGGCAGCCCCAATAAACCGATTAGAACAAATGCGTATAATTTAGTGCTTTTCATCGCGGTATTCCTCAAGTAATTGATATAAAGTATCTCGTGCTTTTTTCAAACTCCGTCCTACCTGTTCAGGCCACAGCCCGTTTAGGCGAACGAATAGCCGCTCCGGCCATCCGAGTGTTCGCAACCACGAACGGTTCTCTATTTGCGTGGCAAGCTGCTGCGCAACCCGCTGCGGAGCATCCTGTTTGGTTTTAAGTGTTGTATTTAACCGGCTAATCAAACCATTATTCAGTGAGGTCTTAATGGCACGTGGGGCTGCGTACATCACATGAATATCGCTGTTCAGCAACTCCCTATTCAACGCTTCGCTAAAGCCTCGCAAGCCGAATTTGCTGGCACAGTAAAGGCCTTGCCCCGGAAAACCGATAGCACCGAATACCGAGCCGACATTTAAAACCCACCCTTTATTTGCGCTTAACACCGGCAGAAAATCATGAGTCAATGCAATGGGCACCATTAAGTTCGTAGTAATGACACGCTCAATATCATCGGCAGTAGCATTACCGAACAGGCCTTCATGAGTGACTGCGGCATTGTTAATTAATCCGGTTACCGCTGCGCCCTGCTCTGTTATAAATTTAAGCAGCCGCGCACGTTCACTCTGTTGAGTTAAATCAGCCAAAAATGGCGTCTGATTAAGCCGCTTTGCCAGAGCGTCAAGCGTGCCACTGGTGCGCCCTACCATAATAAGCCTGGCCCCTCGTTGACTCAGTGCTTCGGCAAGGGATTGACCAAGCCCACCCGCCGCACCGGTTAGTACAATAGTTTGCTGTTGCCAGTTAAACTGACTCATAGCGGCTCTCCTGCCAGTTCAGGAAGAGCGCGAAACATGTCACCGTAAAGCCGATAAACATGCTTCGCTGTACGCACAATGACTTCCTTAGCTTGTTCATCGGTCACTTGGTTCATCAGCTGTTCAAAAAACTGCACATGCTCCTGGTCTAAGTCACCGTGCGACAGTAAGTAGCTGAACGCAGAATCCGGTAGTTGCAGTGCGTCTTTTATTTTTCCCGCAGCCTGCGTTGCCAGCTTAACGCTAGTGCCTTCCAGCACATGCGCCATGCCGAAAAATGCCGCAGGGTGCTCATTGTCGATAGCTTGATAAACCAGTGATACCATCGCCTGGGTTGACGTATGTGGTTCACTCGACTGCGCGACTTCAACGTCACCGCCAGCCGCCTTAATATCATTAAGTATCCAGCGTTCATGGCCGTATTCTTCATTGATATACTCGATGACTGCTTTACGCAGCCACTCATCCCGAAACGACAGCTTGCTGCCACAGCGCATTAATAATGGCGTGGTGTGCTTAACATGGTGGTAAGCCTGAGTTAAAAAAGCACGATATCTTTCTATGGTTATCTCACCCTGCAACGCTTGTTGAATGGCAGGCGCGCTCAGTAAATAGCGTTGTTCGTTTTGGGTTTGTTCGCATAAAGTATTAAAGAACATCATCGTATACCTCGTTAGCAGATGAATAAGTTGTAGGGTCAATATCAACCCGATAAGCGTCTTTGATAGCGAGACGTCGTAAGCGCCCGGTGCCGGTTAACAAACCGTTGCTGACGGTGAAAGGTTCTTTCAAAACAACATAACGTTGGATACGCGCGTAGTCCGGGAGCTGTTGGTTGACCTGATAAATAACCGAGCTAACCTGCTCAGCTGTTGAAGGACTCGTTAGCACCACCAACGCTGTCAGCGGTATTTCTTCATCGCCAAATACTGCCGCTTGGTGAATAGATAGCTGACTGCACAGCTCTGCCTCTAACCACTCAGGGTCAATATTACGGCCATAGGCATTCACAATGATGTGCTTTCGTCGCCCTAAAATGATTAATCGCCCGTCTTCATCAAACTGCCCTAAATCGCCCGTGTTAACCTCGCTCGGAAACCAGCTGTCAGGGCTGTCCCAATAACCCAGCATGGTATTTCCTCTGACGACCACACCACCATCGCGTATTGTGACAACGGCATGGTTCAGAGGGTGTCCAACCGTTCCTGGCACGACCGCAGCGGGCGCATTCAGCGCAACCACCGAACTGAATTCAGATAACCCATACCCCTGAACAACAGGCAGCCCCAACGCCAATGCTTGTCGTTCCAAGGTTGAACTCAGACGAGCACCACCGACGGCGAGTAACTTGAACTGTTTCGCATCAATAGCCCTGCGTTTAGTTCCTTCGACAAGAGCATTAAGCAACGCCGGCGTGAGAATTAAGCTATCGGGTTGATAGTGAGATAATGCTGAAAAGAACGTATTAGCGTGTATTGAGGACGAGCCTTTCAGCCCTAGTGTTTCGCCTTTAAAAAGCAGAACTTCTGCTCCTAGCCACAATGCCAGATAAACACCCGCAATATTCTCCAGAAGAATAGATAACGGCATAATAACCATGTGGCGATAGACACTAACCTCAGCAACACGCTCAGCCAAAGCAGCAACCGTGTTCAGTTGGTTTTCGACAGATAAGCAGACACCTTTGGGTTCGCCGGTACTACCTGAGGTAAAAGTAACTTTTGATGTTCCAGACGGAAGCGGTTTGTTATCACTTACCTTTTTCTGTAAGTAGGCCTGCTGTTGCTGACTGAAAAATGGCGGTACCGGTATGCAAACCTTATTAGCCAGCATGAGCGCTAAGTCTTCAATCACCCACGCAATAGAGTCTGGGTTTTGTAAAAGAAAGATTCTCTGAGGTTGCTGTTTAAGTTGCTCAACTCGTTTATAAACCGCGTCTACAAGCGCTTGGTAACTCAGCTTTTGCTGTTCAGAGGACAGTGCAATTGCATCAGGAGCAGTTAATGCGTGCTGCTGAATTCGTTCGAACAAAGCATTCATAAGGCAACCTCGCGAACAGAGACATGATTTGATTCTTGTGTCGTAATAAGTTGCTCAAAAACGCAGCCTTGCTCTAACCACCCGGCCAACACCACCGGCTGATGCTGATAGTAATTCCCCCAGAGGTCACGTGTTGACTCAGGTAACGCGCTTTGTTGCGCGGTTTCTAATGCTGTTAATGCAATACCCAAACGACTAAAGTACTTTTGCAGCGCTCGAGTGGCGGTAAATATCACAGCCGTTCGGTTATGCGAGTTCAGAAGCCTAACTACCGCACGAAATAATAAGGGTAAGTAACTTGGATCTAATGCCGCCATTGACCCAACTTCGGCCAGGCGTTCCGGGGGCGGCAGAGATCTGGAATTCACCTGGTAACCAGTAATAGGTTTGGTTAAATACGTTTGCGAAAATAGCGGTTGTTCGTCAGCCAACTGAACTCCGCAGGCAGCAATCAGCTTAGCGTCATCGAATACAGCGATAAGTAAACGCGGCAAAGAGCGTAGACAGGCATTGAAGTTAAGCCAGTAACGTTCACAAATAAATGATTCAACCTGCTCACGTAACGGATGCTCCGGTAATATCCAGCAGTGACGCATATGTTTACTCCTTAAGTCAGCCCCTACGGCTGAAACAGCTTCGATGCTGTCACTTTATAAATAAAGACTTAAGGAAAGCTTAAGTTGCAGTCAGAAATCATGGCTTAAGCGTTTGGTTAAAAGTTCCAATTTTTTTAGAAAATTAGAAAAACAAAATACTGATCCAGGTGACTATTAACAGCAGCAACGCAAAGAATACCGCAGCTGACGCTATGTCTTTTGCACGACCACTCAACTCGTGAAACTCAGCACCAATACGATCAACAACCGCTTCTACAGCCGAATTAAGTAGCTCGGTAATGACTAAAACAAATAAGCTCATAATGAGTAGCAGGCGCTCTGCAACCGACGCTTCAACGAGCAATGCAACCGGTATTAGAGCAGCACACATAAGAGCTTCCTGTCGAAACGCGGCTTCATAACGCCAGGCAGTTTTTATCCCTCGGAGTGAGTTAAACGTCGCTTTCCAAATTCGAGTCATACCGGTATAGGCTGGCTTCATTGTTTATCCTCTCCTGGTCCCTGATTTAAAATACTCGGCACAGTTTATTAAAGCAGTCTTAAGCTTTACTTAAGAAATGCCTGTTAGTTTCTTCACGTAGTCAGTAAAAAGAAGAGCTAACATCTATGCGGGCAGCAACGTCTAACAATACCTTATGGCAAACTCTGGCACTGTTTAAACCAGTAGCCTATTTCGCAGGAGCCACTTTGGCGCTGTTAACCTGCTGTCGTTTATTACTTGCTGGACTCTATGCAGAGCGCGTTGACAGCGCCATTAACTGGCTCGACTTTATTGTACTTGGCGTACGTGCAGACTTAATTCAAGTAGGATACTTTACACTGATTCCATTATTAGTATTGTCGCCATTAAGTGTGGTTTTACACAAATCGATAGCTCAGCGGTGGTGGCGGCGATTATGGACAGTCTGGTTTTTTATTTGTGCATTAGTGTTGTGGTTTATGGAAATTTCAACACCCGCATTCTTAGCACAGTATGATACGCGCCCAAACCGATTGTTCTTTGAGTACCTTGCGTACCCCAAAGAAGTTTTCTCTACCCTAATACATGGCTTTGCTGGTTGGCTTTTCACCGGAATTGCCTCAACACTGGTATTCGTTTACCTTTCATATCGTTGGTATAAGAAATCCGAACATAACTTCCAACCAAGAGCCATAAAACGGCGTTACCTAATAGCAGTCATTCCAGTATTAATCGTTACAACATTGTTCGGCATTCGATCGACTCTGGCACATCGGCCTGCCAATCCGGCATTTTTTGCGGTCACCTCCGATGCAATGGTTAATTCATTAATTTTAAACTCCACTTACACCCTTGAGTACGCACTGTATAACCTAAAGCACGAAGCACAGGCAAATCGTGTTTACGGGAAACTCACTGACGAGGAGATCATTAATGAAGTACGAAAAGTCCCTTATTTAGCCAATTTAGAGTTTCCATTTGCCGAGTATCCTACCGTGCATTACCAACCTGCCTCAGCCAAGCGCAAAGTACCTTTAAATATTGTGGTCATTCTGGAGGAAAGCCTTGGTGCGAACTTTGTTGAGTCGCTGGGTGGTAAACCGTTAACGCCGAACCTCGAACGTTTAAAAAAACAGGGGTGGTGGTTTGAAAACCTCTACGCAACCGGTACTCGCTCAGTCAGAGGTATCGAAGCCGTAATTTCCGGTTTTCTGCCAACCCGGGCTCGATCAACCGTCAAGCTATCGGGGTCACAGCGTCAGTTTTTTACGCTCGCAGACGCGCTTTCCAGAGAAGGCTACAACACTGAGTTTATCTACGGAGGACAAGCCCATTTCGACAATATGGCGAGTTTCTTTATTGGTAATGGATTTCAGTCTGTCATCGACCAGGACGACTATGAGTTTCCCAAATTTGCAGGTAGTTGGGGAGTTAGTGACCAAGACTTACTTAATAAGTTACATCAACGCTTGTCACAAGCCGATAACTCAGTCCCCCAGTTTACTCTTGCGTTTACCTCGTCAAACCACGAGCCATTTGAGTTCCCTGATGGTGAGATTACATTAGCAGAACAACCTAAGCAGACGGTCAACAATGCCGTTAAATACGCAGACCATGCGTTAGGCGAGTTCTTTGCAAAAGCACAGAAGAGTGACTACTGGCAAAACACATTATTTCTAGTGGTTGCTGACCACGATACTCGAGTTTATGGCGAGGAGCTCGTACCTGTCGACAAGTTTCACATTCCCGGCTTAATTTTGGGCGCCGACATTCAACCTAAAACCGTATCAGAAATAGCCAGTCAAATTGATTTGGCTCCGACCTTAATGTCATTAGCCGGAGTGTCGACTTATACACCAACCATTGGGCAAGACTTAAGCCGACCTGAATTTACGCCAGCAAACAGGGCTATGATGCAATTTGGTGATAACTACGGTTGGTTGGAGGGCAGTAAGGACGGACAAATACTGACAGTACTTCAAGTAGAGCAGCCACCGCAACTGTTCCATTTCGAGCCCGAGCAAAAGATACTCTTGCCGTTAAAAGAATCAGTAAGCGGTGAACACATACGTAAAGTCACTTCTTATGCGATGTTACCTTCAGTGCTTTATCAAAGGCGCGCCTACTATGTGCCTAAATTAAAATAAAAAGCCTCTTACTGAGGCTCAACAAAAACGCAGTTTCGACCGGCTCTTTTGGCTTGATAAAGTTGCCGGTCGGCTCTTCGAATTGCATCAGCTGCGGCTTCATTCTCCTGAATCCGTGCAGCTCCCATACTTAGAGTTAAAATCGGCAATTCCGCTTGTTTGTAGTCATGTGGAATAGCTAAAGTCATTACAGCTTCGCGCAACTCGTTAAGCTTTTTCTCTATTGATTCAGTCGCCGGGATGATCATCGCAAACTCTTCACCGCCGTACCGGTAAACTTTCATCGGAGTTTTGTCCCGTATGCAGTGCGCTATCTTTTTCAGCGCACTGTCACCCGCGTCATGCCCGTAGTTGTCATTGTATGGCTTAAATTCGTCAATGTCGGCCATCATTAAATAGTAAGACTTCCCTGACTCGATAGCGGCATTCAAATCCCTGTCAAAAGCTCTTCGATTAAACAACCCAGTTAAACCATCCATATGCGCCAGTGCGTCCAGTTGCTTGTTAGCTTCTGCTAGCTCTGCAGTTCGTGCTTCAACTTGTTGCTCAAGCTCATTTTGGGCTGAAATAAATCGGGCTGCCATGGTTTTAAAGGCATCTAATGCCTGTTTAACTTCACCACGGGCTTTTATCGAAGCGGCTCTATGGGACAAAGCTTCTTGATAGTTTTTCTGCCCCATAAGAGAAGCAACAACGGCAACTTCATGCAAAGGCTTACTCACCTCTCGTTGAATAAGCCAGTAGGCCATCAACAAAATAAGTATCACCAAGCCAACACCGCCCGCTACCAATTGAAGTGGCAACGCAATAGCCTGCTGGCGAATTTCCCGAAGTGGGTATAAAGTCACATGCCACCAACCAGGGCCATCCATTTTATCGACAATGAGTAATTGTCCCTCTACCCCATCTTCCAAAATAACCGACTTTTCCTTAAAAACATTATCGGCAACTAACTGACTTACGGCTTGATACAAAGGTTCACTATATGTTTTTGAGTTCAATGTTGAGCGTTTAGCTATTGCTTCTTGCGACATATTTGAAGCCGCAATTAGGTCACCTTTTGTATTTAGCACCATGTGCTCAGAGTTCGCACGTTTTCTCTCGGTTAGATCACTTAATAAACTGCCTAAACCGACATCAAAACTAGCGTTAGCTAAATGTCGACCGTCTAAGTCGACAGGCTTTTGATAGGTAATAGTCCATACATCAGCGGAAATATCATAATAAAGACCCGTCCAGTTCGGTTTTCTTTCAGGGTTTTGACTTTGCAAAGTCGACTTAACCACCGAAAAATCAGTAATAACCAAACCTTTGTCGGCCAGCAGTCCCCAGGGCGAGTCCTTCGAATACATTAAAAGAATATTTTCCGGCATGGAAAAGTGCGTATTAGCAACATCGTTTTGCCATGCCGGCGCTAATTCATTTAAAGTGTATTGGGCGGCGACTACCCGTTTTCTTAACTCGTTACTAATAGGATTCGGCCGGGGTCCTAAAAAAGCACTAAGGTGTTGGAAGTACCTTTGATTTACCGAAACTCCGCCATTAAAATCAGGTTTCAAACGGAAAACCCCGGGAGATGTTTCCTGATACCAGGTTTTAAAGTTTTCTACAGCAGAGTTAGAACCTTTCAATAAACTATATTGAGAGAGAAATTCATCACTTAGAATCACCGCATTTTTTTCAATACGATTAAATAACGCCTGGTTTCGTTCTAATGTTGGTGATAAATCTTGTTGCAATACCCTTATAACTCTATCTCTGGCATTACTATAGGTTGTTATAAACGTAATAGCTGAAGCGAGAATAACGATAGAAACAGCCCATACACTAATTTTTACAAGCAGAGCTGTTGTCAGTTTTTCGCGGCGCTGAAGCCTACGTTCTTCCTGTCGTCTATCCACAATAGTGAGCCACTGTTTTCCTTTAAGTTTAACGAACCGGCTTCCACCAACCAGCGAAATGTCAGTCCCTTACTATTTTTTATTTAACACGAGTATCGACTCGTTTTAAATTTATACCATCAAGTCAGGGAAACTTATAGTGACTGCTACTATGAACCTTTTAGCAGGAGACTTCCTTCACTAAGCCGCTTTGTACATTACTTTTTCGCATAGTAGTGCGCGTAAGCAGCAGCTTTGAGAAGGAAGTTTATCAGCGATATGATCAGAAGCTTACCGTCACTCCCATCCATAAGTTACGAGTTTTATCTTTAACATTGTAATCGTCGGTGAAAACAACTTCGCTTACCGCGCCGCGACCTGTTACGTATTCAAACTCGCCGTCACCATTTAAATCAGTATAGGTTGTTGAATACGTCGTGAAGTCACGGTCCAGTAAATTGTTAATACGCAGGTTTAAATCGACCGATTCCGTTAATTTATAATTCGCACCTAAGTTAAGCAGGCTGTAGTTTTCAAAATAAAGTTGTTTATCAATATTGCTGTCATAGCCACGATAACGGTCAGAACGAAGCTCGCCTTGCAGGTAAACCGTCAGAACATCCGACGCCTGCCAGTTCAGCCAAAGGTTGGCCATATGCTCTGCAGTGTTGGTTAGTGGCAACCCAGCCTGGCTACCGCTTTTTTGCTCGCTGTCAGTCCAGGTGTAATTACCACGTATTGACCACGCCTCGCTCATAACGTAACGAGCAGCAACTTCGACACCCTGTACATCGACTTTATCGATATTAATACTCTGACTCCATGTGTCATAACCCAGTTGTTCATATTCACCTAAGTTAACGCATGGACGCACACCGCCGGTTTGATCACAACTTTGAACGGTATCACCGCGGGCAATTTTGTCCTCGAAGCTCGTATTAAAGTAGGTGATATTAAAGTTGTTATCGCCGTTGTCTGAGTTCCAGTAAAGCGCAATTTCAGAGTTAACACTGGTTTCAGGCTGTAGCTCTGGGTTACCGGCAAAAGGCATGGTTCCCTGTCCACCAAAGCCGACAATACCGTCGTATAAATCGGTTGTTTTCGGTGTTTTATAACCCGTACTTACACCGCCTTTAACCGTCCAGGCCTGGCTTAAGTTATAAACCGCATAAAGACGAGGCGACACCTGACTGCCAAAAACATCGTGCTTGTCGTAGCGAACGCCGCCAGTCAGGGTGAAGTCCGCTATTGGCATCCAGTTATCTTCAACAAACAGCGAATACATTTTCTGCTCTTGAATAGCACCGGCATTGCCTTCTTCCAGACCAAAAACACCGTCTTTTAGCTCGCCATCAATAAGTTGGCCGCCTATCACCAAATTGTGGTGTCCGGCAAAACCTGAAAAAGGAATATCCAGTTTTGCGTCCAGGGTATATTGGCTACTGTCTAATGCGCGATCAGGTCTCGGCAGAAAAGTTTCCTCAGCAATAGAGCGCCGCTCGTCTTCAGGTAAGCCGGAGTAGTCCCCTGTTCCATCGTACATTTGCTGCAGCAACAAACGCTCATCAACACTTAAGGGTAAGGTTCTTCCGTTGTTTTGTGTATCCACATAAGCCAGCGACACCATACTTGAACCAAAGGACCAGTCGGCATCGTGAGCTATTGACCACCAGGTGCGATCAAAGCTTTGATCCGCCGCATAACCCGCCCGGGGGTTAACTTGTCCGCCACGAGCCTGCCAAATCGATTCAATGCTGTCTTTGGTACCCAGCGGATAAGTAATGGTGTCCGTTTCTACATCGTAAGACGGCGTATTGTCATAAGACTGATGTGAGTTGTCGTAATCAAACTTAATGTTGTGTCCCTTTGCCGGAGTATAGGACACTGAAAAACCGTAATGTTCGTCTTTGTTGTCAACGGTTCGACCACCACTGCCAAACCCTAATTCCCGTATGTGCACGGTACCGTTTGGATCAACCGCTGGCTCAAACTGAGGGGAAGATGCTTGCTGGTCATACAAACTAGCGCGCACTCCCAGGCTTAATACATCTTTTATCAAAGGCCCCGTTGCGCTGAAATCTGTCGTAAAGTCGTCACCAAAGTTATCATCTGTCTGCAAACTGCGACCAAAGGTGATAGCACCAGACCAGTCGTCAGTGTGCTTTTTGGTAATAACATTAATAACACCGCCAAGTGCGTCGGCTCCGTATAACGTCGATGCCGGGCCGCGAATTACCTCAATTCTGTCAATTGTCTCAAGCGGAGGAATGTGGTTAAACGCGTTGCCCCCAAAGTTGTTCGGGTAAATATCACCGTGGTTATTCTGACGTATGCCATCAACCAGAATTAAAGTGTAGTCACCTGTTAACCCACGCATGCTGATACTGCCCTGCCCGGTTTTATCCCGCGATGTGCCTATATCAATGCCTTCCTGGTATTTAACAGCATCTAATAGTGACGTAAACGAGCGCGACCGTATTTCCTCATTGGTAATAATTGAGATACTTGCCGGCGCCTCCGTCAGCTTTTGCTCAAAACCAGTAGCAGTAACAACAATACGCTCCATACCGTCGGGCAGTTCGAAATCATTTGCCAGGGCGTTACCTGCCAGAGTTGAAGCTATTACGGTAGCAATTGCGCTGGGTACGAATTTATCCATTTCTCATTGTCCTTAATTAAGTTGGCTAAGCGGCTCAGTATGCTACCGATGCTTTTTCTAAATGTAAATACAAATGACAATAATTCGCATTACTTAATTAAAGGCAAACTAAATTCGGAATAACGCCGTACACCTATGTACAGAATTTATTAAGCAATTGGAGCGTAATTTTGACGACCTTAGCTTTTGACGTTTACGGCACACTTATTGACGCTCAGGGCTTAGTCTCCCTGCTGAGTTCATACCTTGGCGATGACAAAGCTCAAGAGTTTTCGAGCCGCTGGCGTGATAAGCAACTAGAGTATTCATTTCGTCGTGGGCTTATGCAGCAGTATGAAGACTTTGCGGTCTGTACCAAAGACGCCCTTCTGTTCACCAACAATGAACTGGGAGCCGGGTTAACTGCACCGCAACAGGAAGAGTTATTGGAAAAATACCGGAGCTTACCGGCATTCGATGACGCGAAAACCGCACTGAGCAAGTTGAACTCGGCGGGTATAGAGTGTTTTGCTTTTTCTAACGGCAGTGCCGATGCAGTAACTGAACTGCTGGAGGGTGCCGAGCTCAGCCGCTACTTTAAAGACATAATCAGTTGCAAAGACATTAAAAGCTTTAAACCTAACCCACAGGTTTACCAGCACTTTCTCGATAAAAGCGGCAGTAAGGAGCAAAATACCTGGCTTATATCCAGCAACAGTTTCGACATTATTGGCGCCAGCGCAGCAGGCTGGAAAACCGCCTGGGTTAAACGTTCCAGAGAAGCTCAGTTTGACCCCTGGGGCATTAATCCCACTATTACCGTCAGCTCGCTTTCGCAGCTGATTGAAAACATAAAGTAGTATTAGAAACTGGACCCCGGCTGTTTAAGAAAGTCCTCTTCTTCCGGGGTCGACTCGCGCCCCAGTACCCGGTTACGGTGCGGATACCGTCCAAAGCGGTCAATAATTTCCTTGTGTCTTACTTCAAATTTGTAGTTGTTTTCAAGCCCGGGTTGACTGAAAAGCCGCATAGCCTCGTCATGAATTAACGCCGACTCACTATGCATGTAAGGCATATAGAGAAAGGCCTTTTCATTAGCATCCAACGACTTGTCTGCGCTCTTCTCTACGGCTTCCTGCGCCAGCACTAACGCTATCACGTCCTGCCCAAAAGCCTTCGGACTACCACGGTATATGTTTCGCGAAAACTGATCTAACACAATTACTTCTGCCAAACGGCCATGAGGCGATTCGCGCCAATGCCAGAGCTCCCCTTTAGCTGCAGCCTTTAACGTATCGGAAAAGCGTTTGGCTATGGTATTGTCCAGCTCGTCACTTTTAGCAAACCACTGCTTTGGTGTTAACTCTTTAAACCAAAAGTCTAAAACTGGCTGTGCTTTCATTTTCCCTCCTGACTACTTTCCACCTTTTCCAGAGGATAACGCTTGTTTATGGGCCTGCTGAAAGGTATGTTTTATTGCTATAAACTAACCTTATATGACAACCTTTAACAACTTATGCGCCGTTTACTTTTTATTTTTATTGTTATGAGCTTTTTCTCTGGCGAGGCATCAGCCGACACTTATACTCTTTACTTCTCCCGTCATATGGAGAAAACAACCGACAAGACCGACCCCGACCTCAGTTTGGTTGGCAAACAGCGTGCGCAAGTTCTCGCGCAGGTTTTGAAAAACAGCGACATTGAAGCCATATTTTCTACCGACTATAAGCGCACTCAGCAAACCGCAGAAGCACTGGCAAAACAATTGGGGGTATCAGTAGAAACCTACCCAGCTAAAGACTTTAAAGGAATAGTAACCAGCTTAAAGGAGCTCAAAAAGAACGCACTGATTATTGGCCACAGCAATACCGTGCCTGAACTGGTGAAAGCAGCAGGCGGAAGTGCTGAGAAACTTGGAGAAGAAGACTTCGGCGACTTATTTCAGGTGGTGATAAGCGGCGACAGCGTTATCACCAACCGGCTCTATGTGCCGGTCATACAATGACCTGTACGACCGGTAACTCAGTTTACGGACAACTTACTTCCAGTTCGTTTTAAACCAAGACAGCATTTCACCTTCTATGGCTTCCGCGTTTTTGCCATAGCGATGTTTGCCGCTTTCATATATTGAAAGCTTATGAGTAAACCCTTCTTTCTCAAGCACTTTACTCAACCCTATACTGGAATCCACTAACACACGTTCATCCTTCTCGCCGTGTATCAGGAGAATAGGAATATCATTATCAATTTCATCCATCCAGAAAACCGCTGAGCGCTTCTTTAATTCAGCTTCTTTTTCTTCGTCATAATTTGGGATTCGCTCTTTATAAAGTCGCACCATTTCTGGACGGTGCTCTAATCCCTCAAATAAGTTGTATTGCCCGGCATAAAGAACAATAGAATCAACGTCTAACCCCTGCTTTACCGCTAAAAGGGACTGCATGCCACCGCGGCTAGCGCCAAATACGCCGACTTTTTCAGGGTTCACATTAGGAAAGTGTTCGAATAACTGTGGCAAAGCGACGACATCTTTCACGTCTGCGCCGCCAAATTCATCTTCACCGGGTAGTTTTGGAAAAGCTCCTCGATAGCTTGAGGCAAAAATAGCCACATTGCCCTCTGTCGCTAAATTAAAAAGTCGGCTGAATACTCGGGCAAACGTCCAGGACCCAAAACTCGCGTTCCCCCCGCGGTTATAGATAATCACGGGAAGGTCAGACTCATTTTTAGGAGCAACGTAGTATGAGTGAACCACTGCACCGTCGACTTTATACATAACGTTTTTGCAATCCAGATTCTGCCGATAACTCTCAAAATCTTCTTTTTTATAGGCAGCTTTCACCTTGCTCATAAATTTTTCGGCACCAGGCTTATCACCTTGCATTTTTGCAATCATCTGCATCCAGCTATCATAGCTGGCAAACCTTCCTTTGAAACAGTCGCTTGTACCCATTAACTTAACGTCGGGCTCCGCCTTGGCTGGCATCGCCACAAAGCTCATAGTTACGAAAAGGCTAAACATAAGAGTTTGCTTTATTGTTCTTATCATTTTTCCTTCCTTGGTTTTAAGTGTTATACCAATCAATAGATATAACAACTTACTATACGCTTAGTAATAACACAAAACTGCCTTTAACTGTTTTTCCGCGTTGACCAGAACGTTATTGAGCAAAAAGCTACAATAGCCAGTGTAAGCAAGTACGGTGACTGAGCCATGAAACTCCGTACCGGAGTCAGAATTTGATTCCCAGACACCACCCATAAAGCAGCCGCTACCAACAGCGCACTCATAAATGCCAGCAAAACAAGAATGCGACGTTTCTTCTCAGACTTTCGAATTGAGCTCAACGTTTGCTCAGTAAAGCTTTCATCAACTAAGCGAGTTTTATAGCTGAGAAGATCATTCAAAGCGTCATGTTCGGGTGCACTCATGAGGCAACCTCCTGCTTGTTTTGTGGGGCGCTGACAATATCAATCAGCTTTTGTTTTCCCCGGGCAATATGAGATTTAACCGTGCCAAGCGGTAAGTCAGTAATCGCGACAATTTCCTGATGGCTCATTCCGGCACTTAAAGACAAGGTTAAACAGGTGCGTTCCGGCACCGAAAGATGCCGCATTAGCCGCTCAACCATAATGTCGCTATCAACCGTACTGGATGGCCCCGGCATAAAAGGCAAGGCGTCGCCAGCTACCTCATTATGGTGATGCGACTTACGCTGCTCATTCAAAAAGCTACGGTACGCTATGCTGTGCAGCCAACTACTGAAACTTGCCTCGGCACGGAAACTTTTCAGGCTCTTGTAGGCGCGCAAAAACACCTCCTGCGCCAAGTCATCCGCTTGTGCGTGATCGCCCGCGGTTAATCGACGCAGAAAGTGCCGGACGCCATTTTGATGCTGGCGAACCAGAGTCGCGAAGGCGTGCTGATCGCCACGGGCAATAACCCGTGCAATCAGCGCTTTATCATTCATCGTTAGTTAAGTAAGCCGAAATTAAGAAGGCGACGCCAATAAATACCGGGAAAACCCCGAACATAACGCCGACATCCAAGTCACCCACTGACCACCCGGCCACTAAACAGGCCAGCCCTGCTGACACCAAAACCAGGCCTTTACGACGGTCGCCATGACGACTACTGGGCGAAGTGCCCAACTGCCCTAAAAGCTCCGAAGTTAGTGTGCCTCCGTTTTCCAGATGCTTTTGCAAAGTTAACTGTAAATGCTTTTTATGATGAGCCGATAAAGCCAAGCCCACAATAATAACGATTGAAATACTCAGCATGGCTGTAATTGGTACCCAAAGATCGGACATAACGCCCCCTATTGTTGTTCAATTGTTTGACTTACACAGTATTAGACACAACAACGCATACCTTTGGATGCAAAAAATTTATGGCAGTGGCTGATAGCCTTTCCAGTCCGGCACTAAAGCCTGCTGCTCACCGTCATATTCAAGCGTTATGAAATGCTCATCCACCAGGTCTACGCACAGGCAGTCATCCACAGCCAATAAGTCGTCTTTATGAATTTGCTCTGCGCCAGCTAAGCCTGCTTTAGATACTTGCGCACGCGCCAGTTGCTTTGCCGAATTGGGCGAGTCAGCAACCACCAACGTAAAGTCGTGATACTCAGCAAGTTTATTGGAGAAATAGCCACCAAAGTTCACAAAGTATAGCTGCTTACCCGAAGTTTCAGCCGGCTTGGTTTGGGTAAGATGAATACGGTAGCCATCTACGTGGTGCAAGTGAACAAAGCTGTCCAGGTGCAGTCCTTTCTGTGTACCAAACCAGCCTTTGCGAATGGCAGGATAGGTATCTTCCATGCGCTTACCCACCACAAAGCGAACGTCGTGCAGCTCTATATTGGCACCGGGGGCTGTGCCACCCACATAAACCAGAAACAACTTGTTATCGGTTTCGCTCATTGTTTTACCCTACTCGTTACCAACAAATTGAAACCGCGGTACCTGGGTACCGTTCACGTTTACGGTTTCCACGAACATATCAAAGGGGCGTACCCAAAGCTTTTGTTCACCGTAAAGGGGCTGATAAAGCACCACCCACTCTTCAGTTTCACTGTGGCGGGCGGTATCAATAACGCGGTAACGTCCGCCTTTGTAATGCTCGTAAATGCCTGGTTTTATGGTCATGTTGGTCTGTTCCGTTATTCATGATTATTACGTGACTTTGGCATCTTACCAAAAGTCGCGTATAGGGTTTATTCATTTGCTCTCAGCTACCGAAATATAATAGTTTGTGCTTCACTCATTTAACCGATAATCTGCCTGATATTGTCATACGAACAATGTAGCGTCATGCCGGATGATTGAATCGTGTGGCGGTAAACTCAGTTCAACCGTTACTGTGGGTAACGAGGCAATTAACCGGTATTTGATTCATGCGTAAACTTAATCTGCTTCTTGCTGTTATATTTTTGGTTATCAGCTATTGCTCAATAGCTGCATCAGAATTGACGTTTGGGACACATACACTGAAGCGCTCGTTAGCATCCGAATCTAAGATCACCTATCACCTCGGTTCGAGAGAAAAGCCGACGAATAACCTACTGCTCATATTGCAAGGCTCTGACTGTCGGAGCGCATTAAGCATCAATTCCATTAAAAGCGCTTTCCCCAAAGTACGACAGGACGCCGATGTTCTAATTATAGAGAAATGGGGGCTCAGCCCGGACATTAATGCCTGTCCGCAAGCCTATATCGACAATGATTCACCATCGCAACGCGTGAGCGATGCCAAACAAGTACTAAATCACCTAAAGGAAAAGAAACGTTACCAGTCGGTGTACGTTCTTGGTGGCAGCGAGGGAGCGGTTATTGCCGTTATGCTACGCAAAGCCCTGCCTGGTATTACCGCCACTATAGCGTTTAACGGTGGCGGAAATTCATTTCAAAACGACATTGAGCACAACATAGAGGCATCCACTCCCCCAGAGGTTACAGGTGCGGTGCTTGAGGAGTTTCGCGGGTTTGCAGATAAAATCAGAGAGTCAGATAAAGCATTCGCTGTTGATTCAAGCCAACATGGCTACAAGTGGTGGAAAGAAATGCTCACACTTGAGCAAACTAAAGTCATAAAGAGCGGGGAAACGCCTCTACTTATTATTCAGTCTGGACAAGACAACTCAGTAGACCCCGAACAAACCCATGCCATGGTAGAGAGCCTGGATGCTTCAGGAAATGTCGACTACCAATTCTTTGAGCAACTTGACCATGGACTGCGGCATGACAGCAGCAATGACATTAATAACTCGGCACTAACTGCCATGCGAGAATGGTTTGAGAAACACTGAAAACGGAATGAGCTGCGCATATGAAAACAGATAATAAAATACGTTCCACCATTTACTGGGCACTTGTTTTGATTGGTGGTTACCTCGTGGGTGGCACTATCGTTAAATCCTTTCAAGCGGGTGAATTTGCCCTACACAGCTCAGAGTTTAAGGATTTTCTCATAGCACTACTTATTTCATCGCTTTACCACTGGTGGACAGCGCATAAAGAAAAAAGCCAAGAAAATGAGCAGCTTTGATCGTCCTATGGACGGTCGAAATAAAAGTGCTCAATAACTGTTCTTAAGGCAGCTAAGTACCGGGCTTCGGCTAAATTCACTTTCACAAACAATAACAAAAGTTGCTCTACAACAATTAGGTGTAATTAGGTAGCCTATACGGAGTGGAGCAAGTAATACCAGACCCATTCTAATTAATTTTTGGAGCTGAAATGTCGTTATTAAGATTGCCCATAGACGCATTCATGTACTTTTTTAATATTTTTGGCACCGTGTCTCGAGGCCGCTACTGGGCAACACTTTTAGTACTGATAGCTACCTGCGTAGTTCTCTATGCTACTGATGGTATTTGGGTGAAAGTGCCTTATTCTGTCGAGTTAACCAGAGCAATAAGTAGCCTTATATTACTTGTCACGTACATACCATTCACGGCGAAGCGATTAAAAGATACAGGAATTAGCGGCTGGTGGGTTTTACTAATTTTTGTTCCGTTTGGGCAATTGATAGTTACAGTTTTAGCCTTGATGCCTGCCAATCAATTTAAGAAAACAACAGAGCCCGCCTAACTTAGGCTCTGTATGTGCATATGCAAAGCTGTTTACACCATTTCCAAACTAAGTCCCCTCATTCTCTGGCGTCTCTTGGAGCCGGGTTTTCTGAAGCTCTAACAGCTCACTTAACAAAATTTTAAGCTCTCCATCAAAAGTATCCAACTCTACTCGCGCATCCATTAAAATGTTCGTTGTTTGCCGAAGGCTTAATAAAGCCAAGTTAAACCAGACTTCCTCGTCTGCTGCATTCATTTTCAGTGAGTTTCTGTAAGCTGACTGACTCGCCTCAAACCTATACTGTCTGAAGTAAATATTACCTAGCAATTTCCAGCTTTTATCTGTTCCAAGTCCCTTTTTATGCAACCAATGCAAATGCTGCTCCGCTGACAGAAGATCACCGGTTTGATACCAATTAATTGCAGATTCAATACTTTGTTCTCGTGCAAGCTTCTCCTGAACCGTTGTACTACACCCAGAACTAACTAAGCTCAATAGAAATACTACAATCGTAAGGTTTCTTTTCATTTCGCTCTCCATGCGCTTTAACAAATTTTAGTTTCTTTCCAATCCATTTTTCTAAGGGCCAAAAACTTCCTGAAGCCATTTCAATTAATCCATATGCTCCCTTAAAGCGCGCAACTTCATTTGGACATATCAAACGGCGAACCTCGATAATAATTCTATCTTTATCCAGAGCAACAACATCGATAGGTTCCTTCATTCCCCACGTGTGAATTGATTTACAGAATGGGAACCAAAAAGCTCTATCTGGTGTTGGTTGCGGTTCATTCATCATCCCTATTAATCGCTGATGAAATTTTTTCATTTCTTTTACTTTAGGCCATAAAGTCACTTCCCGACTTTCACTCATCCAAACCCTCCTTGGCTTAACTGCACAATAACAGGCCCCAAAATAACCAAAAAATTTACTGGAAAAAAACAAGTTACCAGTGGAAACAACAACTTAACAGGAGCTTCCTGAGCTCTTTTCTCAGCCGAGTTAAGTAACTCCTGTCTCAGTTGATTCGCATAAAACCGTAATGACTTTGTGAGACTTGCCCCCTGTTGATACCCTTTAATTAGCATTAAGCTCCACTCTTTAAGTTCATTAGCCTCATACCGTTCCGAAAGCTCCTCCATAGACTGTGAAAAACTAGCTCCCCTCCGTAGTCGGCTCAGCATCGCTCTTATTTCAGTCGCAAGCAGTAGCTCACTACATGATTCGGACACTTTTTCCAACGCTGAAATAAGAGGGACACCAGAGGCGATCATCATTGCGATTAAATCGCAGAAGTCAGGTAACTGGCGAACTACAGCGCGATTACTTTTCCTAGCTGCAACTCTTCTCTTGTTAATTACTTGCAGTATCAGCAATATATAAATCGCTAACGCCAGCCAAACCCCGGACGCCCAATACACTCCTACTGATACACTAGCCATTACGATCCAGAAGAAAAAAGAACGGGCTTCACTATTTAAAGTTTCGATTTTTAAATGACTGGCAATCCATTTCCTTGATCTTTCAGGTAGGTAAAGCCAGATCGTCGATATTAAATTATCAAGCTTGTCTCCAAGAGCTAGAAACTGCCAAACTGTCACAGCGAGCAATACGCAACTTAATGATGCGGCAAATATTAATAAGGCTATTAGAATCATCTTTCATCTTCTGGATGCATAATACGTTTAACCATCCACCCGCCAATTGACATTAAGAAAAAAGCAGTCATCAACATAAAAATACCGGCGAGAGACTCCGTAAAAAGTGCGGTATGCTCTGGCTTAATCCAGCTCAAAAGGAAATACAATCCAACCGGCATCAGAACTAGAATTTTCGCTTGCATTCTAGCTTGCGAAGTAAGAGTCAGTTGACGCTCTCGAAGGTGCTGCTGTTGCTGTAAATTATCCGCTAACCTCAGAAATAACTCCGACTGCTGACCTCCGCTTCTCAAACCTAAAACCAAAGATTGAACCACGAGCTTTATTGAGAAGATTGGCAGCCTGAATTGCCAATGCTCTAAGCAGTCTATGAGCGGTTTTCCCATTTTCTCCTGTCTCAATAACTCATCTATCTCCTGACCAAGAGGAGCAGTCATATTCCCTTTAAAGCTCTTTAGAGCTGAACCAACGCTTGTTCCACTTCTAATTTGGTTACTTAAAGCAATCAACATTCCTGGAAGTTGTTTTTCAATTTTTAGCAGACGCCGCTTTTTGAAGTATCGATAAGAAAAAGGCGGGGCCAGTAAAGTAAAAATAAAAGTAATAGCAGCCCACTTAACATCAACATATACCCAAGCTAATAAAGGAAATAACAAAGCAACTATCAAGTAAAACCTGAGCAGAGTTTTCACAGGTAACCTCAAGAAAAACTCTTCTAATGATCGAACAGCAGAGCCAGCCAGTTTTTCTTCAATTTTTTGATAGCGCTTAGGCGTCAGGTGTGACAAAACCCATATCCAACAAAGTCCACTAATAATAATCAATAGTACTAGAGTGAGGGTGAACATGAGCCAGCCTCCATAATTGATCTCCGTATATCTTCACGAATATCTTCCCTCTGATCCTCCGCGAATTTACAAAGAACCTGATTACTCACTAGCGACTTTTGACTACTTGAATATTCAAATAGTGCTGACATTTGAAGAACATCATCATCGACTCCTATGACCTCATTAATACTAATTACGGCTCTTCTGCCATCAGGCAGACGAGCTATTTGTACAACAAGGTCAACAGCACTTGCTATCTGTTGCCGCAAAGCTGAAACAGGCAGCTCAATCCCTCCCATGAGAACCATAATTTCCAAACGTCTCAATGCGTCTCTGGCACTATTTGCGTGTACCGTACTAAGCGAGCCTGCATGACCGGTATTCATTGCCTGCAACATATCTAAAGCTTCCGGTCCCCTGCATTCACCTACAACAAGTCTATCTGGCCTCATTCGTAATGCGTTAATGACAAGCTCTCTGATGCTAATTGCACCTACGCCCTCTTGGTTTTTGGGTCTGGCTTCCAGGCTAATTAAGTTATCGTGATGCAGTCTGAGTTCTGCGGCATCTTCAATAGTTAATATTCGCTCTTCTTCTGATATCTCCTGAGATAAGACATTTAACAAGGTCGTTTTCCCTGTCCCGGTACCTCCAGATACAATGATATTCTGACGACAACGAACGGCGAATTTCAAAAAATCTGCAGCCTGTTGAGTCAGAGAGTTACCGGATACCAAGTCTTCTATTGTTAAGGATTTATTCGTAAATTTCCGTATAGTGAGACAAGAGCCTTTAGTTGCAAGAGGCGCCAATACAGCATTAACGCGGGATCCATCAGGTAAGCGAGCATCAACCATCGGGGATGCTTCATCGATATGTCTTCCGAGAGGAAGAACTATTTTATCAATAGCTCTGCGTAACGCTGCTTCATTACTAAATTGTTCAAAGGCTCTCTCTAGCTTACCTGCACGCTCGACATAAATATGTTCGAAACTATTCACCATGATTTCACTCACAGTATCATCAGCAAGAAGCCTTTCAATTGGTCCCAAGCCAATAACTTCAGCGACTGCATCTTTGATATCTCGATCATCTGCACTGGTGTTCTCTTTTAAGAATGACTCAGCGTAGACTCTTAATTCGGACTCATTCATCTCATCAATACTAGGATCTCGCATATCTAAACGAGCTCTGAGACAATTAATTAAGGTGACAGATGCCATCAGAATGTCTCCTTCAACTGCAAAATTGAATCATCCCTGAACCAGCCATTTTTCTGTGCTAGTTTATCGCGCCTGTCACGAGCTTGTTTCTGGGCAGTATCCATACGTTCAGCCGTAACCATGATCACGAGTTCCGTAGCTTGACTTCTGCTTTGTTGGCTATTGAAAGCATTCTCTATCACAGGTAGCTCCCCTATCCCTGGAACTTTATCTTCCTGAGCTGACTCATCCGTACTTAATAGCCCTGATAAAACCATCGTATCTCCGTCATTTGATAGAAATACTGATTCTGTTCGTCTACTCAATATTCCCGGAACACCAGACACGGAAACTGCTGGATCAATATTGCTTAGTTCTGCATGTAACCGGGTCTTTATCTTGTTCTCCGCCAATACAACCGGCTCAATAATTAGCTTTATCCCGTATTCACGAAACGTCACATCCTGCATTCCTTGAGCCACGACTTGAGGAATTGGCAACTCGCCACCTGCAAGAAAAGTTGCTTTTTCACCGCTCTGAGTAGATAAAGTAGGGTTCGCTAATAACTTAGCCAAACCGCGACGCTGCATAAGCATTAGTTGTGAGTTTATTTCTGCATCCCATTCAAATAGCCCGGATAAAGCGCTTGAAAAAGTAGGTCCACTGGTTGTCCCTTGCCAGCGAATTCCAATGTCTTCAAGATACTGCCGCTTAGTCTCCAGAATATTAACTCGGAGGGTAAGCATGGGGGCTTGTTTTGAAAAAGGCTCAGTTAAGTTCAGCACTCTCTCGTTACTTTGAGATAGCCTATTTAATTCATCATAGTGCCTTTTCGATACCTGACCCGACAGTACAGTCACTCCTTGCTTATCTACTTTCCTTAGATCATTTTCTTCTTCCACAATCGCATTGATACGCGCACTGGTTGATAGGGAAAGAGTATCGGAAACACTGATGTCCAACTTTCTCACTTCATCTCGATGACTGAGCCAAATATCAGTCTCTCCTTCTCCTAAAGCCCTTAGAACGACTTGAGAATTACTTAAAACATGAACATCCACTATGCTCTCGTCGCTAACTACAATGTCTGTGCCAGGATCAATACTGACTATTTGAGTTTCACCTTTCTTAAGGACATAGGAGAGATCACTAGCATACGCCCCTGCAATATAGATAAATAAACAGAGTAATGCTGAGCACATTAACTTTATTGGACCTTCCATGGTTCCACCTTGCTTTGTTTTAAATCTTTGGACCAAACTTTTGTTTTAGATAACTGACGGCCACGAGCCCATACCAACATGGGACTCCCCAAGGCTCTGGTAAAACTCTTAACCTCATTAGGCGATATTAATAAAGTCAAAGAATACGAGCCGTACCCTTCCTCTAAGCCGTGAGTTTCAAATATTTCTATCGAACTAAAAGCGTTATATTCCCTACCTTTATCAAATGAATCTCCAACAAAAACGATATCAACCACATCCCCCTCTTTTAACAAGGCGTTATGGTGCCCTAAATTATCCGTATTAACCGTGATAGCGTAATAACCATTAGGCAACTTTTCTGAGAGACCACTATTTCTATTGTTCACTAACACACGTTCGGAAACAGGCTCTCCTGGTTCAACGGAATCTCGAAGCTGTCGACCAAGAACTAGACCAGCCTCACGCTCGACGTACCAGTTTTCATTAATTAATTCTTCCGGATACTTGCGAGCCAATAAGTCCTTCGCCGAAAGTACGTGACCGGCAGTCAAATCCTTAGCAAATACAACGACACTCCCCGTGCTTCTCGATGCTTCTTCTAATCTCCGTGACGTTTCTTGTTGTAAGTACTGGTTAATTAGCCAGACTGTGACTATCGAAATTACAAAGCTAAAGCTAACGGCAAAAATCCATTTCGCCTTTTTTGTCATGAAGACCCTCCTGGAATTAAAACTAAATAGCGCCAAATAAAGTGATAGAACTCTTTCGCCTTTCGACCTGTCTCTATTAAGTAATCAATGAGAGAAAACTGCTCTTCAACAATTAACAAAACGGTCATTATCAGTAGCGAAATGAGCAACCACTCAGTTGATGCCTGACCACTTTCCTTTCGAATCATAAGATATGAACCAAAATCACATACTCGCCTTGCTCAGAGAACATGAGGCGGCCCATATCTTCTTTGAAAATCCAGACATCGTTCTCTTTTTCAATAGATTGGAAAGCATCAACTTTTTGGCTGTAATAAAACATCATCGATGTTTGTAGCTGTTTAAGAGGGTATCTAGCCAAGTATACCCACACTTCTTTACCGTTATTTTCATGTTTTGAAATTGGAGTAAACGGACCTTTTAAAAGTTTCTCTTTAGGTGGGAAACTAGTCATTGGCATTAGCACCCACTGTTCATTCTCAACTTCAAATAGCGTCCAGTCCGTCCCGTCGATAGGACAAAGCCAGAAAATCGTCTTTCCCCCCGGACAGTATGGATAGAACTGTTCCAGCGCTTCCCAGTCTGGAACTTTAGGATCATCCAAAAAAAGTGCATTAACACTAATAGAAGAGCTAATAGGCTGTTCTACCCAACTCCAATCATCTAGCACGACAGGCAAATCCATAATTAATCCTTTTTCTTATATGCTTCCGGTGGAACAACATCTGGAGAAATCGTTCCAAATATTAGTGAATCCGAACTAAGTTCTTCAGCTAAAAAAATCCACCCTATTCCTTCCTGTATTAACCGCACTGCATCCCCCGACAGCGCGTTATTAACAACTAACGATGCAGGTCGACTTGATAATTCATCTGGGGTTTGTGCTTGCCAGCTATTATTGAGCCGCGCCATTGGATAAAAAGCTTCATTGTTAGACGGCTTAAGAACCCGTAAATTATCCCCTTCAAGACCTATAGGTAGTAACCTATTTATTGGGTCAAAAAATATCTCAGTATGTTTGTTTAAACGATAATCACCGGATAGGCTGGTTTTATCATCGCTCCTAACTCTTTCCCATATAGCCTCACGGGCTGCGATTAAGTCAGCTGTATTAATTTCTATAGCTGGAGCGAGCACTTCCTGTACCGAAATAAAAATAGCGGCAAGCCCTCCAACCGACAAAATGAACTCAATAACAGCCTGTCCAGTTTGCTTAAAGGGCTTCACGGCCTAATATCCCTATCTTATCGATGTCTGAAATGGCTACTAATTCAGCTTCCCACAACGCATTGAAGAGGTTATCAGTTTCTATATACTCATCAGCCCGCGGAAAAACACTGCTTGGTCGGTTAAAACTTGTTCTCGATTTTGCATACGCAGCTTGCTTAATACCACTTACCTTAACTATGACCGTATCCATACTCATGTTTAGAAAACTACTAAGACGCATGAAACTAAAACGACGAGGCTCATCATTTAACGACCCCATCTGCGCCAGAGCCATCCGAGAAGACATCGAGTTGCTGCGAAAGGCACCACCATAATTTGAACGATGATAACGTCGTTGATCCTGAGCCTTTGCTCCCCAACCTAACGGAAGCTGTTCTTTGAAGCTTCCTATAAACCAACGCCGACCGTGGAGTGAAACAGAATCTAAAGCATGCCAATCCCAGCCCCCGTTCCTGTTTCTCGATAATTCTGTACCACCTCGTTTCACTATTTTATGGGTAAAAACATTGACCCAATCGTATCCTCTACTTTTGCTAAACGGGTCAAGACTTTTAAGAGTAAGTTCTTCTAACTCCTTAGATTCGTTTTTATTCTTGGTGTTACGCACTTCAGTCTTGCGCCACCATAGGCTTGGAAACGGTGCTATTCCGCCGCCTTGATATGCTTCCCAGCTAAGCTCTTCTGAATGTTTGGAAACGATATCCTGAATAAGCAAAGGCAGTTCTATAGCAAAGCTTGCATCTAACAGTCTTTGCGCTGCAGATATTCCCTGTATTACCGCAGACTGGAAAAGAATCAGGGTTTTCACAACCTGCTCAAAGCCTTCTTCAATACGCGAAATTATTGTTGATAGTGCTCGGGTGATTTGTCCCAGATATGGAATGAATGATGTAACGGCTTCGAGATTATCAGCCGTTCGATCGAGCATAGCTAAATAGCTCGCCAACCCCACCCATTGGGCAATTGCCACCTGATTACCAATAAGCGCGCGATTTGTTAATGCTAGAAAGTTCATCTGACGAGACATTGCAACAGCTGCGCTATAAGATGCGTTATCAGCAACACTTTGCAAGTACCACTGACGCCTGGCGTGTTTACCCATATCCGTTACGGCAAATAATAATAATGACACCAATAGCAACACCCCGATCATTAAAATCAGGGTTTGCCCTTTTGCACGTGGATTAGAAGCCGTCAAGACGCTCATTATTGTTCGCCTTGCTCCGTAGCTTCATTATAGTTACCGAGGTTTACTTCCTTATTAGCAACTGTACCGGCACGGCGCGAAGATTGGCGAGCTCTATTGATTTGCTGGGAAGACGACTGCCCTGTCATTTCCTGAGCAAGGCCAGCGACCTGGTTACGTATGGACTTACCGAAAAGTGAGTAAACACCGATTGCCGCAACGGCAATCAAAGCTACAATAATAATATATTCTGTCATTCCCTGACCGCGAGAACGTCGAGCAAAACCCGTATTCATAATTCCCTCCTGGCATACAGTCAAACACCACAATTGGCGTTGAGCTCAGGAAGTATAGATCGGGTTTTAGAAGGTCAGATCAGAAGTAGCAAATGTCTTACTCAATATTGAGATATTTATGCATCTGCACAGAAAGGCGCCAGTTACGCGCTATGCAGGTTTTCATGGCAAGCTCTGTGGCGCGTGGCCGTTGGCTTATGGGTTGCAGACAAATAATGGCGTCTGCTTTGGGTGGGCAACGTTTTAGAAGGGAGTCTAACGCGTCTATGTGCTTTTGCATGGCTACCGGGTGCTTTATTTCGTTAGCGCGTGCCATACAGTCTGGGCGTACCAGGTAGCCGCCTGGCATATCCAGTTTGGGCGACACCGTTACCCAGGTGCTGTCTGTTACTTTTAGCTCAAAGGTACCGCTGGTTTCTATTTGCAGCTGGTAGCCTTTGGCTTCTAGGGCGTTGCCAAGCGGCAACAGGTCAAACATAGCCGGTTCGCCGCCGGTTATCACCACGTGTTTGGCGGTGTAACCTTCTTTTTCAAAGCGGCTGATAATGTCTTCTGCCGTCATTTCAGCCCATTCAGCGGTGGCTTCGGTTTTTGCCATTAGGCGCTCAACGCTTACCTGGTCACTTGGGTTGGTCTCCCATGTGTGCTGGGTATCGCACCAGGGGCAACCCACAGGACACCCCTGCAAACGCAGAAAAATGGATGGCACGCCGGTAAAGGTGCCCTCGCCTTGCAAGGTTTCAAAAATTTCGTTGATGCGGTAAGGCATAGCTTCCGTTAAAATGGCTTTGGCTAGAATGTATGAATGCGGATTATACGGGGAGTTACAGCATGTCGCAAAAGGTCGTTGTTATTTATTCAGGCGGAATGGACTCGTTTACCGTTTTGCACAAAGCTCTGCAAGAGGGAAACGAGGTTCTGGCACTGTCGTTTAACTATGGGCAACGCCATGTCAAAGAGCTTGAAGTTGCGGCTAACGTCTGTAAAAAACATGGAATACCCCATAAAGTTGTCGACATTACCGCTATTAATTCGCTCCTTTCTGGCAGTTCACTCACCGACGACATAGACATTCCCGAAGGTCACTACGAAGAAGAGTCAATGAAATCTACCGTAGTACCCAACCGCAACATGATTTTGCTGTCACTGGCCATTGGTTACGCTGTGTCTGAAAACGCCTCGGCGGTTTACTATGGCGCGCACTCGGGTGACCACGCCATTTACCCCGACTGCCGCCCGGAGTTTGTACGCCAAATGGATGTAGTGAGTAAAATGGCGAACTACGACCCGGTAGCCGTTCACGCCCCCTACTTAGATGTAGATAAAAATGCAATTTTAGCCGACGGCCTGAAAATGGGGCTGGATTACAGCCAAACCTGGACTTGCTATAACGGCCGTGACAAAGCCTGTGGTAAATGCGGTGCGTGTCAGGAACGCTTAGAGGCCTTCACCGCTAACGGCATGGAAGACCCCATTCTTTACGAAGAATAAGTTTTAGTTAAATAGAGAGTATCAAGTTAATTTCAAATAAACATCGCCCCATCTCTTTCTTACGCTGCGCTAAAAAGCGCCCAGCCACTGGTGCGAATGGAGCGGTATTATGTTAATTATTATCTCCATAATAAATTCTTACATGAACTCATCAATACTTACGTTAATCGAATAACACTCATCACTATCATTAAATTCAAGATAGTAGTTTATTGGAAAGCCAAAGCTGTCATCGAAAGTCGGTAATTCTGATTGCTCCCCCCAACTTTTAGCAACAACCTGCGGACTCCTCTCTAACTCGGACTTTAGATAAACAAACATTTCATCAAACGTACCGAAATGGTCGCCCGTTGGCGGCTCTATTTCCTGCCCAGAATCGTAATTAGTAACACTTGTGATTACGTTGTCATCGACAATAACTCTATAGGATGGCGCTGCCTCATCGACGACTCCATCACCACATGCTTGGTTGACCCTTTGATGATAGGCAAAACTATAATCAATAAGGTCATGAGACTCCCACAGCTGCTGTGCCGAGTTCACTTCCTCTAAAACATCTGCAACCCTAGGATCCGTTACGGGTTCTTGGCTATCTGTTTCAGAACCACCACAAGATACGAGTGCAATTGCAAAAAGTGGAGTTAAAAATTTCATTATTTGTATATCTTGACTGTATTAAATTAATTGCCACCAATATTATGATCGTCATACTAAAGGTTATATTAAATGCATTCAATACTTCCGCAGTTAAGTTTCCCCTACCTTTAAACTTAAAAAAATCTGAAAACTGATAGTGATATAAAAATCACCATTTTAGATGTTAAGAAGCGTCAGGTTCGTATCGGTGTTGATCCCACCTTACTTAAAACTATCAGTAGGTAGCAGCAAGCTAAGTTTGTTACGAATAACCTAAGCAACGAACCTACAACCAGCGTTGGGCTTGCTCCCAGCGCTCGGTGCGTTTTAACTCTTCCAGCGAAACCGCTGGCGATGACATCAGCATTCTATTCACACGTTGTGCGCTTTCTGGCTCGGTAGCCGGTAAGTTCGCGTCCAGCACTTGCACTGCGCCCGCTCTGTCGTTACACACCAGTATCATGTCGCAGCCGGCGTTCAGAGCGGCTACGGCGCGTTGCTGCATGTCACCGGCAACGGTAGCGCCCTGCATAGACAGGTCGTCACTAAATATGGTGCCATTAAACTGCAGCTCGCTGCGCAGTATTTGTTGCAACCAAAACTCGCTAAAACCGGCGGGCTGAGGGTCAATTTGCGGGTAAATAACATGGGCCGGCATAATGCCGTCCAGTTTCTGGCTTAATGACAAAAACGGCTTTAAGTCATGGGCCCTAATTTGCGCCAGAGTTCGGTCATCTTCAGGAATGGCAATGTGGGAATCGGCCTGAACGGAGCCATGCCCCGGGAAGTGTTTACCGGTACACGCCATGCCCGCTTCGTGCATGCCTTCAATAAAAGACGACGCCAGTTTAGAAATTTCAGATGGCACAGCCGAAAAAGCGCGATCACCAATAACATCACTGCAGTCGTCTACGTCCAGCACTGGTGCAAAGCTAATATCAATACCTACGGCCTGAACCTCTGCGGCCATTAACCAGCCTAAATCGCGGGCGGCGCGCTGACGTTCGTCTTCGTTTTCTATTTTTTGCAGCGACCCCATAGCAGGAATGGCGCTAAAGCCTTGACGAAAACGCTGCACACGCCCACCTTCGTGGTCTACCGCAATGAGCAAAGGTTTGCCGGCGGCCGCTCGTGCCTCGCGTGTCAGCGCCTGTAACTGCTCTAAGGACGCAAAGTTGCGTGTAAATAAAATAAGGCCGTTAACGGCGGGTGCCGCAAGAAGTTTTTTGTCTTCGGCGGTCAGCTCAGTGCCCGCAATATCTATCATTACTTGTGCCATAACAGCGGCTTTCTCGTTTGGTTTTCAATAGTCAGCAGTTTGCCATGAGTTAAGTAAAGACGCCATGTTCCCTGTTTATCTTTTTGCTCCTTATGCTAAATTAACATTTTTACAACACAATAAGAGATGCAGTATGAGACTCGACAAATCACTTTTATGCATAGGTATTACTCTGGCCCTTTCTGCCTGTGGTGGTTCAGATAGCGGTGGTACGGACAACTCTGGTGGAACCAATAACGACGATGGTTACGCTTTTTGCTCGGTCGAGGACCAAAATCAGCGCTTTTTCGAATACATGAAGGACGACTATTTTTGGGCTGACCAACTGCAGGACAGTTTAGATCCTGAAGCTTTTGACGATGTGTATGCGGTACTTGAAGAACTGCGTGTACCGGAGGACCGCTACAGCTATATATTAACGGAGGAAGAGTACGATCAGCTGTTTGTCAGCGCTACCTACTTCGGCTTTGGCTTCTCTATGGAACAAATTAGTGAAAGCCGCGTTAAGTTTCGCTTTGTCTATGACGACTCCCCTGCCGATACCGCAGGCATTGACCGCGCCGATGAACTTATTGCTATTGAGGGGGTAGCGGTTTCTGAACTGCTTGCTAATGGTGAATTTAATGACGCACTGGGCCCTAATGAAGAAGGCCTGAGCCGCGAAATTACCTGGCAAAAGCCCGACGGCACAGAACAAACTGAAGTGCTAAGTAAAGTTGAAGTAGAAACCAATACCGTTATGGGCGCTCAAACTTACCAGCTGGACGGCGAAACCGTTGGCTACTTTACATTAGATTCTTTCATTAACCGCACCGGCGACGACTTAAACAATGCCTTTGATTTATTTGCAGCTGAAGGTATTAACCATTTAGTCATTGATGTTCGCTACAACGGTGGTGGTTTGATCCGCTACGCTAACCAGGTCGCAACTCAGGCGGCAGGCATAAATGTGCAGGGTGAAACCTTTTTGGAATACCGTTTTAACGAACAAAACAGCAGCAATAATCAGAGCATTGACTTTAGTCTGGTCGATGGCGTTGAACAGCTAGATTTAGACCGTGTATTTGTACTGACTACCGGCAGCAGTTGTTCGTCTTCAGAAATCATTATTAACTCCCTGAGTCCTCACATTGAGGTTGTTACTGTTGGTGAACCCACCTGTGGGAAACCGGTAGGCCAACAGCCCGAAGAGCTGTGCGATAAAGTCACCTTTGCGATTAACTTTGAGACCGTAAACTCAGAAGGCGAAGGCAAATATTACGACGGTATTGCTCCGAACTGTTCAGTTGAAGACGAAATTGTCGGAGACTGGGGTAGCTCTGAAGACCCACTCACAGCGGCTGCAAATACTTATATCAGCAGTGGCAGCTGCCCTGCCGCTTCAGCTAGCGCAGAAACGAAAAAGAGCGCTCAGAAGCGCTCTTTTGTAACACCTATCTACAATATGAAAGATAAGCGCGAGTCTATTCAGTAAGAACTCGTATTTGCAGCGGTTAGTCTTTAACCGCTGCTTTTCTTATGTCACCTTTCGCCGTATAGAACTGATTATTCTCAATAATACCCGGCGCAAAGCTGTCGACACCAATAGCGGTTAAACGCAGTTCTTCGGTTTCAGCCAACTTATCAGCCGTTTCTTTGTCGACTAAGCCTTTTTGCAGTGCCGCATCGGCCAGTTCCTGACCATTAAGGTTAGACGATAACTCACCACGTTTTTGCGCCTTACGCAGTGTTTTATAAACCGGCTTCATTTCCAGCATAGACAAGAACGCTTTTTCCATGTGTCCGGTAGCGTCACCGATGCTGTCTTTCCAGTAGCACAAGAAGGTGTGACGGTCACGGGTAACACCCGGCTCCATCATGCTGGTGCTGATATTCTGTAAGATCTCATCTGATGGCTTTTTGAAGTGATTTCCCAGAGGGAAAATCAGTATACGCATTACCCACGCCATAAAGCGGTTCGGGAAATTGTCAAAGAAGCCATAGAAGGCATCAGCAATGCTGAATAAATGGTGCTTAAGCGCGTAATGAACGTAAGGCAAGTCAGCCACCTGGCGACCTTCATCTTCAAAGCGCTTAAGTACTGCCGAAGCCATATACAAGTGGCTTAAAACATCGCCTAAACGGGCTGAGATCATCTCTTTACGCTTTAAGTCGCCTCCCATCATCAGCATGGAAATGTCCGACGCTAATGCAAGACCGCGGCTCATACGGCCCAGCTTGCGGTAATAGTGTGCAGTTTCACCACTAACCGGTGATTCACCAAAACGAGCACCAGTAAGACCCAGCCACAAGCTGCCAAAGACGTTGCTAGCAGCAAAGCCAATATGTTTCAGTAGCAGGCTGTCAAACTCGCGCATACCTTCGTCTTCATTCGGGTTAGCTGCAGCCTTCATTTCTTTTAACACGTAAGGGTGACAACGCGTTGCCCCCTGACCAAATATCATCAAATTACGAGTCAGAATATTCGCGCCTTCAACGGTAATGGATACCGGTGTTGCCATGTACGCATGACCCAAATAGTTATGCGGACCTAACTGAATGCCTTTACCGGCATGAATATCCATGGCGTGTTCAAGTACCTCGCGCCCCATTTCGGTCATATGGTACTTAGTCATGGCCGTAACAACAGACGGGCTCTGCCCCTGACATAATGCAGAAATAGTCAGTCGGCGTGTTGATTCCAGAATGTAGTTGGTACCACCAATTTTACCCATTGATGACTGAACGCCTTCAAACATACCAATGGGCATACCAAACTGCTGACGAACGTAAGCATAAGCACCGGTCATACGCTGGGTAACGTGGCCCGACGCCGTAGCCAAGGCCGGTAAAGAAATACCACGGCCAGCCGACAGACATTCAACCAACATACGCCAGCCTTTACCGGCGTAATCCGCACCACCAATAATCCAGTCCAGCGGAATGAAAACGTCTTTACCAAAGGTTGTACCGTTAAGGAAAGCCTGGTTTAGCGGGAAATGGCGGTCGCCAATTTCAACGCCTTTGTGCGAAGTAGGAATTAACGCACAAGTAATACCTATTTCTTTTTTACTGCCTAAAAGCGCTTCGGGGTCATAGAGTTTAAAGGCCAAACCCAAAACGGTTGCTGACGGAGCCAGTGTAATGTAGCGCTTAGACCAATTAAGACGAATACCGACAACTTCTTTGCCTTCGTGCTCGCCTTTGCAAATGATGCCTTCATCGGGAATAGCACCCGC
The DNA here is from genome assembly GCF_048059115.1 of Idiomarina sp. HB. Lineage (NCBI taxonomy): Bacteria > Pseudomonadati > Pseudomonadota > Gammaproteobacteria > Alteromonadales > Idiomarinaceae > Idiomarina > Idiomarina sp. HB. Next base: position 843,146 of record NZ_JAYLVU010000001.1, read on the forward strand.
GTCGGAGCCAGCCTCAGGTCCTGTCAGTGCAAAACAAGGAATGTCTGTTCCGTCCGCAAGGCGTGGTAACCAATAGTCTTTTTGCTCTTTTGTACCATAGTGAGTCAGTAACTCACCCGGACCTAATGAGTTAGGCACCATGACCGATACCGCCGCACTGATAGAGCGGCTGGCAATTTTCGAAACAATGTAAGAGTTTGCCGCGGGAGAAAAATCCAGGCCGCCGTGATCTTTGCCAATAATCATGGCAAAGAAACGTTCTTTACGCAGGTAGTCCCAAACTTGTTTGGGTAAGTCACGGTCTTGTTGAACAATTTTAAAATCGTCCAGCATGTCCATCAGTTTTGCCAACTGGTTATCGACAAACGCCTGCTCATCAGCGGTCAGTTTTGGCTCGGGTACATCAAGTAACTTCTGCCAGTCTGGGCGGCCGCTGAACAACTCGCCGTCCCACCAAACGTCACCCGCTTCCATAGCTTCGCGTTCGGTATCCGACATAGGCGGCAAAATGCGCTTAAAAATAGCAAAAACCGGTTTAGTTACCAGGCTGCGACGGATATCTCCGACTGCAAACACCAGTACCACTAAAACCACTAACAGAATAAAAATTTCCATGGTTATCTCCAGTGCACCATCACAATAAAAGTGTCGTCAAATCTCGAACTTACAACGGTATCTTTACGCTTCTTCAAGCCCGCCGGAAACAAAAGGTATGAGCTGATCAATGACGTCCTGCGCCTCAACCTTTTCATTAAATTCCGACTGAGCAATTTCAATTAAAGCCTGCCCCGATACTTGAGCAAAAACGGCGGCGCCTAATATAAAGTGTAGACGCCAAAACATTTGTTGCTCATCTAAATGTGGATTTGCGCGCTTTAACAGAGCTAATAAATGCTGCAATACACCGCCAAACTCTTGCTGAGTATATTTGCGCAAATGCCCCTGAATTTCAGAATAAGCAAAGCCGAGTAATCTTAAAAAGATATCCGGCCCTTGTTTATTAACCTCAGTTAACTTTGCCAGCGGTATTTTGAAACGCTTAAACAGTTCTTCTGTTTTTAACTCGCTTTGCTGTTCAGCCTGTTGCAGCTGTTCTTCCAAAACGGGCATAAAAATAACTAAATAGCGTGCCATTACCGCTTGAATAAGCGCTTTTTTTGAACCAAAGTGATAATTGACAGAGGCAAGGTTAACCCCCGCCTCCTGCGTGATTTGCCGTAAAGAGGTTTGCTCAAATCCATCTCTGGAAAAAAGCATTTCTGCGGCGTTGAGTATTTTCTTTTGAGTCGAAATGCGTGCTGCCATGAAATAAATAAACGCATGATTTAAACATGCGTTTAATCTAATTCATGTCGTTTCAGCGTGCAAGTGTTCGCTGAATTTATTTTGATCTGCCGCGTAAACTTAATTGCATAAGATTTAATGCCGCCAGTAATGACGGTGGAACAGAATAAGTACGGTCATAATTTCAAGACGACCCGCCAACATTGCAAAAATAAGCAGCAATTTAGCGCCGCCGTCCAGGCTTGAGAAGTTACCTGCCGGACCTATAATTTCGCCTAAACCAGGGCCGACGTTACCCACCGCCGAGGCAGCACCGGATATTGCTGTCAAAAAGTCGAGGTCAAATAACGACAAACCCAGCGCTATAACGGCTATAAGAAGAAAGTACATAAAACAGAAAGCAACCATAGAGCCCAGCAGCGAGTCGTTGACCCGGCGCTCCTGATAAGTTTGCACACTAACCAGGTTAGGATGAATTAACTGGCTGAACTGCTTTCTTAATAAAAGTTGTGACAACTGAAAACGGAAAATTTTCATGCCACCGGAAGTTGAACCGGTACAACCACCAATAAACATCAAATAGAAGAAGACCATTAACGACCAGCTTCCCCAACTGCCGTAGTCTTCTGTTGCGTACCCCGTTGTTGTTACCACCGACACCACGTTAAAAGCAGTGTGCATTAACGCATCGCCAAATTCCCGACCTTTGGCTATTTGCACCAAAGTAATCAACGCAATAGCAATAAGCAGAAAAGTTACAAAGGCGCGCACCTGAGTGTCTTTCCAAAGCGGTTCAAAGTCTCTTTTCAGCAACCGTATATAAAGCACAAAGGGCAGTGCCCCGGCCACCATAAAAATGGTGCCCGTTACAACCAGGAATGGGGTATCAGAAAAGTGCCCAAAAGAGGCATCGTAGTTTGAGAAACCGGCAGTGCCAATAGTCGTCATGCCGTGGACAAAAGCGTCAAAACTGCCCATTCCGCCAATTAAATACAGACCAATAACCGCCGCCGTTAATATGAGGTACACTCGTCCTATTGCCATAACCATATGGCTTGAGCGCGGCATAAACTTGCCCGACATATCGGATGATTCGGCCTGGAACAGGCGCATCCCCCCCACTTGGAGGAAAGGTAAAATTGCCATTGCCATTACGATGATTCCAATACCACCTAGCCACTGCAGCATAGCGCGCCACAACAGTACACTGGCGGGTAGATCATCCAACCCTGAAATAACCGTTGCACCGGTTGTGGTAATAGCCGACATGGCTTCAAACCAGGCGCTTGAGAAATCGAGATAAGGCTTCGCAAAAATAAAAGGCAAGGTTGCGAATAAGCTGGCTGACACCCAACACAACGAGGTCAGCAAGAAGACTTGTCGAGCTCTGAGCTTAGCATCGCCAACTGGCTGCAGAAATAAAACCAAGCCAACAACCAAGCCAATAATAGAGAGCGTTAAATAGGTCCATTGCTCTTTCTCGCCGCTGACAACCGCCATAACGAAAGGGGCAAGCAACGCAATAGAAAGCAGCGCAATCAATCCGCCCACCGCTTTTAGCAGTAGCTTAATGGCCTGTCGACTATCAAGCGGCGTTTGCCGTAAGGATTGATTGCTTTGCAATGACATAGTGTCAGTTAGACGTATCTAAAGGCGCAAATGACTTCACTAAGTCGTCAATGGCTTTCATTTGCTGCAAATAAGGCTCTAACGCATGTAAAGGTAACGCGCAGGGTCCATCGCACTTGGCTTCATCGGGGTTAGGATGAGCTTCAATGAACAAACCGGCAATACCCAATGACATACCAGAGCGAGCCAGTTGTGCAGCCTGTGCCCGCCGACCATCGGCTGAGTCAGCTCGTCCTCCCGGACGTTGCAAGGCATGAGTAGCGTCAAAGATAACCGGCGCCATGGGCTTCATATCATCCATGCCAAGCATATCAACAACCAGGTTGTTGTAACCAAAGCTTGAGCCACGCTCACATAACATGATTTTTTCGTTGCCCGCTTCTGCAAACTTTTTGATGATGTGCTTCATTTCATGCGGCGCGAGAAACTGTGGCTTTTTAATGTTAACCATAGCGCCAGTTTCCGCCATGGCAACCACCAGGTCAGTCTGTCGCGCAAGAAACGCAGGAAGCTGTAATACATCAACCACTTCCGCTACCGGGGCCGCCTGATGGGGCTCGTGGACGTCGGTAATAAGAGGCACGTTAAACTGCTGCTTTACCTCTTCAAAAATGCGTAAGCCCTCTTCCAGGCCGGGTCCGCGAAATGAATGAATGGACGACCGGTTAGCTTTATCAAATGATGCCTTAAACACGTATGGAATACCCAGTTTGCTGGTTACTTCCACATAATGTTCGGCAATTCGCAGGGCTAAGTCACGAGACTCCAGCACATTCATTCCGCCAAATAAAACAAACGGCTTGTCATTTGCAATTTGAATGTCGCCCAGCTGCAATTCTTTGATCATCCTAAACTCCTGCGATTAGCTACCAACAACACGTAAGATCTGGCCTGCAAAGTACGCCATGTAAGTTCCCAGCGCATACCCCATTACCGCTAATAATACACCAACCGGCGCTAATGAAGGATGAAAAGCTGAGGCCACAACGGGTGCTGACGCCGCACCACCAACGTTCGCCTGACTGCCAACCGCCATATAAAACACCGGAGCGCGCAGCAGTTTTGCCACCAATAGCATCAAGCCAGCGTGGATGATCATCCAGATAGCACCAATTAAGAAATACTTCGGTGTTTCCACAATTTTTGTGACATCCATATGCAGGCCTATGCTGGCAACCAGAACATAGACGAAAACTGAGCCAATTTTCGAGGCGCCGGCAGCTTCCATTGACCGGGCCCGGGTAAAGGACAGCGCGATACCGCCAGCAGTTGCAAGCACAATCACCCAGAAGAATAAGCTGTCTAAACTGAATTTACTCAATGCCGGGTAATTCGTCGCTATTGCCGGTGCAATCCAGTCAGCTAATAAATGCGCCAAACCAGCAACACCAAAGCCAATAGCTAAAATGAGCATCAAGTCGCGTAGGCTGGGGTTTCTGACATGCTCGGCTTCATACTTTTCAACTCTGTGGCGAATATTGTCGATAGCCGATGTATCTGCACCCGTACGAGCGTCTATCTTCTTAGAGTTTGCAGCCATATACAGCAATACTGCCATCCAGAGGTTGGCGACAATAATATCAACAGTGACCATGGCGGAAAAAATATCGCCACCCACTTCATACACTTCTTTCATTGCGGCCTGGTTCGCACCACCGCCAATCCAGCTTCCGGCAATTGTTGTCATTCCGCGCCAGACAGCATCAGGCCCTGCTCCGCCTATCATTTCCGGAAACAGAGTAGAAACCAGTAGCAAAGCAATTGGACCACCAATCACAATACCGAAGGTACCGGTTAAAAACAGAATAAGAGCCTTAGAACCAAGACCTAAAACGGCTTTAACATCCAGACTTAAGGTCAATAAAACCATACAGGCAGGTAACAGGTAATCCATAGCAATATCGGTTACTGCTGTCTGGTTTCCGTCAACAATACCAAAGGTATTCAATAAAGACGGCAGAAAATAACAAAGCAACAACGCAGGAACAAAACGGTAAAACTTTTTGAAAGCAGGATGTTCACTGGTGTTGGTATAAAAAACGAAACCGAGAATTGCAAATAATAGTCCGGCAACAACTCCGTCGTTGGTAATTAACGCATTGGTTTGAGAAACAACTGATTCAGGCGCCAACATAAATATTCCCTTAAATTAACCGGCAATAAGTGCTTGTTTTGACATTGCAACGTGCAGCAGAAATGCTATCCAGCCACAGGCGCCAATAAACCCAAGCCAGCGAGCGCCAGCTGTCTTTCCTTTCATGGCTAATACGCCAAAGCCAATGTAAGCAATAACACCTATCACTTTGTCCGTTAGCCAGGGAACCTGAATTGGGTACATACTTAAGCTCACCATGATACCAACGGCGCTAAGCAGCAATAAGGTGTCGTTAACGTGAGGGACTATTTTTAACCACTTCTTTTTAACTAATGGCGAGTCAATTAATTGCAGTACGAAACGGAATAAAAAAAGGCTGATCGAAATCAGCACAAACAATACATGTAAGTGTTTAAAAGCAGTGTACACAAGTAACCTCTTATTATTTAATTAAATTTTTCTAAGTTCAGGCAGGGCTTTAATCACTACATCAAGAAACTTGGGTGAATAGTAGCGACCTTTTTCATCGTTCAACCGTACTGTAATATCGTCATCGCTGATGCCACTCTCCCACCATTCCAGGAGCTGCTCAGTTAATAACAAAACTTGAGTACTTATTGCAATATCGGAACCTTGTTTACCTTCCGGTAAACCCAGTCCGTCCCACCGCTCAAGCCTTTCTATTAATGCTCTGTGGGCACTCTGTGTTGCTTCATGCTCACCATGCGCTAATGCTCTCAGTGAACGTGCAACACGCTGCTGACAGGTTGTTTCTACGGCAGCTGCGGCATCAGTTGCGCAATCGAGTAATGGCCGAGCTTGTGCGAACAATGACCAGGCTAATGCGGTCGTTTCCGCGTCATCTGCAACAACCCGTTGTGCTATTTCGTAAGTCAAACGAACTTCATTGTCTTGCTCAAGAACACGATTAAACTGGCTTGCATGGTGAAGCATGAGCTGATCCGCTAAGCGCGCCAGGAATTTATCGGAATCTTCCAGGCACACAACGTTATCCTGTGCCAGTTGGACGTTCTCTGAAAACAATTGAAGAACGTGATGATCGTCTGCGGTCAGAGGGCGAGACAAGCCTCCGATAAACAAAACGGATCCATGTGCACGACAGTGACTGCGGCAATATAAAAGTACGAAGTCGTCGCCATAATAGGAACCATGGTTCGCAATAACATGCTCAAGTTCTGACAAAGCTTTTGACGGGATAACAGAGCGTAACGTTTGCCCGACACAAACTTTCGAGTCTTCACCATGAGCGGCCAGAACTTTATAGGTGGAGCCGTCTTCGTTAGACGTTGCATAAAGCGTCTGCTTTGCCCCGCCAATAACCCAACTGAGTTGTTGCACTAAACCATCAACAAAGCTGTTCATTGGCTGTAAAGCGTAAAGGTTCGCAGAAGCTGAGATGATTTTTTCAAGCCCGTGACGGCTTTGGTCAATCGACATAATATCGCGGTATGAACGCAACGATGACATGACTGCGGTAAAGAGTTTTTGCGCCGTAAGTTCTGTCTTAGACTTATAGTCGTTAATATCGTAATTAACGATAACCGTGCGCTCTGGCGCTTGCCCCGGCTGCCCGGTTCGCAGAATAATGCGGGTAAAGTGGTTGTCTGCCTGTTCGCGAATATAGCGCGCCACCTGCAGTCCGGCGTCGTCTGTTTCCATGACGACGTCCAGTAACAGTATTGCCGCATCAGGGTGTTCATCGATTAATTGCCGCGCTTCTTCACCAGAAAAAGCACTGTAAAACTTTAACCCCCGACCTAAAAAATTAAAGTCGTTTAAGGCCAGTTTGGTTACGGCGTGCACCTCTGGTTCGTCGTCGACAATCAGAATTTTCCAGTATTCTGTCGGTAATTTTGTGGTTTGCTGGCTGGCTTCGTCAGCAAACATAAACTGATTGCTCATTATTATTCTCTCTCCGCCCTGGCTTTCTTCCCACCGGTAACTCGTTCTACCCTAGCATAATCCTGCCAACGGTTAATCATTTTATAACCATTTTTCAACAACAGCTCAACGACACTATCTGCCTGTTGCCATCCTTGCTCAAGTAGTAACCAGCCCTGTTCAACTAAACGTTCATTAGCCTGTTTTATAATAGTCTCAATATCGGCTAAACCATTATTTTCTGCAACTAATGCCGTATGGGGTTCAAATCTAACATCCCCTGCGCCTAAATGTGGATCGCCAGCATCAATATAAGGTGGGTTGGATAGCACCAAGTCAAAGTTAAGCGACTTTGGCACAGATTGAAACCAGTCGCTGTACAAAATATCAACATCTAAGCCTAATTTTTTACTATTACGCTTAGCCAGTTCAACGGCTGCTTCATTGCTGTCACAAGCCATGACCTGCCACCCGGGGCGTTCCGACTTTAGCGCCAGTGCCACCGCTCCGGTTCCTGTACCTAAATCGAGCACACGGGCGTTTTCAGGAAGCTCCAGGCTAAGGGCGGCTTCAACCAGGGTTTCGGTGTCAGGCCGGGGGATCAAAGTGCTGTCGTTAACTTCAAGCATCAGTGACCAAAACTCGCGGCGACCGGTTATATGAGCCACCGGACGCCCCTTATAGCGAGCTGCAATAACGCTCCGATAATGCTCAAGCTGCTCAGCCGTGAGTTCTTTTTCAGGCCAGGTCAGAAGATAGGCTTTTTCTTTATTCAACACATAACAAAGTAAGGCAGATACATCAGCAGCCGCGTCTTCGCTTTGACTCAACTGCTCTCTGCCCCAGATTATCGCCTGCTGTAGTGTCATTGCTGTCCTTCAGACAACGCCGCCAGTTGATCGGCTTGATGCTCAGTAATGATTGCATCGAGTATTAAGTCGATATCGCCGGTTAGCACTTCATCTAATCGGTACAAGGTAAGGTTAATGCGGTGGTCTGTAACACGGCTCTGCGGATAGTTGTATGTACGGATACGCTCCGAACGGTCACCACTGCCCACTAAGTTACGACGCGTGCTGTCTTCTTCAGCCTGGCGCTTCTCGTCTTCCAGACGCTGTATTCTTGCCTGCAAAACCGACATGGCTTTCGCCCGGTTTTTATGTTGAGAACGCTCTTCCTGACACTCAACGACCACCCCTGTCGGTAAGTGGGTAAGGCGAATCGCTGAATCGGTACGGTTAACGTGCTGACCACCCGCTCCTGAGGCGCGGTAAGTATCAACACGTAAGTCGGCCGGGTTAATTTCAACAGCTTCGGCTTCCGGAATTTCCGGCAACACCGCTACGGTACAAGCTGAAGTATGAATACGACCCTGCGACTCTGTTTCGGGAACACGTTGTACGCGGTGGCCGCCCGATTCAAACTTCATTCGACCGTAAACACCGTCACCACTCATATGCGCAATAATTTCTTTATAACCGCCGTGTTCGCCATCACTGGCACTGACAATATTCACTTTCCAACCATTTTTTTCTGCGTAACGGCTGTACATACGGAATAAGTCACCAGCAAATATTGAAGCTTCATCACCACCGGCACCGGCCCGAATCTCTAAGTAGCATGAACGGTCGTCGTTCGGGTCTTTAGGCAACAGCAACAGCTGCAGGCGGTTTTCCAGATCTTCTTCTGCTTCTTTGGCTTGCTTCAGCTCTTCTGCCGCCATTTCTCGCATCTCTGCGTCATCATCCTCAGCCATATCTTTGGCTGCGGCTTGATCATCCTGGTTCTGGCGGTACTCTTCAAAGCACCCGACCACTTCTTCCAGTTGAGAATATTCGCGAGATAAAGCACGGAAACGGTTTTGATCGCTGATCACATCGGGCTCACCCAATAAAGCCTGCACTTCCTGATAACGCTCAACTAAGCCTTCTAGTTTGCGTTCAATGGATGGATTCAACATGTTTTTATTTGCCTTCTGATGGGTCAGAGGATGGCTCTGACCAAAGTTGTTGCAAAACGGCCAGCGTGTATTGATCGTTATTTTCGCCGGCAGATTTTAATAAGTTTGTCGGTTTGTGCGTTAACTGCTGCACCAGACGGTGACTGAACCTTTGCAGAACTTCAGCCGGGTCTTTACCCTGCTCAAGTTGGGCCAGCGCCTTTTTTAACTGCTCGTCGGCCAGAGTTCGCGTATGTGTCCGGTACTCTCGCACAAGCTCAACACTGTTAAGAGATTTCAGCCAGTCATTAAACTCTTGAGTCTGCTGCTGGATAATGACTTGCGCTTCACGCGCCGCCTGTTCACGGTTGCGAATGTTTTCGCTAATAATGCTTTGCAAGTCATCCACGGTATAAAGGTAGGCGTCGTCCAGTTCGTTAACCTGTTCTTCTATATCTCGGGGAACCGCTAAATCTATCAATAACATAGGCCTGTGACGACGTTTTTTCAGCGCTTTTTCAATACTGCCCTTACCCACAATAGGCAGAGTACTGGCAGTTGAACTGACAACAATATCGGCCTGTGGTAGTAACTCAGAAAGCTCCGATAAACTGTGTGCTGTGGCCCCGACTCTCTCAGCCATTTCACGTGCACGCTGCAAGGTTCTGTTAGCGACAATAATTTCGCTGACACCTTGCTGCTTTAAATGCTGAGCAACGAGCTCGGATGTATCGCCGGCACCAATAAGCAAGACTTTTGAGTTCTGTAAGTTGGCAAAAATATGGCGCGCCATAGAAACGGCAGCATAGGCTACCGAAACCGCATTCTGACCAACTGCAGTTTCATTTCTTACGGTTTTTGCTACCCGGAAAGTTTGCTGGAACAAACGCTCGAGAATGCCACCGACAGAAGCTTGTCGTTTAGCGGCCTGGTACGCTTGCTTTACCTGCCCCAGAATTTGCGGTTCGCCAAGCACCAGAGAGTCTAAACCGCTGGCAACGGACATAAGGTGGGTGATGGCTTGTTCGCCCTGAAATAAATAGTGATGATTTTCCAGAGCATCAGGAGACAGGCTATGAAAACCTGTCAGCCAGCCCAATAGCAAGTCACCGGATACTTCACCGCGACAATACAGCTCTGTACGATTACAAGTAGAGACAATAACCGCTTCTTCAACGCCTTGAAGGTTACGCACGGCCTGCAACGCAGTGTCGAGCTGTTCGGCACTAAACGCGACTTGCTCACGCAAATCTACCGATGCTGTTTTGTGATTAATTCCAAGAGCTGAAATGGTCATCTGACTGTGAAACTCGTTATCCCAACGCGGCCAAAATCTAAGTTGTCCGATTGTACGTGAAAGCCTTAGTCATTGAAAGTCACAGCGCTTTCTGGTCAACTACTGGCATTCCGATTGCACCAATAGAGAAATATGATTCAACGTCGAATTTTCTGGGTTTATCTCGTTACCGTTACCTTGCTCAGTGGGTGCGCACTACCAACCCCGCCAGAGCAACGCAGCAGCACCCAGGTGAACCAGCAAGTTATCAAAGCTCACCAGCAACAATTAGAGCAGCTGCAACAATGGTCGTTAAGTGGCCGCATGGCTATTATCCAGAAAAAGAAAGAAGAGCGTGACAGTTTTTATATCAACTGGGCTTATTTGCCACACCAACAAATCATTCGTTTTTCCCACCCGTTAAAAGGTCAGTTAGCGAAATTAACCATTGATGACAGCGGCGCTCTGTTAGTTGGTTCCGATAATGAAGAACGATGGGCACCTTCAGCCGATGCTCTGCTTTACCAAATACTCGGTGCGAGCGTTCCTTTTGAGCAGCTGCATAACTGGGTTATAGGTAAAAAAACTGTAGCGCTGAAAGCCGTCCGCTATCATAACGACGGCACTCTGTCTCAGTCCCGGGTGTTTAACCAGGGGCAAGACTGGCAGATAAACTGGTTTTACGACCAAAGTAAGAGCCAAACGCTCACCCTGCCCGAACAAATACACTTAGAAAGTTCAAACCTCTTAATCAAGGTGCAAGTGAATCAATGGCAGTAACGACATTAACACTCCCTGCACCGGCAAAATTGAACCTGTTTTTGCACATTACAGGCCGTCGTCCGGACGGGTATCACAATCTGCAAACCGTATTTCAGTTTCTGGACTATGGCGACACCCTTAAGTTTCACACGGACAAAACTGACGGACAATTCCGTTTAATTGATAACAGTAGTCAAATACCCGAACAGGAAAACTTGGTTTGGAAAGCTCAGGCAGCACTCAAGCAGGCATACAAAGAAAAAGGCATTGAGCAACTACCCGGCTGTACTATTGAGTTGATAAAACACCTGCCGCAAGGTGCAGGTCTGGGCGGAGGTTCATCCAATGCTGCGACTGCTTTAGTTGGATTAAACCGCCTATGGGGCAGTCACTTTTCATCTTCTGAGTTGCAGAAAATTGGTGGAAAGCTCGGTGCAGATGTTCCCGTATTCATTCATGGGCAGGCATGCTTTGCCGAAGGTATCGGCGATATTTTTACCGACGTATCACCACCGGAACTTTGGTATTTAGTGGTAAAACCCGAAGTTTCCATAAGCACAGCTGAGCTGTTTTCTCACCCACAGCTAAAACGAGACTGCGCGGTTGTTAGTGCCCAAAACTGGGACACTCAAAACGTCACTAATGTATTTGAGCCAGTGGTCTGCGATCTACACACCGAAGTTGCTATGTTGCGTCGTGCCTTGCTAGAATACGCTCCGACTCGGCTCACTGGCAGTGGAGCATGTCTTTTTTCTTCATTTGAAACAAGGCAAGCCGCAAAGGAAGCGCAGCAGCATGTCCCTAGAGGGTTACGCTCATTTATCGCTCAAGGCCAGAACCGTTCACCACTTATCCAGACATTAACCCAATAAAAGTCGAGGTATGTTGTGCCTGACATGAAACTTTTCGCCGGCAACGCCACTCCGGAGCTAGCCCAGAAAATCGCCGATCGCCTTTATATCAAACTTGGTGAAGCATCCGTTGGTCGCTTTAGTGACGGCGAAATTAGCGTCGCTATTAACGAAAACGTCCGCGGTTCCGACGTCTTTATTCTTCAATCTACTTGCGCTCCGACCAATGACAACCTGATGGAACTCATTGTGATGGTCGATGCACTGCGCCGTGCATCAGCAGGCCGTATCACTGCCGTTATGCCTTATTTTGGCTATGCTCGCCAGGACCGTCGGGTTCGTTCAGCTCGAGTTCCAATTACGGCAAAGGTCGTTGCAGACTTCTTATCAAGCGTTGGTGTTGACCGAGTGTTGACTGTAGATTTACACGCTGAACAAATTCAGGGCTTTTTCGATGTGCCTGTCGATAACGTTTTCGGAACACCGGTGTTATTAGAGCACATGCGTCAGCAAAACTTTGACAACCCAGTTGTTGTTTCTCCCGATATCGGTGGCGTCGTCCGTGCTCGTGCTTTTGCCAAGCTTATGAATGACACTGACTTAGCTATCATCGATAAGCGCCGCCCTTCTGCTAACGTATCGCAGGTTATGCATATTATTGGTGACGTTAAAGGCCGTGACTGCATCATTGTTGATGACATGATCGATACCGGCGGAACCTTGTGTAAAGCCGCAGAAGCATTGAAGTCACATGGCGCTAAACGTGTGTTCGCTTATGCAACTCACCCGGTATTCTCAGGCAATGCCGTAGAGAACATCAAAGATTCAGATATTGATGAAGTGATAGTGACAGACAGCGTGCCGCTAAGCGACGCTATGAAAGCAACCGGTAAAGTCAGCCAACTGACATTGTCTGGTATGTTATCAGAAGCACTTCGCCGGGTAAGTAATGAAGAGTCCATTTCCGCAATGTTCGAGTACTGATTGTTGTAATTAATACCGCTCAGTGCTAGTATTGCGCGCCCTTAGAAACCGGCCACGTTGTCGGTTTCTAAGTTTCTGGGTCAGCTCTTGGTCGCGAGTGCTGACAAATAAAAAACTTTAAACATTGAGAGGCCACATCATGGCTGAATTAGATTTTAACATCAAAGCTACCGTCCGTACGGACAAGGGGAAAGGTGCGAGCCGCCGCCTGCGTCACGCGGACAAAGTACCAGCAATTTTATATGGTGGTAAAGGTGAGCCAGTAGCACTAGAACTGGACCACAACAAAGTGAATAACATGGCTGACTTCGAAGCCTTTTATTCGCACATTTTGACGCTGGAGTTTGATGGTAAGAAGCATCAGGCAATCCTTAAAGACATGCAGCGTCACCCGTATAAGCCAAAATTGACTCACCTGGATTTCCAGCGCGTTGAGAAAGGCCACAAACTTCACACTAACTTACCTCTGCATTTCTTAAACGAGACAACTGCGAAGGGTGTTAAAGAAGAAGGCGGTGTTGTTGTTCACCACGTCAACGACGTAGAAATCACTGTATTGCCGAAAGACTTACCTGAGTACCTGGAAGTTGATATTGCTGAGCTCAGCGTTGGTGACACAATTCACCTGACTGACTTAAAACTGCCTAAAGGCGTTGAGTTAGTTGAACTGACTAAAGGTGATGATCACGACCAGGCGGTTGTATCTATTACTGCTCCTCGTGTCGAGAAAGAAGAGACCGAAGAAGATACAGTAGCACCTGGCGACGTTCCTGCTGAAAACAGCAAAGACGACGCTGACGAAGAGTAAGTCAGTCTCCTGTTATGGGAACTGAAGTAAAACTACTTGTGGGCCTGGGTAATCCGGGCCCCGAGTATGAACGAACTCGCCACAACGCTGGTTTCTGGTTAGTCGAAGACTTCTGCAGACGCCACGCAATTACACTTTCCCCTGATACAAAAAGCAAAGCCCTGATCGGACGCTGGCAGCAAGGCGCTCATGATCTTCGCATTGTACTACCACAAAATTTTATGAACCGCAGCGGTTTCTCTGTGGCGGCTCTAGCTAACTTTTATAAAATACCGGCTAGCGAAATTTTAGTGGCATACGATGAACTCGATTTACCACCCGGCATTGCTAAGTTTAAGAAAGGTGGAGGTGCCGGCGGGCACAACGGAATTAAAGACATTATTGCCCAGACGGGCAGCCAGGACTTTATGCGACTGCGCATTGGTATTGGCCACCCGGGCGATAAAACGAAAGTTACGGGTTTTGTTTTAGGCAAAGCCTCAGCAAATGAACAGCGGCTTATCGATGATTGTATCGATGAAGCCAGCCGCAGTATCGACACATTAATGGTGGACGGCTGGGGACCTGCACTGCAGCGTCTGCACAGCTACCGCCCTGAACAGAAAGGCTAAATTCTCATGGGATTTCGATGTGGTATCGTTGGTTTACCAAATGTGGGTAAATCCACACTTTTCAACGCACTGACAAAAGCAGGCATTGAAGCTGCAAACTTTCCATTCTGTACCATCGAACCAAATACGGGTGTCGTTCCTGTTCCCGATCCTCGCCTGGATAAATTAGCCGCTATCGTCAATCCCGAGCGCGTTATTCCAACAACCATGGAGTTTGTTGATATCGCCGGGTTAGTTAAAGGCGCTTCCAAAGGTGAAGGTTTAGGTAACCAGTTTTTAGCAAACATTCGCGAAACCGACGCTATTGGTCATGTCGTGCGTTGCTTTGAAGACGACAATATTGTGCATGTCAGTGGCGGTATTGACCCTGCCGATGACATTGACACCATTAACACCGAGTTGGCACTCGCCGATTTAGACTCTGTTGATAAGTCTTTGTACCGTCTGAGTAAAAAAGCGAAAGGCGGTGACGCACAAGCCAAAGCAGAAATTGCGGTCCTGGAAAAACTGAAGCCGGCACTTGATGAAGGTAAAATGGCTCGCTCTGTAGAGCTCAGCAAAGATGAGCGCGCAACCATTCGCTCTTACAACTTGCTGACTTTAAAGCCAACCATGTACATTGCCAACGTCAACGAAGACGGTTTTGAAAACAACCCACACCTGGATAAAGTACGTGAAATTGCAGCAACCGAAAACGCTGTTGTTGTTCCCGTGTGTGCTGCTATTGAATCAGAAATAGCCGAACTGGACGAAGCCGACAAAGAAGAGTTTTTGAGTGAACTGGGTCAGGACGAGCCAGGTTTGAACCGCGTTATTCGTGGTGGCTACGAACTGTTAAACCTGCACACATACTTCACTGCCGGCGTAAAAGAAGTTCGCGCCTGGACAGTGAAAGTAGGCTCAACGGCACCTCAGGCAGCAGGACGCATTCACACCGATTTCGAAAAAGGCTTTATTCGTGCCGAAATCGTTGGGTATGACGACTACATTGCCAATAATGGTGAGCAAGGTGCAAAAGATGCTGGTAAATGGCGTTTAGAAGGAAAAGAGTACATCGTTAAAGACGGCGATGTTATTCACTTCCGCTTTAACGTTTAATAAGCAATTGGTGGCTCGCACAGAGCGGGCCACAATCTTTTCCCTGTACCTTTAGTTTTCTACAATATCGCCATGCATTGGCGCCAGCAGACCCAGTAACTGATTCTGAGCCGCAACCGGTATATCATGCTTTTCCATTGCCGCTATTAGGTGCTCCACCAGCGCATTGAAGTCCGCGTTAGTAACGCCCATGTTGCGATGCGAAGTTTTCATATCATCTCCGCTGTAGTCACATGGACCACCACTAACGTCACATATTTGTTCACTAATCAGTTTATGCACCCGCATAATGTCCACATCAGTAAAATGATGAGCTATACGGTCATCGCCACCCACTCTGTAAAGCATTTCTTCGACAACGGTTTCAATACCCTCTTTCTCTCCCAGCTGCTGATACAAGTTCTGGGCAATTGAAAGCGGAGCAAATAATAACACCGCCAGTAACACACCTATTCTCATAATTTCTCCTTAAAAAGCTGCCTGAACAGACAAATACCAGCCGGTTTGATCATCGAGTCCCGCTATTGAACCTAAGTCAGTGTAAGCGCCAACAACGGACACATGTTTATTTGGGAAGTAAGCGACAAAAAGATCTTTCCAGTCCTGCTCTTCAGCGAAGTTTAGGTTATCGGGCTTCTGGCGGTATTCAATACCTACAGCCCAATAACGGTTCAAAAAAGCCGCTACCGACGCTTCCGCCAGCCAGTCCCTGCTGTTTTCTTTGTCTCCGCCAAAGCCCAACAGACCCAGTTGATTCGCTTTGCTTGAACGCAAGGTTAAGTTTGCGACCCAGGTACGATGAAAAGGCCCATCCAACCAGGCTTTTGCGGCACTGACATACCAGTCAACACTGCTGTCATCCTGAGAACCAACGGCTGAAGGCAATGCATAGTCATTGTTCTTTTTGTGCTGCGCGCCCACACTGACTTGAGGTAAATCGCCGTAAATGAGGTCGCCGGCCAAACGTACTTTAGCACCAAGAATACTTTGACTAAGCTCACCACCAATAGTGGACAGATCAAATGTTTGTTCCGCGTACGACAATTCTATTCGGTTATTCCAACTGACACTGGCGCCCTGTACGCTTAACCGAAAGTCATCTACAGCAACTTCACTTAAATTGACCGTAGCACCAAATTGACCTTTCCCTGCGTAACTGCTTAATGTTGCCCAGGGAACTATACCGCCTCCCCCGGCTCCTTCTAACGTACTGGCACCGCCCGTTGCTAACAGTCTTGTTCCCTGATCTGCAAACGTGGCAGAGCTAAAAAGCAAAACACCAGCCAAAATAAAGTGGCTTCCATACACTAAAGAATCTCTTATATTCATTTTCATTCTTTTAACTCATGGTCGGTTAAGTAATTCTTAAAATCTGAAATAGCTAAGGGTTTGCTAAAATAGTAGCCTTGCAATTCATCGCACTGCAGCGATTGCAGTACCTTCCAACTGGCTTCATCTTCAACACCTTCTGCAACCACTCGAAGGCCCAGTTCATGGGCTAGCTGAATCGTTGAACGGACAATGGATTCATCCATAGCCTCTTCACTCAAATACTGCACAAACGCCCTGTCAACTTTAAGTTCTTCCACAGGCAGTCTACGTAATTGGGCCAGGGATGAATGTCCGGTGCCGTAATCATCAATAGAAATAGAAAACCCAAGGCGCTTGAGGGTTTCCAGTCGGGCAATCGCTTTTTCAGGGTCCTGCATAACGGCACTTTCCGTCACTTCCAGAACCAAGCGCTGCGGTAACTGAGGGAAACCTTTTATCAATTGTTCAAACAATAAAGGTAAGGCGTCACTTAACAGGTCAACCGTCGATAAATTAATACTCAGTTTGAGAGTTTTTCCTTGCTGTTCCCAGTTACGGAGCAGCTCCACAGACTGCCTGCAGACCCAGTCTGTTAAATCGGTAATAGCTCCCGACTGCTCTGCCAAAGGAATAAACTCATCAGGGCCAACAAAGCCCAGCTTCTCACTCTGCCATCTTAAAAGTACTTCAGCACCCACGACGGTGCCGCTCTGACAGTTAATCTTAGGCTGTAACACCAGATGCAGCTCTTCATCTTTTACGGCGTCTTTTAACGACTCTATAATTTGCAGGCGTCTCATGTGCTGCTCATCCAGCCCTTGCTGATACTCTACGTAGAAGCTCTGCTGAAGTTTCGCTTGTTGTACACTGACCTGCGCGCGTCGAATCAATAAATCAACCTCTGCGCCTTGTTCGGGAAAACAAACAACACCTAAATTAAAAGCCAGACGATAGTCACTGTCCCCTACTTTAAACGGCGACTTAAGAAACGCCTCTAATTGATTTACGTTGCTGTTTAATTCAAATGCTAATTGTTCGAAAGAGTACAAAATAGCAAACTCATCACCACCGACTCTCGCTAACAAGGTTGAATTTGCGCAGCACTGCCGTAAACGGTCTGACAATTGCCGCAAAATATCATCGCCAATTTCCTGACCAACACTGTCATTCAAAACACGGAACTGTCGAATATTTAACAATAATAAACAGCCACTGTTATTCGCATGTAGCAGCTTCTCCAACTCTTTTCGGAAAAACCGTCGGTTAGGTAAGTTAGTTAGGTGATCATGAGATGCCTGATAAGAAATACGCTGTTCACGCTCAGAAATAGCCTTTCGCATGCTACCAAAAGTGTCAGCGAGCTTACCGAACTCATCATCATTTAATGACAAATTCGTTTCACTGTAGTCGCCTTGCTGCAGTTTCTTCGCGGCTCCTGACAACTGCTGCAATGGGCGTGACACGCCGCGCGCAATAATGACAGCTAACAACATAGCGACAACCAAAGCGGCAATGGCAATTAAAACAATCTGCCAACGCAGCCGTGTAAATTCCTCGGTTGCAGCGCTCAAAGATGTCGTCAGCACAACATGAACAGCGTCGCCCGAGTCAAGATTAAGGATGACTTCATTACCGGCAAAATCATTGTTTAGTAACCAGGCATCCAAAATTCCGTTACTTTGAGTCAAGTTCTCCGACAAAGAGGAAACCTGCGGCTGCGATAGGCTTGAAGCGAGAACATCGTTAGAGCTTTCCAGCCACAAACTGATATCAGCATTAGCCAGACTTTTTAACTCCTCAGCCAATTCAGAATCAACCTCAAAGCCAAGCGTTGCCCATGCAATTAAATTAGGCGCATTCACCGGCACAGTAACTAATTGAAAGAGCTCGTCTTCCACTACGGCTAACTCTCGGTTTGAACCGGCCGCACGAGGGTTAATACGCAACTCATCGAAGGCATGTGATGAAGCAATTTCTTTCCCGTCGGGTGTTTGCAGTACCATTAATTCGGCTTCTATCCGTTCACCGTGGTTCACTAACGCCGAAATAATAGTCTCTCTGTCTTTAGAGGATACCGCCCGCTTAAATCCAAAGTCATCGGTAAGAACTTCAGCCGCCTGAAGTAGCTGAGTGCTGCGGCTATCGAGCAGTTCACGGAATACCTTTTCACTGACACTCAGCTCTCGTTCAATTGAGCGTTCCAGTTGGTTTTCCGTTGCAATCCAAACCGCTGCTAAGGCGACCAATAAAGCTCCGGCTACCAAACCAGCAAGAATAATAATTAAGCGAGTTCTAAACCGTGTGATCATTGGTTCCCTTTACGGTTAAATCGCTGTTCTAAACGAGAAGGCTCTTTTTCTTCCTGCTCAGGAGCCGATATCTGAACTTGCCCAGTAAATTCCTGCCCATTATGTGCTAAAGCGATAATCTGAGCTTGAGATAAATTATCGCCCATCCAATAATGCCAAACCTTCACCTGTTCCATTTCTTCATCTTCAGCGATTTTCAGTTGTGCTATTCCCTGTTCATTAGTCACAACTGCATCATAGTCATTACTAACTAGAACGTAAGCTATCATTTGATCATGAATATTACAGCCGAGAGTTACGATACCCTCTTTATTAAAATTGACGCTTGGCCTTTCTTCATCTGAATATAGCTTTAACTCGAAATTCTTAGCCTCAGAAAATGAATATACGTTATGCCGAAGATTATCGCTGTTAGGGAATATAACATCAGTTCCTCGCCTAATAGAACTCACCATAGGGGTGAACTGCTTATCTACCTGATCGACTATCGCTTCGTTACTTTCTTTAAGTTCAGGCTTCCGAGCTTCAATTAATAGCGCCGCATTAGCTAATGGCTGCCCGTTTGCATCCACCAACTGAACCTTAATCGTTTGAGCTGACACATATTGAACACTTAAAATCGTAAATAAAAAAACTGCAACTAAATGCTTCACACCACCCCCAACAATAACTTGATGCACTCAACTATAACTTAACTGAAAAAAACAAACTGCGCTATGATTGGAGTACGTATAAGTGATCCACTATAGTTCACTTTCGGTAGGTTAGGCATAGAATGTTGTACTCTTTAGCTCGATGACAGGAGGGATACTCATGAGCCAGGATTATCGCACAGAGAAAGACAGCATGGGCGAAATCAAAGTCCCCCAAAACGCACTTTACGCCGCGCAAACCCAACGTGCAGTTGATAACTTTTCCATTAGTGGGCTCACTCTGCCGGCTAAGATGATACAAGCCATAGCAATGGTAAAAGCCAGTGCGGCAAGGGCTAACGCTAAAATCGGGCAGTTAGACCAAAAACATGCCGACGCTATTGAGAAAGCCGCTCAGGAAATCATTGATGGAAAACATCTCCAACACTTTCCGGTTGATGTATTCCAAACAGGCTCCGGCACAAGTTCTAACATGAACGCCAATGAAGTCATTGCAAATTTAGCAAAGCAGCAAGGGCTGGACATTCACCCCAACGACCATGTCAATCAAAGTCAGTCGAGTAACGATGTTATTCCTACTGCCATTCAAATTGCTAGTGTTCTGGCGGTCGAAAAACAGTTAGAGCCGGCATTAAAGCAGTTAGTTGACACCATCAGAAGCAAAGCCATTGAATTACGGGATGTTGTAAAGACAGGCAGAACGCATTTGATGGATGCCATGCCTATGACCATGGCGCAAGAATTAGAAGCCTGGGCGGGCCAACTGGAAGTCACAACCGAGCAGCTTCCGCAATTACTGCAACGCAGTCGTATCCTTCCTCAAGGTGGAACAGCGATAGGTACAGGTATCAATGCGCCCAAAGAATTTGCCGCTGAATTTGCCGACGCACTAACCCAGTTAAGCGGCAGTCAATTCAAGTCATCCGCTAACCCCTTTACCGGTATTGCGGGGCAGGAAGTCAATTTACAGCTTTCGGCCCAACTGAATACGCTGGCGACAACGCTACTTAAAATCAGTAACGACTTGCGATGGATGAACAGCGGTCCACTGGCCGGGTTAGGCGAAATTCAGCTCACCGCATTACAGCCCGGAAGCAGTATTATGCCGGGTAAAGTGAACCCGGTAATACCCGAAGCAGTGGCAATGGTTGCAGCTCAGGTTAATGGCAATCACACAACAGTGACAACAGCGGCCCAGCAGGGAAACTTTCAGTTAAACGTAATGCTGCCGGTTATTGGTTACAATTTACTCCAGTCCATTGATTTACTGAGCAACAGTTGCAACGCCCTGGCCAGTAAAGCCATTGCTGATTTTGAAGTTAATGAAAAGCGTCTCGAGCAGGCACTGTCTAAAAACCCCATTCTGGTTACCGCTCTTAACCCGGTTATTGGCTACAATAAAGCCGCTGAAATAGCCAAAACGGCTTATAAAGATGGGCGCGCGATTATTGACGTTGCGGACGAAATGACAGACTTAGGTCGGGATAAACTTGAACAGTTACTGGACCCTAAAAAACTAACCGAAGGCGGCGTTAACGAGTAACGCAGTTAATATGTGGAGTACAAAATGAGTCAAAAAGAAGTTCTGATTACCGGAGCAAACCGCGGTATAGGCTACGAATTTGCACGCCAATATGCCAAACAGGGCTATAAAGTTACTGCGGTTTGTCGTAACAATTCAAAACAACTAACGGAGCTGGATGTCGATATTGTTGAAGGCATAGATGTGACTAAAGCATCGGATCTTCTTCGCCTTTCTGAAACTTTAGGCGATAAAAAGATCGATATACTGGTGAATAACGCAGGCTTGCTGCACAAAGACGTACTAGGAGAACTTGACGCTGGTAATATTCGCGCCCAATTTGAGGTGAACGCTCTGGCGCCTCTGCGTGTCACTGAAGCTCTGCTGCCCAACTTAAAAGAAGGCAGCAAAGTAGCAATGATTACCAGCCGAATGGGGTCTATTGCCGATAATGGTTCCGGCAGTCGCTATGGTTACCGTATGTCAAAAGCGGCATTGAATGCGGCGGGAAAATCTTTATCCCTGGACTTAAAAGATCAAGGAATTTCTGTTGTTTTGCTGCACCCAGGCTTCGTACAAACCGATATGGTGAATCATGCCGGCGATATTCCTGCTGAAACCGCAGCAGAGCGCTTAATTCAACGTATTGATGAACTAAGTTTGGATACCACAGGTCAGTTTTTCCATAGCAACGGTGAAGGTCTTCCTTGGTGATTTGATGCCTTTTTAAACAAATCACTGTTTTTTTGCTCAAACGCGCCCGTTAATCTCGTTTTTTATCAAAAATAGGTTGACGGGCTGCGGAGCGATTTGCATAATACGCGCCGCACTCACAGAGAGCGGTAAGTAAAAAGGTATGGCTACGTAGCTCAGCTGGTTAGAGCACAGCACTCATAATGCTGGGGTCGCAAGTTCGAATCTCGCCGTAGCCACCAACCTTTAACTGATTATGATGCGGACGTGGTGGAATTGGTAGACACGCTGGATTTAGGTTCCAGTGCCTCACGGCGTGAGAGTTCAAGTCTCTCCGTCCGCACCAACTCTCAGAGCAGCTAAGATTGGGGCATAGCCAAGCGGTAAGGCAGCGGGTTTTGATCCCGCGATTCCCAGGTTCGATCCCTGGTGCCCCAGCCATTAGTTGTTTCCAAAAGTGATTGCAGTCCTAGTAGGATGGGGCATAGCCAAGCGGTAAGGCAGCGGGTTTTGATCCCGCGATTCCCAGGTTCGATCCCTGGTGCCCCAGCCATACTAACTACTGTTGCGGTGGTGGCGGAATTGGTAGACGCGCTAGCTTCAGGTGCTAGTGTCCGCAAGGACGTGGGGGTTCAAGTCCCCCCCTCCGCACCACATTACTCGAGTGTTATTCTGCTCAAGTAAGAGTGGAAAAACAGAAAGGCCACCTTAAGGTGGTTTTTTTGTGCCTGTTACTTACCGACAGCCTGCTGCAACAACCAACGCTTAACCCAGGGTACACCCGCTACTTTCAATGATGCTGACGTTGCCAGCTGCATTATAGGGTTACTGTTTCGCCAGCCAAACTGTATCGCATCCATCATTCGCATCATTTTTGCATTTTCACGCCGACGGGTTCGCTCATATTCAACGAGTGCGGTGCTTTGCGAGTATTGCTCTAAGGTTTCAATCAGACAGCGGACATCGGCAAAACCCAGGTTAACCCCCTGCCCGGCCATTGGGTGAATACTGTGAGCCGCATCACCTAATAGAACAATAGAGCCGTCTTTAACATAATGACACGCATGCTTTCTCTGCAGAGCAAAGCTGGCACTCTTTAATAATTGGAAGTTACCAATATGTGGCGCAAACGTCTGTTTTAAGTGAGACTCAAGTGCTCGCTTATCTTTTTCTGACGCAGTGATGTCATCACGTTTACTGTAATCAATTAAGCAAGCCTGATTCTCTGTCAGCGGTAACAATGCATAAGGCCCCTGAGAACGAAACACTTCCCAGGTTTCACCCGCTATCGGCTTTTCAACACGAACATTTGCCAGTAAGCATCGTTGATCATAATCCCACCCTCTGTAATCAATACCTGCAGCTTGCGCTACTTTAGAGTGAGCGCCGTCACAGCCGAGCAGTAAATCATAATTCAGACGTTCGCCTTTGTTTAAAAAGGCCGTGCGGGATAATGTATCAAACCCTTCAAGTTTGTCATCGGTTCTCAAATTCACATTTTTCAAAGCCCGTAGTTGAGCCCACAGCGCCTGTTGCAAAGCGTTGTTTTCAACCATGACGCCCAATTTTGAAAGACCGGCTTCGTCAGCATGAAAAGATAAGCTCGTTCCGCTTATCGATGTGACCGTTAAGCGGTCATAATCAAAAACCCGTGAATGCCGGACATCTTCCCCAATGCCCAGCCCCAGCAACCACTGCCAATTACTGTTATTCACCGAAGATATGCGTAAGTCCCATTCGGGATCAGT
Organism: Idiomarina sp. HB; assembly: GCF_048059115.1. Lineage (NCBI taxonomy): Bacteria > Pseudomonadati > Pseudomonadota > Gammaproteobacteria > Alteromonadales > Idiomarinaceae > Idiomarina > Idiomarina sp. HB. The sequence goes on from NZ_JAYLVU010000001.1 coordinate 866,621, forward strand.
ATTTTCCTCAACACTTGGCGGTTTTGGCTCCAGCAAAGTCACTTGCGCGCCTTTCTGAGCAAAAGCTAACGCTGCTGCCGCCCCGACCATTCCGCCGCCGTTAATTAATACTGATAGCTGTTCCATGTCTATGCTCTCACTTGGGGTATTTGCCGCTAGCCCTTATAAATAACACATCTAAGGGTTAATTTCCGTTATCATAGCCAATTAGACGATGTTCAGAGTAGTTTTTATGCAGGCCAGGGAAAGTACACAAAAAGCTGTGATTATTGCCTCATTGCTTATTTTAAGTGCTGAGGCCAGCTTCGCTGGTGTCAGTGCCCTGGTAAAATACATCAGTAAAGACCAACCTTTTGAACAACTGGTCTTTTTTCGAAACCTGACCGCTTTTCTTGTACTGCTCCCCTGGCTATGGCGCAAGGGAGCCGGCAACCTAAAAACACAGCGCTTAAGACTGCACCTTGTTCGTGGCGCCGCAGGCATAGCGGCAATGTATTTGTTCTTCTATGCCATTGCCACTATCCCGTTAGCGCAGGCCACATTGGTGCTGTTGCTATCACCCTTTTTAATTCCGGTTATCGGCTGGCTCTGGCTACGCGACTATGTAGCCCGACAAACCTGGCTGGCTATAGCACTGGGTTTCATTGGTGTTTTCATATTTCTTGACCCCATGAACAGCGAACTCTCTCCGGTTATTGGATTAGCCTTTTTGGCGGCCGCATTAGCTGCATTCACCAAAACTGTCATTCGGCGTATGTCTGACACCGAGTCGACAAGTAAAATCGTGTTCTATTTTTCTACTCTGGCCACAATCGCATCCGGCATTCCTTTACTATGGCTATGGCAGCCTATACCCACACAACACTGGGTTGGTGTTATTGCTATGGGCCTGCTTGCAGTTTACGGCCAGTTAGCAATGACCAAAGCCTTTTCCATAGCTCCACCGGCTAAAGTTGGGGTGTTTACCTACAGCTCAGTTCTATTTGCGGCATTGCTGGGTTACTGGCTGTTCGGGGAAGAACTTGCCTGGCACATGTTATGGGGTGCGTTAATCATTGTTGTTGCAGGCTATTTTGCTATTCGAACGCGGCGCAAAAGTTAATCATTTCAAACTTGGCAATCTGCTCCAATACGCGATAAAATAAGCGCCTTAAACGAAATCAATCAACCATCGAGTGGTCATGAGTAAGAAGCTATATATCAAAACCTGGGGTTGCCAAATGAACGAGTACGATTCTGCTAAAATGGCAGAATTGCTGCACTCAACCCACGGCTACGATGTTGCCGAAGAAGCTGAAGACGCAGATTTAATTCTGCTGAATACCTGTTCCATCCGCGAAAAGGCTCAGGAAAAGGTGTTTCATCAGTTAGGGCGTTGGAAAAACCTGAAAAAGAACAACCCCAATTTATTAATCGGGGTTGGTGGCTGCGTTGCTTCTCAGGAAGGCAATGAAATCCGCGCACGCGCTCCTTTTGTCGATATTATCTTCGGGCCTCAGACTCTGCACCGCTTACCGGAAATGGTAAACCAGGTCACTGAAACTCACGCCCCCATGGTCGATGTCTCTTTTCCGGAAATTGAGAAGTTTGACCGGCTGGCTGAACCCAAAGCCGATGGCGCCAGTGCCTTTGTTTCCATTATGGAAGGTTGCAGTAAGTACTGCTCTTTCTGTGTCGTACCTTATACGCGTGGCGAAGAAGTCAGTCGCCCCGTTGATGACGTTATTTATGAAATAGCTCAGTTGGCTGAACAAGGCGTTCGCGAAGTAAATCTCTTAGGCCAAAACGTTAATGCATACCGTGGAGAACACTACGACGGTGCTGTTTGCCGCTTTGCTGAATTGCTGCATATCGTTGCCGCAATCGATGGTATTGATCGCATTCGTTACACCACCTCTCATCCGGTCGAGTTTACCGATGACATCATCGAAGCCTATAAAACCATTCCTGAGCTGGTCAGTCATTTACATTTACCGGTTCAAAGTGGTTCAGACCGAATTTTAACCATGATGAAGCGTGGACACACCGCACTGGAATACAAATCAAAAATTCGTGCTTTAAAGAAAGCGCGACCAGACATTGCTATGTCATCGGACTTTATTATTGGTTTTCCGGGCGAAAGCAACGCAGACTTTGAAGCAACGATGGATCTTATCCAGACTATTGACTTCGATATGAGCTTCAGCTTTATTTACAGTGCACGCCCGGGAACACCAGCGGCTGACTTACCTGATGATATTAGTGAAGAAACCAAGAAAGAGCGCTTGCAGTTGTTACAGCAACGCCTGAATCAGCAATCTATGGCGCATGCACGCCGTATGCTGGAAACAGAGCAGCGTATTCTGGTGACCGGCCCATCGAAAAAGAACCCGATGGAACTTACCGGGCGTACCGAGAATAACAGGGTTGTAAACTTTGTCGGTCAACCCCATATGATTGGACAGTTCGTCGATGTACGCATCACCGAAGTGCTTCCTAATTCGTTACGGGGCGAGCTAATTCGTGAAGAAGCGGATATGGGGCTGCGTATTGATACAGCGCCGGAAACTATTTTACAACGAGGAAAGTCGAGCGAGCCTGATGATCTGGGCGTCGTTCAAATGCCTCGACAAGCCAGTTAAGTAAAGAGGAAACGATTGAGTCCACAAACACAGACACTTGATTTTGAGCTAGAGCCGACGGATTCACGTCGGCTTTCCGATCTCTGCGGCCCTTTAGATGAAAATCTGAAGCACATTGAGCGCCGCCTGGGTGTCGAGATCACGCATCGCGGCCATCAATTTCGATTAATCGGCAATGCCTCCAGCGTTTCTGCTGTGCACAAGCTTCTGCTTGATTTGTACATTGAAACCGCAACCGTAAAAGGAAAAGAAGGTCGCATTGAGCCCGAGCAAGTCCACCTTGCTATTCAACAAGCAAAAGTGCTTGAGCAAAACGATGAACAAGGTGACCCTGCCGCAGAAAAAATGACTCACATTAAAACAAAGCGGGGTCTAATCAAGCCCCGTAACCATAACCAGGCCGGTTACGTTCGTGCCATTTTAGCTCACGACGTTAACTTTGGTATTGGTCCGGCTGGTACCGGTAAAACTTATCTGGCTGTGGCTTGCGCAGTGGATGCTTTGGAGCGTCAGGAAGTGCGCCGTATCCTTCTGACTCGCCCAGCGGTTGAAGCAGGCGAAAAGCTGGGGTTCTTACCAGGTGACTTAGCACAAAAAGTGGATCCATACTTACGCCCTCTGTACGACGCTTTGTTTGAAATGCTCGGCTTTGAAAAAGTTGAAAAATTGATTGAACGTAACGTTATTGAAGTCGCACCATTAGCTTATATGCGCGGTCGTACACTTAACGATGCTTTCATCATTTTAGATGAGAGCCAGAATACGACCTGTGAACAAATGAAGATGTTTCTTACCCGTATCGGCTTTAATTCACGAGCCGTTATTACCGGAGACATTACTCAGGTTGATTTACCCCGCGGGCAGCGCTCAGGTTTGAGACACGCCATTGAAGTTCTCAATAAAGTCCCTGACATTAGCTTTACTTTCTTCCAGGCAGGTGATGTTGTTCGACATCCTGTGGTGCAACGAATTGTGCAAGCCTACGAGGATTTTGACAAAAACTAATGGCTGATTTGACACTGGATTACCAACTCGCTGACGGCGTTACTGATGCTCCTGATGAAGACGCCGTACGCGCCTGGGTTTCAACAACATTGGATTACCTCCAACAAGACAGCAAAGCGGTTGAACTAACAATACGCATTGTCGCAGAACGGGAAGCCCAGGAACTGAATAACGAGTTTCGTGGTAAAGACTATGCAACCAATGTTTTATCCTTCCCTTTCAATAGCCCGGTAGAATTACCTGTCACACTTTTAGGTGATTTAGTGATCTGCCAAAGCGTTGTAGAAAAAGAAGCGCAGGAGCAACAAAAGTCAGCGATTGCTCACTGGACGCATATGGTCATACACGGTACTCTGCATTTATTAGGTTACGATCATATTGACGACAACGAAGCAGAAGAAATGGAACAAATTGAACGTAACATCTTAGCGAGTCTGAACATCTCAGACCCGTATCAACCGATAGACAATATGGAGCTTAACACTCAATGAGCGACGACAACCCCCACTCAGCCAACGGCTCGTCGGGAAAATCCTGGGCAGCAAAACTGCTGCAAGTATTTGCTGGTGAGCCGAAAAGCAGAGAAGAACTCGTCGATTTAATTCAGGACGCTGAAGATCGCGACCTGATAGACAACGATACCAGAGAAATGATTGAAGGCGTGCTTGACGTTGCAGAACTCAAAGTACGCGACATCATGATTCCACGTTCACAAATGGTCACCATTGACATTCATCAAGGCGTGGACGAATTCCTCCCCATCGTTATCGATTCTCAACACAGTCGTTACCCTGTTGTCACCGACAACAAAGATCACGTTGAAGGTATTCTGTTAGCAAAAGATTTGCTGAGCTACGGCTTTAACATGACAGAAGAGGTGTTTTCACTTGAGAAAGTGATGCGACCTGCGGTAATCGTTCCTGAGAGTAAACGGGTCGATGTACTCCTCAAAGAATTCCGCTCTAACCGTTATCATATGGCCATTGTGGTTGATGAATACGGTGGCGTGTCTGGTTTGGTCACTATAGAAGATATTCTGGAAGAGATTGTCGGAGAAATTGAAGACGAAACGGACGCTCAGGGTGATGACGACAAAAACAATATCCGTCGTCTTAGCCAAAGCCGCTATTCCATTAAAGCCCTTACAACCATCGAGGACTTTAATCAGTACTTTAATACCAACTTCAGCGATGAAGAGCACGACACTGTTGGCGGACTTGTTGCTCATGGTTTCGGGCACCTGCCTCAGGCAGGTGAAGAAGTCACTTTAGGTAATATGACCTTTCGTGTCACAAACGCCGACAAAAGACGTATTCAGCAGTTACAAGTTAGTCTGAACTCAGATGACGATGACTCACCGGAGTCCGAACAGTAATGATGAAGCTTTCGGGGGGCATCACACGCTCCGTGCTCTTGTTACTTTGCGGTGCAGTTCTAACGCTCGCTTACTCACCGTTCCACTGGCATTGGCTGCCTTTTATTGTCTTGCCTATTGTGGTTGGTGTTATTTGGCCTTTAGCGCCTAAACGGGCATTCAGAGCTGGTTTTATCTTTGGAATGGGTTGGTTTGCCGCTGGCCTAAGCTGGATATATGTCAGCATCGATCAATATGGCGGTGTGCCGGTACCGGTCACGCTGCTGTTATTGGTTCTGCTGTTTGCTTACCTGTCACTGTTCCCTGCACTGGCATTTTGGTGTTGGCAAAAACTCTCTCACCGTAAGTTTGCCTGGCGTTTCAGTTTGCCGTTTTTCTGGCTCATTGCGGAATTGCTACGGGGCTGGCTATTTACAGGTTTCCCATGGCTAAGCCTGGGGTATAGTCAAACTGACGGCGTATTTGGCGGATTGGCCCCGGTTCTTGGTGAAACAGGTATCACAGTCGCTTTATGGTTCGCAGCGCTCAGCATAGTTATGGCTTTGCGGTTCAAAAAACCGACGCCGCTGTTAATACCGCTCATTTTTCTCACCTGCGCTGTAGTATTTCCTAAAATACAACCGACAGAGAGAAAAACCGAATCCATGTCAGTATTACTGGTTCAGGGTAATATTCAGCAATCGTTAAAATGGCAGGCGGAACAACAATGGCCAAATATTTTACGCTATCTGGATTTAACCCGCCCTAAATTTAATCACGACTTGGTTATTTGGCCGGAATCGGCGATTACCGCCCTCGAACCCTATGCAAGTGATGTCCTCAATACTGTTGAGCAATCTGCCAGTATTAATGACTCCGCCTTAGTTACCGGTATTATTGATTACGACAGACTCAACGACGATTTTTACAACTCCGTTATTGTTCTGGACAATGAGAGCTACAGTTATGGCAACACCAACCGTTATCAGAAACATCAGCTGCTTCCCATTGGTGAATTCGTTCCTTTTGAGAACCTTCTGCGTCCGTTAGCCCCGCTATTCAATTTACCTATGTCGTCGTTCAGTCGTGGCGGATACCAGCAACCCAACCTCGAGGCTAACGGCAGCAACCTTGCCATGGCTATTTGCTATGAAATTGCTTTTGCAGGACAAGTGCGAAGCAATACCTACGATGATACAGATTATCTGGTCACTATTAGCAATGACACCTGGTTTGGTGACTCTCACGGCCCTTGGCAACATATGCAAATAGCCCGTATGCGCGCTATGGAGCTGGGGAAACCTTTACTAAGAGCGACCAACAACGGAGTTACAGCCGCGGTTGACGAGCACGGCAACTACCTTGCGTTAGCACCGCAGTTTAAAGCAACGACGCTATCTACCAATGTTTATGGTGTTCAGGGCTCCACTATCTTTAACACCATAGGCAACTGGGGCGCGATAATTCTCGCCTTACTTGGGTTGTTGCCGATAATCGCTACAAAACGCACTAAGAAGCGCGCTCAAGCATAGTCATCCGGTACGAAAATCAGTACACTATAAAAGCTTAACAGAACGGTTCTGTTGCTGTTCTTTTCCATTTTTCTACAGGGATATCATTATGGAAAATATTTTTGATGCCATTCTTTTTGCTGTGCTTATTGCTGCAGGTGGTCTTGGATTAAGCTCCTGGCTTATGCTTTTCGGCATTGATAAGTCAGAGCCAGCCGAAGTCAAACAGCGCGCTGTTTTTGAAAACGGTTTCTTTGGTCTGGCGGGCATTATCATTATGCTTCTTATGTGGTACGCAATTAGCTAAGCCGACACTTAAATTCAACCGGAATCAGCAGGAATTATGCAAGAACAATACAACCCGAGCAAAATCGAATCTGCCATGCAAAAACGCTGGCAGGAGCAAGACGTATTTACGGCGAAAGAACAACCGGGCAAGGATAAGTTCTATTGCCTGTCCATGTTCCCCTACCCCAGTGGTAAATTGCACATGGGACACGTTCGTAACTACACCTTAGGTGATGTTATTAGTCGCCATCAGCGCATGCTCGGAAAAAATGTCATGCAACCCATGGGCTGGGACGCCTTCGGACTACCTGCTGAAAACGCCGCAATACAAAATAAAACCGCGCCGGCTAAATGGACTTACCAAAATATCGACTATATGCGCGAACAGCTGAAAAGTCTTGGCTTTGGCTATGACTGGAAGCGTGAGCTTGCAACTTGCTCCCCTGATTACTACCGCTGGGAGCAATGGTTCTTCACTAAGCTGTATGAAAAAGGGCTGGTCTATAAAAAGAACGCAACCGTTAACTGGGACCCGGTTGATCAAACGGTTCTGGCTAATGAACAGGTTATTGATGGGCGCGGTTGGCGTTCAGGTGCCAAAGTAGAACAAAAAGAAATTCCTCAGTGGTTTATTAAAATTACCGATTACGCTGAAGAGTTATTGAATGACCTTGAGCAACTGGATGGCTGGCCAGAGCAAGTTAAGGCCATGCAACGTAACTGGATTGGCCGCTCTGAAGGCGTCGAAATTGACTTTAAAGTTGCAGCCACTGGTGAAAGTTTACGCGTTTATACCACGCGTCCCGACACTTTATACGGTGTTACCTATATGGGTGTTGCCGCACAACATCCGTTAGCTATTGAAGCCGCAAAAAATAACCCTGAACTGGCTAGCTTCATTGAAGATTGTAAGAACAGCAAAGTCGCAGAAGCCGACCTTGCAACAATGGAAAAGCTGGGCATGGACACCGGCATTAAAGCCACTCACCCAATGACAGGTGAAGAGATCCCTATTTGGGTCGCTAACTTTGTTTTAATGGACTATGGCTCTGGCGCCGTTATGGCAGTGCCGGCACACGACCAGCGTGACTGGGAGTTTGCAACTAAATATAAGCTGGAGATTCGCCCGGTTATTGAGCCTATTAGCGGCGACAGTGATATTGAAAAAGCGGCTATTACCGAAAAAGGCACCGTCATTAACTCCGGGCCTTACGACGGCATGAGTTCAGCACAAGCCTTTGACGCCATTGCCACTAAATTAAAAGAAAAAGGTATTGGCGAACGTAAAGTCAATTACCGCCTGCGCGACTGGGGTGTATCACGCCAACGTTACTGGGGCACTCCTATTCCTATGTTGAACCTGGAAAATGGTGAATCCGTGCCGGTTCCGGAAGACCAACTGCCGGTTAAACTGCCGGAAGATGTGGTCATGGATGGTGTTAACTCGCCAATTAAATCCGACCCGGAATGGCGCAAAACGGAATACAACGGTCAACCGGCAGAGCACGAAACCGATACCTTCGATACTTTCATGGAATCGTCGTGGTACTACGCTCGTTACTGTAGCGCACAAACCGATGACGCCATGCTGGATCCAGAAAAAGCCAATTACTGGTTGCCGGTTGATCAATACATTGGTGGTATTGAACACGCAATTCTGCATTTATTGTACGCTCGCTTCTTCCATAAGCTGTTGCGCGACACAGGGCTGGTTGACTCTGACGAGCCATTCAAACGCCTGCTCTGTCAGGGCATGGTTTTAGCCGACAGCTATTACCGCGAAGACGAGAAAGGCGGCAAGCAGTGGGTATCCCCTCTTGACGTTGATATTGAACGCGATGACAAAGGCGCTATTGCCGGAGCTAAACATAAGCAAGACGGCCAGCCGGTTGCTATAGGCGGCATGAGCAAAATGTCAAAGTCGAAGAACAACGGTATCGACCCGCAAACCATGGTTGAGCGCTACGGTGCCGACACCGTCCGCTTATTTATGATGTTTGCGGCGCCACCTGAAATGACCCTGGAATGGTCAGACTCGGGTGTTGAAGGAGCGCAACGCTTTTTGCGCCGCTTATGGAAGCTGACTTACGACTTAGTTAATGCGGGTGGTGCATGCAACGGCCACAGTTTAAACTCAGATCAAAAGCAACTGCGCCGCGAACTGCATAAGACCATCGCTAAAGTCAGTGACGACATGGGTCGTCGCCAACACTTCAACACCGCGATAGCAGCAATTATGGAGCTGTTAAACCACCTGCAAAAAGCGCCACTGGAAACCGAGGCAGACAGACAAATACTGGCTGAATCCATAGACGCCATGGTGCGCATGCTAGCTCCTATTACACCGCACATTTGCGAGCAATTGTGGCAAGAACTTGGCCATGAAGAACCTCTGGCGTTCGCTCAATGGCCAAGCGTCGATGAAAGTGCCTTGGTTGAAGACGAAAAGCTGATTGTGGTGCAAATTAATGGCAAGGTTCGGGCTAAACTGACAGTACCTGCCGATGCTTCAGCAGAGCAAGTTGAGCAAATTGCGTTTGAGGAAGACTCTGTACAGAAGCACACCGAAGGAAAAGAGATACGTAAGAAGATCTATGTTCCCGGGAAAATCCTCAATATTGTTGTTGGATAAGCTATGCGCGCAACGTTAAACCTTGTTCTCATCCTAGTGCTGATAGCCACCCTAACCGGTTGTGGCTTTCAGCTGCGCGGGAACTATCAATTGCCCGAAACACTGCAGTCGGTTTCTCTGAAAAGTCAGGTGTCAAAAGAGCTCAATGAGCATATGCAGCAACGCTTTGCGCATTCTGGCATTAAACTTTCAGATGAAGCACAACCAATAACGGTTCACTTAACTTCCGACAAATTAGAGCGAAGAACATTGTCTTTGTTCGAAAGCGGCCAGGTTGCCGAATATGAATTGCTGTACCAGGTTAACTATCAATTAATACAAAACCAGCGTTTATTACTTGAACGCACGGTTGAAGTGGCCCGGGATTACCAGGACGATCCAAACTTTGCTCTGGCAAAAACCCGTGAACGCGAAATGCTGGTCGATGAAATGAGAGCGGAAGCTTCTCGTCTTATTTTGCAGCAAATCATTTCCGAAATGTCGGAGTAAAACCTTAAAGCAATGCAAACCATTTATCCTGAAAAGCTTGAACACTACTTGCAGCAAAATGGCGTTCCATCCGTTTTGTTGGTATTTGGTGATGACCTTTTACTCAGGAACGACGCACTAAGTTGCATTCGCAAGTACTTATCCTCCGATGATCTCGAACGCATACACTGGCTGCAAAGTAAGGACTTTGACTGGCAACAGCTTTCTTCCGGTGAACAGTCAATGAGCCTGTTCGGAAATAAACGTTTGCTGGAACTTGAGCTTCCGGATAATAAGCCGGGTCGTGACGGCTCTACGGCTTTAACAGAGTATGCACAAAATCAGTCTGAAAACGACATATTCGTTGTTATTGGTGATCGCCTTAAAAAAGAAACTCAAAACAGCCGCTGGTTCAAAGCGCTGGCGGAACGCGGCCCTTTAGTCCGGACACAAAGCCCGGATAAATCCCAACTACCGGCATTTATTCATCAACGAGCTCAACGTTATCAATTAACCTTAGCTACGGGCGTTCCTGAAAAGTTATCGGACTGGTTTGAAGGCAACTTATTAGCTCTGGATCAGGAGCTCAGTAAGTGGCAACTTCTGAGCAATGACGGAATCATTACCGAAGAATTTCTGCAAACATCTATTGATGATGTTAGCCGCTTCAGCGTATTTGCGCTTCAGGAGAGCATCCAGCAACAGGACTACGAAGGCGCTTTGCATCGGTTAAATCGCTTGTTAGATGAAGAAAACGATTTCCATCGGCTCATCTGGATCCTCCAACGCGAGGTGCAACTGTTATCGGCTCTGCAAAAGGCGCAACAAACACAGGCTGATACAAACGCCCTGTTCCGGCAGTTTATGATTTGGCCGAATCAGCAACCCGGCTATCATAAACGAGCCTCTCAGCTGAGCCAAAAAACGCTGCTTGGCGCACAAAGACTTATTGAAAGAATCGAGGCTGCATTAAAGTTCGACAGCGGCGAGTCGCCTCTGATATTAACGACGCACCTTCTCAGTTTACTGTGTTGCAACAACGCTGATGCCATTAATCAGACTCTTTCTGTATTTAGTCACGGCATTGAGCCTAATGAGCAGTTTATTCATTTATGATACGAGCATTCTTTGGCGGAACTTTTGATCCCATTCACAACGGACATTTAGAAACAGCCTCAGCTCTGGTCGATGAACTGGACATTGCTACTTTGTCGCTCATGCCAAGCGCCGTGCCTCCGCACCGGTCTCAACCCTGCGCCAGTGCCCGGCAAAGACTGGAAATGGTGAAGCTTGCCTGTCAGCAACACCCTGCTTTTACGGCTGAAGACTGGGAATTAAAACAAGACCGACTTTCCTACACCGCTCATACATTAAGCGAGTTTAAAGAGCGCTTTCCCAATGACATTCTGCTCTTTGTTATGGGTATGGACTCCTTAATGAGTCTCCATAAATGGCATAACTGGACACAACTTACCGATAACGCACACCTGATTGTTATGCCGCGAGCCGGCGTAGACTTTAGCCCTCAGGATGACGAGCTAAAGTCCTTTATTGCAACGCATCTGACGAAACACAAAAAAGATTTAACCGAACAATCTTCAGGTTATGTCTATATTGCACAAACCCCGATGGTTGATGTTTCAGCGACTGAACTACGCGAACAATTGCAGCAACGCAAACCTAACCTCCCCCTACCCTCCAGTGTTTATGACTACATAAGGCAACATCAGCTGTATTTGTGACTGAACACTTTTCTTAATTTCTGTTAAACTTCGGGTTTTAATCCTCAAATCGGAGAAAATCTTTTGCAGGCAGAAGAATTGCGTGAATTTGTCATTGATAAAATCGATGATCTTAAAGGTCGTGACGTTCAAATTTTAGATGTTCATGATAAAACTGACGTTGTTGACTACATGATCATCTGCTCTGGCAGCTCGAAAACGCATGTACGAAGTATTGCTGAACATGTCGCTACAGAGGCGAAACATGCTGGTACACCTCCAATTGGCGTTGAAGGTGGTGAACAATCTGAGTGGGTTTTGGTTGACCTTGGTGATGTCGTGGTGCATGTAATGCAGGATAGCATTCGCGATTTCTATCAATTAGAAAAACTCTGGGGCCAGTAAGTGCAAATTCAATTACTCGCCGTTGGCACCAAAATGCCCACGTGGGTTACTGAAGGCTTTAACGAATACAAAAAGCGGTTCCCGGCAGATTGCAAACTGGTTTTACATGAAATTGCTGCTCAAAAACGTACCCGCAAAGCGGATTTAAAGCGCGTTATGCAGCAAGAAGGTAAATTACTTCTGCAAGCAATACCTAAAGGGAACCGAATTGTCACTTTAGAGGTCACAGGTCAGGCCTGGGACACACCTAAACTTGCTCAACAGTTAGAAAAGTGGCAAATGGATGGCAGAGATGTCACTCTGTTGATAGGCGGACCCGAAGGCCTCTCTGATGAGTGCCTGGCTGCAGCTGAACAACGCTGGTCATTGTCTAAACTCACTCTGCCCCATCCAGTGGTAAGGTTAATTGTCGCAGAGAGTTTATATAGGGCCTGGAGCCTAAATAACAATCATCCGTACCATAGAGAATAATAATAACAATGCGTCAGCGCACCCACATACGTGATCATGATACCGAAGCAGCCGTTTTTGGGCGTCGCGTTTTAGTCGCGATGGTGATTGTCGTGGCCGCTTTTGTTGCGTTAGCGTCCAACATGTATCACTTGCAGGTTAGTGAACATAATGAACTTCAGACCCGTTCCAACGATAACCGGATAAAGCTGCTGCCGCTGGCACCTAACAGGGGCTTAATCTATGACCGTAACGGCGTTTTGCTTGCTGAAAACACTCCTATTTATAGTTTAGATGTCACTCCTGAAGAAATCGATGATTTGGACAGCACCCTGAGTCAACTTCAGAAATTGCTGAGCTTTCCGGATACCACTATTGATCGTTTTTATCGGAACCTGAAAAACCAGCGGCGATTTAACAATGTCCCCCTACTGGACGACCTGAATGAGCAGCAGCTTGCTATCTTTGCAGCGCAGCAACATAAATATCCGGGCGTTAGTATTGAAGCACGGCTAATACGTAACTACCCTCACAAGGAACTGTTAACGCACGCCGTGGGTTACGTTGCGAAAATTAATCGTAACGATGTAGAGAAACTCCGTGAAAGCGGAGAGCTACCCAATTACGCAGCCAGCAGAACCATTGGTAAACTCGGCATTGAGAAGTATTACGAAAAAGAATTACATGGTGAAGTTGGTTACCAGAGTGTTGAAGTTAATAACCGTGGCAGAGCCGTGCGCACACTCAGTATAGAAGCGCCAACACCCGGTCAGGATATTGTCTTAGAACTGGACCTTGAGTTGCAACGCAAAGCGGCTGAATTATTGGGCGAACAACGAGGTTCTATTATTTTAATGGATGCAACAACCGGCGGAATTCTCTCCATGACCAGTACGCCGAGTTATGATCCTAACTGGTTCGTCAACGGTATTTCCGTCAAACAGTATCAATCTTTATTAAACTCAACCCAAAGCCCTCTGTTAAACCGGGTCACTCAGGGGGCATATCCCCCTGCATCGACAGTAAAACCGCAAATTGGTTTGCTTGGATTAGAAGACGGAACCATTACAGAAAAAACCCGCATCTGGGACCCCGGCTGGTTTGAAATTAAAGGTGTCGACAGGCGTTACCGGGACTGGCTCGCCTGGGGGCACGGTTGGGTTGATGTAGAAACAGCGATTACTGAAAGTTGCGACACCTTCTACTACGACTTAGCGTTAAAACTGGGGGTCGATAAAATATCCAGCTTTATGGAACAGTTTGGGTTTGGCCAGAAAACCGGTATTGATCTCCATGAAGAAGTATCCGCTCTGATGCCATCTCGCGGCTGGAAACGAGCCCGCTTTGGCCAGCCCTGGTACGCTGGCGAAACACTATCAGTCGGTATAGGTCAAAGCTACTGGACGGCAACCCCAATGCAATTGGCGGTAGCTACCGCAATGGTTGCAAATAAAGGCGAACACCTGGTTCCTCGTCTACTGAAAGGCAAAATACAGGACGGCGAATTTGAAGAGGCGTTAATTACTCATCGCGAACCGTTAAAGTTAAAGGACAGTAATAACTGGGAAATCATTACTAAAGCAATGCGTAACGTTAACATGGAGCAAAAAGGAACAGCGCAGTCTGCCTTTAAAGATGCCCCCTATTCATCCGCGGGAAAAACAGGGACTGCTCAGGTAAGAAGCCTGGGACAAGAAGAAGAATACAATGCCGAAGATATCGCAGAACGCTACCGGGACAACGCCATGTATGTAGGTTATGCACCAGCTGATGACCCCAAAGTTATTGTTGTGGTAACCATTGAAAACTCTCTGGGTGGCGGCGGAAGCGTGGCAGCTCCGGTCGCAAGAAAAATGCTTGATCTTTGGCATACTCGCTTTAATAACGGCAATAAACAGCAGGAAAATACTAATGCTGACGACTGAAGAGCGCCAACGCAATCCGTTACTAAAGAAGCTCCACATTGATGGACCGCTTCTTCTCCCTTTGATCATCCTGTCGATTGTCAGCCTCTTTGTTATCTACAGCGCTGCAGGTCAGGACATTGATGTTGTAAAAAGACAATCCGTTCGCATTGGTCTGTCATTTGTCGTCCTTTTCATCGTTGCGCAAATTCCTCCCCGCGCTCTGTCACGTTTTGCAGTGCCTGCTTTTATTGTGGGAGTACTGTTACTAATCGCAGTACTTGCTTTTGGCGAAATGGGAAAAGGCGCACAACGCTGGTTGGATATTGGCCCGTTAACCATACAACCGTCAGAGATTATGAAGTTAGCTATGCCACTAATGTTGGCCTGGTATATGAATCAGCGTCCCATTCCGCCTTCAATTTACCGGCTGTTTGGGGCTTTAGTTCTGGTTATTATTCCCACTTTACTCATTGCTCGACAGCCAGATTTAGGGACATCCCTACTCGTAGCCTGCGCAGGAATTTTCGTCATTTTCCTCGCCGGACTCAGTTGGAAGCTTGTCACCACTGCAGGGATTACAGCTGCCGCTTTTACGCCGGTTCTCTGGTTCTACCTTATGCACGACTATCAGCGCCAACGCGTATTAACTTTTTTGAACCCTGAGCGCGATCCTCTGGGTTCCGGTTACCACATTATCCAGTCAAAAATAGCCATCGGCTCTGGTGGCATAGATGGCAAAGGCTGGTTGCAAGGCACGCAGTCTCAGCTAGAGTTTTTACCTGAACGCCATACGGACTTTATTTTCTCAGTGTTTAGCGAAGAGTTTGGGCTTACCGGCGTTATCCTTCTGCTTGCCCTCTATGGCTTTGTTATTTTGCGAGGCTTAATTATCGCTCTGCAAACACAGGATATTTTTAGCAAACTCTTGGCGGGCTCTTTGACACTGACTTTCTTCGTTTATGTTTTTGTAAATATTGGTATGGTTTCAGGACTCTTACCTGTGGTTGGGGTACCATTACCTTTAATCAGTTACGGGGGCACCTCAATGGTGACGCTGATGGCCGGGTTTGGCATTTTGATGTCCATTGCGACCCACCATCGCCTGGTAATGAAAAATGGCTAAACAGGGGATTCCTATGCGCGCTTTATTTGGGTTAGCTTTGCTTACCGCGACAACCAGTTTTTATGCAACGGCTCAACAGCAGTCGAGTGAAGTTGAAGATTTTATTCAAGATCAGGTTCAAGAACATCAGCTTGATGAAGACAAAGTTCGTCAATGGCTTTCAAAAGCCAACAAAAATGAAGAAGTGCTTGAAGCAATCCAGCGCCCATGGGAAGCCAAACCCTGGTATCAATATTACCCTATTTTCCTCACGGAAAAGCGTCTTGAGTCGGGTGTTAAATTTTGGCGCGAACATAAAGATACGCTTGAGCGCGCTGAGCAAGAATATGGCGTTCCGGCACAAATCATCGTTGCTATAATTGGCGTTGAAACCTTTTATGGTAGTTATATGGGCAAATACTCTGTCCTTGATTCACTTTACACTTTAGGTTTTCACTACCCTCCCCGTTCAAAATTCTTTCGCTCTGAACTTGGTGAATTTTTCCAGTTAGCCTCCGAAGAAGGCTGGAACGTCAGTGAAGCCAAGGGTTCATATGCAGGTGCTATGGGATTCGGACAGTTTATTTCGTCCAGTTACCGCCACTATGCCGTCGATTTTGATGGCGACGGTCAGCGAGACATTTTAACCAATCCGATCGATGCCATAGGCAGTGTCGCGAATTACTTCGCGAAGCATAAATGGCAACAAGGGCAGCCTGTTGCTCAGCCACTTGATGAATCGCAAAACTGGAAAGACCTGGTCAGTGACGGTATGAAGCCAAACCTAAAGCGCTCTGATATAGAAAGTAAAGGCTATGAACTTCCATCTCACAGCGCAGTCAATGACGAGACTAAAGTGCGAGTTTTCGAGTTTGAAACCGAACAAGCCCATGAATACTGGTTAGCGTACGATAACTTCTATGTTATTACGCGATATAACCATAGCCCTTTATATGCGATGGCCGTCTATCAGTTTAGTGAGCAACTGAAGAATGAAGTGGAATAGCTTATTGATATTACTGCTGAGTACCTTTCTGCTCAGCAGTTGCTCAAATTCGCCAACGGGTCGCTACAGTCAACACAAAGACAGCGCCCCCACCCGGCTACCTAACGAGTCGGAACTGCGTAATGCCGTTCCTGTTCACGAACCTATTAGTCCTCAAGGCAACCGTGACTACCGGGTACTGGGTAATGACTATGAAGTCATGGAAAGTGCAGCAGGCTATGTCGAGGAAGGTTACGCTTCCTGGTACGGCAATAAGTTTCACGGGCACCTGACTTCTAATGGCGAGTATTATGACATGTACAGCATGTCCGCTGCGCATACACGCCTGCCTCTGCCAACCTACGTTAAAGTCACTAACCTGAGAAATGACCGTAGCGTTGTGGTCAGAGTGAATGACCGCGGTCCGTTTCATCCGGAACGTATTATCGACTTATCCTTCGCTGCAGCCTATAAACTGGACATGTTAGACAGTGGCACAGCTCCGGTCAAAATTGAGGCTATAAGTTTGAATACTCCCATGCCTGCGGCACAAAAAACAGCCGCAGAAAACCGACCTGATTACCTCATTCAATTAGTGGCATCGTCAAACCCTGACCGTTTATCGCAATTAAAACACGACTTACCGCCGAAGTTTCAGGAGATTGCAACTACTGAACAAAGTCATGGTCTACATAAATTAATGCTGGGTCCGGTTTCAGAAGATGACAGCTACGATTTGCTGGAGCAAATACGGTCTTCAGGATACCCGGAAGCTTTTCGCGTAAAGGCAGCGCAAAGTCAGTCCGATACTCCTGACGCTAAGCATCAGAACTGATATAATCCGGCCCCATTACGCACTCGATTCACCTTTTGACCGATAAGATAAAGATAATTCCAATGAAAAAAATTTGTCACCTTTTTACAGTTGTAACCCTATTATTCAGCTCAGCAAGTTTTGCGGCCCAGTCATTGGTTCCCAATGCGCCGTCAATTAACGCCAAAGCTTACATACTTATCGATCACACCACGGGTAAGGTGCTGGCCGAAGGTAACTCTGCTGAGAGCCTTCCTCCTGCAAGCCTGACCAAAATGATGACAAGTTATATCATTGGTAAAGAAATACTTGCCGGCCGTATTAGCTCAAACGACATGGTTACCATTAGCGAAAATGCCTGGGCAAAGAACTTCCCTGAGTCCTCAAAAATGTTCATTGAGGTTGGCAAAGAAATCAGCGTGGAAGACCTGAATCGCGGCATTATTATTTCGTCAGGTAACGATGCCTGCGTGGCTATGGCTGAGCATATTGCCGGCAGCGAAGACGCATTTGCCGACTTAATGAATAACTACGCTGAACAAATTGGCATGAACGACAGCCACTTCTCAAACAGTCACGGTTTACCAGACCCCGATCAGTACGTTTCTGCTCGTGACATGGCGACGTTAGCTAGTGCTTTAATTGAAGAAACGCCGGAAGAGTACGCACTTTATGCGGAGAAGTCGTTCACCTTCAACAACATTAAGCAGTACAACCGCAACTCATTACTCTGGGACCGCAGCTTAAACGTAGACGGCATAAAAACAGGACATACCAACGAAGCAGGTTATAGCCTTGTCTCATCTGCAGTTGAAGACGGCACACGTTTAATTGCTGTGGTAATGGGGACGAACAGCGAACAGGCTCGTAAAGTAGAAAGTAAAAAGCTGCTTAACTACGGTTTCCGCTACTACGAAACCGTCAAAGCCTATAGTGCTGGTGAGAGCTTTATTTCTCATCGCATTTGGGGGGGAGACCTTGACGAAGTTGAGCTTGGAATCAGTGAAGATGTGGTCATTACTTTACCGAAAGGTCAGCGCGACAAACTGAAAGCTAACTTTGAACTTGATCAGCAGTTGCAAGCGCCATTATCAAAAGGCCAGCATGTTGGAACAGTCTACCTTCAGTTGAACGATGAAGATGTCGCATCTTTCCCGTTAGTGACTCTGCAGGCAGTTGAGGAAGGCGGTTTCTTCAAGAAAATTATGGATTATATTAAACAGCAGTTTAGTGAAGAATAAAGGTTAAGATAGATGCAAAAGACACGCTTTGATGAACTGGTAGACTTCCCTTGTCACTTTACTTTTAAAGTGATGGGGGTTGCCAGTGCCAGCCTTCCTGATCAAGTTGTCGAAGTTTTACAGGAGCATGCTCCCGGTGATTATTCTCCTTCGGTAAAACCTAGCAGTAAAGGCAATTATCATTCGGTTTCTGTCGCTGTGCGTGTAGAAAGTCAGGAACATATTGAAATTCTTTATCGATCGTTGTCAGATATTGACGACGTTCGCTACGTTCTGTAGTTGCAAGACTAGCCGTTGTTCTAGACAAACGTTATAATGACGGCATGAACGATACCTTAATTATTCGTGAATTAGGCAGGCAGCCATACGAACCCGTATGGCATGCTATGCAACAATTCACCGACCAGCGCGACGAACACACTGCAGACGAGCTGTGGGTGGTTGAACATGACCCTGTGTTTACCCAAGGGCAGGCCGGAAAGGCCGAGCATATTCTGGCTCCTGGCGATAT
The DNA here is from genome assembly GCF_048059115.1 of Idiomarina sp. HB. Classification (NCBI taxonomy): domain Bacteria; kingdom Pseudomonadati; phylum Pseudomonadota; class Gammaproteobacteria; order Alteromonadales; family Idiomarinaceae; genus Idiomarina; species Idiomarina sp. HB. The sequence continues at coordinate 885,636 of NZ_JAYLVU010000001.1, forward strand.
TCCCGTTATTCAAGTCGACAGAGGTGGGCAGGTAACCTACCACGGCCCGGGTCAGGTTGTTATTTATTTTCTTCTGAATATTCGTCGCCTAAATTACGGTGTCCGCCAGTTAGTCAATCAAATTGAAAACACGGTTATCGGGACTCTTGCCGATTACCGTATTGATGCTCAAGCTCGACGCGATGCTCCGGGTGTCTATGTTGGTAATGATAAAATTTGCTCGTTAGGGCTGCGTATTCGTAAAGGCTGTTCTTTCCACGGGTTGGCGTTAAACGTCAATATGGATATGGAACCCTTTGCCCGGATCAACCCTTGTGGGCTATCGGGCATAAAAATGATTCAAACCAAGGATCTCAATGGTCCTGAAAGCTTTAGTGAAGCCGCTAATGCAGTGATAAAACACTTCACTAGTTCAGTTTCCTACAGCAACATTCTTCAACAAACGGGACTCGCTCAAGATTATGTCAAAGCCAGTTAGAGTTGAACCTGGTGTCAAAATGCGTGACGCCGATAAAATGGCACTGATACCAGTACAAATTATTCCCACAGAACGCGACCAGATGTTGCGTAAGCCGTCGTGGTTGAAGGTGAAGCTCCCTTCTTCAACTGAGCGTATTGATGAAATTAAGCAGGCTATGCGCAGCCATGGCCTGCACTCTGTTTGTGAGGAAGCTTCCTGTCCAAATTTACCGGAATGTTTTAACCACGGTACAGCCAGCTTTATGATTCTGGGTGATATTTGCACGCGTCGTTGTCCATTCTGCGATGTTGCTCATGGTCGCCCTCTTCCGCCGGACCCTGAAGAAGCTGAAAAACTGGGCAAAACAATTCGCGACATGAAAGTGAAGTATGTCGTTATTACCTCAGTTGATCGTGATGATTTACGCGATGGCGGGGCTCAGCATTTTGCCGATTGTATTCGTGAAATACGTAAACACAGCGAAAACAATATTCAGGTTGAAGTACTTGTACCGGACTTTCGTGGCCGTATGCAAGTAGCGCTTGATATCCTGAAAGATGAAGCGCCTGATGTGTTCAACCACAACCTTGAAACTGTGCCGCGCCTTTATAAAGCAGCTCGTCCAGGTGCAAACTATCAGTGGTCTTTAGATTTGCTGCAAAAATACAAAGAGGCTCGTCCTGATATACGCACTAAATCAGGGCTGATGGTTGGCCTTGGCGAAACCAAAGAAGAAATACTGGAGGTTATGAAAGACCTCCGTGCGCATGATGTCGACATGTTAACTATCGGCCAGTATTTACAGCCTAGCCGCCACCATATTCCGGTTGCCCGCTATGTTCACCCGGATGAATTTGAAGAGCTGCGCGTTGCAGGTGTTGAAATGGGCTTCAGCCATATTGCCAGCGGTCCGCTAGTACGTTCTTCTTATCATGCCGACTTGCAGGCAGCGGGTGAAACTGTACGTTAATTAGGAAGCTTGACCATGAGCCTTTTACTGTGGTGTTTACTCATTGCCGGAGTCTTGCCTATTTTAGCCAAGGCTCCTGTGGTTTATTTTCAGAATCGCGACAACGGTTACGACAATAAACATCCCAGAGCTCAGCAACAGCGCTTACTTGGGCGAGGTGCCCGCGCTGTTGCAGGTCATTACAATGCCTATGAAGCTTTCCCGTTATTTGCCGCTGCAATTCTAGCTGCTATAGCCACTTCTCAGGTAACCGAAAGAATTGAGTTTCTGGGCGTTTCATTCATTGTGTTAAGAGTGCTTTACCACATTGCGTACTTAAGCAACTACGACAAGTTACGTTCGCTCATCTGGTTTCTGGCAACACTTTGTCCGGTGCTTATCCTGGCTCAAGTAGCGCTCTCTGTATAGTCTTCTTACACGGCAGTTATTGATGTTTCCGCAATAACTTCAAATAAAGCTCTGGCCATAGTCCGGTATTGTGCTGCTCCATCGCCGTTTTGACATTTACCGGACGCCAAGCTTGTTTATCACTAATAGCATTGCAGGTGTCAGCTCTAAAAAGTCCTATATCGCGACTTTCCGAGCTGCCCAGGCGCCACTTCTCCCCTTCTTTCTGGGCTATTTCTTTCCATGAAGGTATTTCACTTTTCCATGGTAAGTTGTCATAGATGTCCCGTATTTGGTCGCTGGAATAGTACTTAGCATGGCCGGAAACAATAATATTTAAACTTTCATGCTCATAATGGCCGTTGCAAAATTTCCGGGCCAGAGACTCCGACATGGCATACTCATCGGCAAAGCCCAGCCAATGCCCTAGCTCATGTTGAATAACTTTTTCTGAGCTATCGGGGGTCAATGTCAATGTTCGACTGTCCGCACTCGCAATCCCCTTATCCGCCAATATCACTATTCTGTCAGCCACTTTATCTGAACGACAACTTGCTCTACCGCGCTCATCACCAATAGTGCATGATAATTCCTCGTCCAGAGCCCAACCGATGCACCAGTTACTGGTCGTAAAAGGGGAGTTTTTTACGGCCGATAAAAAATCAAGGTAGCGCTTTTTTGCGCTTTGATTAGCCGCTATAACTTTAATACTTATATCGCAGTTATCATTTTTCTGGTAACGCTCAAGTAACGCAAACTTTTGCTTTAACCAGGCTTCATCGGCACTTTGCCAACGGTGCTGCCACTGTCCTATTGAAATGTTATTGTCTGTCAGTTCAGTCATTGCAACTTGCCGCTTAGCGGCGGGGTCACCAGCAGCGACAGCCAATTTTAACCAGTCGTCGTTAGCTTTAGGAAAAGCACGAATTAAGCTTTCGATGGCAGGAGAATACTTTTGTTTGGCAGAGCGCTGCCACCAGTAATGAGCGGCAGTGCGATTTTTGTCTTGCCAATAACGGTTAGCTAATTGATATTGCGCTTTCGCATTACCTTTATGCGCTGACCAGTTCAATGTTTGCTGTGAATTAAAGACTTGATGAGACCCACTACTTATAACCAAAAAAGCAGAAAGTACTAACAGCCGTCCTTTCATCAAATGGCTCTTTACCGGTTTAATAACGCGTGACGAATACGCGTTAACTCAACCGACGCATAACGGTGCTCAACAAACTCATAAACATTCGTCATTAAAGCCAGTTTAAAATAATTCATAGCTTCCAGCTGATCACCTTTTATCTGCATATACTTTCCCAAATAAAAGTAAGCTTCACATAAACGCTCTGTCAGTTTTTCAGAATCACCCAAGTTACGGGTCATACGTTCTAAAAAAGCCTCTTTAGAAAGCTTATCCGCATACAGTTGCGTAATCTGATAACCCCATTCGCTTTTATCAAGCTTTTCAGAATTTCCTTCCAGACTAATCTGCGCCTGTTCCGGATCATTTTCATATTCCGCTAAAAATAGCCAAATAACCCGGTAAGGGTCTTCCGGTTCTTTCTCCAAATGATACTCTAAGTCTTCCTGAGAAAGCTCGGTTCTTGCATCGTAGTACTCAGCTATTCCTCGATTCAAATAAGCGTAACGATGCTCGGGATCCAACTCAATTGCTGAGTCAAAAGCTTCATACGCATAATCGAATTCTTCTAACTGTGTGTATTGAATACCTAAAAAATTATAGGCATCCGCTAGTCTCGGGTTATATTCCAACGCACGAGTGAAATCCATTCTGGCCAGAGTTCTTAGTCCGACAGCATCGTATAGGGCGCCACGGCGATAATATAGCTCTGCTCGTTGTTCCTGGGTTAAATCCTCTCCCAACATCTGAGCAATACGCGCGAGCTCTATTTCATAACGAAATTCTGCGCGCTCAGGCTCTGCAAGCACAACATTGTCCGGCAATTGATTAACTGAATTTTGCGACGCACACCCGGTCAACGCTCCTAACAACAAAAGAGCTCCGATGAATGCACTACTTGTTCGCACCTGCATAATATTTCCTTTGAATAAACCTATAGCTCTATTACAGCACACTCGAAGCCAAACAGGCAAAAGACAGACATAAAAAAACCCCGTTTAAACGGGGTTTTTAACAAAGCTTAGAGAATCTTTACGATTATTCTTCGCTTTTGTTTTCTTCTTCAGCAGCTGGTTCTGCAGGAGCTTCAGTTGCTGGCTCTTCTTTTTTCTCAGCAGCTTCTTTCATGCTTAGACGGACACGACCCTGGCGATCAATTTCCAGTACTTTAACCGGAACGACATCACCAACTTTCAGGTATTCGTTTACGTCATTAACACGTTCTTCTGCAATTTGAGAAATATGAACTAAGCCGTCTTTCCCTGGTAACACAGTAACAAACGCACCGAAGTCTACGATACGCGCTACTTTACCCTGGTAAATTTTACCTACTTCAACATTAGCCGTTAACTGCTTGATTTTCTCAATAGCGGCGTCGGCATCTGCCTGGTCGCTTGCTGCAACTTTAATGGTACCGTCATCACCAATCTCAATGTTGGTATTGGTTGATTCGGTCAGCTCACGAATGACCGCCCCACCTTTACCGATAACGTCTTTGATCTTGTCCTGATCAATTTTGATAGTGGTAAAGCGAGGCGCATAAGTAGAAAGCTCTTCACGGTGACCGCCAATGGCTTCGTCCATCACTTTCAGAATGTGTAGGCGAGCTGATTTAGCCTGCGCTAATGCACTTTCCATGATGTCGCGAGTGATACCATCAATTTTAATGTCCATTTGCAACGCAGTAATACCATCGGTGTTACCGGCTACTTTAAAGTCCATATCACCTAAGTGATCTTCATCACCAAGGATATCGGAAAGAACAACGTGCTTGTCGCCTTCTTTAACCAAGCCCATAGCGATACCCGCTACAGAAGACTTAATTGGCACACCAGCGTCCATTAACGCCAATGAAGAACCACAAACTGAGGCCATTGAACTTGAACCGTTTGATTCGGTAATTTCTGAAACCACACGAATAGTGTAAGGGAATTCATCGTGGCTAGGCATAACTGCCTGAATACCACGTTTTGCCAAACGACCATGACCAATTTCACGACGTTTTGGCGATCCAACCATACCCGTTTCGCCAACACAGTATGGAGGGAAGTTATAATGCAGCATGAAGCGATTTGTGTTCATACCAGTCAGCTCGTCAATCATCTGAGCATCACGATCGGTACCTAAGGTAGCAGTTACCAACGCCTGAGTCTCACCACGGGTAAACAATGATGAACCGTGAGTACGCGGTAATACACCAGTAGCGACACTAATAGCACGAACCATGTCAGGGTCGCGGCCATCGATACGCTTTTCACCAGCAATAATACGGCTACGTACAATGTCACTTTCCAGGTCGTGGAAGATTTTGCCGGCTTCTTCTAAATCGACATTTTCATCTTCAGCAGTTAGCTTCTCGACCATCTGCTCTTTAACTTGGTCAAGCTTACCTTTACGTTCTGCTTTGTCGGTAGTGCGGTAGGCTTCGCCAATACCTTGCTCTGCCAATTCACGAACTTTGGTCTGCAAGCTTTCATCTTTTGCAGGAGCCTGCCAGTCCCACTTCTCTTTGCCTGCTTCTGCAGTAAATTCAGTAATGGCTTTAATAACGTCCTGCATTGCTTCGTGACCGTACATAACGGCACCAAGCATTTGGTCTTCAGACAGCAACTCAGCTTCTGATTCAACCATTAATACGGCTTTATCCGTACCCGCAACCACAAGATCCAGCTTGGAGTTTTCTAACTCGTCGGCGGTTGGGTTTAGTACGTATTCATCATTAACCACACCAACACGTGCTGCGCCAATTGGGCCTGCAAAAGGAGCACCAGAAATAGATAAAGCTGCTGACGCGCCAATTAAAGCGACGATATCAGGGTTAATCTGAGGGTTTACTGAAACAACAGTAGCAACAACCTGTACTTCGTTCATGAAGCCATCTGGAAATAATGGACGAATTGGTCGGTCAATTAAGCGGCTGGTTAACGTTTCGTTTTCGCTAGGACGCCCTTCACGCTTAAAGAAACCGCCAGGAATTTTACCGGCTGCGTAAGTCTTTTCTTGGTAATTGACTGTTAACGGGAAAAAGTTTTGCCCTTCACGTGCTTCTTTTTTGGCAACAACAGTGACTAAGACTGTTGTATCATCGATGCTGGCAAGTACAGAACCAGTCGCCTGACGTGCTATTACGCCAGTTTCTAATGTGACTGTATGCTGACCGTACTGAAATTGTTTAGTTATTGGATTCACGTTTCTTTCCTTTACCTTCAAAATATAGAGTATCCGGATTGATACTCGTCTTCTCTCTTTATTTATCTCGTCGCATAGTATAAGGGAATTGTGACAAAATTAAGACCCATAAGCCTAAAAAGAATACAAAAAAAGGGCCAAAAGGCCCTTTTTAAAAATTCTTTATGCGTTGGCGTGTCTTAGCGACGGATACCTAAACGCTCAACAAGTGCTACATAGCGTTTTTCGTCTTTACGCTTCAGGTAATCAAGAAGCTTACGACGACGGCTAACCATACGTAACAGACCACGACGTGAATGGTGATCTTTCTTATGTGATTTAAAGTGGTCTTGTAATTCAGCCAGGTTTTTTGTCAAAAGCGCAACCTGCACTTCAGGAGAACCCGTATCGTTCTCGCCTTGACCAAATTCTTTTACAATTTCAGCTTTCTGTTCAACAGTTAGTGACATGATAACTCCTAAGTTTGTCAAAATGATCGACGCCAATCACTAATTCAGCGTCGATATGAAGGCGGCGATTATACCCACCTAACAACACAAAAACAACTATAAATCAGCATACTCAAGAGCAATAACGCGACGCGGCCATAATTCCATATTTTTCACCCGGCCAACGCCTAAAAACTGAGACTGTTCATTAAGGACCCGCCACTCTTCGGCTTCATTTGCATCGCTTACCGGTAAAGGAATAGGCTGCCCATGAAGAAAGTCTCTGGTCTGTGTCTGAGTTACTGTAATCTTTGGCAGTTCGCCTAACAGCAGGTCAGCTGGTTGCAACAAATCATCCAGCGTAGACTGGCCCTGCGACGCCGCTTTTTCCAACTGCTCCGGCGTTACCATGGTCGATTCGTTAATATCGGCCACCGCATTACGATGCAAACTGGAAACGTGTGCGCCACACCCCAAAGCCTGACCCAAATCATCCACCAGCGTCCGAATGTACGTACCTTTGCTGCAACTGACTTGAAGAACGACCTTATTTCCCTCGACAGCCAACAACTCTATAGAGTGTATTGTAATTTCGCGTGTCTTTTTGGGAACCTCAATACCGCGCCGAGCGTAATAATACAGAGGCCGCCCTTCATGCTTTAACGCTGAATAAATAGAGGGTGATTGCGCTTGCTTACCAATAAAGTCCTGAATTACCTCGGCAATATGTTTAGCATCAACCGAAACCGGTTTTTCTTCAACAACTTCGCCTTCGGCGTCGCTCGTAGTCGTTCGGACGCCTAGCAAAGCTTCAACCCGATACGCTTTATCGGCATCAAGTAAGTACTGTGAGAACTTTGTCGCTTCTCCCAGGCAGATGGGCAGAATACCAGTGGCTAAAGGATCGAGGGCTCCGGTATGACCGGCTTTTTGTGCATTATACAGGCGCTTAACATGCTGCAGGGCATGGTTTGAACTCATGCCCTGCGGTTTATTCAATAAAACTACGCCCGTGACTGCACGGCCTTTGCGTAGACGAGCTTTAGACATTAATCGTCTCCGCTGTTTTCACTGCTTTTTTTATCTCGCTCGCGTGCTTCTGCAACCAGCTTACCCATGCGAATACCTTCATTTAACGAGGCATCGTGCTGGAATTTAAGTTGCGGAACTATGCGTGCCTTAATACGTTTACCTAACAAAGAACGAATAAAGCCAGATGCTTCATTCAGCACTTTTAACGCCTGCTTAACTTGTTCAGGGTCATCTTGAAAAAAGGTAACGAACACCTTGGCATAAGCTAAATCGCGAGAAACTTCCACATCGGATACTGTGACCATGCTAACGCGAGGATCTTTTATCTCGCGCTGCAGGATCATAGCGATTTCTCGTTGTAGCTGGTGCCGTACCCTTTCGGTACGGCTAAACTCTTGTGCCATAAATTACTGTGTCCTTGATTAAAGCGTACGTTCTATCTGGACTGTTTCGAAGACTTCAATTTGGTCGCCTTCTTTGACATCGTTGTAGTTCTTAACACCGATACCACATTCCATGCCGTTACGAACTTCCTGAACGTCATCTTTAAAGCGACGCAGTGATTCAAGCTCACCTTCGTAAATAACAACGTTGTCACGTAGTACGCGAATTGGTGCTGAACGTTTGACGATACCTTCAGTTACCATACAACCGGCAATTGCACCGATCTTAGGTGATTTGAAGACATCGCGAACTTCTGCCAGACCAATGATCTGTTGTTTGAACTCAGGCTGCAGCATACCGCTCATCGCTGCTTTAACTTCGTCAATCAAGTCGTAAATGACGCTGTAATAGCGCAAGTCTACACTTTCTTGCTCAACCAGTTTTCTAGCGGCCGCTTCGGCACGAACGTTAAAACCAACAACAATCGCATTCGATGCACTGGCCAGAGAAATATCGGTTTCAGTGATACCACCAACACCGCTACCAATGATGTTCACTTTCACTTCATCAGTCGACAGCTTAGTCAGAGCATCAGAAATCGCTTCCAATGAGCCTTGTACGTCTGACTTCAGGACAATGTTCAGTTCAGCAACGTCACCTTCAGCCATGTCCGCAAACATGTTTTCCAGTTTCGCTTTTTGCTGTTTCGCTAATTTCACATCACGGTATTTACCCTGACGGTAGTTAGCTACTTCACGTGCTTTACGCTCGTCCTTAACAACCGTTGCTTCGTCACCTGCCTGAGGAACACCGGACAAGCCAAGTATTTCTACAGGAATTGAAGGACCGGCCTCTTTAATTTCTTTACCGGTTTCGTCACGCATGGCACGAATACGTCCGTACTCAAGGCCACAAAGAACAACGTCACCTTGCTTCAACAAGCCGCGCTGAACAAGAACCGTCGCTACTGGTCCACGACCACGGTCCAGACGTGATTCAACCACGATACCTGAGGCCATGCCGGTTTTTTCTGCGCGTAAATCCAGTACTTCAGATTGCAACAGAATTGCTTCTAACAGCTCGTCAATGCCTTCACCGGTGTGAGCTGACAGCGGAATAAACTGCACGTCACCACCCCAGTCTTCCGGAATGACTTCCAGCTGAGACAGTTCGTTTTTCACACGATCCGGATCTGCGCCTTCTTTATCCATTTTGTTTACAGCGACCACCAGAGGTACGCCAGCTGCTTTCGCGTGCTGAACCGCTTCTTTGGTCTGTGGCATAACGCCGTCGTCCGCTGCAACAACCAAAATAACAACATCGGTTGCGCCGGCACCACGTGCACGCATCGAGGTAAAGGCCGCGTGTCCCGGAGTATCAAGGAAGGTTACCATTCCGTGACCGGTTTCTACGTGGTATGCACCAATATGCTGGGTAATACCACCCGCTTCGCCGGATGCGACTTTCGCTTTACGAATGTAATCCAGTAACGACGTCTTACCGTGGTCTACGTGACCCATAACCGTTACAACCGGAGCACGAGGTGCTTCTTCACCACCTTCATGGCGGTCAGAAAGCACTTCCTCTTCCAACGCATTGTCTTTGACAAGCGCGGGCTTGTGTCCAAGCTCTTCAACAACTAAGGCTGCTGTATCCTGGTCAAGAATTTGGTTAATCGTAACCATCTCGCCCATTTTCATCATGGTCTTGATGAGCTCACTGGCTTTAATTGCCATACGGTTAGCCAGTTCGCCAACAGTAATGGTTTCGCCAATTTTTACATCACGCTCGACCGGCTGCGCTGGCTTATTAAAGCCCTGTTGCAGTGATGAACCACGACGAGCACCTTTACGACGCTTCTCGCGACGCGGCGTTTCATCACTTTCTTCATCTTTGCGACGACGTTTTTTGCCGCGCTTGCGACTTTTACGTTCTTCGTCGAAGTCCTGAGCGTCTTCAGCTTCCTGAGCTGTAGAAGACGTTGTAAAGTGCACATCTTCCTGCTCTTGCTGCTTACGTTTCTGCTCTTCTTCTTCCCAGCGTTTTGCATTCTCTTCAGCTAGTTTACGAGCTTCTTCCGCTTGCGCTTCCGCTTCTTTTTCGGCCTTTTTACGGGCTTCTTCTTCCTGCTGACGCTTCAGTTTTTCGGCTTCTGCTTTCGCTTTGTCTGCCGCTTCACGTTCTTCAGGTGTCATCGCTGCACGTTTCTCAGCTTCCGCCTTTTGACGTGCCTTCTCTTTTTCTTTACGCAGTTTCTCTTTTTCAGCTTTTTCTTTCTCAGCTTTTTCGCGCTCTACTTTAGCTTTCGCTTCAGCTTCTTTGCGCTGCTTCTCTTCTTCGCGTTTTTGCTCTTCTTCGCGAAGTTTAGCTTCTTCTGCTTCTTTTTCTTTGGCTAAGCGTTCTTGCTCTTCACGTTCCTGCTCTTCACTCGCCGAACGTTTGACATAAGTGCGTTTTTTGCGCACTTCTACCTGAACGGATTTAGAATCTCTTCCGCCGCCAACACTTAACGTACTTTTCGTTTTACGCTTTAAAGTCATTTTGCTGGGTTCAGAGCTGCCGCCACCGCCATGCTGACGGTTCAAGTGAGCCAGTAATTTCTGTTTTTCATCTTCATTAACAGAATCACCCGCTTTCTTGGTCATGCCCGCTTCAGCGAACTGCTGAACCAGACGATCAACTGTTGTACCGACATCTTTGGCCAGCTTATCGAGCGTTACTTCTTCCATAGTCTGTTGTACCTCCGCTGATCGTTCTACTGTTCTTCATTGAACCAGCAAATATTGCGGGCTTTCATAATTAAATCGCCAGCCTGCTGTTCATTTAATTCTTCAATATCGGCTAAGTCGTCAACGCCCTGTTCCGCTAACTCTTCCAGACTGGTCACACCCTTGCTGGCTAACACATAGGCCAGGTGGCGATCCATTCCTTCAAGATTCAACAGCGTTTCATCTGGTTCAGCCGATTCCAGAGATTCTTCTGTAGCTAAAGCTTTGGTCGTTAAATAAGCACGCGCTCTGCTACGTAATTCTTCTACGATATCTTCGTCCATTCCTTCAATATCAAGGAACTCCGCGACCGGAACATAAGCCACTTCTTCTAACGAAGAAAAGCCTTCGTCAACAAGCACGGTTGCAAAGTCTTCGTCAATATCTAAGGTTGAAACAAACAAGTTCAATAAACGCTGAGCTTCTGCTTCGTTTTTCTCATTGAACTCGTCTTCTGTCATGACATTCAATGTCCAGCCAGTTAACTGACTGGCCAGGCGAACGTTCTGTCCACCTTTACCGATTGCCTGCGCCAGGTTATCAGCCGCTACGGCGATATCCATTGTGTGCGCGTCTTCGTCAACGACAATAGAAGCAACTTCTGCAGGAGCCATTGCGTTAATTACAAACTGTGCCGGGTTGTCGTCCCAAAGCACGATATCCACACGCTCACCGCCCAGCTCGCCGGAAACAGCCTGCACACGCGCACCGCGCATACCGACACAAGCGCCAACCGGATCGATGCGTTTATCATTGCTCTTCACTGCAATTTTAGCACGAGAACCCGGATCGCGGGCAGCGCCACGCAACTCAATCATTTCTTCGCCAATTTCCGGTACTTCGATACGGAAAAGTTCCAACAAGAAATTAGGGTTGGTTCTGCTAACGAATAACTGTGCACCACGAGCCTCGGGACGCACGTCATAAAGCAAGCCACGAATTCGGTCACCGGGGCGTACCGACTCACGCGGTAACATTTCATCACGGTAAATAATAGCTTCAGCATTATTACCTAAGTCGAGGATAACGTGCTCACGGTTTGCTCGCTTAACGATACCGCTAACCATTTCGCCCACTTGATCGCGATATTCATCCACGACTTGTGCGCGCTCTGCTTCGCGTACTTTCTGTACAATAACCTGTTTAGCGGTTTGTGTCGTAATACGGTCAAACTGAATTGAGTCAATTTGCTCTTCTACGTAGTCCCCAGCTTGAACCGACGGGTCTTCATATTGCGCTGCTGACAAGCTAATTTCACGGTAAGGGTGTTCTAACCCTGTGTCCGTGTCTTCAACAACTAACCAACGGCGAAAGGTATCGAACTCGCCAGTATTGCGATCGATATCGATACGAACCTCAATATCACCGTCGTATTTTTTCTTGGTCGCATGAGCCAATGCTGACTCTAAAGCTTCAAATATTTTTTCGCGTGGTACCGCTTTTTCGTTTGAAACCGCTTCTGCGACTAACAGTATTTCTTTACTCATGAGTGCTGCCTCGCCAACGCAATCTTTTAATCAAATGTTGGAACCAGGTGAGCGTTTTTCACATCACGCATATTCACCTGAAGAGTATCGTTATCTACGGAAAGGGTCAGTTCTTCCCCCTCAACCGCTATCAATTTCGCTTTGAACTTCCTTTTGTTCTTCTGTGCCGCTACTAACTCAAAAGCAACGGTTTCATTCACGTAAGGCTGCATTTGTTCGGCATTAAAAAACGGTCTTTCCATTCCCGGAGAGGACACTTCCAGGTTGTATTCAACGTTAATCGGGTCTTCTACATCTAATAGGGAACTGACCTGATAACTGACATCCGCACAGTTGTCCACACTAATTCCTTCCGGATGATCAATGTACACTCGTAACGTCGAAAACTTACCGGCGCGGACAAACTCCACACCCCATAATTCGAAATCCAGAGCTTCTACTGCTGGCCGAATCATATCGGTTAACCGTTCTTGCAAATTTGCCAATTACTGCCTCCTGAAACAAAAAAAGGGCGCAAGCGCCCAGTGTTCTGGCTATCCTAAGATAGCTAAGGCCGCATAGCAAAAAGCCCCGAGCTGCTGCGGGGCTTTCTGAACACTGGACCCTTTGTCAGTTATTTTAGCAAAAGCGCCGACTAATGCGAAACGCTGCTACTAAAATTGGTTGCGGGGGCAGGATTTGAACCTACGACCTTCGGGTTATGAGCCCGACGAGCTACCAGACTGCTCCACCCCGCGTCCGAAACTTGTTGCACATTATACGTATTTTTCGTTTATTTTCAACCTCTGACGCAACAATCAGAGGGCTAATTTTGGTGCAGAAGGCGGGACTTGAACCCGCACGCCCGTAAGAGCACTACCCCCTCAAGGTAGCGTGTCTACCAATTCCACCACTTCTGCAAAATTTTTAGTCGATTGGCGGTACGTCAGATTCAGGATCTGATTCGTCTTCCGCTGGAGGCAACTGTTGCTCTTCTTCAGGTACTGACAAGTCCGAGAAGTCTGTTGAGCTTTCGTCCGTAGAGGTCGATAAGTTACCCAACACCAAACTCAGAATAAAAAAGACTACCGCCAACCCTGCCGTAGCGCGTGTCAGAAAGTTTCCTGAACCTGAAGAGCCGAAAACAGTGTTCGATGCGCCTGCACCGAAAGATGCGCCCATACCTGCGCCTTTGCCTTGTTGTAGCATAATGAAGCCAATTAAGACTAAAGCAACAACGAGAAATGCAATCATTAAAATTTCGTACATAATTTTACCCTTGAGCAGCCTGGCAGATAGCAACAAAGTCTGATTCTTTCAAACTCGCCCCACCTATCAAACCACCATCAATGTCTTTTTGCGCAAATAATTCGGCAGCGTTATCAGCTTTAACTGAGCCACCGTACAATAACGGCATTTTCTCACCAATCGCGCCAAATTGCTCTACCAGTAACGTTCTTAGTTTTGCATGAACGTCCTGTGCTTGTTCCGGTGATGCTGTTTCTCCGGTACCGATTGCCCAAACTGGCTCGTAGGCCAAAACAACTTTCCCGGCTTTTTCTTTAGGAAGGTTTGCCAACGCAGCTTTCGCTTGTTCTGCTACAACCTTCCAGGTATTCCCCTCATCGCGCTGAGCTTTATTTTCGCCAACACAAATTACTGCTGTCATACCTGCATTGACGGTCGCCAGTGCTTTCTCGTTTACCTTGTCGTCCGTTTCTGCAAACAATTGACGACGTTCTGAATGCCCGACGAGCACGTAGCTAACCCCAAACTCTTGCAGTTGAGTTGTCGAGGTTTCGCCTGTATAGGCTCCACTGGCATGTTCAGAAACATTCTGTGCACCAATGGCAATGTCATCATAATAACATTGACTTGCCAACTCACTGATAAGGGTAAACGGAGGACAGACTACGATCTTAACCTTCTGAAGCTGGCTAAGTTTCTCTCGCAACGCCACCGACATCGTTTTCGTTAGCTCGCGATTTCCGTTCATTTTCCAATTTGCAATCACTAGTGATGCATTAGACATAGTTTGTCCTCTACTTCATAGCGCGGGAATAGTAGCGAAACACTCGCCAACTTACAAGCGAGATTTTCATCGCTGCCCGCTAACTGTTTAATTTGTAGCCGCTTCAACTTCGTTCGCTATTTGTTGAGCAAAGGCTTTTACCTTAGCTTCGTTTTCGCCTTCAACCATTACCCGAATTAAAGGCTCAGTGCCCGACTTCCGTAAAAGTACCCGACCACTGCCCGACAGCGCTTTTTCAACTTCTCGTACCGCACTTTTAACATTCGCCGATTCTAAAGGCTGCTTATCGCTGTCAAAGCGGACATTGATAAGAATTTGTGGCAACTTATGAAAATCGCAGCTTAATTTTTCCAGGGACTTTTGTTCCTGATACATAGCTGCCAGTACCTGCAGTCCGGCAACAATACCATCACCGGTAGTGTGGTGCTGACGGTTAATCACATGGCCCGAATTTTCACCGCCAAGGTACCAGTCTCGCTTAACCAGTTCTTCGATAACATAGCGATCACCGACTTTTGCCCGGACAAAGGGAATACGTCTTTTATCGAGTTCTTTTTCCAGGGCAAAGTTTGTCATTAGTGTGCCGACAACACCTCCTTGTAACTGCCCCTGATTCTGTGCAGTCACAGCCAGCATATAAAGGATTTCATCACCGTCAATTGGGCGACCATTTTCCGTCACCATCATGATCCTGTCACCATCACCGTCCAGAGCTATGCCTAAATCCGCTTTAGTCTCCAGTACCTTTTTCTGTAATGCCTCCAGGTGAGTTGCGCCGCATTCTTTATTGATGTTAAGGCCATTAGGCTGAGTACCAATTTCAGTCACTTCAGCACCAAGTTCACGAAGCACATTAGGCGCTATGTGATAGGTCGCACCATGCGCGCAATCGACGACAATGTGTAACCCTTCCAGAGTCATTTCGTTAGGGAAAACACTTTTACAGAACTCGATATAGCGACCAGCGGCATCATTTATTCGCTTAGCACGACCCAGCTCTTCTGAAATCACACAATCCATTGGCTCATCTAACAGACGTTCAATTTCCAGCTCTACGGCATCTGGAAGTTTGTGTCCGTTGTCAGCAAAAAACTTTATGCCGTTATCGTAATACGGATTATGCGATGCGCTAATAACAATACCGGCCGCGGCTCTGAATGTCCGTGTCAGATACGCAATGCCGGGAGTGGGCATAGGGCCTAAGAAATCCACACCGACACCGGCTGCAGCCAGTCCGGCCTCCAAAGCTGACTCCAGCATATAACCGGAAACCCGGGTATCTTTACCAACCAATACGCGGCTGGTACCTTTTGCAGCCAGCACTCGGCCAGCAGCCCAGCCAAGCTTTACGGCAAACTCAGGGGTTATCGGGAACTGCCCGACTCGTCCGCGCACGCCATCGGTGCCAAAATATTTACGCTCACTCAAAGGTGCTCTCCTTCTAAAGTTGCTGCAACCACTTTCATTGCATCAACTGTCTCCTTAACATCATGAACGCGAATTATACGTGCTCCTTTCATAGCTGCAATGGTTGCAGCAGCTAAACTGCCGGCTAATCTGTCTTTAACTTCACGTCCCGTAACGTGGCCAATCATGCTTTTTCGCGACACTCCGACTAACAAGGGTAACTGTAATTCGTGAAACGCCTGTAGCCTTTGTAGCAACTGGTAATTATGTCGTTGAGACTTGCCGAACCCAAAACCAGGATCCAACCAAATTCGCTCTCTGCCAATACCTGCTTGCTCACAGGCAATAATACGCTCTTGTAAAAAAGCCTTAACGTCACAGACAACATCGTCGTAGTCTGGGTTGTGCTGCATGCTTCTAGGCTCTCCCTGCATATGCATTAAGCAAACTCTTGCAGAGGTTGATGCCAAAGCTTTCAGGGCGCCCTCTTCTCGTAATGCGTTTACGTCATTAATGATATTTGCACCGACCTTTATAGACTCAGTCATAACAACCGGTTTAGTGGTATCGACAGAAATTGATACATCAAAACGTTGTCGTACCGCTTCGACTAGAGGAATGACTCTATCGAGCTCTTCTTGTTCCAGGACAGCTAATGAGCCGGGCCGAGTTGACTCCCCACCAATGTCTATCATATCAGCACCATCACTTATCAGCTGCGCCACGTGATCAATCGCATCATTTAAGCGATTGTATTCACCTCCGTCTGAAAATGAGTCCGGCGTAACATTAACAATACCCATAACTTGCAAAGGGTTGGGGTTTTTAGGCATAACTCGGCTCCGCTAATTGCTGTTTCTTATTCTTACAAAAAAGCCACCTCTCGGTGGCTTTTAAAAAGAGTCAACTTTAAGAAGTTGCATCCCCGGGCTTGTCGACATTGATGGGTCGTTCAGGACGCTCTTCGGTCTCATCTGCCTTGGCAGCACCGCCATCCGAACCATTACCACCACTGTCTCTGTCATCCCAGTCTTTCGGCTGACGAACATCTCGGCGATTCATCAAGTCATCAATTTGGTCGGCATCGATAGTTTCATACCGAACCAACGCATCTTTCATTGAATGAAGGATATCGACGTTCTCTTCCAACAGTTTTTTCGCCCGTTGATAGTTACGATCAATAACCGACTTCACTTCTTCGTCAATAGCCCGTGCAGTGTCATCAGACATATGCTTATGCTGAGTTACTGAACGCCCAAGGAAGACTTCATTTTCATCTTCAGCGTAAAGTAATGGTCCCATCTTTTCAGACAAGCCCCACTGAGTGACCATTTTGCGAGCAATTTCTGTTGCACGCTCAATGTCATTTGACGCGCCGGTAGTGACTTTCTCGTCACCAAAGATAATTGCTTCAGCCAGGCGACCACCAAACAAGCTAGAAATCATGCTTTCAAGATGTTGCTTACTGTGGCTCACTCTATCCTGCTCTGGTAAGTACATAGTGACACCCAATGCACGACCGCGCGGAATAATAGAGACCTTATAGACAGGGTCATGCTCTGGTACCAGACGACCCACAATAGCGTGACCAGCTTCATGATAAGCCGTCATGGCTTTCTCATCGTCCGTCATAACCATTGAGCGGCGCTCAGCACCCATCATGATTTTGTCTTTAGCTTTGTCAAACTCTTCCATTGAAACAACACGTCTGTCGCCACGCGCGGCAAACAATGCGGCTTCGTTGACTAAGTTCGCTAAATCGGCCCCGGAAAATCCTGGCGTCCCACGAGCAATCAACTCTGGCTTAACGTCGTCACCAAGAGGAACTTTGCGCATGTGCACTTTCAGAATTTGTTCACGACCGCGTACGTCTGGCAAACCAACAACAACCTGACGGTCAAAACGTCCCGGACGCAACAGTGCAGGGTCTAATACATCTGGACGGTTAGTTGCAGCGATAACAATAATGCCTTCGTTGCCTTCAAAGCCATCCATTTCAACCAGCATTTGGTTCAGTGTTTGTTCACGTTCATCGTGTCCACCACCAAGCCCGGCACCACGTTGGCGACCTACGGCGTCAAGTTCATCAATAAAGATGATACAAGGAGCCGACTTTTTAGCTTGTTCAAACATATCACGAACACGAGAAGCACCAACACCAACAAACATCTCAACGAAGTCAGAACCAGAGATACTAAAGAACGGCACTTTTGCTTCACCGGAAATGGCTTTAGCTAATAACGTTTTACCGGTTCCCGGAGGACCAACCATAAGCACGCCTTTAGGAATTTTTCCGCCCAAACGCTGGAACTTAGAAGGGTCTTTCAGGTAATCAACTAATTCTGACACTTCTTCTTTAGCTTCATCGCAACCAGCAACATCTTTAAATGTTGTTTTTGATTGCTCTTCGTTCATGAGCTTCGCTTTACTCTTACCGAACGACATGGCGCCACGACCACCGCCGCCTTGCATTTGACGCATGAAGAATATCCATACACCAATAAGCAACAGCATTGGGAACCACGAGATAAAGATTGACGCAAGAATACTCTGCTCTTCAGGTGGGGTACCCTGAGTTTCTACATCGTTTGCCAACAAGTCATCCAAAATTTTCGGGTCATACTGAGTTGGCACAACTGTTTTATAAGATTGACCATTGCGAGTCATACCTGAAATAGTGCGTCCATCATCACCAAATTCAGCACGACGGATATTGCCATTGTTAACCTGAGACACAAATTCATTGTATGTCATGGTCGCCGATGTCGTTCCGCTCGGACTGAAGCTCTGAAAAACGCTCATCAGTACGACGGCTATCACAAGCCACAAGATGAGATTCTTTGCCATATCGCTCAAAGCCTATTACCTCTATTAAAAATCAACTACCCAACAGGGTACTACAGTTTATAATCTGTCGCTACCAAGTAGACCTCTCTGGAACGTGCCCGGGAGGACTCTGGTTTTCTGGTTTTCACATTATTAAATGCCGCACGAATGTCTTTTAGGAAAGGTTCAAAACCCTGTCCCTGAAACACCTTTACGACAAAACTCCCGCCAGGCTTTAAAACCTGGTGACACATATCCAGCGCCAGCTCTACTAAATACATAGAGCGAGCCTGATCTACCGTACCATTACCACTCATATTTGGTGCCATATCCGACAGCACAACATCAACATTTTTACCACCAATACGATCAAGCAATGCATTTAATACCGCTTCTTCCCTAAAGTCGCCCTGGAGGAAATCGACTCCGACGATTGGATCCATCGCCAAAATATCGCAAGCAATAACCTGACCATCTCCGTTAAAGTAGTCAGCTACGTACTCAGACCATCCTCCGGGAGCAGCACCTAAATCAACGACAGTTTGACCCTTTTTGATCAACTTATCTTTTTGCTGCATTTCCTCTAACTTAAAAACAGCACGAGAACGGAGTCCTTTCTTCTGTGCTTTTTGGACAAACTGATCGTCAAAATGTTCTTTCAGCCAGCGTTGACTGCTCACACTGCGTTTTTTTCCCATAATTTAACGAAGTTTCCTTAATTGTCTGGCCTGAATACCTGATCTGGCGTTACAATGTTAAAAAATCAAGCTCTAAAACGGATATTATCGAATGTCATTAAGTAATAAGCAAAAACAACATTTAAAAGGTCTGGCACACCCGTTAAAGCCAGTCGTACTGCTTGGGGCTAACGGCCTGACTGAAGGTGTTCTTGCAGAAATTGAGCAGGCACTTGATCACCACGAACTGATTAAAGTAAAAGTTCCGGAAGAAGACCGTGAGCTCAGAAAACAAATTATGGCCACTATTGTACACGAAACCGGTGCTTCTGAAGTGCAAATTATCGGTAAAACGCAGGTGATATACCGACCAGCCGAAGAGCCTAAAATTCGCCTTCCCCGCGGCTAGTCTCTTTTGCTCGCAGGCGTTAGCGACAATGCTTTAGCGACCAGCTCCAACGCCTGCGACTTTTCCATCCACTTGTCTTTAGTCGAAAAGTAGACATCCAGCATCACTTCCAGGCATTGTTCATCGCTTTCCAGGTTGTAGGCTTTTAGGAAAGGCTCTATTTTTCGATGGGCTTTTAGAAATTCAAGTCGACGTTTACGCTCTTCTTCTGCAACACTGCTTTTCACATAATCTGGCTGAGTATAGGAATAGGTTGGTTCGTGCAAAGTATAGCCCGGTGCGAAAAACCAATTTAAAGAGATTCGTTCCTGCAGTAACTTTCGAATAATCTCAGCAAAGGGTATTCTGTTGCTGCGCTTCCTATTGGCATAGTCGTTAGGCTTTTTTCCTAGCCACAGAGAAACGTCTTTATAGGTTCCTTTCTGCGAAACCAGCTTTAAACGTTCAAAGCATTCCGTAACCGTTAATTCATCAAGTGGTGTGTATTGAGGTGTTTGAGATGTTGGTGACGTTTCCTTGTCCATTGCAGTTCTTCTTTTGTTGATTTAATGTTAAAAATCCAGTTGAACTGCGAACTATACAATAACAAGTACAAAAAACAAACGACTCGACGTATAAAAACAAAAAGGCTGGTAAACTTTCGTTTCCAGCCTTTTTATTACGAGTTTTAGTATTACTTATATTCTACAGCAACCACTTCGTACTCAACTTCACCATTGGGTGTAGTTACTGTTGCAATTTCGTCAATTTCTTTACCAATTAATGCGCGAGCTATTGGCGAGTTCACAGAAATTAAATTTGATTTAATATCAGCTTCATCGTCACCCACGATCTTATAGGTCACTTCTTCGTCCGTTTTTGTATTGTAAACGGTGACCGTTGAACCAAAAATAACTTTTCCGTTATTGGGTACTTTAGTGACATCAATAATTTGTGCATTGGAAAGTTTTGATTCAATTTCCTGAATACGGCCTTCACAAAAACCTTGCTGCTCACGCGCCGCGTGATATTCAGCGTTCTCTTTTAAATCTCCGTGCTCGCGTGCATCAGCTATAGCTTCAACAATACGTGGGCGCTCTACCGTTTTTAAACGCTTGAGCTCATCACGTAACAATTGCGCGCCATGTTCCGTCATTGGAATCTGGTTCATATTAACGACACCCTTTTATGTAATTCTTGTACCGAACTGACTCGAGCTCGATCATCCGCTGTATTTGCTTTAACTGTCGCAAATGCAGCATTCAACGTTGTAGTATAAATCACTTTATTCAACAGTGCTTCACGACGAATATAAACAGAGTCTTCTATCGCACGACGCCCTTCTACCGTATTGATAATATAACTATATTCACCATTTTTTATGGCATCAACGATATTTGGCCGCCCTTCTTGCAGTTTATTAACGATACTGCAGTCTATACCTTCTTCACCAAGCATTTTCGCCGTACCTCGCGTCGCTTCCAGGCTAAAGCCTAAAGCTAATAAACCACGAGCCAGGTCCATTAAACGTTGCTTATCACTGTCTTTTACTGAAATCAGAGCTTTCCCTTTTTTCGCTAATGCTTCACCCGCGCCAAGGTTCGCTTTGGCATAGGCTTCTTCAAAGCTTTCACCTACACCCATAACCTCACCGGTTGAACGCATCTCAGGGCCGCGGATTGGGTCTACCCCCTGAAACTTAGCAAAAGGAATAACCACTTCTTTCACCGAATAATATGGCGGAATAATTTCTTTCACATAGCCCTGCTGCTGCAGTGACTGACCCACCATAACCCGCGCGGCGACTTTCGCTAATGGAACGCCTGTTGCCTTAGAAACAAAAGGTACGGTACGTGCCGCTCTTGGGTTTACTTCAATAAGGTAAATTTCTTCGTCTTTTACAGCAAACTGAGCATTCATCAAACCATTTACGTTCAGCTCAAAAGCTAACTTGCGCATTTGTTCGCGCAGTTGTGCCTGAATGATATCGCTTAAAGAATAAGGTGGTAATGAGCAAGCTGAGTCACCTGAGTGAACCCCTGCCTCTTCAATATGCTGCATGATACCGCCAATAAGCACATCCTTACCGTCACAAATAGCATCGACATCCACTTCAACCGCATTATCAAGGAAACGGTCCAGCAGTACCGGCGCATCGTTAGATACTTTGACCGCATCGGTCAAATAACGTTGCAAGTCGGCTTCATCATAAACAATTTCCATAGCCCGGCCACCCAATACGTAGGATGGGCGCACAACCAACGGATAACCAATACGCTTAGCTTCCGTTAATGCCTCGTTAAAACCGGTTACCGTTGAGTTTTCCGGTTGTTTTAAGCCAAGGCGACGCACTGCGGTCTGGAATCTTGAGCGATCTTCTGCTCGGTCGATAGCATCGGGTGATGTACCAATAATCGGAACACCGTTTGCTTCAAGTTCGCGAGCTAACTTCAATGGTGTCTGGCCACCGTACTGGACGATAACCCCTTTTGGCTTCTCAATGCGTACAATTTCCAGTACGTCTTCAAGAGTAATCGGCTCAAAGTAAAGGCGATCAGAGGTGTCATAATCCGTTGAAACGGTCTCTGGGTTACAGTTCACCATAATGGTTTCATAACCATCTTCGCGTAAAGCCAGTGAGGCATGCACACAGCAATAATCGAACTCTATACCCTGCCCTATGCGGTTAGGCCCACCGCCAATAACCATTATCTTGTCTTTATCCGACGGTGCCGATTCGCACTCTTCATCGTAACTTGAGTACATATAAGCAGTACCCGAAGCAAACTCCGCCGCACAGGTATCAACTCGTTTATAAACGGGATGAATTTTAAACTTGTGACGCTTTTTACGGACTTCTGCTTCGCTGACGTGTAAAACATCAGCAATTCTTGAATCGGCGAAACCGCGCCGCTTCAATACCGTCATAACCTCAGAAGTCAGTCCGGCCAAGCCAAGCTCATCAACTTCTTTTTCAAGGTTAACCAGCTCTTCAATTTGAATCAGGTACCACTCATCAATTCGTGTCAGTTCAAACACTTCTCGAACGGTCATGCCCAAGCGGAACGCATCAGCGATATACCAAATTCTTTCAGCGCCTGGCTCTTTAAGCTCACGGATAACTTTAGAACGAGCGTCTTTTGAATCAATCTCAACAATGGGATCAAAACCCGAAGCGCCAAGTTCTAAACCTCTTAGAGCCTTTTGCATTGACTCCTGGAAGTTACGCCCAATAGCCATAACTTCACCAACCGACTTCATTTGCGTGGTCAGGCGGTCATTACAGTTAGCAAATTTTTCAAAGTTGAAACGTGGAATTTTTGTCACAACGTAGTCAAGCGCTGGCTCAAATGAGGCCGGCGTTCTGCCGCCTGTTATTTCATTTTCAAGCTCATCCAGGGTGTAACCAACGGCAAGTTTGGCTGCAACTTTAGCAATTGGGAAGCCTGTGGCTTTTGAAGCCAGTGCAGAAGAACGCGATACCCTGGGGTTCATTTCAATGATAACCATACGCCCGGTATCAGGGTTAACACCAAACTGTACGTTTGAACCACCAGTTTCCACACCAATTTCGCGCAATACCGCCATGGCAGCGTCACGCATAATTTGGAACTCTTTGTCTGTCAACGTCTGGGCAGGCGCAACCGTAATTGAGTCACCGGTGTGAATGCCCATAGGGTCAAAGTTTTCAATAGTACAAACAATGATGCAGTTGTCGCTTTTGTCGCGCACAACTTCCATTTCGTACTCTTTCCAGCCCAGTAACGATTCGTCAATTAACAACTCATTAGTTGGCGATAAGTCCAGACCACGACGACATATTTCTTCAAATTCTTCGCGGTTATAAGCGATACCGCCGCCGCTGCCACCCATAGTGAAAGACGGACGAATAATACAAGGGAAACCCAATCGGCTAAGTACATCGAAGGCTTCATCTAAGCTGTGTGCCATTTCAGCGTTAGGTGTCTCAAGTCCAATTGCTTTCATCGCTTTGTCAAAGCGGTCACGGTTCTCGGCTTTATCAATAGCGTCTGCATTGGCGCCAATCATTTCCACTTTATAACGTTCAAGTACACCGTGTCGGTCAAGATCCAAAGCGCAATTCAAAGCTGTTTGCCCACCCATGGTCGGTAAAACAGCATCAGGACGTTCACGCTCTATAATCTTCTCGACCACTTCCCAGTGAATAGGCTCAATATAAGTGGCATCGGCCATTTCCGGATCGGTCATAATGGTAGCGGGGTTAGAGTTAACCAGAATTACCCGGTAACCTTCTTCGCGCAGCGCTTTACACGCTTGAGCTCCAGAGTAATCAAACTCACACGCCTGGCCAATAACAATCGGGCCTGCGCCCAGAATCAGAATACTTTTAATGTCGGTACGTTTTGGCATAAAGTCGCTCTATCTGTCCTTTCGCTACGGATGACGGTATCGAATATCATTCGACGAATCAGGCATTGGCCTGCATCAATTCAATAAAGTGGTCAAACAGTTCACTGGCATCATGTGGACCAGGGCTTGCTTCCGGGTGCCCCTGGAAACTAAACGCAGGTTTATCTTTACGACGAATCCCCTGCAGTGTTCCGTCAAACAACGACACGTGAGTCACTTCCAGGTTGTTTGGTAACTGTTTTTCATCCACCGCAAAGCCATGGTTCTGACTGGTGATCATAACCCGCTTCGTTGTCAAATCTTGTACGGGATGGTTCGCACCATGGTGGCCGAACTTCATTTTCATTGAACGCGCACCACTGGCGATGGCCAGCAATTGATGTCCAAGACAAATACCAAATATTGGAATGTCCTTATCCAGTAAGATCTTGATTGCTGTAATAGCGTAGTCACAGGGCTCTGGGTCGCCAGGCCCGTTCGACAAGAAAATACCGTCCGGGTTTAGCTTTAAAACTTCTTCAGCCGTGGTCTGTGCCGGTACAACGGTAATTTTACAGTTTCTGTCTGCCAGCAAACGTAAAATGTTGTGCTTACACCCATAATCGTATGCAACCACATGGTACTGACTTTGCTCAGGTTTAGTGTGCCCTTCGCCCAACTGCCAACTACCACCAGACCAGTCATAAGCTTTGTCACAGCAAACTTCTTTGGCAAGGTCCATGCCTTTTAATCCGGGAAACTTCTGCGCTAATTCCTGCGCTTTGTTTTCATCCAGTTCACCAACCATGATGCAGCCATTTTGAGCACCTTTCTCGCGCAATATGCGAGTTAAACGGCGCGTATCAATGTCCGCAATGCCTACCACATTATGACGTTGCAAATAGGCACTCAAGGTTTCCTCACTACGGAAGTTACTGGCTTTCATTGCCAAGTCTCTGATGATAAGACCTTTGGCCCAAACCTTGTCAGACTCTTCGTCTTCTGAGTTGGTGCCGGTATTGCCAATATGGGGATAAGTTAGAGTAACGATTTGTTCGGTATAAGATGGGTCGGTAAGAATTTCCTGGTAGCCTGTCATGGCCGTGTTAAAGACCACTTCGCCGACTGCGGAGCCTTCGGCTCCAATAGCGGTCCCGCGAAACACGGTCCCATCAGCAAGCACCAGAATCGCTCGTTTAGCGGATTGACTCGCTAGAATACTCAAGGGCAACCTCCGTACATAAAAAAACGGGTGAATCAATAATTTGACTTCCCCGTTTTGCGTCCTGAACCGCGCATTTTGCCAAATCACGCCAGCCTTCGGACTGATTCAGGCAAATTGCACTTATTCTACGAAATTTTACGAAAATCGTCCAGCAGTATTTATCGCTTAAGTAAGCGTTGCAGGATATCCTGCAAGTTAAGTGTGTCTTGCAGACTGAATAACCCAGGAGCTTGCTCTTTAAGCCATTTAGCAGCCCTTATAGCGCCCTCAGCAAAAATCTTACGGTTACTGACTCGATGACCAATTTCTACGCGCTCGCCGTCAACAGCCAGAGTCACCTGGTGTTCACCGACAATATCCGCCGCCCGCATTACTGAAAAGCCTATCCCTTTCTCACTGCGCACACCATCAGTCCGGACACCATCATTCACTTCTTCCCAACGTTGTTCCCGACCTTTCGCTGCGGCTTGTCCCAAAGTAATTGCCGTTCCCGACGGGCCATCTTTTTTATGACGATGGTGCGCTTCAAAAATTTCGATGTCTGCATCGGGTAACGCGGCGCTGCTTAGCCCCACCAGTTGCTCAAGTAACGCTATGCCTATGCTGGTATTACTGGCATATAATACAGGCACCGTTTCAGCGGCCTGAGCCAGTCGCTCTTTTTGTTCGTCGTTCAAACCTGTGGTGCAAATGACTATGGGCAGTTGATACTGCTCAGCGAGCTTCAGGTTCTCAGTCAATGCTTCAGGTAGTGAGAAATCAATCAGGACGTCGATTTTATCGGGTTGCAGCTCCTCAGCACTGGTGAAGTGAACGGGTTCATTTTCCGTTGCACTTTTCCCGTAACTTGAGCTGTTTTTCCGGACTATCGCAGCGGCCAATTTCGCATCACTGTCAGTTGTTAATGCCTGAATGACAGCATTCCCCATTCGGCCGGAAGCTCCGAGCACACCCACATTGATCATTATTTTGACTCCGTTGCTAAATGGGCCTGATCCTGCAACAGGTTTTCACTGCGTGCAACAACTCTGGAAACCATCATATCGCCGGTCACATTCGTCAGTGTTCTGGCCATATCGATTATTCGGTCAATAGCTGCGATAAAAGCAATACCTTCTAAAGGTAAGCCAATAACATTCAGCGTTACGGTCAGCATCACTAAAGCGGTGCCTGGTACACCCGCAGTTCCTACTGACGCTAAAGTTGCCGTCAACATGATCAAGCCATAGTCCATCCACTCTAATGGTATTCCGTACAGCTGCGCAATAAAAATAGACGCAACGGCCGGATAAATACCACCGCAACCATCCATATTAATCGTTGCACCCAGTGGTAACACAAAGCTGGCATAGTCTTTAGAAACGCCCAACCTTTCGGTAACGGCTCGGTGCGCGGCAGGTAATGATCCAAACGAACTGCAGGTGGTAAAGGCGACAATCTGTGCATCGAATATCGCTTTGAAGAACTGCCAGGGGCTCATTCCCCCAGCGGTACGGATCAGACCACCATAAACAACAATAATATGAATAAGACAGGCCAAATAAATAACCCCGACAAACTTAGCCAGCGGCAGTAAAGTACTAAAACCATACTCACCGATAACCCAGGACATTAATCCAAGTACGCCTATTGGAGTCAATTGTAAGACCATGCGAGTAATTTCATACATCACCTCTGCGCCAGACTTAATGGTCTTGCGCAAAGGCTCGCCCCGTTCTTTTAAACGCTGAATAGCTATACCGACCAACGCAGCAAATACCACAATTTGCAGAACGTTGCCTTCAGTCAGAGCGGCAAAAGGATTACTGGGCACAAAATTAAGGAACACCTGAGCAACACTCGGAATTTGTTTTTCTGCCTGCTCAGTGGCAGTCAGCGTCGTTGCTGGGCTCATATCAATTAAACTTGCCAGGGTTAAACCGATAGCGCTGGCTATAACCGCGGTAACCATAAACAAGCCAACGGTTTTGGCTCCCAGTCGTCCAAGCTTTTTGCCGTCATTAAGATCAGTTATTGCACTAACAATTGCACAGAAAATAAGTGGCGCAACGAGCATCTTAATAGCTTTTATAAACAGGTCGCCAAGTGGTTTTAGTGCTACACCCACCTCAGGTGCCAACCCGCCTATCAACATGCCTAAGACAAAAGCGCCTAAAACGCGTTGCCAAAATGGAATTGCAAACCAAGCTTTAAACATAAAACCCCAGCAGCTTTAAAAAATGGCTGCTAGGGTAAATCGTTCATAGAAGTAACAAAAAGAACAAATTGGACTAGGTTATAACTTTTCAGGAGGTTTAGGGGAAACCTGCGAATCCCCTTAATTATTTCAGTCTTCGCTGTCTACAGAAGCCGGACGTGCACAAGCGGGTTTGTTTCCTGCAGCACGAGCCGCTTCATACCTTTCCTGTAAAGAAGGAATTAAAGCTTCCAGATCTTTAATTCGGGTTTGCGGGTTCGGGTGCGTCGATAACAACTCAGGGGGAGACTCACCACCTGACGCTGCTTGCATATTGCGCCACAACTCAGGAGCCTGATCCAGTTTAAAGCCGGCGTCTGCCATATATTCCATACCTAATTCGTCTGACTCAGATTCATGAGTACGCGAATAAGGCAACAGGATACCGACCTGAGCACCAACACCTAAAGCAGCCATCAATAAACCCGCTTCATTGCTATCAAGCTGCGTACTGGCAAGTATGCCCCCCAGTTGCAGCCCAAGCCCAACCATCATGTTGCTGGAAATCCGCTCATTACTGTGTTCAGCAATAACGTGACCAATTTCATGACCAATAACGGCGGCTAGTTGATGCTGATTTTCGGCAACTTCGATCAAACCGTCATAAACACCAATATAGCCACCCGGCAGAGCAAAGGCATTCACCGTTGGTTCCGCAAACACAGTGACCTGCCAATCCATTTGACTGTAATCACCGGGCAAGTTTTCAATTAACGCATCACTAATGCAACGAACATAAGCGTTGACCTCAGCATCCTCGTTAATCTTTTCCTCTTCCCGCATTTCCTTATAAGAGGCAGCCCCCATTTTGTTCAGTTCACTGTTAGAATAAAGCTGTAACTGAGAACGTCCCGTTGGAGATTCTGCACAACTCGCCAGTAAGACTAACGTACAAGCACTTAACGTTGTGGTTTTCCAATTCATTGACTGCCTCCGGTCTTTTTATGTCATGCACTTATATAGTGATAGACAATCTAACTGCGTAAGTCATCAAAAAATTGTTTTACGCCGTCAAAAAAGCCTTTTTCTTTGGGTCGGAATTTTGCGGCTTCATCACCCGTTCCCATTGAATCTTCAAGCTCTTGAAGCATATCACGCTGCTTGGACGACAAATTAACAGGCGTTTCAATCACAACTTTGCAGATTAAATCGCCTACTGCACCTGTCCGCACAGACTTAACGCCTTTACCGCGCAATCTGAAATGCTTGCCTGTCTGCGTTTCTTTCGGAACCTTAAGCTTCACTTTGCCATCAAGCGTCGGCACTTCGATATCACCGCCAAGAGCAGCTTTAGTGAAACTGACCGGCACCTCACAGAATAAGTTATTGCCATCACGAGCGAAGATAGGATGTTCACGAACATGAACCTGAACATATAAATCACCGGCAGGCGCTCCATGTTCACCTGCTTCACCTTCATTGGCTAAACGAATGCGGTCACCCGTATCGACACCCGATGGGATCTTAACCGATAAGGTTTTGGTTTCTTCCTTACGGCCCTGACCATGACAAGTACGGCAAGGATCACTGATAATCGTGCCTTTACCCCGACACTGCGGACAGGTTTGCTGTACGGCGAAAAAGCCTTGGCGCATTTGAATTTGACCGGCACCATGACAATGTCCACAAGTCTGCGGTTTACTGCCTTTTTTAGCACCGCTGCCGCCACAGTCACCACATTCAACCAGCGTTGGAATCTCCAGCTCGACAGTCTTACCCCGAACCGCTTCTTCCAGCGACATATCCAGGTTGTAACGTAAGTCTGCTCCACGCTGAGCGCGTGCCTGCTGGCGTCTGCCACCACCAAAAATATCACCAAATACATCGCCAAAGATATCAGCAAAATCAGCACCACCGCCGAATCCACCTGCACCATGGCCACCGCCGCCCTGACGTGCTTGTTCGAAGGCTTCGTGCCCATATTGATCATACATCTGACGTTTTTGAGGATCGGAAAGGACTTCGTACGCCTGTTTAATTTCCTTAAACTTTATTTCCATCTCTTTATCACCCTTAGTTCTGTCGGGGTGATACTTCATAGCCATACGTTTGTAGGCTTTTTTAATGTCACGTTCGTTAGCGTCTTTTGATACGCCCAGAACCTGATAAAAATCTTGCGTCGCCATAATTCTTCGTCTTCTATCTATGCTGGTATGTCAGCCTGATACAAATACACGGGTATTACCTTGCGGCAACACCCGTGTGCTTTTGCGAAGTTGCCTTAATGCTTACTTCTTATCGTCGTCTTTAACTTCTTCAAATTCAGCATCAACGACATCGTCATCAGCTTTGGACGACTGCTGTTCGCCGCCAGCCGCACTTTCAGCTCCTTGCTGAGCTTGCTGCTGTTGAGCCGCTTCCATCAGCTTCTGCGACGCTTCCATCAGCGCTTGAGATTTTGCATCAATGGCTTCTTTATCACCATCTTTAGACGCTTGCTCAAGTTCTTCACAAGCTTTCTCAATCGCATCTTTGTCTTCCTGAGACAAGGCATCGCCAACTTCTTTCAGCTGGTTACGGGTTGCGTGAACCAAACCATCGGCCTGGTTACGTGCCTGAACCATTTCTTCAAATTTCTTATCTTCCTCAGCGTGAGCCTCGGCATCTTTAACCATTTTATCGACTTCAGACTCATCCAGACCAGAAGATGCTTTGATCGTAATCTTCTGCTCTTTACCTGTGTCTTTATCTTTGGCTGATACGTGCAGAATACCGTCCGCATCAATGTCAAAAGTGACTTCAATTTGTGGCACACCGCGAGCCGCTGCACGAATGCCTTCCAGGTTAAACTGACCCAGAGATTTGTTATCCCCTGCGCGTTTACGTTCACCCTGTATAACATGGATGGTTACTGCAGATTGATTGTCTTCAGCCGTTGAGAAGGTTTGCGATTCTTTGGTTGGAATCGTGGTGTTCTTCTCAATCAGTTTCGTCATTACGCCGCCCATGGTTTCAATACCCAGCGACAGAGGGCATACGTCTAACAGCAGCACGTCTTTAACGTCGCCCTGTAGAACACCCGCCTGAACCGCAGCACCAACGGCAACCGCTTCATCAGGGTTCACGTCGCGGCGTGGCTCTTTACCAAAGAAGTCCGTTACTGCAGCCTGTACTTTCGGCATACGAGTCTGACCACCGACCATGATGATATCCTGGATATCGCTAACAGACAGGTCAGCATCAGCTAATGCTTGTTTCAGTGGCTCAAGCGACTTCTTAATTAAGTCTTCAACCAGTGATTCCAGTTTCGCACGAGTCACTTTAATAGCCATGTGCTTAGGACCGGTGTTGTCTGCCGTAATGTAAGGCAGGTTAACTTCAGTCTGCTGCGCAGATGACAGTTCAATCTTCGCTTTCTCTGCCGCTTCTTTTAAGCGCTGCATAGCCAGCGGATCTTTACGCAGGTCAATGCCCTGGTCTTTTTCGAACTGCTCAACTAAGTAGTTAATCAAACGGTTATCGAAGTCCTCACCACCTAAGTGCGTATCACCGTTGGTCGCCAGTACTTCAAAAGTGTGCTCGCCTTCAACTTCATCAATTTCGATGATTGAGATATCGAACGTACCACCACCTAAGTCATACACAGCAATCACATTGTCGCCGGACTTCTTGTCCATACCGTACGCCAATGCAGCAGCTGTTGGCTCGTTAATAATACGTTTGACGTTAAGACCTGCGATTTTACCCGCGTCTTTGGTTGCCTGGCGCTGAGCATCGTTAAAGTATGCCGGTACGGTAATAACAGCATCAGTTACCGACTCACCCAAAAACTCTTCGGCGGTCTTCTTCATTTTCTTCAAAACTTCAGCAGAAATCTGTGGTGGTGCTTTCTTATCACCATCAATTTCTACCCATGCATCGCCATTGTCTGCCTTAACAATTTTGTAAGGCATGATACCGATGTCGCGTTGTACTTCTTCATCTTGAAAGCGACGGCCTATTAAGCGCTTAATCGCAAACAAGGTTTTATTTGGGTTGGTTACTGCCTGACGTTTCGCCGGTGAACCTACCAAAATTTCGCCATCGTCAGTAAATGCAACTACTGACGGGGTTGTACGGTCGCCTTCGCCGTTTTCAATTACGCGAGCTTTGCCACCATCCAGTACAGCAACACAAGAGTTTGTTGTACCTAAATCAATACCAATCGTTTTACCCATGATTCGTCTCCAACTTCTAATTCATGTAATTTGTTTCGATACCCTTTATCTGGGGTGCCCATGTCTGAATTTCAATACCCAACAAGGGGATAATTTTCAATTTTGTTACGCTTTAGTGTCGACACCAGAGCTCGAGTTACGCGCAACCATCACCATCGCGGGGCGCAACAAGCGTCCATTCAGCTCGTAGCCTTTTTGCATAACTGCCATAATAGTGTTGTTCGGGTGGTCGTCCGACTCCTGCATCGACATAGCCTGATGCTGATCGGGATTAAAGGCTTCGCCTTCTTCGCCTATGGCTTTAACGCCGAATTTTTCAAGCGTTGAAGTTAAGCTTTTGTAGGTCAGCTCTATACCTTCCACAAAATTTTTGTTCGCTTCGTCTTCTTTATCAGCCAGCTGTAAAGCTCGCTCTAAGTTATCTACCGAAGTCAGTATCTCGTTAGCGAACTTTTCCAGCGCGAACTTATGTGCCTTTTCAACATCCTGACTAGCTCGGCGACGAACATTTTCCATTTCAGCCTGTGTGCGAAGCACCGAGTCACGCTGATCATTCACTTTTGCTTCAGCTTTACTCAGCGCTAGCTCTAGCTCAGCAATGCGATCGGTTTGCTCAGACGACTGACCTGCTGTTTCAGCCTCATCAGCAGTTACATCCTGCTGCAACGCATCTTCCGCCGCTTGCGCGGCTTCCTGTTCAGCTTTCTGCTGCTCTACTGTCGGTTCGTTAGCCGCTTCAGCTTTTTGTTTAGAATCGTTTTTGTCGGTCATAAGTGACTCTCTTTAACCAGTTTTAAATTGAGGTTGCCAAGTTAATGGGGGCAAGTTTTTTTCTTTCAAGGGGATTTCTCTCACTTGATAAATTTTCTTGCTCATCGTAGCGTAACCACACGACCGCATAAGGATCCTATGAATGAGTGCTTTTAAAAAAATTGGACTGCTTGGAAAAGCCAATGATCGTGGTACCCAGTTAACCTTAGAAACAATTACCACCGCTTTGATCCATCGCGGATTCAGTCTGTGCCTGGAGACCCGCACAGCCGAGCAGCTGACCTTACCAGAGCAAGTTGAAACACTCAGTCTTCAGGACTTAGGGGAATGGGCGGAAATTGCCATTGTCGTTGGCGGTGACGGCAATATGCTGGGGGCTGCCAGAGCCTTGTGCGAACACAACGTTGGTGTCATCGGTGTTAACCGGGGAAATTTAGGTTTTCTAACCGATCTGGATCCAGATGAAGTTATGACTCCCCTACTTGCCGTTTTAAACGGGGACTACCACGTTGAAGAACGCTTTCTGCTCTCAGCGGAAGTCATTAGTAACGGAGAATCATCAGGCACCGGCCGTGCAATTAATGAAATAGTCCTGCACTCAGACAAAGTCGCTCACATGATTGAGTTCGAACTTTATGTCGATGATCACTTTGTCTTCAGCCAACGCTCAGATGGATTAATCTGCGCAACACCAACAGGCTCCACCGCTTATTCACTCTCTGGTGGTGGCCCAATTTTACACCCCGGCCTTGACGCCATGACGCTGGTACCAATGTTCCCGCACACCTTAAGCAGTCGCCCTATCGTTGTTGACGGCAACAGTGAAGTCCGTCTTAAAGCCGCTTATGATAACGACTTACTTCAGATCAGTTGCGATGGTCACGCCCGAATGACGGTGCATCCCGGTGATGATGTCATTATTAAGAAATACGCTAAAACATTAAGAATGATTCATCCGATAGACCACAATTATTACCACGTATTGCGTAACAAACTGGGCTGGGGTAGCCGGCTTTTTTAATTCGCAAACTTGCATTTTACAAAGACTACTGTATAAATACTGTATAACCTGTACATATCAACAGTATTGGAGCGAAGGCTATGTTATCGCAATTAACTGTTCGCAACTTTGCCGTCGTTAAGTCTTTAGACATTGAATTTCATAACGGCATGACTGCCATCACCGGCGAAACGGGTGCCGGTAAATCAATAGCTTTAGATGCGCTAAGCCTATGTCTGGGCAGTAGAGCCGATGCAAACTGGGTCCGCCCGGGGCAAGAGAAAGCGGAAATCTCTGCCGTTTTTACACTTGCAGCCGACAGTCCCGCATACCAATGGTTAATAAGCAACGAATTTGATACCGATGAAGACTGCGTATTACGCCGGGTTATTCAGCGCGATGGCCGCTCTAAGGCCTGGATAAACGGAACCCCAGTTCCTTTAAGTCAGCAAAAATCTCTGGCTCCCTTGTTGGTTAACATACACGGGCAGCACGAACACCAGCTGTTACTAAAAGAAGATCACCAGTTAAGTCTGTTGGACAGTTATGCTCGTCATCAGCATTTGCTGGATAAAGTCCAGGAAGATTATCGAAATTGGGCTTCTGTCGAAAAACAGTATCAACATTATCAACAACAAAAAGAAGAACTGGAGGCTCAGCGTCAGCTTCTTGAGTACCAAGTCAATGAATTAAATGAGTTTGCCCTGACTGATGGTGAGTTTGAGGAACTGGATCAAAAACACAAGCGTTTGAGCAACAGTAAGGTTTTGCTTGAGGCGGGCGTATTTGCTTTAAACGCACTTTATGAAGGCGAACATAATAATGCAGCCGGCTTAGTTCAGTCAGCAAGCCAAAGGCTTGAGGAAGCTGCAGAAATGGACACAGCACTCACCCCCATTAATCAGTTACTGCAACAAGCCAAAGTACATATTGAAGAAGCGGCTCTGGAATTAAGGCAATATCAGGATGACCTGGAGCTAGACCCCGGCGAACTCCAAATAGTTGAAGAACGTTTAAGTACCGCTATTAACCTTGCTAAAAAACATCAAATACCTGGTGCAGAGTTAAGTCAGCAGCACAAAAAGCTTATCTCTGAATTAAATAGTCTGGAGCAAGCCGGCGAGCACGCAGAGCAACTTGATGAGGAAAGACAGCAAGCCCGTAAAACCTATCGGGATAGCGCGCAGAAGCTGTCCAATAGTCGCGAACAGGCGGCAAAAGAATTGAGCCAGAAAATCAGCCAGTCTATGCATGAACTTAATATGCCGCACGGGCGTTTCGTCATTCAGGTAGAGCATGATGCCAGCGCACGGGCGACTCGCTTAGGTACAGATCAGGTCGACTTTCTCGTAACAACGAACCCCGGGCAACCAATACAGTCGTTGAATAAAGTCGCCTCTGGTGGTGAACTTTCAAGAATAAGCCTTGCCATACAGGTCATGACGGCGACTCAGAAAACGGTACCCACCATGATGTTTGATGAAGTTGATGTTGGTGTCAGCGGGCCTACAGCAGCTATCGTCGGCTCTATGCTTCAAAAGCTGGGGAAAACGTCACAAGTTATTTGCGTCACTCATTTACCGCAGGTTGCTGCAAAAGCTCACCACCAGCTACAGGTGAGTAAGACAACAGATGGTGCGGAGACAGAGACGGCGGTTACAGCATTATCAAATGAGCAGCGAGTTATTGAATTGGCACGGCTACTCGGAGGCGACAAAGTGACTGACATGGCAAAAGCGAATGCTAAAGAGTTACTCGCCAGTTAAATACGTTCTATGCTGGCGTTCGATGAAGTCATTGTTTATCATCAACGCCAATACAATCAATTATGATTAATTTTAATAGGTATTTCATGTCAAGATTTGGAGTTTTACTCGTTGCCATTATTGGCTTAAGTGGCTGTTCGTTGCTCGATAAAGTGGTTTATCGTATTGATATTCCTCAGGGAAATTATCTGGAGCAAGAAGATGTCGATAAATTACGCGTAGGAATGACCGAAGAACAAGTTATTTTCGTATTAGGAAACCCAGTTGCTGAGAACAGTTTTGATTCTGACCGTTGGGTATATCTCTACAATATGGATCCAAATTCTGGCAAAGATTTCCGCAAAGAATTGGTATTAACCTTTAACAACAAGCAGCTGCAGGATTTTAAAGGTGATTTTGATAAACCAGAAAACTTTGAGCAGCCACTGGATCAATAACTCGATTTAAAATTCATATCAGGGAGAATTATGGCGAACTCTTCACTCACTGATGAGGTCGTCCGTGTTGTCCGCAGTTCTGGAGACAAACGAGACTATCAACACCTGACACTGTCCAACCAACTTAAGGTGTTGTTGGTTCATTGTCCTGATAGCCCCAAAGCTGCGGCTTCTGTCGCCGTCAACGCCGGTCACTTCGATGATCCAGACCATACTCAAGGGTTATCCCACTTTCTGGAACACATGCTATTTTTAGGCAGCCGAGCCTTCCCTGAGCCCTCTGCTTTTGGCCACTTTCTCAACTTGCATGGTGGGCAGCACAACGCCTGGACAGGTACTGAGTTTTCTAACTTTCATTTTGACTGCAATGCTAACGCCTTATCACGTTCGTTAGAGTTTTTTGCCTCAATGTTGAAAGAGCCGTTACTGTCCGATAACTGGATAGATAAAGAAATTCAGTCAATTGAGTCTGAATTCCGTTTAAAGCAAAATGATGAACTCCGTCGTCTTTATCAGGTTCATAAAGTTACGGCTAACCCTGAACATCCGTTTAGCCAGTTTTCCGTAGGTAACCTTAATACACTCAAAAATGACAAGCACGGCAGTTTAAAAAGTAAACTGAAAGCCTTTTTTAACGAACATTATGTTGCTCAAAGAATGCGTCTGGTCATTGCCGGACCGCAGTCGCTTGATGAGCTAACTCGGCTAGCGCAACAATACTTTTCTGATATTAAGCAGGAAAGCGGCCCCAAAGAGCCAATTACAGCTCCTCTTTATCTTAATGAGCAGAAAGGTGTATGGATTAAAGTAAAGCCTATCAAGGTAGCCTACCGGCTTATTCTGACCTTGCCTTTACCCAGTATTGACGAAGATTACCCTCATAAGACCACCAGTTTTATCGCTCACTTATTGGGTTACGAAGGTCCTGGAAGCCTGTTTAATGCGTTACGTTCAAAAGGCTGGGTTAACTCTCTGTCTGCTGGTGGCGGAATCAGCGGCAGCAACTTTAAAGATTTTAATATTAACTTACAGCTGACAAGCTCTGGCCGCCGTAATGCCAGTAATATAGTGCAATGGATTTTTGCGTACATTCGAAAAATAGAAACGGAAGGTGTTATTGACTGGCGCTATGAAGAGCGCCGTATAACAACGGAAATGAGCTTTCTTTATCAGGAGCCCACTCCGGTTGGCGAATTAGCTAATCAGCTCTCCGTTAACGCTTTTCATTATAGACAGGAAGATGCGCTCTACGGTGATTACCGTATGGACGGATTGAATCACGTCTACGCAAAGCGGTTATTGCAAGAAATGACGGCACAAAATGCCCGTATTACCTTAGTTGCTCCTGATGTTGAGACTGATCGGGTCGCACCTATTTATAATACAGAGTACGCCATAGAAGCAATTAGTCAGCTTCAGCACCAGCTGTTTTCATCAACGCCCGAAAACTTTTGCTGCGGATTACCCAAACCTAACCGTTTCCTTAACTCGCGATTTGCTCCATTAGAGCTGGAAGCCGGTGGTTCCCTACCAAACTTGATTGAAGATAGCCCTCAACTCCAGTTATGGCACTTACAGGATCGTGACTTCAGAGTTCCTAAAGGGCATATTTATCTTTCATTAAAATTACCGGCCGTCACCAACTCGGCCTTTAACTTTGCCATTGCCCGCTTATGGTCCGAGTTAATGATAGACGCCTTAAATGATGACCTTTACGATGCAGAAGTCGCAGGGTTACATTTTAATATATACCCAACCCAAAGCGGCATTACCATTCATACAACGGGCTTGTCGGCAGGGCAAATTCCTTTGATGCAGCACCTTATTGAGCGCGCTTTAAAAACGCGTTTTGCAAGGCGCAGATGGCACGATCTTAAGCAGAGCCTTTTAAGTAACTGGCACTCCGCCCATCAGAACCAACCTTTGAATAAACTCTTTGCTGAGCTCAACCAGCAACTGCAATTCGGTTTGTTCAGGCTGCACGATTTAGCCTGTGAGCTAGAGCCGGTCTCTTTTCGTCAATTTACGGTAGAAATCGCTAAGTTATTCTCCCCTGTTCATGTTACCGCGTTTGCGCACGGCGACTGGAAGAGAGAGAACGCTTTACAGCTTGGGCAGCTTATTAAGTCTAATTTACCTAGTTCGAGAAGTGCTTCGATTAAGCGGGCTCCCATAAAGCGAATACGGGACTTTGTTTCGCAGCAACTCTTAGTCCCTTCTGAGCACTCAGATACTGCCCTGCTTCTTTACTACCAGGGAAGAGATGACACATCAATGGAACAAATCAGTTTCATGCTTTTACAGCAACTGATTCACCAGCCTGTATTCCAGGAACTAAGAACAGAGCGTCAACTTGGTTATGTTGCAGGCAGTCAGTATTTCCCGGTACAACGGTTGCCCGGTATTCTCTTTTTCTTACAGTCACACGAATACAGTGCCGATGAAATTTACCAGGCAATGCAAGAGGTTATCGCTCAACAGCTGGAAGTCCTCCATAATTTAACGTTAAAAGAATGGCATCACGCAAAATCAGTACTGAGACAACAAATACGAACTATCGATCGAAATTTACGCGTGCGCAGCCAAAGACTCTGGGGGGCAATTCAACTTGCAGATACTGAGTTTAACCGTCAACAGGAGTTATTATCAGCCTTGGAGCACTGTCAGTTAGTCGAGTGGCTCGAGAGAATAAAAGAGCGTCTAAGTGACAAAACGCAACTACTGAGACTTCAAACCTAAGCTTAGAGCGAGTAGAATAGCCTTTGACAGTAAGTTGCTCTCTCGTTATCTTAACGATATATTAACAATAAAGAGCTACTTAAGTAGCCACTCATTAGGTTTCTCGTGATCTTTACTCTTTCTATCAGAACATTACGCTCTGCGTTTTTGCTATGCTTTTTGTTATTACAAAGCTATAGCCCTAATGTTTCTGCACAAGAAGTCCCTGACGATCTTACCGTTAAACAATGGTCTTTTTCAGACGGCTTACCTGATAATCATATCTATGATAGTG
Source organism: Idiomarina sp. HB (assembly GCF_048059115.1). NCBI lineage: Bacteria > Pseudomonadati > Pseudomonadota > Gammaproteobacteria > Alteromonadales > Idiomarinaceae > Idiomarina > Idiomarina sp. HB. Next base: position 924,161 of record NZ_JAYLVU010000001.1, read on the forward strand.
CTGAAGGCCCCAATGGGTTCTTATGGATTGCAACTGAGGAAGGGCTGAGCCGCTTTGACGGCACTCAATTTTATAATTACTCAGCAACCAATGAACCTGCAACGAATGTGCTCTCGGTTAGCATAAAACAGCTTTTCTTTGATAAATCAGAGTCTCTTTGGCTGAACTCAGAGAAAGGACTGGCTCGACTGTCATTAGAGTCCTTTACACCAGAGGTATTTAAACTCCCCGGGTATAAATCAGCGACTCAGTCAGATATCAGCTCGATATCGGAAGATAAAAATGGTCGTTTACTGGTTGCGACAGAACGTTTTATTTACCGCTATAATGCGCAGGCTAATAAGTTTGAACAGCTTAACTTAACTTATAACGCTGAGCCCATTGAGCAGGTTAACTACATCTATTCCGGCAAGCATTGGTATTGGTTAAGTACTGAAAAAGACGGTGTATTCGTTTGGGATGGCTTCTCCAGAGAAGTCTTTTCCCTCAATAAGCAAAATCCTATAACGGAACAAATTCCCGGAAACGAGCTATACTCCGCGTTGCGCTATCAGCAGCAACTCTGGTTGGTAACCAACGTTGGTCTGGTCATATTGAATGACGATTTTCGTTTAGAGCCAATCCCCAATTATCTCAGTGAGTTAAGCGATATCATTAGTATGCGTTTATCAGCCAGTGATGGGATATTGTTCAGCTCAAAGCAGGGGCTTTACAAACTGTCTAATGAGAAGCTCACTAAGTTGCATGATATTCCCACCACAAAGACCACCCAAATTGCACGGAGAGACATTTTTTCTATATCCAGACATTCAGGACTTTTTCAGATAGAAAGTCCCTTTGCTCCTTCTGCGTTAGCACATACCTCCCGACATACAGCGAAAACTGAGAACATTGGTTCACCTAAACTGATGCAGCAGGTTACGGCATCAACCGAAGACAAGAATGGTAACTGGTGGCTGGCGACTAATTTAGGTGTATTATTTTATGACACACGGGAGAAGGAAATTTCTGAGCTTCATCATTATCCAAACGCAAGCGTTCAAGTCGCAGAGATAGAGCTTTTTGCGAACTACTTGTATGTTCTGACCACTGAAACTAAAGCCGTTTACCGGTATGACATCCTGGAGAAAAGTTGGGAGCAACTTAATGTTGCTGAGCTGTCTTCTCAACCCGCCAGATTAACTCATTTTGGCAAGTCACTGTGGCTGCATACGCAAACAGAAGCAATAGAGATAGGTGAATTTGGTCAGGTTTCTGGTAAACAACTTATTCTCGAAAGCCGTCCACTTTTCCCACACCCGATACATATTGATGTCAAAAAAGTAAATGAAAATAGCTACTTAAATAAGTTCAGCCTGCCATTTTCCAGAGCAAATGAGTATCTTTCTTATCGGTACAAATTAAACAGCGACGAAACTGCGTGGCAGTATCTCGAACAAGGTCAGGATTTTGTACAGCTTTCGTCTCTTCCCTCGGGTAGCCATAGGTTTGAAGTGCAGACGTCTTATGACGGAAGCAACTGGTCTCCTTCCACTTTTAAACAACTCAACGTAATGACTCCGCTTTGGCAGAGTCCTATTGCCTGGGGAGCTTATATAACGGCCATTCTGATGGGCTTAGTCATTTATTGGTTAGTCCGTCGTCAACGTCAGTTAGTATTAGAACAAACGCTTACTCAATACAAAAGGCAAGCACAGGGGCTACAGTCCAGCAACTATCAATGCTGGGAGTGGAATTTAAATTCTGGTGAACTCGTTCGTCAGAATATTTGGCAAAGTTGCCCTGCTTTCCCCATTGATGGGAAGCGAATTGGCTTTTCCGGCGGTCAGTCAAATATTCACCCTGAGGACCTACAGCGCTTACAAAACAGTCTCGATGATCACCTACAAAGAAAGTCTGAGGTATTTGAATGCACATACCGACTGGATAATCAGGGAAGTTGGCTTTGGGTAATGGACCGGGGGCGATTGCAGAGCGACGGTCAAAATAAAATCATGTATGGCACCTTAAGCGATATCAGCAACCTGGTTAGCTCCGAAGAGCGCATTAATATGCTGGCGTCATCAATTACCAATATTTCTGACGGCATTTGTATTTTTGACCGCTTCTTCCGTAAGCGCGAGGTCAATAACGCGTTCGAACGTATTAGTGGTTTTCAGCGTGAGCAAGTCTTGGGGCAAGTATTAACGTTACCCTGCTACCCTGAAAGTTTTGTGAATCAAATAAAGCGTGCCGTCATAAAAGATGGAACATGGCGTGGTGAAGTTACCGACTTAAAAGCGAATGGTGGTGAGTTCCTGATGGAGCTTACTCTGGACGCCGTTCGCGATGATAACGGCGAGGTATCCCTTATTGTTGCGAGCTTCTCTGATATCTCTGAAAGGCGTCATACCGAGAATGAACTGCGTCGTCTTTCTAATACGGACACTTTGACCGGGTTACCGAACCGCTCGTATTTCCAGGTCAGCCACTCTAATCTGGTTCGGAAAAAAGTCTCTCATACCTTGTTACTCTTTGATCTGGATGATTTCAAAAAGATTAACGACTCTTTAGGCCATGAAATAGGTGATGAGCTTTTATGTCAGGTTGCTGAACGGTTAATGGATATAGGCCGCAGACAGGATACCCTTTACCGTCTGGGCGGTGATGAGTTTGGCCTCCTTATTGAAGACAGTATCGATATTAATTTAATCGGCGATTTGGGTAATCAAATAAACCTTAAAGTAGCAGAGCCTTATTTAATTCAGGATCAGGAAATTGTCATCGGCAGTTCAATTGGTATTGTTCTTTACCCTCACGACGGCCAGACGTCACAGGAGCTTTTACAGAAAGCCGATATGGCCATGTATCACGCCAAGCAGCGTGGCGGAAACTGCTACCAATTCTTCAGTCAGTCGATGAACGAAAACGCAGTTAAACGACTGAAATTGGAGAATGAACTGAGAGCGGCATTAAAAGCAAATAATATTCGAGTGTATTACCAACCTAAAATTGAAATCAGTTCCGGTCACATTGCCGGCCTTGAGGCCCTGGCCCGCATTGAAAGTAGTGACGGCTCTATGATTAACCCAGCGGAGTTTATTCCGTTAGCTGAGGAAACCGGGCTTATAATTCCTTTGGGCGAGGATGTTTTACGTCAGTCCTGCCGTGATATGAAAAAGTTCATGACTTACCCGGGCTCACCAAAAAGTATTGCAATCAATTTGTCAGCTCGTCAGTTCATGCAGTCCAGTCTGGCGCTTCAAATTGAGCAAATTTTGCGAGAAGAAGACTTACACCCTCGTCATGTTGAATTCGAAGTCACGGAAGGCATGGTAATGAGTGACCCTGAACGCGCAATTACGATGATGGAAAACTTATCCGATATGGGCGTCAAACTGGCACTGGATGACTTCGGAACAGGTTATTCGTCGCTGTCTTACCTAAAGCGTTTTCCAATGAACAGCCTTAAGGTGGACAAGGCCTTTGTCGATGACATTACTATTAACGACAAAGACCGTAATATGGTTGCTTCTATCATCGCTATGGCACATAACCTGGGGTTAAAAGTGGTTGCAGAAGGGGTTGAAACAAAAGCTCAGTTGCAGACATTAAAAAGCCTCAAATGCGAATACATTCAAGGCTTTTATTATGCGAAGCCTATGCCGGCTGACGCATTAATTGAATTTATTGAGCAGCACAACAACATTGCTGCTCAGGTATAATTCTCAGCTTGGTTCTATCCGTTACTGATAAAAACTCCAGCCGTTCTCTACCATCTGTTTAAGTAAAGGTGCCGGGGTGTATCGCTCACCTCTTTCCGAGGCTAGCTTCTCCAGCTTGTTCACTATTGTTTCAAGACCCTGACTGTCCATATAACGGAAAGGGCCGCCCAGGAAAGGTGGGAACCCGATGCCAAAAATTGCACCAATGTCACCGTCACGCGGACTGCGGATGATCTCTTCCTGCAGGCAGTAAGCCGCCTCATTCAGCATCGGTAGCAAGCAAATATCAATAATTTCATCAGCTGATTTGCTTTGTTTAGGGTCAATATCCAGTAAAGAATAAACTGACGTATCCACCGGTTTACCTTTCACACCCTTACCGTATTGATAAAAGCCTTTTTGATTCTTCTTACCCTTGCGGTCGTCATCAATCAGCTTGTCAAAAGCATCAGGGGCTTCAAAGCGATCGCCCAGTTCTTTCACCAAAACTGGCGCCACTTTTGCCGCAACGTCTATACCCACTTCATCAAGTAAAGTGATAGGGCCTACCGGAAAACCAAATTTCACCAGGGTTTTATCCAGGTGCTCAATAGGTTCGCCAGCTAACAGCAGGCGCGCCGCTTCATTCATGTATGGCGCCAGAATACGGTTAACATAGAACCCGGCACCGTCTTTTACCACAATAGGTGTTTTCCCCTGCTTTTTAGCCAGGGATACTGTAGTGGCAATGGTTTTATCCGATGTACCTGAGTGCGTAATAATTTCTGCCAATGGCATTTTATCCACCGGAGAAAAATAGTGAAGACCAATTACCTGCTCTGGGCGCTTCGCCGTAGCGGCTATTTGGGTAATAGGCAGCGAGCTGGTGTTGGTTGCAAAAATAGTCGACTCAGCGGCGTGCTCTTCCACGTCAGCAACCATCTTTTGCTTCAGATTAAGATCTTCAAAAACCGCTTCAATAACCACGTCGGTGCGCTCAAACCCGCTATAGTCAAGTGAACCACTCAACATCAACATAGTCTTTTCAAGCTCTGCACGGCGCATATGACGGCGCTTAACCTTCTTGTTCAGGCGCTCATAGCTGTAGTGTAAAGCGTTGCTAATTCCGTCTTCGCTAATGTCTTTTATGCGCGCCGGAATACCCGCTTTAGCCGCGGTGACATAAGCAATACCTCCACCCATTAAACCACCGCCTAAGACACCAACCCGTTTTACCGGATCAGGCTCAACCCCGTCTGCGCCGGTTTCCTTCTTCATTTCTGTTGTAGCAAAGAAAATCTGACGCAGTTGATAAGACTCCGGTGTCATTGCCAACTCACCAAAGCTACGGGCTTCTTTGTCTAAACCGGCTTCACGACCGCGCTCAACACCTTCGCGAACTGTCTGAATGATCTTATCAATTGCCGGGTAGTTGCCGTGAGCTTTCTTCTGAGCCTGCTCACCAGCCTTTTTAAAGATAATGTCACGACCAAACCGAGTGGCCTCTAATACCTTACTCATGCCTTTAAGCGGCGGCTTCGTCGACTTAGGCTTGCGCTTCAGCGCGTGCTCTACGGCCACATCTAAAAGAATACTTTGTGGGACAACTTCCGCCACCAGACCAGCTTTTTTAGCCTGCTTAGCACGCAGCTCCTTACCGGTCAGTATCATGGTCAGTCCTTGCTGAACACCAACCAGTTCCGGTAGTCGCTGGGTACCACCGCTGCCCGGCAGCAAGCCTAATTTGACTTCAGGCAGACCTAACGCCGTTTTGCTGTTATCAGTACAAATTCGCACATGACATGCCATGGCTAACTCGAGGCCGCCGCCTAAGCAAGCTCCGTTGATTGCTGCAACCACAGGTACATTCAACTGCTCAATACGATCGAACATAGCCTGCCCTTTTCTTGCCAGACTCTCTGCATCGACCGCGTTTTCGCAGCCATCTATCATGTTAATATCAGCGCCAGCAATAAAAGAGCCGGGCTTGCCACTAATAAACACAACGCCTTTCACTGAATCATCGCTCTCTAAGCGATTCATCAAACTACCAACTTCTTCTGCAAATGAGTCTTTTAAGGTATTCATTGACTCACCAGGGACGTCTATTGTAACTACTGCAACTCCGTCGTCCCTCACTTCCATAGTGAATGCTTTATCCTGACTCATTATTCTGTCTCCACAATCATTGCTGCACCTAAACCACCAGCGGCACATGCTGTCGTTAAACCAACACCTCCACCGCGACGGCGCAATTCATTCAAAGTTTGCGTGATCATTCTGGTACCGGTGGCGGCAAATGGATGACCATAAGCAATGGAGCCGCCCAGCACGTTAAATTTGTCCATATCGATTTCACCAATGGCTTTATCACGACCCAGCTTATCTTTCGCAAACTTGTCGCTCGCAAACATTTTCATGTTCGCCAAGGTTTGCGCTGCGAACGCTTCATGCATATCGATAAGATCCAAGTCGTTAAGCGTCATGCCTGCACGGTCAAGCGCAACCGGTGTTGAATAGGACGGTCCCATCAGCATATCTTCTTCAACCTGCAAAGCGGCAAAAGCGTAGCTGCGTAAATAGCCCAACACTGGTAAACCAAGCTCTTTAGCCCGGCTTTCAGTCATCATCAGGACTGCTGAAGCACCATCCGTTAAAGGTGTGCTGTTTGCGGCAGTTACTGACCCATGCTTGCGATCAAACACCGGTTTCAATTTAGCCAGTTTATCGACCTGACTTTCGCCACGAATATTATTATCGCGACTTAAATGCTTTTTATAAGGCTCAGGGTAAGCAGTCATCACTTCGTCACTTAACCAGCCAGCCTCCCAGGCAGCATGAGCTTTTTGGTGAGACCTTACCGTTAGCTCATCCTGGTCTGCGCGGCTAATATTATGCGTTTTTGCCATTTGCTCCGCAGTATCACCCATACTAAGGTCGGTACTGTATTCAGCAATAGCAGGTGGTACGGGTAACAAATCTTTAAAGCCCAGACGCTTCAGGATAGACAACCGCTGCCCCAGAGTTTTCGCTTTGTTCAAATCAACCAAAGCTCTGGCCAGACGTTTGCTCACGCCAATAGGTAATACAGACGACGAGTCCGCACCACCAGCTATACCACCACGGATATGTCCAACGACCATAGCTTCAGCAATATTTACCGCAGATTGAAAACTGGTAGCGCAAGCTCGGGAGATACTATAAGCGTCTGTCTTCACCGGTAAACTTGTACCAAGCACAATTTCACGCGCAATGTTCGGAGCTTCAGGCATCTGGACCACTTGTCCAAATACCAGTTGCTCAACCCATTCAGCTTCAATGCCGGTTTTATTGACAAGTTCCTGAACCACCATCTTTCCAAGATCGACGGCCGGAACCCCATGAAAATCTGTTGCCTGCTTAGCAAATGGCGTTCTTAAGCCTGCTACAAAGGCAATTCGTTCACCATTAACGGTTAGCAAGCGTTGCGCTGCTGTCATAATAATTCCTCACTTCGTAAATCAATACTGGTCTGACCACAAATTATGTTACAAATTCTAGCCCGTAATAGAGCAGATTAAAACCACCGTTTTCGGTAAAGTATGCTGTATAGATTGAAAATTCGGAACAAAGGCAGCATTGTTACTGTCATTGCTATGCGGTACTGACAGCATAGTCAGTTTTCGCCGATAACGACAGCCTGGAGTAAACATGACCGCGACAGCGTTTCAACAGCTACAAAACTATCTCAACCGACAAGTTCTTGGACAGCCAGATTTTACTCAAAATCTGTTAATTGCCGTTCTGGCCGACGGCCACTTACTGGTTGAAGGGCCACCCGGCCTTGCCAAAACAAGAGCGGTTCAGGCTTTGGCAAAAGGCATAGAGGGCGACTTTCACCGTGTACAGTTCACCCCTGACCTATTACCGGCTGACTTAACCGGCACCGATATCTTTCGTCCCGAAACTGGACAGTTTGAGTTCCAACAAGGCCCTTTGTTCCATAACCTGATTCTGGCTGATGAAATTAACCGCGCCCCCGCCAAAGTTCAATCGGCTTTATTAGAGGCGATGGCTGAACGGCAGATTACTGTCGGCCAGCGCAGTTATCCACTGTCTGACCTCTTCATGGTTTTAGCCACGCAAAACCCGTTGGAGCAAGAAGGCACATACCCTCTTCCAGAAGCACAACTGGACAGATTTTTGCTGCATTTGAAACTGGACTATCCCGATGCTGAAACAGAACAACAAATACTGCGGTTAACTCGCGGGGAAGCGTTATCCGGAGATGTCGACAAGCCAGTGCCTTTAACTCAACAAGACTTATTCAATGCACGCCAGGAAGTTTTGCAACTGTATTTAGATGAGGCCGTCGAGAACTATCTGGTTCAGCTTATTATTGCAACACGACAACCGCAGCGATACGACCAAAACCTGGCTCAATGGATAGGCTATGGTGCCAGCCCTCGTGCCACCATTGCTCTTGAGCGTTGTGCCAGAGCCAAAGCCTGGCTCGATGGTCGCGACTTCGTAACGCCTGACGATGTTATTAGCGTTTTTCATAACGCCTTGCGCCACCGAATCATTCTAAGCTATCAAGCTGAAGCGGACGGTGTGTCGCACGATCAGGTTCTGGACACGATTTTAAAACTTGTACCGGCACCATAATGTTAAAAGCCGAAGTAGAACAATGGCTAAAACAATTGCATTGTGACGGAATCAGCCCCGGCATTCATGAGCTGCTGTATTATCGCAGTAAAATAAATGCGTTCGCCCGTCATCATAAAAGCCTTCCGCGCTCAAGCCAGACTGGGCCACTGCTCAGTAAGAGTCGCGGCAGAGGTATGGAGTTTGATGAAGTAAGGCATTACCAGCCCGGTGATGACATCCGCTCTATCGACTGGCGGGTTACCGCCCGAACCGGTAAAGCACACACTAAGCTTTACCGGGAAGAGAAGGAGCGCCCTGTATTTATTTGGGTCGACCTACCTTTGACTCAATTTTTCGGTAGTCAGTTTATTTTTAAATCAGTGCAAGCTTGTCATCTGGCGGCCGCTCTTGCCTGGCAGGCCCAGCATAAAGGCGACCGCATTGGCGGCTTAGTGGGTAATGGCTGGTTGCATCAGGAGCTCAAGCCCGTTGCCCGCCAAAAAGGCGTTTTACGCTTATGTCATGCACTGCTTGAAGTTCACGGCGACAGCTTTACGCGTTGGAAAAACAAAGAAAAACAGAAACCGAATGCGCTTGAAGAAAATTTAAAGCGTTTACGACAGTTAGTTAAGCCCGGCAGTACCATTTATGTCATTAGTGACTTTTATGGTGCCAGCGAAAACTTTCTGGATGGCTTACGCGTCCTCTCGCAGCACAACTCGGTTCGCTGTTTCTCAGTTTATGACCCCATGGAGCATGAGTTACCTGAAGGTTATTCATCTCATCCATTGGCTATCACAGATGGCCAGCAGCAAATTAATGTGAACCTGGCTAACACCCAGCAAAGAGCAACTTATCACCAGGCAGCACTCAAGCGCTGGCAAAGTATTCAAGAAGCCTTCCGTAAGCGCAAACTGTCATTAACCTCAGTATCAAGTGCCCTGCCACTAGAGCAACAATGGACGGAGGTGACCTGATGCAGCAGCCGTCTTTAAAGCAGCTTAATGACATCATTGAACCAGGTCAGGCTGGCTGGTGGCCCCCCTCCTGGCTAACTATCGCTGTAGTAGCAACCCTACTGGCAGGTGTGTTGGTGCTAGCGACCGTTCTGTTTCGCCGCTGGCAAAAGTCCAAAGTACGTAAAGCAGCAATGAAACAGTTATTACAGCAAAAAGATGCAAATATCGAACAAATAACGGTGCTGCTTAAACGAGCGGCACTGGCGTATTATCCTCGCGAACTTGTCGCCACGAAACACAGCCGCACTTGGCTCGTTTTTCTACTGGCGCCCTTATCCAATAATGAAAGGGCATCTTTTGAACCTTTGCTTCAACAAGCCGATAAAAACTTTTACGGTACTGAAGACAATGATTTCAATCAAAATTACTACCAACTTGCTCGCCTTTGGCTGAGTAAGGACTTGAGCAAACAACCGGGAGTCAGTGATGTTTGAATTTGACTGGCCATGGATGTTTCTTTTATTACCCTTACCTTTTATTGTTTGGAAGTGGTTACCTCCTGTTCGTAAGAACCGTTCAGCCATAAGACTCCCCAGCACTTATGGTCTTGCAGAAAGCAGCCCGGGTTCTGGCAGACGCTGGTTATGGCTTTCCCTTATGAGTTTATGTTGGCTGATGCTAATAGCAGCTGTTGCTAAACCACAATGGTTAGGCGAACCACTCGCGGTTCGTGCAGAAGGCCGCGAAATAATGCTGGCTGTCGATTTATCCGGCAGTATGGAAATTGCCGATATGCAGCTTGACGGACGTTCCGTCGACCGCTTAACCATGGTTAAGCACGTACTCAGTGACTTTATTGCGCGTCGTGAAGGCGACCGACTAGGCTTGATTCTTTTTGCCGATACAGCCTATTTACAGACTCCAATGACTTACGACCGTAATACCGTAAAGCAAATGTTGAATGAATCTGTACTGGGTTTAGTCGGAGAGCGCACAGCAATCGGTGACGCTATTGCTCTGTCTGTTAAGCGTTTTCGGGACGACGACGAGTCAAATAGAGTATTAGTTTTACTAACGGATGGTCAGAATACGGCCGGTAACCTGACTCCGGAGCAGGCGCTTGAACTTGCTCAAGCTTACGATGTTACGATTTATCCAATTGCCGTTGGAGCAGAAGAGGTGGTAGTGGACAGCTTTTTCGGACAACGACGGGTCAATCCCAGCCGAGATCTGGACGTTCCGCTGATGCAAAGTATTGCTAAGCAAACCGGTGGTAAATACTTCCGGGCCCGCAGCACTGACGAGCTTGAAGATATCTATCAACGACTTGACCAACTGGAGCCTATTGCTGGCGACCCACAACAACTTAGACCCAGAGTCAGCCTTTTTTATTGGCCATTGGGTGCAAGCTTTCTTTTATTTATGCTCATTGCTTTGATGCATTACCGCCCCTGGGGGAAAAGTTCATGAGCGAGTTTCATTTATTACGCCCCTGGTGGTTACTGGCATTAATCCCTGTAGGGCTATTATATTGGCGCTTTATTTATAGTCAGGTACATCAAGCTGGCTGGCATCAATGGTTACCCGGGCATTTATCAAAGGTATTGGTAAAGTCGGGATCGAAGCCATCGCTATGGCCGGTTCACCGGTTTCTGATTATTGGTATTTTAGCCACACTCGCACTCTCTGGCCCAACCTGGGAAAGGCTACCACAGCCAGTCTATCAGCTTGAGTCAGGCCAGGTCGTTATTATGGATATGTCTCCTTCACTACTTGCCGATGACATATCCCCTGACCGCCTGACCCGAATGAAGTATAAAGCCATTGACTTAGTACGAGCAGGTCTTGACGGAGATACCGGGCTTATTGCTTACGCCGATGATGCTTTTATCATCAGTCCTCTTACGGCCGACAATCGGAATTTAATGAATTTGATTCCGTCGTTGTCGCCGGAAATCATGCCGGCAGCAGGCAGTGAGCCTTTGCTTGCACTGCAGTTGGCTGATGAGCTATTAAGAAACGCCGGTTACCCACAAGGCGATATTTATTGGCTGACAGACGGTATCACCAGCCGTGATCTCAATCCGTTAAGCAGTTACCTACGTTCAATAGAGCACCGCGTTTCAATATTGGCCGTTGGCACAGAAGAAGGCGCCGCAATACGAGACAGCTCCGGAAGACTCTTAAAAGAGAATAATCAAGTTATCATAGCTAAGACTTATCCATCACGACTGGAGGATTTAGCCTCGATTACTGGTGGTGCATTCTCGTCAGTCACCGCTGACAATCGTGATATTGAGAAACTGATCAATCAGCCTCCGCTTACACGTGAAGGGAAAGACAGCGAAGATCAGCAACAAGGCGATGCATGGCGAGATATGGGGCCTTATGTCGCGCTCTTTATTCTTCCTATTATGTTATTAAACTGGCGTCGTAGCGGTCTGTTCAGCCCCATTATGCTCACTATGCTTTTACCACTAGTGAGTTTTAGTCCTGAGCTTCATGCAGCGCAGGAGCCAACCCTTGAGAAGTACTTCCTTAATCAAGAACAACGTGCTCAAAGGTTTTATCAACAAGAGCAATATGAACAAGCCGCCAACCTAAGCAAAGATCCTTTACGGCAAGGGTCAGCCTTATACCGCAATGGTGACTATGAGGCCGCTGCTGATGTGTTTGCTCAACATTCTTCTCCCGAAGCCCAGTACAACTTGGGTAATGCTTTAGCTCAGCAACAGCAATATGATGCGGCCATCGCAGCATACGAAAAGGCTCTGGAGAAAAGACCTGACTGGTCAGAGGCAGTGGAAAACAAGCAGCTGGTCGAGCAGCTAAAAGAACAAGACTCTGATTCATCTGATGGTTCGGGAGAATCATCAGAAAAGTCCGACTCTCAAGACGACGAGTCAAAAAATGACTCGGAACAAAATGGTAACGAGCAAGACCAGCAAAACAACGAGTCCAATAATAACGATGGTCCGCCAGATCCTGGTAAAGATGGTCAGGAAGATGGCCAACCTGAACAGAAAAAAGACCAAAAAGAAGAGCCGACTGAAGAAAAAGAACAACAGGATAGCTCTGAAAATGAGGGGGCAGAAAATGATGAAGAGTCCACACAACAACTTCAGGAAAAGGTGAGAGAAGGTGAAATTGATCCTGAAAAGGCACAGCAGCTGGAGCAATGGATGAACCGAGTTCCGGATGACCCGAGTATTCTATTGCGTAACAAAATGCTGTTGGAAAGTCAGCGTCGTCGTCAGCGTAGAGCTTCAGAACCGCAGGGAGAAGATAAAAAATGGTAAGAGTATGGCTACACACTTTTTTCTTGATCAGTCTATTGCTTGTGAGTCAGCTTGCTCGCGCCGATGTTTCCGAAGTTACTGCAACGGTCGACCGGAATCCCGTCACCGCTAACCAGTCGTTTGTGCTGACAGTGACCGTCGACGGTGACGTTGGAAATGACAGCTTCTCCCCATCTAAGTTACTAAAAGACTTTGTCGTCGGAAGAACCTCTGTAAGCCGTCAAACATCAATGATAAACGGCAGACTCAGCAAGCAAACACGGTTTACTACCGTATTAATTCCGCAAGCTGCGGGCGAATACAAAATTCCGGAAATTACCATTGGCGGTGTATCGTCTCAGCCGATAACCATAGAGGTACTGGAAGCCGGAAGCAGTCAGGAAAAAGAACAAGAAACGGCTTTTTTAGAAGCTCAGGTGGATAGCGAGCAAGTTTATCTGCAACAGCCTATTACCTATGTCGCCCGGCTGTTTCTCGCTGCAGACTTAAACAAAGGTAACTTAGTGCCTCCGGAAGCTGAAAATGCAGATGTTCAGCAAATAGGCAGAGATGAAGAAAGTACACAGATGGTTAATGGCCGCCGCTACAAGGTTTATCAGCGGGTTTATCAAATAACGCCCAGCAAATCAGGTCCCTTAAGTATCACTGGGGCACGCTTTGATGGAGAAGTCTTTACCCAGGGACAACGCTCAATATTCTCTTCGTTTTCCAACACTCAGCCCGTTAGCACAATAGCAGAAACAATAGATGTTAACGTCAAACCTGTTCCGGCTAACTGGCAGGGGCATTGGTTACCGAGTGAATTAGTCAGTATCTCTCAGTCGGTTTCACCAGAGCAGGAAACCTACACCGTTGGTGAACCTCTGACTATTTCATACATGTTAACTGCTATTGGCGTAAAGCCAGAGCAACTGCCGGAAATAAAACCTGAGTTTCCAGATACGGTAAGAGTGTATCCTGATGGCGACGAAACCGACCAGTTTACACGCAACGGTGTTGTGATTTCACAAAAGACCGTCAGCTTCGCAATTGTACCGAATCAACCGGGTCCGCTGAGCATCCCGGCGCTTGAAGTTCCATGGTTCAATACCAAAACGGGGCTAGCAGCCTCGGCTGAAACTGATGATCTGAAGTTTTCAGTCGCTATGGCTGAAGGTATGCAAGCAATCCCTGAGGGAAATCAACCCAGTGGCGCAGCAGCGCCGCAAAAGCAAAGTGCGGAAGAAAAACCGGTTGAACCTGCGAAGCCTTCAGTCGCCCTGGTTTGGTGGCAGCAAAGTTGGTTCGTTGCCCTGTTAGGACTTATTATACTGGCATCGTTAGCTACCAATCTTTTCCTGCTGGTGCGTCGCCAATCATTATCAGAAGGTGCGGTAGAAGAGACGTCTAAAACGGCCCACCAGCTCAACAAAGATAAGCTATGGAGAGAGTTTCAACAGGCCTGCAGTAAAAACGATGCCCATGCAGCCCAAACTGCATTGCTTGAATGGGCAAACCGGTATTTTAACCGAACCTTTAATAGTTTAACGGAATTATCTCAGTACCTTTCAATACAAAGCTCCTGTGCTGCTCTCCAAAAGAGTTTGTATCAGCCAGGAAGCAGCAGCTGGCGGGAAGGCAAGAAGCTGTACAAAGACGTTAAGTCCTCTTTAGAGAGGCTATCTGATACGACAGAAGATAATGTCTTACCGGAGCTTTACGGACGCAAATAATACTAACGAAAAACAAAAAAAGCTCAGACTTTCTCAAGTCTGAGCTTTTTTATTTTCGATGAGCGTTACACTTTATCGAGTCGATAAGCGCTGAATATCTGCATCACTTTTCAGATTATTAATGAAAGCTTGTAACATCACTTGTGCCTGGCGGTTCTGCAGTTGACTTTGCAGCTCATCAAGCTGCTCTTCGTTTGCATTACCCGGGTTAAGTTCTGTCAATGCAACCACTGCAGCATCGCCATTAGGAAGCGCGACCGTGGTAAAGGTGTTTTCATCGGCAGTAGCAGACGGAGACATCGAGAACAGCTCTTGCACAATAGCTCTTGGATGCTCGTTATTGTTCCGGGTAATGCTATCTACCCAAACAATCTCGCCACTGGTTTCTTCACCCGACTGCCAGGCCTGCATCCACTCTTCCGCCTGTTGCAGTGCTAATTCCTGAGCTTTCTCTACACGAAGTTCTGCAACAATCTGCTCGCGGACCTCGTCCAGATCTTTTACCCGCACCGGTTGATGTTCAGTCACTCGCACAACCAAAGAACGATCATCAGAGGTTTCAATTACGTCGCTGTTTAACTTCTCTTCAATTAACTGTTCTGAAAACAGGTTATTGAGAATGACATCATCACTCAAAGGTGTTGGCGCTCTTTCACGAGTGAATAAGTCAGTACGACGAACTGTAGCACCAATTTCGTCAGCAGCAGGCTCCAGAGTATCTGGCTGTTCAAAGCTAATTTCAGCCAATTTCTGCTGCTTTTCAAAATAACGGTCTTCCGCTTTTTCTGCTAACAGCTGTTGGCGAACTTCGTCTTCGACTTCACTGAATGGTGTTACCGTACCTTCACGTAAATCAGTCAGCTTAATAATGTGATAACCGAAGCTGGTTTCAACAATCTCAGATAAATCACCAATGTTTTCCAGTTCAAAAACAGCGGCATCAAAATCTTCGTCCATCATGCCAGCTTCGACCCAATCAAGGTCACCGCCCTGTTCCGCAGAGAAAGTATCATCAGAGTAGGTTTGCGCTACCTCAGCGAAGTCTGCGCCCTGCTCCAGTTCGGCCAACGCCTCTTCAGCTTTCTCTTTAGCGTTCTCTGTGTCGAATTCAATAAGAATATGCGACACGCGACGCTCTTCTTCGGTTGCGTATTGCTGCTGACGTTGTTCGTAATACTCACGTACTTCTTCATCGGCTATTTCAATATCAGACTCAATAGCCGCTAAAGAAAGCTCAACATAAGCAACGCTCAACTTCTCTTCCGTACGGAACATGTCCTGGTTTTGCTGATAAAAGGTCTCGATATCCGACTCAGCAACTTCCACCTGGCCCTCAAAAGACTCGTTATTTGCTACCAGAAACCCACCTGAACGCGTTTGGTTCTGTAAGCGCAAAAATGCTAAAGCCTCAGGTTCCAAAACAAATTCAGACTGAGACAAGCCCCGCAAAAGTTGATTCCGGGTCATGTCCTGCTGCATAACTTTAGCAAAAGCTTCCGGACTATAGCCCGCATTTCGTAACGCCATTAAATAGACGTCGTTATCAAACTGTCCGGCGGTGCGAAACTGAGGAATATCACGAATTGCTGCTTTAACCTGCTCTGATCCCACACGCATTCCGCTGTCTTCTGCGTACTGTACGAGTAATTCCTGCTCTATAAGCTGTTCCAGAACTCTGCTACGCAAACTACGCATGTATTCCGGATCGGAAGTAATGGCAGAAAACATATCGCCGAACTGCTCTTGTAAGCGGCTACGTTCGTTTTCATAAGCACGATCGTAGTCACTACGAGGAATTTCTTCTCCATTAACTTTTGCAACAGCATCTTCTGTGTCGCCGGTGATATAACCGCCAACACCTGCCAATGCAAAAGTTAGAATGATTAACACAAGAATGGCCTTAGCAGTAAAACTCTGCGAGCCTTCCCGAATCCGCTCTAACATAATAAGGCTTTCCTTATTTAACCTGAATAAACGACGTCACATTATAAGGTGATTCGTCTTAAAACTCACCATTCATACAAAAAAATAACCCGAGGTTTTATAAACCTCGGGCTACTATTATTATTCTTTAAAAAAAGCGCTAATGCGCTTTAATTAATTTACTGCGTCTTTCAGTGCTTTACCTGCTTTAAAAGAAGGTACTTTAGCAGCAGCGATCTGGATAGTCTCACCCGTTTGAGGGTTACGACCAGTACGAGCAGAACGCTCACGTACGCTAAACGTACCGAAGCCAACTAATGCGACTTGGTCATCTTTTTTTAGAGCATCAGTTACTGCATCGATCATTGAGTCCAGAGCACGACCAGCAGCAGCCTTAGAAATATCTGCACCTGCCGCGATTTTGTCAATAAGCTGAGACTTGTTCACAGTATCATCCCCTTAGATTGTTATTATCAAGTTTCCGTGGTTCCATTCGGATTTAAATGGGCCAAAACGGTTATATCAAGCTTGATTTAATTGTTCAAGCACCATTATGTCCAAATGGCTTTCCTATCCAGCTGTTCTCATGTCATACATTTGAATCAGCTTTAAACTCTAGGCTACCACAGTCGTTTCGATTGAAAACCCTTTTTACTCACTTTTTAACGAAAAAATGCGGTCTGAGGCATGATTTCTCATCCGCAGACCGCATTCTAGCGTTGGAATATGACTTTAGTATTAAGTCACTGATTAATCTTTAACCAAAGCGACATCTAATACTTCATCAATCCATTTCACCGGTTGAATTACCAGGTCTTCTTTAACGTTATCGGCTATTTCTTTTAAATCGCGTTCATTTTCTTTGGGAATTAATACATGCTTAATTCCACCGCGATGAGCTGCCAATAGCTTTTCCTTTAAGCCACCGATAGCCAATACTTCACCCCGCAACGTAATTTCCCCGGTCATTGCCACATCAGAGCGTACCGGTTTACCGGTTAACGATGAAACCATAGCCGTAACCATCGCGATACCGGCACTTGGTCCATCTTTTGGCGTGGCGCCTTCAGGAACATGAACGTGAATATCGCGCTTCTCATGAAAGTCATCGGCAATACCCAGCTTATCAGCCCGACTGCGAACTACGGTCAGTGCGGTTTGAATAGACTCCTGCATAACATCGCCTAACGAACCAGTCGTGGTTGTCTTTCCTTTACCCGCTACATTCGTGGCTTCAATAGTGAGCAAGTCACCACCCACTTCAGTCCATGCTAAGCCAGTAACCTGACCGACTTGGTTGGCTTCTTCCGCTTTACCATAATCAAAGCGCTGCACGCCCAGATAGTCACTTAAATTATCACCGGTAATTTCAACGTGCTTAATTGAACTGTCCAGTAGAATTTCTTTCACCGCTTTGCGACACAATCGTGACAACTCACGTTCAAGGTTACGCACACCTGCTTCGCGGGTGTAATAACGAATAATACCGATAATGGCACTGTCCTGAACCGTAATTTCTTTTTCTTTTAAACCGTTACGGCCAATCTGCTTAGTCAATAAGTGACGTTTAGCGATGTTCAGCTTTTCATCTTCGGTATAACCGGACAGACGAATCACTTCCATTCGGTCAAGCAGAGGCGCCGGAATATTCATACTGTTAGAGGTCGCAACAAACATGACATCTGACAGATCGTAATCCACTTCAAGATAATGATCGTTAAAGTTAACGTTCTGTTCCGGATCTAACACCTCTAATAACGCTGAGGCCGGGTCTCCACGCATATCCGCCGACATTTTGTCAATTTCATCTAAAAGAAACAGTGGATTACGTACACCAACTTTCGACATTTTTTGAATCAGCTTGCCTGGCATAGAGCCAATATAGGTTCGACGGTGTCCGCGTATCTCTGCTTCATCACGAACGCCACCCAATGCCATGCGCACGTACTCTCTTCCCGTAGCTTTCGCTATGGACTGGCCAAGCGATGTTTTACCCACACCAGGAGGCCCTACCAGGCAAAGAATTGCACCTTTCACTTTTGTGGTTCGTTGTTGCACCGCTAAGTATTCAATAATGCGTTCTTTGACTTTCTCTAACCCATAATGATCAGCATCTAGCACTTTTTCAGCATGAGCTAAATCTTTCTTGATACGCGAACGCTTTTTCCACGGAACCGACACCATCCAGTCGATATAACCCCGAACAACAGTAGCCTCCGCCGACATGGGCGACATCATTTTCAGCTTTTGAAGTTCAGCTTCTGTTTTCTTCCTAGCCTCTGCGGGCATACGGGCGTCGTCGATCTTTTTCTGCAACTGCTCAAACTCATCGACGCCGTCTTCGGTTTCACCCAGCTCTTTTTGAATGGCTTTCATTTGCTCATTCAAGTAATACTCACGCTGGCTTTTTTCCATTTGTTTTTTGACGCGACTGCGAATACGTTTCTCAACCTGAAGGATATCAATTTCGCCTTCCATCAATGCCATCAGGTGCTCTATGCGCTCACGCACATCGGTAATTTCAAGAATAGCCTGCTTTTCTGCAAGTTTTAAAGGCATATGTGCCGCCATTGTGTCGGCCAGACGGTCACCGTCTTCAATACCCGATAACGACGTAAGTACTTCTGGCGGTATCTTTTTGTTCAGCTTCACATAGCCTTCAAACTGGTTCAGAGCCGACCGAATAAGTACTTCTTCCTCTTTTTCCGGTAACTCTTCTGCCGCCAAATAATGGATACTGGCCTTAAAGTACTCTTCATCATCCTGAAGTTCATCAAGCTGCGCACGCTGCTTACCTTCAACTAACACTTTCACAGTGCCATCAGGCAGCTTCAATAACTGTAAAACCGTAGCGACAGTACCCACCGGATAAATGTCATCATTGGTAGGCTCATCCACCGACGCATCTTTCTGTGCTGCTAAAAAGACTTGTTTATCCGCATCCATCGCCGCTTGTAAGCATCGAATCGATTTTTCCCGACCGACAAATAGCGGAATCACCATATGCGGGTAAACCACTACATCTCGCAACGGCAGAACAGGCATCGTTAATTGTTCGGTGCGTTCTTCGCTCATTAAATTCTCTCCCGACCTAGGTTTACTTTGTTATATGCGGTCTTTACCTGAAAGTTCAATCCTTGACAGAAAAAAAGGGCCAGATTGGCCCTTTTTTGAACACTTTTAATACAGTTTCGTATTACTCACCCGAAGCCTGCTTGTTTTTCTGTTGATTCGCGTAAATTAAAATAGGGTCTGATTCCCCGGCTATCACCGATTCATCAACCACAACTTTCACCACGCCCTCAATGGAAGGTAACTCGTACATAGTGCCTAGCAAAACACCTTCGACGATTGAACGCAGACCGCGAGCTCCTGTTTTACGCGCCATGGCTTTTTTAGCAATAGCCCGTAACGCGTCTTCACGAAACTCCAGTTCAACATCTTCCATTTCAAACAAAGCAGAGTATTGCTTGGTTAAAGCATTTTTCGGTTCACGCAAAATTTCAACCAATGCTTCTTCATCCAGCTCGTCTAGTGTGGCAACAACAGGTAGCCGTCCAATAAACTCCGGAATCAAACCGTAGCGAACCAAATCTTCCGGCTCTACTTTCGCTATAATTTCGCCTTCTTCACTTCGCGTTTTACTTTTTACTTCGGCGCCGAAACCAATTCCTGTTCCGGTAGACAAACGCTGCTCAATCACTTTGTTTAAGCCAGCAAATGCACCACCGCAGATAAACAGAATCTTCGACGTATCAACCTGCAAGAACTCTTGCTGAGGATGCTTTCGTCCGCCCTGAGGAGGTACAGAAGCAACGGTACCTTCAATAAGCTTCAATAAAGCTTGCTGAACGCCTTCGCCACTGACATCGCGAGTAATAGATGGGTTGTCTGACTTACGTGAAATTTTGTCAATTTCATCAATATAGACAATACCGCGTTGGGCTTTTTCCACATCATAGTCGCACTTCTGTAAAAGCTTCTGAATGATGTTCTCAACATCTTCACCAACGTAACCTGCTTCGGTCAAGGTAGTCGCATCCGCCATAGTAAACGGAACATCCAGATACCGCGCCATAGTCTCAGCAAGGAAAGTCTTACCTGAGCCTGTAGGACCTATCAGCAAGATATTACTCTTGCCCAGCTCAACTTCTTCTTTACCTTTTCCTGATGCACGTAACCGCTTGTAGTGGTTATAGACAGCAACTGATAAAACTTTTTTAGCGCGATCCTGGCCGATAACGTAGTCGTCCAGATGTTTTCGGATAGCTTTTGGCACAGGTAATTCATCCTGGTCCGGCACCGGCGACAGTTGATGAATTTCTTCTTTTAGAATGTCATTACATAACTCGACGCATTCATCGCAAATGAACACAGACGGTCCGGCAATGAGCTTCTTAACTTCGTGCTGACTTTTGCCACAAAAAGTGCAATACAGCGGCTTATCGCCGTCACCTTTGGACTGATCCGTCATGCTTTTCTCCTACTACTTAAGCGCCCGCTCAGGACTCTTCGCCACGCTGGCGTAAAATGCCGTCAACCAGACCGTAATCGATTGACTCTTCTGCTGATAAGAAGTGATCGCGATCGGTGTCTCTAGCCACTTTCTCGTAATCCTGACCTGTATTCTCAGCTAACATACGGTTTAAGCGCTCTTTCAGATCCAAAATTTGCTTCGCATGAATTTCAAAATCTGAAGCCTGCCCCTGGAAACCGCCAAGTGGCTGGTGAATCATAACCCGGGAATTAGGCAAGCAATACCGCTTACCCTGAGCACCACCGGCTAAAAGGAAAGCCCCCATGCTGGCCGCTTGTCCCATACAAACTGTGCTAACGTCTGGCTTAATAAAGCGCATGGTATCGTAAATAGCCATACCTGCCGTAACTACACCTCCTGGCGAGTTAATATACAAGTAAATGTCTTTATCAGGATTATCTGATTCTAAGAATAATAGCTGAGCCACAATAAGGTTGGCCATATGGTCTTCAACCTGACCACAGCAGAAAATCACACGCTCTTTTAACAGGCGTGAATAAATGTCGTAAGAGCGCTCCCCTTTTGACGTCTGTTCGACAACCATAGGGACTAGCTGTGCCATTGGATCCTGAATATCGCTCGACATGTGTTATAAAGCTCCTGAAATAAAAATGGCTCGTATGAAATCATACGAGCCATTAAACCAAGCTGTAGCGGGACCCGTCAAGGACTCCGTTACAAGAGATTACTGCTGCTTCGGATTCATAATGTCGTCAAAGCTTGCTTTCTTATCTTTCACAGAAGCTTTTTCCAACACAAATTCGATAGCTTGCTCTTCCAACGCTAAGTTGCGAACTTGCTGCATCATATCGTTGTTTGACTTGTAGTACTCGACAACTTCCTGCGGGTCTTCATATGCAGAAGCAGCTGTCGCAATGATCTCATCAACTTTCTCGTCGTCAGCTTTAAGCTCATTGCTGCGAATAACTTCGCCCAATAACAAGCCAACTTTAACGCGTTCTTTTGCCTGCTCTTCAAACAACTCAGCCGGCAATTCAGGCATTTGATCAGCATTACCACCAAAACGTTGAGCAGCTTGCTTACGCAGTTGATCAATTTCCTGGTCGATCATTGATTTAGGCAATTCAACATCGTTGTTTTCAACAATGCCTTTTAACACCTGTTCTTTAACTTTTGCTTTTACTGCGTTTTTCAGTTCGCGTTCCATATTCTTACGAACTTCTTCCTTCAACGCTTCAACGCCGCCTTCTTTTACACCAAATAACGCTACGAACTCGTCATTGAGTTCAGGCAAGTCACGTGCTTCAACTTTTTTAGCTGTTACAACGAACTGCGCTTCTTTACCTTTCAGATTTTCAGCGTGGTAGTCTTCCGGGAAAGTGACTTCAATCGTCTTTTCTTCACCCGCTTTAATACCTTTAATTTGATCTTCAAAGCCCGGAATCATGCGGCCTTCGCCTAATTCCAGAGCGAAATCGTCGGCTTTACCGCCTTCAAATTCTTCACCGTCGATAGAGCCAACAAAATCCATAGTGACACGATCACCTTTTTTGGACTTACGCTTAACTTCTTTCCAGTCAGCGTGTTGCTTTTGCAACGTTTCCAACATGTTGTCTACGTCTTTTTCGGTAACTTCAACAGCTGGCTTCTCAACTTTCACTTTTTCCAGATTTTGAACTTCTACTTCCGGATACACTTCGAACGTTGCAGTGAACTCAAGGTCTTTACCTGGTTCATTGACTTTAGGCTCAATTGCAGGTGCACCAGCAGGGTTCAACTTTTCCTGCATAACCGCTTCAAAGTATTTGCTTTGCATAACACTTGAAGCTGCACGTGAACGTGCTTCGCGACCAAACAGCTTTTGCAGTACATTTGGCGGAATTTTTCCTTTACGGAAACCATTCACGCGACGATGGCGATATTCTTCTTTTAATAAGCGTGTTACTTCGCTATCAATTGCATCTGCCGGGACTGTAATAGTCACACGACGCTCTAAACCTTGAGTTGTCTCTACAGAAACCTGCATTGCTTCATTACCTCGGTTTCAATCAATGAATGTCACTCGCATCAATTTATCATTATAAAAAATGAGATACGGCAACGGCGTTGACCTTTAAAAATGACGCAGCATTATAGCGAGGAGACCGCCCGGAGTCGAGTCCCGAGCGGCAATTTTTAAACTTCACTTTATTCGGTGAGAAAAATACTTAAGATTTGCCTTCCAGCTCAAGAAGTAGATTATTGATTTCGCCCAGTTTATCCGGCTTATCGCCACCCATATTCTCTTGGTCAGCCACTTCCGTTTCAAGCTCATCGTAACGCCATTGCTGCAACAGCTCTATCTTTTGCTCGTTTGAAAGGTCTGGATGATCAAACACAGCTTGCGGGGAATCAAACGCTTCAGCGGGATTCTTTAAACTTTTCTTAAAGTCCATAACAATAACTCCAGCCACGGGTTAACAATGAAAGTTTTATTTATATATGACTTAAATGTAGCAGTACTGGCTGAAAAGAAAAAGGTCAAAGAGTGTAATGGTCGGCGATGCAGGATTTGAACCTGCGACCCCTTGGACCCAAACCAAGTGCGCTACCAAACTGCGCTAATCGCCGACAAACAGGAAATTTTACTATAAAGAAATGGGGTGGATGATGGGACTTGAACCCACGACAACCGGAATCACAATCCGGGGCTCTACCAACTGAGCTACACCCACCACTGAGTGATTTCTTTGGCGCGTTCTGGCGCACCCGGCAGGATTCGAACCTGCGACCGACGGCTTAGAAGGCCGTTGCTCTATCCAACTGAGCTACGGGCGCATATCGAACCATTTTACCGTCAAGAGAATGGTCGGCGATGCAGGATTTGAACCTGCGACCCCTTGGACCCAAACCAAGTGCGCTACCAAACTGCGCTAATCGCCGAATTTCTCCGAAAGCCGTATCAGACGCAGCTTTTAAAAAGCAAATGCTGGCTGACAACGGGGGCGAATATTACCTGTTGAAGACTGACCCGTCAAACTTTTTTTCTGTTATCGGTGCCGAGTGGCTACTTTTACGTCAACCTGACGACTAAACCAACAACCGGTGACATTCAGGGCAGAAAAAAGTTACAATAGAACCCATATATCACCTTGAATTCTCTCACTTTTGGGAACGTCATTATGCCAGCTCAAATTATCGATGGTAAAACCATTGCTGCCACTGTACGTCAGGCCGTCAAACAACAAGTAAAAGAACGTGTTAACTCCGGGCTGCGAGCACCAGGCCTGGCGGTTGTCTTAGTTGGGAGCGATGCAGCTTCCGAAGTTTATGTAGGAAACAAACGGCGAGCTTGTGAAGATGTCGGTTTTCGCTCCTTTGACTATGACTTACCGGCAACGACAACCCAGCAGGAACTTGAAGAGCTGATTGAAAAGTTAAACAACGACACTGCTGTCGATGGCATCTTAGTTCAGCTGCCTCTACCGGCGGGCCTTGATGCTACTCCGATATTAGAACGAATTCGTCCTGACAAAGATGTCGACGGCTTCCACCCTTTTAATGTCGGACGTTTATCGCAACGCATTCCCGCTCTACGCCCCTGCACGCCCAAAGGCATTATGACCTTACTGGAGCACACAAAAGTTGATCTGCATGGGTTAAATGCGGTTGTCGTTGGTGCATCTAACATTGTTGGCCGACCAATGAGCCTGGAGCTCCTTTTAGCAGGTGCTACAACGACAGTTTGTCACAGGTTTACCAGTGACCTCTCTGAACACGTTAAAAGAGCAGATATTTTAGTTGTAGCGGTAGGTAAGCCTGAATTCATTCCGGGGGAATGGGTTAAGCCCGGAGCTATCGTTATTGATGTTGGTATGAATCGATTACCTGATGGTCGTTTAACCGGTGATATTGAGTTCCAGACAGCCTCTGAAAAAGCCGGCTGGATAACGCCTGTTCCGGGAGGTGTGGGGCCAATGACCGTAGCTTCACTCATTGAAAATACCTTACAAGCCTGCGTTGACTACCACGATATTCGCTAGTTTACTTTCGATAGCCGCTTAGCATTGAATGCTGAGCGGTATTAGATAACGCCCATAGAGGTTTATTGAACACCCGGCTGCGCGTTGCGCAGTAACGCGCTGCTTTAGAGTCGGACAGTAAGGTTTGAGTCGCAGATAAAAACTCGCCGGCAATAGGAATATCAAGGGGCAGGCACCAATAGGTTTCAATAACCAATACCCTTGCCTGGTGCCATTGTTCGCTACCCTCGTTACTGGCACGGGCGTGGTAGTGATCAACTGAAATCTCCAATACCTCAGTCTTTAGCTCATCGTCCCAGCGCCAATCGGCAAACTGGCGAAAATCCTCAACCGTAGGCGATAAAACTTTTAGTTGGCCAAATTGTGCGTAATGAAGTCGCTGCTCAACCAAAGCTTCAGTTACAGCGACCATTTTGTTGTCAGTACTGAGTTGCGGTTTAAGCCCCGCCACTCCCGCAACTAACGTGTTAACCATGGCATTGTGACTGCCGTTATTAATGCTACCCGCGCGCACAGCATACTGATTAGCAACCGTTAGAGTTTGCTGCCCCCACCAGATAATCAGTGCCTGAACGAAAGTAAAAACAGCGGCCACAATAACCGGCCATACAATTAACAGTTCGATACCGGCTTGTCCGGATTGTTTTCGCAGCGTTTTGCCCGGCTTAAATAAAGAAAAACCCGCTGCCGGAAAGGCAGCGGGAAATGTTATGCCCAAGCGAGACAATAACATGGGACCTCCATGTCCAGTGTGCTGTGTCCTTCATTAGACACGCAGCTATGTTAGTCCAGCCGGTTTTGATTCGCCATTGGCAAAGTGACCCTTTGCCCGTAAGTCATTAACTACTTGTCCTGTACTTGCCACTTCCCATCTCGGAAAAATGCCTTCCAGCCAGTTTGTTTTTTCTTAATTTCGGTCACCACGTATTGTTCTTTGTTTTTGCGCGAGAAGCGAACAATAGCATCGTTGCCGTCATCGTCTTCCTGCGGAGCTTCCGCCAGATACTTGAACTTTTCCGGTAACCGGTCTTTAAACTGAGCTAGCTCTTTTACGGTAACAGCACGGGTCTCCCGCGACTTAGGAAAAGTATTAGCTGACAAGAAAATACCTGACGCACCGTCCCGTAAAACAAAATAAGCATCGGACTCTTCACAGGGTAACTCCGGCAATGGGACCGGATCTTCTTTAGGTGGCGCAGGTTCCCCGCTGCGCAACAACTTACGGGTATTTTTGCAGTCACTGTTGGTACAACCAAAGTACTTACCAAAACGTCCATTTTTTAGCTGCATTTCCGAGCCGCATTTATCACACTCGATAGTTGGACCGTCGTACCCTTTAATCCGGAACGTGCCCTCTTCAACCAATTGGCCGTCGCAAGTTGGATTGTTACCGCAAACATGCAGCCTGCGCTTTTCGTCAATAAGATAGCTATCCATCGCTGTCCCGCATTTAGGGCAGCGCTTTTTCGCTCTCAGCGCTTCGGTTTCACGTTCTTCTTCGTCAGTTACCTCAACCGCTTCTTCACCCGGCGTCAGGTTCAGTGTTTTAGTACAGCGTTCCTTCGGCGGTAGGTTGTAACCTGAACAGCCCAGAAAAACTCCGGTTGAAGCCGTTCTTATCCCCATTTTTCGACCACATTCAGGACAGTCAATATCGGTCAGAACAAGACTGTTCTCACGCATACCACCTTCAGTAGGTTCCAGTTCAGCTTTTTCCAGCCGCTCTTTAAAGTCCGCATAAAACTTATCGAGGGTCTCTTTCCAGTCACGCTTCCCGGCAGCAATATCATCCAATGCCTGTTCCATTTCTGCCGTAAAGTTGTAATTCATTAGTTCGGTGAAGTTCTCAACAAGTCGGTCATTGACAATTTCACCCATTTTTTCAGCAAAGAATCGACGGCTCTCTACCCGAACATAGCCTCTGTCCTGAATAGTAGAAATAATCGACGCGTAAGTCGACGGGCGACCAATACCGCGTTTTTCCAGCTCTTTAACCAAAGACGCCTCACCATAGCGAGCCGGTGGCTTGGTAAAATGTTGCTCTGGAAGCAGTTGCTCCAGTTTCAATGCATCGCCTTTTTTTACGTCCGGCAGATTATCATCACCCTCTTTCTTGCTGCTAGCCGGAGGCATCACCTTAGTCCAACCGGCAAAGCGCATAACTCGTCCGCGCGCTTTTAATTCGAAATCACCCGCAGTGGCAGTTAAGGTCGTACTGTCATAACGCGCAGGAACCATCTGACAAGCAACGAATTGACGCCAAATAAGCTCATACAAACGTTGAGCATCACGCTCAACTGAAGATAAGGATTCTGACTTCACCTTCACATCTGACGGTCGAATAGCCTCGTGGGCTTCTTGTGCGTTGCTTTTAGCACCATAGCGAGTCGGGCTTTCCGGCAAATAGTTTTTACCAAAGTCTTTTGCTATTAAGTCACGGCAGGCATCAACCGCTTCAGCACTCAAATTGGTTGAGTCAGTACGCATATAAGTAATGTGACCGGCTTCATAAAGACGCTGAGCCATCATCATCGTCTTCTTCACACCAAAGCCTAACCTGGTACTGGCCGCCTGCTGAAGTGTTGAAGTAATGAACGGTGCGCTGGGTTTGCTCGACGTGGGCTTGTCTTCACGGCCGGTAATTTCGTAACCTGAACCCTTCAATAACGCCAGTGCAGCATCGGTTTCTTTTTTATTAGCCGGGCGAAAGTTTTTTCCCGCCTGCTTCATTACCTGCATACGCAGAGAGTCTTCCGATGGCGTCATTAAATCCGCATGAACATCCCAATACTCTTCCGGAACAAAGGCTTTTATTTCGCGCTCGCGTTCAACCACCAGACGCACAGCAACTGACTGCACACGGCCTGCCGACAACCCACGGGCTATTTTTTTCCACAATAACGGAGAAACCATGAAGCCGACCACTCGGTCAAGAAAACGGCGAGTCTGCTGCGCATTGACCCGATCCGTATTCAACT
The DNA here is from genome assembly GCF_048059115.1 of Idiomarina sp. HB. Lineage (NCBI taxonomy): Bacteria > Pseudomonadati > Pseudomonadota > Gammaproteobacteria > Alteromonadales > Idiomarinaceae > Idiomarina > Idiomarina sp. HB. The sequence goes on from NZ_JAYLVU010000001.1 coordinate 951,864, forward strand.
CTGCGGGGTGCTCAAAAGCTTCCTGAATGGCTTTTTTAGTAATTTCGTTAAACACCACTCGTTTATAGCGGGAATCGTCACCACCGATAAGTTCCCGCAGGTGCCAGGCAATTGCCTCTCCCTCGCGGTCCAAATCCGTTGCGAGGATAATTTCCTCAGACTTTTTCGCTAACTGTTTTAACTCTTTAACGACTTTTTCTTTACCCTGCAGAACTTCGTAGTGAGCTTCCCAATCGTTTTCCGGGTCAACTCCCATACGAGCAATTAGCCGCTTATAGTCCCGTTCTTTTTGATATTTAGCTTTTGCATCCGGAGACATCTTCCGGACTTCAGCTGCCGGTTTGCTTTTGATTGTCTCAGTAGCTCGGGTAGGTAGATCACGGACATGACCAACACTGGACTTAACGACAAAGTCCTTACCTAAATATTTATTAATCGTTTTGGCTTTTGCCGGAGACTCGACAATGACGAGCGATTTTGCCATAGAATAATCGTTCTCTTGTTGTAGATGACCGTGTATATACGTGCTAACAGTAACAATTACAAGTGCAATTGCTCATTAGCGACCTTTTTTAGGTATATCGGTTATCGTCAGCAGAAACAACCATAACTCGAGTATTTGATAAAAATTCGCACAAGTTAGATAAACAGTCAGATTTAGGCGAACGGGCTTAAACGCCAGAAAAATAAAGGCTTTCAAGGCGGTTTTAAAACAGTATAATGACACCTTAGTTTACATTATCAGGTGCACAATACGTGCAGGGAGTATCGAAAAGTGAGCATGCAACACTTCGAAGTCAACTACGACGGTTTGGTCGGACCTACTCATAATTACGCTGGATTGTCGTTCGGTAATGTTGCCTCTTTGGCCAACGCTAAAGCCTCATCCAGTCCTAAAAGTGCTGCCCTGCAAGGCCTGAAAAAAATGAAAGCACTGCACGATATGGGAATGAAGCAGGGAGTACTTGCTCCTCAGGAACGCCCGGATATTTTTGCTTTGCGACGTCTGGGCTTTACCGGGACTGATGCCGAGGTGTTACATAAAGCAGCAACCGAAGCTCCGGCTATTTTCCAGGCCGTCTGCTCTGCTTCCAGTATGTGGACCGCCAATGCTGCGACCGTTTCGCCAAGTGCTGACACCGCTAACGGTAAAGTACACTTTACCCCGGCTAACCTGACCAATAAGTTTCACCGTTCATTAGAGCCACAGACCAGCGGTCGTATCCTGCAAGCTATGTTCAACAATAGTCGCTACTTTGAGCACCATACGCATTTACCCGACAACGAGCATTTTGGCGATGAAGGTGCGGCCAATCACACTCGTTTGTGTCGCGAGTATGGTCACGCCGGAGTCGAACTCTTTGTCTATGGCCGTTATGCCTTTGACAGTTCTAAACCAGCTCCAAAACGCTTTCCGGCAAGACAGACCTTAGAAGCCTCTCAGGCCATTGCTCGCTTGCACGGCCTGAGCGAAGATAATACCGTTTATATTCAGCAGAACCCTGACGTAATTGACCAAGGGGTTTTCCATAACGATGTCATTGCCGTCGGCAACCAAAACGTACTGTTCTATCATGAGCAGGCTTTTGCCGATACAGAAGCGAAATTGGCCGAAATTCAGCGTAAGTTCGGTGATAACCCGCTACATTTCATTAAAGTGGGTACTGAACAGGTAAGTATTCAGGACGCCGTTAGTACGTATTTATTCAATACTCAGCTCATCACACCGCCCGATGGCCAAATGACAATCATCGCGCCAACGGAGTGTCAGGAGAACGATAGTGTCAGATCGTATCTGGAACAGTTGACTCAAAACAGTGACAGCCCCATTAAGCGGGTTGAATTCTTTGATGTGAAGCAGAGCATGAGAAATGGTGGCGGGCCCGCCTGTCTGCGCTTACGAGTTGCATTGAACGATGAAGAACTCACCGGGGCTAACCAGAATTGTTTAATGTCTGATAAATTATTCAGTCGTTTAAATCAGTGGGTAGAAAAGCACTATCGCGATGAGTTGGCTGTTGATGATTTACGCGATCCGGCATTATTAGAAGAATCGCGTTCAGCTCTGGATGAACTGACTCAAATTCTTAAGCTAGGCTCGGTTTACCCTTTCCAGCAAGACTGAGCAATTACTGACTCAGCCTTGCTGTTAGGCTGAGTCAGTCGTTATCGTTATGCAGCTCAAGGTTAGCGTCTTCTGAGCCGTCACGCTCAGATCTGGCAACGTCGTTACGAGCTGCATGCAGACGATCTAGATATTCCTGACTAACATCTCCGGTTACATACTCACCGCTAAACACCGATGTTTCAAAACGCTTTATTGAGCGATTCTCTGCACCGACTGCATCTATCAGGTCATCAAGATCCTGATAAATGAGCCCATCGGCTTTGATCATGTCACGAATCTCTATAGCTTCTCGTCCATGACCAATTAGCTCATTCGCACTTGGCATATCAATGCCATAAACATTCGGGAAACGAATTTCCGGAGCTGCTGATGCAAAATAAACCTTTTTGGCACCAGCCTCGCGAGCCATTTCGATAATCTGCTCAGAGGTTGTTCCGCGAACAATAGAGTCATCAACCAGCAAAACATTCTTACCGCGGAATTCAGCGCTAATAGCGTTCAATTTACGGCGTACTGACTTACGTCGCTGAGTCTGCCCCGGCATGATAAAAGTACGACCAATATAACGGTTTTTCACAAACCCCTGGCGGTACGGTAAATCCATAACATTGGCTATCTCCAGTGCAATATCACAGCTGGTTTCAGGAATTGGGATAACCACATCAATGTCTAAATCTGCGTAGTCCCGTTTCAGTTTTTCGCCCAGCTTACGCCCCATATTGACACGAGAGGCATACACCGAGATCCCATCAATGAATGAATCGGGGCGTGCAAAGTAAACGTACTCAAAAATACAAGGACAATGCATGGGTTTGTCGGCGCACTGGCGCGAGTATAGTTTACCGTCATTCGTAATATAAATAGCCTCGCCCGGCTCGACATCACGCACATACTTAAAACCAGTACCGTCAATTGCAACGCTCTCAGACGCAACAATATATTCCTCGCCATCTTCCGTGTCTCGTTTACCCAGTGCCAGAGGACGAATCCCCCATGGGTCGCGAAACGCAACCATACCGTGGCCGAGAATCATAGCGACTACGGCATAAGCTCCACGAACCTGACGATGAACCGCTGTCATAGTGCGGAAAACGTCTTCTTCGTTCAGTGTCAAACTTTCGTTCTTATCTAACTCGTTAGCAAATACGTTAAGCAAAATCTCTGAGTCAGACGTGGTATTAATATGGCGACGAGCTGTTTGGAACAAATGTTCCTGAACATCGTTAGCGTTGGTCAGGTTGCCATTGTGTGCCATAGCAATACCGAAAGGCGAGTTAACATAGAATGGCTGTGCTTCGGCAGAGCTTGAGCTACCGGCGGTGGGATAGCGTACATGACCAATACCAACATTACCTGCCAAGCGGTGCATGTGGCGTGTATGGAACACATCGCGTACCAAGCCGTTGGCCTTTCTTAAGCGTAAAGTGCAATGCTCATCAACTGTCATAATACCAGCAGCGTCCTGGCCACGATGTTGAAGCATAGTTAACCCGTCATAAAGCGCTTGGTTAACAGCCTGCTTACCAACAATACCAACAATACCACACATGTCTTTTCACCTTTTTATACAGGTTGAGGGACTAAAAAACTGGAGCTGTTTTCCAGATAACTGAAAAACCACTGAATAAATACACCGAAGTGAGGAATTAATAGAGACTCCTTCCACCATTCACTGGAAGATAATGTGGTAAAGGAATCAATAAAAAATAATAAAGCGCTGACAATTAATACACCGCGTAACGCACCAAAAACCAGACCGAGAACCCGGTCAGTTCCGGATAGGCCCGTGTGATGAACTAATTGAGAAAGAATGTAGTTAATAATTGCGCCCAGAATAAGAGTCGCTACAAACAATGCAGCTATTGCAGCGGCATTTCTTACCAGAGGATCGCCAATTTCGGTAAAGTATACTGCCAGATCGAGATAAAACTGACTCGCGATAAAAAAGGCTGAAATCCAGATGGCCAGAGACACGGCTTCTTTAACAAAGCCCCTTACCAGACTGATCAGCGTTGAAAGGCCGATGACAATTATAATGGCATAGTCAATCCAGAGCATAATGACTCACAATTGCTGCGCAAAAGACGCGGTGGATTTTAACAGAATGTGCCTGAGAATGTGATTTTCTTTTCACATATATTGCAAAAATCATGGCCGATAAGTAATTACCTTACCTTGCAGCCCGGTGAGTTCCTTCAGCGGACCTAATTGCTTCTCCAGCTCAGTCTTTGATGTATCCGGACCAACTAAAACACGACTAATTGAACCATCAGATGCCTTTTGCGAGTACGCCGAAAAGCCTTTTTCCCGTAACTGAGAGATCAAACGTTTAACACTGTCCTCGTTACTAAATGCGCCCAACTGGATAACCCAGGCTTTACCGTCAGCAGCATACTCAGCCGGCTCACGTGGCGGGGCCTGGGCATCACTGCTCTCGTTAATGGGCTCAGCTGAATCCGCAGTCTTTTCTGCTTCAGGAAGAGATTCTTCAACGATTACCGGTTCTGACACGGTTTTATCCGACAAGGTTTCCGGTTTTTGAAGTTCTTCCTCAACGGTGGGCTTTAGCGGAATGGTTTCCATTGGCTCAATCGGGTCTGCCTTCTCACCATCCAATATATCGGGAATAATAATGACAGCTAACGCCACCAATATCAGAGTGCCAACAAGACGATTCTGCAGAGGACTGGACAAAGCTCAAACTCCTTTTAAATGCGCGGTAATTCTCGCTACAGTGTAAAACGAGCCGAAGCCGAAAACCAGAGCTTTACCATTATTTGCCTGGTATTGCTCCGCCGCCTGGACAGCCTCGCAAAATGCATGCTCAACTGAGTCAAATAAGTGGCAAGATTCATTAGGTAGTTTGGCTTTAACCGCCAATTGCCCGGATGTTTCGCCACGAGGCTCCGACAGAGACCCTAAATACCAGTCGCAAACTCTGGAACTCAAAGCTTTAACGACCCCACTATGGTCTTTATCACTTAACATCCCAACAACGGCAAACACTTTATGCTTCGGGTAAAATTTGTCGAGATACTGGCAGGCATAAGCAGCAGCCTGAGGGTTATGTGCAACATCCAATAATATCTCACAGTTTTTATAGGAGTCTGTTTGCATTCTTCCCGGAAGCGCGGCCTTAGCTATGCCTTCTCGTATTGCCGATAACGTAACCGGCAAGGGTAACTGTTCGATAGCGGCAATTGCAGTTGAAGCATTGATAATAGGCAACTTAGGCAAAGGTAAATCGTTTAACTGGGTGTACTGACTACGGTAACTCCAGCTATCCGCCTTTTCATTTCGATGAAAGTCCCTGCCGACCTGCCACAACTTAGCACCAACGCGATCTGCCGTTTCAGCAATGCTTGCTGTAGGGCTGGCTTCACCACAAATTAATGGTTTATCCGTTCTCGCTATGCCTGCTTTTTCACGCCCTATTTGCTCTCGATTATTACCAAGAAATGCAATGTGATCGATACCGATACTGGTAATTACTGCAACATCAGCATCGACACAATTCACAGCATCAAGCCGTCCGCCTAAGCCGACTTCAAGAATAACCACATCGGGTTTATTGGCTTTCATGAGCCATAACGCAGCCAGCGTACCAAACTCAAAATAGGTTAAAGAGGTGTTCTTACGCGCTTTTTCAATGACCGCAAAAGCTTCGGTATGTGCAGAGTTTGTCAGTTCCTGACCATTAATACGAACCCGTTCGCGATACTCTACGATATGTGGCGACGTGTAGACGCCAGTGGTGTAGCCAGCTGTCTGTAGAATAGTCTCGAGGTAACAAACCGTCGAGCCTTTTCCGTTAGTGCCACTGACCGTAATAACCAAAGGCGCTGGCTCAAGTACATCGGCACTCGCTGCAACCCTGGCCACACGCTCAAGTCCCATGTCGATGCTTTGGGGATGGATGCTTTCAAGATAAGTCAGCCATTCCTGCAGCGACGCTGACGCTGCAGGGGCAGATAGCGGTCCGGCAGTCATTATTCGCTTACACTGACTTCCGACGTTTCAGTAGATGGCAGGTTCTGCATTTTCGCCAACAATCGAGCGACTGTGTCACGCATGTTACGGCGATCGACAATCATATCAATGGCTCCATGCTCTAATAGGAATTCAGCACGCTGGAACCCTTCAGGTAACGTCTGGCGTACGGTCTGCTCAATAACTCTCGGACCAGCAAAACCAATAAGTGCTTTAGGTTCCGCAATGTGAATATCGCCTAGCATAGCAAGGCTTGCAGAAACTCCACCCATCGTCGGGTCTGTCAGCACAGAAATAAAGGGAATACCCTCTTCACTCATACGTGCCAGCGCTGCCGATGTTTTCGCCATTTGCATTAATGACATCAGAGCTTCCTGCATACGAGCGCCACCCGATGCAGAAAAACAAACTAACGGGATGCGGTGCTTAAGGCTAACTTCCGCAGCCTGAACAAACTTAGCACCAACAACTGATGCCATAGAACCGCCCATAAAGTTAAAGTCAAAGGCGACAGCAACTAAAGGAACACCTTTTACGGTTCCTTTTTCCGCAATAAGTGCGTCATTTTCGCCCGTGCTTTTTTGTGCTGCAGAAATACGGTCTTTGTATTTTTTAGAGTCTTTAAAACGTAAAACGTCTTTCGGCTCTAAATCAGTGCCAATTTCTTCGCGGTTGTCGTTATCTAAAAAAATGTCCAACCGACTGCGGCCAGTAACCCGCATATGGTGATCACATTTCGGGCAGACATTAAGGCTACGCTCTAAATCCGCCTTATAAATAATGTTGTCGCAGGCAGTACACTTACTCCAGACGCCCTCTGGAACACCCCGACGTTTGTTAATTTTTGGCTTCGCAAGAATTCTTTCTATCCAGCTCATACTATTCCGCCCAAAGGCTATTATTAGTCAATGTGATGTAGCTTACATGGTACCACAAATGGATCAAGCAAAGAGGTCATAACAGTGGCCTTAGTCGCCTAACCATAAAGGTCCCGGGGGAACCTGAGGTATATTATAGCTCTCAGGATAGGTAACTTCGACCAAATATAACCCTCCGGGCTTCGCCGTTGCCGCCGCTTTGGTCCTGTCTTTTTGTCGTAGTAACTCTGCAAGCCACTCAGGTGGCTGTTCGTGCTGCCCAACTACAATTAGGCTTCCCACAATATTTCGGACCATATGGTGTAAAAAGGCGTTAGCCTTTATATCAATAATTATATAGTCGCCGCGGCGCTCTACCGTTAAGTCCGTCACCTTTCGAAAGGGCGTGTGAGACTGACAATGTGAGGCACGAAATGTGGTAAAGTCATGCTCACCAATAATGGCTGGTGCAGCGGCCTGCATAGCTTTTTCGTCAAGTGGTTGATGATAATGACTAACGCCAAACGAATGGATTCCGGGACGAAAACGCGTGTTGGCAATAATGTATCGATACCGCCGCGAAGTAGCACTAAAACGAGCGCTAAACTCACTATCGACCTCTTGAGCCCAGCGTACTGCTATCCCTGCAGGTAAATTACTATTTACGCCCAGTGTCCAGGCTGGCTCCGCCCGGGGGACCGGAATATCAAAATGCACAACCTGCCCTGTTGCATGAACACCCGCGTCGGTTCTTCCGGCGCAAGTTACTTCAATGGGCGCATCGGCTATTTTACTGACAGCGTGTTCTACGCATTGTTGGACACTAATAACTTCACGTTGACGTTGCCAACCATAATAGCGGCTGCCATCGTATTCCAGGCATAAGGCCATTCGCATACAGCTTAATCCTACGAATCGAGTTTTTGTTTCAACGCGCCGGCCTCTTTCGCCAGCGCTTCATCGTCACCTTCTGCTAATTGCTGAAGAATCTCCCGAGCTTCATCTTCTTCACCCATTTCGATATAGGCTCTGGCTAAATCCAGCTGAGCTGAGGGATCATCATCCTCAGGAGCATTTTCAGCATCACCCGATTCATCATCGGGTAATACGTCTTTAACCGCAGACGACTGATAACGATCGGTATCTTCTTCCTCTTCGTCAGCTTCGGCCATCAAAGAATCTATATCAACAAAGTCCTCGTCGTCTTTTGCGCTAAACGAGTCGACCTCTTCACTCTCATCACTTTCTTCGCTCGAACCGAACAGTGACTCTAACTCTTTATCGGCTTCATCTTCCGCTTCATCAAGCTCGGCATCGTCCTCAGGAACTTCCTCTTCTAAGTCATCCAGCTCGTCCAGTGACTGAGTTAATTCATCCGACTCCTGAAGCAATTGCTCCAGGTCATCTTCTTCCTGCTCTTGCGGTTCTTCTTCGGTTCTCTCGTCAGGCTCTAGCGCTTCTGCTGACTGCTCTGCCGCTTCCAGTTCAGATTCATCAGTCTCATCCTGAGTGGGTTCTTCACCTTTTTCTGTCTCATTCTCAGCTAAGCCTAAATCGGCTAAAACGTCATCGACTCCGCTATCATCAAAGTCATCCGGCAATAAATCATCACTTTCGTCGTCCGCGTCGCTTCTCTCCGCCGCTTCCTCTGTTACCGACTCATCATCTGTATCGGTCTCTTGCGGAGCATTATCAGCAAGAATATCGTCAATATCATCGGTAGCGTCCTGCTCAGCCTTTTCCTCATCAGGTTCATCTTCACTGACCGCTGAGTCTGCTTGTGCATCTTCTGGCTGCTCAGCCGCTTCCGATTTTTCTTCTTCCTCATCATTAACAGAGAGGTCTATTGCCTGTTCGTCATCATCACCGGCCTCGCCAAACAGACGATCCAGTTCATCCTGAGAGAGCTCTCCGGCATCATCATCATCGTCAGGCAATACCGCTTGATCATCTTCATCTAAATCTTCATCGACGGTTTCTTTCGGCTCAGGCTTTTTCTGTTCCGGTTCACTGTCTTCATCATCGAGACGGACGCTAAAGTCGGTTTCGTCTGCATCCGAAGACTGTCCGGTTAATTCTGCTTCTAAAGCACTAAGATCGTCACCATCATCATCGGAGGTGTCTTCACCGTCGATATCGAACAGACCATCAGTACTGTCTTTAGGCACATCACCCAATAATTCTTTATCCAGCTCGGCAGCAGCTTCTTCCTCGGTCAACTCCTTGTTAGAACTCTGCTCTTCTTCTTCCGTCGCTTTAGATTTTGACGATCGCCGTAAGAAGAAAAATACAATTAACCCAATAATAAGCAGCGCAGGCAACACCGACACCAACAACATATTCAATGGGCTTTGTAGCCAATCAGAAAAACCAGACTCTTGTTCCGCTTCTTCCCGAGCCTGCTGCTCAAGCATTTGTCTCTGTTGAGCTAATACTTGTTGAAACTGAGCTTCTAGTTCATCAGTTTTACTTACGCTGGCAGCCAGTTCATCGAGGCGCTCCGCTAGCGCATCGATTCGTTCCTGCAGCGACTGGTTTTCACCATACATGCGTTCAACAGCCTGCATAGACTGCTGAATGTCAGACTGAAGCTCTTTAAAGTTTTGCTCCTGACGTTGTTCAACTTCCTGAATCGTCTGTTCAGCTTTCTGTCGAGCTTCTTCAAGTAGTTGCTGTTGTTCGGAGCGAGTTCTCTGAGTGCTTTGCTCTGCCTCAGTAAGTTCCTGAGACTTAGTTTGCAATTGACCATCAACCACCACCTGACGACGTGCGGCTTCAGGGTTAACCATTTCAATTTCTTGCAAGGAAGGAATGCGCAGGTAGTAACCGTCAAGCATACGGTTCATATTGCCATTGACAAAGGCCTCATCGTTGGCCTGCACAATAGCAACCATCGTTTGGTATTGTGTGACACTGGAATGAGGTTTATAGCGACGGGCAATATCCCATAAGGTATCAGATCTGGTAATAGGTCCATAGCGCTCCTGACCTAAACGAACATCAGTTGCTTCAGACCCTTTGGCTCCTTTTATAACAACACCGTCCTGCCAACCTGCTGCAGCGACTGTCATGCTGCCGGACAACGCAATGGCTGCCAGCGAAAAGTATCTCAATACCTGCACTCTAATCGTTTTTCTCATTCCTTCGTCTCTGCCCGCGCTTTGCTCTTATCTTTAACGGCGTTAGTTTAAAAAACTTTATGACATACAGCCGGTTAAATTACCAGTAATCACGAATTAAAGTTTCGGCAATTTGTATGCTGTTCGTTGCTGCACCCTTGCGGATGTTATCAGACACAACCCACAAATTAAGACCATTTGGATGGCTAATGTCTTCTCTGACCCGCCCTACAAACACATCGTCGTTTCCAGCTGCATTACCGACCTGTGTCGGAAACTCCTCTCTTTGCTCCATCAGAGTTACACCCGGAGCTTCACTTAACAGCTGCTTTGCATGTTCGGCAGTAATTGGCTGGCGTGTCTCAATATGGATAGCTTCTGCATGCCCAAAAAATACTGGAACTCTGACCGCCGTTGGATTGACTCTAATGCTGGGGTCATTAAAAATCTTTTGCGTTTCCCACACCATTTTCATTTCTTCTTTGGTGTAGTCATTGTCCTGAAAAACATCAATTTGAGGAATGCAGTTAAAAGCAATTTGACGGCTGAAATTAGCAACTGTCGGTTGCTTTCCGTTTAACAGCTCTGCTGTTTGCTTTGCAAGTTCTTCCATCGCCTCTTTGCCGGCACCCGATACTGACTGATAGGTGCTGACGTTAATACGTTCAATACCCACCGCGTCGTGAATCGGTTTAAGTGCGACCATCATCTGGATGGTCGAGCAGTTCGGATTTGCAATAATATTACGATTCCTGAAGTCGGCTAACGCCCAGGCGTTAACTTCCGGTACCACTAAAGGAATATCTGGTTCGTAGCGAAACTCGGAAGTATTATCGATAACAACACAACCTGCCTCAGCGGCTTTCGGTGCAAACTCACGGGAAATAGAGCCTCCCGCAGAGAAAAATGCGATATCGGCGTTAGACCAGTCAAACTCGGTAGCGTCTAACACTTCGATTTCTTCACCGTTAAAGTCAACGGTAGCGCCAGCCGAACGAGCGCTAGCTAAAGGAAAAAGCTCTGCCACCGGGAATTTTCGTTCAGCCAGAATTTCTATCATTTGCTGGCCCACTAAACCTGTTGCACCTAATACCGCAACGCGAAACCCATGTGACATGCTGACTCCTTACTTAAGCAATTTGCCGGGCACGAAAGCCCAACTGTAAAAACTGTATGTATTGCTCGCTATTATGGCATGTAACCACCTGATTAATGAACTCTCTGCGCGGGCTTTCTTTGCGATAATTACGTCGCAAACTGTCAAACCCATCTCGCGTTAGTCCATGACGGCGGAAGTTTTTATCATCTTCGTGGATGTTAAAATGCTCTTTTACCCAAGAGTTAAAGCTTTCCGGAGACGTTAACATCGCGGCATCAAGCTCTGGCCATTCAACCTTTGGTAACACATCTGCTAATTCTTTAGTAGCCGGCATTTCAAAATGCGCTAACAAAGCGTTTGCGATCATAACCGCCCCTCCCACTTTTCCTTCCAGGCTATGCCCGGCAATATGAGGAGTCGCTATATCCGTATAAGGGACTAAATCCGGCAATATATCGGGTTCATTTTCCCAAACATCCAATGCAATTGAAGGACGCTCACCCTGAATAACTCGATCCAACAAGGCTTTATTGTCTATTACTGCACCTCGACTGGCATTCACAAGTAACTGCTCTGAATGCAGCGACTGCAGTGCCGTACTCTCAAATAGATGCCGTGTGGGAAAGTCGCCATCATCGGTTAAAGGAACATGACAGGAGATAATATCTGCGGTTAGCACTCTCTGCCAGTGGTCATGTACAAACTTAACACCCTTTTTACAAAGCGGCGGATCATAATAGTGAACATTAAACCCCAAAGCCTGAAGTCTTTTCCCCGCAGCTCTTCCTGTATGACCGGCTCCGACGATAGCAACGTCTATTTCATCGACGGAATACACAGGTTTATGACTTAACCAGTCTAAAACCACACAAAGAACATATTCACCAACTGACTGTGCATTAGCGCCAGGAGCATGCGCAAAAGCAATGCCTCGCTCTTGTAACAGCGGAAGGTTCACGTGCTCGGTACCGATAGTGGCAGATGCAACAAACTTTAAGTAAGGGGCCTGCTCCAGAAGCTCATTATCAACCGCTGTGACGGAACGGACTAATAGCGCATCTGCGTCTGCGAGCACCTCTTGTGACGGATTTCTTTCGGAGAAGTAAGAAAGTGTTCCCGCACCCGACAATATGTCAGACAGTGCGGGAATATTCTGGTCAGCGACGATTTTCACCGCAATAACCGGCTAAATCGCTTATTCAGAGTATTGGCGCATCACTAGCGATGCGTTCGTACCACCAAAACCAAAGCTATTGGACATGACTGTGCGCAATGGAGCTTCAGTTGGTTTCTGAATAATGTTCATACCATCGGCTTTCTCATCCAGCTCTTCAATATTGATGGAAGGCGTGACAAAGCCATGTTTCATCATCAGCAATGAGTAAATTGCTTCGTGAACACCTGCAGCCCCAAGAGCATGGCCCGTCATTGCTTTAGTAGCGCTGATCATAGGCGTTTTCTCCGGGAATACTTCGCGAATGGCTTCCAGCTCTTTGACATCTCCAACTGGAGTACTGGTACCGTGAGTGTTCAGGTAATCAACCGGAGTATCCACAGTTTCCATTGCCATCTTCATGCAGCGAACCGCACCTTCACCCGATGGAGCAACCATGTCGAAGCCGTCTGAGGTAGCTCCGTAACCAACGATCTCGCCATAAATTTTTGCACCGCGCGCTTTTGCCGCTTCCAGCTCTTCAATAACCAGAATACCGCCACCGCCAGCAGGCACAAAGCCATCGCGTCCCTGGTCGTATGTGCGCGAGGCTTTTTCAGGCGTGTCGTTGTACTTAGTACTCAACGCGCCCATCGCATCAAACTCCATGCCCAGCGTCCAGTGCAGTTCTTCACCGCCACCGGCGAAAACACGATCTTGCTTACCAAACTGGATAAGTTCCAACGCATGACCAATACAATGAGCAGAGGTTGCACAAGCAGAACTTATTGAATAGTTAACACCTTTAATCTTAAAAGGTGTAGCCAGGCATGCAGAGGTGGTTGACGCCATGCAACGAGGAACCATGTAAGGCCCCACTTTTTTCACACCGCGTTCGCGTAAAAGATCGGCCGCTGCTACCTGATGTTCACCTGATGCGCCACCAGAACCGACAACCAGTCCGGTACGAGGATGCGATACCTGCTCTTCTGTCAGGCCTGCATCTTCGATGGCCTGAGCCATTGCAATGTAGGCATAAGCAGCTGAATCTCCCATGAAACGCAACGCTTTGCGATCAATATGGTCTTTAGGGTCTAACTTGACCTCACCCCATACCTGACAGCGCAAGCCCATTTCTGCAAAAGATTCTGAGCGCGTAATACCGGATTTCCCGATACGCAATGATTCCAGCACTTCTTCTTGATTGTTACCGATGCTTGATACAATACCAAGTCCGGTGATAACAGCTCTTCTCATTCTTTAGTCCTGTCTGACATTTCTACGTCGATATATTAACCAACGTCGTGTATGAATGTGGTCTGCTTTGTCCACTGTTGTTCGTAAAGTTGTTATTATAGCGACCATTAACTGATAAATCATGGGATAGCCACTTGAATTCTAATTCATCGGTCCAGTTTAACGAGCAAGGTGTACCAGTTTCCACCACTTTCGATGATATTTACTTTTCTGTCGATAACGGCGTTGACGAGAGTCAATACGTATTCCTTGCTCAAAACGGATTACCCGACCGTTGGCAGACACTCTCTGCCCATGGCTGCTTTACCATTGCGGAAACGGGCTTCGGTACCGGACTTAACTTTTTGCTCACCTGGCAACGTTTTCTGGAGCACGCTCCCAGTGACACCCGGCTGCATTTTGTCAGCTTTGAAAAGTATCCTTTGTCGCGTAGCCAGCTTAATCAAGCTTACCAGTTACTGAAGCCTGTAGCAGAGGTGAGTAGTGAATTTCTCAAACACTACCCGGCACCTGATCCTGGTTGTCATCGCCTTATCCTATCACAAGGCCGGGTCATTCTGGATCTATGGATTGGTGATATTAATGAGTTATTGCCCCAGTGGCTCCCTCAGGCGCAACAAAAAGTTGACGCTTGGTTCCTGGATGGGTTTGCACCAGCTAAAAACCCGGAAATGTGGCAGCACAGACTCTACGAAGCCATGAGCCAGACATCTCACAGTGAAACCACCTTCGCTACTTTCACCGCCGCAGGCAGTGTCAGAAGAGCGCTGCAGCAGGCGGGCTTTTTAGTAAAAAAAGTTCCTGGCTTTGGCCGTAAAAGAGAAATGCTTTGTGGTCATTACTCCGAGTCAAATAAACTCAAACGCAGCGACAGGCGTAACGTCACTATTATCGGGGGCGGAATAAGTGCTGCCTGCACAGCTCTTGCTCTGACTCGTCGGGGAGTTGACGTTAAAGTGATTAGTCCTGACATAGCTGATGGCGCTTCCGGAAACCCTCAAGGTGCTGTTTATCCGCTTTTACATGCTGAACACACGCCGCTCAGCCGGTTTTACTGGCAGGCTTTTTCTACAGCGACAAGTTTTTATCAGACTTTTTGTAGCGAAAACTGGTTTCCAACTGGCGTCATGCAGCCTGCTTTTAATGAGCAAAGGAAAACGCGTTACCAGCGTATAGCCGATAATCTCTACGCAAAAGAGTCAGTGAACTACCTGCAGCCAGCCGAAGCAGGAGAAAAAGCCGGAGTGCCCCTGGGCGTACCCGCCCTACTTTACCCTAAGGCCGGCTGGTTAAGGCCTGAGGCCGTGGTTAAAGGCCTTTTCAAAGCAGCGGGCGTCGAGTTAGTCAAAGCCAAAGCCGTATCACTAAAACAAACAGATAATAAAGACTGGAACGTTTTGCTCGATAACGGAGAGTCGCTGTCAGCGGAGCGAGTTGTGATTGCCACCGGGCACCACGTTAATTCGCTGCTGCCACAAGGCATTGAGGCATTACCTATTCAGCCTGTCCGAGGACAAGTCAGCCTAGTTCAAACCACCAGCAAGCTTTCATCATTAAAGGCTGTTTTATGCTTTAAGGGCTATTTAGTGCCTGCTGATAAAGAGTACCACTGCGTTGGCGCAACCTTTAGCCGCAATAATGACAGCCTGGCGACCAAAGCCGAAGATAACGAAGAGAATATAAGACAATTGACGGAGAATGCTCAGCAGCCTTGGGCAGAATCATTAGACGTTAAAACGGCAAGAGTCTCAGTCAGAGCAACAAGCCCCGATCATCAGCCTGTTGCAGGGGCTCTCAGCGATAACTTATACATATTGACGGGGCTTGGCTCTCGCGGATTTACCTCTGCCCCTGTGCTGGGCGAGATGCTTGCCTGCCAATTGACCGGAGAGCTAATGCCGCTTACCGAAAGTGCTTTACGCCGCATCTCCGCTCGTCGCTTTCAGAGCTAATTTATCCAGTACACTGTTGATATGAGCCTGATCCGCCGGGGATAACTCATGTCGGGTTTTGTAAACGGCTTCACGCAATGCAGGCATGACCTTATCCGGCTCTGTCTCGCCGGACATCTCTAACTGGGCAACCACTAAATCAAAGTGACCACGTAAATAACCGCAAGCGAAAAGTTCATCATCAGTACCCGAAACAACCGCCTCATCAAAGACCGATTCAAGTCGCTCCACTAATTGATCAAAGTTCATACTGCCCCTCATTTGAAGCTTTCCCCGGAAACAAAGGCGCTCATTCTAACGGTCTTTTTGTTACAATGCATCCGCATCAAAGACTCAACGCATGACAGAGGTGTTTATTATGTCCCTGGAAATTGGCTTGTTTTATGGTTCTACCACCTGCTATACCGAAATTGCCGCGGAAAAAATTCAACAAGCCATAGGCGAAGACATTGTTCAGCTGTTTGATATAAAAGACACACCGCTAAAAGAAGCTGAACAATTTGATATCCTGATTTTTGGTATTTCCACCTGGGACTTCGGCGAGCTTCAGGAAGACTGGGAAAGCCACTGGGACGACATTAACGATGTTGACCTGCGCGGCAAAGTTGTTGCGCTATACGGTATGGGTGATCAGGAAGGTTATACCGACTGGTTTCAGGATGCTCTGGGCATGCTACACGATGCTATTGCTGATCACGGCTGTAAACGAATTGGTTTTTGGCCTAATCAGGGCTACGAATTTGCTGCTTCCAAAGCATTAACCGCAGATAACACCCAGTTCGTCGGTTTATCACTAGATGAAGACTCACAATATGAGCTATCAGATGATCGTATCGAACAATGGACGACGCAAATATTAGAAGAAATTGCTGAACAACTAGGATAATAACAATGCAAAGCTTTCTTTCCAAAACCTTGTTACTGCTAACGCTGCTCGTGTCAGCCAGCGTTCTGGCTGACACTGAGAAAACAACCATTGAAAAATTCACGGCGTCGTTTGACGAGCAACAGGGATTTTTTACTTTCTATCACGATGAGGCCAAAGGTAAGTTTTATCTGGAAGTCCCCAAAAGCGATAAACAATTTATTCTTCAAACCAGCCTTCCCTGGGGGCTGGGCTCTAATGATATTGGTTTAGACAGAGGCCAGCTCGGTGAAACCCGACTGGCGTCTTTTCATATTGAGGGCAATACTGCTTTACTGCTTCAGCACAATACTCAGTTCCGGGCGCAAACTCGTAACCCGGCAGAACGCAATAGTGTCCAGCAGGCTTTTGCCGGTTCAGTACTTCATGGCTTCGATATTGTCGCCAGTAATAACGAAAATGTTTTAATTGATTACACGCCCTATTTGCTGACTGATGTGCATGGTGTTAGTAAGCGCTTACAGCAAACAGAACAAGGGCAATTTAAAGCCGATGCGAGTCGCTCTGTTGTTTACCCTGAACGCAGTAAAGCCTTTGTAGAGAATACCGAACTCGAAGCCAAAGTGACGTTTGTCGGCGACGGTAAAGGACAATGGGTCAATCAGGTAGCAGCTAACGCCGACGCCATTTCACTTCACCTTCATCATTCCTTTATTAAACTGCCCGATACTGCTTATCAACCCAGAAACTTTCACCCAAACAGTGGTTTTTGGGCGCACAGTTTTAAAGATTATGCAGCACCTCTTGGTGAGTCGATGACCGTGCAGTACATTCCTCGTCACCGTCTCAATAAAGAAGACCCAATTGCGTCACAAAGCCAGGCGCGCGAGCCAATTATTTATTACTTGGATCCGGGAGCCCCTGAGCCAGTAAAAACAGCTTTACTTGAAGGTGCTCGCTGGTGGGCTGAAGGCTTTGAGGAACTCGGTTATGACAACGCCTTTCAGGTAAAAGTATTGCCCGACGACGCCGACCCAATGGACATTCGCTATAACGTTATTCAGTGGGTTCACAGAGCGACCCGCGGCTGGTCTTATGGTTCCTCGGTCATTGACCCACGCACCGGCGAGATCATTAAAGGTCATGTCACCTTAGGCTCTCTGCGTGTTCGTCAGGATATGAAAATTGCTGAAGGCTTGCTGACTCCCTTTATTGACGACGCCAGTGAATTGAAAGAAGCGGTGCAAAAAATGGCTTTAGCGCGTATTCGCCAACTAAGCGCGCATGAAATCGGTCACACTCTGGGAATCGCTCATAACTTTGCTGCAAGTACATCAAACAGAGCATCGGTTATGGACTACCCGCACCCATTAGTTAACTTAACTACCGATGGTACGTTAAGTTTGAATGACGCTTATACTGAGGGTTTAGGTATTTGGGACAAACAAGTACTGGCCTACGGTTACAGTGACTTTGGCGGCATGCCTTCATCAACGGAGCAACTAACACGTATTCTGGAAAAGAATAAAGCGCTTAACCTTAGCTTCATTTCTGATCAAGACGCGCGCCCGGCGGGAGGCGCACATCCGCTTGCTCATTTATGGGACAACGGCAGCGACCCGGTAACAGAGCTAGAGCGTCTGTTGTCCGTTCGCGCGCAAGTGCTGGATAACTTCAGTAAGGATATGCTGCGTCCGGACCAACCTTTAAGTCAGCTACAAGCCACTTTTGTGCCTATCTACCTATTACACCGTTACCAGGTAGAGGCTGCGGTAAAATGGCTAGGCGGTGTTAACTACCGTTATTACATGGCAGATGATGCGGCAGATGACTACCAGCCGGTTAGTGCATCCAGACAACAAAGTGCATTGAATCAACTGTTAAGAACGATTCAGGCAGACAACCTGCGCGTGCCTTCACATGTTAAGCAATGGCTAGTTCCGGCAGCCTATGGCGAGAGTTCTTCGCGTGAGTACTTTGATGGTAAAACCGGGCTTATACCAGATACCGTAAGTATGGCAGCAAGTGCCGCTGATCATAGCCTACAGCTAATGCTTAACAGTCAACGTCTGAACCGGCTGACTCAGCAACACGCAGAAAACGATCGGGTTCCGTCACCTGCACAGCTTATGTCAGAAGTTTTTAATACTGTTTTCAACGACTGGAAAAATGCTCAAAACCAGCCGCTACAGCAACGTCTGTTAACGACAGCAATAAATGCTGAGGTGCGGGCGATAAAAAGCTCTGGTTTAGCGGCAGAGACTCGTTTAGCGATGCGCGCTCAACTTGCTGAACAGCAAAAGCAGTTGGCTGAATCCGGTTCGTTGTTAATCCGGCAGCTGGCAGGTGATTTAGAGACGTTCTTAACTGACGCTGAATGGCCTGAACAATACGAACCCGAAGCACTACCTCCGGGCTCGCCAATCTAACGAAAATACCAGGGCCGCTTAAAGCGGCTCTGGCATATCATCTAACTGATCTTTGGTTTTTCCATGCGGCGTTGGTTGACGTGTTTCCGGATCAATGTGAACGAAAACAATATCGTCAGCAGTACAAATGTTTTGCTTCGTGTGTTTATTTCGAACCAGACAGGTAATAGCTAAAGACGTACGCCCTACCGATTTAACCTGCAGACCGAATTCAACAACATCGCCCTGAAACGCAGAGGTTTCAAAAGTTATAGCGCCAATATGTTTCGTTACTAAGCTTTTCGCCTCTAACTGGCAGCTGGCAAAAATATAAGCTTCCTCATCAATCCATTCTAAAATACGGCCCCCAAACAACGAACCAGCAAAGTTCAAATCATTTGGCATAACCAGTCGGCGGGATAAAAAGCGCATAGTCACTCCTTGTTAGTGGAAGGTATGTACATATTATAACCTATTGTTCGCCAATGGTTTGTTGAAAAAATTGGGCAATCATTGAATATAAATGGATTTTTGTATTACGCCCGTTAATAGAGTGCTTTTTACCCGGGTAGTTCATCATCTCAAAAGACTGAGCGTTGTCCTGCAATTGCTTATACAGTTTTGTGCTGTGAGTAAACAGAACATTGTCATCGGCCATTCCATGATAAATCAACAAATCACCTTCTAAGTTCTTACTGTAAGGAAAAACCGATGAGTTTTCATAGGCGTTACCTTCATCCGGCATTCCCATAAAACGTTCGGTATAATGTGTGTCATACAAACGCCAGTCGGTTACTGGCGCGCCAGCAACCCCAACTTTGAAATACTCAGGAGCTTTAAACATAGCAAGCAACGACATATAGCCCCCGTAACTATGACCGTAAATACCAATACGCTCTGCATCCACAAAAGGTAAGTTGGTTAAATACTGCACTCCGGTAACCTGGTCTTCAATCTCCGGACCACCCATGTTTTTATAAATAGGCGCCTCAAAACTCTTTCCGCGGTTCGCTGACCCCCTATTGTCCAGAGTAAATACTATAAACCCCTGTTGCGCCATATATTGGACAAACTCACTGCCCCAGCTCTTAGTTACTCTCTGTGCGCCCGGACCTCCATAAACGTACACAAGCACGGGATATTTTTTCTCTGCATCAAAGTCGCTGGGTTTCGTCATTTTGTAATAGAGCGTTTGTCCATCCGAGGCTTCCAGTTCACCAAACTCAGGGTAACGCCAATTTCTCAAGTAAGGAGACAGTGGATGGTCTTCTGTAATCTTATTCTCGGAAAGCCATGCCAGATGATTCCCGGTTGGGCCGTGTAAACTCACCTGCTTAGGCTGCTGAGGCGATGAATACGTATCCAGGTAAGAGCGAGCGTCTGAGGAAAATTCAATATCATGCATTCCTTCACGCTCAGTAATACGTGTGGGATTTGCCGCTGAGCTCGAATTTAACTGCGACCGGTACAAATGAGATTCAAGCGGAGATTCTTTGCGGGCAGTATAATAAAGCGCACCTGTACTCTCATCAACGGCTTCCAATTCGTCCACCTGCCAATCGCCGGAACTCAGCTGACGAATTAGCGAGCCATCCAGACGATAGAGGTAAAGGTGCTTGTGACCGCTACGCTCTGAAGCCCAAATAAAGTGCTTATCGTCTTCTAAGAAGTGCAAGTCGTTATGAAGATTCACCCAACTATCCGACGTTTCTGTCAGAAGTTCTCTCTCACTTTTCTCCTGGCGATTATAAATGAGCAAATTCAGCTCTTGCTGATTACGACTTTGCCACTGATAGCTTAATTGCTGGCTATCACCAACCCATTTCACTCTGGCTAAATAGCCATCTCCCAGCCTATCCAACTCTAACCAATCGGTTGTGCTGTCTTTAATTTGATAAATACCTAAATCAATATCGACATTATCGCTTCCGGCAAAAGGGTAACGTTGCTGTATCGTCTCAATTCTGTCGGCGTAAATCTCACTTCGAGTTGCCAAGGGTACCGGACTTTCGTCAACTTTAGTGAGTGCAATGGCCGACTCGTCGGGCGACCACCAGTACCCTGTCATTCGCTTCATTTCTTCCTGAGCAACAAACTCAGCCATACCAAACTTGATAGTACCACCGCCTTCGGTTGTAACAGCCTGCTCCTCACCACTGGCTATATCCACAAAATACAGGTTCTGTTCACGAATATAAGAAATGTAATTCCCCTCTGGAGAGAATTTTACATCCGTTTCAAAAGCCTCAGTTTTTGTCATTTGTCGGGGTTTCGATTTACCCGGCTGGTGATAAAAGACATCGCCGTTATAAGGGAACAACAAGGCATCGCCTTCAGCTGACCAACTGTACTCAATGATGCCGCTGCCACTAACACGCTGACGTTCACGCCTTGCTTTTTCTTCATCAGACAATTCAACTTCATCTGTTGCCAGCTGGTCAGCTGAAACTAACAGCTGATGTTTTTCAGCTTCAATGTCGTACAACCAAAGATCGTAACGCTGAGGGTTCTCCTCACTGCCTTTTAAGTAAGAAAGGTATTTTCCTCCCGGCGCAAACTTAAGTGCTCGGGGCGTTTCGCCAGCTAAAGGCGAACCACTAAAAATACGTTCAATAGTTAAGTCTTTAGCTGAAACTGACAGGCTGAAAATACTAAAAACGACAACAGCAATCGCCTGAGCCCGGCGATTAAGTATAAAAGGCATGGTTATCAATCCGGTTGTTAGTCTATTGTTATTCATACTAACAAAATTCGGAATAAAAATGGGGAAGCTGCGGTGAACTGACGCGAAAACGCTATCGCCGAACTCAGGCGACAGCGTCTTCTAAAACACTTAAAAACTAATAGAAACGCCTGCCTGGAAACGGCGGCCGGTTACCGGTGCATCTTCTTTCAAGAAGGAGCTATGAACAAAGCCTAACTGGTTGGTCAAATTCTCCCCTTTTAAATACAGGGTCGCACCATAATTTGCCAGCCAGTCTGGGTACAGGTTAACGCGCGCGTTGAGTAAACCATAGGCATCGGTTGTAGTTTCATTCAGTGCTGTTTTGTCCTGCTCTAAATAACGAGTGTAACCGAGTGAACCATCCCAGCTAACAGCCTGGTAACGCAACTCGGTACCGACTCGCTGTGCAGGGATCCTCGGCAAATTGTCACCGGCACGCTGTTTTGCACGAGTATAATCACTAAAACCGTGCACAGACCATTGATCATTCAATTGCCAGTCCAGCTCCAGCTCATAACCGTAAAGCTCTGCATCTACCTGACTGAACTGAACAACTTGCAATGCTTCTTCATGTTCATGTTCGCCTTCATGTTCATCATGACCTTCATCACCATGGATTTGTTCACTGTTCAAGCCAGTAAAATCATCATAAATAAAGTCATCAACACGGTTATAGAACACATTAGCGTTGGCGTGAAAGCTATCATTCTCGTAATGGAAACCAACATCGATATTATTTGATGTCTCGGTGCTAACCGCTGTATCACTTGCTTCAATTTGATACTCGCCCCCCTCTTCCTCATGCAACTCATAAGCAAGTCCCAGCTCATAGGTACGAGTTGCAAAGTGATTACCATTGGCAAACACTTCATTTGCGGCCGGAGCTCTTTCTGCATGGCTTAAATTAAATGAAACCGATGTGTGGTCGCTGAAGTGATACAGATAACCGGCAGAAGCAGAGGTCGCATCAAAAGTATCAAGCTTCTGCTCATCGCTTGAAAGCGAAGTGCGCTCGTGGCGAACACCTAGATCAACATGGTGCGCCCCAAACTCCTGTTCTACCACCCAGAACAACCCCTGAGTGCGGCGAGAGGTGTTAGGTGTGAAAGCTTCTTCGCCAAAAGCCGCTTTATCGCTTATGTCCCACTGCCAACCTACAGCACCTTCCCAGCCAGCGATTTCTTTATGCTGACCAATCAGTCGTATTTCTTTTTGCTTGTTTTCAAATTGAGTGGATACAAAGTTTTCCTCAATTTCCTGATGTTGATAATCCGTCAAAGCGCCACGAAAATCTAATCGATTAAAACCGCTGAACGGGTTGCGCCACTGGCCCGCTAATTGAATACGCTCTTGTTCCAGGTTAGCGTAAGGACCAGACGCTTCAGCGTGGCTTTCTTCTTCGCCATGCTCATGTTCGTCCTCATGCTCTTCCTCACCATGAGCATGACCGGGAACGCCATACTCCTGATAGAGCCCCTGATACGATACACCGAAAAAACCGTCATCAAATTGATAGCTACCGCCAACGGTTCCGCCTTCGGCATCGACAAAAGTGTTTTCAACGTGGTCAACGACTTCACCTTCATCATTCATAAAAGAAGGTGTTTCATAATCATCTGCACGGCGAATAAAGGCGTCGGTATAAAGCGCCCATTTCCCGTTGCCTATTTGTAAGTCGTAAGAACCTTCTTTATTGTCATTATTATTGGACAACGAAACATTCGCATTGCCTTGTAAGCCATAAACAGGTTCTGAAGGGATGCGGTTATCAACAACGTTAATCACACCACCAATTGCACCACTACCGTACAATAGTGTTGCTGGTCCTCTTAACACCTCAATTTGTTTAGCCGTACTGGTTTCCGTTGTGACGGCATGGTCAGGACTCCCCCGCGACACATCTCCGGTATCCAGTCCGTTTTGAGTGATTTTCACCCGCGGGCCACCCAGGCCACGAATAATAGGGCTGCCTGCGACATTGGCAAAATGCGTGTTATTAATGCCGGGCTCTAATGCCAGTGTTTCACCCAAACTGTGCGCGTGCAGCTGTTTCAGCGCATCACCCGAAATAATGTTAACCGGCTGCGCTGATTCAAGCGCCGTTTTATCCAACGGACTTGCATTAATAACGATCACCTCGTACTCATTAAGGTGCTCATGTTCTTCTTCCTGCTGCGCTTGAGCAACAGTACTGGTTGCTAACAGAGCCAAGGTCAACGCATTCAATTTCATAAACTACTCCAGTAAAGCTGCGCTGTTAATGTAATAATATAACATTACAAAACCTTGATACGTTTTGCAACACTCTTTCAACTATCTACTCTGGTCGTCTTTTAGCTGCTGCGGTACACTAGCTCAGCTATTATGATAAAAATAAAACCAAAGGATACAACATGAAGCCATCCCATATTCTCTTACCCGCAGCGCTTAGCTTGCTTGTTGCAGCGTGCGGTGCGCCGGAGACAAAGTCACAAACTATTGATGTTAGTGCCGACGAAACAAATCTACGTGCTCATTTAGAATTTCTTGCCGATGATGACTTAAAAGGCCGTCAAACTGGCAGCGAAGGGCACGAAATTGCGTCGAACTACATTGTTTCTGAGTTTAAAAAACTCGGTCTGGAACCTGCTGGAGATGATGGCAGCTTCTACCAGCGTATTCCGTTTCGCAAAAGTACCCTAAAAGAAAACAGCGCCAGCATGAGCTTTGAAAGCAATGGTGAAGTGGTTGAATTTGAATTTCCGAAACAGTTTATTACCGGCCCCAGCCATTACAGCGAAAAAGATGAGATCTCAGCACCTCTGGTCTTCGTTGGATATGGCATGGAAGCGCCTGAATTTGGTTTAAACGACTACGACGGCCTTAACGTTGACGGTAAAATTGTGGTTATGCTGACTGGTCGCCCCGGCTTTCTGCCAAGCGAAGAAGGCGCTCACTTAGCTAACATTAAAACCGATATTGCTCGTGATAAAGGTGCAGTTGGAATCATTACCCTGCATACGCCTGTAAGAGAAAAAACGCGCAAGTATGAAACCAGTGTTTATTACACCAAAACACCTCGTATGACCTGGCTTGGTCCAAACGGTCTCCCAAAAGGTGAAGAGCAACAACTGATGGGCTCCGCCTACCTTGACGATGAACCTGCAGCGCAGTTATTTGCTAATGCACCAACTGAACTGAGTAAAATTTTTGAGCAAATCGAAGAGGACCCTGACTTTTCTCCAAAAGGGTTTGAGTTAGAAGGCACAGTGACTCTTGCTCGCGAGTCCCGCCACGAAGAAATTACCAGCCCTAACGTTGCTGCCGTATTGCCCGGCTCTCACGATACCTTAAAAGACGAGTACGTTGTCTACACAGCACACTCCGATCACATTGGTGTTATCAAAGATATGAGCCGCGAGGACAACATCAACAATGGTGCGATGGATAATGCCAGCGGCGTTTCAGTTATGTTAGAAACCGCTCGTTTATTCGTTGAATCAGGGCAGGAATTTGATCGCTCAATTATGTTCTTATCTGTTACGGCAGAAGAAAAAGGATTATTGGGTGCCGACTACTTCGCCAATAACCCGACTGTTCCGTTAAGCAGTATTGTCGCTAACGTTAACCTGGATATGCCGGTACTGCTTTATGATTTTGCCGATATCATTGCTTTTGGCGCTTCACACTCCACTTTGGGTGAAACGGTCAGCAAGGCTGCAAAGCAATTTGATACTGAGCAAAGCCCGGATCCAATGCCGGAACAAGCTATTTTTACCCGTTCAGATCACTACACTCTGGTTAAAAAAGGCATCCCGGCCGTATTCCTGATGACGGGCTTTAATTCTCGTACTGAAGGTGAAGACGGTGGTGAGGTCTGGGGTAAGTTTTTCGCCGAGCATTATCACAAGCCGAGCGACGGACTGAACCTGGATATAAACTACGAAGCAGGAGCGCGTTTTACCAACATTAACTTTGCTATTGGTAAAGAGATTGCGAACGCTGATCAACGTCCACAGTGGCTGGAAGAGTCGTTTTTCGGTAAGCAATTTAACGACTAAGCTTATAGAGAAACCTTAGTTAAAGACTCAGGGGCCGCAAGGCCCCTTTTTAGTGTCTTAACGTCATTAAACTGTCATTAATGCTGCTTAAACTTTTGATATCGATAACTGCACAGCCGGAGCACTTATGTTATCTGTTGATAAAGTTGTTAGCGACAAGCTTCCCAATATTAAAGGTAAACCCTGGCTGGAAAAGCCAACTGCCTGGTTTTTGAGAAACCTGTTACATGAAGAGGATATTCAAGAGTTTGGAAGAAGTTCTCCTGCGCTGGAAGGCATCGACTTTGTTGAACATGCTCTGGATTATTTTAATTTCACTTACGCTTATTCATCACAGGCAATTGACAACATTCCTGTCAATGGACGTTTAGTCATTATTGCTAACCACCCCATTGGCTCTCTCGATGGATTGGCCTTGCTAAAGTTAGTCAGTGAAGTACGTAGCGATGTGAAAATAGTCGCCAACGAATGGCTTTCTGCACTCGAGCCTCTTAATTCGCTGTTATTGCCGGTTAACGTTTTTGCAGGAAAGCCTAACCGTAAAGACATTCGGAGCATACACAGCCACCTCCATAACGAAGGCTGCGTTATTCTTTTTCCCGCAGGTGAGGTTTCGCGATTACGCCCTAATGGTGTGCGTGACACACACTGGCAAAACGGCTTTTTAAAAATAGCCAAAGCAACTCAGAGCGATATATTGCCGATAAGGCTCGATGCTCACAACTCAGCATGGTTCTATACCGCCTCGATGGTTTATAAGCCGTTAGCCACAATGCTGTTGGTTAAAGAAATGTTCCGCCAACAGCAAAAACAAGTGAAATGTCACATTGGCCAAAAAATACCGGCTGAAGCTTTTATTCAACAGGGGCTCAGCATTAACCAACAGGTTAAACTGTTTAAAAAGCATCTATACCGTTTAGGAACGTCCAAAAAAGCAATATTTCCTACTCAAACAGCCATTGCCCGTCCGGAACCTCGCCAGCCTCTCAAAGCGGCAATAGAAGCCTGTGAGCAATTAGGGCAGACACCTTGCGGTAAAAAGATTTATTTGTATGAGTTTAACGGCAGTTCACCTATTTTGCGAGAAATAGGGCGTCTACGGGAAGTTGCTTTTCGCACAGTTGGTGAAGGCACCTGGCGCAAGCGCGATCTTGATGAGTACGATACCTGGTACATGCATTTAATTCTGTGGGATCCGGATGATCTTGAAATTGCCGGCTCGTACCGTTTAGGTGACAGTAGAAAAATTATTGAAACCCGTGGACATTCCGGGCTCTACAGCCAGGGCTTTTATGAATTTACGACAACAATGAAAAAACTCCTCCCCCAAAGCCTTGAATTGGGTCGTTCATTTGTACAACCGCAATACTGGGGTAAACGCAGCCTGGACTATCTTTGGGTCGGTATCGGTGCATTGTTACGTAAACACTCTAGGTACCGTTATCTGTTTGGTTCGGTCAGTATCAGTAATGCGCTGCCTCCGGAGGCCCAGGCTGCTCTGGTCAAGTTTTACAGCACTTACTTCCCGGCTCAGACCGACATGGCTACAGCCAACATTCCTTATCGTTTAAACACTTACTCTACTGTTCCTAACTTTACCGGTACGAATTACACAAACGAATTTGTTCTGCTGAAAAGCTACTTAGCCAATATGGGGTGTTCAATTCCAACGCTTTATAAACAGTATTCGGAACTGTGCGAGCCAGGCGGAGTTCAGTTTCTGGAGTTTGGTGTCGATCCGGATTTCAACCATTCAATTGATGGACTGGTTCTGGTTGATATTACTCAGTTAAAAGAAAAAAAGCGCAGACGTTACTTAGAAACAAGGTAAACACTGGCTTGCTGATACCAGTCTCCCAATACAATACGTTTTGCCCAAGTGCCGTCACTAAGCGTAAAACAATGAACCGCAGGGCGGTGGGTGTGCCCATGAATTAACTGATTAACACTGTGTTTCTCCATCACACGAAGTACTTCCGGGTGCTGAGCATCCATTTTATAAAGCTGTGCGGGAGTTAGTTCGGGCTTTTGGCTGCTGGATTTTTTCCGTAACCGGTTCGCAATACGCATACGCCATGACAAAGGTAAGTTGCGCATAACACTCTTAACTAAAGGGTTCTGAATAACTGAGCGATAACGCAAATAGCCGGTATCTAAGGTGCAGAGTGTATCGCCATGCATAAGCAACACTCGTTCACCGTACAAATCGATAACCGTTTCATCGGGGAGAATGGTTAAGCCAACCTCGCCGGCAAAGCGTTCACCCACCATGAAGTCACGGTTTCCGGCCATAAAGTAAAGCCGCACACCCTTGTCCGTCATTTGTTTCAGTTGTTTTTTCACTTTTGCTGCAAATTCACTGGTATCGTCGTCACCCAGCCAGGCATCGAATAAGTCACCAAGAATATAGAGCGCATCGAGGTGCTGGTGTTGCTGACAAAAGTCACCAAAGGCAGCCAGAATATCTGGCCGCCCCGGGCTTAAATGTAAATCTGCGATAAAGCCAGTGGTCATATCGGTTAATCGTTAACTGAGACTTTCTCGATAACCACGTCTTCAACCGGTACGTCCTGGTGAAAGCCCGCTGAGCCGGTTTTCACTTCTTTTATGGCGTTCACTACTTCCATACCATCAACAACTTCAGCAAATACACAATAGCCGTAACCATTAGGTGTTTCATTTTGAAAGTTCAAAAAGGCATTGTCGTTCACATTAATGAAAAACTGAGACGATGCTGAATGAGGATCAGGCGTGCGCGCCATAGCCACCGAACCAACCACATTCGGTTTTGCTGTCGGAGCCTCGTTTTCGATGTTATCGCGTGTTTCTTTTTGCTCCATGCCAGGTTCGAAACCACCGCCCTGTACCATGAAGTTATTAATAATGCGGTGAAAGATTGTACCGTCATAAAAACCGTCGCGGGCATACTGTAAAAAGTTTTCTACAGTCTTAGGCGCTGTTTCGTTGTGCATTTCTAAAGTGATATCACCATGATTGGTATGTAAAACGACTTGCATTGAATGTACCTGTTTCATTGACTAAACCAGCTGATAGTGTACCAGAGCCTCGCCATCGGTGGTATCATAAGCCCTTTGTTTTCATCGCTAACCGATAGATAAGTAAGAGATCACATTATGGCATTAACCGTCTTTAATACCCTGACCCGCAAGAAGCAGTCATTTGAGCCAATCAAACCCGGTCACGTGGGTATTTATGTGTGTGGTGTTACCACTTACGACTACTGCCATATAGGCCATGCCAGAACTTATGTCGCTTTTGATATTGTCGTGCGGTATCTGCGTAAGCTTGGTTACGATGTTAAGTACGTACGCAACATTACTGATCTCGACGATAAAATCATTAAACGTGCGGCTGAAAAAGGCGAAGACTTTCATCAGGTCACCGAGCGCTTCATTGGTGAGATGCACAAGGATTTTGACGCACTGAATTTAGTTCGCCCAGATATTGAACCACGCGTTACCAGCCATATGGATGAAATTATCCAGATGATTGAAAGTCTCATCGAAAACGGCAATGCCTATGAGGCCGGCAACGGTGACGTTCTGTTTGATGTATCCACTTTTAATGACTATGGAAAACTCAGTCGTCAGGACCTGGAGCAGTTGCAGGCCGGAGCGCGAGTTGATGTCGACTCAGCAAAACAAGATCCGCTCGACTTTGTGTTATGGAAAGCAGCAAAGGCCGGAGAGCCCAGTTGGTCATCTCCCTGGGGCGAAGGACGACCCGGCTGGCACATTGAGTGTTCAGCAATGAACAAAAAGCACTTGGGCACCACCTTTGATATTCATGGCGGAGGTTCAGATCTGGCCTTCCCTCACCATGAAAATGAAATTGCTCAAAGTTGCTGTGCTAACCACTCTGAGTACGTAAAATACTGGATGCACAGTGGCATGGTGCAAGTCGACAATGAAAAAATGTCAAAATCACTGGGCAACTTTTTTACCATTCGCAGCGTACTGGAACAATACGATGCTGAAACGGTTCGTTATTTTCTGCTTTCGAGCCACTATCGCTCGCAGCTGAACTATACTCAGGAAAACCTGGATCAGGCGCATTCCGCTCTGGAGCGCTTATACACCGCATTGCGTGACATAAAACCGCAAGCCGCTAACGAAGCATTGCGTAGTCAATACTGGCAGAGCTTTCAGCAGGCAATGGACGACGACTTAAACGCGCCGGAAGCCATGAGCGTGTTGTTTGAAGTTGCCCGTGAGATTAACCGTAACCGTGACAGTGCTCCGGACACAGCGGCTCAGTTAGCGCATGTTTTGATTGAGCTTGCAGAAGTTATGGGGCTGCTACAGCAGTCTCCTGAAGAATTTTTACAGGGCGATGACGATGATGTCGCCAAAATTGAAGCGTTGATTGCTAAGCGAAATCAGGCCCGTGCAGATAAAGACTGGGCTGCAGCAGATGAAGCCCGTGACGAATTAACCAACATGGGCATTGTCCTGGAAGACGGTGCAGAAGGCACCCGCTGGCGTCGCGCTTAACCGACAAACTGATTAAGAGGTTTACTCTATGGCATTTGCTCAGTTGCAAATTGTTAGCTCACTAGCTGACGCATACTCAAAAGATGGTGCTGATGCACTTATCTTAATTGGGAACTTTGACTCTGTTGACGACTCAGCCTTGGCTGAAGTTATTCAACAGGCAAAAATCACCGACCAGCGAGTTGGCAAACAGCCATTGCTGCTAAAAGCTGACGGAGTCCCGGGCCAACGCCTGGTTGCTGCACCTACTGGTCCTCTGAATCGTGATTTTGACGACGTTCGCCAGGTATTTGATGCCGCACACGCCGCCGCAAAAATGGCGCAAGATGCCGGTGCCCGCCACCCTGTTATCGCACTGAACAACGTAAATATTAACGACGAGCGTTATAAGCAGGCCTTTTTAGCGGCTTATCTGGGCTTTTGTCAGGCACTTTATCAGCCTCTTGAAGCGCGTGAAGCGCATGGTGAAGAAGCTATTGAACCGACTAAAAGCGTTATTTTAGTTGGTGAGCTGGACGCAGACTGGGCTATGGCAGTAGAAGCTGGTAAACGTGTTGCCCGCGACTTAGCAGGCACAGAGCCAGAGCGCATGGCGCCGCCTCGTTTTGCTGAATACTGCCGCCAGGCGTTTGCCCACACCGCTGTTAAAGTGACGGTTATAGACGACTCACAACAACTTCAGCACGAGTATCCGCTGCTGGCCGCGGTTGGACGTTCGTCAATGGCAGTAGAGCGCCACCGCCCTTGCGTTATACGCCTTGAGTATCATGGCAGCAAGCCAGAACGTACTGTTATGTTCGCCGGAAAAGGTATCGTCTACGACACCGGTGGCGCTGACCTGAAAGTTGGCGGTCACATGGCTGGTATGAGCCGTGACAAAGGTGGTGCGGCAGGCGTTGCGGGCTTTGTTAAAACAGTGGCTGAACTGCAACCTGAACACTTGAATGTGATTGCAGAAATTGGTGCTGTGCGTAACAGTATTGGTTCCGATGCCTTTGTTGCGGATGAAATCATTACCGGACACAGTGGTAAGCGTGTGCGTATTGGTAACACCGATGCTGAAGGCCGCCTGATTATGGCCGACCTGCTGTCTCACTTGCGTGAAGAAGCAGCGAAGAGTGATGGCGAGCACGAACTGTACACCGTAGCCACCCTGACCGGGCACGCGGCTCTGTCAAAAGGACCTTATAGCGCACTGGTACCTAATGGCCATGCACGTCGTCAGAAGCTCTCTCAGGCGCTGTTTGATGCCGGCGAAGTTTACGGAGACCCAACTGAAATTTCCTGGTCACGTCGCGAAGACTTTGATTTCGTGAAAGGTCGCACTCTGTGTGACGACTTACTCTCCTCGAACAATGGCCCGTCAGCTACAACACCTCGTGGGCACCAGTTCCCTATGGCCTTCCTGGTTGGTGTTTCCGGGCTGGATAACCATGGTATCGACAGCGAAAAACCACTTAGCTACATTCATATTGATATCGCAGGCAGTGGCGTTGAAGGCGGTGACTGGCAACACGGTAAACCGACAGCGGCTCCGGTTACCTGTCTGGCTGGACATTACTTAAAGAAATAAAGCCTTATAATGCACAAAAAAATGCCCGGCTCTGGTAAAGCAGAACCGGGCATTTTTCTTTTATGAAGCCAGTTTTATGAAACGAAAGAAGGCCCGAAGCCGTTGGTCCATAAAATAGCGGTGGTTGCCATAAGTACAACCATAGCAATAAGGCCGGCTGTTACTACCGAGCTGGCATAAAGAAAGCCTCGCTCCTCAGGAATGTGCATAATAACCGGAAGACCTGAGTAAAGCAGGTACACGGAATAAGCCACACCACCAAGAAAAACGACAGCCACAAACCACAGTTCCGGATACAAAGAAGCAATACCAGACATAATAACCGGAGTTGCCGCGTAGGCAGCCAGTTCTAACGACTTAGTAAAGCTCGGATCAGCACCGAAGGTTTTTGCCATCCAGTAAATTAAGTAGGCCAGCGCGAACGTTGCGCCCAGAATACCAATGTACATAGCAACAGCCATCATAAGTGCGCTGTTTTGCGTTAAATAAATAGAGTCCCGCGCGCCAATACTCCAGCCCAGATGAGCCGAGGCATAATAAGCCGCCAGACAAGGTAAAATAGCAACTAATAAAACGTGAGAACAAGAGTAAAAAAAGCTTTCCCGCTTACTGTCGATAGACTTCCATTCTTGTACTGGATGAGCGTATAGGCCCCAAATATGATTCAGTATCATAACTTCACTTCCCCATAGTACGCGGTCATACCGCCGAATTCTTAAATACGTTATAATTTTGATGCGGGTACTGCTGAAAAATTCACCCCATGTGTCTAATATTCAGCACCACCTCTTTTCTGTCAAGGCCTTTTGTTATAGAACGACGCCGAGTTTGTTAATTTATTTTGTATTTTTAAGTCAAGAAGGATCGCTGTGAATCATAGCCTCGTCGAACCTTATTTAAAGCTGTTAGAGCCTATCCGTTGTTTTTTACTTTGCCCAACACCGCAAGAGTGGATTCAGCAGGCAGCCCAAGAAGAAAACCTGCCAGTCATTTTACTTGATCACTTACATTGTGAGCTTAAAGCTGCGCAAAGTGCAGCTTTATTGCTGCGCCGTTATGCAGTTAATAAAGACCATGCACAAGCCCTGCTTGATGCTTTACAACCTTACGAAAACCTAGTCTACCGGGGCATTGGTGGAATTGAGCAAATACAACAAAGTAAGCAGCTGTCTCAAGCATTAAAAGCCGCAGAGTCACAGCCTTATGCCGACGAAATTATCGACAAAATGTCACGCCTTATCCGGGAAGAACTGCATCACTTTCAGCAGGTTCTTGAGATAATGCAAGCGCGTGATATTCCGCTGTATAAGCTCAGTGCTTCTCGCTATGCCGCCAGCCTGATAAGCCATGTTCGTACATACGAACCACAAGCGTTAATTGATAAGCTTATTATCGGCGCGTTGATAGAAGCGCGTTCATGCGAACGCTTTGCAGAGCTTGCTCCCTATTTGGATGAAGATATTACCCGCTTCTATGTATCGCTCCTACGCTCGGAAGCAAGACACTATCAGGATTATCTGGAATTGGCACAAAAACTCAGTGATACGGATATTACGGAAAGAGTGAATCAATTCAGAGAGTGGGAAGCGGAATTAATTACGTCTGAAGACACAGAACTGCGTTTTCATTCCGGAGTGCCGGCGCACGCTTAAGCGTGCACCGGTTCTTTACCAGTAAAGTTAAAGCTCTTCTAACTTTTTACCAGCTTCTTTGTCGTAGTAAACTTCTTCATCGAAGTCGTTTTCTGAACGCGCAACAACACAGCTGACCATCGCGTCACCAGTGACATTAACTGCGGTTCGGGTCATATCCAGCAGGCGATCAACACCAATGATGAGGCCAATGCCTTCAACCGGTAAGCCAACTTGCTGCAATACCATAGCCAGCATAATAAGCCCCACACCTGGAACCCCTGCCGTACCAACTGAGGCTAATGTAGCGGTCATAATAACCATCAGATACTCAGCAACGCCTAAGTCCAGACCATACACCTGAGCAATGAAGACCGTTGCCACACCCTGCATAATCGCCGTACCATCCATATTGATGGTCGCGCCCAAAGGCACAGTGAAGGAACCAACGCTATTACTGACACCTAAGCGGCGTGTAACTGTTTCTAATGTAATGGGCATGGTGGCATTACTACTGGCCGTACTGAAGCCAAATAATTGGGCGTCGCGCAGTTTACGCATGAAGATACCGGGTTTTACCCGAGCCAAAACACGCATAAATAGCGGATAAACAATCAAGCCGTGAGCTAATAAAACAAACAGAACCAGCAAGAAGTACTTCGCCAGGCTGCCAATCATTTCCACACCGATTTCTGCAAACAGTTTTGCCATGAGTGCAAAAACACCGTAAGGCGCAACGTTCATCAGAATAACCACCAGCTTCATAATGACGGCGTTCAGATCGTCAAAAAAGCCTTTTAAACGCTCTCCGGGTTTGCCAATTAATGCCATCGATATACCAAACAGCAGCGCAAACACAATAATTTGCAGCATATTACCTTCGGCCATCGCGTTAATCGGGTTGTCCTGGAACAGATTCACAATGACCTCACTCACTGAAGGCGCTTCACTGGGTTCAAAATCAGCATCAGAAGCACGTTCAATACCCGACCCCGGTTGAACCAAAATGGCCGCGGTAATTGCAAAGGTAATGGCTATTGCTGTGGTTATCATATACATACCAACAGCTTTACCGCCTAAACGTCCGAGTTTACTGGGGTCGCTCAGCGAGCAGGTACCGACAACCAGTGATACAAACACCAGCGGAACAACCAGCATTTTTAATGAGGTAATGAATATTTGGCCTACAACGTCAAAAAGGCCATTGGTTAAATACAACGAAACCCAGGCGTTATCGCCGGCAACGTAACGAATAAAAGTACCGAGAATGATCCCAGCGACCATACCTATGACAATGCGGCTAGTCAGACTGAGTTTTTTCTTTTCGCTCATAAGCGTCCTTTATTATTCATTCTTAAAAAACTGCAACAGCCTAGCAGAAAGCCTTTAAATAAACAGCTATAAAACTGCAAAGCTGGGCTGAATACCTTTTATTGTGAGACATCTGACCGAGTTAATGAAGTCTTAAGTGTATGAATGATGACAGACATACCTTTAGCAAAACGCTCACTCAGCGGTTTACGAATAACATACTGTAACTGAAGTACATTAAAACCTTTATGTTGCTTCATTAACCACGCGTCGCTGGTAGTTACCTCGTCAATCAAGCCCAGCTCTTTCGCTTCCTGGCCAGACCAGACCTCCCCGGTAGCAACTTTATCAATATCGAGTTCGGCACGATTCTCCTGCACAAAAGACTTAAATTGGCGATGAATGGCCTCTAAGTCCTGCTTAAACTTACGACGCCCTTCATCGGTGTTTTCACCAAATAGCGTCAGAGTGCGTTTATATTCACCTGCTGTTAACTGCTCAAAGTCAACATTATGCTTCTTCAGGAACCGATGAAAATTAGGTATCTGTGCCACCACACCAATGGAACCAATAAAAGCAAAAGGCGCAGCCATGAGCTTGTGACCAACGCAAGCCATCATATAACCGCCACTTGCTGCGACCTTATCAATAGCAACATTGACCGTTAGCTTTTGTTCTCTCAACCGCTGTAACTGAGCCGCCGCCAGACCATAACCATTGACGACACCACCACCGCTTTCTAATCTCACCAGTACTTCATCTTTCTCAGTGGCCAGGTTCAGAATTGCGTTGACTTCATGGCGTAAGCTATCAACTTCTTTAGCGTCCATACTGCCTTTAAAGTCTATAACAAAAAGCCGCTTTTCTTTATTCTCTGTCGCTTTCTTCTTCTTTAACGCTTTCAATGCTTTTTTCTGAGCTTTTTTGTCCATCAGTTCAATTTTTAACTGCTCACTGAGTTCGTTCAGCTCTTTAGACAAATGGGTTACCTGCAGGTCACCTTTGCTCTTCTTCTGCTTCTGCGCCGCCTGAGCTAATAACCCTACAATAAAGCCAATCGCTACCACAATAATGGCTGCTTTTAGCAAAAAGCTTCCAATATCAGCAACAAAGTCCATACCACTCTCCTAAAACGAAAAAGGCCAGCATAGTTGCCGGCCTTTGAATACTTAATGTTCAATAACCTGAGAGTTATTCTACCACTTCTTCGTTAGTTACTGGTAATTGCATCATGTCCGCAGCAAACCAGAACGCAATTTGCTGCTGCATTTCAGCGGTTACCGCTCCTGACGCTGAGGAGTCAACCAGCGAACCGTGCTCTGCATCACCACCGAAGCGAACAATACCCGATACCGGCGTACCATCTTCAGATGTGGTCGTGGATGAAATACCTTCTAGGCCAAGCAATGTCGCTAGAGGTTCAGTTCCTGCCAGCGGCTTATTCTCAACAGCATTTGGAATAACCGAGTCACCAATGGCTTCAATCATGAATACAGGCGTTTCAGAAGCAACGACACCACTTGCGTAGTTAACCGGGTCTCCCGAGTCGACAACAGTTTGTGCTGCAAATGCGAACTGCTCAAAGGTTGCATTGATTTGCGCAACCTGCTCGGCAGATGCTTGCTCCATGAAACCTGCGTAGAACTGCTCTAATGTAGCGCCACCAGCAATAGCCTGATCAGCTGCAGCCTTGAACTCTGCGTTAGAAGAGTACAGTAAAGTCGCTTTAATCGTCGGTCCAAAGCTGTCAGACGCTAGTAAGAAGTTAGCCAGACTACCACCCGGCATACCTAAGCTCGAAGCCTGCACAGCAAATTGTCCGTCAAGTGCCGCTAAAGGGTTATTATCACCAAAAGAGGTATTTGCCAGCGCCGTGAAACCAGTACCAGCAATAGCGCCCAGAGAGTGTCCTACAAAGTGAACATCCTGACCGTTCAACTCTTCTCCGTCCAGCGACTGGAAGTAGTTCAGGCTTAAACGCAACCCAATAAGGTCAGTAATTGACTGGCGCAAATTATCACGCGTTGTCAGCAAACTGCTCAAATTCATATAAGCAGTAACACCACTTTCACTGGATGCATCAATATCATCAGTACCATCGCCATCAACATCGAAGGCGCGTCCGCCGTGTAACGGGTGGTCTATAGCTACTGTCGCAAAACCGGCTACTGCAAAAGTGCCTGCAATTGCCGCAGCATTTTCTTTCTCACCAGTAATACCGTGTTGGAAAATCACAACAGGCCAGCCGTTTTCAGGAGCAGTTAGAGGTTCCAGCCCCATTTGAGCGCGAACGCCATTAGCGGTTGCTAAATCAGGAATCGTAACAAAGGCTTCAACAGTCTGGTCACCCTGCTTTTCCGGTACCGGATTGTACTTAGTCAGATGACGCTCTTCGTCGACACCTTCAATATCAAAACACGCATTAGGTGGCAGCATTAATGAAGGGTCGTCAACCATTTCTGCACTAATACCTTCAGCAGCCGGGTCAATTTCACCCGCCTGAAGCCCGTTCAGGATAGCTGC
Source organism: Idiomarina sp. HB (assembly GCF_048059115.1). NCBI lineage: Bacteria > Pseudomonadati > Pseudomonadota > Gammaproteobacteria > Alteromonadales > Idiomarinaceae > Idiomarina > Idiomarina sp. HB. The sequence continues at coordinate 989,009 of NZ_JAYLVU010000001.1, forward strand.
AGGGCTGTCACACTGTGCAGTCCAGCGACCAGTTAATGGTGCCGTTGGATTCTCAGCGCTAGGTAGCGGAGAGTAGTATGGTAAATCAACCTGTCCACCATAGACTTTAGCCGCGCTTGCCGCAGCCAACGCATTTGGATCTTCAATTCCTGCGCCGGATAACACAACGTCTAACGTATAACCCTGAGGAGCAGCCTGCATGACAGGTGGGTTAGACGCAGCAACCTGCTGCCCTAATAAACTTTTCGTTACGCCCAGAACCTCACCCACAGACTGTGTGGTAAAGTTGGAGCTATAAATAACACCTTCAGGGTCAACGCCATACTGCGCAAGAGCGCCTTCATAGCTATTGACCAAGCCTTGTAAAGCTAATGCGCTTGCATCACCGGATACTGGATTCTCTTCCGCATCACGCTTCATCAAGGTATAAGTCTGTGACGGTTTAACATCACGTCCAAGTGAGTCCTGAATATTATTAGTCAATACAACCAAATAGCCGGTAGCTGGCTTAAATGGACGTAAAGGAACAACCGCAACACTGCCTTCGCCTGTCGCTTTAACAATAAAATCAGTACCATGCTGAAGCTCACCGGTTACCGCACATACCGCAGCCGGGTTAGCTGCCGCACAGCCAGCCGAAACGTCACTGCCGCCCTGAATGGTTTCAAAGACACGTATAGAGCCTTGTGCTTCCAGGCTAGCCGATTCTATGATGACTTGTTCACCGTTTTCGTCAACCGGCAACGAGAAGTCAAAGGTTAATGTCGAGTGAGTTCCCCAACCATCAAGTGCATTAATAGCAACCTGAGGGTTAGCCGTGTCTGTCGCGTCAGCAACAGGTAAGTTCAATGTGCCGTCAACTGAACCACTTAACAGTATGTTCGTTGGCGCAGATAACGCGCCGTTTGACGGATCAAACACCACGCGTGATGCTGCAACATTAACTTCACTTTCCGTAATAGGCGCTTCGTCACCGCTACCACAGCCTACCAGGCTAAGAGCAGAACCAATCGCAAGTGGGAGTAATAATTTCTTCATGAGGTATCCCCAATCCTTTTTTATGTTTTGTTATTCTATGCCTTCTCTTAACGATTTTTATACACCTGTATGAATTAAGATGAAAGGCTTTTTACCGATTTTTCGTTCGTTTGCTGAGAAGTTACTCGATTATCGTTACAATAGCCTACTCACCCGACCACAGTCCAATGGTATTAAGAAACTGTTATGGAAATTAAAACCGTACATGATTATCAGGCAAGTCCTGAGCTTTTGAAAAATAAAGTGATTTTAGTTACTGGTGCCGGTGACGGCATTGGCCGTCAGGCGGCTCTAAGCTTTGCCAAACACGGCGCTTCGGTTATTTTACTTGGCCGCACGGTCAGTAAATTAGAAGCGGTTTACGATGAAATTATTGCTCAGGAAAGTCCGCAACCGGCAATTATTCCTCTGGATTTAAAAGGCGCAACGGAAAATCACTATCGCGATATGGCAGCAACTATAGCGGATCAGTTCGGTAAATTAGATGGTGTACTGCATAATGCCAGTCTGCTGGGAATCCTTTCCCCTTTTACTCATATCGAAAAAGACAGTTGGGATGACATTATGCAAGTTAATGTCACCGGCCAATTTGCCATGACAAAGGCACTTATTCCGGTAATGGAAAAGTCCTCCAGTGCATCGTTAGTCTTTACTTCTTCGGGTGTCGGCAGAAAAGGTCGTGCCTTCTGGGGCGCTTATTCAATCAGTAAGTTTGCAACCGAGGGTATGGCACAAGTTATTGCTGACGAATACGAAGGTACCAAGCTACGGACCAATGTAATTAACCCGGGAGCCACGCGCACCTCGATGCGTTCTAAAGCCTACCCGGCGGAAGATCCTAAGTCATTAAAGACACCAGCAGACCTAATGCCAACTTATTTATATTTAATGGGTGACGACAGCATTTCCGATAACGGACTGTGTTTTGATGCTCAGTGAACTGAAGGCTTTGAACTGACGTATCGGTTAAAAAGAAACGTGTTACACTCAATAACATGCATAATTAATTAGGTCACGTCTATGACATCGAAGCTACAGCAGCAAGCCATAAATGCACTCAAGCTTGCTTTGCCCTTCAGCGCATTATTAAGTATTCCGGCGGTGGCTCAACCGCCGGAAATAGAGATATTTGATAATGTTCGACAACAACATTGGGTGGGCGTCAGCCCTGTAAGCCGCAATACAATATGGCTTTCCGGTGAAAAGGGAACTGTAGCCAGAACCACGGACTCGGGTAAAAGCTGGCAATATTTTCAGCCGGGCCCCGAAGATCTTGATTTCAGAGATATTGAAGCAATAGATGATCGCCGTGCCTATGCGCTCAGTGTTGGTAATGGTGGTCAGTCCCGCATCTATTACACTGAAAATGGTGGCAATAGCTGGCGTTTACGTTACCGCGGCGAATCAGACAGCTTCTTTAATTGTATGGCGCTTTCGCCCAGTGGTGAAGCCTGGGTGCATGGTGACAGTGTTGGTGACGAGTGGCGCATGGTCCGTAGTGCCGACGGCCGTAACTGGATGCAAGTACGCAGCGCTGTATCTGAGCCTCCTCAGTCAAATGAAGGTGGTTTCGCGTCAAGTGGCAGTTGCGCACGTTTTAATAATGACAACTGGATGATAGCAACCGGTAACGCCGATAAAGCCAGAGTATTGATTAAAGGTTCCTTCGGAATTCGCTTCCGAGTAGTAGAAACACCAATGCAGGCGGGTCCAATGGCCGGTATCACCAGCGTGTGGCCAGTTAATGAGAAAACTTTTTACATTGCCGGTGGTGACTTAAACGATGCTTCCAGCAACGAAGATCGCTTGTGGCATTATCAAAATGAAGAATTTATTGCTCTGTCGGAACCACCAATAAACGGGGCACTTTACAGCTTAAGCCTGATTGATCACAACGGCTCCTGGCTACTGACCTCTAACCCTCAGGGTGCTGCTGCCCTTAACCTGGACAACAACGAGTGGTTTAAACTGTCTGATTCCAATATCTGGAACATCCAGTGCCACGACGACATCAGTTGCTGGCTGGTCGGTAAAGACGGATATGTTGGTCGCTTGCAATGGCAGGCGCCGCAAGAACGCACAAAGCTTTAAAGGCCACTTATGCGGCAGGGGCGCCAAGCAGAGCCAGGCCCCCTAATAGATGACGGCTATTAAAGCCATGTCGCTTCAATACGTTAGCCACAACCTGGCTTCTGTTTCCTGAACGACACAAACAAATAATGTCGCGCTCACGCAAATGAGGGTTGCTGTGTATGAACTGAGCAACTTCGGTAAGCGGGACATTAATGACCTCTGCACAGCAGGGCAAGTCCGTTAACACGTGTTCTTGCCGTTCCCGAACATCAACAATGACAAGATCTTTTCGATGCCAAAACTCGTCGGTATCCCCAATAGGAATATTAACGCCATCGTCAACACGACAGTCACCACTTAATTCACAAGGTGTGTAAACAAGGTGATGCTCAGGGTCACGTCCGGGACAAATAAGCGTATTCTCACTCATGAAACTTTCGTAAGTTTGAGGTGACGCTTCCGCACCAGTAAATAAAAAGTCAGAATGAACCAAAGCTTTAAGTGTCGCCGATTCGCTCAGAACATAAACAGGATTACGCGTGCCGACACGGAACAACCTGCGTTCACCGATACTAATACAGCCTATGACGCTGTCTTCGCATTCAACAGGAGCCACATCACATACTCCGGTCGCGGTTTTAGGCCAGCCGAATACGTCATATTCATCAATAGACTGAGACGGTATAAGTATCGGCAACAGCAACTCAATTGACTGACTCATTACTGAATCTGCAGCTGAACAAACAACAGCTTTCACACGGTAATGCTGGCAGCTGACAATATTCTCAATTCGTCCGGCTAATGCGGGATGTGGGTCAACGACCGCAATTTCCCTGGCCTCGCGGTCAATAATCAAATAACAACAGTGATCATCGTATTTGAGTTGAACAACACCATCGAGTTTAGCGTCATTATCGTTGTTTGTATCCGCTACAATCAGGCAGGAATTTCGTAATGCATCCGCAGCCTGCTGGATTCGAACACAGGCTTCATTAATTTCTTCCTGTCGAGTGGCAGGCCCAAAAGATAACCGAATAGCCGAACCACTGCGCCATTCCTCTAGCCCCATGGCGTCCAGCACAAAGCTTTTTGTCACCTTTGAGCTACAAGCCGAGCCCGAGCTCACTCTTATCTGGCAGGCATCAAAAACATCCATAATATCGCGAGACGCGACACCTTCTACCGAGAAGTTCAGTGTGGTAGGCACTGAAATGTCTAAGTCATGATTAAATACAATCGAAGGAAAAGCTGTGCTTAGGGCATCAACCAGCTGGTTTCGGTAACTCTGCAGAGTATCATCGTTCTGAAAACGGTTATTACTCTCGTCCTGCATTAACTCAAACAACGCATTCAACGCCGCAATTCCCGGTAAATTCTCTGTTCCTGAGCGTTGCCCTGACTCCTGCCCACCACCAATTATCAGGGGTGTATAAGGCGCAGCGTCTCTGACCGCCATAAATCCTATGCCTTTTGGCCCATACAATTTATGACCACTAAAAGGCGCATAATCAATGGTGGTAGCATCCAGGTTCAACGCCTTCTTACCTAATGCCTGAACACAGTCGACCATCCAGGGAACATTCGGGTTGTGCTGACGGATAACCTTTTCTAATTGCTCAAGGTCCTGCACAACTCCGGTTTCATTATTTACCGCCATGGTACATATCATTGCTGCATCTTTTGCGTGCTGAGCAATAAACTGAGTGTCTAACACCCCCTGTCTATTCACAGGAATAGCAACCAATTGCGCATTTAACCCTAAAAGCTTGTTCCAATGCTCCAGCGCCTGCGGCACAGCCTTGTGCTCAGTGGCACCGTAAAGTAACAGCGTTTTTCTATTGCCAGGCTCGGCTTGCATCGCGGCGTATATTGCGGACACAACCGCGGTTTGTATCCCTTCTGTTGCCCCGCTGGTAAAAATAAGCCGACCGGAGGTTAAACCAACAGTCTTTCGCGCTAGCTGACGGGTTGTATCCAGAATATATCGTGCTTTCAGGCCAGTAATATGGCTACTTGATGGGTTACCGAAAACGGTTTCCATGGTATGGGATACCGCTTCAATAATTTCAGGAAGTACAGGAGTGGTGGCGTTACAATCCAGATAAAGCTCATTTGCATTTGTCTGAATATCGATTGGTTTCATGCCACCCTCCTACTTACCAAAAAGTTATATGTTTATAACCTTTTTTACTAAAAGGGTCAATGAATCTGATTTTCCTTCCAGACTTCTTCTTTCTTCATCCGCTCTTTGCGTTTCTCGCAAGGGTTGTCACAGTCACAGGCCTTTTCCATGCCTAATGCACCAATGCCACCACAGCTGCCAGAAATTGTTTTTCGTTGCACCATATAACCAATGGCCATCGCCAGTACAACGATTACAAACAAAGCGAATACCATTATAAAGGTTTGCATTAAAACTCCTACTCCTGCTCGCTCAACAACGGCTTGAATGCGTCGCTGATATACTCATTAAAACCCTCTTCTGTTTTATAGATGAGCATGACTGCTAAATTCTGTTTCCGCGCAAATGCTTTTGCTTTATCGGTTCCCATAACCAGTAAAGCCGTTGCATAAGCATCAGCAGACATCGTATCGTCGGTATAAACCGATGCCGAAACTAGATTATGCTGTATTGGGTAGCCTGTCGCCGGATCAATAATATGTGAATAGCGACGCCCATCTTCTTCAAAGTAGTTTCGGTAATCACCGGATGTTGCCAACGCGCCGTCTTTAAATTGGACAACACGTTGCACGGCTCGTTCCGTAGAAACCGGTTTTTCGACAGCCAGCCGCCAAGACGCTTCATCAGGCTTACCGCCTTTGGTAAGAACTTCACCACCAATTTCCACAAGATACTGCTTTATCCGCAGCTGATCGAGTAAATGGCCAACTCGGTCAACACCATAGCCCTTTGCTATTGTTGATAAATCGACATACATCTCGGGGTTGTCTTTGATCAGTTGATGGTTCTCAACACGTAGCTTCTGGTAACCTGTTTTTTCACGAACGGTCTGTAGTTCTTTGTCAGACGGCTCTTCTTCCGGCCTCGCCTGAGGACCAAAGCCCCAAAGGTTAACTAAGGGCCCAACCGTTATATCGAGAGCACCCTCGGTTTGCTCTGCAATTTCTAAAGCACGAGTCACCACTCGCTCAAGCTCACGGCTAATAACTACCGGCTCAGTACTTTCAAATTGATTAAATTGAGACAGTTCAGAATTCGGGTCGTAAGTCGACATCTGGGCGTTTACACGTTCCAGCACAATATCAACTTTACGCTTAATCTCTTCTTGATTGTGTCTGGGGTCTTTAGTGTATAGCGTAACACTGTAAGTTGTTCCCATTGTTTCGCCGCTAAATGCAATTTTTTCTGGTGCATCTGAGCAAGAAACTAAAAAGGCCAGCCCCATAAGGGCTAGCCAAATTTTAGCGTTCGATACTTTCAGGAACATCATGGATTAACCACCAAAGTCATCCAGCATAATGTTCTCGTCTTCGACGCCTAAGTCTTTCAACAAATTGATAACGGCAGCGTTCATGACCGGAGGTCCACACATGTAGAACTCGCAGTCTTCCGGCGCATCATGATCTTTAAGATAACGCTCATAAAGAACATTATGAATAAAACCAGTATCGCCTTCCCAGTTATCTTCCGGCTGAGGGTCAGACAAGGCCACGTGCCAGTCAAAGTTGTCATTCTCTTCGGCCAGCATATCGAAGTCTTCAACATAGAACATTTCTTTCTTCGAACGCGCACCGTACCAGAATGAAATCTTGCGATCAGTCTTCAGGCGACGCAGTTGATCAAAAAGATGCGAACGCATTGGCGCCATACCAGCACCACCACCAACGAAGACCATTTCTGCCTCTGTTTCTTTAGCAAAGAACTCGCCAAATGGACCAGAAATAGTGACTTTATCGCCCGGTTTCAGACTAAAAATGTACGATGACATTTTACCCGCTGGCAGACTTAAGTCGTTCGGCGGCGGCGTTGCTATGCGAACGTTCAGCATAATAATGCCTTTCTCATCTGGGTAGTTCGCCATTGAGTAAGCACGTACAACTTCTTCGTCAACCTTAGACTCAACATCAAAGAAACCAAAACGGTCCCAGTCAGCGTGATATTCTTCAGAAATATCAAAGTCTTTGTACTTCACATGATGAGGCGGAGCTTCAATTTGAATAAAGCCGCCCGCACGGAATGGTACTTCTTCGCCTTCCGGCAACTGAACAATGAACTCTTTAATGAAAGTGGCTACGTTATCATTCGATTTAACCGTACAGTCCCACTTACGAATACCGAAGACTTCTTCTGGTAATTCAATTTTCATGTCCTGTTTAACGTTAACCTGACATGAAAGACGGCAGCCTTCGCGAGCCTCACGCTTAGTAATATGGTCAAGCTCTGTTGGCAGAATATCACCGCCACCCTCTTTAACCGTAACGCGACATTGGCCACATGAACCACCGCCACCACAAGCAGACGACACGAAAATGCCTGCGTTTGCCAAAGCACCCAGAAGCTTCGTTCCAGGTTGGGTCACGATCTTTTTGTCTTCGTCGTCATTAATCAGGATTTCCACGTCACCTTGAGGTACCAATTTTGATTTTGCGAACATGATAATCGCAACCAAAACCAGTACGATGACAGTAAACATCCCTACACCGAGATATATCTCTTGCATCGATTCGTACCTTTCTTTTACCGATTCAACACACTGGTTATAAGGATACGCCGGAGAACGACATAAAGCCCAAACCAATCAGACCCACTGAAATAAAAGTAATACCTAAGCCACGTAAGCCATCAGGTACATCTGCATATTTCAGTTTTTCGCGTACTGCAGCCAAAGCAACAATTGCTAAAGCCCAGCCAACACCACTGCCAATTCCGAACACGACTGATTCACCAAAGTTATAGTCACGCTCGACCATAAAGGCTACGCCACCGAAGATAGCGCAGTTAACAGTTATCAGGGGCAGGAATATACCCAGCGCGTTGTAAAGTGCGGGCACGTATTTATCCAGCGTCATTTCCAGAATTTGCACCAACGCCGCGATAACACCGATGAAGGTCAAAAACTTCAAAAAGCTTAGATCCGCATCAGGGAAACCGGCCCAATCCAGGGCCCCGGGCGCTAGGATATTGTGGTAAATAATATTGTTTACCGGTACCGAAATACCCAAGACCACAATAACCGCAACCCCCAGACCGAATGCTGTCTTAACTTTCTTAGATACTGCCAGAAAAGTACACATACCTAAGAAGAATGACAACGCCAGGTTTTCAATAAAAACTGCGCGGATGAACAGGTTGATATATTGTTCCATGACCATTACTCCTTAGGTTCAACTTGTTCAGTGCGGAAGGTACGTAGTACCCAAATGAAACCACCAATGATAAAGAAGGCGCTTGGAGGCATTAGCAGAAGCCCAACAGGCTCGAACCAACCACCTTGTGATGCCAGCGGTAAAATCTGCACATCGAACAAGCTGCCTGAACCAAAGAGTTCACGCACAAAACCAACCACAAGTAACACGATAGAGTAACCTAAACCATTACCAATACCGTCTAATAACGACATAAACGGTGTGCTCTTCATCGCGTAAGCCTCAGCGCGGCCCATAACGATACAGTTAGTAATGATCAAGCCAACAAACACCGATAACTCTTTAGAAATTGAGTAGGCGTATGCCTTGAGTACTTGGTCTACCACAATTACCAAACTTGCGATAATCGTCATTTGAACAATGATACGAACGCTTGACGGAATGTGGTTACGGATGATCGAAATAAATAAGTTTGAGCATGCGACAACCGCGGTTAATGCAATACACATAACCAGGGTGTTGCTCATTTTCGATGTTACAGCCAATGCAGAACAGATACCAAGAATCTGCAGTGCGATGGGGTTGTTGGCAAATATCGGTCCGAATAAAACGGACTTCATTTCTTTTACACTAGCCATTGTTCAACTCTCCCTCACGAAGTTTCTTGAGTAATGGACCGTAACCATTTTCGCCCATCCAGAATTGAATTAGGTATTCCACACCATTACTAGTCAAAGTTGCACCCGATAAAGCATCAACTTCGTGCTCATCGCTAGCGCCACCTTTTACTACTTCAAACTGAACGTTACCGTCCTCACCGTAAACTTCTTTACCTTCCCAAGATTTAACCCAGTTAGGATTCGTAATTTCGCCGCCTAGTCCTGGTGTTTCTGAATGCTCGTAGAAGTTAACACCTTTAACGGTGTCAAAGTCGTCTTCTAACGCAAGCAGTCCGTACATGGTTCCCCACAAACCTTGGCCACGTATATGCAGCACCAGACCTGTTGTTTCACCAGATTCACTCTTAACCAAATATATTTGTGTTAAGTTTTCACGCGTTCCGATGCCTGCAGGATCGTTCTTTTTCTCAAGCTTAGTACTGGTTTCAGGGTCACCAGCTGCTTTACGATTACTGAACGATGTGGGGTCAACATCATCTTTCACACTTAAATCTTCAAGGCTGACAACCATAGTGTCAATGCGCTGATTATAAGTTTCAACGATATCAGTATCGGCTTTTAGAATACCGGCAGCATCCAGAACGTTTTTCTGCATATCAAGAGCAGCGTTCTTTTCCTGCATTGGCTTCAGACCAATAGCAGCACCAGAAACAACAATTGAACAAACCAGGCAAAGCGCTAGCACGACACCAACGGTCTTGCCTAAACTCTCATTTTTCTTAGCCATTACGCGCTAACCTCCGTTTGATATTTGCCTGTGCTACAAAATGGTCAAATAACGGTGCAAATACGTTAGCAAATAAAATGGCCAACATGATGCCTTCCGGGAATGCCGGGTTAATAACACGGATCATGACCGTCATAAAACCAATCAACAAGCCGTACGCGAACTTCCCTTTATTAGTAAAGGACGCAGAAACCGGGTCAGTTGCCATAAACATCATCGCAAAGGCAAAACCACCCAATACTAAGTGCCAATACCAAGGCATCGCGAACATTGGGTTAGTTTCGCTGCCAATCAGGTTCAATAATCCGGAGAACAGAACCATACCGACAAAAGTACCCAACACGATACGCCAGGAGGCTATACGGAAATAAATTAATGCTAAACCGCCAATCAAAATTAGCAGTGTAGAAACTTCACCTACTGAGCCCTGGATGTTTCCTAGAAACGCATCCCACCAAAGCTCGGTGTCGCCGTAATTCATATTACCCAAAGCAGCTTTACCCAGGTTAGTCGCACCTGAGAAGCCATCAACCGCGGTCCAGATTGAGTCACCAGACATGCTTGCAGGGTAAGCAAAGTACAAAAATGCACGACCCGTTAGTGCCGGGTTAAGGAAGTTACGGCCAGTACCACCGAAAATTTCCTTACCAATAACGACACCAAAAGTGATACCCAGAGCAACCTGCCATAGCGGCGTTGTTGCCGGTAGAATCAATGAGAATAAAACCGAAGTAACAAAGAAACCTTCGTTAACTTCGTGCTTACGAATTGACGCAAACAGTACTTCCCAGAAACCACCGACAATAAAGGTCACCGCATAAATTGGCAGGTAGAAACAGGCGCCATACCACATTTTGGCTATCCAGCCAGAGTCAGCCCCCAACTCGCCACCAAACAGGTGGAACAAGCCAACCTGCCAGATATCAGCAAGTTCATAACCATTAGCCAAGGCCATAGCAGCCTGGTTACCAACGTTATACATACCCCAGAACATAGCCGGGAAGGTCATCATCCACACCAAAATCATAATGCGCTTAAGGTCGATACGGTCACGAACGTGCGTAGCCGACTTAGTCACGGTACCAGGTGTGTACAAAACAGTGGCTACGGCTTCGTAAAGCGCGTACCACTTCTCGTATTTACCGCCTTCTTCGAAGTGCGGTTCAATACGCTCGAGAGTGTCTTTCAAGCTCATGGGTTAGCCTTCTTTCTCAATCTTAGTGAGACAGTCACGCAGCACCGGGCCATATTCATATTTCCCAGGGCAAACATAAGTGCACAATGCGAGATCTTCTTCGTCCAACTCCAGACAACCTAATTGCTGACCTTCATCAGTGTCTCCTGATAGCAGATCACGCAATAGCAATGTTGGCAGAATATCTAGTGGCATTACTCGCTCGTAATTTCCAATAGGTACCATTGAACGCGAAGAACCATTCAGCGATGTCGTCATGCTGAAAAGTTTTTTCGGATTGAAGTGTCCTGCGTATGCGCGGGTAACCGAGTGCAAATCGGAGCCAGGACGTATCCAGCCCAGAAACTCTTTATAATTACCTTCAGGAATTACGCTGACTTGATTATGGAACCGACCTAACCAGGCATGATCATCATCTGCAGTATGCCCATGCAAAACTGAGCCTGAAATAATTCTCAAGTTGTCGCCATTAAGCTCACCGTCGGTCAACTCATGCAGGTTTGCACCTAAGCGGGTACGAACCAAGCGAGGTTCTTTAACACCTTCACCAGCAACTGCCACTGCGCGGTCAGTAAAAACTTCACCTGTGGTAAATAATTTACCGTATGCAATGACGTCTTGATAACCAATGTGCCATACAGGACGTTTAATGCTCGCAGGCTGCAAGAAATGTATATGAGTACCAACTAAACCTGCAGGGTGAGGACCAGAAAAGGACTCTAAAGTGACATCAGCGTTGCCAGTGTCGACTTCCGCATCACCCGATTTACAAACGAACAACTTGCCTTCAGTCAGGTTTGACAATACGTTCAAACCATCAATAAAAGCTTGTTTTTCTTCATTAATAAATAAAGTCGGGTCACCCGTTAGTGGGTTGGTGTCCATTGCATTAACGAAGATAGCGCTTGCTTCTGCGTCTAATGCCGGAGTCTTACTATAAGGACGGGTACGAAGCGCAGTCCACTGACCAGACTCAACCAAAATGTCCTGAACTTTTTCACGACCTAATGAGTTAAGTTTATCGCTATCAAACTTATCAAAAGTGACTTTGTCGTCACCTTCCAATTCGATAACAACGGCCTGCAGTACTCGACGCTCACCACGCAGGATGTCTTTAACTACACCAGCACCAGGGGCTGTGTATTTGACACCAGGGTTTTTCTTGTCCTCGAAAATCAACTGACCTTTTTTAACTTGGTCACCGACTTTCACGTGCATGGTTGGGCGCATACCCACGTACTCTTCACCTAGGGTAGCGACCGTCGTCACAGCCTTACCGTCGGATAGTTTTTGCTGGGGCGCCCCTTTGATAGGGATGTCCAGCCCTTTCTTGATCGTAATCATATGCGTTTGCACTACTCGTTAAGGGAAGATTCATCACAACCAGCCACTAAGGCTGGAAACCTGAATAATCAAATAGTTACCGACACAAGCAGCCCCCTCCAGGGGTGCTTGTTATCGGCAACCTGAAATATTTTCCACACTTATCGGTGGGATTTTAGCATTTTTCCCACAACGCTTACCAGTTTACTTTTGGATCAATATCAGCATCGTAATCAACATTATCGAAGCCAAAACCGAATAAATGTAAGAAGTCCTGATGGTAGCCTTCATAATCAGCAAGTTGATGGAAATTGTCCTGCGTTACCTGTTCCCAAAGCGCCTCGACCTTAGCCTGAGTTTTATCGTTGGTTTCATAACCATCCATATGCAGGCGGCCAGCATCATCTAACTCTGGGTTGCTGTTATAAAGACCTTCTGTGAATAGCCGATAAATTTGTTCAATGCAGCCTTCGTGTGTGCCCTCTTCTTTCATTACTTTATAAATTAAAGAGATATAAAGAGGCATTACCGGAATAGCAGAACTTGCCTGAGTAACAAGTGCCTTCAATGAGGAGACATAAGCTTTCAGGTTTAGGTCATCGTGTTCAGAAACCAGCTCTGAAGCAGCGCGGTCAAGATCTTCTTTAGCCCGGCCGATAGTCGCATGACCATAAATTGGAAGCGTCAGCTTTTTACCAATATAGGTGTAAGCCGTTGTTTGGCAGTCTTTAGCTAACACATCGGCGTCGTGCAAGGCTTTAATCCAACGTTCCCAGTCTTCACCCCCCATTACCTTAACGGTATTCGCGATATCGTCATCTGTCGCAGGGTCAAGTGTCACTTCATGCACCTGATCTTTATCGGTGTTGTAAGTTTTGGTGGTGTACTGTTTGCCAATTGGCTTTAATACGGAGCTATAGACTTCGCCGCTTTCGGGGTCTTTACGCTTAGGTGACGCCAAGCTATAAACCACGAGGTCTATTTTACCCATGTTTTGTTTAATGTAATCGAGACTTTCCTGCTTAATTTCGTCAGAAAAAGCATCGCCATTAATAGAATGGAAAGCTAAGCCGGCTTTATCCGCTTGCTGATGAAAAGCCGCGGTATTGTACCAGCCTGCTGTTGCTGTTCTCTTTTCAGTGGGTTCTTTCTCAAAACACACACCCAGTGTATGGGCGTCACTGCCGAACGCAGCGGTAATTCTTGACGCAAGCCCGTAACCTGTTGAACAGCCTATGACTAAAACATTTTTAGGGCCATTGGAAATAGGAGGTTGGTTACGGACAAATTCGATTTGACGTTTAACGTTTTCAGCACAGCCCACCGGGTGAGCATTAGTACAGATAAAACCGCGAATTTTTGGCTTAATGATCATAGTGATGTATCCCTGTTGTTCGCATTATTTTGGCTATTGTAACCAATGCGAACGCAGGAACACATCAGACATGCGTATTTTTTCTTAATTTGTCGCTATTTTTGACCCACCGAGGCAATTTGGTGAGCGCCTAGATTCACCTAGCTGCTCCCATTCGCCTTGCGTGTAGGTGTGCAAAGCCAAAGCGTGAATATGGTTCATCAATTCGTCTGCTAAAATTTTATTCACCGCGCGGTGTCGGTTAATTAACCTTTCCCCGCTGAATTTTGGCGTTACCAGAGTCACTTTAAAATGAGACTCAGCATTAGCACCGGTTGAATGCATATAGCTTTCATCTTCCACTTCCAGATGAACTGGTGTGAACGCTTCTCTCAATTTATTCTCAATAATTAACCCGATAGACATAACTGATCCCCTCTGCGTTCGCCTTAAGTAACAAGTTTAGTTGAGTTCTGTCGAACCGCAGAAAATTTTTACGAATAACAACCTAACTCTACGAATTTTCAATAAATAAAGTTTTCTTAATATTCAGAGTCATCCACAGCCACATAACAAACCTCTGGAATGGAAGATAAGGTTACGACCGCGGGGAAAACGGCATCAGCAACGCTCCCCCTGGAATCTCCGGAAGGTTTTACAATGTGGTAACGCTGAGCGCTCACATTTCCTTCTATCTGCCATAGCAATATATCCGCTTCCTCAAACAGTTTTGCCAATGCCTTTAAGCCCTCTTTCCTATAAGGAGGAAAGGCTGTGCTTTCGCCTGACAAGCGCCAGCCTCTTAATTCAGACTTTGATCCCAACAACGATTCATTAACACGATCCCGACAAAAACTAACCTCAATTGTCGCCTTACTCAGTTGCCAGCGCTCATCTGGTAACATACTTTCATCCAGTGCTTTTACTTCCGCACTGCGCAAACCTGTTGACTGTTCCTGGCTACAACCAATCAGCAGCGGCAAGAACAGCACGCAAAACAAAATATTTTTAAAAGTCATAACCAAACCTCCGGAGCTTCACATTATAACTGAAAAGCTCAGATAAACCGTTGTCTTAGTGTTAAAATTTCTGGCAATATAGAATGCAATTTGTCATAGGGATTCAAATCAGTTTCATGTCATCCAACTCATTTATTCGCAATACGCTCATAATCGGTAGTTTTAGCTTACTTCTTACTCCTGTAGCTGTCAGTTCCGTCTGGATTGAAGCTAATGATGTCGAATTACGAAATAGCCTGACAGTTTTGGCGGAGTCTGGACTGATTAAAACCCCGATACAACAATTTCCGGTTACCTGGAAAAGCCTTTTACCCGAGCTCGATGCGCTTGAAATAAAAGAGCTAAGCACAACACAACAACTGGCTCTAAGGCATGTACGCCATCAACTTTCGCAAGCTCAGACCGGCCCTAAAACACGTTGGTACATTGGCGCAACGGACAGTGAGCAAGTCGTTCAGGACTACGGTGATGATATTTATGAAGAAGGTAAAATCAGTTTAAGCAGAAGTATGCACGGTACCAACTGGGCAGCAAGAATTCAGGTAAACTACCGTCAGGACCCTTTCGAAGGTGACCATAAGAAAACATTAGATGGCAGTTACCTGGCTTATAACCTCAACGACTGGAGTTTCAGCCTGGATTCTCTACCTTTACGCTGGGGGCCGGCAGAACATAGCAGTCTGCTTTTTTCAAATAACGCACGTCCTATGCCTAAAATTCGAATCGACTATGCTCCGGACTATCCTCCTGCGGGTATGAATCCTTTTAAAATTAGCTTGTTTAGTGCTTATCAGGATGATGGTTACAGTGATTACTATCAGGTCAACGGTATCCGCTTTTCCAGTCAGTTATTTCAGCATTTGTGGTTTGGAATCAGTGCTATTGAGCAAAGTGCTGATAACCGGCCGGATAACCGTATGTTAACAGCCGATGCCCGAACGGGTTTTGACTGGGGATCACATCAGTTTTCAGCTTACGCTGAACTTGGTATTGACCGTAAACTGGAGTCCGATGACAAACCTGCATATACCCTGGGTGCGCAATGGATGACCGGCTCAACTGAGCGTCGCCACAGCGTGACTGTTGAATACAGTCAACTTGATGGCGGAACAGAGCACGACTTTTACTCGTTAAATGAAAACCAAAAACAGTACTTTTTACATCACCAACGTAATCCCGGATCTCCATTCCCACGCCAAAGTCAGACCGTATCGACAAGTTATCGTCAGTTTTCTGCTGACGGCTCGGCCTGGACGGCATTACTGAGCCACAGTAAAAAGAAAAATGATGAAACCTTATCGAGAGCTCTGCTGCGAAGAACTGAGCCTGCGTTTTCAGGGTTGATTAAACTTTCGCTGCAATATATTGATAGCAGCAGTTACGACAACGAAGTCGGTATACAAATCAGTGGTGAGTGGCGCTTTTAACGCGCCACTTTATCGCCAACACCCAGGCTAATCGTATCCATCACATTCAGCCATGCCGTATCGAGTGCATTAACCAACGCCGGGTAACCATCGTTTCTCAGCGGAACTTTCTCGGTAAAAGCTCCCTCAAGAACAATTTGAGCATCAGCACTTTGATATTGCCAATGCCCGGCAACAACAGCTCTTGAGTCATTGCTTCCGTAAAAATCGTCAACCCAAATGGTTAACTTCCCGGCGCAATCGTCAGTAAGCAATAATCTCTGAGCACTGCGTTGCAGCTGGTGAGCTAAGGGCGTACTCCATCGATGCTGACGAGCACTATGCCAACGAGTTTCATCTTGCTGGAGCTGCAAACCTGGCTTTGACGCAGAATCACCTACAAAAACCGGACGTTTATTTGCCAGGCAAAGCGCCTCCGCTGACTGGCTCAGATGAGGCAGCCGGTATTGAGTCACTTCATATGAGTTAGAAGAGCACCCCGTTATTAAGACCCCTATAGCGGTCAGACCAACCAACTTTAGTACTCTGACAATAAATCCATTATTCATAGGCTTTTGGCTCCGGATCAGGCTCAACAGATGGGCTGAAAATAAGTGAATTCGGTTGTTCCTGCAACAGCTCAATAACAGGCTTTAACTCACGTGAAAGCTGTTCAATTTCATTTAATGTCTGGTTGAGTTGCTGCCGGGTTGGAGACCCTTCACTAACGCTGCCCGTTAGCTCTTTCAACTGAATCAGGTTTTGTTGCAATAACTCTGGCAGCTGTTGCACCTGAGGCTGCTCGACAATTCGAGTCAGACTATCAGAAACGCTTTCCAGCTTCTGTGCGGTTTCATCAACCGACTGCATTGCTCCTGAGAAGTCACTCAACCCTTGCTCAAGAGGAAGTGCATTAAACTTATCCATCAGTTCCGTCAGCTTTTCTTCTAACCGTGTGAAGTCACTGGCCATAGCCGGCATGACCGGATGCCCGGCAAAAGTCTCCGCAACATCAGCTTGTTGTGCATTCGGGTAAAACCTGACATCAACAAATAACGTATTTGTTAGCAGGTTTGACGCCCTGATATTCGCTCTTAATCCTTGTTCGAATAAGTCAGGTAAGCGATCTTTCCAACTTTCAATATCGGTATTTGCGACCAAGCCTCTTAAACGCTCAGGCTCAAACCGAATCAGTATCGGAATACGCTTTAAAGGCGCTTCTTCACTCTCATCCGGGAACCAGCGCAAAGGGACTTCCCTGACCGTTCCAACACGTACCCCTTTAAATTGTACCGGGGCACCTTTATCCAGTCCGGAAACGGACTCATTTAACAGTACAACGTAGTCAATACCATGGATATAGCCTTGCTGCTTTGCTTCCTCAAGGCTTTCAAATAACTCAAAATTCTGCTCGCCTGTCAGCTTATCACCCCTGGGCTGCCCCTCAGGCACACCAAAAGTTACGCTGGCACCCAACAGCGACTCTAACGAGCCAAGTGCTAAGTCCAGCCCCTGGGAGTTCCATTGAATAGATACCCCACGCTGCAACCAGAACCGTGTATTTTGAGTAACTAACTCGTCGTACGGCGCTTTTACAAAAATTTGGTAACGTGTTTCTCGCTCATTCACTAAAAACTCGGCTTGTTCAACTTGGCCAACGGTAAACCCCTGGTATTGAACTGAGTCCCCTACAGTAACGCTTGTTTGCCCTTCGCTTGTGAGGGTTAAACGGCGTCCCGGTGTTTCCTGAGGCGTTACCGGGGGCTGCTCTAATGCTTTAAAGTGAAATTGTTGATCTTTTGAATCTCCTGGCTGCAATCGAATATAAGCACCAGAAAGTAAGGTTCCCAAACCGCTGACGCCCTGCCGTCCAATTCTGGGTTTAACCACCCAAATGCGCGTATCGGCATTAAGCATTCTTTCGGTTCCCTCATTCATAGCGACTTCAGCCACTGCCGAAGAGAAGTCATCAGATAACCGAACCTCAGTAACCTGCCCAACGTCGACATTACGAACCCGCACCTGAGTTTTTCCGGCTTCAAGACCTTCAGCGTCCGCAACTTCAATAGTAATGGTAGGGCCTGCCCCACGGGTATCCTGCCAAACCATCCAAAGTGCGACCAGAAGCGCCAGCAATGGCACAATCCAGACCGGAGAAATACCTACGGATTTACGAACCCGGGTTGTCGAATTTTCAGTCATTTATGTGCCTCTCGCCAGAATAAGCGCGTATCAAAACTCATAGCTGCAAGCATAGTAAGAACAACAGCAGCTGCAAAGGACACTGCCGCACTGCCAGGATACACCGACATAACAGTCCCACCCCGAACTAAAGCGACCAGTATTGCTACAACGAAAATATCAATCATTGACCAACGTCCTATCCAGTCGGTTACTTTAAACAATAATAAGCGATTCTGGACAATGGCCGGCGTTTGCCTTTGAGCCAGTAGCAACAACACAGCCAGTGTTAAAACTTTCGCGACCGGAATAACCAGGCTGGCGACAAAAATAATTACAGCAACAGGCTTATCCCCGGCCTGCCATAATTCAGTAACCCCGCCAATAATGGTTGCAGGCTGCTCGTTGCCAAACCGTACCGTTTCCATTACCGGCAGCCAGTGCGCCGGAATTAGCATAATAGCGCCAGCAAAAATTAATGCCAAAGTTGTCCCCGGCTTCCGCCACCACGCTGTCTTCTGCGGCTCGGTGCATTGATAACATCTACCGGCATCTTTAGAATTTAAGGCGTGACAAAGTGGGCAAGTCTGCACCCCCTGCTCATTTGCTGTCATTCCAGCTTGCACATGTATATTGGGTCGGGATGCCGCCATATAGTAGTCCCATATCGGTGTACGTTTAGCTCGCTCGTACACATACAATAGTAGAACGACAAAAACACTGAAGCCCCAAAACCCCTCAAGTAAACGAACCTCTGCCAGACCCGATATTTTCACCAATGACACCAGAGTCCCGAGTAAAAAAACATCAGTCATTAGCCAGGGTTTCAAATGCTCCATTAAACGCAGGAAGTATCGGTTTAATCGGTTACTGCCCGAATTATGGATCTGGCTGTACACCCATATAAGGCTAACAAGGTACAAAACGGGAATTAGAATAACAGTCAAAAGGACTAAAACGGCCAATACTTTTTCGTGAAAAAAGGAAAGCTGCCAGGCTGCATCCATCAACGTCATCGATTGCTCAGAGCCGGTTACCGAATAGCTGATAAAGTTGACCTGTAAGCTAGCCAGCAGTAAGACTAAAGCTGCTGCCGCTATAGCCACCAGGGTGTGATGCCTGGTGGCCGCACCTTCCAGAAAATACCCACAACGTGGGCACTCAGCATGCTCACGTTTTGAAAGCTCGGTTCGTTGGCTTACCCAGTCACACTGAGGGCAGCCAACAACGTCAGTCTGTTCCCTTTTCGCCGCCTTTTTCGCTATCATTTTCTTCAGGCTCCGCTGAAATCATGGCAATTACAGTCCACCCTGGCTGAGGAATCAACTCACGCTCCGTGGTAAAAATATAAACCTTTTCTGCGTCATCCAGCGCAAACATCGGTAACGCTCTTGTCCCATATTTCTGTTGATAATCAGCGAAACTGAAGCTATCGGTAATGGGCGTAGACTTAATTTTCGCCCCTTTAAAGTTAAGGCTGGCAAGTTTCGAATAGGTAACACTTTCGCCAAATAAGTTAAGTGTCTTTCGGTAGCTTTCAGTTAGCTGGTGGCTGGCACGATAATCCTGCTCACCGCCATTTAGCCCATGCACTTTCTTAGAGCCAAACCAGTCCTGGTAGTACATTGATACAAGTGGGTTAAGTTGTTTATAGGGAGACATGACTAATAGCCTTCCAAGGCCGGTCAAATCAATATTATTGGCAGCATGCTCCGAGGCAGGGTTACCAAAGTACACCGGTAAATTGTCCATACGGGCCAGCTTAATATTCTCCCAGTTGGTGTCTGCCAGGCGCACAGGAATACCGCTCTCCTGTAAACTTTTAGCAACTGCCCGAGCCATTTGGTTGGCCCCAAAAATCAAAAAACCTTTGGCTGAGGGCTCTAATAAGCCCAACATTCGGGCTAATGGCTTCGCCGTTAAGCTTTGTAAGACAACCGTTGTCATTATTACCAGGAAAACTAAAGGAACAACCGCCGCGGCTTCAGTCCAGCCCGACTCTTCCATTTTCAAAGCAAATAACGCCGAAACAGCGGCCGCGACAATACCTCTGGGCGCAATCCAGGATAATAAAACCTTATCTTTGAACCTCAGCTCGGTTCCTATAGCTGAAAGCCATACGGCTAAAGGTCTTACTGCAAACAAAATAATGGCCAGCAGAATAACCGCGGGCATTCCCAGCGCATCAAATTCAGCGAAATCTAGTCGTGCAGCCAAAATAATGAACAGAGCAGAAATCAGCAATACACTGAGTGTTTCTTTAAACTCCAGTATTTCTTCCATATTCAGATTACGGGTATTGGCCATAACCATACCCATAACCGTAACGGTTAATAGACCGGATTCATGCTGTATGGCATTCGACAGAGCGAAAACACCCAATACGATAGTGAGCGTTGCAACATTCTGTAAGTAATGCGGGAACCAACCTCTGCCCAGTGCAAGACCTAACAAGCGAGCAGCTCCCCAACCTAAAGCAAAACCAAGAGCAACAGTTGTCGCGAACGCCTGAAGCGCATGTAGGAAAGCAACGTCCTGACTGGCGATAATAAATTCATACACCAATACCGCCAGCAAGGCACCGAGCGGGTCAATAATAATCCCTTCCCAGCGCAAAATATTAGCGAGCTTATTGATAGGCCGAATAGAGCGTATCATTGGTTGAATAACTGTGGGGCCTGTTACCACAACTAACGCACCAAATAACGCCGAAATTTCCCAGCCATAACCCATAATGAAATGCGTCAAAACTGCAATGACCACGAAAGTAACCAACATACCAATACTGACCAGGTTGGTTACCATTCGGCCATGCCCGCGAATTTCTTCAAACTTCAGCGTGAGACTGCCTTCAAACAAAATAACGGCTACCGCCAGAGAGACAAAAGGAAAGAGCAAATCTTCAAATAACGCATCCGGCTCCAATAACCCCAGAGTGGGTCCCAGCAATAAGCCACAAATAAGCAAAGGCAGTATTGCCGGCAGCTTAATGCGCCACGCTAACCACTGACAACAAATGGACAGCACACCAATCAGGGCAAGCAATGATAAGTCAGACATAAATTCTCCGCTGAAAGTAAGTCATTTTTAGAATAGCAGAAGCTAATACCTTGACTACCCTCAAATACCGAATTTAGATGACTATTTTTAAATGAGAATGGCTATCATTATTTGTTTTGTTTGATATAATCATCGCGTTTCGACCATATAGAGTTCGTAAAGGAGTCCTTTCAAATGCGTAAGTTAAATAAATTATTAGCCTTGCTTGCCGCGACTTCTGCGACACTGGTGTCTTTCACTAGCGCCGCCGCTGAAGTTAATATCTACTCAGCGCGAAAAGAAGCCCTGATCAAACCCGTTTTAGAAAAGTTTACCGAAGAAACCGGTATTGAAGTTAACTTGTTAACAGGTAAAGCCGATGCATTGCTTGCCCGCCTTAACTCAGAAGGTGAAAATACACCGGCTGACTTATTTCTAACTGTAGATGCCGGCGCCCTTCACCGTGCGGTTGAAGCTAACGCATTCCAGGCAGTAAATTCCGACACAATTGACTCTGCAGTTCCTGCTCATTTCCGCTCTTCCGATAACCTCTGGTTCGGACTCAGTTTACGTGCCCGTCCTATTTTTTATTCGCCAGAGCGTGTAAATCCAGAAGAATTAGAGTCTTATTTAAGTCTGGCTGATGACAAGTGGAACGACCGCGTTTGTATTCGTTCGTCCAATAACCTGTATAACCAGTCCTTAGTGGCTGCACTGATTGAACACCACGGTGCCGAAAAAACAGAAAAATGGGCAGAGAATTTTGTCGCAAACTTTGCGCGCAAACCCGTTGGTGGCGACCGCGATCAGATTAAAGGCGTAGCCTTTGGTGTTTGCGATATCGCTGTAGCTAATACCTACTACTTTGGCCATATGCTGAACTCAGATGACGCGGAAGAACGTGAAGCCGCAAAAAAAGTTAAAATATTCTGGCCAGCTCAGGATCAACAAGGCGCTCATGTTAACGTTTCCGGTATCGGCGTGACAAAACATGCGAAAAATGTTGAGCAGGCTCAAAAATTGATTGAATTCCTGGTCTCTGAAGAATCACAAAAATGGTACGCTCAGGCCAACTATGAATACCCGGTTCGCAAAGGTGTTGAGTGGAGCGAAACACTTCAACAGTGGGGCGATTTCAAACAGGACGATATCGAAATGGATATCCTCGGTGAAAATAACGGCGATGCCGTTCGTCTGATGAACCGCGCTGGCTGGCGTTAATTTGTATCAGGAGATACGCAAATGAACCGTGGCACGCTATTGCTGTTTGCCGTCGCGGTGTTGATAGGGCTACCACTTATTGTGGTAGCTTTGTCGTTATTAAACCCTCAATGGGACACCCTATACCATTTATGGCAAACCGTTATACCAGAGTATATCGGTCACTCCCTGATCTTGTTATTTGCCGTTGGTATTGGTGTCACTTTATTAGGCGTAAGTACAGCCTGGTGCATCAGTCAGTATGACTTTCCCGGTTGGCGCTGGACAAGTTGGGCATTATTGCTGCCATTAGCCATGCCAGCCTATATTACCGCCTATACTTATACCGGCTTACTCGACTACGCAGGACCGGTACAAGGGCTGGTCCGGGATATATTTTCTGTCAGTATTGGTGACTATTGGTTTCCCGAAATCCGCAGCCTCAGCGGTGCGGTTTTTGTTCTTTGTATCGTACTTTACCCTTACGTCTACCTTATTACTCGCGCCGCCTTCATGCAGCAGTCCACCACGGCGTTTGAAAGTGCAAGAACCCTGGGGGCCAGTTCGCTAAGAAGTTTCTGGAAAGTCGCACTTCCTTTGGCGCGCCCTGCTATTGCAACCGGTGTCACTCTGGCATTAATGGAGACTCTGGCTGACTACGGTACGATGGAGTACTTTGGTATAACGGTCTTTACAACGGGAATTTTTCGCACCTGGTACGGCATTGGTGACGCACAGGGCGCGTTGCAACTATCAGCGCTTTTACTGGTTTTCGTCATTATACTCATCATGGTCGAGCGATACTCTCGCCGCCGCGCCCGTTTCTATCAACAGCGCTCAAGCACCAGAGCACCTCAGCGCCGCCCTTTAAGTGGCTGGCGCGCAGCGGTTGCGTCCTTAGTCTGCTGGCTTCCTGTTGTTCTTGGCTTCGCCATACCGGCATCGCAACTTCTGTGGTGGTCCATACAAAAATCTGAAATTTGGCAACAAAGTGCGTTTTGGGTTTTAACCTTTAATACGCTTTGGTTAGGGCTGTTAGCAGCATTAATTACGGTTGCTTTGGCTCTTTGGCTTGCTTATGGCCGACGTCGCCACCCTACACGACCACTGCGGGCAGCTATCAGTCTGGCCGGTATGGGTTATGCCATTCCGGGTATCGTTATCGCAGTAGGGTTACTGTCCCCATTAGCCTGGCTCGATAATCAAATTATCACTATCAGCGAATGGCTGTTTAACTTTAACCCCGGATTATTACTGTCCGGTACCGTCATAGCGCTGCTGTTTGCCTATAGTGTCCGCTTTCTCTCTGTGTCACTACAAACCGTAAATTCAGGGCTTGAACAAATTACCCCACAAATGGATGACAGTGCCCGCACCTTAGGCGCGAGCGGCAAACGTATTTTATGGCGAATACATTTACCATTATTGCGCAGCCCGTTGTTAGCCGCTCTTATTCTCGTTCTGGTGGATGTTATGAAAGAGCTGCCGGCAACCCTGGTATTAAGACCCTTTGATTTTAATACGCTGGCTGTGCGGGCATTTGAAATGGCATCCGACGAAAGGCTTGCCGATGCAGGCCCTCCGGCTTTAATGATTGTCGCAGTCGGTCTTATTCCGGTTATTATGTTATCCCGTGCTTTGCGCAGTAATTCGATAAAAACAGGTGAGTAAATGAGCACACTACTGAATATCGATACCGTCAGTATCCAACTTTCCGGTGACCTTATTGTCGACAGGCTCAACCTGTCTTTAGAACCCGGGGACATTGGCTGTCTGTTAGGTCCCAGTGGCTGCGGTAAAACTACCCTGTTGCGTGCTATCGCCGGTTTCACTCCTGTTTCAGGAGGAAAAATTGAACTTCATGGCAAGACGGTATCGTCCGACAAAGTACAGTGGCCAACGGAGCAACGTCATGTCGGCATGATGTTTCAGGACTTTTCACTGTTTCCGCACTTAACCGTTGCCGATAATATTCGCTTTGGTATTAATCAGTTGTCGAAAACCCAGCAGGATGAGCGCATTAAAGAGTTACTCATCCGTATTGGTCTTAATGGTTACCAGAACCGCTACCCCCATGAGTTATCTGGAGGACAACAGCAACGTATTGCTCTTGCCAGAGCGTTGGCACCAAAGCCCAAACTCATGTTACTCGATGAACCTTTCTCAAGCCTCGATGCAGAATTAAGAGAAGTACTGGCTCACGACGTCCGGCGTTTACTTAAAGAAGAAGGGATTACGGCTTTGCTGGTAACTCATGACCAGCAAGAGGCTTTTGCGATGGCTGATAAGGCTGGTGTCATGTATTCCGGCCAGCTGCTCCAGTGGGAGACACCTTATGCACTTTACCACCAGCCGACTCACCAACTGGTCGCTGACTTTATTGGCCGTGGTGTGCTGCTTAATGGTGAAATTAAGGATCAGGAGCTGCACTGTGCATTTGGCACCATTAAACATTCTCAATTAAGTAATAAACCCGATATGAGCGTGAACTTTCTTGTTCGCCCCGACGATGTATTGATCAACAACAAGAGTGAAATGAAAGCCATTGTTGTTGGTTGTGGATTCCGCGGTTCTCACTATCTCTATACTCTGGAGCTTTCAGACACCAGTCATGTACTTGCGGTAGGTCCTTCTCACCAACCACTGCAAACTGGCGAGCAAATTGGTTTTGATATCGACTTTGATCATTTAGTCGTCTTCGACTCATCACTTTGTGAACTTCCGGACTGAAGCTTACTGAAAACAATGACAAGTTAAACGCCTCGCTATAGACTTTGAATAATAGTCTTAAAGCGAGGGTTCTATGGATTTTTTAATTGATGCCTGGGATTTCAATCAACATCCCGCGACACAACTTCAGACACCGTCCGAAGCCACAAAGAATACCTGGTTTCATTTCCAACGTGACGTTGAAGGCCTGACTGAATGGCTAACTCAGGCAGGGATCCCCGAACCTCTCATTGACGCGGTACTCGAAGAAGACACCCGTCCCAGATTCCAGCGTCTGCCCGATGGTTTTATGTTGTTGCTACGCGGCGTTAACTTAAACACCGGTGAGTCACCGGAAGACATGCTCAGTTTGCGCATACTGTATTATAAAGGCGCTTTATACAGCTTCCGCAAACGCCCATTCTTATCCATAGCAAAGCTAAGGGAGCAACTCCAGCAACAGATGGGACCTGAGTCGTTACACGATTTTATCGTCGCACTCATTGAGCAGATAAACTTGCGCATTGAAGATGTCGTTTCATCGGCGGAGGAGCAACTTGAAGCCATTGAGGGTGAAGGCTTTGATGATACTGCGTCGGTTCAGGTAAAGCTTACAGCCCTGCACCGCAGATTATTGCGCCTAAACCGCTTTATTCGACCACAGCTGGCGGCTTTAGAAAAACTCAGTACAGAAGCTGAAAAAGTCATGACACCCGAACTGCACCAATGGTTAATCAACGAACGCGACACAACCCAACGGTTGTTCGAACAAATTGACTTAATGCTTGAACAGGTGTGGATGCAACGCGAGCAACTGCAGCAGGCGATAGCAGAAAAAATGAACCGCAACACTTACTGGCTTTCCGTTATTGCCGGTGTGTTTTTACCTCTCAGCTTCTTAACCGGTGTTTTCGGCATTAATATTGGCGGCATGCCCGGTGTTGAAAATGCTGATGCCTTTATGATCTTCTGTGGCTCGCTAGTCATTATTGCCATTGTTGAGTTTTTGCTGCTAAGGCGACTTAGATTCTGGTAATTGCGATTGAGATCAAAGCCAGCTTAGACCTAAGTCGAATAGGAAATTTAAGCCAACGGAATATGCTAAAAGGCTCTGCATAAAAGGATTTGAGGTAGTGCTATGCAACCCTATAAGAAAGTCTATTCAGAAGCTCAACAAGATCCTGAAGGATTCTGGCTTGACCAGGCGCGTCGTCTGGATTGGTTCAAACCACCAAAAGTTGCTGCGCATGTCAGGAAAAATGGCATGGCAGACTGGTTCCCGGACGGCGAAATTAATGTCAGTTACTTAGCACTCGATGCTCAGATTAACGCGGGCCGCGGTGAGCAAGTCGCTCTTTACTACGACTCTCCCGTTACTCAAAGTAAAGCAAGCTACACCTTTAACGAATTGCACTATCAGGTCGCATGCTTCGCCGACGTACTGAAGCAGCGAGGCGTTGAAAAAGGTGACCGGGTCATTATCTACCTTCCGATGATCCCTCAGGCAGCTATTGCCATGCTGGCTTGTGCGCGCATCGGGGCGATTCACTCGGTTGTTTTTGGTGGTTTTGCAGCACACGAACTTGCCGTTCGCATTGACGATGCCGCCCCCAAGCTCATCGTTACCGCCTCATGTGGTATTGAAGGTAGCAAGGTTTTACCTTACAAGCCTATTGTTGATAAGGCACTGGCAGAAGCGCAGTTTAGCCCCCGTACCATTGTTTATCAGCGCGAGCAGTGTGAGGCTGAAATGCAGGACGGCCAGGACACCGACTGGGCGAAAGCAATGGAAAAAGCCAGCCCCGCTGAAGCTGTTCCCTTACCGGCAACCCACCCGCTTTATATTCTTTATACTTCCGGCACCACCGGCAAACCAAAAGGGGTGGTACGTGATCACGGTGGGTACGCTGTCGCCTTAAACTTTTCAATGAATTACGTTTATGGGCTAAACCCCGGAGAAGTCTTCTTTACGGCGTCTGATGTTGGTTGGGTAGTTGGCCACTCTTATATCGTTTATGGACCTTTAATTTTCGGCTGCAGCAGTATTCTTTACGAAGGAAAACCTGTTAACACACCAGATGCAGGTTCCTTCTGGCGCATTGTCCAGGACTATAAAGTCAGTGCTATTTTCTCCGCTCCCACCGCGTTCCGGGCGATAAAAAAAGAAGACCCCGAAGGCGAGCACCTGAGCCGCTACGATATTAGCTCACTGCAACGTATTTACATGGCTGGCGAACGTTTAGACCCTGCAACGTACGAATGGACAACAGAGCTCACCGACTTACCGGTTTATGACCACTGGTGGCAGACAGAGAGTGGCTGGCCTATGAGCGCTAACCCCGTGGGGATTGGCGCAGTTAAAGTGAAACCCGGCTCTTCAACCTTCCCGGTTCCGGGTTACGAGATCAGCGTGCTGGACCCTTTAGGTAAAAGTCTGGGCAGTAAAGAAGAAGGTGCCATTTGTGTGCGCTTACCTTTACCTCCGGGTTGTTTAACCACCATTTGGGGTGACGAGGAACGGCTACAGGGCAGTTATTTGAATGCATTCCCCGGTTATTACTGCAGCGGAGACGGCGGTTACATAGATGACGACGGCTATGTATTCATTATGGGTCGCACGGACGACGTGATAAACGTTGCCGGTCACCGCTTGTCTACCGGTGAAATGGAAGAAATTCTGGCCAGCCATAAAGACGTAGCAGAATGCGCCGTGGTTGCCCAGCCCGATGAACTCAAAGGAGAGTTGCCAGTTGGCTTTGTCATTCTTAAAAATTCATCCACTATTGGTCATGAGCAATTGCAGCAAGAGCTCATCCAGTCTATTCGCTCCGAAATTGGCGCAATTGCCTGCCTGAAGACCTTACACATTGTTCCCAGATTACCTAAGACTCGCTCGGGGAAAATATTAAGGCGTCTTATCCGGCAAGTTTTGCAAGGGGATGATGTTGCCGTTCCATCGACCATTGACGACCCAACAAGTATTGATGCTATTAAGGAAACTCTGCGTTAAACTATCGCCCTTTCTTTTTAACAGGAACAGGGTGTTATGACGTTATCGATTGTTGCGGTTGTTCTGGGGTTAGCGGTATTAGTCTGGAGTGCTGACCGCTTTGTTGAAGGCGCGGCTGCCGTAGCACGACATCTGGGTATGGCGCCTCTGGTTATCGGTATGGTCATTATTGGCTTTGGCACGTCAGCACCCGAAATGGTGGTGTCGGCCTTAGCCTCTATGCAAGGTAACCCGGCTTTAGCTTTGGGTAATGCTTACGGCTCAAACATTACCAACATTGCTCTGGTTTTGGGTATAACCGCCCTGCTTGCGCCTATCGCTGTAAAGTCGGTCGTTATTCGCCGCGAAATGCCAGTTTTAATAGCCATTACCCTGTTAAGCGCAGTTTTCCTTCTCGATTACCAAATAACACGACTTGAAGCTGTACTTTTACTGGTTGTTTTCCTTGGCTATATGGGCTGGTCTGTATGGATAGGCTCGAA
Organism: Idiomarina sp. HB; assembly: GCF_048059115.1. Taxonomy (NCBI): domain Bacteria; kingdom Pseudomonadati; phylum Pseudomonadota; class Gammaproteobacteria; order Alteromonadales; family Idiomarinaceae; genus Idiomarina; species Idiomarina sp. HB. The sequence continues at coordinate 1,017,773 of NZ_JAYLVU010000001.1, forward strand.
AAGCAGTGACGACAGTTTAGCCGCTGAATACACGCAAGAAATTGACTCGCACCCTTTACCGATGAAGCCCGCTATTATCTGGCTTATTGTCGGACTGTTGCTGCTTATTGTCAGTTCCCGCGCTTTAGTCTGGGGCGCAGTAAACATCGCCGTATCCCTTGGCGTCAGTGACTTGGTCATCGGCCTGACCGTGGTCGCCATCGGCACCTCTTTACCGGAATTAGCTTCAGCAATTGCGGCCACGCGCAAGAACGAACACGACCTGGCACTGGGTAACGTTATTGGTTCAAATATGTTTAATACGCTGGCTGTTGTGGGTATTGCCGGCGCTATTGAACCGGTGTCACTTGAGCCGCTCGTATTAAGCCGTGACTGGGTTGCAATGGCAATACTGACGCTGTTACTGATGGTGTTCGGTATTCGCAAAGCCCGTCAGGGACGAATTAATCGTGTACATGGTCTTATCTTTATTTGCCTGTACCTGCTCTATACCCTGTACTTATTGAAGACTGGGTTCATCGCACCGCAATAAAACACTATTGCAAATCGTTCGCATTTAACATAGACTATCATTACTAACTGAGGTGATAGTCTATGTACGTATGTCTTTGTAAGGGCGTTAATGATAAAGCCATTCATCAGGCGGTTATTTCTGGTGAAGTGAATTCTATGCGAGACCTGCGCCAACAATATGGTGTGGCTTCTCAGTGTGGATGCTGTAAAACTTGCGCCAAAGACGTACTTCACGAAGCTCTCGAACAACGATCCAACCAAGCAGGTAAAGAGACCCAACTTACGGTTTCCGTATGCTACACTTAATTCATACCTAATGAATTAAGGAGTAATACGGCTATGAAAGGTGATGCTAAAGTCATCCAGCAACTGAATAAAATACTGACGCTAAAACTTACCGCTATAAACCAGTACTTTCTTCATGCCCGCATGTATCGCAACTGGGGCTTTGAAAGCCTGAACAAACCTGTCTACAAAGCTTCTATCAATGAAATGAAACACGCCGACGTTCTCATCGAACGCATTCTATTTTTAGAAGGCATTCCTAATTTACAGGAGCTTGGTAAGTTATACGTTGGCGAAGATCCCAGAGAAATGCTGGAGCTGGACCACAAAGTTCAGTTTAAAGATGTCAGTGCCATACGCGAAGCGATTAAAGAGTGTGAGCAACATCAGGATTACGTCAGCCGCAATGCCCTGCGTGACATTCTCGACTCTCAGGAAGAGCATCTCGACTGGCTTGAAACCCAAATTGATCTTATATCGCGCCTTGGCAATGAAGTTTATCTGCAAACAAAAATTCAGGGAGCTGAATAATGAACAGAGATAATAACGTCGTTGAGCAGCTCAATCGTCTTCTGGCTTTTGAACTCACTTCAATTGACCAGTACACATCGCATTCACGGCAATACGAAGACATGGGCTTAATGAAGCTTTATGAGCGTATTAACCATGAAATTGATGATGAACGTGGTCATGCAGACTTGCTCATTCGCAGAATTCTATTTCTGGAAGGTAAACCCAAAATGGATGCGCGTGAACCTCATACCATAGGTTCGGACGTCCGCGAAATGCTGGAAAACGATCTGCAGCTTGAGTACAACAACGCAAAAACGTTACGCGAAGTCATTGAGTACTGTGAAGAAGTTGATGATTATGTCACCCGTGAGATGCTGGTCGGCATTTTGAAAGATACTGAAGAAGACCACGCTTACTGGTTACAAATTCAACTGAACCTGATGGATCGTTTAGGTGAGCAACTTTACTTACAAAGCATGATGTAATTAGGGTTCTCATCAAGTCCTCACTTTCTGCAGACACAAAAAAACCGCCTCAAGGGCGGTTTCTTTTGTATCTGGCGGAGAGAGAGGGATTCTCCCCCACTTCTTTTTTGCCACATAACTAATTGATTTATATAGACAGTATTGCATCAAAAAAGACTTTTGGTAAAGAATTGTGTTTCTTTACGCCATCCATTGCTCAAGTTTTAACAGCTTTTGTTTGGCCTCAAACAATTTATTTTGATTCACACCATGAAGCCCCCACGCCATGCGAAACGGTTGGGGATCCGCAAAAGACTCATAAATTGCGCTATCAGGTGAGCCGGCCACCTCTAATAGTTTTGACTGCAAATCGTTGCCATCATACTTAATAGCAGCCGCAGACATTAAAAAGGCAAGCCACCATCCTGAGTTGAGGTCATCTGAGAAGGTGTATATAAACTCTACTCCTTCCTCTATCGTGAGTGGTTCCTCGGAAATCCGTTCATACCAATTTTCATAAGACATGTCTGTAACTAACATCAATAAGGAGACGACAGTGTATGGCCATCGAATTTTTGTACCATCCTCACGAGTCGACTCTAAAACGTGCGAAAGCATGCGAAATAATTCTTGAACCTGTCTTGGAGTAAGACCAGACTTCATAATTAACGATGTACAGCGATCATAGAAGCCATCATTAGCATCCAAACTACTCCTTCGAACCCCCTCCATCTCCATCAAGTTGGCGGTATACTCCCTAACCATCCGTGCATACCCTGACTCGCTTGGTCGCGGGAGATTTACCTCTCGATGCACAAATTTCCGGAAGTATTCGTTGAAATTGAGCCCTGAACCAAATGCTGATTTAGCTGAATTTTCGAGCTGGTCTCTATCTACAGCAAGGATAAATGTTGTATCTTCAATATCAAAAATATGTTTTATTACTTCCAGATATGAGATTGCATAATCAGGCCGACAGCGATCAAGCTCATCCACAAAGAAAATTGTGGGTTCATTCAAAACCTCGAATAGGTTTGCGAGCATATCCTTGAGGTGAGCCATTGCAGCTCTTCTGGCAATACACAAGTCAAAACCAGAATGCTCGGTAACATCCTCAGCTTCAGCATCATTTATTGCCCCCATGGCATCTATACCTATCTGTCGGCTTACGAGTTGATTTCCTAGGCCGACGGCTATTCTTCCAAGTCGTCTTGCTGCACTCTTCACATTTTCAATTGCGCCAGTATCTGCACGTCCCTCGAGCTGAGAAGTTAACGCGGAGGTAATAGAAAACAGAGGATCCCCAAAGTAGTCACTTTCCCAGGCATTTAAAGACACTATATGATAATTATCGTTCTCTAATGCAACTCTCCACATCCTTTGAAACGTGGATTTACCCGAACCATAATTTCCATTTAAAGCAACGACCAAACTCCCCTCCACGAAGTGCTTTTCGGAACGGATGAGTCGCTCAAGCCTTTCAGCAAAATCCCTTAAGCCGAAATAATCATCTTCGAAAGTATCTATCTTCATAATTAATCTCCACAATACTGACATTAAGAACTATAACCAAACGGAACTTGCTGCTGTTACTGTCTTCTCCTGCTTTTGCTAACATACATTCAGGCTAACTTATAAATCCACGAAAAAACGGAGCGCTTTCGCCCAGGCTTCCGTTAGGTTAATCTCTTGTTATTAGAAAAAGGTAAAATTTTCGGCATTCAATTTCCAACTAAACTATCAAAGCGTTCCTTAGCGGACGACGTTAAACAAAGAGAAATATATGAAAAGGATTTTTAATGAGTTTATGTCTGGTGGCCCCCAAACAAAGCTTTCGATTATATCGGACATTTCAACTATTCTTGGAGTGTCGGTTGCTACGTTTGTGGCAGGGCCATTTATGAGTGAGTTCACTGGGATTGAGTTTGATATCACCGACTTCCTTTTGTCAATAACGTTTTATTTCATGTGTCTATATGCGGCGTTCAGCATACTCTACACTAACGTGAAGTCATCGATTAAATACGTTCAAGAAAAGCAGACAAATTACGCAGTTTTCAATACCTTATTCTTATTTTTTTTAGTAGCTTGCTCTTTTGTTGTTTTTCCACATATAAAGTACTACAGCGGAAACTTATTTAACGTAAGTTACTTACTACCAAAACCAGCAGCACAAGCAATTATTTCTGCTGATGAAGTGACTAGCACTTTAGAGCAAGAAAAATTAAGAGTCTCTGCAAGGCTTACTTTTAACGACAACTTCAATGTGAAAGACTATGTAGCGTTGCTTTATTACAAAAATCATCGTGGACTTTTCGAAATAAAGAAGTACGGAGGCGACTATAGCAACGATTATGAAATTACAATCAATAATAATGGCTCACTTACAGCTCCATTCAGTTTTTCAGAAAACAATTATCCTAAAGATATGTATTTGGTTGTTTACCGAGAATCGGATTGGTCCTTGGTAGATTCGCTGGGAACCAAACCTGGCTATCCATCTGATCTTCTCCAAATTCCGAGTTCCGAAATTGATGAGCTGGAGGCCTTCTCTGTACGAGTCCCCCCTCCAGAAGGAAGTTGACTTTAATGCAACTTATCGGCACTGGGTGTGGTTGGATAATATATACGCTTTCTTACAGCATTCAAAACCTTAAATGACTAAAAGGTACTATAGTGATAGACGAAAAGGATATACATGTCAGGAATATAAAGCTGATATCTTCATTTTTTATTGTTTATTGGTTATTAGATTTAACACCCTCTGGAGATAGCATTATTCGCTTACCATTTATAAGTTATGAAATACATAACCCAAGCCTTCTCCCCTGGTTAGCAAATATTTCTCTTATTTACTTCTTTTGGAGGTTTTGGTTATCAACCAATACGGTAGGTAAGTTCTTCCATAGTTATAGAAATTTATTTAGTTCGAAATTTGATAAAATTAACTTAATAAATACCCGTTATAGAGGAATTCTTATGGAAAAGGCAACAGTGGAAATAGAGCGCTTTATTAATCAAGAAGCAGAGGACATTTTAAAAAGCCTAATCCCTAAGCTTACCAAAGATCAAGTTGATAGCATAATATCATCCTCTTGGGAGGTGGTATCTATAACTAAAGGAAATAGTGGAACCCCACTCAAAGCCAAAAGTTTTTTAGCGATAGTCCAATGGAATGCTAAAACTAGTCGTGGTGAAAATTTTAAGTATCATGTACCTGTCAATATAAGTTGGTACATGTTCTGTTTTACAAAGATCCGTTGTTTTTTAACCGCTATTTTCATGCAAGAAAGGTTTGCGACCTATACCCTTTCTTGGGTTTGGTTCTCCCTGGCTATTTTATCCTCAATATTAATTCTTATCGATTTCAGTCCTCAGGACCTATCAACGAGCTTTAAGGGAATCACTAGGAGTGTTAGCGATATTTTACTTCCTTTTTCCGAAAGTTAGAAATGAGAGGTTTTTCGAGTTTTAACGCGGTAAAGGTAGGTTGGAGAGCGCTTCATGACTGTCACCTGTTGTGGTTAAGTTATGTGGCAAATAAAAGAACACGATGCAAAACTGATAAGGCCAGTTAAATCAACTGGTTATGAGGTATGACGGAGAGAGTTTAACTCGGGCAGCGCTGAGGCGCTGTTCAAAACGGCTTTCCTGCCGTTTTGTCGAACATATAGGGTTCTCATCAAGTCCTCACTTTCTGCAGACACAAAAAAACCGCCTCAAGGGCGGTTTCTTTTGTATCTGGCGGAGAGAGAGGGATTCGAACCCTCGATACGTTGCCGTATACACACTTTCCAGGCGTGCTCCTTCAGCCACTCGGACACCTCTCCAGAACGGCCGCTATGGTAGGGGTTTTAGCCGTTCTAATCAAGGGGTTTAAGCAATTTTAAAGCGCTTCATGCCATTATTTAACCGTTTTGCTAACTCATTCAGTTCACGGCTGGCCTCGCTAATTTGCTCTGAGCCTGCTGCCGTTTGCTCCGCGGCCTCTGTAATTGAGGAGAAGTTTTGATTAATTTCCTCTGCAACCGCTGTTTGCTCTTCCGCTGCAGTAGCAATTTGCGCATTCATATCACTCATTTTTGCCACAGAATTATTGACCGCGTGTAAGGACTCACCGGCTGAACGAGCTTGCTTCACACTTTCTGCCGCTTTCTCCCTGCCTTTGTCCATCACTGAAACGGCATCAGTCGCACTGCCTCGCATGGTTTCAATTAAGCTTTGAATACTGCGGGTTGAATCCTGTGTCCGGTTCGCCAGCGCTCTTACTTCATCGGCAACTACGGAGAAACCCCGGCCATGTTCGCCAGCTCGTGCCGCTTCTATAGCTGCGTTTAATGCTAGTAGGTTTGTCTGGTCGGCAATGCCCTCTATCACTTCCAGCACCTTGTGAATTTCCGCCGTGTTGTCAGACAGTTCACCAATGACTTTAGCAGCACCTTCAACCTGGTTGGCTAACTCTTCAATGGAACGAACTGTCGCTTCTACCTCGCGGCTGCCCGCAACTGTTTCTCTGTCGGTATCATCGGCCAACTGCGCCGCCTGCTCAGTATGCTGAGCAACTTCACGAACCGTTTGCGACATTTGATGAATAGCCGTAGCGCCCTGAGTGGTTTGTTCTTGCTGCTGAATCACCAGTTTTTGGTTATTCCCCGCCGTTTCAGCAAGCTCATTCGATGAATTCAGAATAGTATCCGCGGACTCATTAACATCTCCCAGAATACTTCGTAACTGGTTCACCATACGGTTAACATCAGCCATCATGCTATCTTCATAGCGTGTATGGGTTGAGACGGTTAAATCGCCATCGGCAATGCGTTGCAGAGCTTCTGCGGCTTCCTCAGGTTCACCGCCAATGGTGTGTGTCAGTTTCACTACGATCTGCCAGGCCACCAGTCCGCCACTGATAATGGCAAACGCAGTAACCCACCACATCAAGGTGGCAAAGTTCTCACTACGGCTCATCACCTCTTCCGTACCGGCAGAAATGCTTTTTTCTTGATAATTGATAAAGGTGTTAATGCGGTTTAACCACTCCGCATAAATTGGCGATACTTCATTCAGAACGTATTCCTGAGCCTGTTGCCTTTGGTTCGAGTTTAACAGGCGTTCTGTTTCATCAGCCGCCGCCAGGCCCTGAGCCTGAATGTCTTCAATTTCACTCAGTAACTCACGTTCTTTACTGTTCACCAACTCGTTGTCCGAGAAAATATTAGCCATACCGTTATCGGCTTTGCTGTAATCCGATTTAAGATCAGCAATTAGATCACGTAGTGGTGGGCGTTGATCGGTATTTTCTACCAAAACTAAGTCACGCAGGGCTATTGCACGGTCATGCACACTGCCCCGAAAGTTAATAGCAAACCGTTGTTTTTCACTACCCACTTCGTTAACTCTCACCAGGGTTTTATCAATTTCACCAACCTGATATGTACCGACAATGGTGGTTATAACAAGTAATAGCAGAATAAAGGCAAACCCTGCATACAAACGATTTGCTATGGTCATTTAGCGCTCCAAAGGCTTTTTAATAAGTCGATTCTAAGTTGTTGAACGGTTATACAGATTGAAACGCAGAATGGATCAAAAAAATTGATAAATTGAGGTAGGTATAATCGATATGTTCAATTATTGTTTAATAAGCCAACGAAAAATTCGAACTTGGCTAGGTACATAAAATAAGTATTCAGGGTGCCACTGTACACCGATAATGGTTTGCTCATCCTGCCCCTCGGAGGCCTGCAAAAAGCCATCCAAGTCCCAACCCACAGCAAGCATACCAACACCCGTTTTTTTGACGATTTGCGAATGCAGGCTATTAACTCTCAGTTTTCGCTTTCTACAAATCTTCGCCAATTTACTTTTAGGCTCAATAAATACCTGCTTAGTGGGTAAAAGTCCCGGGCGGTTATAGGTCAACTGACGCAATTCCCGAATGTTCTGGTCAAGTTCGCCACCGAGCACTACATTAATTAACTGCGAACCGCGACAAATGCCTAACAGCGGCTTCTTATTCTCCAGAGCCCAGCGTATCCAGGCAATTTCGAGTTCATCGCGATCAGGGTCATACTCGCCGTCACGCTCTGGCGGCTGGTTATATTGTGAGGGGCTAATGTCGTCCCCTCCTCCAATAATCACTGCATCGATATTGTCCGGCTCACAACGGTGCCTGACACTCGAACGCAAAGGACGAGCTCCAAGGCATTTGAGAATAAGCCAGGTACACCACCACGACGGAGACCAACGTCTGGCGGTTCCGGTTACAACCACTCGCGGTCTTTCAGCCATTGCTCCAGCCTTTCTTTCCAGTCTTTTTCTGAGACACCAATTAAGGGACGCTCAGCGTCAATAAACGCTTGTTTCCAATAGTCTAACGCTTGCTGATCATTAGCCAGAGCGTCGACCACCCACCAAACTTTCCAGGGCTCGGTTAACTGCCAGTCAGGATGTTCAAGCTGACAGTTCGGTAAGCGGTAATGAAAAGTCGGACGGGCCTTTATCTTTTTGTCATCTACTGCTCCCATCACTTTTTCTTCATCTAAGAAAGCCAAGAGAGGCAACATATCCAAAGCACGGTTACGAGTGGCGTTGTGCTTAAGGTAGTCATCGATAAGCTGTTCCTGAGTCACCTCATGTTGGTTAACCAACAGTCGGATGTAGGCCTCGGGGTATTTATCGATGTAAGGACTGAGTTTGCGCGTTGTATCGACGCGATGCGCTTCAACCAACCACCACTGCAACAGAGAGAATGCCTGTAAATAACGCAGCAATACATTGGCACTTAATGATGGCACTTCGGGGTTAATATGGACACCATAAGCCGCTATCCAGGACTCATCTGTACCTTTTGCTCCGGCTTCTCTCAGCGCCTCCGTTAAGGTAAGTAACTGCTCACATTGCTCCAGCGTTAACGGCGGGCAGACAATTTCAATGGGCACAAGGTTTTCAGCAAGACTGCCGAGTTCTCGCACCCAGGCGGACTTGTCTCCGCCCTCTGCTTTCGCTTTTCGTTTTAAATAGTCCCAGTCAATCTCAACTTTAAACGAACCAAGACCGTCCACCTCAATTTCTTGTTCCGCTTTGGAAACAGAAACTAACTCACCGGGCAGTACTCGCTGCATGACATCAATAGTCTGGCTTAAAGTTAAGCCGCTAAATTCCAGTTCAAAACCGACTTTTCGGTCTTCGCCTTCATAATTTAGCGGCTCAGTTAATGCTTTAAACGACTCATTACTCAATAGAAAATGTCCCCGCTGGTCCCGGAAATACAACTGGGCTTTCGAAGCCATCGTTACTGACACTAGCTACACCAAAAATGTAATTATCGATCACCACATTTTCCAGTGTGTACTCGTTTACATTACCAACGTAGCGACTGAACTGCCACTGTGGGGCACTGGTTAAACGCCAGTAAACTTTATAACCCGCAATATTTTCTTCATCTTCTTCCTGGGGTGCCCAGCGTAAAGTTGTATCCGGTTTTACTGCACCTTCTATCTCGACATTGGCAGGTGGTCTTGGTGCCCACGACATACTTGCCATAGAAACCGCGTTCAACGCAGTTAGTTTAGCCGCGTAATCAAAATCGACACCCTCTATGGTATCGCCATATTCAATACCATTCTCAACACGAAGGTCCTGATGCTGACGATTATAGTTTTCGTTGGTTTCCATAATACGGATACCCGCATAACCTAAATCGTTAAAGGGTCTGTGGTGCCCGCCACGACCAAAGCGATCTAAGCGATAAACAATCATCGTGTCTAAGTTGTTGATGTAACGATCCGCCACTGTATCAATATAGCGTGCCAGGTTGCGTGAGGGAGAGTCTACTTCACCACCATAGAAACGACGCATGGTCGCTTCGCGGTCTGATTCATTCATACGGGTGCCCTCAGCAAAAATCCGTGCTGTGGTGTTATTAATGACTCCGTTAATGCCTTCAATGTTACCAATCATGTCATTATTAAGCACCGCGGTAAGGTGCCAGCCCTCTTCTTTGGCTTTTTCGGCCAGAATTTTCCCGCCAAACAGACCTTGCTCTTCACCGGCCAGGGCCGCATAAACAATAGAACCGTCGAATTCGTATTGGGTTAACACGCGTGCCGCTTCTAACGCACCGGCGACACCAGAGGCGTTATCGTTTGCACCGGGAGCGTCTGAGGTATAATCCATAACATCGCTAACGCGCGAGTCAATGTCTCCGGACATCATCACGTAACGGTTAGGGTCCGTTTTGCCCCGTTGAATGGCAATAACACTTTTCACTTCCACAGGGTCAGGTATGCGCGTTTCACCGGAAATTGTATCGCTGACATACATGACTTCAAGACAGCCGCCACAGGCTTCGGATATACGTTCAAATTCGGCAAAAATCCAGCGTCTTGCGGCACCAATACCACGCGTATCCGACTCGGTTTCAGATAAGGTATGACGAGTGCCAAAGTCGACCAGAGTCTGAATGTCACTTTCAATACGATCGGCCTGCATTGCACCAGCAATTTCGTGCAGTTTCTCCTGCTCTTTATAATCGATACCGTCCTGCGCCATAGCCGTTAGCGGTAATGCCAACCCTATGCTTGCTGCTAAAAGCGGATTTGCCCATGATTTCAACATAATTGAACACCTGTTATTAAATAAACAATGATTTGATTATGGGGCAAATACCCGACGATGGAAAGCCACGGCCATCAGTCATACAAATAGTTGACTTACGACGGCACAGTCAACTCAGACAGGTCAATGAGAGTCTGGGTCACGTCAGTCAACGTCATAACCGCCTGAAGCTGAGAAAAGTTGTGCTCCAGTTCTTTTGCCCGATGCGGTAAGTAGCGGTGAATATAGGACAAACTTTCACTCAGTTCCTCTGGGAAGCGGTTAGCACAGGGCTGGGCTGAGACCAGAACCGCAACAAAGTTACTGTTGTCGTTTAGAAAGCGTATATATTCCGCCGCCTCTTCAAAACTCTCGTATTCTCCAATATCTCGCCCCATAACCGCTTCTTTTTGAAGCGCACTGCTTACTCTTAAAATCAGAATACGCGACGAAAACTCATTCCCATCCGATAACTGACGAAGCTTCTGCCTTATATGGGAGCTGAGCCGTCGCCCACCAAGAATCCGGTCGCCATTAGCTAACCAAAATTCAGTCTCATTAAACAATGTGGGCAAGCCTTCTGTTAACGACATTAGCCCGGCAAGCTCAGGTTTCCACTCAACGCCTCGTTTATAGAGAAAGAGCGCATTCGACAATACATGAGGAAAAATCTTATGTTTTGCTGAGGACTCATCACTGAGTAGCTTGAAATTTAATTTTTCCGCCCCTTTAGAGCGGTAGTCCTGCAACCTGGATAAATCCGGCTTTTCATCCGTTTTATTCTGCCAAAACGGTGTCCTTATTGGATTTAGCTCTGCGTAAACAAGCTGCTTTTCGTTACTATGGGTTATTGTTAGTTGGTAACAGCGCGTACCATAGCCAGCAGCCCGTAGCGCACTCAAGGTGGCCATTAAAGACTTATCTGTTTGCAATGCCTGTAGAGGAAGTAAGTACTCGCGCCAGACTTTATTCACCGGCAAGCTAATACGAAAAAATGTCACTTGCCGACGGGTTTCTTTTCGGGAGCCTCTTAACTCTGAAACGCTGGTTTGCACCCACGTCTGCTCAAGAAGCTCAGCAAGCAAGTCCCCTTGATGCTGTTGCCAGCTATTCAGTAGTGTCTGGTTTGCTGCTGTTCTTATTACCGCAAAGGTACTGGAGTTGTTGCTAAGAAGAATAGGCAAAGCCTGAATCGCATTAAACCAGTAATTCTCATGCCCCCGCGCAATGACTTGTTGTGCGACATGTTCAACATTAATTTTGTAACGCCTTCTGGACTTGGTCACAATGTCTGACAGAAGCAGGCTGAGGTCATCATCCGACGACTCATCAAAGCGCTTTAAACGCAGATATAAACAGGTATCTCTATTTTTTACGCCGACAACCCGGTATTCGTAGCCAGTATTAGCATCAAAAGTAAAATCATCTGAAAAGCCACAAAAATAGAGAGTTACACGAGCATGCTTTAATCCAGTCAACTGCTGTTCAAAAGGAAGTTTTAGCTGTACCCCTGAATGTGAAACATCCACCGTCATGGCATTTAACCTTTGCCCGTCAGCAAGTTCCATTTTCACTGCGGTAACCAGATTCACTCGTTCTTCACTACGCTTATATTCATAGCCAGCCACAAAGTTGTCTAGCGCATTGTCCTGTTCTTCCTGCTCCTGAGCTTTATGTTCAGCAAGTTTTTGATGGTGCGCTTTTAACGCCAGTATTTTTGCTTTGGTGTCATTGGTAAAAACCCCTTTATACGCACGTAAGCCTTCTTCAAATATTTTTCTGGCGGTTAAGTCAAAGTAATGTGTGCGGCCTTGAAAGGTATAGGGTTCAACTTCCGCAGGAATTTTTTTGCGGAGATCAACAACGCCCAATGCGGGTTTGGCCAGTTCGGTAATTTGCATGCGAAGCTTGAGCTTTTCCGGCCCGCTTAAGTGCGCTGTTTTGCGTTTAAACAGAGACTCAAATTGAGAGCGATGGTAATCTGTTTTAAGCTCATCAACTAAGGTTTCTATTGGGGCGTCACTGCTCATAATGGCTGCTGGTCAGTATCGTTATTATTTTGTTCAACATTTAATTTACATTAACGCTAAGAGGATCTTCATGCAAACGCTTTTACTTGGTTACGGTGATATTGCAGACCGCGTCGCGCAAAGGCTTAGCGCATTTAAAAACCAGGTTACCGGAGTTTGCAGAACACCCGGCAATAAACCCGTGCGCCCGGGTGTCGACTTAATAGCTGCTGACCTCGGCAACGAACAAGAGCTTTATCAGCTGTTTAGACAGAAATGGGACAACGTCTTGATTACTCTCACCCCGGCGAAAGGAGCAGAAGATAGCTATCACCAGGGTTATGTCGTCCCCTGCCGACATCTGCAGCAAGTATTATCACAGCAAGCCCATCAGCCGAATATTATTTACGTTTCCAGCACAGGTGTTTATGCGCAACGCGAAGGCGAATGGATAGATGAGAACAGTCCAACTGAACCTACATCAGCTTCCGGTAAGGCATTATTGCAGGCGGAGTCACTTATTCATGCGTTGCCGGGGCCAACGTCAATTCTTCGTTGCAGCGGCATTTACGGCGAAGGTCGTGACTTTTTACTGCGTCAGCTCAGTCAGGGAAAAGTCCAGTTGCGCGACAGTTGGACCAACCGCATACACCAGGACGATGTCGCAGGCTTTATCGTCCACTTGTTGACAGAAGTCATCCGCCCTCTTCCGGTTTATCTAGTCAATGACGATGAGCCCGTGAAGCAATATGAAGTTTACCAATGGCTTGCTCAGCAGCTCGGTCTGGAACTGCCGGAAAATATCGATACTGAGGTAGGGCCCAGAGGCTCCAAACGCTGCCTGAATAAAGGCCTTAAAGACAGTGGCTACCAACTGCAGTACCCCAGCTTTCGTCAGGGTTATGCAGCTTTGGTTAAACAGTGGCAGCGTCAATAACGCTGCTTACTGGCTGTCAAAGTAGTCCAGCATCCCCTCGGCTGCATTGCGCCCTTCAGCGATGGCGGTCACGACTAAGTCAGCGCCACGTACCATATCACCGCCGGCAAAGATCTTCGGATTACTGGTCTGCATAGCAAATTCGGTATCGCCGGTGGCAAGCACGGTACCCCAGTCGCTTAGTTCCACTTTGTGTTGTTGTAACCATTCTGGTGGGTTGGGCTGATAACCAAAAGCAATAATCACCGCTGTGGCGGGCATCAGAAACTCTGACTCAGGCACCGGCTGCGGCCTGCGCCGGCCATCTTCGTCAGCCGGACCGAGCTCCGTGCGCACCATTTTCACACCACTGACTTTGCCTGTACCGTCAGTAACTACCTCCAGTGGTTGCAAATTAAATTCAAAAGATACGCCCTCTTCCCGGGCGTTCTGCACTTCTTTGCGGGAGCCCGGCATGTTGCCTTCGTCGCGACGATACGCACAAACAACCGACTTGGCTCCCTGCCTAATCGAGGTTCTGACACAGTCCATGGCCGTATCACCACCGCCAAGTACAACCACGGTCTCGTCTTTAACATCAATAAGCGGATACTGAGACATAGGCTCATGAGCCATAAGTCGTTGGGTATTGCCAATTAAAAATGGCAATGCCGGATAAACGCCCTCTGCATCCAGACCTTTTAATTTACCATCCAGCGCTTTATAGGTTCCCAGAGCCAGAAATACCGCATCGTAATTGGCTTCTAACTCGGCGAAGCTGATGTCTTTACCAACATCAACACCCAGCTTAAATTCAATGCCCATGTTGGTAAATATTTCACGCCGCAAAGTCATGACCGCTTTATCCAGCTTAAATGGCGGAATGCCGTAGGTCAGCAGCCCGCCAATTTCCGGGTAACGGTCGTAAACTACGGCTTTGACACCATTACGTGCCAATACATCTGCACAAGCAAGACCAGCGGGCCCGGCACCAATAACCGCAACGCGCTCGCGGCGCTGAATAACACCACTTAAATCCGGCCGCCAGCCTTGCTTAAAGGCCTCATCGACCATTTGTTTTTCAATACTGCCAATAGTTACCGCGCCAAAATCGTCATTGAGCGTGCATGCTCCCTCGCACAGGCGATCCTGAGGACATACCCGGCCACAGACCTCCGGCAGGCTATTGGTTTTATGCATGAGCTCCGCCGCTTCAATAACCCGACCTTCGTTAGCCAGCTCCAGCCACTGAGGAATATAGTTGTGAACCGGACACTGCCATTCACAATAAGGATTACCGCAATCCAGGCAACGGTCAGCCTGACCTTTTAGCTGCACGCCGGGCATCGGGTCATAAATTTCTTTGAATTCAATTCGGCGCTCTTCAACCGAGCGTTTGGGCGGGTCAATGCGTTGTACGTCTAAAAATTGATAAATATTCTTGTTCATTACATCACCTGCACGCGTAATTCGGCGGTAGATCGAGCACGATGCCCCAGCAGCTCTTTTACGTCAGCCGTTTTTGGTTTCACAATATAAAAGCTCTCCACTACCTGCTCAAAGTTGCGCAGTAATTCACGCGAATACTGGCTGCCCGTCGCTTCGTGATGCTCATGAATTAAACCCCGTAAGTGCTCCTGAATAATTGGTGTATTCAGTGACACCGCTTCAACCAGTTCGTGATTCAGTCTTCGGTGCAAGTCGCCGTCACTGTCTCTTAAATAAGCAAAGCCACCGGTCATTCCTGCACCAAAGTTGATGCCGCATTCACCCAAAACCACCACAATACCGCCTGTCATATATTCACAACCGTGGTCGCCAATACCTTCAACAACAGCCGTAGCGCCGGAGTTACGCACCGCAAAACGTTCGCCGGTACAACCTGCAGCATAGAGTTTTCCTCCGGTTGCACCATACAAGCAGGTATTCCCCATAATGACGGCTTCATGACTGTTATAGCGGCAGCCCGCAGGTGGTTTAATGGTAATTTCTCCCCCGGCCATACCCTTACCCACGTAGTCATTCGCGTCACCGGTTAAGTGAAGTTTTAAGCCTCCTGCATTCCATGCCCCGAAACTTTGACCGGCGGTCCCCATAAAACCTAAGGTGACAGGCGCTACCGCCATTCCCTGGTTTCCATATTGCCTGGCAATATGACCGGATACACTTGCGCCTACCGACCGATCATCGTTGCGAATGGTCAGCGACCAGCGCCCGCCATTGCGTGCATCAATCGATTCTTTGCACAGTTCCAGTAGATGTTGGTTGAGCTTGCCCTGGTCATACGGCGGGTTTTTGTCCGTGCAATACAATGAATGTTCAGAGCGAACCCCGGCTGATTCCAATAAAGCGGTCAACTGTAACTGTTGCTGACGTTTGGTTTCCCCCGGCAAACGCTCTAGTAAATCAACCCGTCCAATGGCATCGGTTAACTGAGCTAAACCGAGATGAGCAAGAATGTCCCGCACCTCTTCAGCCATAAACTCAAACAGTTTTACAACGCGCTCGGGTAAACCAGAAAAGTGCTCACGACGTAAGGTTTCATCTTGCGTAGCCACACCCGTTGCACAATTATTGAGATGGCAAATGCGCAAATATTTACAGCCCAGAGCTATCATCGGAGCAGTACCAAAGCCAAAGCTCTCTGCCCCTAAAATTGCCGCTTTCACAATATCCATACCGGTTTTTAAACCGCCATCAACCTGCAGACGAATTTTATGGCGCAGGTTATTCGCTACCAAAGCTTCGTGCACTTCGACCAACCCGAGTTCCCAGGGTGAACCTGCGTACTTGACCGACGTCATGGGGCTGGCGCCGGTACCACCGTCATAGCCTGATACGGTTATCAAGTCGGCATAAGCCTTAGCCACCCCGGTCGCAATAGTGCCAATACCCGGCGTTGAAACCAGTTTTACAGAGACTAAAGCTTTAGGGTTTACCTGCTTTAAATCAAAAATTAGCTGAGCTAAATCTTCAATGGAGTAAATGTCATGATGCGGCGGTGGCGATATTAATGTCGTACCAGCCACCGCGTAGCGTAGTTGCGCTATTTCCGCAGTGACTTTTTCGCCGGGTAGTTGTCCGCCCTCTCCAGGTTTTGCACCCTGCGCCACTTTTATCTGAATCACATCGGCGTTCACCAGGTAATGAGGTGTCACTCCAAAGCGCCCTGAAGCCACTTGTTTAATTCGGGAATTTTTTAAGCTGTTAAAGCGTTTAGGATCCTCGCCTCCTTCTCCGGAGTTTGAATGTCCTCCAATTTGATTCATTGCTATAGCCAGAGCCTCGTGGGCCTCAGCGCTTAACGCGCCTATGGACATAGCCGCTGTATCAAAACGCTGGTAAAGGCTTTCCTTCGCTTCAACTTGGTGTTTTTCAAGCTTTGCTGTTTCAGGTAGTTTTATACTGAGCAGATCACGCAGGTGGGTTACCGGCCTTTGATTCACAAATTTAGCGTAAACGTCGTAATCTCTCTGCTCACCTGTTGCAACCGCGCGTTGTAAGGAGGTGACCACATCCGGGTTATACGCATGGTATTCCCCACCATGCACATATTTCAGTAAACCACCCTGAGCCAGCGGCTTACGCTTTAACCAGGCTTTGTGGAAGCTTTGCTGGAGATCCTGCTGAATATCATCAAAGCCGGTACCATCAATTCGCGCCGGCACGTTTGCAAAACAAAGGCGGCGTACATCTTCGTTAAGCCCAACAGCTTCAAATAGAGAAGAACCGCGGTATCCGGCAACTGTTGCAATGCCCATCTTCGACAGTATTTTCAAAAGTCCTTTATTCAGACCTTTCCGGTAGTTCAGCAAGGCTTCTCTAATATCCAGAGTTACTTTGCCGCGAGCAACCAATTGCTCCACCGTTTCATAAGCCAGGTAAGGGTAAACTCCAGTAGCTCCCAAACCCAACAACACCGCCATGTGATGAGGGTCTCTCGCAGACGCTGTCTCAATAATAATGTTCGAATCGCAACGTAAGTCATTAGCCACTAAAGCCTGTTGAACAGCACCAACTGCTATCGCAGCCGGTATCATCAACTGTCCGCGCTGCAAGCCTCTGTCACTCAGTATCAGAATAACGGTTTGATTGTTCTTAACCGAGTCTTTTGCATTTTCAACAAGGCTTTCTATCGCCTGCCGTAAGTTGTTTTCCTCCGGCTTGAAAGCCAGCGAGAGTGTTGTTGCGCGGTAGTGCTTTTCATCCAATTCGCGTAACTGCTTTAAATCGGTATACATCAGAATGGGTGACTCGAACACCACCCTGTCAGCATCACCAGAAGCTTCGTTAAACACATTGTGCTCGCGTCCAATTATGGTTGAAAGTGACATCACGTGCCGTTCGCGAATGGGGTCAATGGCAGGGTTTGTTACCTGTGCAAACTGCTGTCGAAAATAGTCATAAAGTAAGCGAGGTTGTTTGGAGAGAACCGCAGTCGGTGTGTCGTCGCCCATTGAACCAACAGCTTCCTGGCCATCTTTCGCTAATACACTGATAATTTGCTGTAACTCTTCTTCTGAGTACAGGTAAGCTTTATGCAATACCAGCATGGTTTCATCGTCATAAAGACGCTGGCCCAGTTTATCTGCGTGACTGCGTTCAAACGGAATTAAGTGACGACGATGCTGTTCCAGCCATTGTTTATAAGGGTGGCGCTGTTTTAATTCATCTTCTATTTCGTCGTTGTACCAAATTTTACCGGTATAGGTATCCACCGCCATCATTTGACCCGGCCCTAAGCGCCCTTTTTCTATGACTTCCTGTTCGTCGTAATCCCAGATACCCACTTCAGAAGCAATGGTCAGAACACCAGAGCGCGTTAATACATACCTGGCCGGGCGTAAACCATTGCGGTCCAGACTGCATGCGACGTGTCGACCGTTACTCATCACCACGCCTGCCGGCCCATCCCAGGGCTCCATGTGCAGCGAGTTAAACTCATAAAAAGCGCGCATTTCATCAGACATTGTCGCGTCGCCTTGCCAGGCGGGCGGTATCAGCAAGCGCATAGCCCGGAATAGATCCATACCGCCGGCTAACAACAGCTCCAGCATATTGTCCAGCGAAGCAGAGTCCGAGCCGGACAAGCCGACTAACGGTTTTGCATCCTGTAAGTCGGGTAGCAAAGGGGTCTGAAACTTGTAAGCCCGCGCCTGCGCCCATTGCCGGTTACCTCTTATGGTATTAATTTCGCCGTTATGAGCCAGAAACCGAAATGGTTGAGCTAAAGGCCAGCGCGGTTCAGTATTAGTTGAGAAGCGTTGGTGGAATACGCAGATGGAAGTTTTCATATCGGAGTCGGCTAAGTCCGCATAATAGGCGGGCAAATCCGCTGCCATCATTAAGCCCTTATAAACCAATACCAAACTAGAAAGCGAAGAAATATAAAGTTCTTCCTGATTAGGAATGAGCTTCTCAATTCGCCGACGCGCCATATACAGGCGTCTTTCTAAGTCTTTCTTTCGCCAACCCGGGGGAGCAGACACCAGAACCTGCTCTATAACAGGCTCAGACGACTTAGCACCTTCCCCCAGCACTTGGTTATCTACGGGCACTTTGCGCCAACCTGTGACGGCTAAGGTCTCTCTCTGGAGTTCTTGTTCAATAAGTTGGCGTGCGGTTTCGCGCTTATCGTTGTCTCGACTGAAAAAGAGCATTCCAACGGCAAATTTTTTGCTGAGCTGCCAACCCTCTTTTTCAGCAAATTGACGGAAAAATTGCTCTGGCATTTGCAGAAGCAAACCACAACCGTCACCAGTCTTACCATCCGCACCAATACCGCCGCGATGCTGCATACGATCCAAAGCCTTAACGGCTGTAGAAATCAACCCTTGCCGAGGCTCACCATTAACGTTAGCAATAATGCCGAAACCGCAGTTATCACGCACTTCAGTCGGATCATAAAACCCCATGCAAATTCCACCCGAATAAATATTCAATAAATTCAGATTAGCATGCAGTTGTGCAGTTCGGTAGGCGATGCATTTATGGCGACTATAAATATCTTGTATAAGCGAGGAATAAAAAAGGCTCCCGAAGGAGCCTGTCTTAGTTATTTTAAGCTTGCCGAAAATTCCAGCATTCGGTCCAGTGGTACCATAGCTTTTTTACCTAAGGTTTCGTCGACATGTATTTCATGAGCCTCACCACCTTCGGTAAGTGCTTCTTCAATTGCTTTTAACCCGTTCATGGCCATCCATGGACAATGCGCACAGCTGCGGCAAGTTGCACCGTTTCCGGCTGTAGGTGCTTCAATAAAGGTTTTATTCGGCTGAAGCTGCTGCATTTTGTAGAAAATGCCTTTGTCTGTCGCCACAATAAAGGTTTCGTTAGGTAATTCCTGACTCGCCTTAATGAGCTGCGATGTTGAGCCTACTGCATCAGCCATAGCGACAATATTTTCCGGTGACTCAGGATGAACAAGAACTGCAGCCTCCGGATGGAGCTTTTTCATGTCCTCCAATGCCTTTGCCTTAAATTCATCATGCACCACACAAGCGCCTTGCCACAACAGCATATCTGCACCAGTTTCACGTGCGATATAACCACCTAAGTGACGGTCAGGAGCCCAAAGTATTTTCTCGCCTTTAGCATCCAGGTGGTCGACAAGCTCAAGCGCCATGCTGGAAGTTACTACCCAGTCTGCACGAGCTTTAACTGCTGCCGAAGTATTCGCATAGACAACGACTGTCCGGTCTGGATGTTGATCACAGAATTCCGAAAACTTTTCAGGAGGGCAACCAAGATCAAGCGAGCACTCCGCTTTTAATGTTGGCATCAGTACTTGCTTTTCAGGTGTCAAAATTTTCGCCGTTTCACCCATAAAGCGAACACCGGCGACAATCAACTTCTTCGCCGGATGGTCACGACCGAACCGAGCCATTTCTAAAGAGTCCGCCACACAACCACCGGTTTCTTCAGCTAGAGCCTGAATATCAGGGTCGGTGTAATAGTGAGCCACCAACACAGCATCTTCATTAATCAGAAGCTGCTTAATACGATTAATTGTCTCTGATTTTTCTTTCGCACTTAACGGCTTAGGTTTAGGCGGAAAAGTATAATCAAGGCTATCCAGAGTTTGAATCTCGGTCATGATACTACGGCTTATTTTCCAAGTGTTCTTAATAAGTGGGGCTTATTATAGCTGAATTCAAGATGTGCTTGTAGCAAAGTAATTAGGAGTGGTGGGTTGTGCAGGATTCGAACCTGCGACCAATTGATTAAAAGTCAACTGCTCTACCAACTGAGCTAACAACCCATATTCTGATAGATAATATTAATTGGCGACGTGGTGGGTTGTGCAGGATTCGAACCTGCGACCAATTGATTAAAAGTCAACTGCTCTACCAACTGAGCTAACAACCCAACGCCAATTTTGCTGCCGTTTCTGCTTGGCAACGGCGGCATAGTTTACTGAAATAGTGCGCGTATGCAACTGAAAATTGAAAAAAACCGTGCAACTGCTCAAATCACGAACACATGTTGCTCAGTTGTTACTAATTAAGGCGCTGTTTTGCCAAATTAGCTTCGGTACTATCTGGGTATTCTTTGACCACTTGTTCATAATAAGCCTTAGCATCTGCCGACTTATTCTGTTCACTAGCTATAACACCTAGTTTCAGCAAGCAATCGCCACGCTTATTACTATCCGGGTAATCGTTTACAACAGTCTCAAATTGCTGTTTCGCTTCGTTGTATTCACGTTTTGCAAAAAACAACTGCCCGAGCCAGTAATGCGCATTTGCCGCATAGGTCGAATTTGGGAAGTTTTTAAGAAAGGACTGAAATGCGGGTATCGCATCATCATAACGTTTATCTTCAAGAACTAATGCAATAGCCTTGTCGTAAGCGTCATTCTCACTCAAGTTTGGAGAATAGCTGCTGCCGTCTGTTTGTGTAGGAACCTGCTCTAGATCGTCATAGTTGCCAGTCACTTCATTACTCTGACTATTGTTCTGCTTCAAATTACTGAAGCGACGATCAATTTCCTGATACAGCTCGCGCTGGCGCTCTAAAAGTTGCTCCAGACGATACTCATGCTCTTCGGTTATGCCTCTTAACTCAGCAACATCTTGCTGCAGAGAGCCTAACTGATTCAGCATTTTAAGCTGAGCGTCTGAGCGAGCTTCGAGCATACGCTCAATTTGCTCGAGACGTTGCTCAACATCACCTGAAGAAGACAATCCAGAAACAGGTGCCTGAGCCATAACAGCCCCAGGCACACACAAACATACAGCTAACAGCGTTTTTCTCATGTACTATCCGCTTTTCTTAGATTAGTAAACTAAAACGGCACGACGGTTTTTGGCGTATGCACGTTCGTTTGATTCGTTTACCATCGGCTTCTCTTCACCATATGACACAGTAGAGGTTTGAGAATCCTGAACACCTAAGTTATGCAGGTAGTTTTCAACCGCTTGAGCACGACGCTCACCCAACGCAATGTTGTACTCAGGTGTACCGCGTTCATCGGTATGACCTTCAATAACAACTTTTACAGACGGGTTTTTCACTAAGTAGTCAGCGTGAGCTGACAACAAGTCAGTGTATTCTGACTGGATGTTAGATTTGTCAAAAGCGAAGTAAACGATGTGTTCTTTACGTAACGCTTCCATTTTCTCTTGACGTTCTTCTTCCATTGTTTTAGCGCGCTCTGCTGCTCCAGTTTGAACACCAGAGTCTTGCTCAGCTTGTTGATTGGTCTCTTGACCTGCACCTGCACCTGAATCAGTTTCTTGATTTGAGCTACAAGCGGCCAGAGTTGCCATTGGTACAACGATTGCCAGAGCTTTAAAAAGTTTATTAAGCTGCATCCTTTTCGTCCTTATCGTTTTATCGAACAATTTAACCATTCAGGCTGTGTTTTACATGTATGGCGACCAAGCCGGTGACTTCACTTCACCATCGGTTGCCGGTAACCGTGCTTTAAAACGCCCATCGATAGAAACCAATGCCAGTACTTGTTTGTTATTATGCGTTGTACTGTAAATAACCATACTGCCATTTGGTGCCACACTGGGTGACTCATCTAATGCCGTTTTTGTTAAAACTTGCATATTCCCACGCGGGAATTCTTGTTTAGCGATATGGTAGTTGCCTCGTGTTCTGTTAACTAAAACCATATCCTTGCCAGACGGTACTATTGTACCACCTAAATTCTGTTCACCTTCAAAGGTTAACCTACGAACCTGGCCTGATGATAAATTTACGCTATATAACTGTGGTCTGCCACCTCTTTCTGAGGTGAAAATTAAGGATTCACCATCAGGCGTCCAGTTAGGCTCTGTATCAATCGTACGATTACGAGTGATACGTTGCAAGTCCTTCGTATTAATATCAAATACATAAAGCTCAGGATTACCATCCTTTGATAACACCATAGCTAATTTTTTACCATCTGGCGAGAAAACCGGACTCCCGTTAATACCCGGAAACGACGTTGTCTTTTCCCGACGGGTGGTGTAGATGTCCTGTATGAATATTTCTGCCGTTTTGTTCTCAAAGCTGACGTACGCAAGCTTGTTTCCATCAGGAGACCAGGACGGTGACATGAGAGGCTCCGGGCTACGGAGTAGGATTTTCTCATTCGCGCCGTCATAATCCGCTACTGCCAGTTTATAAGGATAACGGTCTTCGTGATTCACTGTCACATAAGCAATTTTAGTCATAAAGGCGCCGCGTTCACCCGTTAACGCCTCATAAACCACATCGGAAATTCGATGCGCATAAGAACGAAACTGGTCGCCATCGATAACGCTTGAGCGAGAATCGAGAATATGATCATTACTCTGAACTAATTCGCCATTGCGTAACATCTGCGAATTACCGCCAGTAATTTGTCCTCTTAGCACATCAATAACTTCAAACTTAACCATGTAACGATCAACAGAGTATGGCTCTATCGAACCCACTAAAATCGCCTCAACTCCCATTTTCGCCCATGCAGAGTAATCAATGTCGTCATCTGCAGCCGGACGTTGCGGCATGGCGCTTGAAGGAATTGGATTAAACTTACCACTGCGCATCAAGTCAGCCGCAATTACGTCGGTAAGCTCGCTCGGAGCTTCACCTTCGCCCTTCCATTCAAACGGCACAACCGCAATTGGTCGTGCGGTATCAATACCTTCCGTGATGACGATTTCCAATACCCCTGCGCGAGCAAAAGCTGTTAGCGCAACAAAGAGTAATAAGCTGTTAATTAATATTTTTTTCATCGGTCACCTTGTTACAACTGCGGTTTTACAGTCAGTTTAATCGTACTCATTTGTTCATAAATCTCTGGATCTTCAGAAACAGGCAAGGTTGTCGCCTTCAATACCGCGTTCTGGGCTGAGCGACAAACGTTCGCATCGCCACGACCTGTGTCTACTGACTTAACGAACCCACTCGGTGCAACCCTGATAGTCAACTCACAAGACTTACCACGCATCGAGTCATCAACATTCCAGTTACGCTGAATAGTTTGCTGAATAAGTACCTGATACTTTTCAACTTCACTCATCACTTGTTGACGTCGTGCTGCCTGACGCCGGGCTCGTTCTTCTTCCATCTCTTTTTGCAATTGAGCTTCACGCTCTGCTGCTTCACGCTCCGCTTGCTCGCGCTTGCGGCGTTCTTCCTCGCGCTTCCGCCGCTCTTCTTCAGCTCGGCGCTCAGCCTCTTCTGCTTCGCGCTTACGCCGCTCCGCTTCTTTTGCGGCAGCTTCTGCTTTAGCTCTTTCCTGGGCTAACCGTTCCGCTTCTTTTTTCTCTCGCTCAGCCTGCTGTCTCGCTTTTTCAGCTTCCTGCCTTTCCAGCTCTTGCTGACGCTGAATCTCTTTTCTACGCTGCTCTTCTCGCTCACGAGCTTTACGAGCTTCCTCGGCTTGTCTTTCCAGTCTTTCTATTCGACGTTGCTCAGCCGCTTCTTGTTCAGCTTTTTTCTGTCGAATTTTATCGGCCTGTTGCTGTACTTTCGATTTATCAACAGTAACTGCGCTGACAATTTCCTCAGACATGTCGAGTTCACTTTGATCAAGGTTGACTTCCATCGCTTCAGGCGTTGATGGTGTAAATTCAAAACTGATCAACAACACACCGGCTATCACGGTATGAATCGCAATCGAATATATCAGCGGTAAGGTTAAGCTATCTGATTTTGCCACAACTAATTATCCGACGAATCTGTCATTAAACCGACTGAAGGCACACCAGCTCTTTGCAGTAACACCATCAGCTGCACAATTTGGTTATACGATACCGCACCATCACCGTTCACCATTACGGGTGTATCGGGTTCAACTTGTAAATGCGCCGCAACCAGTGTTGCTAACTCGTCCGCCTGCATAGGCGTGTCCTTGCTATCACCCTGATTGAGGTAATACCGGCCTTCAGCATCAACTGACGCGACGAGTGGCGGTTTACTTTCCTCAGAAAGTGGCTCTGCGGTTGCTTTTGGTAAATCGACCTTAACACCCTGCGTAATTAATGGCGCTGTTACCATGAAAATAATAAGCAGAACCAACATCACGTCGATATAAGGAACCACATTAATTTCCGCAACCGGCTTACGACGCTTGCGCGGCATTACCATCATACCGTTTCGCCCTCTACTTTATTCTTGCCTGCCTGCGCCGAAGACTGACGTTGTAATATCGAGATGAATTCATCAATAAAGTTCATGTATTGATTATCAACTTTTTCAACGGTTGTCGTAAATCGGTTGTATGCAATAACGGCCGGTATAGCAGCGAAAAGACCCATAGCGGTAGCGATAAGTGCTTCAGCGATTCCCGGAGCAACCATAGCTAATGTTGCTTGCTGTACGGCACCTAAAGCGATAAAAGCGTTCATAATGCCCCAAACGGTTCCAAACAAGCCGATATAGGGGCTGATAGAACCAATGGTCGCAAGAATTCCCAGGTTATTATCTAACTTCTCAGTTTCTCTGGCGTGTGCAACACGCATTGCACGAAACGCACCTTCAAGCATTGTTTGTGTATTTGTCGTTGAATGGTTGCGCAGCCGGGCATACTCTTTAAAGCCGGCATGAAATAATAACTCCATACCTCGCGCATTTTTCGCACGGGCCGAAATTTCCTGATAAAGGCGAGCAAGATCGACGCCCGACCAAAAGCGGTCTTCAAATTTTAGCGCATCGTTTCGTGCTTGCTTCAGCACTTTCTTGCGCTGAAAAATTAGCACCCAGCCCCAGACTGACATCGCCAATAACATTACCATTACCAGCTTTACTAATAAGCTGGCCTGCATGAATAAATCAATAAACGATAACTCTGCTTGCACGCTTTAAACCCCTGACTGAATACGCGAAATTATCGGTTCCGGAATAGCAACAGCACGCATTGCCTGATTATCAATGCAAGCGGCTACAACTGTTGCCTGGCAATGCACCTTGCCATCCTTCGCCAAAACTTTTTGTTCGAAAACCAATGAAGCTTTCTTTATTTGTGTAACTTTTACAGTCACATTCAACTCGGCATTAAACTTTGCTGCCAGTCGTAAATCGAGTTCGACCTTACGAACCACAAAAGCGATATTGTGAGCTAACCAAGTATCCTGTTCAATCCCTAACGATCGTAACCACTCTGTTCGTGCTCTTTCAATAAACTTGAGATAGTTGGCATAATAAACGATACCACCTGCATCCGTATCTTCGTAGTAAACACGAATCGGCCATTCAAAGTCACAATGAGACATTACCACCTCAAGTAAAGTTCCGAAAAGTTACTGTTGTGTAATATTTTGTAAAGAAGCCTTCAAAACTGTCACTGGTCACTTTATCAACAGACTTTTTTTTATGACAGTATTGAAACACAAAAATAACAACATGTTGTTTTTTATAAACTTTATTTCATTGTTATAAATATGTTGCGCTTTTTTTAGTCAACAAAAGCCAATTCCAGATTAGTTTTTTTAATTCGAACATCTAATTTTTCTTGTTTGATCAGAATCAGATTAACCTTATAATACTCAGCATATCAAAGACAAAGAGATTGGTTGTCACTTTTTCTGAGATTGTTTATTGAGTAATAGTTCCCTGGATTTAACTTCCTTCTTGTTGTTCTGTTTGCCCGCACATTGTGCGGGCTTTTTTTTATTTCTCAGGCTTTAACCCAAAATGCTGATAAGCGCGTGGCGTAGCTATCCGGCCTCTGGGGGTGCGTTGTAAGAAGCCTTGTTGAATCAGGTAAGGTTCAAGCACATCTTCAATTGTATCTTTCTCTTCACCTATTGCCGCCGCCAAATTATCTAACCCTACCGGTCCACCGGTAAATTTTTCCATAATGGCTAATAACAGCTTCCGATCCATATAATCAAAACCAGCCTGGTCAACATCCACCATGGTTAAAGCTGCATTTGCAGTGGCTTCATCAACATCACCATTACCTCTGACCTCAGCGTAATCCCGTACTCGGCGCAAAAGTCGATTGGCGATACGAGGCGTACCTCTGGAGCGACGGGCTATCTCCCTTGCGCCTCCATCCAGCATTCGGACATTCATAAAGTGAGCGGAGCGCGCTACGATGTCCGTTAATTCATTAACATCGTAAAACTCAAGACGTTGAACAATACCGAAACGATCCCTAAGTGGTGAAGTTAACGCTCCCGCCCGGGTCGTTGCACCAATTAACGTAAAAGGTGGTAAATCCAATTTGATAGAGCGGGCAGCCGGACCTTCGCCTATCATGATATCCAGTTGGTAATCTTCCATGGCAGGATAGAGAATTTCTTCAACAACGGGACTCAGCCGATGAATCTCATCAATAAATAAAACATCGTGTGCTTCCAGGTTTGTCAATAGGGCCGCCAAGTCTCCGGCTTTTTCGAGAACAGGTCCTGACGTTGTTTTAATACTGACATCCAACTCGTTAGCGACAATGTTTGCGAGTGTGGTTTTCCCCAACCCTGGCGGACCAAATATCAATAAATGGTCAAGAGCTTCCTGACGTTTACGCGCGGCCTCAATAAAAATGCCCATTTGCTCAACCACGTGCTTCTGGCCGGTATATTCCGCCAAAGCTTTGGGTCGTATAGCACGGTCAACGGCTTCATCTTCACCTTGTACATCGGGCTCAATGAGGCGTTGAGTGGGTATCTGATCGGCTTCAATCATTGGACTTCCTTACGACAGCTGTTTTAGCGCCAGTCGAATCAAGGTCTCGCTATTATGTTCTGCAGAGTACACCTTTTGTAAGGCTTTTTCAGCTTGATTTTCTTTATAGCCAAGAGCCTGTAAAGCACTCACCGCATCTGCGCGTGCATCTGCCGGGTGCTCTCTGGCGTCTGTCCCCTGATTATCAAGCGGAGCGCTGTCAGTAAATGGTGTCGCGGGCTGCCAGTCTTTAAGACGGTCGCGCATTTCAATGACTAACCGCTCGGCGGTTTTCTTACCCACACCAGGAAGTTTCACCAGCCGGCTGACATCATTCTGGTTAACTGCAACAACGAACTCATCTGCCGACATACCCGATAAAATAGCCAATGCCAGTTTTGGACCTACCCCCTGAGTCTTTATCAGCAACCGAAACAATGAACGTTCGGAAGAGGAAATAAAGCCATAAAGTAACTGAGCATCTTCCCGCACCACAAAATGAGTGATGAGTTTAATCGTCTCGCCTACTGCGGGCAGTTGATAAAAACACGTCATTGGCAATTGAATTTCGTAACCAACGCCCTGCACATCAAGCACGACCTCAGGTGGTTGTTTACTGGTAAGTACGCCCTGAATATGACCTATCACTTTTGTACTCCATTAACGCAGGCGCCCACGCACAGTTTTGCGCGCAGCACCTGCCATTTTTATCAAGTTTTGAGAGCTGTGAGCATGGCATAGGGCTACCGCTAACGCATCCGCTGCGTCTTCTTGCGGACACCGTTGCAAATTCAATAGTGCCATCACCATATGCTGCACCTGGGACTTCTCGGCACCGCCGTTCCCCACAACCGACTGCTTTATTTGGCGAGCAGAGTACTCTGCTACGGGAAGCTCAGCACAAGCAGCCGCTACTATTGCCGCGCCCCTGGCCTGTCCAAGCTTTAATGCCGAATCCGGGTTCTTTGCCATGAATACCTGCTCTATTGCAAACTCGTCAGGTTTAAACTGAGTGATTAATTCACTCACACTGTCGTATATGCGGCGAAGTTTTTCGGCTAATGTCAGCGGCTCAGCGCGGCTTCCGATAACTTTTATACAGCCGCTGCCTAAATAGCTTAGCTGCCTACCGCGCTGTTCAATAACACCATACCCCGTTAACCTTGAGCCCGGGTCAATACCCAGAATAATGGCCACTTAGTCGTCCAGCCGTGCAATTATCTCATCTGAGATATCGGCGTTATGATAGACATTTTGAACGTCATCCAGGTCTTCAAGTGCATCCAGTAATTTTAAGAAGGTTCTTGCAGATTCTTCATCTAAGTCAACTCGAGTATCAGGCACCTGAGTCACTTCGGCGTTACTGGCTTCTAAATCTTTTTCATCCAGAGCGTCTTTTACGGAACCGAATTTTTCCGGTGAGGTCATGACATCGATACCGCTGCCCTCGTAGGTAATAAGATCTTCTGCACCAGCTTCAAGTGCGGGCTCCATGAGCTGCTCTTCGGTAACCTCTGCAGGGTAGCTAATCACGCCTTTCTTATTAAATAAGTAAGCAACCGAACCGTCTGTGCCCAAATTGCCTCCAAATTTAGTGAATGCATGACGAACATCGGAAACCGTCCGGTTGCGGTTGTCGGTCATGCACTCCAGCAATACAGCGACACCATTAGGGCCATAGCCTTCATAGGTCAGCTCATCAAGATTATCGCCTTCAAGATCACCAGAGCCGCGCTTTACTGCGGTATCTATGGTGTCGCGCTTCATGTTATTCGATAAGGCTTTATCGATAGCAGCACGTAAGCGAGGGTTGGTTTCAGGGTCTCCGCCCCCTTCACGAGCGGAAACCGTAATTTCACGTATTAATTTAGTAAAAATTTTGCCGCGCTTAGCATCCTGCGCGGCTTTTCGGTGCTTAATATTAGACCATTTGGAATGACCAGCCATATTTCACCCTTGTTGGTTATTCGTCTTCCTCTACCATACTTTTTACGCCCAACTCTTGCAACGCAGCGGGGTTTGCAGCGCCTGGCGCATCGGTAAGGACACAAGCTGCGGTCGTTGTTTTAGGAAAAGCGATAACATCACGAATTGAGGTTGCGCCAACCATCAACATAACCAGACGATCCAGACCAAAAGCTAGGCCAGCATGCGGCGGCGTACCGTACTTTAACGCTTCCAGGAGGAAGCCGAATTTTTCCTGAGCTTCGTCTTTTTCAATACCTAATACTTCAAACACCGCTTGCTGCATAGCGTTTTCGTGGATACGAACCGAACCACCACCTAACTCAACACCATTTAATACCATGTCATAGGCATTTGAAATAGCGGCTGCCGGGTTGGCTTTTAATTCTTCCGGAGTCACATTGACCGGTGCGGTGAAGGGGTGGTGTAACGCGGCCAGGCTGCCATCGTCAGCGACTTCGAACATTGGGAAGTCAACGACCCATAGCGGTTTCCACTCATTACTGACAAGTTCAAAGTCTTTACCTAACTTCAGGCGTAAAGCACCCAGAGCTTCAGCAACAACGTTCGCCTTATCGGCACCAAAGAACAAAACATCACCAGTTTGTGCTTCAGTGCGCTCTAGTAATGGCTCAATCACTTCATCCGGCAGGAACTTAAGAATAGGCGACTGCAACCCGTCACGGCCTGCACTGCGGTCATTCACTTTAATCCAGGCCAAACCTTTGGCGCCATAAATACCAACAAACTGAGTGTATTCATCAATCATTTTGCGTGAAACGTTCTCAGCCTGCCCCGGTAAACGAATGGCAGCAACACGGCCATCTTCGTCATTCGCCGGACCAGAGAAGACTTTGAACTCAACGTCTTTTAAGACATCAGCAACATCCACCAACTCCAACGGGTTACGCAAGTCTGGCTTGTCACTACCAAAACGGCGCATGGCTTCATGCCAGGTCATGCTGGGGAATTCACCCAAGTCCACGTCAAGTAATTGTTTGAACAGGTCTCGAGCCATCTGCTCGGTAATTTGCATGACCTGCTCTGCACTCATGAACGAGGTTTCAATATCAATTTGAGTGAATTCAGGCTGACGGTCAGCACGCAAGTCTTCGTCGCGGAAGCATTTAACAATTTGGTAATAACGATCAAAGCCCGACATCATCAGCAGTTGTTTAAACAGCTGAGGGCTTTGCGGCAACGCGAAAAAGCGACCTTTGTGGGTACGGCTTGGCACCAGATAGTCACGCGCACCTTCCGGCGTTGCACGCGTTAACATAGGGGTTTCAATATCCAGAAAACCACTGTCATCCAGAAAACGGCGCACCGCGCTGGTTACTTTCGCACGAAACTGCAATTTTTCATTCATTTGCGGACGACGTAAATCAAGGTAGCGATAACGCAGTCGTGCTTCTTCGCTCACTTGCTGGTTGAAGTCGATAGGGAGAGGTTCAGAGCGACTTAGAATTTCTAAATCGGTTGCCAGCAGTTCGACTTCGCCGGTAGCCATGTTTTTATTGACCTGGCTTTCCGGGCGACGGTTAACTTTACCACTTAAGCGAACGCAGAATTCCTGACGCAGGCTATTTGCTGTCTCAAATAACGCTTTTTGGTCCGGGTCGAAAACGACCTGCAGCATCCCTTCACGGTCACGCAGATCAATAAAAATTAGGCCGCCTAAGTCACGGCGTTTATTGACCCAACCACATAGCGTGACCTCTTGTCCCGCCAATTCAGCATTTATTTGTCCACAGTAATGAGTTCGCATGCGCGTTTATCCTGCTAGCTGTTGCAATGAATGTTTTTACGAAGCGCAACATTATAGCGGACTGACGCCGAATGTCATCCGTCGTCGCCAGCCAGACGCACATCATTTTTACCAGCGGCCTTGGCACGGTACATCGCCTTGTCCGCCGAACGTAATAAATCGTCTGAGGTTAATCCATGCTGGGGGTAAAGGCTGACCCCAATAGACACACTGATATCCAGCGACTTTTTCTTCACTTTGTAGGGCTTTGCCAACTGCACAACTAGCTTACGCGATACCGCCAGTGCGGACCCAACATTATTCGCCGTCGGAAGAATCACTACGAACTCATCACCGCCATGACGACATACCGTATCTGATCGGCGTAAAAGACTGCTCATGCGGTGCGCAGCCTGTACCAGTAGCTCATCACCATAACTGTGACCAAAATCGTCGTTAATCTTTTTAAAACCATCGAGATCCAGAAACAGAACAGCGAATGGCTTTCCGGTTCTTTCGTTTTGACTTAAAGTCTGCTCCAGTCGGTCCTGCATTAAGTTTCTGTTGGGAAGACCCGTCAATTCATCGTGAGTTGCGATATGTCGAATTTGTCTTTCGGCAGCTTTGCGTAACTTAATTTCCTTACGCAGCCGACTGTTCCAGACCGCAAAGCTAACAATGATTAACAAAACAACTGAGCCCACTTTCATAGCAATGTCCAGAAGCTCTTTATTACTCCAGCCCTGCTCTAGCTCAAAACCATACCATTTCTGTTTAAGCTGACTTTTCTCACTTTCAGTAACTGAGTCAATACCACCATTCAGCGCCATAACCAGTGGCTTCCAGTCTTCCCTAACGCCTAAATAAAGCTCTTCACCCTGAGTATCGTCAATAACCGAAAGCTTTGCGCCCGGCAGAGGTCTTCGCTGCAGTTCGTAGACCAGCATAGGCAGACTGTCGACATAATAATCAACACCACTATTGCGTATTAAATTCAAACCTTCGCGAATTCCATCAACCTGAATAAGCTGAATACCTCTCAACTGAGACAACTGTGACTCTATGCTGTAGCCTTCAACCACACCAACTTTACTATCACTTAACTGATTTAAACCAATACTTCCCTCGCTAGCTTGTTGATTTACCGGGGAAATTGCAGCCCATGGCATTGACCAATAGCTTTGAGTAAAGTCCATAAACTGATTGCGTTCGACTGAGTATGACACACTGGTCAGAACATCAATTTCTTTCGCCTTGATGGCGTTCAGGCATTGCTGCCATGCCCCACAAGGTTTCCAAACAATTTCTACCGCCAAATCGCGAGTAAACTTTTCCAGTAAATCGACATCCAGACCTTCGGCTTTGCCATCTTCAAAAGACACCAAAGGCGCCAACTGATCGGGCACTCCGACACGAATTTCTTTATAGTCTTCCAGCCACCTCTCGGGTTGGCTGGCATAGCTACTCGATAACGTCACCGAAAATGCAGCGAAAAAGGCACTGACGATAGCCAAAACTCGATTCAATGTACTCTCCTCCCGGACTAATGGCCGAATTTTAGTCCAATATTGCCTGTGCGTCTGTCTCATTTATCGGTAAAATACCAATAAATCTAAGCCATTTATTGAATAAAAGTAGCTTTATGACGCAACACGACACGTTATTTGCAAAACCTTTACCCAGCATTTCCGACTTTTGTTTCGATCAACAAGTCGTGGAAGTCTTTCCGGATATGATAAACCGTTCGGTGCCGGGCTACTCAAGTATATTACAAACTCTGCCTCAATTGGTGAGCCGTTACGTTCAGCCAAATTCCAATTTGTACGATCTAGGGTGTTCCCTTGGCGCAGCTACACTTGCTATGCGCAAAGGTTGCGAACAGACAAGTCACTGCCGAATTATTGGTGTAGATAACTCCCAACCAATGATAGAGCGCGCAAGGTTACATTTGGAGGGTTTTAAAAGCCAGATCCCTGCAGAACTTCATTGTCAGGACTTAGCTGAAACCGACATTGAGAATGCTTCTGTGGTTGTATTAAACTTTACCCTACAGTTCATTCCACAAGAGAAGAGAAACGACATTATTCAACGTATCTTTGACGGCATGAACAATGGCGGAGCCCTGTTATTGGCAGAAAAGGTGCGCCACAGCGATGCTAATATGAATGATGTACTTGTCGATTTGCACCACAACTTTAAACGCGCTAATGGCTATAGCGAACTGGAGATCAGCCAGAAACGTGCAGCTATCGAAAATGTCATGAAAGTCGATACATTAGAAGACCATATGCAACGCTTTCAGGATGCAGGCTTTCGACACAGTACAGTCTGGTTCCAGTGCTTTAATTTTGCAGCAATGCTCGCGGTTAAATAAGGAATACTATGATCGATTTTAGCAAGGAGCTCCGTGCACTTCTGCAAAGCCCGCACGCTCAATGGCTCGATACCTTAGCGCCACAGCTTACCGCTTTTAAGAATAACCCTCATGGTAACTTAAAACGTTGGCAGCGCGTTCTACAGCAATTGCCCGAGTTAAACGCTGAACATACCGAGCTATCTGATACCATTCAGGTTGGTCACTCTGATGAGGCATCCGATGCCGACCGGGCTCGTTTAACGGGGTTACTCCAGCAGTTACAGCCCTGGCGCAAAGGTCCTTTCAACTTATTTGGTGTTTTTATTGACACCGAATGGCGTTCAGACTGGAAGTGGCAGCGCGTTGCACCTCATTTAGACGACTTAAATGGCCGTCAGGTACTGGATGTCGGATGTGGCAGTGGCTACCACTTGTGGCGCATGCTTGAAGCAGGTGCCGAAGCGGTTTGGGGCGTTGACCCCGGCGAGCTTTTTCTTATGCAATTTCGGGCTATTCGCCAACTGATGCCGTTGGCCTTACAACAGCGCGCACATTTTTTCCCGGTTGGTATTGAGCAAATGCCCGAGCTAAAAAGCTTTGACACCGTTTTTAGCATGGGCGTACTTTACCACCGCCGTTCACCCATCGACTTTTTGCAGCAGCTAAAATCGTTAATTCGTCCTGGCGGCCAGCTGGTATTAGAAACCATTGTTGTTGAGGGTGACGAAACAACCGTGATGATGCCCGGTGAGCGCTACGCACAGATGCGCAATGTATGGTTTCTGCCAAGTGCCCGTGCGCTATCTGTTTGGTTAGAGCGGCTCGGCTTTAAAGATATCGCTATTGTTGATCACAACACCACATCTTTAGACGAACAAAGACGAACGCAGTGGATGACAGGAGAATCTTTAGCGGACTTTCTTGATCCAAATGACACCAATATGACTATTGAAGGTTACCAAGCACCGATTCGGGCGGTAATTACTGCCCGGGTTTAACGCCCACCGGAGTAGAATCTAAATGAGTGTTTATCGACCCAAGTCGACCATTGAACAATGGCGCATATTGCAAGCGGTCGTTGACTATGGCGGTTATGCCCACGCCGCTGAAGCCTTGAATAAAAGCCAATCATCACTGAATCACGCAGTAGCAAAACTGCAACAAGTGGTTGGTGTTCAATTGCTTGAGGTCAAAGGCAGAAAGGCTCACTTAACCACCGCTGGCGAGGTTTTACTGCGGCGTTCCCGTCAGCTAACTAACCTTACAGAAGAGATAGAACAGCTTGCTGATAACCTGGAACAAGGCTGGGAACCCGAAGTAAAGCTTGCTCTGGAAATGGTTTTTGACCGTAGTCAGCTCATTCCTGTTCTTAATGAGTTTCAGCAGCTAAGTCGCGGCAGTCGTCTTCTCATTAACGACACAGTCTTAACCGGTACTGTAGAACAAATTCAGGAACAGACCGCCGATGTCGTGATCACTCATCATTTGCCCCGCGGATTTATTGGTGAGCCCATCAGTCAATACAGTATGGATCTCGTCTGTCACCCTGAGCACCCTTTAGCTGACTTACCGCAACCTATTGATCAAAATGAATTGTCTCAGCATTTACAAATTGTTATTCAAGACACCGGCAGTAACCCGGTCGAAGATGAAGGCTGGTTGAAAGCTGAACAACGTTGGACCGTCAGTCACTTCGATGAGGCTTTAAGGCTTATTCGCAACGGACTCGGCTTCTGTTGGCTGCCACCCTATGTCGTTCAGGAAGATCTGGATTCCGGCAGACTGAGTCGCATAGAAATTGAAGGGAGCAGTTCGCGCAAAGGCAGTTTGTATATGGTGCTACCCAAAGCCGAGCAGACCGGCCCTTGTGCAAAAACTTTAGCGGAACTGATACTCAAGCATCAGCCCCGCTGACGCAGTTATTTCAAAGACTTTATGTAGGCTTTCATATCGTCACCCAAATCCGGGTGACGTAGCGCGTGCTCAACAAAAGCCTGAGCATAGCCTAGCTTATTACCGCAGTCGTGACTTTTTCCCTTCATGTAGTAAGCATTTACCGGCTGCTTTTCAAGCAACATTGCCATAGCATCGGTCAACTGAATTTCATTGCCGGCACCAACAGGCGTCTTTTCAAGCAGCGGCCATAAGTCAGCCGAGAAAACATAACGCCCGACAACAGCGAGATCAGATGGCGCTTCTTTAACTGGCGGTTTCTCAACTAACTGTGTAATTTCCGCTTGCTCACCCGGCTTAAGGTCTGCGCCATTAATGTCTGCAATACCATAATTACTGACATCCTGTTGCGGCACCTTTTCAACCATTACCTGCGAATGGCCACTTTCTTCAAAGTTTTTAACCATTTCTGCCAAATTATCTTTATTCAGTTTACAGCTGGCTTCATCAACCAAAACATCGGGCAGAACAACCGCAAAAGGTTCATCCCCAATTAAAGGACGAGCACAAAGCACCGCATGCCCCAGTCCCTTAGCAACGCCTTGACGGACATGCATAATAGTGGTTTTCTCTGGGCAAATGGCTTTTACCTCAGCCAACAGCTGACGTTTTACGCGCTGTTCTAAAGTCGTTTCCAGTTCAAAACTGGTATCGAAGTGATTTTCTATGGAGTTTTTACTTGAGTGAGTCACTAAAATAACATCCGTCAGCCCTGCTGCTGCGCACTCTTCAACAATATATTGAATCAGCGGACGGTCCACTAAAGGTAACATCTCTTTCGGGATGGCTTTGGTAGCGGGTAACATCCGAGTTCCGAGCCCGGCTACTGGAATAACGACTTTTTTGACCATAACAGCTGTCCTTAAATTCTGTTCGCTTCAGAAGCGGAAGTTTATAACCTTTTCCCATGTTATAATGCAACCCAATTAACAAAATTCAAATGAAAGACTGACTATGGCTTTGTATTTTTCTTCGCGTAACATCCCGCAACTATCCCGGTACAGCTTTACTGAACGCGCTATGATTTTGTCCATGGCACAGGAAAAGATGCCGGTTCCCCGTCGCCTCATTTGCAATATGGCCAAACTGGTGCCTATTTGTCTTATTTTCTTCTTTATTGTCGAAGTTGAGGGATGGTGGAAAGTTCCGGCGTTGTTGGCCGCCGGTATTGGGTATCCATTATTTACTCAGCCCATTAATCTGAATATGTCATTACCTTATCTGGATAGAGCCATTAAGCAGTTTGAGGCACAGCACTCACAATAAGTTCGGTGCCCTGAAAAGCGCAGTGTAACTTGTGTAAATATTCAATT
The DNA here is from genome assembly GCF_048059115.1 of Idiomarina sp. HB. Lineage (NCBI taxonomy): Bacteria > Pseudomonadati > Pseudomonadota > Gammaproteobacteria > Alteromonadales > Idiomarinaceae > Idiomarina > Idiomarina sp. HB. The sequence goes on from NZ_JAYLVU010000001.1 coordinate 1,054,496, forward strand.
TTGTGCTCACGAAAGTTAGCGTGTTGCCAGATACCGAGAGCCAAATCAGGTTTAGCGCCCGGCTCAGGTTTAAATTTATCCCCGGCCTGAGCCCATACCCAACTGTGTTTTTGTGTATCCACCACGCCAACCAGAGTGTCGAATGCGGTTCTGACTTGTGAATGGCATAGTTCGTGGTTCAAGTGGCTTAATAACACGCCCGGCGACAGCAGAGTGTCATCATGGCCGGATAAATGTTGTCTTATCAGTGGATCAATCAATGTTTTTAATACCAGCAGCGGCAGCAAATTCTGCTCTGTCGCATTCTGCGCGGCAGCCATAATAACCAGCACTTTACCATCAGTTAAAGGCCTGTAATCAACCCAAACCGGTGCTTGCCCAATATCATTAAAGCTACAGTCAAACCGGTAATCGTTAAGGCTTAAAACTCCGTCGGGGTGTAGCTCTTCTACCAGGCGGCCGACTATCAAGTCGTCCTGATAAAGGATGTCAATGTGTGCATCTAACTCCCAAACATCGTGCAGGTAGGTTTCTTCCAACTGATAACGGCGTAAGCAATGCTCAACCGCATTTTCAATAATATCCAGGCTTTGAATTGGTTTTACGAGATAGTCCCAGGCTCCCAGTCGCACGGCTTCGCGTATGTCTGACATTTTCTCCGAAGCGGAAATAACAATAATTGGAATGTGGGTGCAGACTTTTAGAAGTTGCTCAATGACCTCAAGACCATCAATATCCGGCAGCTTTAAGTCACAAAGGACAATATCAGGACACTGGGTACGGCAAATTTCAATTCCCTCAATACCATTATCAGCACAGCACACATCGTATCCGTTCTTTTCCAGATACTGTCTGACAACAGACTGGAAGACGGGATCATCTTCAATTAGTGCGATGTGTGCTCGGGGCATGGTCTACTCTTTGCTTTGACTCATACCCTAAGCATTGTTCAGGAATGGCTAATCGTCAATAAGACTCATCGCCGGAATCGTCAGAGTCGTCGAATTCATCATCAGCGTCCCAGTCATCGTCGAAATCGTCAAAGTCATCGAAGTCTTCGTCTTCAAGCGGAGGATTGCCATCAAAAACTTGATCCTGCCAGCGTTGATAGTACACGTCTTTAACAAAAGAATAAGGGTCAAGAGAGTTTTCTAATACTTGCTCCTGTTCACGTAAACGCAGGCGCATTTCCAGACCTTTGATTGCGTAACGTGCAACATCCAGAGGCCAGCTTAAGAGAGGATACGGAAAGTACTGGCCATCGGCGTAATCACCACCGCGATCAACCACTACCGTAGGCCCCATGAGCGGCAGCATTAAATAAGGCCCTTCAGGCACCCCCCAGACTGCCAGTGTTTGCCCAAAGCTCTCTTCCCGCTTTGTCAAACCCATAGGTGTTGCAACGTCGAACAAACCCACTAAACCAACGGTGGAGTTCACAACAAAGCGGCCCAGAGAGATGCCGGCATCGGCTACTTTCCACTGCAGTAAGTTATTCACAAATGAAGACGGTTCTTCAAGATTCTCTACGGCTTGATACAAAGAAGTTCGAATTGGCTGCGGAATATATTCATAGGTTTCCGCTGCAGGCTTTATAACCGCTTTGTCTACATCGCGGTTGAACTCCCACATTCCCCGGTTAAAATCTTCAAACGGGTCACGAGGGTCTGCATAAGGGTCGTCTGGTGTTGACGAACACCCCGCCGTTAGTAGAGAAACAAGTAGTAACAATCCATATTTTTTCATTCTTCAATCCGGCTTGATAAGGTCAAAGTTAATTCGGCTGAACCGTCAGCATTTATAGTGACTCTTTCTGCTTCAAGATCACCCGCTTGTCGATCTATTTTCTCGTCTTGCGAAATACGTGCATGCACCTGCCATTGATCGAGGTCGCTCATCTTATAATCAGGTAGCATGGCGTTTTGATTGGACAAAGTTACAGTAACCGGAAACTCGCTGACTGGTTGGCGAACGACGGCAGCCGGCATAGGCTGTTCCATTCCCGTTACATAAACAAAGAGCGTGCCATTCTCCGGCAGGTGATGGCGCATGTTATCACTTAACGTCACCCTAACCTGTAATTGCACCTCGGCTTTTTCCTGCTGCTCTTTAGCGTTGTCTAACGCGTTGACTACAGCCTGATATCGCTCGGAAGTTTTCGGCAACCGTTCTTTTAGTAACTCCCAGGCACTGATTGCCTGTGCCCAGTCCTGACGTTCAAAAGCAACAAAGCCCAGTAAAGATAGAGCCTCGATATTGTCCGGGTCTTGCTTTAATGCTCGAGCTAGCAGACGAGCTGCTTTAGGCTGACCATCTTCAGCACCTGACATCAATAGAAAACGGCTATAGCTGACTAACGTATTAACCCTATTGGGCTCAATTTGCAGTGACTTCTGGAATGCTTCATCAGCATCCTCTCCGGCTCCTAAATCAACCATTATGCCCGCGTAAATCCACCAGGCAATGGCGTCCTCTGGTTCACGCATCAGCTTCTGTCGCAGGCCTAATGCAAAGGTATTTAAATCTTCTCGACTGGCTTGTTGGTTCTGTTGCTGCAGTAAAGTCTTGCCTAATTCCGGAAGTTGCCTGCGTGCATCTTCCGCCTGTAGTTGTAGTTGCCAACTTCCAAAAGCCCAGTAAAGACCAGCAGAAACAACCAACAACAAAACAATAGGCAATGCCACAGGAGCCCGGTGCCAGTGAACGTTTTCTTCAACATCCTGGCTGTCATTCAAAAACGTTTTGTCCAATTCTTGCTTTGCGTGCTGATAATCTTCATCAGGCAGGTCATATTGAGAGCGCTCTTCTTCAAGCTCGGCCAGACGTTGTTCATACCAGCGTTGGTTTTCATCCTGCCGCTTGTGATAACGGCGTTGCTTGCCTGTTGCCAGTAAGACGAAAACTACGGCAACGAGCAACATCAACAACATTAATAACCATAAACTACTCATCGCGCGACTTCCTCAGTTGCTCTAAACGCTCACGCTCTTCCTGTGTTAATTCCACTGCAGCTTTTTTCTTTCGGGTCAGTGCTATCGCTGTGCCCACACCAATAACCAGAATTAATAATGGTCCCCACCATAAAATGCTGGTCACTTTCGTAAACGGAGGTTGGTAGTGAACAAAGTCACCATAACGCGCGATCATAAAGTTGATAATCTCTTCTCTCGATTTGCCTTCTTTCAGCATCTGATATGTGCGATCGCGCATATCTTCAGCTAAAGGGGCATTAGAGTCGGCGATATTCTGGTTCTGGCACTTAGGACAGCGCAATTCTTTTATCAGCTGACGATAGGTCTCATGTTGTTGCTCGTTTTCGAACTGGCGAGTGTTCTCATCTTCCGCGGAAACAAAAGAAACCATCAAAAAAGCAGTCATTAAAGCCAATAGAGGTGTGCGTATCATTTCGCTTCCTCCACCAACTGCTGATAAATTCCCTGCAGTTTACTCGACCAATTACGTTCATTCACATCGCCCACGTGGCGATATCGGATAACACCTTTATGGTCAATAAAGTAGGTTTCCGGCGCCCCATAGACACCAAAATCAAAGGCAATTTCACCTTCAGGGTCGAACAAGTTAACGGTATAAGGGTCGCCCAGCGTGTTCAGCCAATTAACCGCTTTTTCCCTGGAGTCGTCTTTATAATTGAGACCAACAATAGGAATCCCCTTAGCCGCCAACTCATTTAGAAACTCATGTTCAGCCCGGCAAGTAGGACACCAGGTTGCCCATACATTCATCAGTAGCGGACCGTCATGAAGTACAGACTGGTCATAAGTAATATCAGTATCATAAAGGTCTTTCGCCTGAAACTGCGGCACGGGGTCATCGACCAGTGCAGAATCCAGCTCCGTCGGGTCACTACCTAAACCTTTCAGTAAGAAAAGCACAAGACCTGCAAACAAAACCAACGGCCCAAACAGAATCAACCAACGAAACTTAGTCATCGGCTGCCTCCTTTTTACTGCGCTTTCTATAGCGCTTGTCGGCCAACGCCATAGCGCCACCAATGGCCATAATAATGGCACCGAGCCATATCCAGCGCACGAAAGGTTTTATATAAAAGCGAATTGCCCAGGTTTCGTCATCTAAGGGCTCACCCATGGCAATGTAAATATCACGTAATAGACTGGCATCGAGACCGACTTCGGTCATGCTGGTGCGCTGAACTCGGTAGAAGCGTTTTTCACTCGTTAACTGAGTAATTTGTTCTCCGTCCTGATACACCGTAAACAAGCCTTCATCTGCGTCGTAGTTAGGCCCTTCTCGATGTTCCAGCCTCTCGAATACCACCTGGTAGTCCATAACGTCCGCTGATTGGCCCGGGGCGATCGCAATATCGCGCTCTTGCTCGTAGTGCGATACCAGACTAATACCAATCAGTGTTACAGCAAACCCTAAATGTCCAAGCACCATTCCCCAGTGACTACCGGAGATCTTAGTAAGCCCCGATAAGCCTTGCTTGCGTTGCTTCACGGTTTGCTGAACTTCCGTTAGAGTCGCAAGCGCTACCCAGAAGGCAAGAAACAAAGCAATAACAACCATCGCAGGAAGCTCATCAGCCCAAATTTTAGGTAACGCATACGCCAGAACAATAGCTATAGATAACGCCAACGCCAGCGGTTTTAAAAGCGGCTTCATAGCCTGACGGCGCCAGCGCATTAAAGGCCCCAGGCCGAGCATTAACGCAAATGGAATAACCAGCCAGCTATAGAGTTCATTAAAGAAAGGCTCGCCAATTGAAATGGTACCCAGCCCTATTTCTTTATGAACCAGCGGTAACATGGTTCCTAAAAACACCACCACCATGGCTGCCATTAACAGTACGTTATTACCCAAAAGCATGACTTCGCGAGAGAGCAATTCGTAACGACTGTAACTTTGCATTTTGCCGGCACGCAGTCCGTATAAAATCAAAGAGCCGCCAACAACCAGCCCCAGCAGAACCAGAATAAACAGACCACGAGTGGGGTCAGAAGCAAAGGCGTGTACTGAAACGAGAACGCCTGAGCGCACCAGGAATGTCCCCAGTAAACTTAAGCTAAAGGCAGAAATTGCCAATAAAACGGTCCAGGATTTAAAACTACCCCGCTTCTCAGTTACTGCTAACGAGTGCAACAATGCGGTTCCTACCAGCCATGGCATAAAGCTCGCATTTTCGACCGGATCCCAGAACCACCAGCCACCCCAGCCAAGCTCGTAATAAGCCCACCAGCTACCAATAGCAATACCCAGCGTCAGAAAAATCCACGCGGCGAGTGTCCAGGGACGAGACCAGCGCGCCCAGGCGGCATCAAGTTTACCCGACAATAGTGCGGCTATAGCAAACGCAAAAGCAACTGAAAATCCGACATAACCCATGTACAACAACGGCGGATGAATGATCATCCCCGGATCCTGCAATAACGGGTTTAAGTCTCTTCCATCAACGGGAATTAATGGCAAACTGCGATCAAAGGGGTTAGACACCGTGATCATGAACAGGTAAAAGCCAATGCTAATCAAACCCAGAATAGCTAACACACGAGCTATCATTGGTAGCGGCATAGAGCGGGAAAATATCGCAACGGCAGCTATCCAGCCGGCCTGCATTAGCATCCATAACAGGAACGACCCTTCATGAGAGCCCCATACAGCCGTTACCCGATACACGACCGGTAGTTGGCTATTTGAGTTAGCAGCAACATAAGCAATACTAAAGTCGTTAGTAACAAAGCCTGCGACAAGTAAAGCAAAGGCAATAGCGGTAAAGAAGAACTGGCCATAGGCAAAAGGACGGGCTAGTGACATCATACCGCCGTTACCTTTTGCCGCGCCCCATAACGGGTAAACCGCCAGTAATACTGAAAAAGCCAGAGCAATGGCTATGGCAAGATGTCCTGCTTCAGCAATCATTGCTCGCCGCCCTCTTCAACTTTATTGGGGTTAACGTGCTTTATGCCTTTCATCTGCTCGGCAAGCTCCGGTGGCATATATTCTTCGTCATGCTTAGCTAACACTTCGCTGGCTTTTAACACCGTTGGCTCTATCAGTTCGCCTTGCGCGACAATGCCCTGACCTTCGCGGAATAAGTCCGGCAAAATACCCTGATACAGCACCGTAACTTCGGGCCCAATGTCAGTAATTTCAAAGGAGACTTCCAGAGTTTCGCGGTTACGCTCGACGGAACCTTCAACCACCATACCGCCTACCCGGATGCGCTGACCAACCTGCGGCTTCTGTTTGTCTTTGCCCTTGCCTTCTACCAACTCAGTTGGTGTATAAAACAGGTCAATACTTTGACTTAGGGCATACAACATAAGCCCGGTTGCAACAGATACCCCAATGACTAAAACAGCCACCCAGGTTAAGCGCTTTTTACGTCTTGGATTCATTACCGTCTCCTACTTCTGCACGGCTTGCTTTGCGTCTTGCTAAACGCTCTTGACGCTGCTGTAACTGCTTGCTTTTCTTAGCCAGCTGTCGTTTTGCTAATAAAGTTTCAAGCGCAACACCAGCCAGCACGACAAAACTGAGAAAGAATGACAACCAGACATAAAGTCCATAACCACCCATTGCGACAAAGTCGGTGAAGCTGTCAAAAGCCATTAGTCCTGCTCCAGTCGTTGTTGTGCCCATGGACGATGTAATTCATGTCTGAGTATCTCATTTTTTAACCGCATCATCACTAGTGAAACCGTTAAAAAAGCAAAGCCTGCAAGGCATATCAGTAAAGGTATAAGCATACTGGTCGCTATTGAAGGCCGCTCGAATTTCGTAATGGTGGCGCCTTGATGCAAGGTGTTCCACCATTCCACAGAAAAATGAATAATCGGTAAGTTAATAACCCCTACCAGAGACAGTATTGCCGCAGCTTTTGCCCCTGTTCTGGCGTCATCAAAGGCGAAATACAGAGCCATGACACCAACATAAAGAAACAGCAGAATGAGTTCAGAGGTCAGTCGCGCATCCCATACCCACCAGGTTCCCCACATCGGTTTACCCCAGATAGCCCCGGTAAGCAAAGCAACCACTGTCAACGCAGCACCGACCGGAGCTATGGCCGGAATAGACCACTCCGCGGTCTTAATCTGCCAGATAAGAGCAATAGCCCCCATTATCGCCATACCCATGTACGCACCCATAGAGAAAATAGCGGAAGGCACGTGCAGAAAAATGATTCGATAGCTGTCGCCCTGTTGGTAGTCACCCGGAGCAAACGCCAGCCCCCAGATAACACCTGTAACCAGGGTCACTAATGTCAGAGCTACGAACCAAGGGAGCAGTTTCTGCAATAAATGGTAAGTTGCTTCCGGTTTTGCATAGGGGTGTAACCATCGCCACATATTAATTTACACTCATTCTAATGCCCGCTGCGACAGCCAGCGGAGCCAATGTTACGGTTAAAACAGAAATTGCCGCCAGTATCGCTAACTGGCCATGAACTGCAAGCCCCATCGACGCATTTTCCACCGCAGCTGTGGCAAATATCAATAAAGGAATAAAGAGCGGAATGAGGATTAAACTCACCAGCGAGCTACCGCGCTGAACTTGTAAGGTCAGCGCCGCACCAATAGCGCCTAAAGCACTTAACGCCGGTGTGCCCAACAATAAAGTTAATGCCAGTGCCCACCAGCCTTGCAACGGTAAACTCAGCAGCAATGCCAGCACGGGTGACAAAATAACTAAGGGTAAGCCGCTTAACAACCAGTGTACGGCCATTTTTGCCGTCACAGTAAAAGCCAAAGGCTGGGGCAACAAGCATAGTTGCTCCAATGTACCGTCCTGGAAATCATCGCGGAACAGCCGTTCAAGACCCAGTAAGCTGGCTAATAATGCCGCGACCCAAATAATACCCGGTGCAATGCGGGCTAAAATATCCGGTCCTGGACCAATGCCCAGGGGGAACAAAGTCACAACCATCAACAGAAAAAGTAACGGGTTCAGTGCGTCACTGCGCCGCCGTGCCGCTATGCGAAGATCGCGCTTTAGCAAGGTCACCCAAATTTGCCGGCTCGATAACTGGCTCATAGTATTTCCCCCTGATATTCCAGTGACAGTTTTTCAGGGGTCAGATCAGAAAGGGTCAGCGACTGGTGCGAAGTAAAAATGATAGTACCGCCGTTTTGTATATGCTCGACAAAGCGCTGCTGCAACAAAGCAATTCCCTGCACGTCGAGTGCAGTGAAAGGTTCGTCCAGGATCCAAAGTGAAGCCTGCGTAGCCCACAGCCGGGTTAAAGCGACCCGCCTTTGCTGCCCTGCCGATAAACGGGCTGTCAGTTCATCCTCTAAACCGAGTAAACCGAGCTTTTCAAGTAGCTCCCAGGCGTCGATATCTTCGGTCGAAGACAATTGTTGCTGCCAGTGAAAGTTTTCACGGGCACTTAATTCGCCTTTGACGGCGGCCTTATGACCAATGAACAAAAGTTGTTCGCAATACTCTGACCAGTTATGACTTAATGGCTTGCCGTAAAACGACACAAGACCATTTGACGGCGCTAATAAGCCTGTCAGAATGCGTAACAGTGAGGACTTGCCAGCTCCGTTAGGTCCGCTGACTTGCCACAACTGACCAGCACTTACCGAAAAGTTGAGATTTTCAAACAATACTCGCCCACCACGGATTGAGCTTAACTGCTCTGCGTGCAATAGTGGACTATTGGTGGAAGCAACCTGTGTCATGCGGATTTTACAACCGAAACCTTACTGGTAAGCTGACGCAAATGCCCACGATTCTACCATAAAATTTAGGTAAAGCGCATGGCTGATATTAAGCAACTGCTACAACAAATGATGGCATCACCGGAACGGACTTTAGCTCGTGCCGAACAACAGCAATTATCCAGTCTCATGCGTATTTTTAATAGTGGGGCAGATACACCGAAAACCAATAATATGCCATCTGCGCCTTCGGCTAACATTCAACAGGGCCAGACGGTATCAGCTACCACCAACAATTCACCTTTAGTTCAGGCCAGCACTGCAAAATTACTCGCTAAACTACTGGTTCAAATTAGTTTACCCGTAACTTATGAACCGGCAAAAGGCGAACAGCAACCAGCGCGTATTCAGGGCAACAACTGGCAGTGGCCGAATCCACCTAAGAATTTACAACCCCAGTTGACCGCCCCTGCAAAATTGCAGCTAGCCATTACCCAGCCGGATCCCAAGTTACCGGTTGTGCAGTTAAGCCTGAATACCACCGGTAATTCGAAGCCTGTTGCCGTTGCAGAAATACCGTTAACACAGTTACCGGCCAAGTTGGTTAAAGCCTTTGTTGAACAGGGAAAAGTTGCAACCGTGCAGCTACCGGTTAAACCTCAACCTATTTCGCAGTCAGCCGTTCAAACAGCTCCTGCAGCTAAAGTCGATAGCCAGCCGGGCAGCCAAAGCAACTTAAACTTGCAGGCAGCGCAAAAATTAACGGTGCCTGTTGCCAGTGGGCTGGCAATCAAACAAGCTCAACAGCTGACCCCAAAACAATTTCAGCAAGCCCTGCAGAGCTTTATACCTGAAAATATCAGGCCTAAGCTCTTTACTCAGCCACAACAGGTTGAAGGGGTACAACAAACACCCCCGCGGCTGTCTGCTGATGCAATGCGAGAAGCCACTCAGTCGCCACCGAAAGCCCTGCAGCAGCTTTTGTTGAAGGTGTTGCAGCAAATGCCTGCTCCAGAGTCTATGCAACGCCCACAAGCGCTACAGAGTTGGGTCAGTGACTGGTTTGCCGCACGCCCGGTCAGTGCCCAACCCAGTCAGCAAATGGGCAGTCTGGGGCAAATGCTGATGACTCTGCTGGGGCTGGCTATGCAACAAAAGCCTGAAACAACAACGGTCAATAACTCAGCCCCAAGAGCTTTGCCTAACCAGTTTACCCAAGCGCTGATACAGCAGGTACTTAACCCGGCTCCGGAAAATGCCGGAGAGGTTCGTGAGCGCATAAATGCGCTGTTACAACAGCTGCCACAACAGCAATTACAGCGACTACTGCAACTCTTTACCGGCATTCTGAATTCAGCGCAAAGTAGTCAGGCACGCCTGCAGGAGTCGGCTCCGCAGCAACCGGAATATTACATTTTGCTACCGGCCGACACACAAAAACCACAGCAACACGAGCTTCTTATTCGCAGAGAAAAGGACAGTAGCAACAAAGAAGACAACGGCCGTACTTTATGGCTATTTACTCTGCGCTTCGAATTAGATAGCACAGGTCCTCTGTTGGTCAAAGGTCGCTACCACCCGCAAGGCTCTTCGGTTGATTTCTATACTGAAACTAAAACAGCACAAAAAGTGGTGGAAAGCCATGTCGAAAAGCTCGAGAAAAGACTGGAAGAATTAGAAGTAAACAGCGTTAAACTTAGGGTTCAGCAAGGCAAAATTCCAGACAACCTGGCGCAGCAGCACAGTGGTATTATTCGGGTGACAGTATGAGTGAGAAAAAAGAAAAGCAGGCAATAGGACTGTCGTACGACGGCTTTAATGCGCCCAAGGTAATCGCTCGCGGTTTCGACGAGCTAGCGGAAGAAATCATCGCCGTAGCTAAAGAGCATGGAGTTTTAGTGCACGAAGATCCACTCTTGTCAGATTCACTGGCAAAGCTCAATGTAGGCGATGAAATTCCCAGAGAGCTTTACATTATTATTGCCGAAATTATTGCTTTCGCTTATTTGTTGGATGGCAAGTTCCCAAGGCAATGGGAGGAAGGTTAGAATGAAACTACGCGCCTTTTTTATGCAAGGAAATGAGCAACTCGGCTTCGGCTTGAGGTAAGTCACACTCCTGCATCAGTTCCTCTGCACTGGCACCACTGGCAACCAGTTTAGCCGCGCGATGATAAAGCTTACTGCCCGGGTCCTGCTCCGCCACTTCCTGTAATTTCTGCTGCAACTGTTGTTGCTCATCGTTTAGCTGTGCAACCTGCTGTTGCAGTTGTGCAACCACCTGCTGCTGAGCGAAATCAGCTTTAGATGATGCTTCTGGCTGCTGTTTAAACTGCTCACGCAGCGATAATACTTCACTGGCCGTTTCTGTCAGCATTAATAAGCGCTGCTGCTGACGCTCAATTAACTCAGCCTGCCGCCGCGAAGTAATAACCACGGCTACTAACGCAATAAGCGCCAGCCCAAGAGCCAGCGCTGAAATAACAAATAACCAGTTCGTCATGAATTAACCCAGACGGGAAATTTCATCCCATTCTTCATCGGTTAGCATTTTGTCCAAATCGACTAAAATCAGTAACTCACCATCGCGGTTACTGACACCCTGAATAAAGCGGGCACTTTCATCGGTGCCAACATTTGGTGCGCTGTCAATTTCTGAAGTTTTCAGGTAGACAACCTCAGCCACGCTATCGACCAGTATACCAATCACCTGCTGTTCAGACTCAATAATGACGATACGAGAGTTGTCGGTGACTTCTGTTGTTTGCAGACCAAAACGCAGACGCGTATCAATAACGGTAACGACATTTCCGCGCAAGTTGATAATGCCTAATACATAGTTAGGTGCGCCAGGTACCGGAGCAATTTCGCTGTAGCGCAGCACTTCCTGAACCTGCATTACATTGATACCGTAAGTTTCCTGCTCCAGCTGAAATGTTACCCACTGCAGAACTTCGTCATTACTATCAACGTCGGTTTCATTCTTGATAGCGCGATTGTCTTTACTCATGTCTTACTCCGCCATGCGTTATTTATCTTGCTGGATATGTCCCAGACCTTTATCCAGAAGTGTAATCAATGCGTTAACATCGAGCAATGCACACATTCTGTCACGGACAACCCCGGCAAGCCAGGGTCGCTTGTTATTCGTCTCTTTACGCCACTGAATTGAATGCGGCTGCAAAGGTTCGCTGGTGACCAGCTCTTCACACAACAAGCCCCACGGGCTGTCGTTTAGTGTAATCAAATACTGATAGTCTAAACTCTCTTCCAGCTCAGGCGTGCATTTCTCTGGCATAACCCAGCGAGCCGTATCGACCACCTGAAGCTTGTTGTCTCGTTCGGTCATAATACCGCGGAACCATTTCGGTTTACCCATCAACGGGCTAATTTTTCCCAATTGATGAATACCGCCAAGACTTTTCAATGGTACTGCCAGTGTCAGTCCGGCTACTTTAAAAAACAGAGCCTGAAAATCGTGTTCCATGTACTCAGACATCGCGTCGGGGAGCGGCTCTGCCTGTATATCCAGTTCTTCAGTAACTTCCGCTTCAGTTTCTGTTTCGTTGTCTGTTTCGTTATCTATTTCAGCAGCCGATGAATCATCGGTTACTGTTTCGGTCGAGGTATCCACTTCCGTGGAAACTTCAACTTCCGGCTCTGTATAGATATCGTCAGCTTTTACAGAAACTAAAGGTAATAAATCCTGTTCGCGATTCAGACTAACGGTTTCTTTCTCAGATACCGCCTGAATTTTCGGCGCGGCCTGTGCAAGCAGTCGCTTTACCGGCTCGTTATCGAACTCAACCGTTTCTTCCTCGAGCAATAAAGCGTCGAGGTATTCGGCCATTGCCGCTTCACTGTTATCGCGTTTCATGTTCATAAATCAACGTACATCCAACTGCTGTAAATTGGTCAACAAGGATTGATAAGCCAAAACTCCCCGCGCCTTAGGCGCATAAACTGAAGGAGGTTGTTGCTCGTTAGATGCATCCCGAAATTTAGTATCTATTGGAATCATGCCATTCCAGACCGAACGTCCATAACGGGCAATCAGTTTTTTATAAGTTTGCAGCGATGCATTGGTTCGTTTGTCGTAAAGTGTCGGGATAATGGTATAAGCGTAATTCTCGCCCCGCGACTTATGGATGAGTGTCAGGGTTCGCATCATGCGGTCAAGGCCTTTCAAGGCCAAAAACTCTGTCTGCACCGGAATTAGAACTCGGCGGCAACAGGCAAGCGCATTCACCATAAGAACCCCCAATACCGGCGGTACATCAATCAGGACATAATCGAAGTCATCGGCTATCATCGCCAGGCCGCGCTTAAGTACTAACCCCATACCGTCCTGAGTCCCCAGCTTTCTATCCAGCGTTGCTAATGCCATAGTCGCCGGCATAACACTCAGGTTGTTAAACTCGGTTGGCAAAATACTGCGACGCATTAGCTCAGCCGTTATGTTCTTACCGGCGCTAAAGACATCAAAAGCACTGGACTCAAGCTCTTCCGAGTCAATGCCAAAATAGTAAGTTAATGATGCGTGAGGATCAGTATCAATACAAAGAACCCGCTTACCCTGCTCAGCCAAAAGTCCAGCCAAAGCAACAGCTGTCGTGGTCTTGCCGACCCCGCCTTTTTGATTAGCTACCGTCCATACGATCATTCACTCATCCCGCTATAAGCCGCTGTAACCGACTTCTTTCATAATCATCCTGGCCATGTCATCCAGGCTAATACTGCGAGTTGAAATTCCCGCTTGCGCAACAGCCTGCGGCATACCATAGACAACACAGCTGGCCTGATCTTGGGCCCATATCGTGGCTCCTTGATCTTTCAGCATACGAGAGCCATCACGACCATCGGCTCCCATACCGGTTAAAATGACACCAAGCACTTTACCCATATAGGTCTTTGATAAGCTTGCAAAGGTTAAATCCACGCTCGGCTTATAAGTAATGCGTCCACTGGTATCGTCTTTTACCCTTAAACGTGCACTACCCGGCCTGCCTTCGACCATAAGTTGTTTTCCGCCCGGCGCTAAATACGCTGTCCCGGCTCTGAGCACGTCGCCGTCCTCTGCTTCCTTCACATTAACCTGACACAAACCATTCAGACGCTGTGCAAAAGCTTTTGTGAACGCTGCCGGCATATGCTGAACCATTACAATTGGATAAGGGAAATTAGCCGGTAGCTGAGTCAGTATTTTCTGCAGCGCGACAGGGCCTCCAGTAGACGTTCCTATTGCCAAAATCTGATACGCCCGGTTCGTTGTTAGTGACCCTGCAGACTTTGCGGTGCGGGCATCACTTTCACGCTGGCTCTGTAATTCCTGGTTGCGCTGACGAATACGCTCAAGCGCGGTCTTTGGCTCATCCGGGCGTTCTGCTGGTTTCTTTACTGCCGGTGCCGGTGAGGGTCTGGCAGGCGTGCGGCTAACAGGTTGCCGGGCAATTGCCAGTACGCGATCCTGCAGCGTTTTCACTGCTTCATCGCGATTCCGTGCAATGTCTTCAAATTTCTTTGGCAGGAAGTCAGCGGCGCCCGCTTCTAACGCGTTTAACGTAGCTGTAGCGCCTTCATGAGTCAGCGAGCTAAACATCAAAATAGGGCAAGGGTTGCTGCTCATTATGGCTTTCACAGCATCAATACCGTTCATTACCGGCATTTCAATGTCCATGGTAATGACATCCGGCTTAAGCACGCGACTTTGTGAAACCGCTTCTTCTCCGTTATTGGCACTACCAATCACTTTAATGTTGGCATTGTCTTCTAAAATCTCAGTCACCCGGCGGCGGAAAAACGCCGAGTCATCTACCACGAGAACTTTTACAGTCATGAACGGTGTGTCCCGTTATCGTTTTGCGTAATACTTAAGCATACTTGGTACATCAACAATCAAAGCAATACCGCCATCACTGGTGATAGTTGCTCCAGCCATACCCGGTGTACCCTGCAATAGCTTATCTAATGGTTTTATGACCACTTCTTCCTGACCAATCAATGCGTTGACGACGAAACCAACCTGTTGGTTGCCAATTTGCACAACCACGACATGGCCTTTCTCATTACGGCTTGAACGATCCGGATTACGAACCAACCAATGCTCTAAGAAAAACAGCGGAATAGCACGGTCACGTACAATCAGTGTTAATTGACCATCAACGGTATTGGTACGCTTCATATCCAGATCGATAATTTCGCTTACCACAGCCAGTGGCAGAGCAAATGTCTGCTCTTTTACCGCAACCATTAAGGTAGGCAGTATCGCCAGAGTCAGTGGAACTTTAATTAAAAGCTCCGTGCCCTTACCCAGCTCAGACTGAATTTTGACACTACCGTTAAGCTGACTAATTTTGGTTTTAACCACATCCATCCCGACACCGCGGCCGGATATGTCTGAAACTTCTTCTTTGGTCGAAAAGCCAGCGGCAAAAATCAGATTATAAGCATCTTCGTCACTCAGACGCGCAGCGGCGTCGGTATCGAGAATACCTTTGCTGATAGCAATGCCCTTAAGCTTTTCCGCATCCATACCTGCACCGTCGTCTTTAATCGACAGCATAATATGGTCGCCTTCCTGAGACGCCGACAGCGTTACCGTCCCCGCACGCGGTTTACCATTAGCTTCGCGCACGTCCGGCATTTCAATACCGTGGTCAACAGAGTTACGAACCAAATGCACCAAAGGATCGGCCAGTGCTTCTACCAGGTTTTTATCCAGGTCGGTATCTTCACCGTACATCTCAAGGTTAATTTCTTTCTTAAGGCTGCGCGCTAAGTCCCTGACAACCCGAGGGAAACGCCCAAAAACTTTCTTAATAGGCTGCATACGGGTTTTCATAACCGCGCCTTGCAAGTCGCCAGTTACAACATCCAGATTAGAAATGGCTTTACCCATCTCGTCACTGTCTGATTCATCTGAGTTACTCAGGCTTAATAGACGATTCCGGACTAAAACCAGCTCACCGACCATATTCATAATTTCATCTAAACGTTTGGTATCAACCCGGACTGTGGTTTCAGCCTGAGCTGGTGCCGGCGCCGCTGGCTTTTTATCCACGGCTTTTGCTGCCGCAGGTTTATCTTCCGCTTTGGCCGCAGCTGCTTTCGGCTCTGGTTTAGCTGCAGGCTTAGGTTGAGGTTTAGCTTGCGGTTTTGGCTCAGGTTTCTTCTCAGCGGCTTTTTCTGCTGGCTTATCTCCTTTAGGCGTCGGCGCTTTACCACTGCCATGGAGTTCATCTAACAGCGACTCAAACTCGTCATCTGTTATTTCGTCATCTTTTGCTGGCTCTTTTTGCTTCTCTTGTGTTTTTTCAGCACTCTGAGGAGCCTTACCACTGCCGTGCAATTCATCCAGCAACGATTCAAACTCATCGTCTGTTATTTCATCGTTGTCATCGCCCGGTGCCGACTCAGCAGCGGAAGCTTTAGCTTCTTCTTTCTTGCCCGGTCCTTTACCTTCACCATGCAGTTCATCCAGTAAAGCTTCAAATTCGTCGTCCTGAATTTCATCAATACTTTCGCCGCTACTCGCGTCAGCTACCTCGGGCTCGGACTCTGGTTCGGGTTCTGGTTCCGGCGCTTTAACCGGCTCTTCATCTTCCGATTCCGGCTGGCTCAACTTATGCAGAAGTTCCAGTAATTCAGGTGATGCAGCTTCGGGCTCTTCTTTAGCCCGAACCTGTGCAAATTGAGCATTAATGGTATCCAGCGACTGTAGAATAACATCCATCAAGTCGGAGGTGACGGTACGTTGGCCATTACGCAGGGTATCGAACACATTTTCCGCACCGTGGCAGGTATCAACGAGTGCGCCCAGCGACAAAAACCCGGCACCACCTTTCACGGTATGAAAACCACGGAAAATAGCATTCAGCAGGTCTTTATTTTCTGGATCATTTTCCAGTTCAACCAGCTGTTCAGACAATTGCTCGAGGATCTCTCCCGCCTCGATCAAAAAGTCCTGCAGAATGTCTTCGTCCATATCAAAGCTCATGCGACTGATGCTCCTAGAAACCTAAACTGGACAGCAAATCGTCCACTTCGTCTTGTCCGCCAACCACGTCATCGCGTTGATCAGCATCTATAATAGGGCCTTCCGCAACACCTGCATTTTTCTTATCAGGCGTTGAGGTTGCTGCCTTACGGCGCTCTTCTTCTTTACCGAATATTTTGAGTAGCTCAATTAAGTTCTTTTCAACGTCTTCAACTAACTGAATAACCCGGCGAATGACTTGCCCGGTAATATCCTGAAAGTCCTGAGCCATCAATACTTCAGTCATCAACCCATGCACTTGTGGCATGTTTTCACCACAGCGCTTAAGTACGTCATCGACCTGATGGCATAAAGACTTGAATTCATTTAACTCAATATCGTTACTCATCAGCCTGTTCCAGGCCGGCATGACCTTCTCTACACGCTGATGCATCTCATCTGCTAACGGCAGGCAAGCCTCTACCGCATCCATTGTTCTATTGGCTGCGTCTTCGGTTTTCTCAATGACATACAACAAACGGTTTTGCGCATCAGGAAGATCATCTTGTGTCATTTGCACAATGCGAGGGTCTACCTGAAAGTCCTGAAGTGCTTCGTGGAGGTCGCGTGTTAACTGGCCGACAGAGGTAAACAACTTGTCGTTACGACGGTTGTAAACGTCTTCCAGTAATTGATTTGCCTGCTGCTGCTTCCCGTCTTCAAGCAAGGCTACGAGTTCCTTGGCTTGCTCCAGAGAAATATCATGGGCGTTATCAGACATAGTCATTCGCCCTTTAGCTAATACGTTCGAAAATCTTGTCGAGCTTTTCTTTCAACGTTACGGCTGTAAACGGTTTTACGATGTAACCATTAACCCCCGCTTGTGCGGCCATGATGATTTGCTCACGCTTAGCTTCGGCCGTTACCATCAATACCGGTAAATGCGCCAGGTTATCGTCCTTGCGAATTTCACGTAGCAAGTCAATTCCCTGCATACCGGGCATGTTCCAATCGGTTACGACAAAGTCGAAATCACCGTTCTGCAACATGGGTAAAGCCGTATTACCGTCATCAGCTTCCTGAATATTGGTAAAGCCAAGATCACGAAGTAAATTCTTAATGATTCGTCTCATTGTAGAAAAGTCATCCACAACAAGAATTTTCATATTTTTATCCAAAGCACCCTCCACTGAGGCTCTCGATTACCACCAAAGTTTATTCAACCCAATTTTGCATTCGCGACTTCAGCCGCAACATTGCCTGACTGTGAATCTGACTGACACGTGATTCACTCACGCTCAGCACTTCACCTATCTCTTTTAAATTCAATTCTTCGTCATAATACAACGAAAGCACCAAGGCTTCACGTTCTGGTAACGATGAAATTGTCGAAACCAATGCTTTATGAAACGCAGCGTTCTCAACATCTCGTTGTGGCTCATAAGCTGAACCTGTGACCTGCTCTGGCATTAACGCATCTTCTGACACGCCAAGATCTTCAATTCCAACAATTCGTCCTGAACTCACATCCCGCAAAATATGGTGGTATTCATCCATACCCATATTCAGTTTTGCGGCTACTTCTGTATCTTTTGCGTCCCGCCCGGTCTCGTTTTCAACCTGGCGAATGGCTTCCAGCACACGTCTGTGGTTACGGTGTACTGAGCGAGGGGCCCAATCGCCGCGACGAATTTCGTCCAGCATTGCACCACGAATGCGAATGCCGGCAAAAGTTTCGAAGCTGGCACCTTTGCTGTTATCAAAGTTACGCGCAGCTTCTAGTAAGCCAATCATGCCTGCCTGTATTAAATCATCCACTTGCACGCTGGCGGGTAGTCTCGCCATCATGTGGTGGGCAATACGCTTAACCAGTCCGGTATGCTGCTCAATAATGGCATTCCGGTTGTCAGCGGTGGCGGCATAAACGGCAGCTTTATTCATTGGCAACATCCCGCTTACTCTCGTTATCGGCAGAAGTTATCAATTGTTCAAGGAAAAATTCTAAATGTCCTCCGGCTTGAGCCGGAACGGGCCAGTCCAGCGCCTTCTTAGCCAGTGCTTTTATCGCTAATGACGCCGGCGATTTAGGGTAAGCCATGACAAAGGATTGCTGTTTCCGCACGGCTAAACGCAAGTTTTCATCGAAAGGAATAATTGCTGCCAGCTCCAGCGCAACATCTAAGAACCGGTCGGTAACCTTAGTGAGCTTATTGAACAGTACTTGCCCGTCACGCATATTGCGCACCATATTGGCAACTACTTTGAATTTGAAAAGCCCCTGCTCACGGCTCAATACTTTAATAAGAGCATAAGCATCGGTAATCGATGTTGGTTCATCGCAAACTACGACTAGCACGTCCTGTGAGGCTCGGGCAAAACTGACAACGGTGTTACCTATGCCAGCTGCAGTATCCACAATCAGCACGTCATAATTACCCTGTAACTGGCTAAACGCTCTAATTAAACCGGCATGCTCAGATTCACTGAGATCCACCATCGAACGTGTACCAGACGTTGCCGGAACAATTTTTATTCCCGCAGGGCCTTCTATCAGAATATCTTCCAGTTCACACTGGCCGCTTAACACATGAGAGAGATTACGCTCAACACGAAGACCCAACATCACATCGACGTTAGCCAGGCCTAAGTCGGCGTCCAGCACCAATACTCGTTTGCCCTGCTTTGCCATTGCAATAGCCATATTCAGCGACACATTGGTTTTACCCACGCCACCTTTACCACCGGTTACCGCAATAACTTTTACTTTTGATTGTTTCATTCTTCGCAGACCGCTTGCTTGATCCATCGGGCGTATCTCTTTTCTGACTAAATTGACAACAGCTTCATATTACTTCGGCTCATTCAGCGAGAAAACGCCGCATTCCAATACGATTTTGGCACGTCTGACACTGAGGAACAAATGCTTTTATCAAGCAAACGCTCGGCCTCCGCTACCATAAAGTTCGCATCGGCAACACGAATGTCTTCAGGAACCTGCTGACCATTGGTTAAATAGCCTACTGGTAAGCCATGCTCAATAGCCACGCTGATACTCTCACCTAAACTTAAGCATTCGTCCAGCTTGGTAAAAATGCAACCGGATAAAGGCAAGGTTTTAAACTGCTTAACAGCATCCATCAATACCTGATTCTGTGATGTCGCTGAAAGTACCAGATATGGGCGAATACGCAGTCTTGAATTCTGGATAAGCTGACTTAACTGCTCGCTCAAACGCTTGTCGCGTTGGCCCATGCCGGCCGTATCAATTAAAATTAAGCTCTTCTGGCGCAGTGAAAGTAACGCATCTGCCAGCTCTTGCGCATTTTTAGCAACTTTTACCGGACACCCTATTATACGACCATAGGTTTGTAATTGTTCACTGGCACCAATACGGAAGGTATCCGTAGTAATTAATGCCACTTTATCCGCACCATGGCGCTGAGCGTAACGAGCAGCCAGCTTCGCAATAGTGGTGGTTTTACCCACGCCGGTAGGGCCGACTAAAGCAACCGCACCGCCGCGTGTCAAAATATCGTCGGACGTGGTATTCAACTGACCTTCTAATAAATGCAGGGTCTGTTCCCAGGCTTCATCGTCTGAGCCACCTTCGGGAATAAAACAGGCAATCTGGTCCGCAACTCGTTCACTTAAGCCCATAGACATCAAGCGATTCATCAGCATCGCACGGGTTGGTTCTTCGCGATCCATTTCCTGCTTCATCAAGCCACTTAACTGATGCTCCAGTAATTGACGAATACCGTTTACCTGAGAGCGCAGTTCAGCAATGGCCTGGGAGTCGTCCGCTGCTGGTGCGTTTACTTGTTCAGGAAAAATATCGTCGCTTAGCTGAGAATCCGCGAAGCCTTGTGGTTCTGGTTTCGGCTCTGGCCGTTGTGTGGCCGGCTCAGCAACCTCTTGCTCAGCAGTGCGTTGCGCAGGCTGTTCAGCCTGCGCCTGACGCTGTAACAGTTCCTGCAAAGATTCAGCCGGTACTTCCGGTGTCTTTGATGCGGCCGGCTCATTCGGTGCCTGCTCAGCCATTGGCTGTGCCTGTTGCGCATCGGGGTCAATGGCTGCAACCAGCTCAATACCACCATTCACTTTCTTATTGGACAGGATAATAGCATCCGGACCTAAGGTTTCTTTAACCTGTTGCAAACCACGGCGCATATCTTCGGCAAAAAAGCGTTTAATCTTCACAAGCGACTCCCGTTACTCTTGTGTGGCGGTTTGTTCACCACCGTTTTGTTGTCCACCAATTGAGCTGACAATGCGAATTTGTTTATCATCCGGTACTTCCTGATAGGACAACACTCGCATACCATCGGTAGCGTGACGCGCAAATCGCGCCATGGTTGACCGCAGAAGTCCGGAGGTCAGCAGTACTGAAGGTTCACCATTCATTTCCTGCTGCTGATGCACTTCGCGTAATGACTGTTGCAGGCGTTCGGCCAAACCTGGTTCGATTCCGGCGCCTTGCTGATTTCCGTCATTACCAGCCATTTGCAATGACTGATGCAACATCTGTTCCAACTCTGGTGCCAAAGTTATGACAGGCAGTTCAGCCGCCCCTTCAGCAATATCCTGAACAATTAAACGGCGTAGTGAGATTCTGACCGCAGCCGTTAATACTTCTGGGTCCTGACTACGCCCAGCATACTCAACCAGGGTTTGTACAATGGTGCGCATGTCACGAATCGCAATACCTTCATCCAATAGGTTTTGCAGTACTTTCACAAAATTGCCCAATGACAGCAGATCCGGAATCAGGCCTTCAACCAGCTTAGGATGCGTGCGACCTAAACGATCCAGTAATTCTTGTGCTTCTTCATGACCCAGTAGCTGTGACGCATGGTTTGTCACTATTTGACTTAAATGTGTTGCAACCACAGTTGCCGCATCCACCACGGTATAACCCAGGGTCTGCGCATGCTCTCGTTGTTCCGGACGGATCCAGACCGCATCCAGGCCAAAGGCAGGGTCAGTTGTTTTTTCGCCTTCCAATTCGCCGAAAACCTGACCCGGGTTAATCGCCATTTCCCAGTCATGGCGAATTTCAGCTTCGCCCATAGTCACACCCATTAGGGTAATTCGGTAACTGTTAGGGCCTAAATCCAGGTTGTCTCTGATATGAACAGCTGGCACCAGGAAACCAAATTCCTGTGACTGCTTCTTACGCACGCCTTTTATGCGTGACAGGAGCTCGCCGCCCTGCTGCTTATCGACCAAAGGAATTAAACGATAGCCAACTTCCAGACCAATAGTGTCTACATGGCGCACATCGTCCCAGCTAAGCTCTTTTTGCTGCGCCTGCTGGACTTGCTGCTCCTGTTCTTTCTCTACCAGCTCGCCTTCTTCGACTTTTGACTTTTTAAGCTTAAAGTACGCTGCACCGGCTAGTACCGCTGACATACTCAAGAACGCCAGATGTGGCATACCCGGGATAACACCCATAGCAAAGAGTACCGCACTGGTAATGACCAAAACCTTGGGGTTATCAAGCAGTTGCAGTACAACGGCATCACCCATGTCTTTACTGTCATTTTCGCGAGTAATGATAATGGCGGTAGCAACCGACAGTAATAAAGAGGGGATTTGCGCGACCAGGCCGTCACCAATGGTCAACAGGGTATAAACTTCCACGGCCTCATTAAAGGTCAGGCCGTACTGGATCATACCAATGAGCAGGCCGCCGATAATGTTAATAAAGAGAATAAGGATACCGGCTATGGCGTCCCCTTTTACGAACTTACTGGCACCGTCCATAGAGCCGTAGAAATCGGCTTCACGGGTTACGTCACTGCGTCGGGCTTTGGCTTCTTCCTGATTGATTAAACCCGCGTTCAGGTCGGCATCAATAGCCATCTGTTTACCCGGCATGGCATCAAGGGTAAAACGGGCAGTAACTTCTGAAATACGGCCGGCACCTTTGGTGATAACCACAAAGTTAATAATAACCAGAATGGCAAACACCACCAGACCAACGGTGTAGTTACCGCCTATGACCACGCTACCGAAGGCTTCAATCACTGAGCCCGCCGCGCCGGGGCCGTTATGACCTTCCAGCAAAACAATACGGGTTGAGGCAACGTTAAGGCTTAACCGTAAGACCGTAGCAATAAGCAATACCGTCGGAAACGCAGCGAAATCTAGCGGACGTTGGGTATAAACCGCCACCAGCATAACTACCAGCGACAAGGTAATTGAAAACGAGAACAGAATATCCAGCACCATGGCCGGAATTGGCAGAACTACCATCGCCAGAATGGCCATAATGGCCACAGGCGTTCCGAATCCTTTAATCAGATGCGCGTTGTTCTGCGTGAAATTTCTTAAACCTACTAACTTTTCGGCACCGCCCGCCATACGTCTTCCTGTTGCGTCAAAAAGTTGAACCTGCGGTGCTTCATTCAAGAATCGAGCCAGCTTTTTAAATATTTTCTGACTCGTTGATACGTTTTGGCCTACAGATATTTATCGTCTGGCAGCTACACTCTCTGCTCTTTAACAAAAAGGTTATTACCGTGCGTGGTTATTCCCTCGTTGAAATGCTTATTGCACTGACAATTAGCGCTGGCTTAGGTGCGTTATCAATGCCGTTATTGAGTCAACAAATGGAGACCTTACTGTTGCAGCAGGCCAGTAATCGCTGGTTGTTGTATTTGCATCAAGTAAAAGCAAAGGCACAGAAGGAACAGCGCTCAATAGTTGCTGAATTGGTACCTATTGACGCTCGCTCCAGTGTTTTTAAAGCAATGACAGAATCGACGTACAGCGCAGCAAGTCCACTCAAGTTCTACGGTAACTCCGGTGCGGCTGTACCTGGGCATGTCCGGATTGTAAGCGGTGACAGCATGATAAAAGTAATTATAAGCAGCAAAGGTCGCATTCGCTCTTGCGTTAGCCTTGGCTCGTCATTGCCCGGAATCTCCTTATGCTAGTTAGTAAAAGTAATGGCTATAGCTTGGTTGAAGTACTCATTGCTGCTGCACTTGGTTCTATTATTGTGATCACCACTCAGCAAATAATGCAGTGGCAAAAGGGCGCTCAGTTTCGTGCGGTGTCGAGTGCACAATTTATTCTGGGTGGGCAAGCCGTTTCTTATCAGTTCTTTGAAAGCCTGAATCAGACAATCGCGAGCAGTGTGCAAAATCCACAAAGCAATTGCTTTATTTTCCCTACCCAAAGCGGCGGGTCGGTTGGCTTTCGGGTCAGGAACTCCCAGTTACAGCATAACCCTATGACACTGGACTGTTCAGGGTATGGTTGGCAGTCACTGACCGACAAAACACAGTTTGAGGTTCAGGAGTTAATGGTTGAAACCAGTGTTCCGTCAGTGTCTGACGGCGCCTCAAAGCTGTTTATTACACTGATTATTTCACGGGTCACTAAAAACGGCGTGCAAGAGCAACCGTTTAAACGAAGCATAACAATATTTTCTTAGCCCTTTGCTTTTAACCACAGAGAAGGATGTTCACAATGCAAGCGAAAGGATTCGCGTTAATACTCACCTTAGTAACACTCATTAGTCTAAGCTCCGCAAGCGTCGCCGCCCTGTTTTTCTACGCGCAAATGCTGGAAGCTCAGCAAGAGCATCAGTGGCAAGTACTTTCTGGCCAGTTAGAAGCCGATTTTAACCGACAGAAACAGCATTATGAGTCAGCACAAAAGTAAAGGTTTTTCCCTGACCGAAACCTTGGTTGCTTCTGCAATAGTCGCTATTTGGGCTGTCAGTAGTCAGCAGCTGCTCCAAATTGGGTTAGGCGCTATTGAAAAAGCAAAGCGCAAAGCCCGGGCCGTCGAAGTTTTGAATCGCTATATACAAGACACCCATATTGACTGGATAAATGGCTCTTCCCCATCACCTGAAGTCATTTCGAACGGTTTTATTATCCATTCAGAGGTTAATTCAATAGACGAAAACAACGCTTCTATGGGTGTTGAAATAACCTGGGGAGAAAAAAATAGGTATTTATTGAAAGTCTGGCTGTCTCGATAAAATTAGCAATAACTTGAATATCAGCTTTGCAAAGACTTCCCAATTGCTTGCATGTGAAAAAGTGAGAAGGAGCAACACGTTAAAACGCATCGCTCGTGCGCTAGATATTAGCGCTACGCTACCGGGTGCGGTCTTAGCTCTGGGGGAATTGAGAAAGTGATATTTTCCTCACGGCCACTGAGTTCAATGGCGGTCTTACCACCCCATTCCTGCAGTTTAGCAATAACCTCTTTCACCAACACTTCTGGTGCAGAAGCGCCAGCGGTTACCGCAACTTTATCGTGACCTTCTAACCAGGCTTTGTCGATGCAACTGGCATCATCAATTAGATAAGCCGGAGTTCCCATTTTCTCTGAAAGCTCGCGTAAGCGGTTTGAGTTTGAGCTATTGCGTGCGCCCACAACTAACATAACATCGGCATCACTGGCTAATTCACGCACCGCATCCTGCCTGTTTTGGGTGGCGTAGCAGATGTCGTCCTTACGTGGACCATTAATGTCAGGAAACTTCTGACGCAAAGCCTCAATAACATCGGCGGTGTCATCAACCGACAAGGTTGTCTGACTCATATAATGGAGGTTTTTCGAGTCTTTCACTTCCAGTTTATTCACGTCTTCAGGCGACTCAACTAAGTAGATACCACCATCGGCGTTCTTATACTGACCCATGGTGCCTTCAACTTCCGGGTGTCCCGCATGGCCAATGAGTACACATTCATGTCCCTTTCGACTGGCACGCGTCACTTCCATATGAACCTTGGTTACCAATGGACATGTGGCATCAAACACCCTCAAACCGCGATCTTTGGCTTCTTGTCTGACCGCCTGAGAAACGCCATGAGCGCTAAAAATAACGATTTGGTCGTCCGGCACTTCGTGCAACTCTTCCACAAATACCGCACCGGCATCGCGCAGCTTGCTGACGACATACTTGTTGTGAACCACTTCGTGACGCACATAAATCGGCGGCTCGAATATTTCCAGGGCCCGCTCGACGATAGTAATAGCGCGATCAACTCCGGCACAAAAGCCACGTGGGTTCGCCAACAAAATCTGCATCATTTCCTCCTGCGCTCAGCCCGCTTGTTTAACCAGTCACGGCTCAACGCTGATAATTTCTACTTCAAAAATCACCGTTTGTCCGGCTAACGGATGATTAAAATCGATGGTCACTGTTGGACCTTCAATTTTACGAACAATTCCCGGTAAATCGGTACCATCAGGTTGAGTAAACGCCAAAATAGCGCCAACTTCCGGTTTTGTTTCGTCGCTAAACTTTGCCGAGTCGACATAGTAGTAGTTGTCCGGGTTGGGTTCGCCAAAAGCGTCTTTGGGCTCTAATGTGAATTCACGCTCGGCGCCTTCACGCAGGCCTACCAGACAAGCTTCAAAGTTTTCCGTCAGGCTGCCATCGCCCATACGAAACTTCGCTGGCTTGCCAGACATTTTGGTGCTGTCCGCAACCGAACCATCGGCAAGTTTAATGGTGAAGTGCATAACCACTTCACGTCCGTGCTCAATAGGTAAACGACTCAAACGAAACTCCTTACTGCTTGTGACCGTCTTCAGCTTTATCCCGACGGTTATCAAAAAAAGCTTCCAGCAACATGAGTGCAGCACCAATAGTAATAGCCATGTCCGCTACGTTAAAGGCCGGCCAATGCCACCCCTGATAGTGCACATCAAAAAAGTCGATGACATAGCCGTACATTAAACGGTCAGCTACATTACCAATAGCCCCTGCCAGAATCAGCGAAAAGGCCAGGTTCTGGCGCCACAAGCCTACCGGGTTACGACGCATCCAGATAAGCAAAACAGCACTAATAGCAATAGCGATAACGGTGAAGAACCAACGCTGCCAACCACCACCGTCACTTAAAAAGCTAAATGCGGCACCATAGTTGTGCACGTAGGTGAAGTTAAATAAGCCTTCAATAACAACCCGGCTTTCGTAAAGCTCAAATTCACCTGCAACCCAAATCTTCGTAATTTGATCAACAACCACCAGCAACAAGGTTAGCCACAAAAAACGTAGCCCGGTTGCACGGTTAGTCTGGTTAGCAAAATCAGGCAAAACGACGCTCCTCACCTTCACCTTCAATATTAGTCACACAACGCTGGCATAAATCGGCATGGCTCTCTAATGTGCCAACCTCTTTGCGATGATGCCAGCAGCGCTCGCACTTCTTGTATTCAGATTTCGTCACACTAACCGCCAACGCCATCTTTTCAGCTTTAACTGCTTCGGCAGGTGCATCATTAATAGAGGCCACTTGCGCTTCTGATGTCAACAGTGCAAAACGCAGTTCTTCACCTAAACGGTTCAGAGAGGTCGCCAGCTTATCATCAGCATACAAGGTCACTTCGGCCTGCAATGAACCACCAATAACATCGTTACGGCGTGACTGCTCCAGTGCCTGATTAACCACGTCACGAATTTCCAGCAACTGCATCCAGAAGGCGTTTTCATCGTCTTTCACACCGGCAAATTCATCAAAACCCTGATACCAGTTTTCGGTAAAGACATACTGACTGCGCTCGTTCGGCAGCAAGTCCCAAATTTCCTGAGCAGTAAAGCTACAAATTGGCGCCATCCAGCGCACCAGTGCCTCAGCAATATGATACAGCGCTGTCTGGCAAGAACGACGAGCCAGTCCTTCCGACTTTGCGGTGTACTGACGGTCTTTAATGATGTCCAGATAGAAACTACCCAGTTCAATTGAGCAAAAATGCATAAGCTTCTGCACAACGCTATGGAACTGATAGTTGTCGTAGGCTTCCAGCAGTTCTTTCTGCAAGTCCGCGGCCCGACCCACAATCCAGCGGTCCAGTTCAACCATATCTTCTCTGGCAACTAAGTCCGTTTTAGGGTCAAAACCGGTTAAGTTCGCTAATAAAAAGCGCGACGTATTACGAATGCGACGATACGCATCCGCAGAGCGTTTAAGGATTTCATCAGAAACCGTCATTTCGCCGGAATAATCTGCTGATGCAACCCATAAGCGCAGAATATCGCCACCCAGCTTATTCATCACGTCCTGCGGAGCAACTACGTTCCCGATAGACTTCGACATCTTGCGACCCTGTGCATCCACAGTAAAGCCGTGAGTCAGAACCTGATGGTACGGCGCTTCGTTATACATAGCCACACCAGTGACCAACGAGCTCTGGAACCAGCCCCTGTGTTGATCCGAACCTTCTAAATATAAGTCAGCGGGCCAGCGCAGGCCATCAAATTCACGCAATACGCAGTGATGCGTAACACCCGAGTCAAACCAGACATCTAACGTGTCGGTTACTTTGCGATATTTGTCAGCTTCATCGCCCAGCAGCGTTTCCGGCTCTAAATCAAACCACGCCTGAACACCGTCTTTTTCAATAAGCTGAGCGACCTTTTCCATCAGCTCCAGCGTGTTTGGATGAAGCTCATCGGTCTCGCGATTGACGAAAATAGCAATGGGGTTACCCCAGGTGCGTTGACGTGAAATACACCAGTCCGGGCGCCCTTCTACCATAGATTCAATGCGGCTTTGTCCCCACTCAGGGAACCAGCCCACTTTTTTGATTTGATCTAACGCACCGGCACGCAAACCTTTCTTGTCCATGCTGATAAACCATTGCGGCGTTGCACGGAAAATAATTGGCGTTTTGTGGCGCCAGCAATGCGGGTATGAGTGACGGTAGCTTTCTGCATGCATCAAGTTACCGACCTCACGGAGCTTGTCGACAATAGGCTCGTTTGCTTTAAATACATGCTGCCCGGCAAACAGTGGCGTATCGTCTTTGTACACACCGTTATCACCAACCGGGTTATAAACTTCAATACCGTAACGTTGGCCTACCAGAAAGTCATCGACACCATGCCCTGGCGCTGTATGCACACAACCGGTACCACTTTCAGTGGTTACGTGGTCGCCCAGTATTACCGGCACCTGCAATTCAAACAACGGATGCTGTAGCTGCAGACCTTCTAAGTCTTTACCTTTGCAGAAACCCAGCTTGTGGTAGTGGGTAATGTTCCAGCGTTCCATGCAGTCTTTAACCAAATCATCGGCAAGAATTACTCGCTCTGCAGGCTGGTCATCGCCGGCTTCAATCTGCACTAACGTATACTCAAGCCCTTCTGCCAGAGTAACAGCGCGGTTAGCAGGAATGGTCCACGGAGTCGTGGTCCAGATAACCATGCTGACATCGCCTTCACCGACATGCCCTTCCGGCGTGCTGAAACGTTCGACGGTTTCCGCCGTTGCTGCAACCGGTAAACGCACATCAATAGCCGGTGAGTTTTTGTCCTGATATTCAACTTCCGCTTCAGCCAGCGCTGAGCCACAGTCTGTACACCAGTGAACCGGCTTAAAGCCCTGGTGCAAATGACCATTATCAATGATTTTTGCCAAAGCCCTAACACTGTCCGCTTCCTGCTTAAAATTCATGGTCAGGTAAGGGTTATCCCAGTCACCTAAAACGCCCAGACGTTTAAAGTCTGTGCGTTGCTGATCAATTTGGGTCATGGCATATTCGCGACATTTTTCACGAAATTCTGCCAGGTTTAATTTTTTACCCGGCTTACCGTGCTTTTTTTCTACCTGCAACTCAATGGGCAGACCATGGCAGTCCCAGCCCGGTACATAAGGCGCATCAAAGCCGCTTAAGGTTTTTGCCTTAACAATAACGTCTTTTAAAATTTTATTTACGGCGTGACCAATGTGAATTTGCCCGTTCGCATACGGAGGGCCGTCGTGCAGAATAAATTTAGGCTTGCCCGCTTTAGCTTGACGAATTTGACCGTACAGGTCAGCCTCATACCACTGCTCCAGCATTTTTGGCTCGCGCTGAGCCAGGTTACCGCGCATAGGGAACGCTGTGTCTGGCAAGTTTAAGGTGTGTTTGTAATCACTCATGGGTCACTGTTTCCATTTCCGCATAGTTACTGACTCCGGCACGCTAATGCATCACGTGCGCGGGCGGCATCTTTTTCAATTTGTTCTTGTAAGTGCTGTAACGACGCAAACCGTTGCTCGTTACGCAATTTGGCCACTGGCGTGACCGTCATCTGCTGACCGTACAGATTGCCTGAAAACTCAAACAAATGCACCTCCAGCTGTACTTCGTCGCCATTTAATGTTGGCCGGGTTCCTAAGTTAGCGACACCGGAATAGGTTTTTCCGCCCTTACCAAGTTGAGCGGTTACCGCGAACACCCCGTGTAGGGGGCTTTTTAAGCGCTTTAGCGGCACGTTAGCGGTAGGAAAACCAATAGTTCGACCATTCTTTCGCCCGTGCACGACTTTCCCGCACATTTGATAAGGCCGGCCCAACATTTGTTCCGCCAGATCGAAGTCGCCTTGCTCTAATGCCTGGCGTATGGCAGTACTGCTTACGCGCTGTTGCTGTTGGCGATAACTGCGGGTGTCCACCACTTCAAAACCCAGCTCTTTACCGGCATTTTGCAGCAACTCAAAGTCGCCTTCACGTTTATAGCCAAAACGAAAATCGTCGCCTACCACCAGAAACTTAACACCCAGCTTGCCAACCAAAGTCTGCTCAATAAACTCACGAGCTGGCTGACTGGCAAACTTCTTATTAAATTCAATGACAATATGTCGGTCGACATTTTGAGCCTGTAGAGCGAGATACTTTTCACGCCAATTGGTTAGCCGTGCAGGGGCTTTTTCAGGTTGAAAAAGCTCTTGCGGTTGCGGCTCAAAGGTCATTACCGCTGAAGGGACACCCAGCTGCTGCGCTTTTTCACAGACCTGACTCAATACCGCCTGATGGCCCAGGTGAACACCATCAAAGTTACCGATGGTCAACACACAGCCGTTATGCTCAGCTCTTAGGTTATGAGTACCGCGAATCAGTTCCATGCCCGCACAATCTTAATGTTTTCCGGAAAAGACGCGATTATAACTGATACTGAAGCGATAATCAGTACTCACGCGCACGGAAATGTCGTGGCCTCATACCGGTTATTACAAGCACAGCAATATAAATCAGCGCGCCGAACCCAATCACCTGCGCCAAAAGCCAGGGGCGTTCAACTAAAGAACTGGTCCGCCAGGTAGCAATATCCGGACTTAACCAGAGCACACCCGCTATCATCGCCGTGGTGGCAAACAGCACCTGGAATATAAAGCGTCCGGTTCCCGGTTGCTTTTTCAGCACGCCTTCACGCCATAACGTAACGCCCAATAACCCCGCGTTAATAGCCGCAGAGGCTGCCGTTGCCAGGGCTAACCCGACATAACTAAAAGGAATGGCCAAAGCAATGTTAAACACCATGTTTGCCACCATAGCAATAATACCGTACTTGACCGGTCGCTTAGTATCCTGTCGGGAGTAGAAGCCCGTCGCCAGCACTTTCACCATCATAAAGCTCAACAAGCCTGTGGAATAGGCCATAAGACTGTACGACGCCATACGTGCGTCGTCCGGACTGAAGGCGCCGTGCATGAACAACACCATAAGCATGGGCTCTGCTAATACAAAAAGACCTGCCATGGCCGGTACACCCAACAACAGCACCATACGAATGCCCCAGTCGAGCGTGGAGCTGAAGTTTTCTTTTGACTGGTCTACATGGCGTGAAGAAAGCGCCGGCAGAATAACCGTTGCTATGGCAATACCAAATAGCCCAAGCGGGAATTCCAGCAACCGATCCGAGTAATAAAGCCAGCTAATTGACCCCGTCATTAAAAAGCTGGCAATGAGGGTATCCAGCAGCAAATTAATTTGGCTAACCGATACACCAAAGATAGCCGGCAACATCAGTTTGCGGATTTTAGTCACGCCCGGGTCTTTCCAGCCCCACTGGGGCTTAACCAGCAACCCGGCTTTTTTAAGAAACGGCAGTTGAAATAAAAGCTGAATTAACCCACCAAAAAATACGCCCCAGGCCAGTCCGTATTCCGGCTGCTCTAATTGCGGCGCCAGCCAGATAGCCGCCGCAATAATGGCGACATTCAGAAACACCGGGGTGAAAGCCGCTACCGCAAATTTACCCAGAGTATTGAGTATGGCTCCTGCCATGGCGGTAAAACTAATAAACCACAAGTAAGGAAATGTAATACGAAGTAGGTCACTGGCCAGTACAAATTTGTCACCTTGCGGCCCGTCGTTCCACCAATCTAAAAACCACCCCATACCAAAAAGCGCGGACACAATCGGAGAAGCCACCACGCCGAAAATTGTCACTACAGTAACAATAGTACCTAAAGTGCCGGATACCCGAGCTATCAATAATTGCTGTTCCGGCAGTTCTTTACCCTGCTTATACTCGGTCAGAACCGGTACAAACGCCTGCGCGAACGCACCCTCGGCAAAAAGCCGACGTAAGAAATTAGGGATCTTATTGGCAAAGAAAAACACATCCGCTGCAGCACCGGCGCCCATCAGGTTGGCAATGACCACATCGCGCACCAAACCCAGTACACGCGATATAAGAGTCATAGCACTGACGATAAATCCTGAACGGAGCAAAGCTTTTGACAAGAGAGATCCTTTCGGCTGACAGCTAAGTTTCTGTTTTTGATTGTAACTGAGACCAATGGTGGATGCTATTTTATCAAAACCTGACTTAAAGCGGTGAGTTTTTCCCTTTTCGCTGTTGACTTTTACAGCAGAAAAGGCATAATCTGCGGCCTTTATAAGAGAAGCGTTCTGTTAATGAATTTAGGAGTTCACCTTGGCTAACATTAAGTCTGCTAAAAAGCGTGCGATTCAGGCCGAGAAAAATCGCCGCCACAATGCAAGCCGTCGTTCAATGATGCGTACTTACCTTAAACGTGTAATCGCAGCTATTGAAAAGAAAGACAAAGATGCAGCAAACACTGCAATGAAAGACGTAACCCCAATGCTGGACAGTTACGCAACTAAAGGTCTTATCAGCAAAAACAAAGCGGCACGTCATAAGAGTCGTTTGAATGCTAAGATCAAAGCACTGTAAGAAGAATTACTGACCTGGGCTTAGGCGCAGGGAAAGAAAAGCCGGCTTTTAAGCCGGTTTTTTTGTTTTTGTTAAAACAGGACGAAACGAGTAACCATTATCCCTTAAATACCCCCACTTCAAATTGCATTAACTCAAGACATAGCATACTCTGCCGATTACAATCTATAACCAATTCAGACTCATAAAATACATAACGTGGATAATATTTTATCGTTAATTGGTCGCGATCGAGAGCTGTTCTCTGGCGATATCCAACATCACGAAATGGAACTTTGCGAACAAGTTTCTTCTTCCAGCTTCCTTGTTTTAGGTGGCGCAGGTTCAATTGGCCAGGCGGTCGTTAAAGAAATCTTTAAACGCTCTCCTAAACGGCTTCATGTCGTTGATATTAGTGAAAACAACTTAGTTGAGCTGGTCAGAGATGTCCGTAGCTCGCTGGGCTATATCAATGGCGACTTTAAAACCTTTGCTCTGGATATTGGCTCATTGGAGTTCGAAGCTTTAATGAACCACTACGGGCAGTATGATTATGTCCTCAATTTATCGGCTTTAAAGCATGTTCGTAGCGAAAAAGATCCATTCACATTAATGCGGATGCTCGACGTTAATATCTTCAATACCGACAAAAGCATTGAACACGCGATTAAACATGGCAGCCAAAAGTATTTTTGTGTTTCAACCGACAAAGCAGCGAACCCGGTCAACATGATGGGGGCGTCAAAGCGAATCATGGAAATGTTCTTAATGAGGCGCAGTGAACAAGTGGATATATCAACAGCTCGTTTCGCCAATGTCGCATTTTCTGATGGCTCGCTCTTGCATGGTTTTAACCAACGTATTCAGAAAAGGCAGCCGATTGTTGCGCCCAACGATATTAAACGCTACTTCGTTACTCCGAAAGAGTCAGGCGA
Organism: Idiomarina sp. HB; assembly: GCF_048059115.1. NCBI lineage: Bacteria > Pseudomonadati > Pseudomonadota > Gammaproteobacteria > Alteromonadales > Idiomarinaceae > Idiomarina > Idiomarina sp. HB. The sequence goes on from NZ_JAYLVU010000001.1 coordinate 1,087,971, forward strand.
ATTGTGCCTTATGTCCTGTATTTTCGGCGAAAACAGAGACATCTTTTTCCCAAAGCTGAGTGAAGCTCTGCACTTGATTACTTTTTCTGAAATTGCCGAGAAATACTTAGAGCAAAGAGGCTTAGAACCCGTACTTTGTCAGTCAGAAGATGAAGCAAGAGCTCTGGCTTTAACATTACCAGAAAAAGGCCAGTGGCCATGCCTTTTTACGGGAAGTGACACCACCGGAGAAAAAGACTTTGAAGAGTTTTTCACTCACGATGAAACTATCGAAATGGAACGCTTTCGCAATATCGGTGTGGTTAAAAATGAGCTGAATTATTCATCTGACTTACTGAAAAACTTTGAACACGAAATCCTTAAACTCAAGCAGTCAAAATGCTGGAATAAACAGGATATCATTGATCTCTTTTGTACTTTGCTGCCAAACTTTGATCATAAAGAAACTGGCAAGTACCTCGACGGTAAAATGTGAATTAGCCTTATGTCACCAACGACATCTCAACTCAGCGAGTTTATCCGGTCACTCTACCAGACCAATGAGTTTATTCCCTTGCACGCGCCAACCTTTGGCGAACGGGAAAAACGAAATGTTCTCGATACGATAGAAAGCACCTTTGTTTCCAGCGTCGGTGAATACGTCACTAGTTTTGAGAACCAAGTGGAGGCTTTTACCGGAGCTCATAGAGCAATAGCAACAGTCAATGGTACCGCAGCTCTTCACGCCGCTTTGTATATGGCGGGTGTTCAGAGCGGTGATTATGTCATTACTCAGGCATTGACGTTTGTCGCAACCTGCAATGCAATTCATCACATGGGTGCTGAGCCAATTTTTATCGATGTGGCTTATCAGACCATGGGAATGTGTCCTATAGCACTTGAATCCTTTCTTGAAGAACATGCAATAACAGATGAACAAAATTGCATTCATAAAACGTCTAAGCGAAAAATCCGTGCCTGCGTTCCTATGCATACTTTTGGGCACCCGGTTCAGTTAGATGAATTACTGGCTATATGTAACAAGTGGAACATCGAGCTGGTAGAAGATGCAGCTGAGAGTTTAGGCTCATTTTATAAGGGGCAGCACACTGGAACTAAAGCTCGTTTTTCAGCACTGAGCTTTAACGGCAACAAAATTATTACCACTGGCGGCGGTGGTATGCTGCTGTGTGCCGATGAAACCGAAGGTCATAGAGCAAAGCACATAACGACAACAGCTAAGGCTGCTCATCCCTACGAGTTCTATCATGACGAACCGGGCTTTAATTACCGAATGCCAAACCTTAATGCAGCTTTAGGTTGCGCACAAATGAGTCACCTGGAAACATTTATTGAGAAAAAACGTGAACTTGCAGAACAATACAAGGCGTTCTTTAAAAGCTCCAGTTTCCAGTTTATCGATGAACCTTCAGAGTGTCGCTCCAACTTTTGGTTAAATGCTATTTTGTGTGAGCATAGTGACCTGCGCAATACTGTCATTGAAGAACAAAATAACGCTGGGATTATGTGTCGTCCAGCATGGCATTTAATGAATAGACTTCCCATGTTCGAGCGTTGCCCTCGTGGTAAGCTGACGGTATCAGAGGATATACAATCCCGTTTGGTGAATATACCAAGTTCACCCATTTTAAAGAGGGGTGACCAATGAAGGTGACCGTTTTTACCGGAACCCGGGCTGATTACGGACTTTTATACTGGCTGCTTCGCGATTTATGTGAAGACCCAGCATTTCATTTGCAGGTTATAGCGTCTGGTTCGCACTTATCACCGGAATTCGGTTATACCGCGAAGCACATCGAACAAGATGGCTTTAAAATTGATGAGAAAGTCGAAATGCTGCTCTCCTCAGATACAGCACAGGGTACCGTTAAAAGCCTTGGCATGGGTATTATCGGTTACGCCGATGCCTTAACCAGACTACAGCCTGATGTTGTGGTTATTCTGGGTGATCGTTATGAAGCTTTAGGAATAGCCCAGTCTGCTATGTTAATGCGAATACCGATACTGCATATTCACGGTGGTGAAATTACCGAAGGTGCCTATGATGACGCCATTCGCCATGCCATTACCAAGTTAAGTTATCTGCATGCTACCGCAACAGAAAAATACCGACAGCGAGTCATTCAGCTCGGTGAAACACCGGAGCGTGTTTTTAATGTCGGTGCACTCGGCTTAGATCACATAGCACGCACAGAACTGCTAGACCACAAAGAGCTTGCCGAATCCCTTGGCTTTGAGTTGCGCAAGGACTTTTTCGTTGTCACATACCACCCGGTAACATTAGCTGACGAACCGCCGGTTGAAACTTTCAGAAACTTGACTCAAGCTCTGGATAACTATCCTGAGTTTGACGTCATTTTCACTTACCCGAATGCTGATGATGGCGGACGACAAATTATTCCGCTGATTGAGCAATATGCAGATGCAAATGAAAATCGCGTTATAGCCATTCCATCATTAGGTCAGCAGCGTTACTTAAGCGCTATTAAACATGCCAGTGCAGTAATCGGAAACTCTTCGAGTGGAATTATCGAGGTTCCCTCTTTCAATACACCGACTGTCAATATAGGTCAGCGCCAGTTGGGCCGCTTAGCAGCGAAAAGTGTCCTTCATTGCGAAGGTTCATACGATGCTATCGTCAACGCAATAGATAAAGCAGTTACTACGGAGATCGGTGAAAATATCAATAACCCATACGGACAAGGCAACGCCAGCCGTAAAATCATTGACATTCTTAAGTCTGCTAATTTGAATAGAACGAAGACTTTTTACGATACTGGAGAGAGCCAATGACCCTAATTATTGCAGAAGCTGGGGTTAATCATAATGGCGACCCGGAACTGGCCAGAGAGCTAATAAAAGCAGCCAGAGATGCGGGAGCTGATATCGTTAAATTTCAAACTTTTAAAGCCGACAAACTGGTGACTAAAGAAGCTCAGCAAGCAAACTACCAAACTGAAAACACCGGCAAGAAAGAAAGCCAGTATGACATGCTTAAACGACTCGAGTTACCGCCTGAGTTACATTATGAACTGGTGGCGTACAGCAACGAATTGGGAATAGAATTCCTTTCTACCGCGTTTGATGATGAGAGCCTTAATTTTCTAGTCAATGACTTAGGGCTAAAACGTCTGAAAGTGCCATCAGGCGAGATAACCAATGCGCCTTTTTTGCTGGCCCACGCGCGAACGCAATGTGACTTAGTTGTTTCTACCGGTATGGCAACCCTGGCTGAAATAGAAACCGCATTGGCCATTATTGCCTTTGGCTATCTCGATAAAACAACAGAAAAACCTGCACTAACAGATTTTGAAGCCGCTTATGCCTCTTCTGAAGGGCAACGAGTGCTGCAGGACAAAGTCACTATTTTGCACTGTACCACTGAGTATCCCGCGCCTTTCGATGAGATAAACTTAAACGCAATGGATACGATTCATCAGGCGTTCAAGCTTCCTGTTGGATACTCTGATCATAGCGACGGTATTATTATTCCCATTGCCGCAGCGGCAAAAGGCGCACGCATTATCGAAAAGCATTTCACTCTGGATCGCCATTTAGAGGGTCCCGATCACAAAGCGTCACTGGAACCTGAACAGTTGAAGCAAATGGTGACGTCAATTAGGACGATAGAGAAAGCGCTTGGTGACGGTATAAAACGCCCGACAAAAAGTGAGATTAACAATAAACCGATTGCTCGCAGAAGCTTAGTCGCGGCACGTAGACTAAAAGCAGGACAAGTCATTACTAAAGAAGATATCGCCGTAAAAAGACCTGGCGGAGGACTCTCCCCAATTTACTACTGGCATATTCAGGGCAAAATTTGTAAACAGAATTATGAAGCTGGAGAACTCATTTTTGAGTGATAAGAAAGTTTTACTCGTTGGAGCAGGTGGCCACGCCAGTGTCTGCCTGGACCTATGCATCCGAAACAATATTTCCTTGTTTGCGGTGGTTTCTCCTGAACATCCCGGTGCTGCTTTTAAGCAACTACAGTGGCTCCAAAGCGACAACGATGTATTAACCTTTGACACAAATGATATCGTTCTAATTAATGGCCTGGGCAGCCTCCCCTACGATCACAAAAGGCAGGAGATATATCAGTTTTTTGCAACAAGGGGATACGATTTTATGTCAATAAACGATCCCTCTGCCATTATTTCTGATAATGCAACGTTAAACACTGGTGTACAGGTTCTCCCCCGAGCAATTATTAACTCAGGAGCTTTAATTAAAGAGAACAGTATTATCAACTCCGGGGCTATTATTGAGCACGATGTAACAGTTGGACAGAATTGTCATATCGCGCCTGGCGCTAATCTATCAGGCGGTGTTAATGTTGGAAATAACGTGCACATTGGTACAGGTGCAAACATCATTCAGGGGCTCACTATCGGTCATAACTCTATTATTGCTGCTGGTGCGACAGTGAATAAATCGATACCCGATAACCATATAGTTTACGCTCCAAAAATGACCGTTACGCCAATAAAGGAAAAGCGATGAGTTACCGTTGGCATAATATTTTATTGAAATCTAATCAGAGCATTCTTGAAGCACTCAAAGTAATCGATAATGCAGCTTTAAGAATTGCGTTAGTCATTGATGATACTGAACACTTAGTCGGTGTAGTAACTGATGGTGATATTCGTCGACATTTAATAAAAGGTGTCGGTCTCGATGCTCCGGTCGAGCATGTTATGAATAAAACGCCCGTAACCGCTCCCAAAAATGTCACCAGAAAAGACGCCGTTAAACTCATGGAGTCCAAGGGGCTATTAGCAATACCTTTGGTTGAAAAAGGAAAGGTTGTTGGGCTGGAAACACTCAACAAAACCGGTTCAGGCAGAACCTATGAAAACCCGGTTTTTATAATGGCCGGAGGCTTTGGTACCCGCTTACGCCCGCTAACCGATAACTGCCCCAAACCTCTGCTTAAAGTGGGTGACAAACCGATACTGGAAATTGTCCTCAACAGCTTTATTCGCTCTGGGTTTAAAAACTTTTATATTTCCACTCATTATTTACCTGAAATGATTAAGGATTACTTTGGCGATGGCTCAAAGTGGAAAGTGAATATTACTTACGTACATGAAAAAGAGCCCCTGGGAACCGGCGGTGCTTTAGGGTTATTGCCTAATGATGTCCCCGACCTCCCTTTATTCTTAATAAATGGCGACGTCCTGACCAATGTCGATTTTGAAAAAGTCTTAGAGTTTCATAACAAGCAAAAGGCTCATGCCACTATGTGCGTCAGGGACTACGAATATCAAGTACCCTTCGGTGTCATTCAGGGACAAGACAATAAAGTCATTAACATGCAAGAAAAACCAGTAGAGCACTACTTTATTAACGCTGGTATTTATATTGTCAGCCCGGAACTAAGACGATCGGTTTCCAAGAACCGATACATCGATATGCCCTCACTACTTGAGTCATCCATTGAACAAGAAAAGGATGTTGTCATGTATCCGGTACGTGAGTACTGGCTGGATATAGGCCGTATTGAGGACTACAAACGAGCGCAGCTCGATATTATCAACCTGGATTTATAATATGAAGAAAGCGGCAGTTATTGGTTGCGGTAATATCGGGCAACGCCATATGCGTAATATCAAAAATTTGTTCCCTAAAGCGACGGTCTGCGCTATCCGTTCCGGTAGTGGCAACACATCGTGCCCGGCAGATGCCGATCTTCTAATTACGCTTGACGAACTGGATTCCTCTTTTGAGCTTGCTGTTGTCGCTTCACCCGCCAATTTCCATGTGGCGCATGCCAGCCATTGTCTTAATTTAAATATACCGACACTAATCGAAAAGCCGCTGGCGCAAGACTATACCCAGGGGCTGCATTTCTCCGACTCGTTGAGCTTAAGTAAGAATAAGTTAGCCGGCGTCGCCTATTGTTTGAGATACCTGCCTTCTGCTCAATTTATGAAACAGCTAATTGAGCAAAAGCAACTAGGCCAGATATACAACGTTAACGCAGAAGTCGGTCAGTACCTACCAGACTGGCGTCCCGGCACCGATTACAGTCAATCGGTATCGGCACGTTCAGACTTAGGCGGCGGAGCACTGAACGAACTGAGCCACGAACTTGATTACATCAACTGGCTGTTCGGAGTCGATCAGGTTTTGTCTGCTTCACTACGTCGTTCGCATGAGCTAAATACCAATGTTGAAGAAATAGTCGATGCCCAGATAAAGCTAAAGAATGACGCGCTAGCTACGATCCATCTCGACTTCTTACAAAAAAGACCTCATCGAAAATGCACTATCATTGCCGAAAAAGCGCGAATTGAGTGGGACTTGATAGCCAACACCATTACTCAATTTGATGCTAACGGCGTTAAGACTCTCTTTGATGGCTCCCAGTACGACAAGAACAATATGTATCTGGATATGCTCATTGACTTCACCGCTCAAAAGCAAAACACGGTTAGCCTAAACGAAGGACTTGAGGTTTTACACATCATTCAACGTATTAGAGAGCGCGCCCAAAATGTCTAAAACTATTGCTTTCGTCTTTGCACGAGGGGGCTCTAAAGGGCTTCCTGGAAAAAATATCAAGCCACTGTGTAATAAACCTTTAATTCAATATTCAATTGATTGCGCTCAGACTAGCGAGCTTATTGATGACATCTATGTATCAACTGATGATGTCGATATCGTTCATGTTGCACGCAAAGGCGGAGCTAAAGTTATTGACCGTCCAAAAGAACTTGCCACTGATGACAGTCCGGAGTGGCTATCCTGGCAGCATGCCATAACCTGGGTGACGCAGCATACGGGAGCTTTCGAAACATTTGTCAGTCTGCCGGCAACAAGTCCCTTAACGACTGTTGCTGATGTTAATTCAGCTATCTCCCGACTAAAACAGTCCGATGCGGATATCTGTCTATCGGTTACACCCTCTAATCATCATCCCAGTTTTAATATGGTCACGTTAGATGATGAGCAATATGCGAGCTTAATGTTTAACTCAGATAGCAAAGTTATTCGACGCCAGGATGCGCCTAAAGCTTACAACATAACAACCTGTGTTTATGCAGCAACGACTGATTTTGTGTTGAGCGCAAAAGGACTCTTTGACGGTAAAGCCACCGCAATAGAAGTGCCCAGAGAGCGGGCCGTTGATATTGATGATATTATCGATTTTAAATTTGCAGAGCTGTTAATGACGGAGCAAACCTAATGCTGTCAGGAAAAACAATCTTAGTGCTGGGGGCAAAAGGCCTTATTGGTCAGGAAGTAGTGCAACATATTATGAAGAAAAATGGGCACGTTATCGCTGCTGATGTCACTTCTGATGAAACGGCTTCTACTAATATTACTACCCATGTCTGTGACATCACTTCGGAAACCGATATAGAGCAATTACTTAATCAGTACCCTGATATTGATGGTATCGTAAATTGCGCTTACCCAAGAAATAGTCAATATGGTACCGATGCGCTGGAAGTCTCCTCCTCCTCATTCAATGAAAATGTCGCTATCCAGTTGGGCTCCTGTTTTAGCCTGTTAAAACACGCAGCAAGACACTTCAAGTCACAACAAAAACCACTATCGGTTGTACTTTTAAGCTCTATTTATGGCATTAAAGCTCCGGATTTCTCCATTTACGAAGGAACATCAATGACGATGCCGGTAGAGTATGCAGCGGTTAAGTCGGGATTAATTCATCTGGCCAAGTACTTTGCCAAATACATTAATGACTCGAACTTCCGTGTGAACTGTGTGTCTCCCGGCGGCATTGAAAATGGTCAACCTGCACCATTTCTAAGCGCCTATAAAGATAGAACTCTCGGCCACGGAATGCTGAGCGCTAAAGACATTTGCGGAAGCATTACTTTTTTACTATCGGACGAGGCTAACTATATCAACGGAACCAATTTGACCATTGACGATGGCTTTACCTTATAACCGAATATCACAGAGGGTTCGCCAGTCTTCGTGGAAAGTCTGTTTTACTTCCTGTAAAAATTCGATCCATAACGCCATTAACTCATGGAAAGCTTCCAGGCAATCAGCCTCTTCGTTTCTACTAAACAAGACCGACAACATTGGGCAATGAAAGTATAAGAGTTCGCCGGATAACATATGGTAAATGTATTCATATTCGGTTTTCGAGTACGCCTTCAGGTAATTTGATTGACGTCGCAGTATATCCGTTGCTTGTGAGCGAGACTGAATCGGTCTTTCACCAATTTCAATCAAGTCGTCACAAATTTCAGAAAACACTTTGAAATCCATTCGCTCTTCAAAGTCATCAACTTGTATATTTTCGAACTGCTGTTCTTTTATGAACTGGATAACATCGGTTTTTCTGGCTGTCTGGAACTCCGGCAAGACCAATTCTGGGCGAAGTGGCAGAGCATGCTCGACATAAGCGCCGTTAGACACGTTATAACACTCAACAGACTTCAGGTTAGGCATGCCCAGCAAGCGCCCCATCTGCTGCGACGAAATAGCAAGCAAATTAGTGCTTCTGACCTTACCACCAAAATTACCTTTTAACTCAACCTTAGCTTCGTGCTGAACAACCTTTTTCAAGTTCCCCTTATAATAATCACTGTGCTTAGAGTGATGTTGTCCATCGGCAGCATAACCGTTATCAACACCAAACATATAAAGTTGCTTAAAGCCCAAGCTTACAGCGTAGGATAAAGCCGCATTGGATACCATAGGATTACTAAAAGGAAGCCCGGTAACGCCTTTACGCAACTTTTCCAGCATGCACTTATTCAAAAATGCAGTGGCTGCTTCCGTTCCTTTTCCTGCCATTCCCACCCAGTTGTAGAGCTTAGTAACCTCCGGATAAATCAATGTCATGGTTAGCAAGTTAACTTGCTCATACCCCTGCTCAGGCTGGGTGTTAACAAGCGCTTCATAGGTGCTATAGGGGCGCTCCACCAAGGTATGGAAGTCAGGAGTTATCCCGTTCTTCATGAGCGTCTGCAGCGCGGTACCCGCAGCAATAATTATCGCTTCATCCTGAGTTTCTTTTATAAAATCAATGGAGGCATCCAGAGATGGTCCATTACCCACAATGTAGATAGGATAACGAGCATAACGCTGGCTGGTAAATGCTGACCTTGCCAACATATTAAAACCACGCTCTGCGTTTATAACCGTATGCGCCAGTCCCGTTGTTGCGTCATTATAAAACCCATAGCCTCCATGAATTTCAAATAACCGATCAACAAACTGCTTAATCAACTCATTCACTGACGGGGTATCAAAATGACGGTATAGAAAGCACTTTGTCAAAGAGTAAGCACCAACTTCCTTACTGACCGAGTAAAGATCGTCAATAAAGTTCTGGTAACTAGCTCCTAAATGAAATACCAGTACGCCCCTATGCTCATTGACTTGTTCAAGCACTGCGGCCCAGTCAGTACAGAACAGGCTAAGGTAGAAGTGTTCGAATTCTGGCTCTACTATGTAGATGTAATCAAATTTTACCCGGCTAACCAGTTTAGGAATGTGATACCCCAGACCCAACCCAAAAACCACGGCTGTAGGGAAATACTCGCCAATAGATGTCAGTTTCTCGGGCTCGCCCAACTCTTCGATCACACCGCCTAATTGCCTTACATAACGAACGTGTACCCGCTCATCGCTCTCCGAGGCGCTGGCAAATTTAGAGAAATCAATATGATTAACCTGAGGCGTGCTTAACTGACGATTAACCTGCTCTTCAACTTGAGCCTCAGGATCATCGCCATATATTGGAACTCCGGAAGAGCGCTCACGAATATTGCCAAGTCCAGTCTTAGTAACAAATAGCTCTAAAGGATTATCTGACTGAAACGCTTCGATGGAATCAGCAACCTGAGAATAGTATTCACGAAATGCCTGTAAGTTTTTTACAAATCGTTGCTCTGCGTGTTGTGCAAACTGCTGCTCGCGTTCAGATAATTGTTTTAGAGTTTCTACAGAGCTAAGGAGTTGGGCAAGTTGTTCTTCTATTGACTTCATGCTGAGTCTTACTAACGGGTTATAGCACCAAGCGTACGATGAAAAGCACGTTTACGCAACGTCATTCAGGCTCGATATCTTGATAATTACGGATGGTTTTTTTGCCAGTATTTAACTTCGTAAGAGCCTGCTGAGCTTCCTTACGTTCATGCTCAAACCTTTTTTTCTGCTCATCTAACGCCCGTTGAAAACTGAGGATCGTCTTCCCTTTTTCTTCGTACGTCAGATTATCATTATTCATTACTCCCGAGACCTTCTCAGGCAAGCACTGCATAATTGCTGAACACTCTTGTTCGCTAAGCCCTTCCTCTTTAAGTTTAAGAAGAAGCTGCTCTAGCGAGAGACTACTGAAGTCTTCTGACATTCTTACAGGCCACTCGCTTGAGCTTGCTCTAATTGACTAACAGCAACCGTGCGATCTGACATTGGAATAGCATCCCATGCGGATTTTATCTCTTTTAGCAGACCACTTACTTCATCCAAAACGTATACGTCTTTACTTATAGAAGCATCAGCCAGTCTTTCGGTCATGTATAAATACAAATCGTTCAGGTTTTCAGCAACACTGCCGCCAACATCCATTTCAAGACTGGCTCTTAACGACTCAATAATTGCTAAGGCTTTACTAATATAGACACTCTTGTTCTCCAGGTCGTCACGCTGAATAGCGCCTTTTGCATAGCTGATATTTTCAATTGCACCGCCCATCAGCATTTGCACCAATTGATAAGGGTCTGCGCCCGCGACCCGAGCTCTTAGTGACCCCTGAGTGTAACCTTTTAATTTCTTATTCATTTCTACTCCTCCAACGCTTTATGAATCTTTACCACCAAACCCTGGTAGGTTTGATAGCTGCGCTGATAAATATTGCTGTGTGCTTTGCATTTGAGCCAACATAACATCTAACCCCGTGTACTTTTCACGAAGTCGTGCCTCTAGTTGGTCCATACGGTATGAATGCCGTTCACGGTCATCGTCCAGACGATCAAGGTTCTCATTTAAGGCTTTTTCACGGAAAGAAATAGAACCGGTCGAATTAATGTAGTTATCCATTAACCCTTCAAATTGCTTCGCAAACCCGCCTGTACCAGAAAATACACTGGCTACAGAATCAAGATCCTGATCAAGTGCTTCGTCGAAGCTTCTTACGACATTGGTTTTCTCTAGCTTACCCTCATCATTGAGGCTTAAACCGATATCGAAGAGTGTCTCAAAGTCACCGGCATTATTAACTTTAGCTGATAATGTACTAACCATCTGACGTTGCAAACCTCGCATGGTCGCATCTGCCTGCAACGGCTGACCGGTATCGGTCGCTTTATCCATGATGTCGACTACAGCGTTATAGCTTTTTATGAATTCATCAACTAGCTTCGTAACACCTTCGCGATCACGGCCAATATCAACCGAGGCTGACTCACCGGCTTCGCTAACAGCTTCAGCTGTCACTGTTGACCCTTGAATCACGTCAGTAAAAGTATTGGTACTATTGGTTGCGACAATACCGTCAATGACAATCTCAGCATCTGTAGCTTCATCACCCGCGGCAATAGTCATGCCGCCCGCACCACCGCCATTAGCCACTGTCGACAAGGCATCAAGCTCAGCATTATCGTTAGTGACTTCTAAATCGTTACCAGCGCCAGTTATCTCTGAACTATAAACCAGCTTCGCTTCGGTTCCTGTATTTATAATGTTAGCAGTTACACCAATATTGTCCGTTGAATTATTAACGGCTTGTCGAATATCTTCGAGAGTCGCATTGGCATCAACAGCGACAGAAAAGCTTTCCGCGCCAGCGCCAAAGGTTAGAGTGCTTGCCTGCGAGGTGATAACCTGCTCAGAAGAGGTAAAGGCTCCGGCAGTGGAAACAGCACGAGACCCCTGAGCTAATTGATTAACCGCAATATCAAAATTCCCAGAAGTTGCATCTGTTCCTGCAGAAAACGAAATAATATCGCCAGATGCTGGTTGCGTAACCGTTGCTGTACGCTTTGCAAACTCGTCAGGGTCGGCAAGCTTTCCTAAAACATCATCCAGCTTAGAGAGGGCTGACTTAACCGCTCCTAACGCAGAAAGCTCAGTCGAATAGCGCTGCTCTGCGCGTGCAAACTGTGCTTGCTTAGGTTGATTAGTCGCAGCAACCGTCGATCGAATAATCGATTCCAGATCTAAACCAGAACCTACACCTGCGGAAGAAAATAAAGGCATAGTCGTTCTCCTCTCTTGCTACATTAAATTTGCTGGTCGAGTAAAATACCCGTACGCTCTGAGTTCTTATCGGCCATTTCATCCAAAGCTTTAGAAAGTTTCACTACCAGCTCGGATGGAATTTGGCGAATCATCTCACCGCTATCTCTATCGACCACTTGAACAACCGGTGGTTCACCGCGCTCTTCAATAACAAACTGAAGGCTGGTACTACGAATTGCATCGGATTGATTCATTTCTTCTACAACCTCAGCCACCGACTTTTCACTGGCCTTAGCGTCAGTTTGCTTCTCTTGCCCTTCTTGTTTCACTTGTTGAACCGTGTCAATAACCTTTTCTTTCTTTTCAACAACTGGAGAAGGCGTGGTTCTATCGGTTGAAACATTATAAGCAAGCTGAGAGCTTTCAAGTTTAAGTTCAGCCATAATGATCACCATTACTTTGTTTATACTATTTAAGCACACATACGCACTTAAAACACTTATCCATGTTTGTTATCGGCTGACCTTAATAGAAACTTTAGTTTTTTATTGTACTTTTTTTAGACATAAAAAAACCGGAGCCAAAGCTCCGGTTTTTAAGCGTAAACTGATTATCTCTGAAGAGATTATCCAAGCAGCTGTAGAGCCGCCTGTGGACGCTGGTTAGCCTGCGCAAGGATAGTCTGAGAAGCCTGCTGCAGAATCTGAGCCTGAGTCAGTTTTGCAGTTTCAGCGGCAAAGTCAGCGTCTTTAATACGTGATTTTGCTTCGCTCAAGTTTTCAGAAACGTTACCCTGGTTACGAATCGTTGACTGGAAACGGTTCTGAGTAGCACCCAGTTCAGCACGTTTCTTATCAACAACCGCAATCATTGAGTCCATACCCGCTAAAACAACCTGTGCGTTAGCTTCTGATGTAACAGAGATATTACCTGAAGCAAACATGCCCGCGAAAGTCGCGTTATCGGCGTCAGCAGCGTAAACAGAACCAACAATTGTTGAAACCTGGTCACCTGTAACAGTAGATGCTGCACCTGCAATACCTGACAGAGTAAAGCCGCCATTTGCAGAAATATCGTTACCTGCAGCAGTACCACCAACCTGAGTCATGGTGATGCCGATAGTCTGGTTAGCATCAGCGCCAACCTGGAAGTTCGCTTCATAAGTACCGTCAAGCAAGTTCTGGCCACCGAACGTGGTGTCACTTGCAATACGGTTAACTTCGGTCATCAGGGCATCAATTTCTTCCTGGATTGCAACACGGTCTTCGTCAGTGTTAGAACCGTTAGAAGCTTGCTGCGCCAAAGTACGAACGCGCTGGAAAGTATTGGTAATTTCGTCCAATGCACCTTCAGCTGTTTGCGCCAAAGAGATACCGTCGTTAGCGTTACGGTTACCTTGGTTAAGGCCGTCAATCTGTGAACCTAAGCGGTTTGAGATTTGCAGACCTGCAGCATCATCTGCTGCGCTGTTGATACGGAAGCCTGACGACAAACGTTCGAATGCCTGGTCAAGCGAGTTACCTGAGCTGATCAGCTGACGCTGTGCGTTCAATGAGCTGACGTTAGTATTTACATATAAAGGCATAATAATGCTCCTCAGTTTCTGGCCTAAGCTTGGATTCAATCGTTGTTGCCAAGCTGGAGGAAGTGTTCGGCTTCGTGTTTCGCCTGGTTAAAATTTCCTCTCACAAAGGGTATCGGCAGGAGTTTGGGGAGCTTTAATCTTTTTTTGAAAAATTTTTAGATTTTTTTAGCCTGACAATTATGTCAGCTGAAATCAGCGACCTGACGTTAACGTCAGGTCGCAGGGGGGGGTTAGATATAGTCAAACAAACTTAAACGACTCACCCGGGAAAATACCTGTTGGGCGGCTGAGTAAATTGTTTCGTTTTTAATGAGGTCAGTCACTGCTGTCGAATAATCAACGTCTGCAATATCTGAGCGTGCTTTCTTATTAATAATCTCAATATCTGCATTACTTAGCTTGGAGCTCTCCAGAACATTTAAACGAGCGCCGACTTTTGCCTGAGTATCCGTAAGACTTGAAATTGCATCATCGAAAGAATCTAAAGAAGAGGCAATTTCCTCACGGAAAAAACCTTTATCTTCAGGACCGGAGTTTTCCAGCGCATTTGCCAAATCAGCTACCTGAGTCACCAAGTTTCTAGACACCGGTTCACCAATGTCAAAATCAATAACGTCACCGTTAGCAACATCATTGGTTGTTTCAATTTCAACACCATTGTAGGTAATGGTATCGCCTGGATTATAAGGTACAGCCGCCTGTACTACGTTGCCGCCACCATCAAGAACATCGTATGTTCCGGCACCAAACTGAATGCTTGCAGATTGAGTGTCAGGATCCCCGGCATCCCAATAATTGGCAAGCGCTTCTCTATCAGCAGCTTTTAAACTCTTAACCAAGTTATCTCCTGCAGTGAAGTCTATATCGACACGCTTGGATAACCCGTTGAACACTTTACTGCCCGGGTCACCTGCCGGAAGATACAGGCTGGGTGATAACTGAATTTTTCGTTGCCCATCATCGCTGCGGTAAGAGTAAGACTCGGATGCGTTATCGTATTCCATTGGTTGAATACGGTTTTGATAGCCAGCAAAGATGTATTCACCGGCTTCGTCCTGCGCATTAGTGAAGTCAAACAAGGCCTGTTCAATATTTCGCAGTTCAAGCGCAACAGCCTCCCGGTTTTCAGCTGACAAACTGCCGTTCCCTGCCTGAACAGCTAAGGTACGAGCGCGCTGAACATAGTCAACCATATTAGACAGTACGCTCTCTTCACGGCGCAGATTATTCTCCAGCGTTACTGAGTTACGGTCAAACTGCGCATTTTGCGCGAGCTTTTCATCCAGAGCCAACACCTGTGAATTACCGATCGGGTCATCCGCCGGGCTCAGAATACGGGTTTGTTTCGTCAACTGCAGTTGCACTTTGTCCAGTCGAGACTGAGACGTTGTCAGGCTGTCCTGGGCTCGCTGATAAAATAAACTGGTACTTAATCTCATCTTATCTCACCTCTTTAACCTAACGAACGCAGCAGCGTATCGAAAATGGTCTGCGACGTTGTAATAATGCGGGCCGATGCAGTATAAGCCTGCTGATACTGAATCAAATTAGCCGCTTCTTCTTCCAGGTTCACACCTGACTGTGACTCATACAAAGCTTCGGTTTGGCCCTTAATTGCTTCAGCTGATTCACGCAATACGCGATTCTGGCTCACCTTACTACCAACATCCGACACCAAACGACCATAACTTTCATTAAAGGTCATAGTCGGTTCAAAGTCTTCCGCACCGTCACGGCGTACAAGTTGTTGGCGTTGCAGATCAGACAGTTCCTGGCCATTACTATTGTCATCAAAGCCGTTGAGGTTGTATTCCATTTCATAAGAATCACCTACAGCAGGTTCTCCGTTTATATCTACATCGTAATCAGGGTCAGCTAAGCCTGCTTGCGCTAGAACTCCGTCTAGATCGGTTGTTCCTGTAACCGTACCTAAACTGGTGCCATCTTTAGCAAAAACTTCCAGGTCATACGAGTTACCTGTCTTGCCCGTTATTTCTATGCGCGCCGGAGCACTGTCCAGCAATGTATTATTGGCTGTATCGTAGTAGTCGTCGGGGGTGTTAATAGCACTCAGTTCAATACTGGCAGCGCCTTGGTTATCCATGCCGTCTTTCACACGAACAGGGCTCGCAAGCGCAATATCCTCGGGCCGGCGAACCGCTAAACTGATTTCAGAAGCCGCACTCTCTGCTGGTTTTACTAAAAATTTATCTCCGGCGTTTGCTGTATTCGCAACATTTAAAGAAATACCATACTCAACAATGTCAGCACTACCGGCGGTTAAAGTACCGGTAACAACATCAGCACCGTCCAGAGGTTTGCCCTGAGCGTCCACAGCCACAACTTCGTAATCAGTTGCGCTGGTCATTGTCACCTGCAGGTTTTCAGAAGGAAAGGATTCACTGTTGCCTTCTAACACCAGCGCAGTTACTTCAGCATTGCCGGTATTTTCGTCGTATGCCAGACCGGAGGCTTCAGTCAAAGACAAGTCAAAGAGCTTACGTCCCAATTGATTATCAAGATCCATACCTTTTTGGTTCTGAGTATTAAGGCTATCAGCAATACGCACAGCCAACTGGCCTAAACGTCTCTGAGTTGGCATTAAGGTTTCATCTCGGTACTCGAGGTAACCGCCTACCTGACCACCAACTTCATCGACCGGCACTAAGAATTCGCTTTTACTGCCACCACCATGTTCTTTCTGAAGCATAAACTCCAGACGCTCAGTGTTAGGATTATTCTTAACCGCTACTGAATTAAATCGCCCATCTTCCAGGACTAAAGGTTGCCCATTTTTCAGGTGCACACTTAAACCGCCATTGTCACGTTCGATGACACTGAACTGAACCAGTTCGGCCAGCTTACGCAGCTCTTCGTCCCGCTGGTTCATCAGCGCGTTGGTATCGCCATTGGCATTACTGCCGCCCTGTGAAGCAAAAATCCGTTCGTTCAGGCTACCGATATTCTCAGCGATAGAATTAATGCGATCCGTAGACAACTTGAGTCGGTCATTAATGATATCTTTTTGGTCATTCAGATAACCGGAAAAGTCATTGAACTTAGTCACCATTGCATCGGCATCGGCCAAAATAAGCTGACGAGCCGTTACTGACCCTGGATCATTATTAGCGTCTTGCAGCGTATTGAAGAAATTTTCAATACTGGATGACACGTTAGTTGTACTGTCACCTAGCAAAGTATCGAGCTGTTCTGCCTGCTGAAGGTTAGCTTCATAATAGCTAACTTTGGAAATGTCGGTACGTAGTTGTCGGTTGGCGAACTCATCAATCATTCTCTGCACACGAACACGCTCAAGCCCGCCGTACGAAGACTCAAGGTATTCTGTACGCTCTCGCACATAGCTCGGCGTATTTGCATTGTTAATGTTTTGACCGGTCGTCTGCAGGCTACGCTGGTGTGCCAGTATCCCGTTTTTACCGAGTTGTAATAAGTCAAAACTCATCGATGATTCTCCAGTTACTCTATGACCGTTATCGGCACCGAGCGAATATTATTTAGCCAACACGGCAATTTTTTGCCGCCTGCCGCATTCCTAAATTTCTTTATCAATAAAAGCCGGGTTATTTAATACCGACTGAATCTTTTGTGCGTATTGCGGATCGGTCGCGTAACCGGCGTCCTGCAGTGCTTGCGTATACTGCTTCGGATCATCAGCGACTTTCAGTGCCTGCTGGTAACGCGGATGTTCTTTTATAAAGTTTACGTAGTCCTGCAAGCTCTGTTCCACATTGGCGTAGGAACGAAACGCTGCGCGCTCTTTGCGGGCTACTTCACCGTCAAACTCCAGGGTGCTGACATGAGACTTATCGCCTTCCCAGCGCGTATCCGCTTTAATGTTGAACAGGTTGTTACTGGAACCACCATGGCGTCCTGGTACCAACCGCTTGCCCCAGCCGGTTTCCAGTGCCGCCTGCGCCATCAGAACATCCGGATTTAAACCGGCTTCTTTGGCGATTCTCTCGGCATGAGGTTTTAGCGCAGCAATAAAGCTTTGCGGGGAATTAAAAGTCGCATCGCCATCGCTCAGTTTGGCGGTATTCACTCGCTGATTCCCGTAATACAGACCCGCATCAATGCCGCCCTGGTCACTGACTTTCTGCGAGGCATTGCTCATGTCGGCGCGGTTCTTCATGCGCGGGTCGTCAAGGTTCGCGCCGTTGCGGTTCATTGATGCCGGAACATAACTGTCGTCACCACCTAACTGCTTTACCATCAACTCAGCCAAGCCCAGGGTTCCCTGGCTGGACAGTTCTGAAGTCAGCTGCTGGTCATACATATCGCGGTACATATTGGTGTAACGGTTATCAAGTAAGTTGTCTTTTTCAAACACGGCGTTGGCCTTTCGCATACTGCCCATCACCATATTCAGAAATATGGCTTCAAACTGCTGCGCGGCTTCCATCAAGGCTTCTTTGTCATCGGGCTTGAACGCACGCTTCCGCAGCCCGTCCAGGCTGTGGGTATCCATGGCGTGCTGCGCTTGCTTTAGATGAGAGTCTGAAACCGTCATAGTTTAAACCGCCGCTAGATTACAATAAGCTCGCCAGATAACGCACCGGCTTGTTTCAATGCTTCCAGGACAGCAATCATGTCGCTGGGAGCTGCCCCAATTTGATTCACTGCGCGAACCAAATCATTCAGCGTGGTTCCGGGCTCGAAAACAAACATACGGGCATCATCCTGATTGACGTCAATTATCGACTGGGGTGTAACAACAGTCTCTCCCTGACCAAAGGGGTTTGGCTGATCCACATTCACGTTCTCAGCAATGGTCACTTGCATGTTGCCATGTGCAACCGCTGCAGGGCGCAGTTCAACATTCTGACCAACCACAATAGTCCCAGTACGCGAGTTTACAATAATTTTCGCGGCCGCCGAGGCTTGTTGTACTTCCAGGTTTTCCAGTGTCGACATGTAGCTGACCCGCTGATTCATATCTCGAGGAGCTCTTACCCGAACAGAAGTTGCGTCTACTGCCTGAGCCGTGCCTTCGCCAACTAAGCCGTTGATGGTTTCTGCCATACGCTTGGCTGTCGTGAAATCGGACTGGTGCAGGTTAAAGGTAAAGTAATCGGAAGAGCCAAAACCGGACAGAACCTCACGTTCAACGACGCCACCATTCGGAATTCGGCCGACCGTCGGCGTGTTAATAACAATACGGGAACCATCATTACCTTCGGCGCCTAAGCCGCCCACAATTAGGCTGCCCTGCGCAACCGCATAAACTTCACCATTGGCACCTTTCAAAAAGGTTTGCAACAAGGTTCCGCCAGTCAAACTATCGGCACTGCCAACAGAAGACACGGTGACATCAATTTTTTGACCGGGTTTTGCGAAGGCAGGCAGATCCGCATGTACGGCAACAGCCGCCACATTATCAATTTTGGGTCGTTCATTAGCGGGAATATTAATGCCGAAATTACCCAGCATGGTGCGGAATGTCTGATCGGTAAACGGCGTCTGTTCACCCGTTCCCGGTAAACCGACTACCAGACCATAACCAATAAGTTGGTTGTCACGAATGCCCTGAACCGACGCAATATCTTTTATGCGTGAAGCCTGTACCGGAGCAACCAGCATTGACATCAGGCTGACCGAAAGTGCAATGAATTTAACCGTTCTCATGCCTTACTCCTTAGAATGGCCATACTGGGCTGTTGAAGAACCGAGTTAACCAACCCTGCTCCTGAACTTGCGCCAGACTGCCTGTACCCGAGTACTCTATGCGCGCGTTCGCCACGCGAGTGGATGGGATCTGGTTAGCTGCAGTAATATCCTGAGGCCGGATCATACCGGTTAAACGAATGTACTCGTCACCGGTATTTATGCGCATCCACTTTTCACCCCGAACAATTAAATTACCGTTTGGCAGTACTTTTATAACCGTAACGGTAATCTCACCGTTAAGCTGATTACTCTGATCAGAGCTTCCGTCACCGCTGAAGTTTCTGGTGCCATTTACGCCTGCCGATAAAGGGTTACCGCCAACGGTAATGTCACGCCCAAACATCGTTGGTGCGCCGAGTTCTGCCGAACTCTCTTTTGAGGTTTCAGTGGTTGCCGTTTTGCTGGCCGTTGTCTGTTCCTGTAGCGTCACAGTAATAATGTCGCCTAACCGCCGCGCTTTAATATCGGAATACAGGTTGTCTGCGTAAGCGTCCTGAAATAAAGAGCCTGTTGGTACAACGGGCTGGGCACGCTCTTCCGGTAATACGGGTGCGTAATATGGGTCATTTGGCATCGGTTTATGTGGCGTTTGCGCACACCCCGCCATGACCAACGTTGTTAAAGTAAAAAGTAAAAAACGCATAGACTCACCCGCTATTTATTCAATTAAAGCTGCTGATTCACATAGCTCAACATCTGGTCTACAGAAGAAATCACTTTTGAATTCATCTCGTAACCCCGTTGGCTTTCAATCAGATTCACCAGCTCTTCAGTTACATTCACATTTGAGGTTTCCAGCGCGCCTTGAATGGTATTCCCCATTCCGTCAACACCCGGAACGGCTTCTAAAGGCGCACCACTTACGGCTGTCTCTTTATATAAATTCTGACCCATAGGTTGTAAGCCCGCCGGGTTAATAAAGTTAACCAGGTTAAGCTGCCCGACAACAACATTGTCCGGGTTGCCCGGTTGAGTAACCGTTACTTCACCTTCTTGCGAAATACTGACCGACATCGCGTCTTCAGGAATCTGGATAGCCGGCTCTATGGTATAACCGTTACCTGACGTTACCATTTCACCTTCTTCGTTCAGTGAAAACTGACCATTACGGGTATAGGAAATGTTTCCATCCGGCATCAACACCTGAAAGAAGCCTTTGCCGTCAATCATCACATCCAGTGAGTTGTCCGTTGTCTGAACATTACCCTGGGTATGTGCTTTTTGCGTTGCAACTACTTTGGTACCGGCACCAAGCATCAAACCATTAGGTAGCTCAGTGTCCTGTGCGGACTGACCGCCTGGCTGATTAATGTTTTGGTACAGCAAATCTTCGAACACCGCCCGGCTTTTCTTAAAGCCAATCGTGCTGGAGTTCGCCAGGTTGTTGGAAATGACTGAAATATCGCGTTGCTGCGCATCCAGTCCGGTTTTACTTATCCATAATGCTGGGTTCATAGTGTTTCTCCTCGGGCTACGATTAGCTCATTCTCATCAGCGATTCTGAGCGCTGTGCGTTCTCATCGGCCGTCTTCATTAATTTGACGTTCATTTCATACTGGCGCTGCAGTGCAATCATATGTGTCATTTCTTCGACACTATTGACATTGCTCCCTTCCAGAGCGCCAATTTCCAGTTTCACGTTGGCATCCGCAAAAGCCTGCTGGCCATCTTTTAGCTTAAACAGGCCATCATTACCTTTTTCTATGTTGCCGTTCGGTGGATTCACCAGCTTAATCCGGTCAACCACCTCCATAGCATCTGCCGGCGCGCCCATTGGACGAATCGACACATTCCCGTTCGAGCCTATAACCAAATTATCAATCGGCATCGGCACAAAAATAGGGCCATTGTCACCCAATACCGTCTGACCATTGGAGTTTTTCAACATGCCATCGGTGCCAACTTCCAGACTGCCATTTCGGGTGTAACGCTCATTGCCATTACCGTCGTCGACCGCAATCCAGCCCTGGTCTTTAATCGCAACATCCATGTTACGTCCGGTCGCCTGTATTGCCCCACTGGCAAAGTTTTGCCCCGGGCTTTCTGTCATAGAAAACACACGAGTCGGCAAACCTTCACCAAAGGCCTGCATTGCCCTTGCCTGTTGTAAGTCGGCTTTAAATGCCGTGGTATTGGCGTTAGCTAAGTTATTGGCGCGTACGGCAACGGAGTTCATATTCTCCTTTGCGCCGCTCATCGCTACCCATAGCATCTTGTCCATAGCTGACCTCCAGCCAAAATTTTGTCATATGCGTTTGATAATGCAGATTTCATGCCAGAAACAAAAAAAGACGCCCGAAGGCGTCTTTTTAATCGACAGATAAAAGCGATTAACGAATCTGAAGAATGGTCTGATTAATGGTGTTATTAACTTCAAGCGAACGTGAGTTTGCCTGGAAGTTACGTTGCGCTGTAATTAAGTCAACCAACTCTTTGGTCAGGTTAACGTTTGAGTTTTCAAGCGCAGAAGCTTCAATACCACCAAAAGTACCGGTATTCGCTTCACCAGAAAGCGGCTCGCCCGAGTCAATGCTCTCACGCCACTTGGTACCACCAATTTGCGTCAGGCCTTGTTCATTAGCAAAGCGAACAATGGAAACCTGACCCAGGTACTGAACATCACCATTAGAGTAAGTTGCCGCAATTAAACCTGACTTATCAATATCCACGTTCGTTAAGCGTCCAACTGTGCTGCCATCCTGATCAAGGTTAGTCACCTCAAAATCTGAAGCAAACTGAGTAGGACTGGTAGTACCCGAAAGATCCTGGAAGTTAAACTGGACCGTTTGGGCATCTGCACCGTTGTTTAAATACGGGTCGCCCGCGGCGTTATTACCTGACAAGTCAATTGAACCGGGATCAAACGTCGTTTGTCCGGCTGGAACATCCGGCTCACCGTTTCCTAAAAAGGTTAGGCGTAACCCTGAGTTGCCATTAATTGAGGTATCAGGGGATGCTACCGCTGTTCCCGTCGGAGCTAAGTCGATTTCATCACCATCAAAAGTGGCGTAAACGTCCCATTGGTTATTATCCCGCTTCACATAGTAAGTCGATAATGTATGTGACTCACCTAATGAATCATAGATAGTTGCAGAAGTAGAGCTGTGATACGTACTTGGTGTATCAGGATCAAATGGGTTAGCAGCGCCATCTATCGGTGAGCGACGCGCATCAACGTTAAAAGCAGTAAAGACATTATCGGTATTTTGCGGTGCACCAGCTACATCCGGAATACGAATAGGTTGAGTCGTAGCCAAAGCCACCGATGATGCGGTACCACTGTTACGGTCAACTTGGTAGCCCTGTAGATAGTTACCTTGGTTATCAACGATGAACTTGTCATCGTTTAACTTAAAAGCACCTGAACGGGTATAAGTCATATCACGCGAACCAAGGCCATCGGTAGTCGCAAAAAAGCCGTTACCTGAAATAGCCATATCCAACGAGTTTTCAGTGAAGTCCAGTGTTCCCTGGCTAAACTGCTGCGCCACCGATGAGGTTAAAACACCGTCACCCACTTTTGTGTTACCTGCGTTAAAAATGCTCGTCGCATAAACGTCCGCAAACTCTGCGCGGGACTGTTTAAAGCCCGTTGTTTTCACGTTTGAAATATTATTCGCGGTCGTATCCAGATCTTTCTGCGATGCGTTGATTCCGCTGAGTGCAATATTAAATGACATAAGTCACCTCACCTGTTAGCTAATTTCAGTCACATCAGAAAGCTTGATGCCACCTAATCCTTTAAGATTCAAAACCACACCGCGATCACCGCCGGTGCTGACACTTTGCACGCGAGCGTGCATCTGTATGGGTAATTCTTCAGTCTGGCCACCGACACTGGCATTTACCGAGAAGGAATAATTTCCAGCCGGAGCTTCCGAGCCGTCAGACATTGTTCCGTCCCACTCAAACTCTTTCGTGCCTTGAGGCATATCTCCCAAATTAATGGTTTTAACCAAGGCTCCGGTTGAGTCCTTAATATTAATTTTCACATTCTGGGCTGACTGCGGGGTTGCTATCATTCCCGTAACTCCAGCGCCTGACTCAAGGTTGGCCTGGTCTGTCGGCACCAGAACTTTGCGACCAACCATAGTTGAAGCCTGTAACGCCTGATTTGAAGTCATATCATTTGCAAACTGGTCAAAACGATCCGACAAGCCACTGATACCTTCCGCCATGGTAAAGCTGGTCATCTGAGCAATCATTTGATCATTCTCAACCGGCTTAGACGGGTCTTGCATATTCAACTGCTCGGTTAACAGCTTGAAGAAGTCTTCCTGCTCGAGCTTTTGCTGTTCATCCGGATCAGCATACTCGGCACCTTCATCCTTCTTCCACTTCATGCCATCGATGTAGGAATTATTGCTTACGCCTTCCATTTGTTATCTCCTGCTTACCCTTGACCCAGACGCAATAAACGCTGTGTCATTGTTTTGGCAGTGTCCGCTACCTGCACATTTGTCTGGTAGGAACGCGAAGCCGAAATCATATTTGCCATCTCTTCCATAGTGTTAACGTTAGGCCGATAGATGTAGCCACTCTCGTCAGCCATAGGATGATTTGGAGCATATTCAATTTGTAGTGGGTCCTGGCTTTCAACGATTCCCAAAACCTTAACGCCGGCGGCCTGTCCTGCCTGAGTCTGATTAGTCAGGCTGTTACCTTTATAATCCCCTCTGGCATCCGCTAAAGCCGTTGCGAAAACCGGGTTTCTCGCTCGGTAGGTTTCATCAATACTGCTACTTACCGAGTTGGCATTGGCCAGGTTACTTGCCGTTGTGTTCAGTCTTACTGACTGCGCACTCATGGCAGAACCGGTCACATTAAAAATATTAAACAGACTCATGACTTATTATCTCCCTTGTCCGCCCAAGGCTTTCTTCACGCCACTAATACGGCCGTCGAGAAAGTTCATGGTCATTTCATATTCCAGTGCATTTTGTGCATACAAGTTTTGTTCCAACTGCACATCAACGGTATTACCGTCACCGGTATCCGGCTGTGATGGAACTCGGAACTTCTCTGTACCCTGAGGTTTTATCTCAACGCTGAAGTGTTTTTCGTGGGTGCGTGCCATTTTATGGTTTTCCATACCACGCTGCGCTTGTTGCAACGCTTGCTGGAAGTCCAGACCTTTGGCCTTGTAGCCCGGGGTGTCGGCATTGGCGATATTATTGGCAATAAGCTCCGCTCGTTGAGTACGTATACCCAGCGTGTGTTGCTGTATTCCCATAAGTTTATCCATGGAAAGTGCCATATTTTTGTCTCCACAGTGTTCGATGGTGAAGACAATGCAGGAAGCGTGCCAGTTTAATTAGAAAAGGTTTTTAGCGGGTATGCTCTGCGGCAGGCTATTTTCTTCTGTAAATAATGCCGGGCTGGCAGCGGATCATTTCAAAATCGTCGGTGAGTCCGGAAATAGACTCTGAGGCACCCAGGAAAAGATAGCCACCGGGGTTTAGTGATTGCCGAAATTGGGCAATAATTTTCCGCTTTACTTCCGGGGCAAAGTAAATAAGGACATTGCGGCAAAAAATTACGTCAAACTTACCCAACAAAGAATAGCTGTCCAATAAGTTCAGATGGCGAAAGTGAATGAATTGCTTAAGTTCATCTTTTATTTTCATAGAACCAGGCTTACTTGCGGCGTCGGTGAAAAACTTTTTACGTCGCTCTGCTGACAAGCCGCGGGCCAAAGCAAGGCTGTCATATTCTCCGATGCCACACTGCTCCAGAACCTTATTCGAAATATCCGTAGCCGTTACCTTTATTCCGGCACGCAATGCGCCGGGACTCTTCGCCTTATACTCTAAATACGTCATCGCAATAGAATACGGCTCTTGTCCTGATGAACAGGCAGCCGACCATATTTTTAAAGGTCCGGAATGATTTTTATATTCGGGGAAGATTCGATTACTCAGAATTTCGAACGGATAAGTGTCACGGAACCACAAAGTCTCATTGGTGGTCATTGCGTCAATTACCGCAGCACGTAAAGCACGTTCACTAATTTTCATTGAACGTTTTACCAGCTCAGCTAAAGAGTCGACATTAAAACGCCCCATCAAAGGGCCTAAACGACTCTTCACCAGGTAGAGTTTGCTCTCACCCAGTACAATTCCGCACTGATGCTCCAGAAATTGACGAAATTCCTGATATTCCGATAAACTTAATTCGCGATTCAACACGTTATATAAACTACTTCCATTTCGGTTTTTGTTTCGTAGCCTGACGTTCACGCCAGGTCCGATATCTCACCTGACGTAAAACGTCAGTCTACAACCGTATTAAGCCATTTTTGAACAGCGGTCGCTAGTTCATCCGGATGAAATTTTGCAATAAAATCATCGGCTCCAACTTTCTTCACCATAGCCTGATTAAAGACGCCACTCAATGATGTATGCAAAATAACGTGAACATCACGCAAATTTGGGTCAGCCTTTATTTCTGCGGTTAAGGTATACCCATCCATTACCGGCATCTCAACGTCAGAAACTAATACCGGAACATGAGGATGCACAAGCCCCCCAACCTCTTTGGACTTCTCTTTTAAATAGTCTAAAGCTTCTTTACCGTTCTTCTTAACCTCTAACGAAATTCCTAAAGACTGCAACGCTCGTTTGATCTGATTACGGGCAACTGAAGAGTCATCAGTAATTAAGATGGTTAAATCTTCTTTTGCCACGTTGATTGGCGCATTGGCAACATCGTCGCTGACGTCCATATTGGTTGGCATAATGTCAGCAAGGATTCGCTCAACATCGATAATCTCAACCAGCTCATCCTCAATTTGAGTAACGGCTGTTAAGTAAGCGCCCCTTCCTGTGCCTTTCGGCGGTGGCATGACATCTTCCCAGTTAATATTAATAATGCGGTCAACTCCACCCACCAGGAACCCCTGAATGGTTCGATTGTACTCCGCAATAATTACAAAGCGATTTTCAATACCGGTTAACTCGGGTCCACCAGTCGCCATACTTAAGTCAATAATGGAAATAGCCTGCCCCCGAATGTGCGCAACACCTCGAATAAGAGGGTTTCGCCGAGGCATAGCGGTCAGTTTAGGACAAGGCAGAACTTCACGCACCTTAAATACGTTAATGCCAAACCGCTGCCTGCCATTAAGGTTAAACATTAAAAGTTCAAGCCGGTTTTGTCCGACCATTTGTGTGCGCTGATTCACTGAATCAAGAATACTGGCCATTATTCACTCCTGTTATATGGCAGGGGACCTCTACTTCGGCACGGTACTTGCTTACATCAACAACAACCATACTGAAACCATCGAACTGCCGAACTTTTGACGTTATACCGTTTTTTTCGGCACTCGACCAGAGAACCTTAACGAATAACATCAGGAATTTTTATGATAGTACGTAAATCGCTACTGATCAGTTCGCTTTTTATTTTCGCTGCAGTGTTTACCGGTATAGACTCGGCTAACGCGGATGAAACCAGTAAAAAGCAGAGCCTGCGCTTTGATTATAAAGCCCTACAGGAGTTGGCTCACAATTACGTAGAGCAAAGAGTATCAGCCCCTGATAACGGACGCGTGGAAGTTGTTGCGAATAACCTTGACCCTCGCATGACGCCAAAAGTCTGTCCACAACAACCGAAAGTTGATTTAGCCAATAACGCGACTTTAGACAGTTACACGACAATTGAAATAGAGTGCACTGCAGCCGCTCACTGGCGAACTTACGTGCCTGTCCGTATATATCATTATAAAAATGTCGTTACAGCTGCTTCTCCAATGTCGCCGGGGCAAATGATAAGCGAGAGTGACTTAGTTTATTCTGAAGTTGACCTTAATCGTGTGCGCTCCAATGTATTCACTGACATGACAGCTTTAGTGGGCGCTCGCATTAAAAAGCGCATTAGCGCAGGGCAAGCAATAAGCGCCAGCGACACCTGTCTTGTATGTGAGGGCCAAAGCGTTACAATAGTAGCTCAGGATAAAACATTGCGAATTACTGCTGCCGGAAGGGCATTGGCTGATGGCCTTAAAGGTGAATCAGTGGTTGTTGAAAACGCACGGTCGAACAAATCGGTACAGGCTGTTGTCACAGGATTAAATGAAGTGACCGTCAATTTATAAAATTGTTAAAATATTTACTTAAGTTTTTTTGAGTACGGTCGATAAGTAACCGAGAGACTTTATCTAGCGAGGCTAAACACAATGCCAATTAATATTAACAATGCCGGGCTGAAAAATGCCAACATTGACAGCAAATCCAGTAATCGCCAAGTGCAGAACGATGCTCCGGGTAAGCCTGCATCGGTTTCGCAAAAAGGCGGAGACGCCGTTTCTCTAACAAGTGAAGCGCAGCAACTGGGTGGCTTACAAGAAAAAGCCATGAACAGCAGCGGAATTGATCAAGCCAAAGTTGACAAGATCAAAGCGGATATTGAAAGCGGTTCATACAAAATAAATGTTGAGCAGTTAGCAAATAAACTGGCTCAGTTTGAATCTGACTTGTTCAGTAACGGCAATAACGAATAATGACCGTGTTGGCGCCTGTCAATGAGCTCCTTCAGGAAATGGCGGACTCGCTAGATACCCTTGCGTTGCTACAGCAACGTGAGCTAAACGCCATAGTTGACCGCCAACACGCCGATGTAAATGCTATTACAGAGGCAAAGGAAAAAGCCCTGGCCAGAGTTAATCAACTCGACCAGCAGCTTGCCGAACACCCCGATAAAGAACAGCTCAAAGATGATCCCAATTTGGCCGAAGCCGTTGCCGCAATAAAAAGCACCCTGAGTAACGTCCAGCACCAAAGCCAGGTCAACGAGCAGGTGGTACAGTCAACATTGAATAGTATCGACCAGTTGAAACAAACCATTTTACAGTCTGCACGAAAAGACAGCCTCACCTACGATAGTAAAGGCAAAATCCGCTAAAGATTTCTGCCATTCAGCCGTTACAACCATAAGTACTTTGTTCTATCAGAGGTCGTTATGGCTAAGCATCTACTTTCTTTCGCGTTACTCGCATCTACACTGCTATTAAGCGGATGTAGTGCTTACAACAACTTAGCGTATGATCAAAAACACGTTGAGTGGGAAACTCAGACCCCGGATGAATTCCCGGTTCTGAATGCGGTTGGTTACGCTCCTATCGAAACTCAGCAAGGCGAAAACGCTCAGCTAAAAGATCTGAACGCTATGCGTGCCTCCAAACTTGCGGCCTATCGCGAGCTGGCCGAACAAGTGTATGGTCAACGTATTGCCGGTGGTAGTTCAGTTGAAGACTGGGCGTTAAACCAGGACAGCTTTCAGGCTTCCGTTGACGGTGTTATTCGTGGTGCCGAAGTGGTAAAAACCTACACGGTTGGCGATTATTACGCGACTGAACTACGTCTGGATTTTGAGAAAGTACATCGCCTGTATCAGAGTACAAACCGCCAGCAAAAAGTGAAGCGCGTTGTTTATTACTAGGTTCTGATTTCCTCTTTCAACATGGCAGGGTTTTTGCAGCTAATTCCAATAGCAAAGTAACGACTAAAAACTGACACTTGGGATGCATAACACCATGAACTGGAAAAACCTGCTGCTGATCACTTCTGTTTTCTTTATCGCTATGCCGAGCGAAGCACGTTGGGTAGAAGCCCAGGGTACCGCCCGCATTATAAACGGCGATACCGATGCAGCACGTCAAAAAGCTATAGAAAATGCGCTGCAACAAGCGCTTCTCACTTCTGGCGGAAATATCTCCAGTATTCAACAAGTGGTTGACGGCGTATTACGAAACACTGAAACCCAATGGAGCAGTCAGGGTAACGTGGACCAAGTCACTATTGTTCGCGAAGAAGTTCGTGATGACCGCGTTATTGTCCTGCTGCGAGCTGACATCTGGAACCGCGAAGGCGATTGCACCCGAAGCAGTTACAAAAATTCCGTTACTATCGTCCCGTTTGAATTGCGCGATCGCGCCCATGGGACCTGGGGACAAATCTGGGAAATTGGAGAAGTTGCCGCAGAGCGTTTAGCGCGTGAGCTTGGCGGTGTCGGCAGCCAACTACATATTTCTCATACCTTGCAGCGACATGCGGGACTCGGGCAAGCACTGAATGGCCTTAACCTGGAAGAGCTGGGCCGCATGGCTCGTAGCCTCGGTTTAGCCAACGACAGTCAGTTTGTTGTCTTTGGTATGTTTGACGACTTAGCCATGATGGACACCAGCTCTAACTGGTTCTGGTCCAGCGATCCAAACCGCCACTACGCCTTAACGCTTTACCTGCTGGATGCGACAACCGGACAACTGGTTACCCGCGCACGAGTCGAAGACACTCAGCCCTGGACTTTTGATCGCAACATCGATGTTGATGTTGCCACAGCACAGTTCTGGAATGAACCCTTCGGTGCCGCACTAGACAGCGGCTTGCGCGATTTAGCCTCTGGTGTGAAAGAGCAGGTAGTTTGCAAACCCGTACGAGCCAGAATTATTGCCGTCGATGAAAAAACGGTTCAGTTTAATCTGGGTGAAAAACACGGCGTAAGCCCGGGCGATAAGCTTAAAGTTGTTCAGCCCAGTCACTTTACCGATGATCAGGGCCGTTACCGTCAGAAATGGCAGGTGAGTGAATTTGAGGTGGAAGTTTCCCAAGTGCAGCAATCTACGGCTATTGCTAAGCTGACTAAAGGAAATATGTTACATAATATTCAGGTGAACGACTGGGTGGTGCCGGTTAACTGAGGGTGAAACCCGCGACAGCTTCTGGCATAATCGCGGGCACGTCCTCGTAGCTCAGCTGGATAGAGCATTCGCCTCCTAAGTGAAAGGTCGCAGGTTCGACTCCTGCCGGGGACGCAAACTGTTTCTTACCGTCTGCCGTAACACCTCGTCATCCCAGGGTTTATCTAAAAACCGATACACTTCACTTTCATTAATTGCCTGAGTTAAAGCATCCTCGTTTCTATAAGCAGTCAGTACAATACGGGCGGCGTCGGGGTACATATTTCGCACGTTAGAGAGAAACTCTAAGCCTTGCATATTCCTCATCCGTTGGTCAGAAATCACAACATCCACCGGCTCATGCGCCAATATATTAAAAGCCTCTTCAGCATTAGATGCCGTAAAAATATGGTAGCCGTCTCTTCTCAGCAGGCGCTGAAGCGACTTCAGGACATTTTCTTCATCATCAACAATGAGAACAGCCTGACGCTCGTGCTCTTTGAGTTTCTCATTGATGTTACTGCGGTAGTCTTGCAGAAAGCTCAGTACTTGCTCTTTGGCCATTGGCTTCGCGAGCAAAAAGCCTTGCATCGCATCACAGTGGCATCGACGTAAGTATTCTTGTTGCGCGCTGGTTTCAACCCCTTCGGCTAATACTTCCAGTCCCAGATGATGGGCCATAGAAATTATCCCTTCAATAATTGCCGAGTCATGGCTGTTTGAAACCATGTCATTGACAAAACTACGATCAATTTTTAGCAGGTTCACGGGTAAGTTCTTTAGGTAACTTAAACTTGAATAGCCCGTACCGAAATCATCCAATGCCACCTTAACACCTAGTTCAGAAAGCTCATGGAGTTTACTAATGGCCAGCTCGGGGTTTCGCATAAAGACAGATTCTGTAATTTCCAGCACCAACTGTGCCGGCTTAATTCCTGTTTCTGTAATTACGTCTCGCACTGTATCAACGAACTCGGATCGCAAAATGTGAATTGTAGAAATATTCACAGACACCGTCGTCAAGGTGTCTCTCTTAGCGGCCAGCAGAAGAAAGTCTTTACAGGCCTGTCGTAAAATCCAGCCACTCAAAGGGACAATTTGGCCCGTATTCTCTGCAACTTCGATAAAATCGTCCGGAGAAACCATGCCCAGCTCCGGATGATTCCAGCGGATCAACGCTTCCACACCCGTAACTTCGCCATTAGAAAGGTAAAACTGTGGCTGATAAAACAACTCAAATTCTTGCTTCTCGATACCAGCCTGCAAAGAGTTTCGTATCTTAAGGTTCTTAGAAACCTGATTATCGAGCTTCTGATCAAACCATTGATAACTTCCATTTCCAAAACGCTTGGCTTCGTACATCGCGATATCCGCCTGCTGTACCAGCTTAAGCGGGTCTTCATTGTAGCTGTTGGTTATTGCAAGCCCCGCCGTTGCCGACAGGTGCAGCTCACTGTCATCAATCATAAACGGACTTTGCATCGCCTTAATTAAACGCTCGGCGACTACCACAGCGTCACTTGAGTGACTCAGCTCAGGCAAAACAGCAACAAACTCGTCGCCATCCATGCGGGCTAAAGTATCGCCGGGCCGAAGGCACTCGTTCAATCTCTCGGCAGCTGCCTGCAGCAGCTTGTCGCCAATTGTGTGACCCAAAGTATCATTAATTGGTTTAAACCCATCGAGACCAATAAAAACAACCGCCAACTCAACGTCGTTACGTCGGCACAAGGTTAGGCTTTGTTGCAGTCTATCAGCTAACAGAACTCGGTTAGGCAAGCCTGTTAAAGTGTCGTGGTTAGCAAAAAAGGCCACTTTCTGTTCAAGCTCAATACGGTTGGTTATATCCTCAAAATGCACTAAGCGAACTGGCTGTCCCTGCCAGTATGTCTGAATGCTATAGTGTCGCACTCGTTTTTGCTTACCATCAGCTAAATTGAGAGTGGCTTCATGACTAAAGGCATAGTTGCTGCTGTACTCTAAAGGCAACTTGCGTCCGCGAAGCTCTGCATTGCTTTGCAAAAGAAGTTTCTCTGCCGCAGGGTTCGCATACATAATCACCCGGTTGTGATCGGCTAAAACAACCGGTTGCAAGCTGTCTTCCAGCAAGTATTCGAAAGTCAGCTGACTGTCTAATAAGTCTCGCTGGTAGTTACGCCGTTCCAATGTGTAATAAATGCTTTTCTTCAAAGCCAACGGCGTGACTTCGGATTTTTCCAGGTAATCTTCTGCACCTAACTGAATGGCTCTTTTACTCAGGTCATCCGTACCCTGCCCGGTCAGAAAAATAACCGGAGTCTCTACATGGTTCTCTCGCAAGCACTCAATAATTGCTTGTCCGTCATCTGCTCCAAGGTGAAAGTCACACAGAATGACATCGAAGTCTTCTCGCTGAACTTTTTCTATAGCTTCTTGCTTCGACTTCACCCAGCTAAGCTGGTATTCAGGCGCGCCTTTTAATAACAAATCACGAGTCAAAATGTAATCGTCTGCGTCATCTTCTATCAGCAGAATATTCAGTGCTTCCGTTACGGATAAATTCATAATCATTCCAGCAAAAGTTACTTCGGTAAAACGAGCTTAAAGGTCGTCCCCTGGCCAATATGGCTTGTTAAACTGACTTCTCCGTTATGTAGATCGATAATTTTCTTAACAATAGCTAACCCCATTCCCGTTCCGGGTACCTCACTACGAGAATGCAGCCTCTTGAACGGACGGAAAACCGATTGATGGTAAGTTGCTTCAATACCAATACCGTTATCTGAACACGCAATAGTGACTCTATCGGCACTTGTTGCTGTAGAATATAGCTCTATTTTTAACTTTCTATCTTTTCTGGCGTATTTTATTGCGTTGGTCAATAAATTATCGAACACCCGCGCAAGTAATTTAGCATCAGCGGTTAGCCTATGCCTAAGGTTTATTTCGACCTGAGCCCCCATAGCTGAAAGCTTTGCTTGATGCTCCTCCAACACCTGACTGGCAATATCATTCAAATCAACAGGTTCCAGTTTTAAAGAGTCCCGGCCTAGTTTTGCCAGCTCAAGTATTTCTGCAATGAGTTGCTGCATACGACGAGATGCTGAAACCATTCGCTCCAGATAATCCCTCTCTTGCTCTTTTAATTCCGACTGCTTTAACAGCTCACCAAAACTCACAATTTTTCTTAAAGGTTCCTGCAGGTCATGCGAGGCGACGGCCGCAAAATTTTGTAACTCGTCGTTGACCTGCTCCAGCTCACTGTAGGTTTTCTTAATTGAGGTAATATCTTGCGCTATACCGAAAACACCAACAACTTTACCGTCTTCATGCATTGGGATATTACTGACGCTTAAATTAAGCCGTTCACCTGAGCGTCTCTGTATAACTGTTTCATAATGCATTGGCTCACCCTTCAGTGCTTTATCGAAAAACAATGCAACACGAGGCAGCTCATTTGACGCAAGAACATTCTCATAATGCTGACCAACCACTTTATCTTTCTCTCTTTCCAGAAAATTTTCACCTGATTTGTTCAAGTCGGTAAAACGACCGGATAAATCTAATGAAAAAGCGGCATTGGGGTTATGATCAAACAGCGAGCGATAATGTTGCTCTGAACGATGGAGTTCTTCCAACGCTTTGTCTCGCTGAGAGGTCAGCTGATGGAAGTTCAAAATAACATCCCGGCAAATATACAGCATGGTCAAAATGAGAAAATGCCCTACCAAGATAACGCCGGGGACAGAGTCCTGCAAAACACTGGCACCATGCAAAGTCTGGTTTAGCGCATAAAACCACCAAATGCTCGCAAGGATATAAAGTAACAGCATTATCCATAACCAGTTTCCGTCTTTGCGCAGGTTGTTAGAAACCGTGAAAAAGGGCAGGAAAATGAGTCCAACTCCAGTTATAGCGGCTAAAAAACCGGGAAACACGTATAAATCTGTCTGAAAAGCAAAATACAGTTGCCAGCCACTTAACAGAAAACAGAACCCGGCTATTATCCAGCAAATAACCCGTTGACGATGAATAAAAAGACGAAGCCGCCGAAAATAAGAAAACACAACACCAGCGACGCCGACGCCAGCAGCCAATAAAGCATCGGTTAATGACATACGAAAGCTAACGCTGACCAGACCCACGCTAATAACGAAGCAGCCAATACTCCCCCATAACCAGCACGCCAGAGTCAAAGAACGCCAGTAACTGCGGGCAACCATCGGTAACCAATTATATTCCATGCTCATCCTCGGAGTTATTTGCCGGGACGGGGAAAGCCAAATAAATTCGGGTTCCCTCTCCTAATTCGCTGGAGATCCTTAAGCTCCCACCAAGACTTTTCATAATGCTGTAACTAATTGACAAACCAAGGCCAGTACCCTCGCCCTCAGGCTTAGTGGTATAAAAAGGCTCAATTGCTTTTCTGGCGGTTTCTTCATTCATACCACAACCATTATCTTCAATAATCACTTCGACTTGACCACTGTGACATTTGGTCGTTATGCGGATAACGCCAAAACGCTCAATTGCATCTGCTGCATTTAACAGGACATTCATTAAAACCTGGTTGACCTTAGCCGGGTCACAGTAGACAAGCGGTAAATCCGGCAGGTAGTTTCGGCTTATATCAACTTTACGCCGAAGCTCACCGCTCATTACCCGTAAGGTTGTATCAATTTGCTTATGAATGTCACACCAGTCCTGTAACCCCGAGCTTCGGGTGAACTGGGTAAGTGCCCGGGTAATCTGAGTAATTCGCTGTATGCCTTCATTGGTTTCATTGAGCAGTGACAGTAAATCTTTCTCCAAAAAAGCCAAATCAACGGACTCTTTCTGTGCAGCACTAATATTCTGGTTTTTATGGATGAAATCTAATAGCTTCTGACTGTATTGGCTTAAAGTATTCAAGTTTGAACGTATATACCCCACCGGGTTATTGATTTCATGCGCAATACCTGCGGCTAATTGACCCAGTGCGGCCAGCTTTTCCGTTTGCAAAAGCTCTGAACTCACCGACTCCATTTTACTCAGCAACTCAGACTTGAGGGCACGTTGCTGAAGTAACTCTCGTTCCCGACGTTCAAGTTCCTGATTAATTTCTTGGGTCTGATCTCGTTCGCGGATCAGCTGGCGTTCCAATATTAAATGCCTGTCTGCCGGCATTAGAATAAGAGAAAAGCATTTTTTATCATCAACAACTGCGTTTGCAACTAACATTCGGGGACCGTCCGCCGTTTTTAAATAAAGCGTCACTTGTTCGCAGTCGTTGCCCTGCTTTAAATTGGGTTCAATTGCTGAAAGAAAATAAAGCCTGGATGCTGGTGTTAGTAACTCACCCAAAGATTTTCCAACGATTTCCTTAGGAGCTAACTGAAGACACAGGCAAAGGCGATCGCTCACCTCTGTAACAAGAAGCTGTTCAAGTTCGCATTCCAGCGCCAAAACCGGCCATTTTTCCTTTCCGTAGTCAGCCATTTCCATTTTACCGTTTAAACAAATTCACTAATGTACTGCGCCACAAGTTTTGGGGCACTCAGTTGTGGGTAATGCCCACGAGCATCCATAACCACAAGCTTAGCTAAAGGCAGTATTTCTGCCATGTACTCGGATACTTTTAACGGCACAACAATATCAGCCTTGGCTTGCAAAATAAGTACCGGGCATTTTAGTTTGGGTAAGGTGTCTCTTACATCTGAATAGAAAGTTGCTTTCGCAAAGTTGCGCGTTAACTGAGCGTCGCCGGCAGTAAAATAGCTCTCCAGAGTTTCAGCTAATTGGGGGGTATCACTATTCTCCATAACCTTAGGGCTCATATATTCGGCCCACTGAAAAAAGTTTTGCTCCATTAAAACCATTAATTCATCAACATCACTACGACTAAAGCCACTTTCATAAGAGGGCAAGTCATGAATATAGCGTGGTGAAGGATTCAGCATGACTATTTTTGATACTTTATTGGCAAGCTCGGGATACGCCAGAGACGCAATGCTCCCACTGACGGAGTGCGCAACTAAAGTGATATCGGTTAAGCCAAGCGTTTGAACGACTTCGGTGAGATCTTGTGCATAGCCTTTCAGTGAATCATAACGTTTACTGATGTAATTACTAAAATCCGATTCACCACAGCCTACATAGTCGAAAGTCACTACCTTATAACTGTTCGGAAGTGCCTCAATGATCGGCTCCCAAATACGCTGCTCGCAACCAAAGCCATGAGCGAAGAGTAATGTTTTACTTCCTTCACCGCGGATCCGAACGTTATTCCGTATTGCTATCTGCCGCCGGTCCATACTTTTTACAATCTCTTAACATACAGTATAAGGGTTGATAGCAAAGTTTAACGGGTAAGGCAAGAT
The DNA here is from genome assembly GCF_048059115.1 of Idiomarina sp. HB. Classification (NCBI taxonomy): domain Bacteria; kingdom Pseudomonadati; phylum Pseudomonadota; class Gammaproteobacteria; order Alteromonadales; family Idiomarinaceae; genus Idiomarina; species Idiomarina sp. HB. The sequence goes on from NZ_JAYLVU010000001.1 coordinate 1,124,431, forward strand.
AAGTGTGAAGCCCGAGGTTAGTTGCGAAAAGGAATTTTTAGCAGTCCCCAAAGTTTCGTCGTAATACTCGCATCTCTATATTCTTTTAAACCAATATCGACTTGATCAGAACCCGCCTTAGGCTTGGAAGTAAAACTGCCAAACAGATGATCCCACCAACTGACACTAAAACCGTAGTTGCTGTTGGTCTCTTCTTTTTCAACACTGTGGTGGATGCGATGTAACTCCTGGGTAATCAGAACTTTACGCGCAGCGCGCTCCAGGGGCTTCGGCAACGCAACATTGCCATGGTTAAACAAAGAACAGGCGTTGAGAATAATTTCGAATACAATAACAGCCAGTGCCGGTGCACCCAGCGCAAGAATGGCAGCAGCCTTGATAAAAAAACTGAGAACAATTTCTGCGGGATGAAAGCGCAAACCGGTGGTTACATCAAAATCAGGATCGGCATGGTGCACCCGGTGCATACGCCATAACACAGGAATACGGTGAAACAGCCGATGCTGCCAATAAAGAACAATATCCAGCGCTACAAGGCTAACCAGAACAACAAACCAAAACGGGAGTTCATTGCCGGCAGTGCTGCTTAAATAATGAAACAGCCCCCACTCTTGTTCTGATGCCCACAAAGCAATACCCGTGAGACCGACAGGTGCGATAACTCGCAGCAGTAAGGTATCAACCGCAACAATAGCCAGGTTAGCAGTCCAACGCTGTTTACGGCTGTAGCGCGGCTTTCGCTTTGGCGCGAGAAACTCCCATAAAACCATAACCAGTAAGACACCAATAAAAACGCTTAGACGCCAGAGAGTTTCAGACATGATGCTCCTCCGCCGCTACGGGCTGCTTTAATGTCCGGTAACCAGCAACAATACGCGTTATTGCGGTAACCCAGCATGCGGTAGCAAACACGTAAGCCAGCACTGAAAAGTGTTGGGGCCACAGACAAAACGCCACAAAAGCCATAATAGTTTCAAAGCCCTCGGTTAAACCGCCCATATAGTGCAACGACTTATTTGGGTAGTCCGGGTTTTCAATGCCACGTTTACCGGCCACACTGGCAAAAGCTAAGAAAGTCGCGCCGGTTCCCATAAAGGTAACAAGCAAAACCCCGGCGGCTATGGCGTTTTGTTCTGGCACCGCCAGTAAAAAACCAAACACCACCGCACTGTAAAAAATGAAATCCAGCACGATATCAATATAGCCACCGGCATCGGTTAACTGCGTGCGCCTTGCCACTGCCCCGTCTAAACCGTCAGATACCCGGTTCACTAAAATTGCAACCAGTGCCAGTTCATAATACTGGAAAGCCAGTAAAGGAACCGCCAGTAAACCAATGAAAAAGCCAGCAATGGTGACCTGATCAGCACTGATTCCGGCGCGTACTAAGAGTCTCGCTGGTATATCCAGAGCTTTGCGGGTAACAGGGAGCATTTTAGGGTCAAACATTAACGCTTTCTCCTCTCATCTCAATCACTCGCCCGCAGGCATCGGCAGTATCATGAGTCACCAGCAACGTTGGAATTTCCCTTTCCTGTAATAGTGCAAAAGTCCACTGTCTGACATCTTCACGCAGGCCTGCATCTAACGATGAAAAGGGCTCGTCCAGTAACATCGCTTGCGGCTCTGCCAGCAATGAACACAGTAAAGCAACGCGGGCATACTGTCCTCCACTTAAGCTGTCGGGGTAAACGGGCCATTTATCTTCAAGACCCAGGGTTTTCAGCATGGTTAAAGCGCGTTCTTTCTGTTCAATGCGGTTCAAATTAGAGCGTGGCTTTTGAGCAAACAGGCAGTTCTCTTCAATCGTCAAATGGGGGAATAAACCACCTTTTTGAAACATCATGCCTAGCTGACGCTGCGCAATAGACTTACCGGTGATGTCCTCACCATTTAAGCTTAACTGTCCCTGAATACGAAAGTTAACCAGAGGTTCTCCCAAAATCCAGCGTAATAAAGTCGACTTACCGACGCCACTGGGGCCCATTAGTGTCACAACTTCGCCTTTTCCAACGGTTAATTCATCCAGCTGGAATAAAAGCTCCGCCTGGTCGCCTCTCAGCAGCTCAATTTTAAGATCACGAATGTTCAGCATAGCTTTCCTTCCTGATTCCCCCTACGGCGATAAAGACCAATAAAGGCAATAACATCTGCAGCAGTGCGTAAAGGCTGCCTATACGCCAGTCTCCGCCACTGGCCACACTCACCGCTTCGGTGGTTAAAGTAGGCGTAACTCCTTGCCCCAACCATTGAGTTGGCAAGTACTGAGCAATACTGACGGAGAAAGCAACAGCAAAAGCAATGGCAACCGGTTGTTTTAGCATTGGCAGCATAACTCTCCACCAGACTGCCCGTGCCGAGTAACCAAGGCTTTGTGCCCGAATCAACCATTGTTCGTTAAAGCTGGTATAAGCGCCATGTAAGACTAAATAAGCATAAGGCAAAGTATATACGGCATGAGACCAGAACACCCACCAAAGCTGCCAACCTTCAGTTAACTGTTGGCCAAGCACTCGTTGCCAGCCTAATACCAATGGCACCTGCGGAATTAACAAAGCAATAAGAACCGGCCAGTAAAATGAATTAACCGCTTTTTGTCTCTGCCTTTGCAGTAAAACCATTGCGGCTATAGTTCCGGTAGTTGCGCTGAGTAACGCCAGCCAAAAACTGTGAACCGTTGGTTCCAGCAGGTAACTCCACTCCGTTTGCCAGCGCTCAGGACTTAAAGCAGCCGGCCATAAATCCGGATAAAACCAGCTTGAGGCCAGGCTTTGTAACGCTAAAACAGTAATAACCCCAAACGAGAGAAAGCCTAAAAAGCCCCACGCATAACGGCTGGCCTTGTCCGAATTAAATCGCTCTGGCGTGCCCGCGCTTTTCCCCAGTACTAAACGGCGATACAGAACAGAATGCTTTGAATTCATTAAGAGTAAAAGCAAAGCCATTACTAACAGAACCCAGGCACCTGTCATTGCTTTTATCTGACTATTGGCTGCAAACTGAAAGGTCCATTCGTAAACTCGCTGAGCCAATACGGCAGGCGTGTTACTACCAACCAATAACGGAATATCAACCACAGACAACGAGTAAATGATCACTGCTGCCATAGGAAGTGTCATCCGGCGCAATAATTCCGGCGTCACGATACGCCACCAGGCCTGGCGTTCGCTATAGCCATAGCTCTGAGCCTGAACAAGCCAGGACTTAACCGGTAATTGTTTTAACTGAGCCGATATCATCAACAACAAAAACGGCAGCTCTTTTAAGACCAGTACAGTTGTCACTGTCACTAAGGATTTTCCCGGTAACGGCCAACCTGCCGGCGGCGCGGGGAAGAGCCCGCTGACAGCTTCCACCAGCCGCACTAGCCAGCCCGACGGGCTCATTAACAGCATAAGTCCCACCGCAAAAGCCACTTGCGGAATAGACAGCAAAGGGGACAGCAACTGTTGTAAGCGCGGTTTACGAAGTATGCCTGGTGCCATCCAAAGCGCCAGATAGCACGCTACAAAAGGCGCCACAATCGCAAGAGCAAAGCTCGACAATATCGATTCGTAACCCAATAGTAGTTCGCTGAATGCCGCTAAACTGACTCCGGTTTTCGCATCAAGAGATGTCAGCAACAGGAAAAACACACCGCTGCCGACAGGCAGAATAATCAGCAGTAACCAGACCGCTATTGATAACGCGCGGACCATTCCCGCTCCAGATAATTCTGCCAGCTGGCATGAAAGTCATCGGTAGGTTCGAGTAACGCAGAGCTCTTATCACCTTTTTGCGTGCGTTTTAAAACGGAAGGATCGCCCCAGCGGTTGGTATCGGCTTTTCTTTGCTGCGCCTTTTCAGACAACAAGAACTCGATGACCGCCTTTGCAGCTTCGGCATTATTCGAACTGACCGGAATGGCCAGATAATGAGTATTGGTTATGGCTTCATCTGACAACGTATGACGCTCAACACCGGCCGGCAATCGCCCATGATTAACTAAGGTTTGATAATCATTAGGGTTAAAACTGACCGCCATTAACAACTGCCCGTTCGCCAGATAAGAAATTTGTTCTCCGGCTGACGATGGAAAATTTTCACCCTGCTGCCACAATAGTGGATGCAGTTTGTCTAAATAGTGCCATAAAAGCTTAGTCCATTCATTCGCATCAACTTCGCTTACTGGCTGCTGAAAAACTTCACGCTGTTGCGGATGCAATGACAACAGCAGTGACTTTAAGAAGGTGGTGCCATGAAAGTCCGGCGGCTTAGGGTAGCTGATACGACCTTTATTTTCCCACGCAGCGTTCAGTAATGCTTCGGCACTCACTGCTTTTTGGCTGAAAAGCCCAGGGCGGCTAATAAGGTTAAACTGCCCGACACCCCAGGGCACTTCCAGTCCTTCAACCGGTTCACCAAAATCGCTCTGCCAGTTAAGTTCTGGGCTGATGTTATTTAACGCTTTAATTTCATCGGCAATGGAGCGTAAAGCTCCGGCTTTTTTCAGTGCGTGAAAGTTCTCGCCGTTTATCCAGATAATGTCGGCATTGGAGCGTCCATCAATTAATTGCTTAACCACCTCAGAGGCATCGGCCACTTTATTGTGGCGAAGTTGAATACCTTCAGCCTTTAGCTCTTTCTGAGCCCAACGTAAGTAACTATTTACTTCCGACGAGCCACCCCAGGCATAAAAGTTCACCTCATTCGCTTTTAACGGCGAGGTGGCAAAAAGTGTCACAAACAATAAACTGATGGCTGCTATAAAACGCATGTTAACTCCGGCGCCAGCGATGAAACTTCTCAACCCATGCTAGCAGCTTCTGTGGGGCGTTGGCCCGCTTCCACTCTCCGGCAACGTATTTATTGGCTTCTGCCAGCGTCGGATAACTGTGTATGGTACCCAATATTTTATTCAGACCAATACCATGTTTCATTGCCAGCACATACTCCGCCAGCAACTCTCCGGCCTGCGGCCCAACAATATTCACACCCAACAGTTCGTCTTTACCAGGTTTGGTCAGAACTTTCACCCGACCAAAAGCATTGTCATCGGCAATAGCACGGTCCAAATCGCCAATATCGTATTCAGTCACCTCGTACGCCTTACCTGCTTTCTCGGCCTGCTGCTCAGTTAGGCCCACATTGGCTACCTGCGGCGAAGTATAAGTTACCCAGGGGATAACAGAATAGTCAGCACGGAATGTCTTAAAGGGGTCAAATAACGCATTCACTGAAGCATACCAGGCCTGATGCGATGCCACATGGGTAAACTGGTAAGGCCCGGCAACATCACCACAGGCGTATATGTTTGGAAAGTTAGTCTGAAGCAGTTCATTGGTACTGACCGTTTTATTGGTCTGTATCCCCAGTTCCTCTAACCCAAAGCCGGAGATATTAGGTTGCCGACCCAGTGCAATAATCACTTTGTCGAACGGCAACTGAGTTTCTTGCCCATCATGCTCAGCAATTAGAACCGATTCGCCATCGTGTTGCTCGAATCGCAGGGCCTTATGGTTCAATTTAATATCAATACCTTCAGCACTTAAACGCTCACTCAACAGACTGGCTGTGTCGTTGTCTTCCGGACCCATAAGCCGATCAGCCATTTCCACCTGAGTGACCTGCGAACCTAAACGCTGAAACGCTTGTGACAACTCACAACCAATGGGACCGCCACCCAATACCAATAAGCGTTTAGGCAGCTCTTCTAACTCCCATAATGTATCCGAGGTTAAGTAATCAACTTTATCCAGGCCTTCAAAGCTGGGTACTAATGGCTTTGCTCCGGTTGCAATAATAATACTGCGGGTGGTGATACGCTTTGTCTCGCCATTACTGGTAACGTCAACTTCCCAGGGCGAAACAATACGAGCCTCCCCCTGCTCAACATTAACACCCAGCTTGGTATAACGCTCAACCGAGTCGTGCGGTTCAATGTCCTTAATGACCGACTGTACCTGCTGCATCACTTGTTTAAAATCGACCGACACCTTTCCAACACTCACCCCAACGCGAGAGGCATTGCGTGCATTGTGAGCAAGCTCCGCTACGTGTAACAAAGCCTTGGAGGGCACACATCCGGTATTGAGGCAGTCTCCGCCCATTTTATGCTTTTCTATTAAGGTTACCTTTGCTTTTACCGCTGACGCTATGTAAGCACTGACTAACCCGGCTGAACCGGCACCTATAACCACCAGGTTATTGTCAAAAGACTTGGGCTTTTTATAACCTTTAAAGGCCTTACGGCGTTTCAAAAAGGCCAGTACAGCTTTAGCAATTAGCGGGAATATTCCCAGTAAAACAAAGGCACCAATTAAGTCCGCAGAAACGACATCCCCCAGACTGGATATCTGAGCCAGCTGGGTTCCTGCATTAACGTACACAGCGGTACCCAGTAACATGCCCACCTGACTGACCCAGTAAAAGGTCCACGCCTTTATTTTTGTCAGGCCCATAACCAGGTTAATAACGAAAAACGGGAACAGCGGAACCAGGCGTAGGCTCAGTAAGTAAAACGCGCCGTCTCGCTCCATTCCGCGGTTAATAGCGGTTAGGCGATCACCGAATTTTTCCTGCACCCAGTCATGCAGAATAAAGCGGGCGCTTAAAAAAGCCAGAAAGGCACCAAAAGACGCAGCAAAACTTGCCAGAAGTAAGCCCCAACCGAGCCCGAATATTGCCCCAGAACCTAGCGTCAGAATAGTCGCGCCGGGCAGTGATAACGCCGTTGTCACCACATAAATAACGAAATAAATAGCAAAGACAGTAAAGGGGTAATCAACGAAAAGCTGATTTAGCTGCTGTTGCTTTTCTTTTAAAACATCAAGCGATAAATACTGTGTCAGGTCAAACGCAAATGCACTGACAAACAGCGTAATAATAACGAGTAATAGCAACAGCTTCTTGGCTGACATAAAGCTTCCTTAAAATCTGTAGTTAACGCTTAAACGGGCATGTCTAGGCTGCGATGGAAAAGCCAGGGTTGCACCAAAATAACCGCCTTCAAATACCGGCGACCAGTTGTCCTGATCGGTTGCATTAAACACATCAATGCGGGCACTTAACTGCGGCGTAAACCGATACCGCGCGTTCAGGTTTAAGGTATGCTGGTCACGTATAAATACGGTCTGCAGATAATCCAACGGATAATGCTTGGTATAGCTTAAGTCACCACCTACTGACCACTCAGGCGTAACCTGCCAGCCAGCAACAGCCGAAGCCTGCACTTCCGGAATCCCCTGAAGCTGCTGATTAGAAGCCGGGAATAGAGTGAAATTCGGAGAGCCTACACCCGTACCTTCTATAATGTCGGGCCGTGAATCATCAAACGCATCGGCTATCTGACCTGTTCCCTGTGAGGCTGCGGAATCATCCCAACGCGCATCAATGTAGCTGGCGGCCAGAGTTATCCAGTAGCCTGCTTCGTGCGTTCCTGAAGCGGAAGAGAAGTGCCACTGGGTCTCAAAACCCTCGGTGCGAATACCGCTGTTCGACCCATCACGATTCCGCAAACTGCGCTTTTGGTCAAAAAACACGGCGTCGGCGTACCAACGCGTATCACCCGGAGCGTACTTCACGCCCAGCTCGTAAAGCGAGTTCTCTGTCGCAAAGTTCTGCGCATCGATTTGGCCAGACGCATTCAATACAGTCCCTCCGGCCATTGAGTTCGACGTCGAGTCACTTTCATAAGCTGTAGCATAGAATGTAAGCTCGGGCGTCCAGTTGTACTGTGTTGATAAACTAACGGCCGTCAACCAGTCGCTGTAGGTATCATTAGCAGCTTCAACGCCCTGCGGCGCTATTGGGTCTTCAGCTTTTACATCATAATAATCGGCTCTTACCCCGCCCGTAATGCGCCACTTGTCGGTAATGTCCAACTCGTGTTGAGCGAAAGCGCCCCATTGGTAACTGGTTGAATTTGTGGTGTCCGATAAATTGAAATCACCTGCACCATCACCGTCAATATCGTACTGACTACCTGGTGATACAAATAAACCCGGGCGTAGCTCAATTAAGCGAGCTTGCTGCTCATCGGTTAAAGGAATTCGGCGGTTACTGACAGGACCGGTTAAGTCGATAGGATTATCCGCCTCGGTCGTAAACTGGCTATAACCAAGTACGTCGTTAACTCGCAAATTCACACCCACCACTGTCTTCTTATTAATGTGAAGTTCGGTCCGATTTTCGAAGGTATGCGCGTCATCAATAATTTCGACAAAACTGTTCTGGTTAATGCCTTCTCGGGTTAAGTACTGATAGTAGGTACGGTTAACCAGCACCATATCGTCGTTCAGCCAGTGCTGAAGTTTGGCATGCAATAATGTCGTCTCAGCAGTATTCGTGTCCAGAGGATCCGTCAGCGTGGTGCTGCGGTCAATTTCCACTTCTCCGGTAGGGCTGATAACCGCGCCGGCACCCGGAACCTGTGAACCATTTGGCTGAACGCCCTGCCCCGTAATGTACAGGTTATTGTCGATAAGGTTCTGCGTTGGCCGGTTGATACCGGCATTATCTGTCCACTCTACGTCATAATACTCAAGCGAGACATCCAGCTGTGTATCATCGTTCGGGGCAAACTTATACGCTAGCAGAATATCGTCACTGCGATGATGGTGGTAATCGTAAAAACTGTCTTCATCCACATACTCAGCGCTAATGCGCAGACCCTGTTCGTTTTCTTCTAACACCCAGTTGTGGTCAAGCTGCAAGCGTTGCTGACTCCACTCGCCAAACTGCGCTTTTAATGTCGAGTCTGACTCAGTCACACGAGCCGTTTTAGGCTGCAAATTCACAAAGCCGCCAACGCGCTGCGAAGTGCCAAGCATGACCGGCGGCGCGCCTTTAACCACAGCGATACTTTCAATGGCGTTAAATGACATAGGAACTCCCAGGCCATTATTCCCGGCCTGACGGCGCATACCTGCTTCATAGAGCTCGCCCAGCTGGCCCCGAAGTGTCGGTAATGACGGGCTACCAAAGCCCGCCGCAGCAAAACTATTTGGCGCAAAACGAGCAATGTCATGTAAGTCGTTAATTGCGGCTTCTTCCATTAACGAGCCACTAATTGCGGTGGCGGCGCGCGGAATATCCTGCAAGCTTTCAGCTAAGCCAAATAAGCCTTCGGTTGACTCTTCAGAGGGTAATACCACCCCTGAGTCATCGCGACCAATTACCTCTATCACTTCCATTGGCTTTTCTTGTGCAACTGCCGTTAAAGGTAATAAACCGAGCCACAACCACTTTTTCATTCTTGTTTTCCTTATTTACACTTTGTATTTGCCAAGTAGCACTAAAAACTTTTATTAGCCGCGCCAGTCGATTACGCCTTTCATTAACAATAAGATCGTTTTTCTCTCAATTAAGTCACCGGAAGTAAAAGCAAAGCTGCTAAATCTTTACTCCCAACTAGCATCAAGCATAATAGCCAGTATTAACTAATTGAATTGATAACGGAATGACAAAAACAACAGAACACACAACTCAAACAACGGAAGCCCTAAATGAACTGCTAGAGCAAGTAGCGCAGGGTACCGAACTCCACTTCGAGTCAGGCCTTTGCGGAGACTGGACTCTAATGGTCAAACGGCCGGAAAAAGTTGCGTTTCATGTTGTCACAAAAGGAGATTGCTGGTTTGGCTTTCCTGATTCTTCCGTCGCCCCTGTAAAGCTCAGTGCATCCGATATCATTTTCGTGAATAAAGGGGTTTCACACTTTTTGAGTGAGACTCAGATCCCATCCGATATCAATGAATCAGATATTCCCCAGTATTGTCAGCCCGACCATCAACAATATGGTGTTGTCTGCTACGATGTAAAATCGGCTCCGGGAGCAAATGACACGTTATTTCAACTATTACCGCCCTGGCTCATTCTGAAGCAAGCCGACCAGTACCAGCAGTTGTCACATATTATCGAGATGATCAGATTTGAGACAACTCAGCAAGCCCCCGGATACCATACCGTAATTAGTCGACTCAGTGACGTTCTTGCTCTTAACCTGCTGCGGCAAGTTATTGATCAAGGCGAGTCTCTCAATGGACCTTTAGCGGCGCTCAATGATCGCCAGTTACGCTCGGTGGTTATTGCGATAATTGACGAACCCGGAGCAGACTGGTCAGTAGAACACCTGGCAGAACTCGCCTATTTGTCGGTCAGTGCATTTGCAGAGCGGTGCATCAAGAAAACTGGCCTGACGCCCAAAAAACTCGTCGATCAGCTTCGACTACAAAGAGCGCGAATGTTACTCAATGGCTCGCAGCTACCGCTGGACTTAATTGCAGAGCAGCTCGGTTATCAGTCGGCAACTGCTTTTAGCCGTTTCTTCAAAAAGTATGCAGGTATCTCTCCTGCGGATTATCGTAACGGTCATTGAGCTGGAACTGAGAAATAGACTCGTAGTCAAGCAAAAGAGGCTCCCGTGCAATCCTTTATATCTAAAGGGTTCTAATAAATAAAAAGCCCCTCCGAAATGGAAGGGCTTTAGTTGTTAAACTCTAATTTTCTAGACCTTTATCGTTCCAGAGAAAATATAGAAATTAGAAGTTAAATGACGCACGCAAGTATGCAAAACGACCAATATTGTCATAAATTGCAGAACCTGCTCCCGTACCTGTTGTAGTGCCAGGTAATCCTCGGTTGAAGAAGTTATCAACACCTAAAGTTAGGCCTAATCCATTATCGAAAGTATAGCCAGCAGTTACATCAGTTACAGCGTAGCTACCATATTCCATATAGTTACTTGGATTCGGGTTACTCTCTAAATCGGTAGGCGTATAAAGATCCACACCATCTAGGAAGCGAGTTCGAGTTCCAAATGCCCAGTTATCAATAGAGTAATTGATATTAAACTGTAATTGGAGCTCCTGATCACCTAGAACACCCGCGTAGTCAGTGAAGTTTTCTGGCTCATCAGCAAAAGGAAAGTCTTTTGCTTCAATCAGTTTAGTACCGATTAAGTTAGTATTAAACTGACCGCCTAAAGCTGCAAAGTCATAACTCATTTCGAAATCAACACCGGAGTTCAGTGAACGTGCAATGTTAAGCGCGAAGCCACGGATTAAACTGATTTCGCCTGTTGCCGGATCACGAGTCACCAAATCACAGAACTGATTGTTGACAGATTCAGCGTCAACACAGCGATCCAGAACGGTCTGAAAACCAATACTACTGATAGTGTCGTCAATATCAATTTCCCAGTAATCAACAGTCGCACTAAAACCTTCAAACCAAGATGGTGAATAAACGATACCAGCAGTGATTGACTCTGAAGTTTCTTCCATCAAATCAGGGTTACCACCAACTAAGGTTTCCAAAGTTGCTGAGTCGTAACTTGAGTCAAAGCCAGCCGGAACACCTAATGCGGCACAGTTTGCTTCACGTTGAGCACGACTTTCTGCTGTTTGATTAGCCAAGTTTGATACTTTACAGGGGTCATCAACATTAGCGAAAGACTGGCTTTGTCCAGAGAATAGCTCGTCAATGTTTGGCGCACGAATCGCTTCTGAATATGTGAAACGTGAACGTAATTCATCATTGATAGTCCAGTCTAGACCAAGCTTCCACGCTGTCGCTCCACCGATGGTAGAATAGTCCGCATAACGCACTGCAGCATCTAAGTTCAATTGTTGAACTAAAGGAGCATTAGCCAGTAAAGGAACCGTTACCTCACCAAAGATTTCTGAAACATCATAAGAACCGTCAGTTTCGCCCAACGCATTAAAGAAGGTTGCGCCTGTTTTCGCAAAATCATCTTCAACCGTTACGCTTGACTCATCACGATATTCAACACCACCAGCAAAACCTATAAAGCCTGCCGGTAGCTCATATAAAAATGAGTTACTGAACGTTGCGTTAAATACCACTTGTTCAATTTCAGAAGTACCAATAGATGTTGTTGTTACGTAATCCTGAGCAGCATCACTGGCCATACCCTGTCCAAACGGATTGTAAGGCACACAGCCATCAGCCTGAGCTTCTTCGCTACGGCAAACAATATTACCATTGCCATCATCAACCGCATCAAGCGCCCATTCCATATTCTGAAGAATAACGTTAGCACCATTAACACGCTCTATATCAGACTTACCCCAAACCAATGAAACGTCATATGACCAATCTTGGTTTAGCATTCCTTCGAGTCCGGCAACCGCGCGAGTGGTTTCACGAGTATTCTCTTCAATGCGTCGGCCAGCATCATTGTACATGCGGCTTAAACCAAGGAACGGAACACCAAGTTCGTCCATTTGATTTGCCATGCCTTCAGGCATAAAAGCGTTGTCACGTTTAACAGCATAAGGATAGTTATTTGCAGCAGATCCTAATGAGAAGAAACGGAAAAATGGTTGACCAATGTTCTGACCTTCACTTTTAACGTACTTAGCGTCGTAGTAAAAGTTCATGTCATTGTTGATTTCATAGTTACCTTTCAGATTGTAATTCACTCGCGAGAATTCCGGCTGAATTTCACTGAATTGACGTAAGTTAATGTAATCACAATCCTGACAAAACAAACGAGCTGAGTCGACAACATCTCCAGTATAGACGTCACGATAGCTACCGTCCGGGTTAAACGTACCTAGTACGCCACCAGTAAACGGGTTCCACGTAGTACCTGCGGTTGAAATTGCATAATACCCAGCGTTAGGAAGTGTTAACACATCTGGGTATGCAGGATCATCTAACTGTTCGTCGGTACGAGGACCGTAAAGCGACTCCCAACCAAAACTACCATAAGACGTTGCCGTCCATGGGTTATCTAGGGCATTGAGTGATTCCTGAGCGTTGTATTCAGCCGAAAACGCAATGTTCCCTCTGCCCCCCGCAAAGTTTGTTCCGTACGAAAAGGTATACTTTTCGTTACTGTAGTCACTATTTTCCGCGTACCCGCGTGTTGCCGTAACGTCTAATCCCTCAATGTTTTTCTTAAGGATAAAGTTAACAACACCAGTTACTGCGTCTGCTCCATAAACAGCTGAAGCTCCACCTGTAATAATCTCAACTCGTTCTATCCACGAGCTAGGAATTGTGTTTGTATCTACGGCACTTGAACCGGGGGCTGAAGCAACGTGACGTTTTCCATCAACCAATACCAATGTCCGGTCTGTACCCATATTACGCAGGTTAAGCGTGCTTATCCCAGCAGTACCGATAAATCGACCAGAGTTCGCAAGTGTGAAAGTAGTTGCCAATGCAGGTAAACGACTTAACACCTCACCGATGTTCATAGCGCCTGTTTCGACGAGATCATCACCGCTAATAACGGTTACTGGCGACGGTGCGCTTGCGCCTATACGTGCTATACGTGAACCCGTTATCTGAATTTTTTCAACATCTTGATTCTCGGCTTGACGCTGCTCTGATGCGGAGTTAACGACCTCCTCTTCAGAACCAGAATTCACGTCTGTTTGCTGAGCCATTGTCGGCGCAGCTAAAAATGCAGAACCGACACCCGCCATTAAAATATTTTTAATAGAGCGAGCCAATAATGACTGTTCGTTCATGTTCAGTCTCCCTGAATCTATTTAATTAATTTTATAGTTGTATAATTAAAGACCACATATTCTAGACCTGCCTTGTTTTCAGGCAAACCCTTTAGCAATACGATCCAGAGAGAAGAAGACCACATCTTCTTTTCAATTGCAACATTTTGTTAACGATGGAAACAAAAAATATGTATAGCTTTTTTTACTATTCACCGTTATCCAAACTCTAATCTTTTCTTAACAGAAACACCTGTCTGTATGACTAAAACACTCAAGCTGACATCTGCCTTCTTTTATTTTTGAGCTTTTATTCTATATTGATACTCACAACTCAAAACGTCAGGAGTAAAGTATGAGTGATTTCAAACGACACGACAAAGAGTCAGCGCCGGAGGAAAGTAAAAAGCTGCTAGAAGGCTCAGAGAAAGCTTTCGGTATGATTCCAAACTTGCACGCCGTTATGGCTGAAGCGCCCGGTATTCTCGAAGCCTACCAGCAAGTACACGAGCTTTTTGTGAATAGTAGCTTTGACGAAAACGAGTTAACCGTTGTTTGGCAAACTATTAATGTATTCAATGAATGCCATTACTGTGTTCCTGCCCATACCGCTATTGCCAAAAATATGGGCGCCGATGATTCAATCACAGAAAATATCAAAGCGGGTAAGGCTTTAGACGACGATAAGCTAGAGGCGTTACGCCAGTTTACCCTGGTAATGCTTAAGAAACGGGGAAACGCCAGTGAAAGTGAACTTGAGTCCTTTTATGAAGCCGGTTACGGACAGCGTCAGGCATTGGAAGTGATCTTAGGTATTGCTCAGAAAACCATGAGTAACTTTACCAACCATATTGCACAGACGCCTATTGATGAACCCTTTAAGAAGTTTGCGTAGCTTGTTGTTACATCAGGTGAAGTGCAAAACCAACAACGGAAACAACTATGAGCCAATCACTCGAACAAAAACTCCCGTGGGCGCTGCTTGCCCTGCGGGTTGGTATTTTCATTGTAATGTTTGTCTGGGCGTTAGATAAATTTGTAAACCCGGGACATACCGCCGCGGTATTCGAAGGTTTTTATGGTATTAGCGGATTATCAGCCACTTTGGCTGCAATTCTGGGTGGCCTTCAAATTGCACTATGTCTGGCATTTTTAGCCGGGCTATGGAAAAAAGTTACCTACGGACTCATTCTAATCTTACACGCGGTATCGACTTTTTCCTCTTTCCCACAATACTTAGATGCCTTTAATAATCTTCTGTTTTTTGCAGCATGGCCTATGCTGGCAGCCTGTGTTGCGTTGTTTATACTGCGCGACTACGATACCAAACTCAGTCTTTAAGGTAGCCGCCAATGCGAATACTCGTATTTATTACAGGTGCTGTGTTTCAAATGGCTGCGTTCGCGCAGTCATTTGACCACTCGCATGAAAATTTTACTCAAGTGTTAGACAAGCAAGTCGTAGTCTATGACAACAACTTAAAGTCTGCGGTTAACTACAATCAATTAGCTCAAAACAGTGAGCCGCTTAACACCTACCTGGATGCACTTTCAGCCGTAGAAAAACCGATGTATCAAAGCTGGACTAGCCAACAGCAGCTTGCGTTTTTAATCAACGCATACAACGGCTTTACTCTAAAACTTATCGTCGACAATATTGAGGAGTTTCGTTCAGGTGAAGCTGAGTCCATTCGGGACCTGGGTGGATTATTCTCTACACCGTGGGAAAAGTCTTTTTTCACGCTACTAGGAGAGAGGCGCACGCTGGACTGGGTTGAACATGAAAAAATTCGAGTCGACTTTGACGAACCACGAATACATGCCGCCTTAGTTTGTGCCGCTATCAGTTGCCCCAAACTTCGTGCTGAAGCCTTTACAGCTGAAAACCTGAATACCCAGTTAGACGACCAAATGCTCACCTTTTTAAATGATCGTGACAAAAATGGTATTGATGACAAAGGCATTTATTTGTCTAAAATTTTTGACTGGTATCGAGACGACTTCAACGGTCTTCAGGACTATCTTTTAGAATACATCAGTGCGCTTTCTGGTGACCCCAGGCAAAAAGAGAAAATGAAACAACAAAGCTTAGATATCCGCTTTGTTGACTACAACTGGACATTAAACAGTATAGATAATCGCTGACGTTTAAAAACTGTTAAATTCTCGTTGACCCAAACCCGGTATAGTGACGTAATATCAGGCAACCTTATTAAGGAGATTGCTCTATGAAAGCGTTACACGGTTTGTTTATTTTTCTCGGGTTACTGTCTGTGGTGCTCCTTGCCATATCGGGGCCTTTATATAAAAGCGGCACGGCCGAGCTTGGAACAGCTTTTTTAATGCTCCGCTGGGCGGCCTATATTGGTGCGGCAGCCTTTGTTCTTAATATTATTGGGTACTTAATTAGACGCCCACAGGGGCTTGTAGCAGGGCTTAGCGGTCTGGCAATTATTGCGGGCGGCTTTGCGTTCTATATGCCTTTCAGCCAGTACTTAAAAGCTCAGAACGTTCCCGCAATTCACGACATTACAACCGATACACAAAACCCACCGGAGTTTGTCGCTATTGCGCCATTGCGTGCTGACGCATCTAACCCGGTTGAATACGCCGGCGAAGATACCGCAAAACAACAACGCAAGGCTTACCCTGAACTCACAACTTATGAGTCGCTGGAGTCCCCGGATGAACTTTTTTCAGCCGCTTTATTAGCCGTTGATAAAATGGGATGGGAGTTAGTCGACAGCTCAGAAACCGAAGGGCGTATTGAGGCCACTGCCACTACCACCTGGTTTGGCTTTAAGGATGACGTTGTTATCCGGATTCGTGCTACAGCAGACGGCAGTGAGTTAGATATTCGCAGTAAGTCTCGTGTTGGACGCAGTGATGTTGGTAAAAACGCTGATCGTATCCGCGAATATTTATCTCAGCTAAAACCTGAGCTGCGATAATTTAACAGAATGGGCCTGGCTGATAACCGACAGGCCCAATGACTTCTATGGCGCTTTTCTAAGTAACGGCTGACCATCATTTTCATCTAACTGTCGTACAGCAGATTCAGGTAAAAACACCTGGGCAACGCTAGCAACTTTTTTAGAGTTAATGTCGACTAAACGCGTGTTAACCATTATGCCGTCACGATGTCTGGATAAAGTCCCCACCACAACATGAGAAATTGGCATGATCTCGTCCAGCTCCAGATAATCCCGACTTAGCGCAAAGTCACCGTTACTGGTAACGCGTATAAAGTCCGTTGTTTTAAAATCCATAACATTCCAGTTACGGCGATGCAGTTCCAGCATCAGTTGTTCTGACAGTACCTGACTCAAAGCTGAGCTCTCATCATACTGGCTGGTAACGCCAACCAAGTGCGTAACACCAACCTGTGCTTCTTCCAGTTTAATACTGGCGTTGTCTACTAATTGCTGCGCCAGCTCTGCGGTAAACTTGGCACTGCCCGGTTGCTGATAAACATCAGAGCTCTTTTCTTCGGCGTTATCATGCGCAACTGGCTGCTTAGCCGGTAAAACAGTGCAGGCTGTGGATAAAGTAAGTGTGAGTAATGTTGTTAAAAATACTTTCATTATCAAAACCTCTTAGTTGCGCTGCAAACGGCCATTGACCATTTCAGACTGTTTGTTAGGCCAATATAAATGCTTAGGAACGTAACGGTTCGCAGCAGCCAAAACCTGCTGATTTCTGCGGTCAATAATACGCAGGTTGACCATAGCACCACTGTCTTTACGTGAGAGTGTTCCCACCAGCATCCAGTCTAAGTTCGGGTTCTGATTTAGTGCCTCGGCGTCTCTGCTTAGTGCCAGAGCCCCTCTTTGACTTATTCTGAGATAGTCTTGTGCTCTGAACTCAACTAACAGTATGTCGCGCTCTTCAAGATGTGCATATAGCCCCTCGCTCAACTGATGACTTAACTGATAGAGAGAGTCGCCATGCTCAGGTTGTTCGAGTGTTTCGGCTAAAACCAAACGAGTAATACCAAGTTGAGACATTGGGTAGGCTTTAATGTCAGCGTCCAGTTGGTCCGCTAACTGGGCCGCTAAATCATCTGCAATAGTCTCGTGTGGGTTTGAGACATGGGCCTGAGCACTGCTCGGAAAAAATAAAAACAGCGTGCCAAGCGCAATACTAGCGAGAAGCCGATAAACCATAACACTCACCTTAGTTAATTCAGTTCATGCTTTGTTATCGGCCAGTTTTAACTAACGTTTAGAAGGATTCACTAAACAAATGTTCGTTTAAGACGGAAAAATATCACAGGGGATGGTGATCCGCTCTTCGTCGGTATCAAAGGGTATCGTGCCATGCCAGCAATAACTGGGAAAAATCACACACATACCAGGCTTTGGACAAACGCTCATATCAATGGTGTCCTCCTCACCTAAGTTAAGCGATGTTTGCCCAAACTTTATCCAGCCTTTATGTTCAGGGTCGTCTTCTTTGACTTGCTCAGGAATGCTCAAATAAGTGCACATTGATAGCCAACCTTCAGGGTGCACATGATTGGTATGAAACCCTTGCTTAAACAGCTTAACTGACCAGCTTCCACTAAAATGATACCCGTTATTGTACCGGGAAGTTACTGGATGCTGATTGTCATCCGGTAACTCAGATAGGTAGTCATTGATAAACCTCTCCAGACTCTGTTTATAAGCCTGAATAACCGGGTCTTCCATTGAGAGCAGAGAGCCCACCGTCTGAGTACCTTTGCATACGGACTGGTCTAACGGTTGGTGCTGAGTTCTGTGAAGCGCCTGAACCCGCTTAACTAAAATGGGCCAGAACTCTTCCAAAGAATCATAACCATCGGGCGCAGGTAAATAACCCACTTTTACATAGTCATCGTAATTATTAAGGTATTTCTCCTCTTGCTCTTTACCGCTCAGCTTCATACACAAGCCTTTATAGGCATGTATCTCCTGGTTAAGTGGCTGATTCTCGTGGGCACGATCCAATAATTGAAAAGCTTTATCGTACGCCTTCTGCCTAAGCAAAACATTGGCCTTATCAATCAAGTAGCGTGGATGCCTGGGTTGCTGTTCCAACACTTTATCAAACAGAGTCGACGCTTCTTCAACATCACCTTTACGCAAGCACTGAGTACCCTTCATATGCAGCAAACTGTGCACATCCCCGAAGCGTTTAAGGAACATTTCTATCTCTGAGTCTGCTTGCTCGTATTGTTGGGAGCGAAGTAAGTGAGCCAGGTACGCATAAGCTAATGGCAACGAATCGGGCTGAGTTTTTAACGACTCCTGAAAGGAGGCCAAAAACTTATCTTGATGGTCGTGCTCCCAGTAAAGCTTATTAATAGCCTCGTGCGCCGGAACAAAATCGTTTTTAAGCCCTATGGTTTTCAGTAGCAGTTGTTCCGCCTGTTCAAAGTCGTTGTCATCATAAGCAAGACAACCTAGTTGAAACTGCCGTTGCGCTTCGTCAAATTTTCCACCCAGTTGTTCTAAAATTTCGCGAGCTGACTTCGTACGCTC
Organism: Idiomarina sp. HB; assembly: GCF_048059115.1. Lineage (NCBI taxonomy): Bacteria > Pseudomonadati > Pseudomonadota > Gammaproteobacteria > Alteromonadales > Idiomarinaceae > Idiomarina > Idiomarina sp. HB. Next base: position 1,143,397 of record NZ_JAYLVU010000001.1, read on the forward strand.
GGTGTAACGATAGACCAAAGCTAGATTAAACAATAACGACGGTTCCTGAGGCCATTGCTGGAGGGCTTTTGCAAGTGTCTCTTCTGCCTTATCAAACAACTTATAGTCGAGCTCAGAACGCGCCTTAAGAATCACCGCATTTTTGAAGTCGGGCTTTTGCTGTAGCGCTTTAGTCGCCGCTTCTATAGCCGCTAGGTAATCTCTCGACTGATAGTGGAGCGATGCCAAGTTGTACCAGGCGTCAGGCAGTTTCGGGTTTATTTGCAAAGCTTTAGTATAGTTCTGCTTTGCCGCCATTAACTGCTGGCTACCCTGTAAAAAGTTTGCATAGTTCGACAAAACACTGGGTTGTTTCGGGTTGGCTTTTAAGCTCCGCGCAAAATAGTCAGCGGCTTTATCAGGCTCTCTTTGCTTAGTTGCAAGAGCCAATAAATGCAGGATATCCGGGTGGTTAGGGGCTTGCTGGTTTAATTGACTGGCAATTTTTTCAGCTTGAATAAAATCATTTTGCTGTAAAGCATTAACGGCTTTTTGGAACTGTTGGGCGAGTTGAGACATAGTAATAACATACAACTTTTTGACAATGTTTTTACAATAACACAACTTTCTCCTTGTGTGAGTAGATAAACTCAAGAGAAACAGAAGGTAAAAAGGCGACCCGAGGGTCGCCTTTATTGTTAAGAACTGTATTCGCCTAAGCGATAGTTTCTTAGAAGCGGAAAGTTACGCTACCGAATACATAACGTCCTAGCGCATCGTGGTAACCAGCAATAGTGTTACCGTTCAGGCTGTTAACGTCACCAACAATGGTAGGTTCTTTATCTAACGCGTTGTTCATACCCAACAGTACAGAAACGTTTTCTGTAACGTCGAAGTTTGCGTTCAGATCGATGTAGCTAGTAGAACCTAAACCGTCGCCGATTAGCTCGTCAGTTGATCCATCATAGTCAACTGAACCAAGGTAACGCCACTTAGCACCGACACTCCACCAGTCACCAGTACTGTATGTGAAGTTCATTGAATGACGCCATTCAGCTTGTGGGAAACAGTCTGAGCTGATTACGCCAGCACAGTCGATTGTAGTACCAGCAAGACCAGGAACCGTTGTGGTTTCTTTTGTCATGTAGTACGTACCAGTTAAGCTGATACCTAACTGACCGCCACCAATTTCGGTGTTGTAGTTAATGTTGGTATCGATACCAGTGTTGGTAGATTCAGCAAGGTTAACGCTGGTTGCGCTAACGTAGCCGTCTGTACCACGCCACAAGTCACCTGATGGGCTACGGGTAATCGCATTACACCATTGTGCTTCACCAGTTTCCGCACACTGACGGATGATAAGTTCTGGTGAAATTGTACCAATGCGGTCTTCCATCTCAATGTTCCAGTAGTCGATTGAGAAGTTGAAGTTATCAGTTGGGTTACCAACAAGACCGAAGGTTACTGTGTCAGCAAGCTCTGGATCCAAATCTGGGTTACCACCAAAGATTGCGTTGTACTGGCCTGCAGCGTTAGCTGCAACGTTTCCGTACTGACCTGAGCTCATTCCGGTGCTTGCACACTGTTCCTGAGTGTACTCAGGGCTGTCGCCGGCACATGGATCAACACCTGCCCACAAACCTATGCCCTGGGTTGCGAAAAGTTCTGCAACGTTTGGCGCACGAACTGCACGGTTGTATGTACCACGAATTTTGTAGTCGTCGTTAACCTGCCAGTCTAAACCAAGTTTGTACGCTGGCTCACCACCAGATGAACTGTAGTCAGAGTAACGGTAGCCTAAGTCAACCTGCAGGTTGTTTGCCCAGCTAGCGTCTTCAACTAACGGTACGTTGATTTCTGTGAACACTTCAGAAACGTTGTAACCACCAATTAAGCTGTCAGTTGGACCACCCTGGCCTGAAAGAGCGCCCTGCTGGTAAACTTCGTCGGCAACACGTTCGAAGTCAACTTCACGGTTTTCAACACCAAATACCGCTGCAACATTGTAGTTAGAAGAAGGCATGCTGAAGCCTGTTTCACCAGTTACGAACGCGTTAACAATACGCTGCGTTGTTAAACCAGTCAGGATAGCTGTACCACCCAGAGCGTCTGCTGCTTCGCCAGTTACGCCTTGGTATTTGAAAACTTCATAAGGAATACAGCCTTCGCCACACTCATCTGCGCCTGCTGCACCCAGTACTTGAGGCATACGAGGCACGTAGAAATCGTTAATGTAAACCGATGATGACTGAGTTGAGCCATACTGGAATGATACATCGTATTCCCACATTGCGCTCAGCTCACCAGTTGCACCAGCAACGATACGGTATGAGTTGTGCTCAAGGTTGTTAATACGAGGGCCGCCTTCTACGTTACGCTTACCAATGTAAGCCATAACCTGATCAGTATCTGCGCCGAACTGGTCACGGAACTGCTGACGCTGTCCATCGCTGAATACGTCGCTGTCTACGTCAAACGCGAAGTTCTGATAGAAAATACCAGACTGTGCGATCTGACCAGCAGTACGGTCATGCATATAGCTGGTTTCTAAATAAGGACGGAAGTTATCGTTTGCTTCATAGTTTACGAATGAACCGAAAGTATAACGGTCATTAGGACGCATGAAGTGGTTGATTGGTGCGTAGTTATATAAGTTGTCAGTAAATGGTGCAAAGCTGCCATCTTCAGTCAATGACCAGAATACTTCTTCATCAAAGTTAGGTGAACCACCTTCAATTGGCGAGAAGAAGAAGTTAGGTACAGGAGCAGTTGAAGAACCACCACATGCAGTACCAGCACCGTTCAATGCACAAGAAGAGTAATCGCGCTCACCCTGCAACAATTCTTCGTTAGTACGGAAAGTTGCATAGAAACTTGCACTACCTTTACCGCCAGCAAACATGCTGCCGCCTGTAACGTCTACGGTATAAGTTTTACCGTCAACGCCAGAACCGCCTTCTGGATAGTCGTAACCAGCTTCATCCATCAAGCCTTGCATGTAGCTATTGCTGTTATCGTGCTGATAGCCTGAAGTACCTAAAGTTACTTCAAAGCCTTCGATGTCTTTCTTCATTACGAAGTTAACAACACCGGCAACAGCATCAGAACCGTAAGTAGAAGAACCACCACCGGTTAATACTTCAACACGCTCGATAAGAGCGGTTGGGATTTGGTTAACGTCAGCAGCCTGTGAATAAACACCACCTGGCTGTAAACGACGACCGTTTACCAGTACCAAAGTACGGTTAGCGCCCAAACCACGTAAGTCAAGGTTTGCAACACCCGCTGCACCGTTAGCAACAAACGAGTTCTGTGTCGCTGTTTCTAGCTGCGGTAAAGTTGCCATCAGGTCTTCCACACGGGTAAAACCAGATGCTTTAACTTCTTCAGAAGAAACCATCTCTACAGGAGATGCAGTTTCTAAGTCCGTACGTTTAATACGAGAACCTGTAACCTGAATACGCTCTACTTCTTCTGCAGCCGTATCAGTGTCATTTTGGTTGTCTTGTGCAACTGCTAATGCAGGAAAGCCTAAAGACGCAGCAACTGCTGCAGCCGTTAAGCTTTTTCGAAATGTCATATTTTTCATGAGTAAAAACTCCCTGGAACGTTTTTATTATGCCGCTTCTTTAATAGAAGCTGCTTAAAATTTAACAGGAAGTTAATGGGTTGTAAACTTTTCGTTCTAATTTTGTTGGCTTTGTTGCAAAGAGTGTTAACAAGGCCACAAAAAGTGGCCTGCACTATAAACAAAGAGATTCACTTAAAAGCAATGACACAATTCCCAAACACACCACTCTCAGGAAACTGTACCTGCTGCACTGTAACCTTTTTAAAGCCTGCAGCCTCAAACTGCTTTTGAGTTTCGTCCATATCACCTAACTGTTCAGTTGCTTTCAGTAGGGTTTTGGTTCGTGCTTTGTGTGCATTTAATGAATCCATGTAACCGTTAAGAACCTGGCGCGACTCTGCGTCTTTACCTTCTGCCGCCGCATTTAACAGGTGCTTAGTCGCCGGCACAAAATTCATGGCATGAAATGATGGATTGCGCTCATGCTTGCGAACAAACTGATTGAGTATTTGTTGTGCCTGCAAAGCAGAACGCGGTAAGTTTTTAGGGCCGTACTTCAGTAACGACTCTTGAAGCGGCACCACTGATTTTTTAAGTTGCTTAATCACGGAAGGCATTAAGTCATAAATTGCTTCACTCTTCTTATAAATAACAGACTCTTTTGAGTGAACCAGCGCAATTAACATGCCTCCACGTTTTAGCTGAGCATTAAGGTTCTTCAAACCCTCCGCCATATCGCCGTATTCCAGCCCGTAGTGAGAAACAAAGGTGCCCACTTTTTTATTTGAAGGTAGCTGGAAACTCTCGTAAGGCGTATCACCCTGAAGTTTTAGATCAGTATCAGGTGGGTTCAGCTGAGCAGAGTCGATGCCCTGCACATCAAGTTTCTTGCTTTTTTCTTTTGCATACTCGTTTAACCATTGAACAACAATGCCATTACCGGTACCGATGTCCACCATAGGCTGTTTCACGTCGTTTTCATCCATGCGTTCAAACCAAAACTTTCGCATTTGGTAAGCGGGTAAACGTGAGCTGTCATCTAAAAAACTCGCCTTGGCACCCTTTTGCCAAAAATAACTCCACGGATTACTTTGCGTCATTTCCTTCCCTTATTGTTAGTTTTGTCTTAGCCGAATCATAATAACACTCTCTTATTCTGCCATAAAAAAACCCAGCCGAAGCTGGGTTTTTAAACAACTAACGTTGTCAGGCCTTAGAACTTCATGCTGATACGACCATACCAGTATTGACCAGCAGTGTCATAAGAAGAGTTCAAAGTATTCATATCGTTATTGTTAGTAACGTATGGAGGCTGCTTATCAAACACGTTACGCGCACCAAGAGTAAAGGTGGTTGTTTCGCTGAAGAAGTAGTTCATCTGTACGTCATGATATACGTAGCTTCCTACTTCGCTTGACAGATCATCCACATCGTAGTTGATGTCAGTTACGCCATCCTGGTAGCGAGTGATCCAGCTCCAGTCGAAGTCACCAATTTGGTAACCCATAGTCAGGTTTGTACGCAACTCTGGGAATGCCGCTACACGACCACCGAAGTTGGTGTCTGCGCCGAATTTTCCAGCCAACTCAAGAGTTTCCGCACCTTCTTGCGCCAGGTATTTGTACTCATCGAGTACAGTACCGTCAACACGCAGGTTGAACATGCCGTCACCCAGGTCAGCTGCCCATTTCACATCGAAGTCAAAACCTGAAGTTGTGAAGGTTGAGATGTTTGCAGTACCGGCAAGAATACCAGCCATGTAACCTTGAGAGTCACGGAACTCAGAACCTGAGTAACCAGGACGACCTACAGCTTCCGGACCTAAAATCAGGTCACAAGAATTCGCTGAGAAGTTTTCACTGTTGTAACACTCAGAGATGATAGCGGAAGTACTTGGCGCACCTAAACCATCTTCAATTTCGATGTCGTAGTAATCAACTGCAACGCTGAAGTTCTCGATGAACTCTGGTTGATAAACAACACCTAAAGTGAAGCTTTCAGAGGTTTCAGGTTTCAGATCCGGGTTACCACCAACCAATGTTGAAGACTGGTTGTTGTCCAGGCTGAAGTCGCCCGGTAAGCCTTCTGATGCACAGTTGTCTTTAACTGTCTGGCTCTGGCTACCTGTACCGTAGTCGATACATGGATCTGTGTAGCTGATGTTTGACTCAACTTGTGGTGAATACAAGTCACCGATACCTGGAGCGCGGAAGCCTTCAGCAAAGGTTGCACGGACCAATGTACCTGTAGTTGGTACGTATTCTAAGCCGAATTTAGTGGTCGTTTGTGCATCAAGGAAGTCGTAATCAGAACGACGTACTGCTGCAGACAGGTCAAGACGCTCTACGCCAGGCATACCAGCTAACAATGGAGCATTAATTTCCATGTAAGCTTCCTGAACGTCGTAAGAACCTTCAGTTGGCTCTGCTGCAACGCTGTAGATTTGGCCTAAGATTGCGCCGCCATCTGGTTGGTTCTGATATTCTTCCCAGCGCTTCTCAACGCCGACAGCCCAAGAAATTGGACCTGCAGGTAAGCCAAATGAACCAGTGTCACCAGTTAAGTTAGCCATTAACTGTTTTGTCGTCGCACGATCAACTGGCGAGTTAGGAATTGTTGCGTAGTCCTGGAATTCTTGCGTGAAGGTACCTTCCTGGAACGGGTTCCACAGGCCTGGGCACTCTTCATCTGCGTCACACAGTTCTGGATCTAACAAGTTACCGATACGCTCTGGGTTTGAACGACCATACTCTACGCGGCTGTCAACATAACGTGCGTAGTTGTATGAGATGTCCCATGACCAACCGTTATCCAGGTAACCTTCCAGTCCGAATACCATGCGGTAGTCAGAGAAATCCTGAGTAAATGAACGTCCGCCAGTTTCGGCAAGACGACGGTAGATGTAAAGGTCTTCACCAATTGGGTTGTCAGGATGATCGCCAGCAACTGTTGGTCCCCAGAAAGTACCTTCTGCAGCCATTAGCTGGTCAGATTGACGGTTAGTGAAACCACCTTCCATAAATGCTGAAAGGTCACGAGTTAACTCGTAGTTTGCAGACGCATTAATTGAGAAGATGTCCTGCGGAGTCACCATGTAGCTTGCAGGAGCAAAGTTGTAAGCGTCTTGCTGACCATCATACGGACGAATTTCGCCAGTGTTAGGGTCTACGACAAAGCTTGTACCTGCGTTGCCTGAGTTATACTGAGAGTCTTCATCAGCTGCAGACCAGTTACCGTAAGGAATAGTTGAAGAGCCACCACGTACGATTTCGCCACCTGACTCACTCAGAGGGTAACGAGAAAAGTCGCGGTCGCCCTGCCAGATAGGGTTACGGTTTTGGTACTCAAGCGCTAAAGTTACGTTGCCTTTGTCGCTGGTAGCGCCGATAACACCTGAAACTTTAGTCGTTTCGCCGTCGCCTTCACCGGTTAAGTCGTACTGAGCTGAGAACTCCGCACCTTCGAAATCTTTCTTGGTGATAAAGTTGATTACACCGGCGATAGCATCAGAACCATAAATGGTTGATGCGCCGTCACGTAATACTTCAACACGCTCAATGTAAGCCATCGGGATTGAGTTTAAATCACCTGAAGCGTAACGACGGCCGTTGATCAAAATCAGCGTACGAGCTGAACCCAGACCACGTAAGTTAGCTGAAGCATAACCAACAGAGCCATTGTTTGTGTTTGAGCCGTTGTAACCACCATTCATGGAAGGAATGTTATGGATGAACTTTTCCATGCTGGTGAAGCCTGAGTTTTCGATTGCTTCTGAATCAAAAACTGTGATTGGACTTGCTGTTTCAGTGTCGGTGCGTTTAATACGCGAACCCGTTACCTGAATACGCTCGACATCGTTAGCTCCTGCTTCTTGCGCAGCAACTAGTGCCGGAAAGCCTAATGTGGTTGCAATAGCTGCAGCCGTTAAGCTTTTACGAAAAGTACTATTGTTCATTGAAATTACTCCCTGGAACATTATTTTTTAGTTGCTTGATTGGCGAAAGCAACATGAAACCGACGACGCACTTATCGTTTTTGGAAGGTGCATCGTGTTTTCGGTTACAACCTTTTAACGCCGCAGGGATTTCATTTCAATAGGAGTTCAGTTCTTTTCTTTAACCCCAGGAATCGTTCGCCTAAAAAATAGCCTAATAGATTATTATTGAACCTCTTTTATTAAGAAAATTAACAATAGTTTCAACGTGTTTAACATGTGTTTCAGGATTGTAAAGGCTTTAAAATACAGTATTAAAAATAGGTTCTGCCGCTTTCGCACGTTTGATGCTTTCATCATTAACATCTGCACTAACCTGACCCAGGCTGGACGTCAAAACGGGATTGCGACTTCCTTTAGGCGAATATGAAGACTTTTCAGGTTCCAGTCCAATATGCTCATACACTCTATTCATAACGTTGTTCGTTTTTGTTACAAGATCCTCATAACTTATGGTTAATATGCGATCAGGGAAACATTTCTCCCAGTGAGTCAGGAGACTTATTTCGTTCTCTATGTACGTTTGAATCGACTCTTTAGACCAGCTCCAGTCAGCACCTCCACGAAACGCGGTTTTGTAACAAGACCATGCTATATGCTCAGGTTTGCGCCTTATATAAATTGCTTTGCCTTGTGGCACCGCTTTCGCCCAAATACCAAACAGCCGATTCAAGTTAAGACTTTTATCGACAACGTAACCTGAGCCCGGATAACGAACGTCGGTAAGTGACTGGTAAGTTTCGGTTATCATGTCTATCCCTGCCTGAGCGTCACCGTGGCGCCCCATAAAAGCAGGGAAGTTCATGGTGTCCTGTGGCGACAAATGAGCACAAGCCTGTCCAAACGCCCCCGTTTCTCCGGCACCGACTACTGCACTATGATTACTTAATATCTGGCCCAAAAGCGTGGTTCCGCTTCTTGGTAAACCAAGAATTGCAATCGCCCGGTTATATTTAACCCGAGACTCAGGTACCGCCTTCATTCCCTGCTTGCTAAAATAAGTTTGTAAGTCGGTAACAAACCGTTTATCAAATGCAGCCTTATACTTAGACTGTTGAGCCATTAATTTAGCCCCTTTTTCGTAGGCCTTAACCGCGTCTTCTAAACGATCTCTATCGGTTAACGCTTTTCCTAAAGCGTAGTGATAATGCATCCAGTTAATAGGATCATCTTCCGAATATTTATCAGCAACATCCAGCAACTCTTGAAACAGCTCAATATCTTCTGAGAAATCAGTAAAAGACGCTAAAGTTAACCAACTAATTCCTAGATGGGGAGCTAACCCGACAACCTTTCGCAGATACCGGTCTGCTAGCGAAAAGTCTCCCAATTGTGCCCGGGCAGTGCCACATAGGTGCATTATTGAGGGGTTATCAGGTTGCTGGAGAGTTAACGGTTCCGCTGTTGCCAGTGCCCTCTGAAGGTATCCCGCTTCTGCATATATCCCCGCTCGCTGAATATCGCTGGTTACTGTTCTTTGCGTCTGTTGTCGCATGATATCGACACACTCAGTGGCTAAAGTAACTTCCCGCAACCCTAAACTCATTTTAGCTAACATTAACCAATGCGTTTTAAGAGGAGATTTCTTTTCTATTGCATGCCGAATTTTTTCAACCGCTTCGGTTCTCCGTCGAGCTTTCATCGACTCCTGAATATCCGACAAAAACGCCATAACTTCCACAGTGTTCCCCTATTATAAATGACAGACAAAAAAGCCGGGAATCAGAGAGTTCCCGGCTTGAACGTTCCAGTTCTATTGCTTTACTTTAGAACTTAACTTCTGCACTCAAACGCACATAGCGTGGAGTCTGGAAGTTAGTTGGCAAGCCGTAAAGCTCATTTTCCTGGCCTCGGGCAATAAGACCGTAGCCATAATCAACCGCTTCATAACCTGCGAAACGTTCTGATACTTCATTAACCTCAGTTGCAGTGTCATTGTTAAACACATTGAAGACATCTGCACGGAAGGTTACATCCGTATCACCGATCATCATGTTATAACGAGCAGTCAAGTCTAAACGCCACTGGCTATCTGTACGACCTTGTGAACCTCGTGGCGCTATTTCGCCATCCTTAACAAAAGACTCAGCACCGTACAGCGAAGCATAAGTGTCCGTAGGGTGGTAACCGAAGGCATTAACCGGACGACCAGATTCCCAGCTAAAGTTAGCTCCCAGGCTGAATGCATCTGTAAGTGCATATGAGCCGCGCAACTTAACCATATGACGACGGTCATTTGGCAAGTTACCATAAGAACCATCTGTTAATCCTGGTTGGTCAAAGTTCGTTGTCAGTCCAGCATCATCCTGCCCATTATCTGAACGAACAAAACCTTCGTTATTTCCCCAACTATGAGACCAAGTGTAACTACCGTCAAACATCCATTTATCATCAAACTGACGTTTAACAGTCACATCAACAGCTGCGTACTTACGCTCAGATTCAGGGTAGCCTAAGTAGCTTCCCGGAATTGTATACTGTTGATTTTCCAGTGGACCAGACTCACCATCCGGATCGGTAGTGATAGTCACGTCATTACCGGGGTTGGTAAGAACATAATAGTGGAAGCCACTGGCACACATAGTACAAGCTGAACCAAACTCATCCTGCAGGTATTCGTTAAAGCCAGCATCGATCGCCACATCTTCCAGCGAACTGCCGAGCTCACGATACGTACCTTTAACACCTACTGACCAATTTTCAGAAACCATGGTTTCATAGCCCAGGATGTATTCATCTTGGTACATAGGGTCAAGATCAGCGTTAACTGTTTCACCAGTGCCTTTCAAAGTACCGTCAGCATAGACAGAACGGCCATCTAAGTCACCAAAGACAGGTGTATTATCATCGTTGATATCGGCAACTTCATAGGTGCTTACAACATAGTACTCGTCACCAGCAAGGCGAACGTTTGTATTAGTTGCTACAGGCAAGAAGTAACGACCATAGTTAGCAAATAACTTGCTCTCACCATTACCATTGATATCCCAGCTTAAACCAACGCGAGGTGCCCACTGATCAGAAACATCAACAAACTTTTCACCGGCTTTGTTGTAGTTCTCAAATGTCTCATTACGTAGTCCAATGCGGGCAACAACGTCGTTTGTTACGTACCAAGTATCCTGAACGTAAAATGCGTTCGATTTAGTCTCGAAGCTACCTTCGTTGCTGTAAATGTTTTCATCAACCAAAGTACATCCGACAAGATCACCGTCAGAGAAACCTGAAGAGTCACAACCATAGTAAGTGTAAGCTACACCGCCAGCACGCTCAGTTTTTTCGTAAGCTTCCATATCTTCATAGTCAATACCGGCACGAATCGTATGATCCGGGTGGACATACCAATCGATATCAACACGATAAGCTGTACGTTTATCTTCCTGAACAGAAGGCGTTGCTAAACCAAAGTTTGTAAACTGACCAGAGTAACCGTCTGCATAGATAGCAACAGTATCCGAGCTCGCGTTACGGTTTGTATAAGTGGCTTCGTTAACGCCGTATAAAACACTTAGCGTTAAGTCATCGGTTAAAATACCCGTATATTGAGCCGCATATGACTTCCCGCCGCGGTCTAATACGTAATCACCGTACAATTCACCTTGCGCGTCTTGCTCGGCATTGTAAGCGTACTTACTGGATTCCAGTTCGCTTGAGTTATCCCAACCCGTAAATTCGATAATATGGTTTTGGGTAATATACCAGTCTAATTTACCAGCAAATAAAACGTCTGATGCATCTCTTTCGTAGGACTGTCCTGCAGTAGCAAAGTCGCTTACACGATCTTTAAAGTTAACCAAACCGAAGAAAAACAATTTATCTTCGACCAGTGCGCCACTTGCCCAAACGTTGTAGTTGTTTTCACCAATTTCATCTTTGCTATTTAACTGATAGTAAGGGCTACCGTTGCGGGCTAATTGCTCCTCGTCAGTCAGGATCACATCTGGTTTATCAGAACGCAGTGAAGATGGCTCAAAATAAGCACTTGCTCCGGCTTTAAATTCATTCGAACCGGATTTCGTGGTAGCGTTTATGACACCACCCGTAGAGCGTCCATATTCAGCAGAATAACCACCCGTTTTTACTTCAAACGTTTCGTACATTTCGAATGGTAACTCAGAACCACCAAGTCCATTACGGAAGTTCGTTACGTTCAAGCCATTGACGTAATAAACGTTTTCACCCACTGACGCCCCACCAAAGGAAGCCAGGTTACCAAACGCTGAGTCACCGCGGGTTGTGCCCGGTGCTAGCAAAGCAACTGAAGAAAGATCACGAGGGACAGGAACCTTGCTCAAAAAGTCCTGGCCAATAACGAGCTCAGATTCAGACGATGTAGTGTCAATAGAAGAAATAGCCGAGCCTGTTACCTGGATTGTTTCCATTTGTTCTTGAGTAACAAGTGTCAAATCGATATTGGTACGACCACCGACTTGCACACGCAGCATTTCTTCTTCCAACACTCCGTAACCCGACTTCGTTGCTTTTAAAGAATACTGTCCGGGCGGTAGTAAAGGAAAGCGGTAGTTACCGTTTTCATTGGTAGTAACGGTACGAGTTAATCCTGTTTCTAAATTCGTTATGGTAATTTGGACATCATTAATTGCATCTCCAGCCTGGTTTTCTGCACTACCAAGCAGAAAACCTTTTGACTCATCAGCAAGAGCCGGTGCGGCACTGCCTAAAGTCAAAGCCACAGCTGATGCTGCAACACTCACTTTGAATATTGAATTTTTCATGATTGTATTTCCCTGGGTTTTTAAGACTTATTATCTCCAAAAGTTACAATATTACGCAGTGAAACATCTTATTAAACTTTGTAACACCTTGTAACATTCCCACGGTATCATGTTTTTAAATACATCTAAAATACCTAATTAGCCGCTCTTTTTAATAAAGAGGTTGCTGGCCTATTAGAGTTCTCATTTGAGTAACACTGCGCCAAAAAAAGCTCTGCACAAGCGAGGGTATCTGTTAGTGCGTGGTGAGCATGATAGTCAGGTAAGTTATAACGCTTTCGACACGCACTCAGCGTTAGTTGGCCACCTTGAATAGGTTGCTGAGGATTCCGCTCAAGTTTGTTTTTTTCAAAAGCTAAAGTGTCGAAAACTGCCAGCGGTTTAAAAAGTGTGCCGTACTCCGCCTCAATATGCTTCAAAAACCGCCAGTCCATGCCTTTGTGGTGGCAAACTAATACGGCATCATTCAAAGCTCGACTTAACATACCGAACGTTTGCCTGGGCTCCGAGCTATGCAGAAAGTCTTGCTGGGTTAAACCGTGGATAGTCGGACTTTGACCTAATTCAAGCTCCTGTCCGTGAGCAAAAACATGATATTGAGCATTGCCGTAGTGCATTACTGGCGGGTGTATGGTCATCCACGCAATCGACAATATTTGATGCTTCTTTGGATCCAGCCCGGTACTTTCAATATCCAGCGCAACATACCGCAACTCTTGCCAGGGGCGTTTTAGCTTTTGCCGGCGGTCGTACCAATGAGCAAGTCTCTCTAACCATTGCGCCATAACTAATAACCCTGGCGACTGAATTTTAAGCCTACGCCCTGTTGGGCTTCTTTAATTATCTTAAATGCGGTTTTCAGTTGGCGCCTTGATAAGGTACTTAACTCATCCGGGTCTATTGCGTTTTTGGGTTTATCTGTTCCCCAAACTTTTAGCTGATGATTCAACCTCAGTTGAGTCAGAAATTCCCAGGCTTCCAGCAGCGACTGGTTATCGCGTCGGTTTAGCAGCTTACTCCCTTTTAAAGCTGCTAGTCGAGCGGGCGTACTCGGCGATGTCAGCCCTGCCTGCAGAGAATAAATGCGGGCAATATCATTAATAAGTGCAATCCCGTAGCGCTTGATATCAATGGTGTCGCCATCATCCGTGTCCTCTGTACGCAACCGATTAAAAAGCCCAAGCGGAACACTTATCTTATTGACTAAAATCGCTAAGTTTCCTAAAAACATTTCATTCCTGGCTAAATCAGCTATTTGCTTACGATACTCTTGGTAAAACTTACCGGGCCCCACCACCGGACGACTGTCAAAAAATATCTGGCAGTACATCAAAGCCTTAGGTGTCGGACTTTCTATCCAGTTAGTGAAACGCTTTTTCCACTCATCTATTGTGCCGCGACAATCAGGGTTAGATGCCATAATATTGCCCGGGCATGAGGGGATACCGCATTCATTGAGCCCCTCACAAACATACTCCCCCAAACCGGCAAACCAATCCTTTTGTTTGTCGGTTAAACCGTTACTCAATAACAGGCCATTGTCCTGGTCCGAACTTAACGTCTGGTCTTCCCTTCCTTGCGAGCCAAATGCGAGCCAACTGTATGCAGCCGGTGCAGCGCCATTCTCTTGCTCGTACAACTGTATAAGCTGGCGTGTCATACCGTCGGTAACCGACGCCATAAGACGACCCAGTATTGAGGTTTGTTTTACGCGACTGGCAAAAGTTTGCAGGTAGTCCGGAAGCTTTCTAGCCTCTTCTACTAACTGCTCTTTGCTACCGGCTTTACGAATGGCGCTGATGAGAAACACCGGATCACTGCGTTGCTGGCGGATTAGGTCGGTAGCGGTCACCATGCCTACAGGTTGATTTTGATCATTAACCACGGGCAGATGGTGAATGTTGCTGGAAGTCATTGTTGTCAGCGCATCCATTAATGAGCGATTCTCATAAACAGATTCAGGTAATTGCGTCATTACTGCGGCAACTCGAACGTCAAGCGGCAAGCCTTCTGCCACAACGCGGTTTCTCAGATCTCTGTCGGTCAATATTCCCACAAGCTGGGTATCATCTACAACCAGCACAGAGGATATCCCGTTGCTGGACATCAGCTTTGCCGCTTCCTGTACAGAGGTGTCACTGGTTAAGCTAACGGGGGGCATTGTTACGACATTACCGACCGTTTGCTCACTCCAGTCAAGCTCATCATTTTCGTCACTTTTTTGCTCTGTTAGCAAGCGTTGTCCATGCGCCCTGATGAAATACTGTTCGAAGGGTTTCGACACATTACGAAGACGATCGAAGGCAGACTGAGGCAAAACGTAAACAATGCCATCCTCTATTGTTTTAAGTTTATTTACTACTTCTCGACCCGATAACAACGACGGATAGCCGAAGAGATCGCCATTTTCCAGGCGCTCAATTAACCGTCCATCAGCGCCTCGCAAATCAAAGACTCCCGAGCGCACTATAAAAAGTGCAGGTCGCATGTCTTTCATAATTTCATTGCAGTTTTCTTCATTCATATAAACGGACTGCAATTGAGATACCGCCCAACTTCTCTGCTCTTCAGATAACGTATCAAATGGAGGGCAATCTTTTAGAAATGCATTTACTTCCATGAGCTGACCTCAATGTGGAAAAGCTGACTTCAGTTTTGTGTATTAACACAACTTAGTCAATAAAAAGCCCAGCACTCGGGCTGGGCTTTAACTGTATTATGTTATTCATTAGTGAGACTGAGCTTCACCCGATCCTTTCGGATAACGAATGGACTCAACCAGCTCCTGAATATCTTCCGGGGCGTCACCAGTAAATTTATGCACAACAACCGCAACAACAAAGTTGATTATCATACCTAAAGTACCAATACCCTCCGGTGAGATACCGAATAACCAGTTTTCCTGAGTATTTAACTCCGGAGCGACGAACTTGAAGTAAACAATGTAGCAGAAGGTAAACAGTATACCGACAACCATACCAGCTACTGCACCTGCACGGTTCATACGCTTATGGAATACGCCCATGATGATCGCAGGGAAGAAGCTCGCTGCCGCTAAGCCGAACGCGAAGGCGACCACCTGCGCCACGAAGCCGGGCGGATAGATACCGAAGTAAACCGAGATAATTATCGCGACCGCAGCTGCGAGTCGGGCGTAGAAAAGCTCCTGTCTATCCGTGATATTCGGTGCCAAATTTCGTTTCAATAAGTCATGCGAAACTGACGTCGAAATAACCAATAGCAAGCCTGCGGATGTAGAGAGCGCAGCGGCTACCCCACCGGCAGCTACAAGTGCAACGACCCAGGCTGGCAAATCAGCAATCTCAGGGTTAGCTAAAACCATGATGTCACGGTCAATAGTCATTTCATTGCGCTCATCACCTGAATAGAACATTTTGCCGTCATCGTTCTTATCTTCCCAAGTGATCAGACCGGTTTTTTCCCAGTTTTTAATCCAGCTTGGTGCGTTTTCATATTCAACACCCGTTAATTCAGGACCGTTGATAGTATTGAACATGTTGACCTTGGCAAACGCAGCAATAGCAGGCGCTGTTAAGTAAACCACAGAAATAAAGGTCAGAGCCCAGAACGCAGAGCGACGCGCATCGCGTACCTTAGGTACGGTGAAGAAGCGCACGATAACGTGAGGCAAACCAGCAGTACCAACCATTAATGCAGCTGTGATGAAAAACACATCGACTTTACTACGCATACCTTCTGTATATGCGGCAAAACCAAGTTCCTGAGACAGTCCATCGAGCCGGTCAAGCAGGTAACTTCCTCCGCCCGGAACGTCTTGAGCTATGGTTGCGCCAAAGCCAGTTTGGGGCAAGAAATGATCCGTCATTAATAGTGAGATGAATACAGCAGGTACAACATAAGCAAACATCAGTACAACGTATTGTGCAACCTGTGTGTACGTGATTCCCTTCATACCACCGAGTACGGTGTAGAAGAAAACGATGATTGCGCCAATAATAACACCCGTTGCAATATCCACTTCCAGAAAGCGGGAGAATACAACACCGACACCACGCATTTGTCCTGCAATGTAAGTAAAGCAGATCAAGATAGCGCAGATTACTGCGATAGTACGAGCGGTTTGTGAATAGTAGCGGTCGCCAATGAAGTCCGGCACAGTGAATTTGCCAAACTTGCGTAGGTAAGGAGCAAGGCACATGGCCAATAAGACATAACCACCTGTCCAGCCCATTAGGTAAACAGAACCATCATAACCAGCGAAGGCTACGATACCCGCCATTGAGATAAAAGAAGCAGCTGACATCCAGTCAGCAGCTGTGGCCATCCCGTTCATTACCGGGTTAACACCACCGCTTGCTACATAAAAGTCATTCGTTGAGCCGGCACGTGACCAAATTGCGATACCAATGTATAGCGCGAAGGTCAGGCCGACGATTATAAAGGTGAGCGTTTGAATATCCATAGCGCCTTAGTCCTCGTGTACATTATATTTGTTATCTAACGCGGCCATGCCCTTCACATAAATGAAGATGAGCACGATGAAAGTCAGAATGGAGCCTTGCTGTGCAAACCAAAATCCCAGCTTAAAGCCAAAGAAAGTAATTTCGTTAAGCACGTCCACCAGTATAATTCCAAAGCCATAGGAAACGATAAACCATACAACTAACAGCTTGAGCATCAAGCTGAGGTTCTCTTTCCAATACGCTTTGGCATGAGATTCGCTTTCGAATGCCATAACGTCCCCTCCAGTTGTTCAACATTATTGTTTTTGGGTCGCTAACAAATGTAAGTGGGATTGTTAATAGGGGAAATTGGACTTTGGTCGTAGCCGCTGCTGAAGTAAGGTGTTTGTTTCGGACATAAAAAAAGCCCCCAGCGTAAGCTGGGGGCTGTTTTATTAATAGTCTGGACAAGGTTTCGCAGAGCTCAACCTGTTCAGCGGGGTAG